>CAVXGG010000009.1:0-239098 GCA_963761295.1 uncultured beta proteobacterium
GTGCCTGTTGCTTCGTTGCAGGTTGGTCTTGCTATGCGCGGCGCAGCCGCCGGCTGGTGCGGCTGGTCAGCGATTGGCCGAGCAGCCCAGCGCGAGCATTCCGGCGGCCTGCTCGGCGCGGGCGAGACCAAGGCGGCGTACCGGCTGCTGGCAACGACGCTGGGCTGGAGCGACATCCTCGCGCCGCACGGCCGCGCAGCGTCCAGCGCATGGCGGCGAAGCCGTGGTGCTGTGCCTGCAGGACACGACCGAGCTGGACTTCAACGGCCAGGCCATCAAGGCTGGGGCCGCTGAGCTACGAGGCGCAGCGCGGCATGTACCTGCACGCGACCTACGCGGTGAGTCCGCAGCGCGTGCCGCTGGGCGTGCTGGACGCGTGGATGTGGGCGCGCGAGGCCAAGCAGGCGGACGGCCCGCGCGGCGGGCCGCTGGAGAGCATGCGCTGGGTGGAGGGCTACGAGCGGCTGGCTGAGCTCGCGGCCGAGCTGCCGGCCACGCGGCTGGTGTGCGTGGGCGACCGCGAAAGCGACCTGCTGGCGCTGCTGGTGCGGGCGCGCGACTCTGGGCATGCGGCCGACTATCTGCTGCGCTGCCAGCACAACCGGGTGCTGCCCGAGGGCGGCAAGCTGTGGGACGAGGTGATGGCCAGCGCGCCGCTGGGCACATCCGCTTTGAGCTGCCCGCCGGGCGCGGGCGCAAGGCGCGCGAGGTGGAGCAGGAGGTGCGCGTGCAGCGCGTGCGGCTGCACGACCGCCAGGGCGGGCAGCTGGAGGTGACGTGCCTGATCGCTCCGAGGTCGACGCGCCCGCAGGCGCCAAGCCGGTGGTCTGGCGGCTGCTGACCAACCGCGAGGCACCGACGCTGGCCGCAGGCCGTCGAACTCGTGGACTGGTACCGCGCGCGCTGGGAGGTGGAGATGCTGTTTCTCACGCTTAAGGCAGGCTGCCGGGTCGAGGCGCTGCAGCTGGCGAGCCTGCAGCGCATCGAGCGCGCGCTGGCGGTGTATCTGGTCGTGTCGCTGGCGCATCGGACTGCTCATGCGCCTGGGGCGCGCCTGCCCTGACTGGGACGCCGAGCGACTGCTCACACGCGAGGAGTGGCAAGCCGCCTGGATCGTGGCGCGCAGGAAGCCGCCGGACAAGCCGCCGACGCTGCGCGCGGCGCTGCACATGATCGCTGCGCTCGGCGGCTTCCTCGGTCGCAAGGGCGACGGCGAGCCGGGCGTCAAATCGCTGTGGCTCGGGCTGCAACGTATCGCTTCATGCGTCGAGGGCATGCGGTTCAGGCAAGGATGTGGGTAATGGGATGGGTTAGCGCGATCGCATTACCCACAAGTCTGAAAAGCCCTTTGAAATCAACAGCTTACGAAGGGTGCTCAAAAGAGCCTTATGAGAGCATCCGGGCGGCTAAGTTGTTGATTTTGCAAGGGTTTGCTGCGAATTTTCCAAGTGCGGAAAAAAGATGTGGGTAATGCGATGGGGTTAGCGTGGCTAGGAACTTAGAGAAAGATATGCAATCTTCGTCGAGCAATGCGCTCGCTAGCGCTTGCACTGGCGTCAGTATCAAAAGTGGATTCGCAACCTATTGGAGAATTACACTGCCTGAACTGACGGTGGAATTCCATCAGAATCAATGTGGTACTGTGTACTCTCAAGACATCTCCTCTAAGTAATTGATTTGCAAGGAAATTTGCCTAGTGGCCTTCGGGCGATTTGCGGCAGCGGGGTAATTACTTCGCTAAACATGCCTTGCGCCGAACTCGACTGCGGCGAGCCGGTGAAACCTGCGTTTGGCGTTCAAAAATTTATTTTTTAGAATTGTGAATGGCTAAGATCCCAAACTCCTTCGCACCAGAGAAGACATCAGAAACGTGGTCTCCCGCCGATTGGCTGACTCGTCGCCTTGATAGGGGCGTTCATGCTTTTTCGGCTGATTATGGATGCTATTTCAAGGAAACATTGCTGAGGGAACAGTTGATCTAAAGTCTTCAATATTATCTGGAACGCTCAAAGCTTCAAGCGCTGGCCTTTACATGTGCTTCTTCGGACTCTTCATTATTATTTTTGTACTTGTTACTTTAATTGGCATAAACAAACCGACTGAGCGCAATCGACCAAACGGAAGAGTAACACGTCTAATGCCAGTATTTTGGGGCCTTTTAATTGCGCTAGGCTTTGCTGCATTTGCAGGTGCGCTGCTACCGGAAGGCTCGCGAATGGGTTTCTCATTAGCGGCGGGAGGATTATTTTACCAACTCTTGTAGCAGTAGTATTTTCACTGCTTCGTATGGTCAATGAAGATGATGCCTAACCTTGTAATACAGCGACCGCCTACGGCGACGCCTGATTTTGGTCGTTGGGCGCAATTTCCGGGAACAATGTCGTCATTGTGGACAGACTCGCAGAATAGGAGGCGTCTAGTGCATACCACGAAGAGTTTCGCAACGCACTGCAGCGAGATCTTCCCGTTTTGTTTGTGTACATCGGTTGGGCTCACTACTACGATGGAACCGAGCCGAATAAACGGAAATTTTGCATGGCTCAAGGAACACCCTGACGAGAACACGGAGGCCGTGGCATTCGTCAAGGATGGCGCGGAGTCTGTTCCTGCGGTATCGGGAGAGGACAAGTAACTGAGCAGATTCACGCCGTATTCGTCGCCAGAGATCCGGTGTACGGGGAAAGGAAGATCGTCGGCGTATAGGCCGCTGCAAGAACAAAAGCTACCGGGACCTGGTCTCGGGCATGTACTAAGCAGGCGCTACTGCTTCCGGTTGGACAGCGACCTATTGTCGCTCGAGGGGACTGGGCCGGAAACACGGGAATGCGTCGCTGGGCACGTCGTAGTGGAACGGACGGGGACCAGAGCACTCAGCACTTTATAAGGCATTTCAAATCATTAAGACTGCGCATGAAGGGCACAACCTTGTTGTCCGAACCCGAAGTTATCGACGAAGAACTGTCGTTCATGGAAGGGCAACAGCGGAGGTATTTCATCGTGCATCGAAATCGCGAGGCCAAGCTGCGGCAGAGCAAAAATCCGCGCGGCCCTCGTTGCGAATGGGGGCCGTCTCCTCTGCGAAGTTCCGAATTGTGGGTTCGACTTCGCCGAAGCTACGGAGATTTAGGGTATGGCTATGCTCAGGTACATCACCTGCAGCCTTTAAGCAAGGTAGCCACAAAGAGCACGAATACGAGTCTGAAAGACTGGCCATCGTGTGCGCTAACTGCCACGCAATGATCCACCGCGGCGGCGAATGTCGGACGATGGAGGGCCTGATCCATTCATGACAGTCATCGATCACGCCACAATTTCGGCGCCCAACCCCGAGTTCCAGCGAATCCTTCGGCAACCGCTGAACGCGAACGTTAGACGCCATGGCGATTCGCAAGCACACCAGTGCCAGATTCTCTGGCCGGAGCATACTCATCGAATGCGTATGAAAAATGGCCTTAGCCGCCTGGATGGCCGCGCGCGTGGCGGGCGTCGTGGTGGCGTTCTTGTGCAAAGCGATCAGCATGTCGTGGCCCGTCCGGTGAACTCTGCCAGAACCGCGCTCAGCACACCTCGACTCACCAGCAGTGGACGCCGATCGTGCAGTAGGTAATCATCCGGCACCCGACACTTATCCGGTAGGTGCTGCGCCAACACAGTTAACGCATTCTTGGGGTCGATCATGCCGGCAAGGCGGCGCGGAAGAAATGATCGGTCTATGCAGGGTCTTGAAATCGTTAAAATTGATTCGAAAACTCTGGGCTCCAAACCCCTATCATGCAAAACCTGAAAAATTTGCGATGCCGAAATTACCCGCAGAGCCTTTGCTCATACGGGATTCATGGGTTTTGCAGGACCGACTATCAAGGATCCGTTGAGGATGAAAACTGTACCAGTTCTAGCTATTGCATGCTCTTCATTGCTGATCGCTTGTGGTGAAGCTGGAAAAGCTGCTGTCAATATCCCAGCGGAGTCGGTTCCCGCCTTGTGCGGAATAAACTATCCAGCCGTGCCGAACGGACAAAGCAATGCTGTAACGTTGGTGGCTGAACCGGGCTTGAATTACGCGACGATTGCGACTTCAGGCTCGGCTTTCTCGCCGACCCAGTTGTATGACCTGAACATCTTCGCAACAGGCCGTGAGAAGGGCCTGACGGCGGGGCCGTTTTCTGGGCAAGGAGCGGTATGCATCAAGAGCCCCGAAAAACCCCTGAAAGCCAACGATACCGTGATGACGTATTTCGGTGAGTACACCTATTTGATGAGATTCGAAGGGCGTGAGGGCAGAGATCCATCGCAGGCTTATATTCTGGAGGCCTACACGCTTGAAACGAGTGGGTCGGATTCCGAAGTTGCGATGAGCGCGTTCTTCAGAATCGATCCCGCAAATTATCCTGCTGCAATGCTCGACGATCAAAACCTCGACATATGTCGAGCCGATTACATGATGGGAACTTGGCGAGTGGCGTGCAAGCCGGTGCAGGTCCTGCAGGACACGCGTCGTCTAACCATCCAGGCACCGCTGATCAAACGCGACGCCAAAAATTCGTGGGTGTTTCTTGTTTCTACAGCGGCGCGCAGTGGTTGATATTCAAGTTGATTCGATATCTTTCAGAAGCTTGTCAAATCAAGGATTTGCAACCCATTCGCTTCCAATGCTCCAGTAGGTATAGAGGTTGGAGTAGAAGCCTTCACCTTCACCATCACCGGAAATGGTGGCCAGGGCGATTTTCGTGGAATCGATCGTATAATTGGCGGTGTAATCGGAGATGAGCGTTGCCGGCGTTGTATAAATCAGCCGTCCGGTGGGATGATCCTTTATCCTGATTTCATGCATCATGAATCCGTTGTGATAAATACTGTCGAGTATCACCCGGTACCTCCTGTTGCCTCGAATCGCATTTGAGGTGTCATTGTGATGGACGTTCTTGAAATTCTTGTCCATCTCTATTTCTTCCAATGCGGCGGCGCGAACGTAACTTCCTTGGGAAATCTCCCAACGGCCCAGGATCACTGCGCCGCATCGATTGTCTCCGGGCTTTGTATAGTTCTCGGTTGGGTAGCGGACACCCAAAACGAAATGGCTGGATTCCAGGTAGCCATTCCAGAACGCGATATCCAGTGCAACCGTCAGCCGGTTGTCGTTTGCAGGAATGTCAAGCGGGCGCGGCGGCGCACTATAAATTGCGGTTGCCACATTGACCACCCCATTGAGCAAACCCCGGGTTCCCGTGCGCGGATCGAAAGACAAGCTTGATGAAAACGCGAAGGCGGCGTCGTAAGGTGTTAGTACGTTTTCGTAAATAGGCATTTGTTATTTCTCTTGCGCTTTCAAGCCCCGATTGCAACACCTGGATTGTTGGATTGCGGCGGGAGGCTGCGGAGCAATGGCCAGCATGTGGGCGAACACGGCTCAACCGGGTGTTGAAGCCGTGGGTGGCGCGTGGCCGGCTGTTCAGGCTGTCGGCGGTGGCGTCCAGGGCTCTTGGCTGTGGACGCTCGGATCGGTGGCCCGTGGAACGCCTAGGAGATCACGGCCAGGGGCAACCGGCCGACGCTGGTGCTCAACGGGCAGAAGACCGTCGACATCGAGGATGGCAAGTTTGCGAGCGGGCCGATTGCGCTGCAGTGGGCGCGCGGAACGGTCAAGTTCCGCAAGGTGGAGATCAGACCGCTGTAGCCGGGCCGCCGAATCGTTGATCGCCCGCATGACCGCCGCATGCAGCGGCCATGCGAACGCACAGGGCATCAGTTCTTGATGTCCACCCCGTAGAACGTGTGGCGCCCGAACGGGCTCAGCTTGAAGTCGACGACTTCCTTGCGCACCGGCTTCAACTGCACCGCGTGCGCGATCGTGAACCAGGGCGCCTGTTCCTTGAAGATCACCTGCGCCTGCTTGTAGAGTTCGGCGCGTTCGGCCTTGGTCGGGATCGACTTGGCTTTCATCACCAGATCGTCGTACGGCTGGTAGCAGAACTTCGCGACGTTGCCGCCGCCCGGCACCGCGGCGTCGCAGCCGAGCAGCGTGTGCAGGAAGTTGTCCGGATCGCCGTTGTCGCCGGTCCAGCCGAGCATGCCCATCTGGTGCTCGCCGGCCTGCATGCCGCTTGCGGTACTCGCCCCACTCGAAGGTCTTGATCTCGGCCTTCACGCCGATCTTGGCCAGGTCGGCCTGCATCAGCTCGGCGATGCGCTTGGCGTTCGGGTTGTACGGGCGCTGCACCGGCATCGCCCACAGGTCGGTCGCCAGGTTGGTCACGCCGGCTTCTGCGAGCAGCTTCTTCGCGGCTTCGGGATCGAACGGGATGTCCTTGACCGCGTCGTTGTAGGACCACATGGTCGGCGGGATCGGGTTCTTCGCGGCGACGCCGGTGCGACAGGTACACGGCATCGATGATGGCCTTCTTGTTGATCGCCATGTTGATGGCCTTGCGCACGCGCACGTCGTCGAACGGCTTCTTCGTGGTGTTGTACGCGAGGTAGCCGACGTTCAGGCCCGGCTGCTCGAGCACCTTGACGTCCTTGTTCGCGCGCATCGCGTCGAGGTCGGCCGGGTTCGGATACGGCATCACGTGGCACTCGCCCTTTTGCAGCTTGGCCCAGCGCACCGATGCGTCGGGCGTGATCGCGAAAACCAGGTCGTCGATCTTGGCCTTGCCGGCCCAGTAGTTCGGGAACGCCTTGAAGCGGACGATCGCGTCCTTCTGGTACTGCACGCAGATAGAACGGGCCGGTGCCGATCGGCTCCTGGTCGATCTTCTCGGGCGTGCCGGCCTTCAGCATCGCGTCCGCGTATTCCTTGGACTGGACGCCCGCGTACTGCATCGCGAGGTTCGCGAGGAACGGCGCTTCCGGCTCTGTTCAGCGTGAACTTGACGGTGTGGTCATCGACCTTCTCGACCGACTTCAGGAGCTTGGGCATGCCCATGTCGTTGAAGTACGAGTGGTTCGGGCTCGTGACCTTGAAGTACGGGTTGTCTTCCTTCCACTGGCGATCGATCATGAACATCACGTCGTCGGCGTTGAAGTCGCGCGTCGGCTTGAAGCCCTTGCCGGTGCCGTGCCACTTCACGCCTTTGCGCAGCTTGAAGGTGTAGACGGTGCCGTCGTCCGAAATGGTCCAGCTCTCGGCCAGAGCCCGGCACGACGTTGGTGCCGCCGCGCTCGAAGTCGACCAGCGTGTTGTAGATCTGCTGGTGCACGTCGAACGAGGTGCCGGTCGTGTTGATGCCGGGATAGAAGTTCTCGGGGCTGCCTTCGGAGCAGTAGACCAGCGTCTTGGCTGCGGCGGCGCCGGTGGCCAACGCGAAGGCGGCGGGCACGGCCAGCAGCGCGGCACGGCGCCAGGTGCGTGACAGATCGGAAGCGGATTGGTTCTGCATGGTGGTTGGCTCTTTCAGATCAAGTGGAGATCAGCAATCTGGGGACTCGGGTGTTGCGACATTCAGGCCGGCGCGGCGACGTTCCCATGGGCGTCGCCGCATTCAAACCGGTACCGTCGATGGCGGGTGGGTGCTGACCGGCGCAACGCGCGGCACGTCCAGAAATTGCTCGGCATGGTGGCAGGCCACCTGCCGCTCGTCCAGCGTGCGCAGCGGCGGCCGCTCGGCGCGGCAGCGCTCGGTCGCATGCGGGCAGCGGGTGTGAGAACACGCAGCCCGGCGGCGGGTCGAGCGGCGACGGCAGCTCGCCCTTCAGCACGATGCGCTTGCGCTCGCGCCCGAGGCCCGGCGTCGACGCCAGCAGCGCCTGCGTGTAGGGGTGCAGCGGGCGCGCGAAGAGCCGCGCCTTCGGCGCCCTGCTCGACCGCATGGCCGAGGTACATCACCAGCACGTCGTGGGCGATGTGGCGCACGACGCCGAGGTCGTGCGAGATGAACAGGTAGGCGAGCCCGAGCTCCTCCTGCAGGTCGGCCAGCAGGTTCAGCACCTGCGCCTGGATCGACACGTCGAGCGCCGAGACCGGCTCGTCGGCGACCACGCAGCGCGCGGCTGCAGCATCAGCGCGCGCGCGATCGCGATGCGCTGGCGCTGGCCGCCGGAGAACATGTGCGGATAGCGGTCGGCGTGCTCGGGCCGCAGGCCGACCTGGGCCAGCATGCGCGCGCGCCTGCTCCGCGCGCTCGGCCGCGCGGCAGGTCGGTGTTGATGGCCAGCGGCTCTTCGAGCATCGCGCCGATCTTCTTGCGCGGGTTGAGCGAGCCGTAGGGGTTCTGGAACACCATCTGCACCGCGCGGCGCAGCGTGCGGCGCTCGCGCCGGCGGCGGCGTCGACCGCGTCGATGCCGTCGAGCTGCAGCTCGCCGGCGGTCGGCGGCTCGATCAGCGTGACCATGCGCGCCAGCGTCGACTTGCCGCAGCCCGATTCGCCGACCACCGCCAGCGTGCGGCCGGCGTCGAGCGAGAACGAGACGCCGCCCACCGCCTGCAGCTGCGCCGGCGGCGCGAAACAGGCCGCGGCGGACCGCGTAGACGCTGCGCAGGTCGCGTGGCCTCGACGCACCGGAGCTCGGCGGCGGATGCGGCTGCGACGCGTCGGCGCTCATGCGGCGACGCGATGCGATCGCGCCGCGATCGTCCGCGTGCGCGCGTGCGACGGTCGCCCAGCGGGTAGTGGCAGCGCACCGTGCGCCGCCGCTCGCCAGGCGCGCAGCGCGGGCCGCTCGTGCCGCGCAGCGCGTCGGTGGCGTAGGCGCAGCGCGGCGCGAACAGGCAGCCGCGCGGGCCGGTCGTGCAGCGCCGGGCACCACGCCGGGGATGGTCGCCAGCCGGTCGCCGGCCGCCGCTGCGCTCGGGCAGCGCCGCGAGCAGCGCCGCGGTGTAGGGGTGCTGCGGCGCGGCGAACAGCGTCGCGGCACGCGCTGCTCCTCCATCACCTGGCCGGCGTACATCACGGCCACGCGCTGCGCCATCTCGGCCACCACGCCCATGTTGTGCGTGATCAGCACCAGCGCCATGCCGCGCTCGCGCTGCAGGTCGCGCAGCAGGTCGAGGATCTGCGCCTGGATCGTCACGTCGAGCGCGGTGGTCGGCTCGTCGGCGATCAGCAGGCGCGGGTTGCAGGCGATCGCCATCGCGATCATCACGCGCTGGTTCATGCCGCCGGACAGCTGGTGCGGATAGGCGTCGAGGCGGCGCTCGGCGGCCGGGATGCCGACCTGCTCGAGCAGCTCGATCGCGCGCGCGCTGCGCCGCGCGCTTGCGGTCCAGCCGTCAGTGCAGCCGCAGCGTTTCGATCAGCTGGAAGCCGACCGTGAAGCACGGGTTCAGGCTGGTCGTCGGCTCCTGGAAGATCATCGCGATGTCCTTGCCGACCAGCTGCGCGGCGCTCGCGGCTCGGCAGATGCGCAGCAGGTCGTGGCCGTCGAAGCGCAGCGTGCTCGGCGCGCACGCGGCCCGGGATAGGCGACCAGGCCCATCAGCGCCAGCATGGTGACGCTCTTGCCGGAGCCCGATTCGCCGACGATGCCGAGCACCTCGCCTTCGTCGAGCGTCAGGCTCACGCCGTCGACGGCGTGCATGACGCCGCCGCTGCGGTCGGGAACTCGACGTGACAGGTCTTCGATTTCGAGCAGGCGGCCATCGGCGGTCATCGCGCTCATCGCTTCAGCTTCGGGTCGAGCGCGTCGCGCAGCCCGTCGCCCAGCAGGTTGAAGGCCAGCACCGTGACCAGGATCGCCAGGCCCGGGAAGGTCACGACCCACCAGGCGCGCAGCACGAACTCGCGCGCGTCGGCCAGCATCGTGCCCCATTCGGGCGTCGGCGGCTGCGCGCCCAGGCCGAGGAAGCCGAGCGCGGCGGCGTCGAGGATCGCGGTCGAGACGCCGAGCGACGCCTGCACGATCAGCGGCGCCGCGCAGTTGGGCAGCACCTCGCTGAACATCAGCCGCAGCGTGCCGGCGCCGCTCGATGCGCGCGGCGGTCACGTAGTCCTTGCGCGACGTCTCGCCGATCACCGCGGCGCGCGTGAGGCGCACGTAGTGCGGCAGCACGCACGATCGCGACCGCGAGCATCGCGTTGATCAGGCCCGGGCCCGAGGATCGCGACGATCACGATCGCCAGCAGCAGGCTCGGCAGCGTCAGCATGATGTCCATCAGCCGCATGATCGCGATCTCGATGATGCCGCGCGACGAAGCCGGCGATCAGCCCGAGCGCGATGCCGACCACCAGCGAGAGCGCCACCACGGCCAGCGCCGATCGAGCAGCGACAGCCGCGCGCCGTAGATCAGGCGCGAGAGGATGTCGCGGCCGATCGCGTCGGTGCCGAGCAGGTAGTGCGCGCGAGCCGCCCTCCTGCCAGGACGGCGGCTGCAGGAACGCGGCGCTGTTGGTCTGCGTTCGGCGCAGTGCGGCGCGAGCCACGGCGCGAACAGCGCGACCAGCAGCAGCGCCGACGATCGACCACCAGGCCCGCGCACCGCGCCGCGGTTGGCGCGAGAAGGCGCTCCAGAACTCGCGCAGCGGGCCGCGGCGGCGCGCCGGCTCGGCGGTCGACGCGCGCGGCAGGCGGTCGGCGATCGTCGGGCGTGGTCATCGGCTCCGCTGCCGGATGCGCGGATTGATGACGCCGTAGGTCAGATCGACCAGCAGGTTGACCGATCATCACGATCGACGCCGAGCAGCAGCATGCCGCCCTGCAGCACCGGGTAGTCGCGCCGGCTGATCGCCTCGATCAGCCACTTGCCGACGCCGGGCCAGGAGAAGATCGTCTCGGTCAGGATCGCGCCGGTGAACAGCACGCCGACCTGCAGGCCGATCACGGTGACCACCGGGATCAGCGCGTTGCGCAGCGCGTGCACGCCGACCACGCGCAGCGGCGACAGGCCCTTGGCGCGCGCGGTGCGGATGTAGTCCTCGCCCAGCACCTCGAGCATCGCCGAGCGCGTCATGCGCGCGATCACCGCGAGCGGGATGGTGCCGAGCACGATCGTCGGCAGGATCAGGTGCGACACGCGCCGACGCGAACGCGCCCTTCTCGCCGCGACAGCAGCGAGTCGATCAGCAGGAAGCCGGTGACGCGGCTCGATGTAGTACTGCACCGCGATGCGGCCCGGACACCGGCGTCCAGCCCGAGCTGCACCGAGAACAGCAGGATCAGCAGCAGGCCCCACCAGAAGATCGGCATCGAATAGCCGGTGAGCGACGACGCCCATCACGCCGTGGTCGAACACCGAGTTGCGCTTGACCGCCGCGAGGATGCCGGCCGGAATGCCGAGCAGCAGCGCGAACAGCGATCGCGCACAGCGCCAGCTCGATCGTGGCCGGAAACAGCGCCAGGAACTCGTCGAGCACCGGCTCCTGCGTGATCGATCGACTTGCCGAGGTCGCCCTGCAGCACGCGCCCGATGTAGATGCCGTACTGCACCGAGCAGCGGCCGGTCGAGGCCGTACTCCTTGCAGCAGCTGCGCATGGCGCGCGGGGTCGATGCCGCGCTCGCCGGCCAGCGTCTCGATCGGGTCGCCGGGCACCAGGCGGATCAGGAAGAACGCGAGCAGCGTCATGCCGATGAAGGTCGGCACGACCAGGCTGGCGCGGGTCAGGATGAAGCGCAGCATCGGCGACGACCCGGCAGCCGGATGCTGCGCGCTTCGATCGATCGGATCCGCATCGGAAACGACATGCGGATGAGCCGGTTTGCTGCAGCGTTATGCGTGCAGCCGCGAACTGCGCGGCAGATGCGCCATCAGAAACTCCATCTGATCGGCGAGGATGCGCCGGTTGCGCAGGATGAAGTCTTCCCAGAGGCTCGGCACGTAGGGCGCGTAGAGCAGCGGCATGTGGGCCTGCTCGGGCGTGCGGCTGCTCTTTCGGTGATTGCACGGCTTGCAGGCCGTCACCACGTTCATCCAGTGATCCCGGCCCTGCTGCGCGAACGGGATGATGTGTTCGCGCGTCAGTTCTTCTTCGGGCAGCACGTCGCCGCAGTAGGCGCAGGTGTTGCGGTCGCGCGCGAACAGCTTGTGGTTGCTCAGGCCCGGGCGCAGGCTGAACGGGTTGATGCGCGGCACACCGCGCGTGCCGATGATGCTGCAGATCGCGATGCGCGACTGCTCGCCGGTCCGCGCGTTGTGCCCGCCACGAAACACCGCGACTTCGGCGCCGACTTCCCAGCGCACTTCCTCGGCCGCGTAGTGCAGCACCGCCTGCTCGAGCGTGATCCACGACTGCGGCAAGCCTTGGGCGGAGAGCTTCAACACCTTCAAGATGGCAACCCCTGAGAAAAATCCGCCGACTGCGCCGTCCGCGCCGTCGACACGGCAGGCAGACCGGGCAACAGGCGAGGCCGCGAGACTCCGTCACAATATACCTGCTTTGTGACAAACAGCCGCGCAGCACCTGCAAACACTCGAACATTTGATACAAAAAGAATAGCAACGCGATGAACGTCTTTCGCGGTTTTCAGCATCCGGGGCTGGCCGCCGCATGTGCGCTCACGATCGGCAACTTCGACGGCGTGCACCGCGGGCATCAGGCGATGCTGGCGTTGCTGCAGAACGAGGCCCGGCTGCGCGAACTGCCGAGCACCGTGATGACTTTTGAGCCGCATCCGCGCGATTGGTTCGCTGTCCAGAGCGGTCGGCCAGAGATGGCGCCTGCGCGCATCGGCACCCTGCGCGACAAGCTCGCGGGTCTGGCCGCGGCCGGCATCGATCAATGCGTGGTGCTGCGCTTCGATGCGGCACTGGCGGGGATGGCGCCGGAAGCGTTCATCGATCGGGTGCTGGTGCGCGGGCTCGGCGCGCGCTACGTGCTGGTCGGCGACGACTTCCGCTTCGGTGCGAAACGCGCGGGCGATTACGCGATGCTGGACGCGGCCGGGGTCGAGCGCGGTTTCGACGTGGCCCGCATGAACAGCTACGAGGTGCATGGCCTGCGCGTGTCGAGTTCGGCCGTGCGGGCGGCGCTCGCGGCCGGCGACATGGCGCAAGCGGCGGTGCTGCTGGGCCGGCCCTATGCGATCAGCGGGCATGTGGTGCACGGGGCCAAGCTCGGCCGCACGCTGGGCTTTCGCACGCTGAATCTGCGCTTCGCTCATGGCAAGCCGGCGGCCAGCGGCATCTTCGTGGTGCGCGTGCATGGGCTCGGCGACGAGCCGTTGCCTGGCGTGGCGAGCCTCGGCGTGCGGCCATCGATCGATCCGAACGACCGAAACGGCGGCCGCGTGCTGCTGGAGACACACTGTCTCGACTGGCCCGAATCGCTCGCGAATCAGGAGGCCTACGCTAAACTCATCCAGGTGGACCTGCTGCACAAACTGCACGACGAACGCAAGTACGAAGGCCTTGCCGCGCTGACCGCCGGCATCGCGGCCGACTGCGCCGATGCCCGCGCCTGGTTCGATTCGCTGCACGGCCAGACGCTGCGCCAGACCACGCGCGATCGAATTTAGCGGGGGCGCATCGACGCCTTGCGCGGGCAACTTCCGCGCAGTGGGCATGCGGTTCGTTTTCCCCCTCCCCCTTTTTTTCTTGCAGCACGTCCGTGCCGGCGACAGGTGCTGCGGACGTTTGCAGGGCACTTTCGACGGGCGTCGCGCCGTCCGTTCGACGAAAAAAGCCCGCCATCCTCGCCGTACCCATCGTCTCTTGTTTTTCTTACCGGGCTCGACGTTCATGTCCGAATCAATCGCTACCCCCGCTGGCACCGACTACCGGTCCACCCTGAACCTGCCCGACACGCCGTTTCCGATGCGCGGCGACATGGCCAAGCGCGAGCCGCAGTGGGTGGCTCAATGGGAACAAGAAGGCCGCTACCAGCGCCTGCGCGATGCGCGGCGCGGTGCGCCGCTGTTCATCCTGCACGACGGCCCGCCGTATGCGAACGGCCAGATCCACATGGGCCATGCGGTCAACAAGATCCTGAAGGACATGATCGTCAAGGCGAGGCAGCTCGATGGCTTCGACGCGGTCTACGTGCCCGGCTGGGACTGCCACGGTCTGCCGATCGAAAACGCGATCGAAAAGAAATACGGCCGCAACCTGGGCCGCGACGAGATGCAGGCGAAGAGCCGCGCCTACGCCACCGAGCAGATCGACCAGCAGCGTGAAGACTTCAAACGCCTGGGCGTGCTCGGCGAGTGGGACCATCCGTACAAGACGATGGACTTCGCGAACGAGGCGGGCGAACTGCGTGCGTTCAAGCGCGTGATCGAACGCGGCTTTGTCTACCGGGGCTTGAAGCCCGTGTACTGGTGCTTCGACTGCGGCTCGTCGCTGGCCGAGTTCGAGATCGAATACGCGGACAAGAAATCGCAGACGCTCGACGTGGCGTTCAAGGCGCACGACCCGGCCAAGCTGGCTGCGGCCTTCCGCCTGCCCCCGCTCGACAAGGACGCATTCGCCGTCATCTGGACCACCACCGCGTGGACCATCCCCGCCAATCAGGCGATCAACCTCAACCCCGCGCTGGACTACGCGCTGGTCGACACCGAACGCGGCCTGCTGGTGCTCGCGGAAGCGTTGGTCGAGATGTGCATGACGCGCTACGCGCTTGGCGGCACGGTGCTCGCCGTGGTCAAGGGCGAAGCGTTGGGTGGGCTCGAGTTCGAGCATCCGCTGTACGACGTGGACGCTGGCTACCGCCGGCTGTCGCCTGTCTACTCTGGCCGACTACGCCACCGCCGACGACGGCACCGGCCTGGTGCACTCCTCACCGGCCTACGGCGTGGAGGACTTCAACAGCTGCGTGGCGCACGGCGTCAAGACCGACGACATCCTCAACCCCGTGCAGGGCAACGGCAGCTACGCGCCGGATTTCCCGCTGTTCGGCGGCAAGAACATCTGGAAGGCGGTGTCCGAGATCATCGAGGCCTTGCGCGACGCCGGCCGTCTCATGACCACCGAAGGCATGAGCCACAGCTACCCGCATTGCTGGCGCCACAAGACGCCGGTGATCTACCGCGCGGCCGCCCAGTGGTTCATCCGCATGGACGACGGCGTGGGCGTCTTCACGAAGGACAAGGCGCCGCAAACCCTGCGTCAGACCGCGCTGGCCGCGATCGAGCAGACCGGCTTCTACCCGGAGAACGGCAAGGCGCGTCTGCACGACATGATCGCGAACCGGCCCGACTGGTGCATCAGCCGGCAGCGCAGCTGGGGGGTGCCGATCCCGTTCTTCCTGCACCAGGATTCGGGCGAGCTGCACCCGCGCACCATGGAGATCCTCGACCAGGCCGCGGCCATCGTCGAGCAGGGCGGTATCGAAGCCTGGAGCCGCGTCACGGCCGAGGACATCCTCGGCGCGGAAGACGCCGCGCACTACACCAAGAGCACCGACATCCTGGAGGTCTGGTTCGATTCGGGCTCGACGTTTCGGCATGTGCTGCGCGGCACCCATCCGCACGCGCACCACGAGCACGGCCCGGAGGCCGACCTCTACCTCGAAGGCCACGACCAGCATCGCGGCTGGTTCCACTCGTCGCTGCTGATCGCGTGCGCGACCGAGGGCCGCGCGCCCTACAAGGGGCTGCTCACGCACGGCTTCACGGTCGACAGCCAGGGCCGCAAGATGAGCAAGTCGCTCGGCAACGGCATCGACCCGCAGGAGGTCAGCAAGAAGCTCGGCGCCGAGATCATCCGCCTGTGGGTCGCGGCCAGCGACTACTCGGGCGACATCGCGGGCGACGACAAGATTCTCGCGCGCGTGGTCGACGGCTACCGCCGCATCCGCAACACGCTGCGCTTTCTGCTGGCCAACACGAGCGACTTCGACATCGGACAGGACGCGGTGCCGCTGGATCGGATGCTGGAGATCGACCGCTACGCACTGAGCCGCACCGCGCAGTTCCAGGCCGAAGTGCTCGCGCACTACAAGGTCTACGAGTTCCATCCGGTGGTCGCCAAGCTGCAGCTTTACTGCAGCGAAGACCTGGGCGGTTTCTATCTCGACGTGCTGAAGGACCGGCTCTACACCACCGCTGCAAACTCCCACGCGCGGCGCAGCGCGCAGACCGCGCTGTGGCACATCATGCAGGCGATGCTGCGCTGGATGGCGCCGTTCCTGAGCTTCACGGCGGAGGAGGCGTGGAACGTGTTGGACAACGACGACTCGATCTTCGTGCAGAGGTATGTCGATCTCGATCCCGCCGACCCTGCGCTGCTTGCCAAATGGAGCCGTGTGCGCGAGTTGCGCGAATCTGTCAACAAGCAGCTCGAGGCGCTGCGCGCGGACGGCAAGCTCGGCTCGTCGCTGCAGGCCAACGTGACGCTCGCCGCAGCGCCGGATGACCATGCGCTGCTGGCCAGCCTCGGCAATGACCTGAAATTCGTGTTCATCACCTCCGCTATGAAATTGATGGCAGGAGATGCACTGTCCATCAGCGCCACAGCCTCGAACGATCCAAAATGCGAGCGCTGCTGGCACTACGTTCCCGACGTCGGCACATTCGACGAGCACCCCGGCCTGTGCGGCCGCTGCGTGAGCAACCTGTTCGGCGCCGGCGAAGTCCGGCGGGTCGCATGACGACGACCGACGCAGCAACCTATCCGGCCGGCCGCGGTCGCAGCATGCTCGGCTGGCTCGTGCTGGCCGCGGCGATCATCGCGGCCGACCAAGTGACCAAGTGGCTGATCCTGGACAACTACCGGCTCGGTGACGCCACCTTCATCACGGGTTTTTTCAACGTCGTTCGCGCGCACAACACCGGCGCGGCGTTCTCGTTTCTGGCCGGGGCGGCCGGCTGGCAGCGCTGGTTCTTCACCGTGATCGGCGTCGCTGCCGCGGTCTTCATCGTCTGGCTGCTGCGCCAGCACGCAGGACAGAAGCTGTTCTCGTTCGCGCTCGCGCTGCTGCTCGGCGGCGCTGTGGGCAACGTGATCGACCGGCTGCAGCACGGCTACGTGATCGACTTTCTCGATTTCCACTGGGCAGGCTGGCACTTCCCTGCGTTCAATGTGGCCGACAGCGCGATCACGGTCGGCGCGATCTGTCTGATCTGGGACGAGTTGCGCCGCATGCGCAGCGGCCGGTCATGATGCCGCCTGGCCTGGCCGGCTCGGCGCACGAGCGACGCCGGCTGCTCGCCTCGCTGCTGGCGCTGCCGTGGCTCGGCGCGGCCGGCTGCGCCAGCGCGCAACTGCGCCCGGTCGAGCAACTTATCTCCAGCACCACCCTGCTCGCGCAACTGGCCAAGCGGTTCCCGTATACGCAGCAGGTCGCGGGCGACCTCGTCACGCTGGAACTGCGCAATCCGAAGCTGCGCATGCTGCCGGACGCCAACCGGATCGGCACGGTCGTCGCGCTGAAGCTCTCGTCGCCGCTCGTGGGCGCGGGCATCCCCGGCACGCTCGGCGTCGACTGGCGCCCGCGCTACGAGGCGGCCGACAAGACCATCCGCATGGCCGACGTGCTGGTGCGCTCGGTGCAGCTCGACGGCGTGCCACCCGAATATGCGAAATGGCTCGACCGCAATGCGCCGCGGCTCATCGGCAACCTGCTCGGGGACCAGGTCATCTATACGTTGACCGAGCGCGACACCGCCGCGCTGGCCGCGTTCGGCTGGCAGCTCGGCGCGTTTCAGGTGGTGCCGCAGGGGCTGAAAGTCCGGCTCGACCCGCTGAAACGCTAGCGCGGGGGCCGGGCGGCCGCATTTTCTTTTTATACTGTTTTCCCCGCCCTCTTCGCCTGCTGCCCGCCCCGCCCGCTCCTCTTCGTCGATGAAACACCTGCTGAACCTGCTGGCCGCGATCTCGCTGCTGCTGTGGGGCATCTACCTGGTGCGCACCGGCATCCTGAGCGTGTTCGGCGCGAACCTGCGCCGCACGCTCGCCAGCAGCATGAGCAACCGGTTCGCGGCGGCTGCCGCGGGCCTGGGCGTCACCGCGCTCGTGCAGTCGGCCACGGCGACCACGTTGATCGTCTCGTCCTTCGTCGGGCAAGGCGCGATCGCGTTGCCCGCCGCGCTGGCGGTGCTGCTCGGCGCGGACGTCGGCAGCGCGGTGATGGCGACCGTGCTGTCGTTCGACCTGTCCTGGGTGTCGTCGCTCGGAATTCTGCTCGGCGTGCTGCTGTTTCTGGCGCGGCCGGACGCGGACACGGGCCGGATCGGCCGGGTGTTGATCGGCATCGGGTTGATGCTGCTCGCGCTGCGCCTGATTGCGACGTCGACCGCGGTGCTGACCGGCGCGCCCGCGATCGCGGAGCTGCTCGCCTCGCTGCAAAGCGACCGGGGCCTCGAGATCACGCTCGGGGCGTTGCTCGCGCTGGCCTGCTATTCGAGCCTGGCGATCGTGCTGTTGACCGCCACGCTGGCGGCCACCGGTGCGGTGCCCTACGAAGTCTCTCTCGGCCTCGTGCTCGGCGCGAATCTGGGCAGCGGCATTCTGGGGGTGCTCACCACCTGGCACTCCGCCGTCGAAGTGCGGCAGGGGCCGATCTGCAACCTCGCGTTCAAGGCGATCGGCGTGGCAGCCGTGGCGCCGTTCGCGCATCTGTGGCTGCAGTACGCCACCCCCTGGGTGCCGGAGCCCATGCTGTCGGTGGTGCTGTTCCACCTGGCTTTCAACTTTGCGGTGGCCACCGCGTTCATCGGGCTCACGGGCCCCGCGGCGCGTCTGGTGTCGGCCTGGTTGCCGGTGCCCGACGCGAGCACTTCCACGTCCGCCGAGCGGCCGAATCATCTGGACCCGTCGGCGCTCACGACCCCGTCGCTCGCGATCTCCTGCGCGGCACGCGAGGCGCTGCACCAGGCCGACGTGGTGGAGACCATGCTGCGCGGCCTGCTGCCGGTGATCCGCCGCAACGACGTGAAGCTGTCGAAGAAGCTGCGGCTGCTGGACGACGCGGTCGACCGGTCGTACTCGGACATCAAGTACTACCTGACCAAGCTGTCACGCCAGTCGCTGGGCGAGGAGGAAAGCCGGCGCTGGGCCGACATCATGAGCTTCACGATCAACATGGAGCAGGTCGCCGACATCGTCGAACGCGTGCTGATCGATGTGGAGGACAAAAAGATCCGCAAGCAGCGCAGCTTCTCGGACGCCGGCATGGGAGAGATCGTCGAGATGCATAGCCGGCTGCTGGACAACCTGCGGCTGGCGATGAGCGTGTTTCTGAACGGCAACGTGCGCGACGCACGCCGTCTGCTCGAAGAAAAAACCCGGTTCCGCCAGCTGCAGCACGAGTACGCGAATTCACACCTGACGCGGCTGTCGCACAACACCGTGCAGAGCGTGGAGACCAGCTCGCTGCACATCGAGATCATCGGCGAGTTCAAGCGCATCAACTCGCACCTGTGCGGGATCGCCTACCCGATCCTGGACTCGGCCGGCGTGCTGCATCCGAGCCGGTTGCGCCAGCCGGCCGAGCTGCCTCCGCAGGAATAAAGCAAGCGGGCTGCGGGTCGGGCGCGGCGCACGTGGCGTGTGCGGCCCATCGCGGCGGGCGGCAACCGTTCAGGGATCGACGCCGAAGCGATAGACCGTCGCACTCTCGAACGTCTCACCCGGCCGCAGAACCGTGGACGGAAAGTCGGGCCGATTCGGCGCATCGGGATGGTGCTGCGGCTCCAGGCACAACGCGTCGCCCTGGCGGACCAACCGTCCGGCGCTTCCACGCAGAGTGCCGTCGAGCTTGTTGCTCGAGTAAAGCTGCAACGCCGGCTCGGTGGTGTCGATCTCGAGCCAGCGCCCCGAGCCGTCGTGTTCGAGCCGCGCCGCGAACGCGAGGCCGTCCTTGTCGGGTGCGGTGCGGTCGAGCAGCAGGCAGTGGTCGTAGCCGCCAGCCGCCGCGAGCTGCGCCGTGCCGCAGCGGATCCGGTCTGCCACCCTCGTCGACGCGCGAAAGTCGAACGGCGTGCCGGCGACCGACGCGATCTCCGTCGGAATCATGTCGGCATCGACTTCCAGATAGCGACCGGCCGCCACACGCAGCCGATGGTCGAGCGCACCGCCCCCACCCGCCAGATTGAAGTAATCGTGATGCGTCAGGTTGACCACCGTGGCGCGGTCGGTGGTCGCGCGGTAGTCGATGCGCCAGCGGTTGCGCGCGCAGAGTCGGTAGGTCACCTCCAAGGCGAGCCGCCCGGGATAGCCGCCCTCGCCATCGGCGCTCGTGCGTTGCAGCCGCAGGCCCACGGTGCCGGGCTCATCGAATGCAAGCTCGGAGACCGCCCACCACCGCGTGCCGAAGCCGTGCGCGCCGCCGTGCAACGAATTGGGCGGCTCGTTCAGATCGAGCCGGTGCACCGTGCCATCCAACAGGAAGCAGCCCTTCGCGATCCGGTTCGCATAGCGGCCGACGATCACGCCGAAGTTCGGATTGCGCAGGACATAGTCGGCCAGATCACGGAAACCGAGCACGACGTTGTCACCGCGACCCGCGCGGTCGGGCACGCGGATCGACGTCACGATGCCGCCCAGATTGATGACGCCGACCGTCATGCCGCAGCCGTTGTCGAGCGTGTATTCATGCACCGCGCGGCCGTCCGGCATCCGGCCGAATTCGCGGCGGCAAATGCTCGCTGTCGCGATCGGTCGATCCGTCCTGCGCATGGGCCGCTACAGCGTCAGGATCGTGCAGCCGGTCGTCTTGCGCGCTTCCAGATCGCGATGGGCCTGCTGCACTTCCGCCAGCGGATAGCGCTGCTCGATGTGAATCTTCACCTTGCCGCTCTCGACCGCCTCGAACAGGTCGTCCGCCATCTGCTGCGTGCGCTCGCGCGTGCTCATGTGGGTGAACAGCGTCTGGCGCGTCACGTAGATCGAGCCCTTCGCACCCAGGATGCCGGGCGCGAACGGCGCCGGTGCGCCGGACGCGTTGCCGAAGCTCGCCATCAGCCCGAACGGCCGCAGGCAGTCCAGCGACTTGTCCCAGGTGTCCTTGCCGACCGAGTCGTACACCACCTTGACGCCCTGGCCGCCCGTGATGTCCTTGACGCGCGCCAGAAAATCCTCGGTGGAATAGTTGATTGCGTGTGCCGCGCCATTGGCCAGCGCGCGCTTGCATTTCTCGTCGCTGCCGGCGGTGCCGATCAGCTGCAGGCCCAGTGCTTTCGCCCACTGGCATGCAATCAGCCCGACGCCGCCCGCGGCCGCATGAAACAGCACGAAGTCGCCCGCTTGCAGCCCTTCGACCGGCAGTGTTCGCTTGAGCAGGTACTGCGCGGTCAGGCCCTTCAGCATCATCGCCGCGCCGGTCTCGAACGAAATCGCGTCCGGCAGCTTGCAGACCGTCATCGCCGGCATCACGCGCTGCTCGCTGTAGCTGCCGGGTGGGTTGCCCGCATACGCGGCGCGGTCGCCGGCTTTCAGGTGCGTGACGCCCTCGCCCACCGCTTCGACGACGCCGGCGGCCTCCATGCCGAGCGTGAGCGGCATCTCGAACTTGTAGAGGCCGCTGCGCTGGTAGACGTCGATGAAGTTCAGGCCCACCGCCTTGTGCGCGATGCGGATCTGGCCCGGGCCGGGGTCGCCCACGGTCACCTCGACCAGCTTCATTTCCTCCGGGCCGCCGTTCTTGTCGATGCGGATCGCTTTGCTCATGCGTAGACTCCTCTGTTAACCCTGGAATTGGGTGGACAACCTTACAACAACGGACGTCTCGGTGAGGCGCGCCTTCGACATGAACCAGAAACCGCTTCTTGCCGGCCAGAGCGCCGTCGTCACGGGCGCCGGCCGCGGCATCGGCGCGGCCATCGCCGAAGCCCTGGCGGCGGCCGGCGCCAGCGTGGCGCTCAACTACAGCCGCTCGGCTGACAAAAGCGAGGCGCTGCGTGCCGGGATCGAAGCCGCCGGCGGCAACGCGTTCACCGTGCAGGCCGACGTGAGCCGCGAAGACGACGTGCAGCGGATGTTCGACGAGACGATCAAGCGCTTCGGCACCGTCGACATCCTCGTGAACAACGCGGGCATCCAGATCGATGCGCCGTTCGAGGACATGACGCTCGATCAGTGGGACAGGCTGCTCGCCGTCAACCTGACCGGCCAGTTTCTGTGCGCGCGCGCGGCGGTGCGCGAGTTTCTGCGCCGCGGCGTGGTGCCGCAGCGGTCGGCTGCCGCCGGCAAGATCATCTGCATCTCCTCGGTGCATGAGGTGATCCCCTGGGCCGGGCACATCAACTACGCGACCGCAAAAGGCGGCGTCGGCATGTTCATGCGCACGCTCGCGCAGGAGATGGCGTCGCGCCGCATCCGCGTGAATTCGATCGGCCCCGGCGCGATCCGCACCGACATCAACCGCGCGGGCTGGGACACCGAGCAGGCCTCGAACAAGATGCTCGAGCTGATTCCGTACGGCCGCATCGGCGATCCGGTGGACATTGCGAAGACCGCCGTCTGGCTCGCCAGCGACGCGTCCGACTACGTGACCGGCCAGACGCTTTATGTGGATGGCGGCATGACGCTGTATCCGGGGTTCCGGGACGCGGGTTAGCTGATCGGCGTGGCGGCGGCTTCGGCCGCTTCGAGCGCGAGTGCCGCGGTGATGTGCGCCAGGTGCGACAGCCCCTGCGGGAAGTTGCCGAGCATCTCGCCCGTGTGCGGATCGAATTCTTCCGGGAACAGGCCGAGGTCGTTGGCGCATATCGCCACGCGGTCGAACACCGCACGGGCTTGCCCCACACGGCCGCCACGCGCCAGGCACTCGACGAGCCAGAACGTGCAGGCCAGGAACACGCCCTCGCCGCCGGCCATGCCGTCTTCCACGCGGTAGCGCAGCACCAGGCCGCCGTCGGTGTCGAGCTCTGCGCGCACCGCGTCCAGCGTGCGCAGCATGCGCGGGTCGTCGTAGGCGACGAATTCGACTTCGGGCAGCAGCAGCAGCGCCGCGTCCATGTGCGTGCTGCCGAAGCTCGCGACGAAATGGTCGCCCTTCGGATCGACGCCGCGCGTCTCCACCGCCTGCCGTATCTCCGCGCGCACCTTGCGCCAGTGTTCGAGCGGCGCCTGCAGCTGCTGCGCTTCGGCGAGTGCGATGCCGCGGTTGACCGCGGCCCAGCACATGACCTTCGAATGCACGAAGTCGCGCGGCTCGCCGCGCACCTCCCAGATGCCGCGGTCGGGCACCTGCCACCTGGCGATCGCGGTTTCCACGAGATCGACGAGGAAGGTCCAGTACGCACCGTCGATCCGGTTGCCGCGCGATGCCCAGCGCCAGGCCAGCTCGAGCAGCAAGCCGTACATGTCGCTCTGGAACTGCGACTCGGCGCCGTTGCCGATGCGCACCGGTTTCGAGTCGCGCCAGCCGCTCAGATGCCCGATCTCGACTTCGGTCAGGCGCCGTTTGCCGTCGATGCCGTAGAGCACCTGCAGCTGCGCGGCGCTGCCTGCCGCGCTGCGCATGATGAAGCGTCGAAAGCCGTCGGCCTCGCCCGCGAGCCCGAGCAGCGAGAGCGCGCGCACCGTGAACACCGAGTCCCGGATCCAGCTGAAGCGGTAGTCCCAGTTGCGCTCGCCGCCTTCTTCCTCCGGCAGCGACGTGGTCGGCGCCGCCACGATCGCGCCGGTCGGCGCATAGGTCAGCGCCTTCAGCACGACCGCCGAGCGCGCCACGCAGGCGCCGGCCTGTTCGGGCGCGGTGAGCTTGTCGCTCCAGGCGCGCCACCAGCCGATCGTCTCGTGCAGGTGATGTTGCAGGTCGCCGCTGCGCGGCAGCTTGTCGGACGCTTCGTGCAGTTCCGACGGGGGCACGAACTGCATCGAGCAATAGCGGACTTCGCCGGGTTGCAGCGTCAGGTCCGCACACAGGTCGTGCCGATCGACCTGCATCAGTTCGACATCACCCGAGAACAACAAACCGGTGTCGCTGCCGACCGCGAGAAAGTCGCCGTCGCCGACCGAATCGAGCCACGGCTTGACCGCGCCGAAATCGAGCCGCGCAGCGATATGCACCCGCATGTGTGCCACGCCGCGCACCGCTTCGATAACGCGCACCAGTTCGCGCCGCGGCTTCTGCCGGCCGCCACTCCTCATCGCGAAAAAATCCGTCAGGCGAACCGTGCCCATGTCGGTCTCGAACGTGGTTTCCAGCACCATGCTGCCGGGCACGTAGCGCCGGCTGCTGCGCGCCGCGCCCTGCGGCGCGACCGCGAAGAAGCCGCCTTGCGCGTGATCGAGCAGCCGCGCGAAGCAGCTGTCCGAATCGAACCGCGGCATGCAACACCAGTCGATCGAGCCGCCCTGCGAGACCAGCGCTGCCGAATGGCAGTCGCCGATCAGCGCGTAGTCGGCGATCGGCAGATAGGGGGTGACGTCTCGGTGCGCGGGGCGCTGGGTATCGGTCTTCATCGGGCCTTGATGCGAAAAAAAGGAGGGAGCGTGGTCACGCCGACCGGGCAGTCGAGGTGCCACCCCACCTTGCGATTGTCTCCAAGCGGGCAGATGCTGCACCGACGCGAGAGCATGCACCTGCACGCGCGCACCGCCGAATGCTCGCCACCCGGCGGCGGCCGGTACGGCAGCGCGACCGTTGTGGATCGTGGAAGACAGCGGCCCGGGCATCGAAGCGGCGCAGCGTGTGTTCGATCCGTTCTACCGCGTGCTCGGCAGTGGACGGTGGATTCGAGCCCGAAAGAACGCCCGGCTTGCACATTGAAGTCCTGTTTGCGGCAGCGCCGGCCCGGCTGGCCTGAGGGTCAGGCGGGCATACAGGCTGCAGCGGTGCCAAACCGGCGGGTTCTGTGTCAAAACACGCTGGGGCGTATTTTCATACCTCATCTTATGCTACATAGTTTGTAGCATTCAATGCGATTTTTCCGGTGGATGGCGTGCGCACCCGATCGCTTTTTGCGGGTTCATTCGTGCGCTACATTGCCCCGCATGACGATGCAACGCCTGACCCCGGGATCGATCGCCCTGCTGGTGATCCCGCCGTTTCTCTGGGCATCGAACGCGGTGGTCGGGCGCATGGCGAGCGATCTGATCTCGCCCATGAGCCTGAATTTTTTGCGCTGGGCGCTGGCACTGCTGCTGCTGCTGCCGCTCGGCGGCTGGGTGCTGCGCCCGGGCTCCGGCATCTGGCCGCGGTGGCGCAATCTCGCGGTGCTCGGTTTTTTGGGCGTGGGCAGCTACAACTCGCTGCAGTATCTGGCGCTCAAGACCTCGACGCCGTTGAACGTGACGTTGGTCGCGAGCTGCACCCCCGTGTTCATGATGGTGATCGGCGCGTTGTGGTTCGACCAGCGCATCACGCGGCGGCAACTGCTCGGCGCGGCGTTGTCCATCGTCGGCGTGGTGCTCGTGCTGAGCCGCGGGCACCTGGAGTCCCTGCTGCAGGTTCGGCTGCTGCCCGGCGACCTGTTCATGCTGGCCGCCACGGTCGTCTGGGCGATCTACAGCTGGATGCTGACGCGGCCCAAAATGCCGCAGCGCGTGCACGCCGACTGGGCCGCTTTTCTGGTTGCGCAGATGGTGTTCGGGCTCGGCTGGTCGGGTCTTTTCACGGCGAGCGAGTGGGGACTCGGCGCGGGCCATCTGGTGCCCGGCTGGCCGTTGGCGGCCACGCTGGTGTTTGTCGCGATCGGACCCGCGATCATCGCGTACCGCTGTTGGGGCGTGGGTGTGCAGCGCGTCGGGCCGACGATTGCGGGCTTCTTCTCGAACCTGACGCCGTTGTTCGCAGCATTGCTGTCGGCGGCGCTGCTCGGCGAAGTGCCACACCTGTATCACGCGGTCGCGTTCGCGCTGATCGTGGGCGGGATTGTGGTGTCGTCGAAGCGTTAACTGTTCCTGCAGAGTCGAGCGTGTCGCCTCACCAATCGGCAAGCGGCGCAACGCTGCGATGCCAACCGTCGTTCGGTTCACCCACTGCTGGTCTCACAGGCGCTGGCCGCGGTCTTCAGGGAGGCCCCGACCCGGTGGGCAACCGGGTGCTTCACCCGGGCCACTCGCGCCACATCAATACTGCGCTGCCATCGGCCCTGTGCCCGCATCCTGATACTTGTCGCGCAACGCCTGCGATGCCATGCGCAGCAGACCCAGGTCGCTGCCGACGCCAACGAACGTGATGCCCATCTCCAGATAGCGCCGCGCGTCGGCCTCGGCCGGCGCGAGGATGCCAGTCGGCTTGCCGGCGGACTTCGCTGCTTGGTGGATGGCCTTGATCGCGGCTTGTACCTCGGCGTGACCCAGATTACCGAGATGTCCGTACGCAGCCGCCAGATCGGAAGGGCCGATGAACAGGCAATCGACGCCGTCAACTGCGGCGATCTCGGCAGCCGCTTCGACGCCTTTGCGGCTCTCGATCTGCACCAACAGGCCGATGTGATCGTTCGCAATTTTCAAATAGTCGGCCGTCGCGCCGAACCGGTTGCCGCGGTGCGAGACCGACACCCCGCGAATGCCCTGCGGCGGATAGCGCGTGGCGGCCACCGCAGCGCGCGCCTCCTCGGCGCTTTCGACAAACGGGATCAGCAGGTTGCTCGCGCCCGAGTCGAGCAACCGCTTGATGATTACCGCATCGTTCCACGGTGGGCGAATGATCGGTGCGCTGACGCTGTCTTTGAGCGCCATCATCTGCGGCACCAACGTGATCACGTCGTTCGGCGCGTGTTCTGCGTCGAGCAGCAACCAGTCGAAGCCGGCCACGCCGAGCACTTCGGTGCTGATGTGGCTGGCCAGTGAGGTCCAGCAGCCAATCAGCTGTTCGCCTTTGAGCAGGCGCTGGCGGAACGGGTTGGGAATCGAGGTATACGGGGGGGTGGTGCTCATCGGTTGGCTCCTCAGATGGTTGGGTACTTCGCTTTCAGCGGACCATGCAAGGCCGCTTGGGATCGAACGTCCAGTTCGGGATCAGGTACTGCATCGCTGTCGCATCGTCACGCGCGCCCAGGCCGTGCTGCAGATAGAGTTGGTGCGCCTTCTCGACTTCCGCCATGTCGAGCTGCACGCCCAGGCCCGGCGCGGTCGGCACCTTCACTTGCCCGCCTCGAATCTCCAGCGGCTCCAACGTGAGCCGCTGTCCGTCTTGCCAGATCCAGTGGGTGTCGATCGCGGTGACCTTGCCCGGCGCGGCTGCACCGACGTGCGTGAACATCGCAAGCGATACGTCGAAATGATTGTTCGAGTGCGAACCCCAGGTCAGCCCCCAGTCGCGGCAGGTCTGCGCAACTCTCACCGAGCCGGCCATGGTCCAGAAGTGCGGATCGGCCAGCGGGATGTCGACCGACTGCAGGCTCAACGCGTGCGTCAGTTGCCGCCAGTCGGTCGCGATCATGTTTGTGGCGGTCGGCAGGCCGGTCGCGCGGCGGAATTCGGCCATCACTTCGCGGCCGGAGTACACGCCTTCGGCGCCGCACGGGTCTTCGGCATAGGCCACCACAGCATGCAGATCGCGCATCAGCCGCACCGCGTCGCTCAGCAGCCAGCCGCCGTTCGGGTCGAGCGTGACGCGGGCGTTCGGGAATCGTTCATGCAACGCCCGCACCGCGTCGATCTCTTCTTCGCCGCGCAGCACGCCGCCCTTCAGCTTGAAGTCGTTGAAGCCGTAGCGCTGCTGTGCGGCTTCGGCCTGGGCGACGATGGCCTGCGGCGTCAGCGCGACTTCGTGCCTGGCGTGCGACCAGGCATCCTTCGCATCGGGCTCGCTTGCATATGGCAGATCGGTCTTGCCGCGGTCACCGACATAGAACAGGTAGCCGAGCATCTCCACGCTATGGCGCTGCTGCCCTTCACCGAGCAGTGCGCAGACCGGCACGCCCAGATGCTGGCCGAGCAGATCGAGCATCGCAGACTCGACAGCCGTGACCGCGTGGATCGTGGTGCGCAAATCGAACGTCTGCTGCCCGCGCCCGCCCGCATCGCGGTCGGCGAACGTGGTGCGCATGCGATGCAACGCCTGCTGCACTTGGCCAAGGCCGCTGCCGACCACGAGGTCGCGCGCATCGTCGAGCGTTTGCCGAATCTTCTCGCCGCCCGGCACTTCACCGATGCCGGTGCGCCCTGCGCTGTCGGTCAGGATGAGCAGGTTGCGCGTGAAGAACGGCCCGTGTGCGCCGCTCAGATTCAGCAGCATGCTGTCGCGGCCGGCGACCGAAATGACCTGCAACTCGGTGATGGTCGGAGCGGACGAATCGGACATGTATGCTCAGGCGTTGATAGATTCAGCGAACCAGGGACCGGATTTGACTTGCACCGTCGCCGGTGGCCGCCGAACCCATAAGAGGACTACGGTGAACCTGCACACGGCCGCGACCGGCCTTCTTCGCTGCATAGCAGGCGGTGTCGGCAGCCTGCAGCACGGCGCGCAGGGTCAGGCCGGGGCTGGCGATCGCAACCACGCCGATGCTGACGCCGATTTCGTCGAAGCGTTCACCGCCCCAAGCGAAGCGGTGGGCCAGCACGCGCTGCGTGAGTGAGCCGGCGATCTGCTCGGCGCGCTCGAGCGAACAGTCCCGCATCAGCACGACGAACTCGTCGCCGCCGATGCGCGCCAGCGTGTCGGACTTGCGAATGCCTTCCTGCAGCAACTGCGCGAGCTGCCTGAGCAGTTCGTCGCCCGCGGGATGGCCGCCGCGATCGTTCACGATCTTGAATCGGTCCAGGTCCAAGTAACAGAGCGCGTGCGGTTTTGACGCCGAGCGCTCATCGGACAACAACGATTCGAGGAGGCTCTCGAATTCGCGCCGGTTCAGCAGCCCGGTCAGGGAGTCGTGGCTGGCCTGCTGTGTCAGCAGCTCGGCGCGCGCATGGGCTTCGGTCACGTCTTCGGCCACGATCAGCAGACTGCAAGATCGGCTTGCTTCATCGATCACGCGCGCCGTCAATTTGTACCGTGCGGCGGTCCCGTCGCGCCGGCGCTGGCGAAGCGTCCAGCCGTGCACGTGGCTGCGGTCGGCGAAGCAAGCCACCAAGCTGGCCCGGCAGGTCTCCACGTCTTCCGGCAGCACGATGTCGAGCAACGACCGTCCCACCATTCTGTCCGCGGCGATGCCGAGCTGGGCCACGCCGAACGCGTTCAGCGAGGTGACGATGTTGTCCTGCGCGACGGTGAAGAAAATCGCCGGCGTGCTGTCGTACAGCACGCGATAACGCCGCTCGCTCTGCCACACCTGCTCGATCATGCGCACACGGTCGAATTCGGATGCCGCAAGCGACGCGAATGCATGGGCGATCGTCAGCAGTTCGGCCGCATTCGTGAGCGGTCGGTGATCGATGATGGCGACATGACCGATGACCGCGCGGTCGACCGAGCGGATCGGGCAGCCTAGGTAACTCTCCGCGTTCAAGGACAGCAAGTCGCTATCGTGCGGAAATTGCGCCTGCACCCGCTCCGGATACGCAACCGCATTGCCCTGCAGGATCGATTTGCACGGCGTGCCCTCGAGCGAGTAGCGGATGTTGTCGACAAAGCGCGCATGCGACCAGAACGCGACCGAATCGACGAACTTGACCGGGTCTCCGTGCACACGCTGCGACAGCAGCACATGGTCCTTCTTCGTGATAAATGCGAGGTTCGCCGCGAGCTCTCGAAACAACGTTATCTCGCCTGTGACGGTCGCGGCCAGCTCGGTGTTCATGGCTTATTGTGACGCCACAAATGTTCCGGTCGCTCACAGCATCGGCGGCAGCAGCCGTGCCAGCTTTCTGTGCCCGCTGTCACGAGTCGCAGCGGCCGTTGCACGCAGCGCTGCGTGCCGTGGCATGGCCGGTCCGTCCACCTCAGTCGATCTTGATACCGCCGCGCTCCACCACCACGGCCCAATGCCTGCGCTCACGCTCGAAGAACGCAGACAGCTGCTGCGGCGGCATCGGATGCACCTCGGCGCCCTGGGCGCTCAACCGCTCCCGAATCTCGGACGAGCCGACAATACGCATGAGTTCAGCCGATAGCCGTTGCAAAACGACGTCCGAAACCCCGGCCGGCATCAGCACACCCTGCCAAGTGCCCGACTCGAAGTCCTTGACGCCTTGCTCCGCGACCGTCGGCACATTTGGCAGCATCGCCACGCGGCTTGCTTTCGACACACCGATCGCTTTCAGCTTGCCCGACTGCACGAACGGCAAGGTAGCCAGCGCACCGTTCATCAGCACCTGCGTCTGCCCGGCCACTGTGTCACTGATAGCCTGCGAGCCGCCCTTGTACGGGATGTATTGCCACTGCGCACCGGTCGCCTGCTCGACCGCGACGCCGGCCAGATGCGGTGCGCTGCCGGTCGCGGTGACGGCGAAGTTCAGCTTGTGCTCCTTCGAGTACGCAACCAGCTCTTTCAGGCTGCCGACCGGCACCGAGGGATGCACCACCAGCAGATGCGGCGAATAGGCCAGCATCGCTACGCCGCGAAGGTCTTTCGAAGGATCAAAAGGCAGCTTCAGATAGACCGAAGGACTGATCGCAAGCGAGCCGACGTCGCACAGCAGCAACGTGTGGCCGTCGGTGGACTTGGCCACCGCGTCGGAGCCGATGTTGCCGTTGGCGCCGGGCTTGTTCTCGACCAGCACCGACTGGCCCAGCGCCTGCGACAGCGGCTGCGCGATCGCGCGCGCAATGATGTCGCTCGAGCCGCCGGGCGGATACGGCACCACGATTCTCAGCGGCTTCGTCGGCCATTCATCGACTTTCTGGGCCAGGGCGCAGGTGCTGCCTGCGGTTGCGGCTATCAATAGCGCAGCATTCAGCAAGTTGCGACGTGACGGTTTCATTGAGGTCCCTTGAAGAAAAGATCAAACGCCGAACAGCCGCGGCAGCCACAGCGACAAGGCCGGCACGTAAGTCACGACGCCGAGCACGAGCACGAGCAGCCCGAAGAACGGCAGCAGCGCGCGCACCACCTGCCCGATCGGCACCTTGCCGACCGCGCTGCCGACGAACAGCACCGTGCCGACCGGCGGCGTGATCAGGCCGATGCCGAGGTTGATGATCATGATCATGCCGAAGTGCACCGGATCGACGCCGACCGCCTTGACGACCGGCAGCAGGATCGGCGTGAGGATCAGCAGCAGCGCGGCCATGTCCATCAACGTGCCGAGCACCATCAGCAAAATGTTGATGTAGAACAGGATCACGAGGCGGCTGTCGGTGAACGCGGTGAGCGCGGTCGTGATCTTCAGCGGAATCTGCATCAACGTCATGATGTAGCCGAAGCTTGCCGCGAAGCCGATCAGGATCATCACGATCGACACCGTCTTGACCGTGCGATGCATCAATTTGGGAAGATCGCGCCAGCGGTAGTCGCGGTAGATGAACATCGTGACGAAGAACGCCCAGAGCACCGCGATCGATGCGCTCTCGGTCGCGGTGAACACGCCGGACAGGATGCCGCCCAGGATGATCACCATCGTCATCAGGCCCCACATCGCATCCCCGCGATGCGCAGCGCCTGGCCGAGCGGCATCGGGTCGCCTTTGGGGAAGTTGCGCTTCTTCGCGATGACGAGGCAATACGTCGCCAAGGTCAGGCCCAGCAGCAACCCCGGCAGCACACCGGCCATGAACAGCGCCGCGATCGAGATCGAGCCGCCCGCGGCCATCGAATAGATCACCGCGTTGTGGCTGGGCGGAATCAGCGTGGCCTGGATCGAGCCGCTGACGGTCAGCGCGGTGGCGAAGTCGCGCGGATAGCCGCGGCGCTCCATCTCGGGGATCATGACCGAGCCGATCGATGCGGTGTCGGCCACCGATGAGCCCGAGATGGCGCCGAAGAACGTCGACGCAAGGATGTTGACCAGCGTCAGTCCGCCACGCAGGAAGCCGACCAGCACGCCCGCGAACGCAACCAGCCGCCGCGACATGCCGCCTTCGGCCATGATTGCGCCGGCCAGCACGAAAAACGGAATCGCGAGCAGCGAAAACTTGTTGACGCCACTCGCGATCTGGATCATCACCGCTTCGAGCGGCAACTCGATGTAGACCCCGCCGATCAACGCGGCGAGACCAAGCGAATAGGCGACCGGCATGCCGAGCAGGATCAGCAGCGCGAAGCTGCCGAGCAACACGAACGGTTCGGCGCTCATAGCGCTTCGACCTGCTCACCGGCTCGTCAGCCTGCTGGTCGAACACCACCACGGCGCGCTGGTGCTGGTCGCCGAAGATCATTTTCTCGAGCACGAAGACCAGCGTGAACAGCCCGCCGACCGGCACCGGCGCATAGGTCCAGCCGACCGGCAGCCACGGCAGCGCGGGCAAGGTCTGGTTCATCGTCTCCAGGCACAGCTTGCCGCCGTACCAGAGCATGAACAGACTGATGCCGATCATCAGCAGATCGACGACCTTGGCGAACACCCACCGCAACGCGGGCGGCAGCCGATCGGTCAGCATGCCGACCGCGATGTGCGCGCCGGCGCGGTAGGCGGCCGCCGCGCCGAAGAAGGTGAAGATCACCATCAGCAGGATCGCGATCGGCTCGGGCCACTGCGCGCCCGCTGCCGAGCACGTAGCGCGCGAACACGCCGACCGGGATGATCAGACTCATCAGCAGGATCGAAAGCCCTGCGATCCAGATGCAGCAGCGTGTAGAGGACATCGATCGACTCGGTGCAGCGAGTGCCATCGATGCGTCCCGTGTGCGAGTCGATTACTTGACGTCGGCGATGCGCTTCATCAGATCCTTGTACGGCGCGCCGTATTTCTCGCGCACTCCGGCGGTGGCGTCGTAGAACGGCTTTTGCTCGACTTCGATGAACTCGACCCCGGCGGCCTTGAGCTTGGCGGAATAATCGGCCACGCTCTTGTCCCAGAGCACGCGCTGCTCCATCTGCGCTTCACGCGCGAGCTTCTTCATCAACGCGCGTTCATCCGGCGTCATCTTGTCCCATGCCACCTTCGACATCACGAGCAGTTCCGGGATGATCAGGTGGTTCGTCTGCGCGTAGTACTTGGCGCCGGTCGTGTAGTGGTTCGCGGTGAACATGCTCGGCGGGTTGTTCTCGGCGCCGTCGATCACGCCGGTCTGCAGCGCGCTGAACACTTCGCTGTAGCTCATCGAGATGCCGTTGCCGCCGAGCGCGTTCATCGTGTCGACGAACAGCGGGTTGCCCATCATGCGGATCTTCTGGCCTTTCAGGTCCTCCAGATTCTTCACCGGCTTCTTCGTGTAGAGGCTGCGCGAGCCGCCGTCCATCCAGGCGAGCGCGACGAGCTTGGCGGGGCTGGCGGTGATCTTGTCGAGCAGTTCCTGCCCGATTTCGCCGTCGATGATCTTGCGCATGTGCTGCTCGTTGCGGAACACGAACGGCATGTTGAACACGTTGACTTCCGGCACCACCGAGCCGACCGGCCCGAGCGAGGTGCGCAGGATCTGGATCGCGCCGACCTGCGCCTGCTCGATCATGGTTTTCTCATCACCCAGCACGCTGCTCGGATACATGCGCACGGTGTACTTGCCGTTCGTCGCGGCCTCGAGCTTCTTGCCCATGTTCTCGACCGCGACCACGGTCGGGTAGCCGGGCGGGTGTACGTCGGCGGCTTTCAGCACGGTCTGGGCCTGGGCAGCGATGGCGCTGCACGCCAGTGCGACGGCACCGATCAGTCGGATGGGGAATCTCATGCTCTGGTCTCCGGATAGGTAACGACGGCACATGCCGCATCGGCGGTCGCGAAAGCCGTCCGCACCCGAGCGATTCTGGGGCCGGCCAGCGCTGGTCCGGCTAGAGGCATTCCCTAACCGAGCCCTTCACTCCTTGATCGGGTCGTGCCCCCAGTTCATCAGCGAATAGCGCCAGCGCGTCTCGGTCACGTCGCCCTTCGGCTTCTGCGCGGCATGCCGATGCACGTAACCCACGACCTTGCGCATGTGATCGATGTCGCTTGTGGTGAGCTGATTCGCGCGCGTGCGAAGCAGTTCCACGATGCGCCGGCCCGATTGGTGCCCGACCGACTCGGCGCCCTCTTCTTCCTTGAAGCCGACTTTCTTCGACTCGTCGGTGTCGAGCCATTTCTCGAGTTCGGCCGGCTCCATGTTGACGACCTCGTGAAACAGGTCGATCGTCTCGTTTCGGTGGTCGAGATCGTGGCTTTTCTTCGGTGCGCTGGTCATGGGCTCTGTGCTCCTGGGTATGTTGTACAACCGACTGCGGTTGAGCAATTCTTGTGCGCGGAGGCAGCCGCGAACGCCGCAGCGTGACATACCGTCCGCAACATCGATGTTGCTACAGTGCTTTCGGCCGCACTTTCCCGCCGCCGCCAGCCGACGTGACTTTCCGCCACCCCAGCATGACCCTGCCAGACTCCCATCGAGCATCGAAGCATCCCGTGCGCATCGGCGTGGTCGGCGCCGGCATGGCGAGCAAGCCGCACCTGCACAGCCTGCGCGATCTGGCTGCTGCCGGCCTGGTCGAAGTCGCCTGGATCGTCGGCCGGGATCTGCAGCGCCTGCGCGCGGTGCAGGCCCCGGCCGGCGCAAGGCTCACCGTGCAGCTGGACGACGTGCTGCAGGACGCGAGCGTGGCGGCCGTGCTCGTGTTGACGCCGCCCGACACGCATCTGCAGATCGTCGAGCAAGCCGCGCGCGCGGGCAAGCACGTGCTGGTGGAAAAGCCGCTCGAAGTCGATCTGGCGCGCGCCACCGCGCTGGTCGAGGTGTGCGAGCGGCACGAAGTGCAGCTCGCCGTCATGCTGCAACACCGCTTGCGCGCAGGGCCCGGTGGCGCTGCGCGAACTGCTCTCGGCAGGTGCCTTGGGCGAGATCACCGGTGCGAGCGCCGCCGTGCGCTGGTGGCGTCCGCAAAGTTACTACGACGCGCAACCGGGCCGCGGCACGCGCGCCCGCGACGGCGGCGGCGTGCTGATCACGCAGGCGATCCACACGCTCGATCTGCTGCTGGGTTTTCTCGGGCTGCCCGACGCCGTGACGGGTGCGGTCCACACCAGCGGCGCGCACCGGATGGAATGCGAAGACAGCGCCGCCGCGCTGCTGCGCTACACGGGCGGCATGGCGGCCACGCTGCGCGCGAGCACGGCCGCCTGGCCCGGCTACGCGGAGCGCATCGAGATCGACGGCACACTCGGCACCGCCACGCTCGAGTCCGGCGCGTTGACGGTGCGGCTCCGGCAGGACGAGCGAACGATCTCGGCCGGCGCAGACCAGGGCAGCGGCGGCGGCAACGACCCGATGGCGTTCGACCACGCACCCCACCGTGCGGTGCTGCAGGACTTCTTGCAGGCGCTGCGCTCAGGCGCCGCGCCGACCGTGAGCGGCCGCTCGGCGCTGGCCGCGCAGCGCGTGATCGCGGCGATCGTCGAGTCATCGGGCAACAGCGGCGCTCCGGTCCATCTGGGCGCTTGAAGCCAAGGCGGCGTCCGCTCAATCACCCCTCATTCACAAAGCCAGACCATGCTCGATTCGATCGCTGAAACCCGCACGTCCCACACGCTGGCCCGCACCATCCGCATGCATGCGAACGACAACGTCGCGATCGTCGCCAACGACGGCGGGCTGCCGGCTGGCACCATGCTGGCTGAGGGCGTGACGTTGGTCGACAAAGTGCCACAAGGCCACAAGGTCGCGCTCGTCGATCTGGCAACAGGTGACGAAGTGCGCCGCTACGACGTCTGCATCGGCCGCGCGGCGCGTGCAGTGCGCGCCGGCAGCTGGGTGCATGAGCGGCTTCTCGAAATGCCCGAAGCCCGTTCGCTCGACGGGCTGCCGATCGCCACGCGCCAGGCGGCCGCGCCGCCGCCGCTGGAAGGCCGTACGTTCGAGGGCTACCGAAATGCAGACGGCTCGGTCGGCACGCGCAACATCCTTGCGATCACGCAGACGGTGCAATGCGTGGCCGGGGTGTGTGATCATGCGGTGCAGCGCATCAAGGCGGAGCTGCTGCCGCGTTTTCCAAACGTGGATGACGTGGTCGCGCTCGAGCACAGCTACGGCTGCGGCGTCGCGATCGATGCGCCGGACGCGGTGATCCCGATCCGCACGTTGCGCCACATCAGCATGAACCCGAACTTCGGCGGGGAGGTGATGGTGGTGAGCCTGGGCTGCGAGAAGCTGCAGCCCGAACGCCTGCTGCCGCCGGGCAGCATCGCCTTGATCGACGAGCGCAGCGTGGCCGACGTCGGCGCGTCGGCCGAGGCGAAGCTCGACGTCGTGACGTTGCAGGACGACGCGCACGTCGGCTTCATGGCGATGGTCGAATCGATCATGCGGCAGGCCGAGTTGCATCTGGAGCGGCTGAACGCGCGCCAGCGCGAAACCGTGCCGGCCAGCGAACTGGTGGTCGGTGTGCAGTGCGGCGGCAGCGACGCGTTCTCGGGCGTCACGGCGAACCCCGCGGTCGGTCACTGCACCGACCTGCTCGTGCGTGCGGGTGCGACCGTGATGTTCTCGGAGAACACCGAAGTGCGCGACGGCGTCGAGCAGCTCACGTCCAGAGCGGCCGATGCGGGCGTGGCCGCCGCCATCATTCGCGAACTCGCCTGGACCGACGCGTATCTGGCGCGCGGCAGCGTGGACCGCAGCGCCAACACGACGCCCGGCAACAAGCTCGGCGGCCTGTCCAACATCGTCGAGAAAGCGATGGGCTCGATCGTCAAGTCAGGCAGCGCGCCGATTCGCGGCGTGCTGGCGCCGGGCGAGAAACTGCGGCCCGACCAGCGCGGGCTGATCTATGCGGCGACGCCGGCGAGCGACTTCATCTGCGGCACGCTGCAGCTCGCCGCCGGCATGAACCTGCACGTGTTCACGACCGGCCGCGGCACGCCGTACGGGCTTGCGCAATGCCCGGTGATCAAGGTCGCCACGCGCACCGACCTGGCGCGCCGCTGGCATGACCTGATGGATGTGAACGCGGGCCGCATCGCCGATGGCGAAGCGAGCATCGAAGACGTGGGGCAAGAACTGTTCGAGCTGATGCTCGACGTGGCGAGTGGCCGCAAGAAGACCTGTGCCGAGCAGTGGAAGCTGCACAATGCGCTCGTGCTTTTCAATCCGGCGCCGGTCACGTGATGCCGAGCCTGACGGCCGGGTTCGGCCGAGCGGCACATGCTGGACCGCCGATTCAACGCCGGCCGTGGCCACCTGCGCTGCGCAAGTGCGCTGCCACGACGCTTCCGTCGCTGCGCCGGTAAGAAGCCACCTGCACCGGGCCGGATCGTCCCGCCGATCCGGCCTCGGAGACTTCCTGGCGTGCGGTTGACGTGGCCGCCTGAGGGCGCGGCGCGGTGACGACCGGAACTTGCGGCAATGGAGCTACCGCGCTGGCAACCGCTGGCAGGGATGTGCGGATGCGCTTTCGACCGGAGGCCTGCGACGAGCGTTCGGTCTGCGCCTGTGCGGATGTGAACGGGGTCGGCAGCTTCAACGCCGGGGAATCGTCCGGGCCGGCGCCCGAAATGCCCGCCTGAGCGCCTTTCGGCAGCAACAGCGGGCAGTCGTTCACACCGGCTTGCGTGACCAGGTGCCCGTTCGGAAACCGCTTGGCCATGCCGCGATGGATGGGAGCCGACAAATCGATCGGCGGCTCCTCCGAGCGATAGACAACCTTATTGTCTTTGCCGTAGACCGTATAGCACGGGCCGGAGGCGAACGATGCGTTGGACACGAGCGTACACAACAACGCACAGACGATGGGCAGCGACTTGGTTTTCATGGAGTGGCTTTCCGCGATCGAGACGAGTAGGCCCGGCCTCCTCGATCGCGAGCAAGGCCGATGCGGCGCATGCTACGGCGCGTCTGCGCGCATATCGCGGCAATCGGGCCCGGCCGGATGCGTGAAGCGCGCGCTTTTCCACGCTACAGCACGCTTTGCCTCGATCCGCGTGCCGTCGAACCGGCATGCCTGCAAACGTCGCTGGCTGCTGGCAGTCGGCTGCGGGCTCGGCCTGCGCGTCGAGCGCGGCTTCGAGCTCGCACGCGCGCTGCCGGGTCGTCCGGCGCAGGAACTCGGCGTCCTCCACGCGGACGACGCCGCCTTCGCTCATCGCGTAGAACCTGCAGCTCGCATCGCGAAAGTGCATCCACAGGCGCTGCGCATCGAGCAGCGGCGTGGTCTGCGCCGGGTCGACCGGCTTCAACAATGCGTTGTAGGCCTGGGTGAGCCGCCGAGCCCAGGCCTTCGCTTCCGCGGCACCACACTCGGCCATCGCTGCCGTCGTCGTTGCCTCCTGGCAGGCTTCGGTGCCGTCCGCGCCTGTGCCGTGCCGCTCGCGGCGGCCAGCACCGAGAGCAGCGCGGCGCCGCGCCCGCATCAGCCCGGTGCGTCCGCCTGCCGTTCGATCGGTGCCGAAGCCCCGCAATACTTCATTAAAACGTTCCCGGATAGTTTCCGCCGTCGGCCAGCACGTTCTGGCCATTGATGTAGGCCGCGTGCTGGCTGCACAAGAACGCGCAGATTGCGCCGAACTCGGCCGGCGTGCCGAAACGCTGCGCGGGGATCGACTTCTTGCGCGCTTCAAGCGCTTCGGGCTGGGTGGTGTTGCGCAGCCGATCGGTTGCGAACAGGCCCGGCAGCAGGTTGTTGATCGTGACACCTTTGGCGGCGATCGGTGAACGCGCAACGCCCGCGACAAAGCCGGTCAGGCCGCTGCGCGCGCCGTTGGACAACCCCAGGTTGCCGATCGGCGCCTTCACCGCGCCCGATGTGATGTTCACGATGCGGCCGAAGCCGCGCTCGGCCATGCGATCCACGTGGGCCTTGATCAGTTCGATCGGCGTCAGCATGTTGGCGTCGAGCGCCTTGATCCAGGCGTCCCGGTCCCAATCGCGAAAATCGCCCGGCGGCGGGCCGCCCGCGTTGTTCACGATGATGTCGAAGTCATGCCGCAGTGCGGCCACGGCCGCGCGGCCCTCTGTCGTCGTGATGTCGCAGGCCACGCTCTCCACCGCGGCGCCGCTGCCCGTTTGCGTCGACACGTCCTGCAGGCGCAGCACCGCGTCGGCCAGCGTATCGGCACCGCGCGCGTTGATCAGCACATGCACGCCTTCGCGCACCAGCGCTTCGGCGCAGCCGTAGCCCAGGCCCTTGCTCGCGCCGCACACGAGCGCCCATTTGCCGGCAATTCCGAGATCCATCGCTTGCTCTCCTGAGGTTGTCGTATCGAGGCGCTCTATTGTGCGCGGGGCGCCCGGGCTGCCCTGGGCGAGCGCGTGAAGATGAAAATCCCGACCAGCACGCAAAAGGTGCCGGCCGCGATCGGCAGCGTAAACGGCTCGCCGAGCAGCAGCACGCCGAGCAGCAGCGTCGTCATCGGCCCGACCATGCCGGTCTGCGCGGCCACCACGGCGCCGACCCGCTCGATGCCCATCATCACGAGCAGCACCGGCAGCGCGGTGCAGACGGTGGCGTTCAGCAGCGACAGCCAGATGACTTCCGGCGCCACCTGCGTCGCCGCCGACAACGGCCGCAGCAGCAGAAACTGCGCGATGCAGCAAACGCACGCGACCGTGGTGGCCAGCCCGACCAGCCGCAGCGAGCCGATACGCTGCACCAGTTGCCCGCTGTAGACCAGATAGATCGCATAGCTCAACGCGCTGCCGACCACCAGCGCCGCGCCGAGCGCGGTGTCCGGATGTTCAGCGAAACTCGACTCGCGCGCGAACACCAGCAGCACGCCGCCGTAGCTCACGCCCATGCCGGCGACCTGCCGCCAAGTAAAGCGTTTGCGATAGAGCAGCCAGCCGAGCAGCATCACGAGCGTCGGATTCAGGTACAGGATCAACCGCTCGAGCGACGCGCTGATGTACTGCAAGCCTGCGAAGTCGAGAAAGCTCGCGAGGTAGTAGCCGCTCACGCCGAGGCCGACGATGCCGAACCCATCGCGGAGCGCGATCGGCGGCTTGCCGCGCCCGGCCCACCACGCCATCACAACGAAGATCGGCAGCGCGAACAGCATGCGGTACATGATCAACGTGACGGCGTCGACGCCGTAGCGATAGGCGAACTTCACGATGATCGCCTTGCCGCTGAACGCAACCGCGCCCGCGGCCGCCATCAGCAGGCCGGGCAGCAGGTTCTTCGGGGTGGCGGGGAGGACTTGCGGGGTCGGCACGTTGGCGTATCGGGTTCAGGCCACTGGTTGGCGGCATGGTTGGGCTGCCGTGAGCACGCGACGGGCGGGCAGAAAGGGCGCGCACGGGCACGAAAGTAGAAACGGCGCCCGGGGTAAGGGCGCCGTTCGCACGGGTGTCCGTTCGGTGGTGCAGCAGCGGTTGGCCGCCGCACCCGGCTGCTCATTCCTCTTCGTGGAACGCCACCTCGCGGCTGCTCTTCACGGCCGGCAACGCGACGATGACGATCAGCACGAGCGCGGCCGCGAGCAGACTGGCCGACAACGGCCGGGTCACCAGCACGCTCCAGTCGCCGCGCGACAGCAACAACGCCCGCCGCAGGTTTTCTTCCATCATCGGCCCGAGGATGAAGCCGAGCAGCAGCGGCGCCGGCTCGGTGCCGAGCTTGATGAACAGGTAGCCGACGATGCCGAACGCGCCGACCATCCAGATGTCGAACGTGTTGTTGTTGGTCGAATACACACCGATCGCGCAGAACAGAACGATCGACGGAAACAGCCAGCGGTACGGAATCGTCAGCAGCTTGATCCAGATGCCGATCAGCGGCAGGTTCAGGATCACGAGCATCGCGTTGCCGATCCACATCGATGCAATCAGGCCCCAGAACAACTCCGGGTTGCTCGTCATCACCTGCGGGCCCGGCTGGATGTTGTGGATCGTCATCGCGCCGACCATCAGCGCCATCACCGCGTTCGGCGGGATGCCGAGCGTCAGCAGCGGGATGAACGAAGTCTGCGAGCCCGCGTTGTTGGCGGATTCCGGTGCCGCGACGCCGCGGATGTTGCCTTGGCCGAACGGCACTTCGCCGGGCCGCAGCTTGGTTTTCTTCTCGATCGTATAGGCCGCGAACGCCGACAGCATCGCGCCGCCGCCCGGCAGGATGCCCAGAGCGGAACCGAGCGCGGTGCCGCGCAGCACGGCCGGAAACATGTTCTTGAAGTCTTCTTTGGTCGGCATCAGCCCCTGCACCTTGCCTGTGAACACTTCGCGCGAGTGCTCCGGCTCGGACAGGTTCTTGATGATCTCGCCGTAACCGAACACGCCCATCGCTATCGTGATGAAGCCGATGCCGTCGGTCAGCTCCGGGATGTCAAACGAAAAGCGCGCGACGCCCGAGTTCACGTCGGTGCCGACCAGACCCAGCAGCAGCCCCAGCACGATCATCGCGATCGCGTTGATCAACGAGCCGGACGCGAGCACCACCGCGCCGATCAGGCCGAGCACCATCAGCGAAAAATATTCGGCCGGGCCGAACTTGAACGCGACTTCCGTGAGCGGCCCGGAGAACGCGGCCAGGATCAACGTGCCGACGCAGCCTGCGAAAAACGAACCGAGACCGGCCGCGGCAAGCGCGGGCCCGGCCCTGCCCTTTCGCGCCATCTGGTAGCCGTCGATCACGGTCACCACCGAGGACGATTCGCCCGGCAGATTCACCAGAATCGCGGTGGTCGAGCCGCCGTATTGCGCGCCGTAGTAGATGCCGGCCAGCATGATCAAGGCCGAGACCGGCGGCAGCGCGTAGGTGGCCGGCAGCAGCATCGCGATGGTGGCGACCGGGCCGATGCCCGGCAGCACGCCGATCAATGTGCCGAGCAGGCAGCCGACGAAGCAGTACAGCAGGTTGATTCCGGTGAACGCAACCCCGAAGCCGAGGGACAAATTGGCGAACAGATCCATATGCGACGCTTTTTCGTTAACCCGTGATGAAGGCCGGCCAGACCTGGAACTGCAGCTTCAACGCCAGCACGAAGGTGACATAGCTGCCGATCGCGAGGATGATCGCGACGATCAACACCTCCTTGAACCGGAACGTGTCGCCGCCGAGTGCGGCGACGAACGTCAGAGCGAAGATCGCGACCATCAATCCCATCGAAGGCACGCCGATGCTCGGCAGACCGCCGAGCAGCACGCCGAACAGGAAGTTCGACAGGATCACGAAGAACAATGGGCGCCAGGCCCAGGCGCCGATCTTTCCGCCGTCGGGCCGCGCCCTGCCGAGAAACGACAGCACCATGATCAGTGAGCCCAGCAGCGCGAGGATCACGCCGAGGATCAACGGGAAGTAGCCGGGCCCCATGCGAGCGCCCGTGCCGATGTTGTAGTTGTTGGCGCCCCAGGCGAAGGCGACGCCGACGGCAGCGAACATCAGTCCGGCAAAGAAGTCTCTCTGGCTTTTTATCATGCGCGGCGTCTCCTGCTTTTGCAGCCAAGGCGAATCGGGTCGGGTCAACGGCACAGGGCTTCGATCGGATCGGAACCTTGTGGCGTGGGTCCGCATTAAAACAGGTTCGCTGCGTCTGCGGACGGTTTGTGCGTCGCGCAGGCATCGGTTTTTTTGGTCAGCATCAGGTCAGCGGCGGCGTTGTAGCCAGCACCTCTTCGGTGACCGTCGCGCCCGCGGCCACACGCAGCGCACCGGCCAGCCGCAGCGGCCGCATGCCGTCGGCCACCGCCTGCCGGCGCAGCGCCGCAATGTCGGGCGTGTCGGTCACGAGGCTTTGGAACGCAGCGCTGACGGTCAGCAACTCGAACAGACCCATGCGGCCCATGAAGCCGGTCATGCGGCAGTCGACGCAGCCGACCGGCTTGTAGGGCTGCCAGTTGCCGCTGATCTTCCAGGGCCGGATCAGCGCATCGAGCGCCTCGCGCGAGGCATCGGGATTGGGCGCGCGGCATTGCTTGCACAACGTGCGCACGAGCCGCTGCGCGAGCACGCCGAGCAGTGTCGCGTTGACCAGGTACGGCGGCACCCCGAGCTCCATCAGGCGCGTCACGGCCGACGGCGCGTCGTTGGTGTGCAGCGTCGAGAACACGAGGTGCCCGGTCAGCGCGGCCTGCACCGCCATGTCAGCGGTCGCGGCATCCCGAATCTCGCCGACCATGATGATGTCCGGGTCCTGCCGCATCAGCGCGCGCAGGCCTTCGGGGAACGTGAAGTCGAGCTGCGCCTGCACCTGGGTCTGGTTGAAGCTCGGCTCGATCATCTCGATCGGGTCCTCGATCGTGCTGACATTGACTTCCTCGGTCGCGATGCGCTTCAGCGTCGAATACAACGTGCTGGTCTTGCCCGAGCCGGTCGGCCCGGTGACCAGCACGATGCCGTGCGGGCGGCGCGCGAGCTCTTCCCAGCGCCGGGCGTCGTGCGAGGTGAAGCCGAGCGCATCCAGGTCCTTCACGGCCGTGTCCGGGTCGAAGATGCGCATCACCATCTTCTCGCCGAACGCGGTCGGCAGGGTGGACAGGCGCATCTCGACTTCATCGCCGCGCGGGTTGCGCGTCTTGATGCGGCCGTCTTGCGGGCGGCGTTTTTCGACCACGTCCATGCGGCCCAAGAGCTTGATGCGCGCGGTCATCGCGCCGAGCACGCCGGGCGGCAGTTGATAGACCGGATGCAGCACACCGTCGATGCGAAAGCGGATCACGCCCTGCTCGCGCCTGGGTTCCAGGTGAATGTCGGAGGCGCGCTGATCGAACGCGTACTGCCAGAGCCAATCCACGACTTTCACCACGCCCTGGTCGTTCGCGTCGAGCTGCTTGGTCGTGTTGCCGAGCTCGACCAGCTGCTCGAAACTCGTCATGCTCGCGCCGCCGCCGGCCTTCAGCGCGACCCGCACCGACTTGGCGAGTGCGAAGAACTCCGCGGTGAACCGCTGGATGTCCTGCGGATTGGCGACCACGCGGCGCACCGTGCGGCGCGACTGGCGTTCCACCTCGGAGACCCAGTCGTTGATGAATGGCTCCGCGGTCGCGACCACCACCTCTTTCGGCGTCACCTGCACCGGCAGCACGCGGTGCCGCTCGGCGTAGGCCGCGCTCATCGTCTCGGCCACCTTGCCGACGTCGACACGCAGCGGGTCGATGCGCAGGTAGGTCAGCTCGGCGCGTTTCGCAAGGTATTGCGTGAGGGTCTCCACATCGAGCGGCTTGCCGTCCGAAGCGCGCGCCATCGCGACGTTTCCAAGCCGCACGAGCGGATGCAGCGCACTCTCGGCCTGCGCGCAGCGGGCGATGGTGCGCTGCGCTTCCTCGGCCGAGATCACGCCGTCGGCCTGCAGCCAGTCGACAATCGGCCGCCAGTGCAGCGGGCCGCAGTGTGCGCTGGCCGTGCCGTTCGGTGCCAGCTCCGGCGCGGGATCGCTCACAGCTTCACCATGGGCTTGAAGCCGCGCAGCCATTTGAGCGCCGGCAGCCCCAGGCGCGACTGCACGACGTCGGCGCGCTGCGCAAGCACTTCGCGCGCAGGCCGGCTCGGCGTGCGCTGCGCGAGCACCACCGTGTTGCCCTCGCGCGTCGGCTTGAACTGCCAGACCGCCGTCGCGCCGAATACCGCCGCGATTTTCTCGAGGCTGCGCGGCAGGCTCGCCGAGCGGCCGAACAGGTTCACGATCATGCAGCCGTCGTCGCTCAGCAGCGCGCGGCAGTCGGCATAAGCTGCTTCGCTGTCGAGCACGGGCGCTGCCGCATCGTCGTCGTACAGGTCCACCTGCAGCGCATCGATCTGGCCGAGCCAGCGCGGGTTGCGGATTTCCTCGCGCGCATCGGCCAGCACGATTTCGAGCCGCGCGTCCTCGGGCGACAGCTTGAACCAGCCGCGGCAGGCCGCGAGCACCTGCGGGTTCAGCTCGACGGCGGTGGTGCGGCCGAGCCTGGCCTTCTTGTGGCAGAACTTGGTTAGCGACGCCGCCCCGAGGCCGAGCTGCATCGCGTGCCGCTTCGGCCATGTGGCCGGCTCGACGAACAGCAGCCAGCACATCATGCGCTGCACGTATTCGAGTTCGATCTCGAACGGCGCATCGATTTTCATCGTGCCCTGGACCCACGGCGTGGACAGATGCAGAAAGCGCACACCGTCCTCTTCCGAACAGTTGACTTCGGGCAGCGGTGCGGCGCTTGCGGCTGCGGCGTGGGGATCGTTCGGCGTGGCGGGCATGGGCGTCAGTGTGCCAGCCTGCTCAGGCCCGAGCCGGTTACTCGACCAGCCCGTGTGCGCTGATAACCGCGCGCCAGGCTTCGAGCTTCTGCGCGAAGCTGCTCGACGCGTTCGCCGGGCTCGTCGACGGCAGCCGGTGGAACGCGATCGACGCGGCGCGCGCATGGCCCGCCCGCGCGAACGCACCCCGCACCGCGCCTGCGTGTTTGAAGCTGGCCGCGCCGTTGTGCGCGACGGCGGCGAGCTGCGGGCAGCGTTGCACGAGGCGAGCGAAATCGTTCAGCTCCGGGTTGCGGATGTTCGCGTCCAAGCTGCCGACGCGGTCGCAACGCGCGTAGACGTCCCATACGCCAAGCCGCTTCGACAGCAGCCATTCGGTCCTTTTTTCATAGCTGGAAGCGCTTGCTCCATCAGCGCCGTCGGGCCAAATGGCTTGCAAGATCGGCCAGAAGCGGTTTTGCGGATGCGCGTAGTAGCGCCGCTCGGCGAGCGAGCGGCCGCCGGGGAAGCTGCCGAGGATCAGCAGCACGGTCGCAGGGCCGATGATCGGCGGCAGGCCGGACAGGCGGTCGGCGGGATCTCGGGTTTGCATGAGGGGGCTGCGTTTCGGGGGTGAGCGGCACGAAGGTAGCATCACGGCCTGCTCCAATTTTCGCCTCGCCCCCCTTCACTGCGCATGGACCCGAGTCTCTACAACCGCTTCGACCTCGACGCGATCTGGCTTTTCTTGTCGACGCGCGGGCTCGACCTGGCGCTCAAAGTACTGGGCGCGATCGCGATCTGGGTGGTCGGCCGCTGGCTGATCGGGCTTGCGCGCACGGTCGCATCGCGCACCCTGCTGCGCGCGGGCCGGGTGGACGCGACACTGTCGGCGTACCTCGTGTCGTTCCTGTCCGTCGCGCTGACGGTGTTGCTGATCCTGGCGATCTTCGACGTGTTCGGCGTGCAAACCACGTCGTTCGCGGCGTTGCTGGCCGGTGTCGGCCTCGCGATCGGCACCGCCTGGGGCGGGCTGATGTCGCACTTCGCGGCCGGCGTGTTCATGCAGGTGCTCAGGCCATACCGCGTGGGCGACCACATCAACGCGGGCGGCAGCGACGGCCGGGTCGAGCAGCTCGGGCTGTTTTTCACAACGATCGTGACCGAGCAGAACGTGCGCACCACGGTCGGCAACAGCAAGGTGTTCGCAAGCAACATCGAGAACTTCAGCGCGCTGCCGTACCGCCGGGTCGACTGCGCGGCCAAGGTGCCGGCCGGCATGACGACCGCGGAAGCGATCCGGCGCCTGCAACATGCCTTGGCCGAGGTCCCGAATGTGAAAGCCGAGCCGGCGCCCGAAGTCGCGCTGCTCGAATACGCACCGGACGCCTCAAAGCTCGTCGTGCGGCCGTACGCGCACACCGATCACTACTGGCAGGTGTACTTCGACACGCAGCAGGCGATCGCAGACGCGCTGGCACCGGCGCCGTCCGCCTGACACGCGGGCCTGGAGTTCAGGCCCGGGCCGTGCTCGCGCCCACTTCGGGGTAGCGCCAGCGCACGAGCAGCCAGGCGCCCAGGCCGAGCGTCATCAGCGCGGCCGAGCCGAGCGCGAGTTGCCGGGTCGAATCCATCACCAGCGGCGCGAGCACGCCGGCGGTCAGCCCGTTGGCCACCGCGCCGACGAACGCCTGCATCGAAGAGGCCATGCCGCGCCGCTTCGGATGCAGATCGAGCACGAGCAGCGTGACCACCGGCGTCATGAGCGCCCAGCCGAACGAGTACAGCCCGATCGGCAACAGTGCCCAGCCCACGTGTGGCACCCAGAGCCAGTTGGCGGTGAGATTCACGAGCGACACCGCCAGCATCAGGTAGAAGCCACGCTGCACCTGGGCTTTCGGCGGGATGCGGCCGGCGAGCCGGCCGCTCCACCAAGCGCCGCTCATGATGCCGCCGATGACGAGCAGAAACAGCCAGAAAAATTGCGTGGGCGCGAGCTGCAGGTGCCGACCCAGAAACACCGGTGCCGCCATCACGTAGAGGAACATGCCGTTGAACGGCACGCCGCTCGCAAGCGCGAGCAGCACAAAGCGCGGGCTGGTCGCGAGCTCCCGATAGCCGCGCAGCAGGTTCGACACGTTGAACGGCTGACGCTCGGGCGCATGCAGCGTTTCGGGCAGCAACCGCGCGTTGGCGACCCAGAGCAGCCCGCCGACGCCGGCCAGAAACCAGAACACCGCTTCCCAGCCCCACCAGACCGTGAACCAGCCACCGATGACCGGCGCGATCGCGGGCGCGACGCCAAAGTAGAGTGTGACCAGGCTCATCATGCGCTGCGCATCGGCCGGAGCGAACATGTCGCGAATCACCGCGCGCGACACGACGATGCCCGCGCCGGTCGACAGCCCCTGCAGCGCGCGCAAGCCGATCAATTGCGCGGGCGTTTGCGCCAGCGCGCAGCCGATGGACGCCAGCGTGAAGACGGCCACGCCCCAGAGCACGACGGGCCGGCGCCCGAAGCTGTCCGACAGCGCGCCGTGGAACAGGCTCATGAATGCGAAGCCGAACAGATAGGCCGACAGCGTCTGCTGCAGTTGCACCGGCGATGCGGCCAGGTCGCGCGCAATGCCGTCGAACGCGGGCAGGTAGGTGTCGATCGAAAACGGCCCGAGCATGCCGAGCAGCGCGAGCAACAGCGCCAGCGCCGAGCGCGAATGGGGCCAGAGCCTGGCGGCGTTCGGGTTCATGCGCAGCACCGGGCGCGATGCGGGTCTGCACAGTCGTCACGGGAATCGATGCGTGCGGTGCGAAGTGCAGCAGCGGAGGCAGGGGAAAGCCAGGGTGTGCGGTCGGCGGTCAAGACAGGCTTCAATGCGGGCAAACGGGTATTTTCCCCATAACGCCGGACCGGACGCTCGGGTTAGAGTGGTGCGCCAAGCTCGACCGAGCTGTATTTTTTCCGTCTGGCGACGCACGCCTGCAGTGGCGTCGATTCCTTCGAAGGACAACACCCATGAAATTCACATTGCTCGCTGCCGCGGCAGCCCTTGCTCTGATCGCTTCAGGCGGCGCGTTCGCGGCACCCATCGTCATCAAGTACAGCCACGTGGTGGCCGACCAGACACCGAAGGGCCAGGCCGCGCTCAAATTCAAGGAGCTGGCCGAGAAGAAGCTGCCCGGCAAGGTCGAAGTCCAGGTGTTTCCGAACAGCCAGTTGTTCGGCGACGGCAAGGAGATGGAAGCGCTGGTGCTCGGCGATGTGCAGATCATCGCGCCGTCGCTGTCGAAATTTGCCAAGTACACGCCCAAGCTGCAGGTGTTCGACCTGCCGTTTCTGTTCGACGACATCGACGCGGTGGACCGGTTTCAAGACAGCGAGAAAGGCAAGGAGCTGCTGAACTCGATGACCAAAAAAGGCATCAAGGGCCTGGGCTTTCTGCACAACGGCATGAAGGAAATGTCGGCCAACAAGATGCTGAAGTCGCCGGAAGACGCGAAGGGCCTGAAGTTCCGCATCCAGAGCTCGGACGTGCTCGAAGCGCAGTTCAAGGCGATCGGTGCGAATCCGCAGAAGCTCGCGTTTGCCGAGGTGTATTCGGCCTTGCAGACCGGCGTGGTCGACGGCCAGGAAAACACCTGGTCAAACATCTACACGCAGAAATTCCATGAAGTGCAGAAGTACATCATGGAAAGCAATCACGGCGTGATCGACTACATGGTGATCACGAACACAGGCTGGTGGGACAAGCTCCCTGAGGACGTCCGCAAGGGCTTGAACGAAGCGATGGTCGAATCGATCAAGTTCGGCAACAAGGTTGCCAACGACGAAGGTTTGTCGTTCCGCCAGAAGATCGTCGACGACAAGAAAGCCGAGATTGTCAAGCTGACCAAGGCCGACATGAAGCCGTGGCGCGAAGCGATGAAGCCCGTGTGGAAGAAATTCGAAGGCGAGATCGGCAAGGATCTGATCGACGCGGCGGAAAAATCGAACGCGCAGTGATGCATGGGACAGCCGCAGGCGGCCGTTGACATCGGATTCTTTGGAGAAAGGCCCCCCGTTGCGGGGGCCTTTTTTCGACCTCCAGGCTGCTCGGCCCCACCCCCCTTGCGCAAGGAAGCTGTTTCATGAAATTTCTCGACCGGTTCGAAGAGTGGATCGTCACGACAATGCTGGCAGCGATGACCTTGCTGACGTTCTCGCAAGTCGTGATGCGCTATGTGTTCAACGCGGGCTGGACCTGGGCGCTCGAGCTCACCACCGTGTTCTTCGCGATGATGATTTTTGTCGGCATCTCCTACGGGGTGCGGGTCGGTGCGCACATCGGCGTGGATGCCCTCGTGAAGAAGCTGCCGGTCGACACGCGCCGCGCGGTGTCGATCCTCGTGGTGTTGCTGTGCCTGGTGTATGCAGGCCTGGTGATCTACGGCTCGGTGATCTATGTGAGCAAGATGCAGATGATCGGCGTCGAGCTCGAAGACCTGCCCGTTCCGGTCTGGATCGTGCGCTCGATCATGCCGTTCGGCTATGCGCTGCTCACGCTGCGGTTCCTGCAGGTGCTCTATGCGCTCGTGACGGGCAAGTCGGACAGCCTGCACCTGGGCGATGAAGCGGCCGAAGCGATGAAACTCAAGGCCATCGAGGAGGCCGCACCATGAACACCGCCGTTCTCTTCATCACGCTGTTCGCCTTCATGGCGCTGGGCATGCCGGTGGCGATCTCGCTCGGCCTGTCGAGCCTGCTGACGATCGTGCTGTTCGGCGAAGACTCGCTCGCGAGCCTCGCAATCAAACTGTACGAGACCAGCGAGCACTACACGCTGCTGTCGATCCCGTTTTTCATCCTGGCTGGCGCGATGATGAGCACCGGCGGCGTAGCCAAGCGCATGGTGCGCTTCGCGGTGGCCGCCGTCGGGCACATGCGTGGCGGATTGGCGATTGCCTCCGTCCTCGCGTGCACGTTGTTCGCGGCCGTGTCAGGGTCGAGCCCGGCCACGGTGGTCGCGATCGGCTCGATCGTGATCGCCGGCATGGTGCGAAACGGCTACACGAAGGAGTTCGCCGCCGGCGTGATCTGCAACGCGGGCACGCTCGGCATTCTGATTCCGCCGTCCATCGTGATGGTCGTGTATGCGGCCGTGACCAACGTGTCGGTCGGCCGCATCTTCATGGCCGGTGTGCTTCCGGGCATCCTGCTCGCGTTCATGCTGTCGTTCGCGGTCTGGTGGCGGGCCGGCAAGCTGACCTTGACCAAGACCGAAAAAGCGTCGACACGCGAAGTGCTGATCGCATTCAAGGACTCGATCTGGGGCCTGGCGCTGCTGGCGATCATCATGGGCGGCATCTACGGCGGCATCTTCACGCCCACGGAAGCGGCCGCGGTGGCCGCGGTCTATGCGACCTTCGTGGCCGTCGCCGTCTACCGGGACATCAAGTTCCGCGACCTGCCGCACGTGTTGATGGACGCGGGCAAGACCACCGTGATGCTGATGTTCATCATCGGCAACGCGCTCTTGTTCGCGCACGTACTGACGACCGAACGCATTCCGCAGACGATCACCGAGCACATCGTCGCCGCCGGCATGGCGCCGTGGATGTTTCTGATCGTGGTCAACGTGATCTTGCTGATCGCGGGCAACTTCATGGAGCCGACGGGCATCATCCTGATCCTCGCGCCGATCTTCTTTCCGATCGCGGAGCAGATGGGGATCGACCCGATCCATCTCGGCATCATCATGGTGGTCAACATGGAGATCGGCATGATCACGCCGCCGGTCGGGCTGAATCTGTTCGTCACCAGCGGGATCACCGGCATGAGCCTCGTGCAGGTGACCAGGGCGGCGCTGCCGTGGCTGGCGATCCTGCTGCTGTTCCTGCTGCTGGTCACCTATATTCCGCAGATCAGCCTGTGGCTGCCGGCGCTGATTTTCGATTGATCGCGTTCGTACCGACCCTGCTGCGCGGATCGGCGGCGCTGACCCAGCGTCCTTGCGCCAACCAGGCCTGCATACCGTGAACCGAATCCAACCCGTCCGCACCGCTTCCCCGGCGCCGCCCGCGCTCGGCGCGGAGCCGGACCAAAAAGGCAAACCCCTGCGCGCGCTGGGGTGGTCCGACCTGGACCAGACGCAGGACTGGCCAGAGAATTTCATCGTGCGGCCCGATGAGCCCGGCCTGGGCCCGCCGGCCGGTGTGGCGCTGCCCGTGCTGACGCCGCTGACCGATCGACCCGACCTGCAAGAGCTGCCCGACGCTCTGGCACCCACCGAGCCCGCGCAACTGTTCGCGCCGACTGCAATCGGGCCCCGGCTGCGGCGCAACGATGTAGAGGACCAGGAATACAGCGAATTTCACGCCGATCCCGAAGCCGCCCCGGAGTCCGTTCGCAGGCCCCGCAGTGCATTCGCGAACTGGAGCTTCGTGTGGCTCGTGTTGCTGTTGCTGCTCGGGTTGGCCGCAGCCGCGTGGTTCGGGCTGCCCGCGCTGCGGGAAGGCGGCTGAGGCGGCGGACGCGGGCCACCCGGGCGGCGGTGGTCAGGTGCCGGCGTTGATGACCTGCTGCAGTTCGCCCGACTCGTACATCTCCATCATGATGTCGGAGCCGCCGACGAACTCGCCGCGCACATAGAGCTGCGGAATGGTCGGCCAGTTGCTGTACTGCTTGATGCCCTGCCGAACACCGTCGTCCTCGAGCACGTTCACGGTGGCGAGACTCTTTGGCTCGACGCCGCAGGCTTTCAGGATCTGGATCGCGCGCCCGGAAAAGCCGCACATCGGGAAGCTCGCATTGCCCTTCATGAACAACACGATGTCGTTGCTCTTGACCAATTGATCGATGCGTTGCTGGCTGTCGTCGCTCATGGAAATTCCCTTGGTTGGTGTGGAGGACTGGATCGGCTGATTATTTCACTCACCGCCCGATCGCATCGAACGTCCCGCCGAATGACCGCTTGCAAATCCGTCAGCAGCGCCTTCCGTCTGGCGGAGGGTCTGCCGCACAGCCGCCTTGCAAAGCACCGGTCGCAAGAAGCGCCGCGCCGTTACGGCAATGGCTGCGTCTGCGGCGTACGCTGAAACGCGGCGCGGTCGAACCCAAGTTCGGCCGCGCGGCCGAGCGCGGCATCGAGCTGTGCAGGCGGCAGCTGCGGACTGCGCGCGAGCACCCAGGCGTTGTCCCGGCCGGGCTCCCCGACCAGCACCCATTGGCGCGACGGCCCGAACGCAAGGATCCAGTAGTCGCCGTAGAAGGGGCGGAAGAAGCTGACGCGAAGCTTCGCGTTGTTGCTGCCCTCGACCGCATGCGCGACGCCCTCGGCCCGTTCGATCTCGCCGCGCTTGTCGCGGCACCGGTTCACCACTTCGACGGTGTTGCCTTCGAGCGTGTAGCTCGCCTGCGTGTCGGCCACGCAGTCGCGCTGAAAACGATTCGGTAGCCGCGCGATCTCATACCAGTTGCCCATGTAGCCGGCCAGATCGACCGACTGGACAGTCGGCAGCGGCGCCTGCGGCTGATTCGCGCAGGCGCCGAGCAGCAGCAGACCGCTACAGATTGAAACCGCGGCAGCGCTTCGCGCGCCACGCTGGCTCGAACCCCTGAAAAACGCAATTCGCCTGGTCATGTTCGTTCGCCTTTCAATGACGGAGATGGTTCGAGCTGGGCGACCTGTCGGGCGCGGCGGGTGCCCCCTGCGGCAGATGCTACCTGCCGGCCTGCACGCGGCCGCCGCTGCAGCGCTCGATACCGGCCAGGTCGCGACGCGATTGCACGTCGGCAAAACCCGCCGCCGCGAGCAACGCACGCACCGCGGCGGCCTGCTCATGCCCATGCTCGAGCAGCAGCCAGCCGTCGGCAGCCAGATGCGCACGCGCATCCGCCACGATCCGGCGAATCGCATCGAGCCCATCGATGCCCGACACCAACGCGCCGATCGGCTCGGCCTGCAGTGCGGCGAGATGCGGATCTCCGACAGCGATGTAGGGCGGGTTCGACACGATCAGCTCGAACGCGCCGCGCATGCCGCAGAGCCAGTCGCCTTCGCCGAAGCTTATGTCGAGAGACAGTGCCGCCGCGTTCGCGCGCGCGACCTGCAACGCGTCGGCAGCGATGTCAACGGCTTGCACGACGGCATCGCGCCGGTCGTGTTTGATCGCCAATGCAACCGCCCCGCTGCCGCAACCCAGGTCCAGCACCCGCGGACGCAGCAGGCTGCGACACACGTCGAGCGCCCAGTCGACCAGCGTTTCGGTGTCCGGCCGAGGATCCAGCACGCGTGCATCGATCGCCAGCGTCAGGCCATGAAACTCACGTGTGCCGATCAGATAAGCCAGCGGCACATCGGCTGCGCGGCGCTCGCACAGCGCCAGAAAACGGCGGTGTGCCGCAGGCTCCACCGGATCGGCGCCGTGCGCATGCAGCCAGGCCCGACCCGATGCCGCCGGGCCGAGCACATGCAGCAACAACCGCTGGGCATCGAGCCGAGGCAGCCCGGCACGGCTCGCCTCGGCCAGCGCCTGCTCGACGCTGGCTGCCGGCACGAAGGAGGCGCACAGCGGCTGCGGCGACATCGCTCAGGGGCCGGGCGCGGAGCCCGCGGGGCCCGATGTGACCGGCGCGTGATGCGCGCCCCAGAAGCGCTCGCGAAACGTCTGGAACTGCCGGGCTTGCCGCTTGAGGTGGAAATCGGCCTCGGCAAAGCCGGCTTCCATCCACTCGCGCAGATGCGTGTCCACGGTGGCCGGCGGCAGCCGCAGATAAGCATCGGTTTCGGAGCCCGCGCGGTCGAGCATGGCGCCGGCTTTTCGTGCGATGCGCAGCATCGCGGTGTTCTCCGACAGCGCATGGATGAACAGCAGCTCCACGCCCTCGTTGCGTGCGTGCATCGCCGCGCGCTCGAACAGCCGGGTGGCATACCTGCGGCCGCGTGCATGGCGCGCGACCGACACGCCGAACTCGGCACACGATTCACACCCCTGCTGCTGGCCAGCGAACGCGAGATGCGCCATCGCGATCAATTGCAGCCGCCGGTTGAACACGCCGTAGATGTCGTCGCGCTCGAAGTCGAGCCCCTCGACATACGCTTCGATCTGCTCATCGCGCGCGGCGTAGCCGAAGCGCAGGTAGCGGTCCCGCTCGTCGAGCGCCAGCAAATGCGCGGCAATGCGACCCCGCTGCGACGGCCCGAGCGAGCGGATCGGCACCAGCGGCCGAAACCGGCTTGCGCCGTCGTCGCCCGCAAAATTTGACTGCCCAATCGGGACACTCAACGGCATGAGGGGGTAGCGGATTTCGCTCGCATTCGTAAACATGGAATCAGTCTAAGGGTTTTCCCCTATCGCAACTGCGCGTCGAAGAGGTGGCAACGTACCGAAAGCGGCCATTCCCGAGGCGGGATCGTATCCTGCGGGACTTTCCCTGCGCTCAGTCACTCGACGCCGCTTCCACCTTCCCGTCCATTGTCGGCAGTGTGTGTAGGACGGCACCGCGAACCTCGAATTCGATCGTCTGCGCAAGCGATCCGTCGCGTCGATGCAACGCGAGCCGATGCTTCCCCGGCCAGAGCGTCCACCGCACCCGGGTTGCGCCCGAGGCGCCGATCGGCGCACCGTCGAGCATCCAGCGGCCCGGCTCGCCCTCGAACACGACGTGTTGCGCGCCTGGCGGGATGTCGGGGTTCAGCGCGAAGATGCTGCCGTCGCGCGGACTCGCAATGCCGAAACGGCGCGCCGCCGGCACGGGTCCTTCCGCGGCCACCTGAGGAGTGGCCGCCTGGTGCAGCACGCGCTCGGTGCCGGCTAAAAACAGTTCGCCGCGCGGCGGTTCGTGCGCATCGTCGAATCCCACGGTCAGCGCCGCGACGCCCGAAGGCGGCAACGGCGCCCTAGGTGTTTGGTCCCAGGTTTTGGGGGTGCAATCTTCTGCCTTGATTGGAAGGAGGCACCATGGGCCAGGTTCTCCACGGCTGCGCCACCACGACACAAGGCGGTACGTCGATGATCCTGCCAGCTCCCCGTCAGCGCGTGATCACGGTGGCGAGGCCCCAGCGGGCCATTGTCGACCAGCGCGACCAGAGCGGCGTTCAACCCGCCATCGAGCCACGGCCCGGTGCTGCCCTTTCTTCTCCCGCCTGTAGTCCCGCCTGAACTGCCCGGTGCGGTCAATCGTCCGCACTGAGGTCGGCGAACAGCGCTTCGATGCTGGCCGCCTTCGTGAGCAACAGGCGCACCGCCTCGGACACGGTCAAGCCCATGGCCGCCAGGACGGCTGCCGCTTCCGCCTTGGTCTCGCCGTCGATGCGCGCCTGGACGAGCTGGTTTGACGCCGTGTCCGTTAGCCCCTCTCGTGCATTACAAGGTAATGCACGAGAGGCATCTCCATGCAGGCGCGCTACCGATGCGGCAATCGTCGGGCTGCGCTGTCAAGCTGCCAGACTGGCATTGACAGCCACTCGTCAAATCGACCGAGTGCCTTTGCAACCCGGATAAAGTGAAGCACGTCGATCAAATGCATGACCGCGCTGCCGTCAAAATAGATCGTGCGCGCCATTCAGACCATCTCCCAGGTGATCGCTTTCGATTGCTGGGCAGACAGAGACATCGTCGGCCTCCATCGGATTCGCCGCGCACCCGTGCATCACCATTGCCGCAAGCCACGAGGTCAGTACGAATGGTGCACATGAGGTGGCGAATTCACCACCAAGATCAGGGCTGGGTCGACACCACGGCCGGGCCGCCGGTGTGGAACGCGAATTTGCTGGTACCGATCAGGCTGCCGTTCAACGGCTGCCAGTCCGTGCGGGTGGTCAGCATGCACGCGGTGCCGGGTCAGAGCGGCTGCTCGAAATCGTACAACCACTCGCGGTCGCTCGACCAGCGGCCACCGCCTGGGGGCACGACGCCTTCGCACGTCAGCACCGCGGGATCGATGGCCCTCGCATCGCCGAGCGTGACGACGCCGGTGAAAAACCGTATGGCCACCTGCTGGACGGAAGCCACTTCGCCCTGCGGGCTGACGTGCGTGATCGTCGCAGCCTGCGCGAGTGCAACCAAACCGCAGGCCAAGCCGCCCACGATGCCCTTCGACCATGCATGCATCCACGTAGCCTCTCGTGCCAAGTCGCGGCCAGTCTATCCAAGGCTGACCAGACGATTTGCTGCCGATCATCCACAGCATCGATCTGGCCGGCAAGGCGTCCGGCGATTAAGCTAGGTGGCCGAACTCCGATCGTCCACTCCCGCCGCACGCCCGCCCATGACCATTCGCCGCAAAGCCTGCATCGCAGGCGCTTTCGAACATCCGACCCGCAAGGCGCCCGACAAGACGGTGGCGCAACTGCATGCCGAATGCGCGCGCGGAGCGTTGGCCGATGCGGGCTTGACGCTGCAGGATGTGGACGGTTACTTCTGCGCAGGCGACGCGCCCGGCATGGGTCCGAACAACATGGCCGACTATCTGGGCTTGCATCGGCTGCGTCAGGTCGATTCGACCGACACGGGCGGATCGTCCTATCTGATCCATGTCGCGCACGCCGCCCAGGCGATCGCAGCCGGCCGTTGCGACGTGGCGTTGATCACGCTTGCCGGCCGGCCGCGCAGCGAAGGATCAAGCGGGGTCGCGCCGCGACCCGTGAACGCGCTGGTGCCGGATGCGCCCTGGGAGGCACCGTACGGCCCGGTCACGGTGAATGCCTATGCGTTGGTGGCCGCGCGCCATATGCACGAATTCGGCACCACGAGCGAGCAGCTCGCGTGGATCAAGGTCGCCGCATCGACTCATGCACAACACAACCCGCAGGCGATGCTGCGCGAGTTGGTGAGCGTGGACGACGTGCTCGCGTCGCCGATGATCTCGGACCCGCTGCACAAGCTCGATTGCTGCGTGGTGAGCGACGGCGGCGGCGCGCTGGTCGTGACACGGCCCGAGATCGCACAGTCGCTCAAGCGCCCGATCGTGAACGTGCTCGGCGCCGGTGAAGCGATCAAGGGGCAACTCGGCGGCCAAGTCGACCTCAGCTGGTCGGCAGCCGCGCTATCGGGCCCGCGCGCGTTCGAAGAGGCGGGCGTGACGCCGGCCGACATCCAGTACGCATCGATCTACGACAGCTTCACGATCACGGTATTGATGCAGCTCGAAGACCTGGGGTTCTGCAAAAAAGGCGAAGGTGGCCGCTTCGTTTCCGATGGGAATCTGATTTCTGGCATCGGCAAACTGCCGTTCAATACCGACGGCGGTGGCCTGTGCAACAACCATCCCGCCAACCGCGGCGGCATCACCAAGGTGATTGAGGCCGTGCGTCAGTTGCGCGGCGAAGCGCATCCCGCCGTCCAGGTGCCGGATTGCAGGCTTGCACTGGCACAAGGCATGGGTGGGCTGCTCGGCATCCGGCACGGCAGTGGCACCTTGATCATGGAACGGGAGTGACCGGCAACATGACGACGATGCACCATGACCGGCCGCTGCCGGCGAATCTGATCGACGCGGCAACCGAGCCGTTCTTTACCGCAGCAAAGGAGGGTTTGCTGCGCCTGCGGCGTTGCACCGTGTGTGCCAAGCCGCATTGGTACCCGCGCCCGGTGTGTCCGTTCTGCCAAGGCGACACCGAATGGATCGACGCAGCTGGGACCGGCACCATCTACAGCGTGAGCGTGACGCGTCGCGCGGGGCCGGTGCCTTATGCAATCGCCTACGTGACGCTGGATGAAGGGGTCACGATGCTGACCAACATCGTCGACTGCGACCTCGACACGCTCGCGATCGGGCAGCGTGTGAGGGTCTGCTTCAAGCCGACCGAAGCAGCAGACGGTGTGGTGGCGATGTTCAAGCCAGTCTGAAGGTGTTGTAAGAGCAGTACATCGTCGAGAGATTGCAGATGCCGACTTGTGGCATCTGCATGACAAACCTTGCGCGATCAAAAAACCGTGCGTGGTGCATCCGTCAGCGATGCGGATGACCACCTGGCCCGCATCTGGAGACACAGACGCACTGCGAACTGGACGCCGAAAGAAGAAGAGCCATGTAGCCCTGATGCTCTATGACTGGTAGGACGTGGCAGGTTCGAACAGCCGACCAACGGACTAAAAATCCGCTTTAAGGCAGTTTTGCCCTGTAGACTGGCTACAGGAAATAGTGATGTAAATCATGCACTTATAGCTACAGTGTAGCTGGAACCGCTGCCATCGGAACGTATCGGAATACATCCGATTACCGAAAATCGGCTTACATCCGCCCTTACCTCGGCTGGGATGTAAGCGGCATAGCAGGGGTTAGAAGATAGCCAAGGTCACGCTGACCGCAGGGCGTGTGTTCGGTTCCACATGCCCTGTGGGCAGTCGCAGGCGTTCCTGTGGGATGCGGTAGCCGCAGGGCTCGGCGTGCGTTCGACGCCGACTGGAAAGCCTGCCTACGTTTTCCAAGGCCGCTAGCAGAACACGACCATACGAATCACGATCGGCAGCCCCGATGCGTGGACCATCCCGAATGCTCGCGACAAGGCGCGCGAGCTGCAACGTCTGATCGACGAAGGCACCGACCCGCGAGACCTGAAACGCAGTGCTCTGGCAGCCGCGCAGGCGCAAAAAGAAACAGCCGTTGCTGCGGCAGCAGCCGATGCGCTGGCAGCCGTCACAGTAGGCGGAGCATGGGCCGCCTACCTGCTTGATCGCCAGCCCCATTGGGGCGAGCGCCACTACGCGGACCATCTTCAACCAGCACGCGCTGGCGGTAGGCCCTCCCAACGCGGCACACGTGGGCGAGGCGTGACATCCGATGGCCCGCTCAACGCACTGCTCGCCCTGCCCCTACGTGATCTGACCGCGCCCGCCATTAAAGTATGGGCGACGCGCGAAGCGAAGTCGCGACCGACCGCCGCTCGGCTGGCTTGGAGGCTGCTGCGCGCGTTCCTGACGTGGTGCACCGAGCATCCCGACTATGCGGATCTGATGCCCGAGCGCAATCTGGCCAAGACACGCAAGACACGCAAGCACGCAAGACGCGCGAGGCGCTAGGCACAGCGAAGCCGAAGGCAGATGCGCTACTCAAGGAACAACTGGTTGCGTGGTTCGCCGCCGTGCGCGACACTCAAAGCGCAGTGACTGCCGCCTATCTGCAGGCGCTGCTGCTGACCGGGGCGCGGACCGGCGAAGTGCTGGCGATGCGGTGGGACGACCTAAATACGAAGTGGCGCGGCATCACCATTCGCGACAAGGTGGAAGGCGAACGGGTCATCCCCATGACTCCCTACGTCGCGCATCTGTTGCAGGGGCTGCCACGGCGCAACGAATGGGTGTTCGCCAGCTCACGCACCGACGGACCAATGAGCAGCCCCAACCATGCTCTGACGCAAGCATGCAAGGTGGCAGGCATTGATGGACTGACCCTGCACGGCCTGCGCCGTAGCTTTGGCAGCCTAGCTGAGCGGCTGGAGATTCCGGCCGGCGTCGTGGCTCAAGTCATCGGACACAAACCGAGCGCGACCGCCGAAAAGTATTACCGCGTGCGCCCGCTCGACCTGCTGCGCGTGCATCATGAGCGTGTCGAAGTGTGGATTCTTGAAAAATCTCGCGTGACGTTCGACCGCACATCCGAGCCGGGCAAGCTCCGCGTGGTCGGTTGAATAAGCGCAAATCCTTGGCGCGATTCTTCCGAGGCCATGCAATATGCGGAGTTCGAAAAATCCTCGAGCAATCTTCGCTCCCCGACGCAGTTGCGAAACTTGACCGCAGCGAAGATCCCGATGGTGCCGCACACACTGCTGCGCATGGACAAACCTCAAACAACCCCGATGGCTCTCGCGCTGATGCGCCTGAGCGACTTTGCGCGCCGCTCCGGGGTGGGCGCCAACATGCTGGAGGGCGCGATCCGCCGCCGCGAGCCCCCACCGGGAGTGAAGCTGCGGCTCATCGGTTTTGCGCAGGTGCGGTTCATCACGCGGCCCGAGCTGTTGATGGCGTGGCTGACTGGTGACGACCCGCCTGCCGACGACTGCGTTGATCTCTTTCAATCTGAGGCTTCAACACCTTGACTGGGCCCAAGCAGATCGTCAAAGAACGCAGGCAACGCGGGTTGGTTCGCGGCGGCGACCTCCGCATGGCGACTTGAGCTGACGCCGATGAACTGACCGACTGACTCGAGCCTGCCCCGCGAGCTGCACATGCCGTTGCTCTGCGAGAGGCATCGATCGCTGAGCCAGATCATCACATCGGCCTGCAGTCGACTCGCAGCGGTCAGTCGCCGTGCTTCGACGAACGGCTGCTTCGCAAGGTCGAACGGCTGCTCCGCAGCGGGTGCGGCCGGTGGGTTGTGACCGTCGAACTTACGGTGTCGACCGCATCGCAGTCATTCAGTGCCTTGGCTACGTGCCGTGCGGCCGACCGCTCCTGAAGGTGCTGCTGACGTTCGGGAAGTGACCTGGTATCACGCCGTGCCGCGCATTGACCGAATGACCGCTGCTCAAGCTCACCTGCTCACGCAATCCACCCAAAGCGGGCATCTGACTCCCAAGACTGACGGCCGCAAAGCAGTCACAGCCGGGCGCGTTCGCGGCTGCTGCACCATGCCCCAACCGCCACGGCCGCGGGTCGAAGCGGTAGAAGCGATAGAAGACCCGAGATTGCCGAGCATCTTCGGCAAAAATCGGCGGAGGCGGTCTGTGCAGACATCGTCCATTCCGACAAGTTCGCGTTCCGTCCACGCTTGCTACTCGCCACCTTCCAAACAGCCTTGGTGCACAACGAACGTGGCGACGGTCAAAGGATGCATTGCGCACCAGCGGCGCCGGGACGTGCGGGCGAGCATGTGGTTCGCTGACTGCAGTAGTCGTTTGCGGCCGAAGAGCACCAATGGGGGCAAACCCTGATTTATAGCGACATCTGATTTGCACGAATACGGCAAACGGCGTAGCTTGGGGTAGTGCAAACGCTGCAGCTTTTCTTAAAGAGTACCGACCTCGGAAGGCGGTGCGTCGCTGAGACTCCTCGACGGCAACGACGAACCGGACATGGTGCTGTACGCAGGCCCGCTGACGTTGCCGAGCGGTGTCGGGCAGTGCGCCGATATCCAAAGCGTGCTCAACGTCTGCTGCGTCGCCCACGTGCAAAAGAAACGCAGTCGTGCGGTTGGGCCATGCACAGCACTTTTCATTGGAGAAACCCATGATCATCGCTCGTCACCCGTTTGCATCGCTGATGCTGGCAGTTGCTCTTCTCTTCGTTGCCGTGGGACCGGCGCGGTCCTATGTCGATACCGCGGGAACGGATTTCATCGTCGACGCGCCCTGGCGAACCATCAGGAACTACGTTCCGGTGCTGTTCTTCGCCGCCGAACCGGGTAACGAACGAATCGAAAGACTCGAGCTTTCGATGTTCGACCCAGCTACCAGCACCCCGGGAGCCCTGATTTTTCGGGATGATCTTCAAGGCCCAGACAAAACCACGTGCACAGGCGCAGGCGCTACCCATGCGATCGAGATCGTCGACGACCTGGGATTCCTCACTACGACGCTACAAAACGCGTCGGTGCCCGCCCATTGGCACTATGTCGTACGCATTCCGACGGCGTGCCTGGGACCGCCGGGCCTTGTTGGCCTACCCGGGCCGAAACTGCTGCGCGGGACGATCGCAACGGTTGGCGCGGGGGTAACCACGAAGGTCCTTCGCGTGGTCGTAGACCCGGCCAGTCCGCTCCCCAGGTTCTCGAAGGCGGATCGACATTTCGACATCCACGTCCACACCATCGCCGAGCAGACGCATGGTGACAAGTTGGATGTCGACACCGGCTACAAGGCGTTCGGTGGACCGATCGCGATGCTGGTCGAGTCTGCATACGCGATTGGGATGCTCGACACCAACTTAGTCGATGGAAACTGGAGGGATTTCAAGACATCAATTGGCGATCACCGACCACAATAGCTTCTACTCAGGCGCCCCGTTCGACCATGGCGGCAGTCCCGGAGCGGGGCCGACCGCGGGCCGAGGCGCGGGTCTGGAGGAATTCGATTGGTATCGGAACACTTTCGGCGCTCTGGCAGGCGAAGAAGTTACGCTTCCTGGCACGGGCAAAATCGTTGCCAGCGGCATACCCGATTGGGGGAGCCACTTCCTTGCATATGGCGCGCCGCATTTCGACGGGCCATGGCATGGAGGCAATATCAGCGTCGAAGAAATTGTGCAGCAGCAGTTGCCGAACTTCTTCGGCAGCGGGCTAATCTCTGCGGGCCTTGAACGCATTCTCGAGCGCTTGCCGCGAGGCGAGGCAAATCCACTGCTGCTGCAGAGTGTTCTTACTCAAATCGCGCGTACAGACGGCTTCGGATACGCCGCGCATCCCTTCTCGAACAACTTCGGCTGGCCAACGGAATATTTCCATATGGCCTTGGGATGGGGACCCTTCGGCACAACCGGACGGGGCGGACCTCAGGTTTCGACGACTGGCAGGGACTTCGTCTACAAGGGCGCGCAGGTCTGGAATGGCAAGCACGACCGTGTGGCGAACGGCCGCCTCGCAAGTCAAGCCCGGACCAACCTGAACCCCTTCAGCGGGGCGGGGAGCACGCAGCGCTTCATCGGAAAGGCAAACTGGGCGGACGAGTTCAGCGGCGCGCGGGGTGCATTCAAGCAGTATGTCGACCACGTGGCAGGCGGCTTAAGTTTCTCGTTCTCCGATGACGCCGACCGGAAGTTCATCCGCAAGGTCTACATGAGCGCCGGGACCGATGCGCACGGCGACTTCAACTATTCGGCCTCGATCCCGGCGACCATCATCCTCGAGGCGACAGCGATATCGGTCAACGGGGTCGGCGTCAACGAGGTGTTCGGCGAGCCGAAGCTCATGTCCTTGAATGCCAACGCCTTTGGCCGTGTCAGAACCTATGCTCTGGCCGATGACAGGAGCCGCAAGCCCGGAGAGTTCGTGGACCCGAGGGCCGCTCCAGAAACCCTCGGCGCGATTGAGGAAGCGGTGTCGACCTCGCCCTCGGACGTGGCTGCGAATGCCTACCGAGACGGCAACACCGTGCTTACGGACGGGCCGATCTGCATGCTCCACCTCGACTCCAACTGCCGTTTCAACTCCGACATCGATGAACTCGACTGGCACGACGCCAGCTGCACCTTCGAGAACATGGACGGCGCGATCGGCGGCAACGGCAGTTTCGACGGCGCCAGGTCGGCGCTGGTTCCGCGCGGGAGGCTTGACCCGGACAAGGTTGAGGTCTGGGTGCAGACACGCTGGCGCGGAAGGAACGACTATGTCTTTTCGCGCAATGACGTGAGCGAGATGCGTCTTCGCCTACTGCATGTCAAGGCTGGCTCGCGACAATTTCTGCCGATTCCAGCGGGTGCCCAATCGCTACCGTCGCACACAGCCCTGCAGTCCTTTCGGCCTTCGAACATAAATTACGGCGCCGGCGCCCTGATCCTTCACGGCCAGCGCGGCGTGGGTGTCGACAGCGCGTTGTGCCTAGCGAACCCGGTCTGGACTGTCCCGTATACGATCTCCATCCGCAAGCCCGAGCGCTGCCCGATCAAGCCCGGGGAGCTGTCGGTGACCGCGAAGTTCGGGATCTCGATGGAACCCACCTTGAAGCAGCGCTGCGCCGACAACGCCTGCATCGGCGACTCGACTTCAGCGGAATCGTACAAGGGTGCTCAGATCACTGTCGTCGGGCTCGGGCGGGACGGAAACAGCGTCGGGGAGCCCATTTTCCTGGATAACAGGGGCTGGTTCGCGAACAACCTGGTGGGCGGTGGCGGCAAGATCGACGATGCGTCGTTGACAGCGACCAATCTGCAGCCGATCGCTTGCCCACGCGCTGGATGGGACTCGCGCACGCACGCCCGCGCCCGCAGCATTCACTCTTATGCGGTCATCGTGACCGAACTGCACGACATGCACCTAAACCGCCTGAACGCGATTGGCAAGACCTTCACGATACTGCCGCCGGCCTTGACCACCGGCACGACGACCCATTCCAGCCCCACGACGAACGCCCCGACGCAGTAGGGCCGGCCAAGTGCTCTTGTAGTCGCAGTTCTTCCTTATGCTGCTCGCAGCAAGGAGTGAGGTCTTTTTCCCCGCCCTCTGCATAAAGAAGAACTCGAGCCCAGCAATGCGTCAATTCCGTGGGCGATTATTTGCAGCTGCCTGCTGCCTGCTGCTTCCTTGAAATACATACTGGCAACCGATATCGAAGTTATGAGGTGCTAAGGAAGGTCTGCATAAAGCCCGGCCGATTGTGCTTGGCTGACGATGCGGGCGCACGCAGAATCTGACCTCATGAAGCAAGCTGACCTGGGGCGGGACCTGACGACGAAGCGCACGCGGAAGCGGCAGTTCCTGGCCGAGATGGAGCGCGTGGTGCCTTGGGGCTCATTGGTCGAGTTGATCGCGCCGTATGCGCCCGAAGGCAAGCGGGGTCGCCCGCCGTTTGCTATTGAGACGATGCTGCGCATCCACTTCATGCAGCAGTGGTTCACGCTCAGTGACCCGGCAATGGAAGAAGCGCTGCATGACGTGCCGCTGTTTCGGGAGTTCGCCTCGCTTGGCTGGGACACCCGACTGCCGGACGAGACGACGATCTTGCGCTTTCGCCGCTTGCTCGAAGACCACAAGCTGGCGCCGCAAATTCTTGGGGTGGTCAACGAGCTGCTGAGCAGCAAGGGCCTGCTGCTGCGCACTGGCACGGTGGTGGACGCCACGCTCATTGCAGCGCCGAGTTCGACGAAGAACGCCGCGGGCGAGCGCGACCCTGAGATGAAGCAAAGCAGGAAGGGCCAACAGTGGTACTTCGGCATGAAGGCGCACATCGGCGTGGACGCCGACTCCGGTCTGGTGCACACGGTGCGCGGCACCAGCGGCAGCGTCCACGACGTGGTGGAAGCCAACGCGCTGCTGCACGGCGAGGAGACGGAAGCCTGGGGCGACGCGGGCTACCAGGGCGCCCACAAGCGGGCCGATGCCGCGAGCAGCGTGCGCTGGAACATCGCGATGCACCCGGGCAAGCGCAGGCAACTGGACAAGACCAAGTGGGTTGACCGGCTCACCGACCAGCTGGAGCAACTCAAGGCCAGCGTGCGGGCCAAGGTCGAGCACCCGTTCCGAGTGCTCAAGCGGCAATGGGGCCATGTGAAGGTGCGCTACCGCGGCCTCGGCAAGAACACCGCGCAGCTGCACACGCTGTTTGCGCTGGCCAACCTGTGGATGGCAAGGCGTCATCTGATGGCAGCGAAAGCATGAGTGCGTCTGCAAACCGACAAAACGGTTGAAAACAGCTGGAAAGCGCCTGACAAACCGCAATCGAGCAACGCTATTTCGCTCGCCGCGTCGCTTCATCTGCAACAGCACGTCTCAACTCGATTTATGCAGACCTTCCCTAAGAAGCTGCCGCTTATTGGCGGCAAGTAATGGCCGAAGGCTAGTTTTCCCTGGGGTCGCAGCAAGCTGACCCTTGGCACGCTGCGCCGACGAATCAAGAGTGGGCTTTCTGGCGCAACCTCGTGCTTACGTTCTCGGCCATCAAGAGACGGTCAGCGAGGCCACCACTCAGCGGTCGGTTGACTTCGCGATCTTCCCGAAGGAAGTCCCTCAGTCGCTATATGCGCAGCATCCGCGGCACCGCCTTATACCGTTGGGCGCCCGGGAACAGAACCTGCATCGTGCGGCTCCAGGTCCAGCTTGAGAGCCTCGGCACACGTTGAAGCAATCACCGCGTCCAGTGCCAGGGTGGGCTTGAGGTCACGGCCTTCGAGCAGATTGCCAAGCACGAGGCCCGGCCAATCGGTGACGATCCTCCCGCCACGCACCGCGCCACCGATCACCATGGCGGCACCTGCGGTGCCGTGGTCCGTGCTGCCGGTGCCGTTGGCAGCGATTGTGCGTCCGAACTCATTGGCGATCAGGACGACTGTCTGCGCCCATATGGCGCCCATTCTTCCGCGCAGCCCGCCGATCCGGCCGTCCAGGCCGAGCAGTTGCCTAGCCAGGCGCGTGTCCTGCGCGCTGTGAGCGTCCCAGCCGCTCGTCTCGATCATGGCGATGCGCGGTCCTGCGGCGCGCGCACCAGCCTCGGCAGGTTTCCACGCCGCGAATGCTTGGTGCGAATTCACACTCGAGGCGGTGCACGAGGCCGATACTGTGAACATTCAAGCCGGGCACGGCCGCGTACGATCGACGACACCGCCATCTCCGGCAGCCAACGGCGAACTCGCGAATGAGACTGTTCTTCCAGGCAATGCCCCAGCCCGCAGCCTCCGGTGCTGGCAACAGCCTCGCACCCGGCCGGCACGTTGCCCGATTCGCCGCCCGAGTGGCAGCGGCTGGCTGCGCCGCGTCAGCGCCGTCGACGTGGGCCATCGGTGGCGGCGCTGCTATTCGTCCTGTTGACATCAGCGAGCCACGCGGCAGACTTCGTTGCGCCGGTGCAACCCATCGCGCCGGGCACCCAACTCCACTGCGAACTGCAATATGGCGGCGGCCGGCAGATGCTTGTGCAGACCCCCAGCGCCGACCCGTACGCTGCGCAGACCGTGATCGTCGCCGAACGCTTCGGGTTCAAGGCGGTGGTGCTGGGCAGCGAAGAGGAGATTCGATCGATCACCTTGTCGGTCAGTGACCTGATGGCGGCGGGCTCGCCGATGCGTGCAGCAAGTGCGACTGTCGGCGCCGTTCGTCCCGAGCGGCGACGGTGTCGCGGCGCTGACCGGTTGGCAGCTCGTCTATTCCAGTGTGCTGGGGCGCGAGTTCCGCTATGGCTGCGCGTTGCGGGATGGCGGCGCGGCAAGGGTGCGGCCATCGACCACGGTAGCGCAGCACCCTGCTGCGCCGGCTGCGGCGCTGGCGCCAGCCGGACGCCGACCCGGTCGTCCGTCTGGCTTGGCTGGGCGACGTGATGCTGGCGGACGGGCCGGGTCGCACGATTGCGCGCGGTGGCGATCCGTTTCACCATGTCGCCCCGCTGCTGGGGCAGGCCGACCTGCGCATCGCCAATCTCGAGTGCGTGATCGCCGCCAAAGGAAAGGCCGTCGACAAGCCCTGGACCTTCCTGGCCCGGCCGAGCGTGCTGCCGGTGCTCAAACGGCACGTCGACGTCGTCAGCGTGGCGAACAACCACAGCGGCGATTTCGGCCGCGACGCCTTTGCCGAGATGCTCGGCCGGCTGGACCAGGCGGGCCTGCCGTACTTCGGCGGCGGCCCCGATCTGCGTCATGCGCATCAGCCGCTGGTCGTCGAGCGCAAAGGCGTGCGCATCGCCTTGCTCGGCTACAACCACTTCTTCCCGCGCCGCTTCGAAGCCGGCGACCGACCGCGGGCGTGGCCTGGGCCGACGAAGAGCAGATGGCGTACGACATTGCGCTCGCGCGGCAGCAGGCCGATGTCGTGATTCCCTACCTGCACTGGGGCCAGGAGCACGAAACCGTGGCCAGCGCGCGCCAGCGCGAACTGGCGCGCCTGCTGATCGATGCCGGCGCCGATGCGGTGGTCGGCAGCCACCCGCATGTGATGCAGGACACCGAGACCTACCGTGGCAAGCCGATCATCTACAGCCTCGGCAATTTCGTGTTCGATGGTTTTGATGCCGCCGTCAACAACACCGGCGCCATCCTGTGGCTCGACATCACGGCTCGCGGCGTCAAGCACTGGCGCATCGAGACGGTGCGGATCGACCGCGAAGGGACCCCGCACCCTGCGCCAGGTCGTCGATACGGTAGGTGATCGATTGCCGAAGCAGCAGCGGCTGGCTCGCTGATGCGGCGCCAGCATCTTTGCGACCGCTGCCGACAGCCTGAGGAGAGCAGGCGGCGCAGCCAACCAGACCTCGGCGTCAGTCGAAGCCCGGGGGCGCCCGGAAGGCAAAGCCCATCCGTTCCAATCGCTGCGCCAGGCCGATCGTGCGCAGGTCACCGTACGCCGGCCCGATGATCTGCAACCCGATCGGCAGCCCATCGGGCCCCGGTCCTGCTGGAATCACCGTCGCCGGCAGGTACGACACGCCCGCCAGCCCGGCCCAGAACGTCTGCATGAAATAGGGGTAGGCGGTGCCGTCGATCTCGATCGTGCGTTCGCCGGGCGCGCGGTGGTCGTGCGCGAACGCCGTCGTCGGCATGATGGGCGCGAGCACGAAGTCCCACTGCTCGAAGAAGCGCTGCCAGGCCCAGCGCAGTCTGGTGCGGCCTTCGTTGGCGCGCGCCCAGTCGCGCGCACGCAAGGTTTGCGCGCGCAGGGTTTGCGCGGCCTCACTTTGGTCTTGCGGATCGAGTGCATCGGCGGCAGCGACGAATCGGGCGAACTCGTCATCGTCGAAACGCGCCGCCATGGCCGACATCAGCAGGGTCATGAACAGCCGGTGGCTGTGCTCGCTGGCAAATGCCGGCCGCGCCTCGCAGTCGATCGTCGCACCTTGGGCGGCCAGTGCCGCCGCCACGGCGTCGACCTTGGCCGCAACCGCCGCGGAGACCGGGCACATCGGGTCGGTCTTCCACACCGCAATGCGCAGCGTGCGCATCGCGCCGTCGAGGCGTGGCAGGTGCAGGCCCACGCCCGCCGCCTCGAGCCGGTCCGGGCCCGCCATCAGGTTCAACGCCAGCTCGAGGTCGTCGGCGGAGCGGGCCAGCGGGCCGATCACCGAGATGTCGGTCGGGGTCAGGCTGCTGGCCAACGCGTGGCCACGCATCGGCAGCAGGCTCCAGGTCGGCTTGTGGCCGAACACGCCGCAGTAGTGCGCGGGGTTGCGGATCGAGCCTCCGATGTCGCTGCCGATCTCCAGGCCGGTGAGGCCGGCGGCGAGGCACGCCGCCGAGCCGCCGGACGACCCGCCCGGCGTGCGGCCACTGTCCCAGGGGTTGCTGGTGGTGCCGCAGATCTCGTTGTAGCTCTGGAAGTCGGCCAGGCGCAGCGGGACGTTGGTCTTGCCGAACACGTTGGCACCGGCGGCGCTCAGGCGCTGCACGGCCAGCGCATCCGCGTCCGCGACCTTGTCGCGTAGCGCCGGGATGCCCCAGTGGGTCGGCGCCCCGGCCAAGTCGTAACTCTCCTTGATCGTCATGGGCAGCCCGTGCAGCAGCCCGATTGGCTCGCCGGCAATGCGCGTTGCGTCGGCCGCGTCGGCGCGTGCACGGGCGGCGCCTCGGTCCTGCCAGATCACCGCATTCAGCTCCGGATTGAAGCGGTCGATGCGGGCAAGGTAATGCTCGAGCAACTCGCGCGCGCCGAGGTGTCCGTTGCGCAGCTGCTGTGCCAACGCAGTAGCGGACTGGAAGTGGGGGGCAGTCATCGGCTGGATCTCCTAAGGGAGGTTGGGTACCGCGTGGCACGTACAGGGATTCAAAGGCCATCGTACTGCCCAGGGCGCCGGGTCAGCGCGGCGATGGATGGTCTTGTCGGTCAACCGGTGCCGGTGGAGCCCGCCCAGCCGAAACAGGCATATGCCGCAAACGCCGCCCTGCGTGGGTTGACCGTGAGGCTTGGCCTGTGCGCTGTTGTCTGGTCCGGGTGGCGTGCGGCTCCGCCCTTGGCCCATCGAAACGGGCCGCCGGTTTCGTGATCGTCGTCGGACGAGCGGGAGGGAGGATGGGCTCATGCCGCATCAAGCGGCACACGCGCGCACCCTTTGCGGTCCTGGAGGAGTGAGGATGTGCTCGACCAGAGCGCTTCGCGGATCGCCGACCCGCGCGTCAAACTGCAGGCAACTCGAGATCGGTCAGTAGCCGCACCTCCATCCACGTATGACGGCTTCGCAGCGGGTGCTGCCGGTTGCGACCAGCCTCTGAACTGATGGTCTCGGCCGCATACCTGCATTATAGATAAGGCCCGATAAAGTATGAATTTTTCGCGGTTTTCTTGATCCGATGGGGATGGAAAAAGAGAACGCGAGAAAACAAACGCTGGAGCAACTCCACGAGCGGCGCAAGCAAGTGGTGAGGCTGCACAAAAAGGGCATCAAGATCATGCAGATTGTGGCGATGACGGGGCTGAGCTACCCGCCGGTGCGAGCAGCCATCGACTTGTATGAGGCAGGCGGCTGGAGTGCTGTTCGCCCTGCTGCGCGTGGACGAGCCAGGGGCGATGGCCGGGTGCTCAGTCAAGCGCAGGAAGAGACGATCCAGCGCACGATCACCGATCAACGCCCCGAGCAACTCAAGATGGACTTTCATCTATGGAGCCGCGCTGCGGTGGGCCAGCTCATCGAACAAGAATTTGATATCAAACTGCAAGTACGCAGTATCGGCAAGTACCTCACCCGCTGGGGCTTCACGCCTCAAAAGCCAATCAAGCGCGCGTACGAACAAAGCCCTGCTGCAGTGCAGGCTTGGCTACAGGGGGAGTACCCCGCCATCGAGCAGCGCGCCAGAGCACAAGGCGCTGAGATTCACTGGGGCGACGAGACTGCCTTGGTCAACACCGATGTGCGCGGCAGGAGCTTCGCGCCTACTGGCAAAACGCCTGTGGTAATGGCCGTGGGTGGCACTCGTCAAAAGCTTTCGATGATTGCCACAGTGACCAGCCAGGGTAAGACACGCTGGATGATCATTGACGAGGCCTTTGATGCTGAAAAACTCATTGAATTCCTGCAAGCCTTGATCAAAGATGCGGGCAGAAAAGTCCTGCTGATCCTGGACAACCTGCGGGTGCACCACAGCAAGCTGGTCAAGGCGTGGGTGGCAGAGCGTCAAGACCAGATTGAGCTGTTTTACCTGCCCAGCTACAGCCCGCAACTCAACCCCGAGGAGCGGCTCAACGCAGACCTGAAGCAGGAAATGGGCAAGCGCGTGCCAGTCCGAACCAAGGCCAAGTTACGTCAAGCGGCCAACGACCATATGGCGATGCTGGAGCAAAACCCTGAGCGCGTTATCAGCTACTTCCAGGACCGCCGCGTTCGCTATGCCGCTTAATACTTCACAGGGCCGAATCATTAGCCTGAAGGGAATGTTTTCGGCCTCAATGACCGATAAGCGGTGAGCTGCAGACGTACGCCGACGTGGCTGCCCACGCACATGAACAGCCGCATTGATGCATTGCTGCCGTACCGCTGGCAGCGAACGACCTGACGCTGCCGCCGCCCCTTCTACCGAATCTGTGAACCCGTCAAGAGTGGTACGGCTTTAGCCGCCTACGGTTCAATCACCATTGAAAATCCTCAGATGAGCCAAGACCCCGCCCCCACGCCGCCACAACCCCACCCCGACCTGCTGCAGGAGCTGCACGCCGCCACCGTTCTGCTTGAACGAATCGCCGCGGATACCAGCGTCGTCGACGTCCTGGCGCCCGCCGATCGCGAGCGCCTGTTCCAAGCCATTGCGCGCGTCCATCACCCTGACCATGGCGAACGCCGCCAGAAGCGAAGGGCCGCTGCACGGGAACGCCGTGTGACGCACGCCCGCGAAACCGATGCCGTGTTGCATGAGACCGGTATTCGCGCGTTGCGCCGCAAACCGGTGTTCACCGCGCCCGCATTCTTCCCGCCTGTTGGCTTCTCGGCACAAGACGTCACGAAACTGGAAGACAGCGCTGGCGACCATCAAGGTTCGCGCTTGGAGCCAAAGCACTGCTACGTATGCAAAGCCAAGTACCAACGCATCCACCACTTCTACGACCAACTATGCCCGGCTTGCGCAAAGCTCAATTTCAGCAAACGCACGGAACTGGCCGACCTGCGAGGCCGCGTCGCCTTGCTCACCGGCGGTCGCGTCAAGATCGGTTACCAGACGGGGCTCAAGCTGCTGCGCGCGGGCGCACACCTGATCGTCACCACCCGCTTTCCGCGCGACTCGGCAGCGCGCTATGCCCAGGAGGCGGACTTCGGTGAATGGGGCCACCGCCTCGAGATCTTCGGCCTGGATCTGCGCCACACACCCAGCGTGGAAGCCTTCTGCCACGAGCTGCTGACGCACGCGCGATCGCCTCGACTTCATCGTCAACAACGCCTGCCAGACCGTGCGGCGCCCGCCGGGCTTCTACGCGCACATGATGGCGGGCGAGACGGCAGGCGTTGCACACGCGCCGGCCGCTGTTCGCAATTGATCGGCACTTACGAGGGACTGCGCGGCGCCCGCATCCTGCCCGAAACCCCCGAGGCGAACGCGTCCGATTTGGCCACCAGGCACACGGCGCACGCCACCGCCATACCGGCCCTCACGGCCCTGACGCGCGCGGCAGCAGCTTTCGCAGATACCGCTGCTTGCCGAAGAGCTGCTGGCCCAGCAGCATCTGTTTCCCGAAGGCCGGCTCGACCAGGACCTGCAGCAGGTCGACCTGCGCGGACGCAACTCATGGCGCATGCTGATGGACGAAGTGCCGTCGGTCGAGCTGCTCGAAGTGCAACTCGTCAATGCCATCGCGCCCTTTCTCATCAACGCGCGACTCAAGCCGCTGATGCTGCGCACGCCCGGCCGCGACAAGCACATCGTCAACGTTTCGGCCGTGGAAGGGCAGTTCTATCGCAGCTTCAAGACGACGCGCCACCCGCACACCAACATGGCCAAGGCCGCGCTCAACATGATGACCCGCACCGCCGCGGCGGACTACCACGGCGATGGCATCCACATGAACAGCGTCGACACCGGCTGGGTCACCGACGAGGACCCGGTCGACATCGCCGCGCGCAAGACCGCCGAGCACCGCTTTCACCCGCCGCTGGACATCATCGACGGCGCGGCCCGCATCCTCGACCCCATCATCGGCGGCATCAACACCGGCGAGCATGTGTGGGGACAGTTCCTGAAGGACTACCGAACCACGCCCTGGTAGTGAAGGCGCAACGGGTCACTTCCCGCCGCTTGAACCCAGCCGTGGCCCTTGCGTCGTGGTCACGCTGTTGTGCGGCGGGCCTTCGATGATGCAGTTCGGGTCGGTCGGTTAGGCCGCAGTTCAAGGACGCCGACTGAAGCGTCAGGAATCTGACTGTGGCCAGCGACCGGAACGAGCCGAGACCGAAGGTTCACCGAGACACCAGCAAGCTGGATTTTCGATGCGCGTGCTCGGCCAGCCGAGTTCAGCTTACGGCGACTGGAGGGAAAACCCGCTCCCGGCCAGGAACGGTCATCCACGTTTGAGCCTCATTGTGGGCGTTCCGACCATGCGCCACAGTCGACGTGATGGCTAAGCCAAGGTCAACCGGTTAATAGGGCTTGATACGCCCCCGGCCGCCAACTTCCACCATATACGTGGGAGTGTCGCTGCTTGGTATGGGAGCCATACACTCTCTGTGGGATGCTCGCGTTCCCGTGGCGTGGAAGAATTGGGACCCGCCGCTTCACCCGAGAACCGCCATATGCCGCGCATCTGTGTCAACAAGCTCAGAGAGTATCTGGTCAGTCGAACGCGGGGCGGCGCCGCGCGGTTGTCCAGGCCCAGACCGTGCCTCCGGACAAAGTTGTTCCCCAGTACAAGCCGGCACGTGACGCTATCGTCGACTAGCTGACGGGTGACCGCGCCAGCATCCGCCGGTTGCTCGGCGTGGCTACGCGTATCGCGTCCCAGTCGAACGTAGCCCCGACGCGCTGGGGGCAGGCCAATACTCTCAACTCCGCGGCTGCGATTGAGCACTTCATCAATATGGTTCCCCAACTCCCGCCCGACGTGACTTTCGTTCGTGGCCTGGCTTCTGCGCTGGTAACGATCGCCGGCGTTGACGCGAGCGTGAAACCCGACGTGCTTGTGCATCGGACCCGGCGCAGAGGCGTTTCAGGAAGTCTGGGCTCCTATACTCCAATGCATCGATCATGGTGTGGCGTGATCGCGTGGTCGCCGAAAAACGCAAGAGTAGGCAAGTACAAATGAAGCAGGAGACGGTATGTTTAGTCGCGCGCGCGCTGTATTTCTTGGACTTTCGTTGATCGTTGTGGGTGGAGCCTCCGCGCAGATCACGGTGTATGACCAGCCGAACTTCAAGGGAAAGAGCCTGCAAATTTCTGAGAACAACTGGAGTTCCGGCGGGGCTGGCACGACGTGGAACGACAACATCAAGTCGGTCAAAGTACCGCAGGGATGGACCGTCAAGCTGTACGAGCATAACAAGGACCGGGGCAAGGTCGAGACACTGTCCGCGGACATGGCGTCGGTTCCGGCAGGATTCGGCATCAGCAACATCGAGATCGTCTCCAGCCCCAGCCACGGCTGCTATTACCAAGACGCGAAGGACTGGTCGAAGTGGACGAAGAATGGCGGCTTCGCGAAGGACGTGAAAACGGTTGACCAGTGCGTTGCCTGGGATGGTTGCTTGAAGGGGGGCGGCAACAAGTCCAACGGCGGCTGTTACGTGTTTGCCTCCTCCCCGAAGGCGGCCGAGGAGATCCTGAAGAGCGACCGTAAGAAGTAGAGTCGTTTTCGGGCGTTCACGCTGTACGCCCGCGTCGCACGGCGTGTGCTTTGGGTGAGGTGAAGCATCCTCCCTAGCTATTCATTTGCATGCCGTGCTCGCGGTCACGAGGGAACGGGCGCCCGTTCCAGCTGCCAGCAGGACGCCTTCAGGCGTTTGGTTCAGCTAATGGCCGCTGGCGCAACCCTGCGGCGTGCCAGTCCAAGGTTACCTTCAAGGCAGGCAAGTCAGATCATTAAGGGTCGCCGCATCGGCCGACCGCGCCAGTTCGGCCGACAAGGAAGCTGTTATTGGCGCGGCGCGGCCGTTGATGCCGGCTGTGAATCCCCGCAGTTCACCTCGTCGCCGCCAGTTGGGTCGGTCGCTTTTCCCGAAGACCGTATTGTGTTGGCCCGAGACGGGATCCCACTCTCCAAGATCCGACTAGCGGAACGGTTTGAACTCTTCAGGGCTATTGCCTAGTTGGTGACCAGACCGGTAACGTGGCCTCACCGGTGTGCTTGGATGACTGTTTCCAGCAGACGCGTGTGACTGCAACGGGTCGTTTACGGCCGGTCGCTTTAGGTGCAAGGAGTCGTTCGTGAATTGCCACCCGGCTGGCCTATGTTGAGTGACCGGTGATGAAGGTGCCGCGGTCGATCGAGACTGTTGCCTTCGCATGTCCGGTGATCGCGCCAGCCGCCATTCGGGTCGCCGAAGGCGAATGACCGGGTCAGGTCTTAACCAGGCACGCGTCAACTGCGCTTGAACCTCCGCTGTTGGCCGGGATCGCCAGTTGGCCTGCATGCCAGGAAGCTGACGCTGGCGCGGAAGTGATTCGTCTGCTGCACCCGCAGTACCTGCCGGGTGCCCACGCGGCCATCGGGGGGTCGGTTATCCACCAATCCTCGGACAGCCGGGCTCCCTTTAGATTCCGGTTTGCTACGAGATCTCCAGGGCGTCATCTACCTCGATGCCGAGGTAGCGTACGGTCGATCCGAGTTTGGAGTGGCCCAGAAGCAGCTGGACGGCGCGCAAGTTCTTTGTTCGCCGGTAGATCAACGTCGGCTTGGTTCGCCGCATTGAGTGCGTGCCGTACTCAGCCGGGTCAAGGCCGAGCTCCTCGACCCAGCCCTCAAGGATTCGGGCATACTGACCCGTCCCCGGTGGGGCGAGCCGTGGATACGGCTCGGAAACAGGAACTCGTCAGATCGCAGCCCTGCGTTCTTGATCCACTTCTGCACGGCGTCACGGGAAGCCGACGTGATCTCGAACTAAACCGGTCGCTGCGTTTTGTGCTACATGACGACAGCTCACGAGTTACGCGCCGGTCGGCAGCTTCCTGGCGTGTGGGCGAGCTAGCGCGGCTGGAGCACCAAACTGCATCTGAAAGGCCGCGGATGATCGCAACGTCCTCACCTGGAACTTGAGGCCAAGCCAAGCTGGTAATGTGCTCGAAGGCAGGCCGCTGATCCAAGCGTTGGGTTCGCATCTCGACACGCACGTGGCGCTGCTGATGGACAGCGCCTACCAAGACAACGCCACGCGCGAACTCGCCCTCAATCTGGGCCTGCAGCCGGCGGTGCCACTCGACCCGGGACACCGCCAGCAGTGGGAATATGACAAGCGCCAATACCCCAAGCGAAACCAGATCGAGCGACGGTTCGGGCGCCTGTAGGCTTGGTGGCGGGGGTTCACCCGCTACGACAAGTTGGAGGTGATATTCGCTGCCTTCATCACGATCGCGCTGATCGCCGAGGCGCTACGGTAGTGTTCGTACGGCTCAAGGGCGGACCGCGACAAGGGCAATTTCGGCCCTTGTCTGACGGACCGCGCTTGCTTACTTATCGTGTCCTTTTGCCTTTCCTCTGCCGTGCTGGCTTGGTCCGTCGCTGTTGTTCATCTCACTGCGGACCGAACCGCCGCTTACCGCTGCGGTGCCACCAGCCCCGGTGGCCGCGCCGGCGCTACCTGTTACAGACGAATTCATCCCCGCAGCACCACTGTGGCCACTGCCGCCAGCCTGGGTCTGGCTTGTCGTTGAGGTGTTTTGCGACGCGCTCGTGCTTTGGTTCGTCGTCGCGCCCGGGCTGACGGTCACGCTGCTGTGCGGCATGGCCTTGAAATTGGAATTCGTGTTCACTGACGTGTTGGCGCTGGGGTTCGTCGACTGGCTGGCACCGGTGCTCGTGCTGCTACCCGCCCGATTGTCATTACGCCCATTCATGTTCGCATTCCCGCCCGTGCCACCAGCCTGGGTGCTGCTCGTCGTTCCCGTGTTCTGCGTTGTCGATGTGCTCTGGTTGGTCGTTCCGCTCGGGCTGATGGTCACGCTGCTGTGTGGCATCGCCTTGAAGTTGGAATCGGTATTGACCGACGTGCTTGCGCTTGGGTTTGTCGACTGGATGGCATTCGTCTTCGTATCGCTCGTCGCCGAGTTGCTATTTGTCTGCGCCACTGCGGAGCCACCGGCTACAGCAAACGCTGCTGCGGCGATGAACGCCAACTTGTTCCGAATCATGATTGTTTCCTTAGTTAAAAAACACATCAAATTAACCTCGGTCGATCGACGGCCGTTGACAATGCCGCGCGAGATGACATCTGAGCTTTGTAACAAACCTTTGTTCCTCGGCTCAGTGGACTATCTCCTCTCTTCCATCCGTAATCGCCTGGAGTAAGGGAACTCCTTTTGTTGGCACCCACCGAAAACTGACCCACCTGTGAGGGTTGAGCGGATCCAAATCTGGGTCTTCCTCAATTGATGTGACGGCAGTCGCCGGGGCCGCATGATCGAACGCTTTTGAGTTCGAGCAAGCGAGGTTGTCATGGTCGTGTTCCCCGGACTGTCGCAGCCGCTGGAGGCGGCGGGCAAACAGATCGTTTCGTGGGACGACGGCGGCAGCCGCCTTGTGGTGGAAGCTGGCAGCACCGTGCGATGGGCGACCTGTCCACGCTGTGCCTGCGGCAGCGCCCGCCCGCATGGCCGCTACCGGCGCTGGGTGGCTGGTAGTCCGTGCTTCGGCCAGCCAGTGACGCTCGGCCGCCGAGATCCGCCGCTTCAAGTGGGTCAACTCGGCTTGTCCGCAGCGGACGTTTTCCCAGCAGTTGACGAGGCTCGTTGACCCGGGCCGGCGACGCACTCTGCGACTGGCGCGGGCGCATCGCTCGCTCGGACACGCCCTCGGCGGCGAGGCCGCGGCTCGACTGGCAGCACAACTTGGTATGCGCATCAGCGGCCGACGGTGCTGCGCGAGTTGCGTCGCGCCGGCTGTCCACCGCCTGCGGCCACACCCGTCATCATTGGCATCGACGACTGGGCGCTGGCCTGCGGACATCACTACGGCACGATCGTGGTGGATCTGCAGCGGCGACAGCCAATCGAGCTGCTGCCCGGGCGCGACGTAGCCACCGTCGGCCCCTGGCTACAGGAAATGCCGGGTGTAGAGGTCATCGTCCGGGATCGCGCTGGCGCGTACGCCGATGCGGCCCGTAAGGCCGCACCGACAGTCCAGCAGGTCGCCGACCGCTGGCACCTGCTGGCCAACCTGCGCGACGCCATCGAGCGGCTGTTGCTGCCCTGTACGCCGCAGATGAGACAGGCGGCTCAAGAGGCCAGCGAGGCAATGCACCTTGAAGCTGAACCGACAGAGGTGCTTGCCGCGCAGGGCAGTCTCATGCAGGTCGAGCTACAGAAGGCGTCGCAGCGCCGCAGTGGCCAACGCCAAACGTTGCGGCTGGCGCGCTATTATTGATCCGGCATTAAACCGATGGACTTTTCCGATGACCTCATGTCGAATGAGCCATGGAAAAGATCGACTCGCGAACGCTGCCGGTGGATGCGCTCAACGAGCGTCGCCGCAGGGCTGTGAAGATGAGGTTGGACGGCGCCAGCCTGAAGGACACGGCGGCGCAGTGCGAGATGTCGCGCACGACCGTCATCGCGGCGGTGAAGGCCTACAAGGCTGGCGGCTGGAAGGCCGTTGACGTCGATCGGGGCGGCCGGCCCGCGGGTAGCGGGCGACTGCTCAGTGCCGAGCAGGAGCGCGAGGTGCGCCAGCTGATCCAGGATCGGACCCCCGATCAGCTGAAGCTGGTCTACGCGCTGTGGACGCGGCAAGCGGTGGCCGAGTTGATCCGCGACCGCTTCGGCATCGAACTGCCGGTGCGCACGATGGGCCTGTACCTGAGCCGCTGGGGCTTCACGCCGCAGAAGCCCATGCGCAAGGCCTACGAGCAGTCTCCGGCGGCGGTCAAGAAGTGGCTCGACGAGCAGTACCCGCAGATCGCCGCGAGGGCGAAGTCCGAGGGCGCGGAGATCCACTGGGGTGACGAGACCGGGCTTCGCAGCGACGACGTGCGCGGACGCAGCTTCACGCCGCAGGGCCAGACGCCCGTGGTGCGCGTGCCCAACAAGCGTCACGGCCTGTCGATCATCTCTACCGTGACGAACAAGGGGCAGATGCGCTGGAAGATCTTCGACGGCGCGCTCAACGCGAACATCCTGATCGACTTCATGAAGCGGCTGATCCGCGACGCGCGCCGCAAGGTCTACCTCATCCTGGACAACCTGCGCGTGCACCACAGCAAGCCCGTGAAGGCCTGGCTGGCCGAGCACCGCGACCAGATCGAGGTCTTCTACCTGCCAAGCTACAGCCCGCAGCTCAACCCCGACGAGATGGCCAACGCCGATCTGAAGCAGTCGGTGACGAAGCTGGCGCCGGCGCGAACGAAGCTGCAACTCGTGGAAGGCGGCCTCGAAGCATCTGCGCAGCGTGCAGCGGCAGCCCGGACGGATCCTCAGGTACTTCGAGCACGAGCCTGTGCGTTACGCGGCTTGAGTTCAATGCATCAATGCCGGATCAATAGGAAGTGGTCTGCCGTCACCGGGCTGGTGAATCGATCGTGGTCATCGGCCAGACCATGAAACTCGACCGCCGCACCGTGCGCGGCTTCGTGCACGCAGATACGTTTCCGGAGCGGGCTGCACGCGCTGCCGTCCCGACATTGCTCGATGCCCATCAGCAGTACCTGACCGCGAGAGCTGCCGCAGGTTGTCGCAATGCGATGCAGGTCTGGCGCGAGTTGCGCGCCCCCGGCTTCACCGGCGGCCACAGCATCGTGCGCGATGCCTTCGCGCAGCTGCGTGGTGCACGGCCCGATGGCAACCGGGTTCCTGCCGCTGCTGCGGTCATACGCACAATTGCGAAGCCATCGACCGTCGCGCCTGGGTGCTCGGCTGGCAGCAACGCAAGGTCGACGAGACGGAGGGCAACAATCAGAAACGCTTCGTAGAAGGGTCATGCCGCATCGAGTCAGCCGTCGCCCAGGCACGCCGCTTGGCGCATCGGTTCCTCGGCCTCATTCGCCGCCGAAACCTGGAGGGCTTCGACCGCTGGCTGTCTCAGGCACGAGCCTGCGCGGTAGCTGAACTGAGACGCTTGGCAGCCAGTCTCGAAGCCGACCTCTGTGCGGTGCGCGCCGCCTTCAGCTCGCCCTGGAGCAGCGGCCAAGTGGAGGGCCAGATCAACCGGCTCAAATACCTCAAGCGTCAGATGTATGGCCGCGCCAAGCTCGACCTGCTGCGCATCCGCGTGCTGCACTCCAACTGAGCAGCGTCATTTGAATTGAGGAAGGCCCAGTTTTCGGTCGGCACCAACACGCGAAGATGGACATAGGGCCCGCCATGCCCGCCGCGGCGCCCAGCAGCGCGCCAGCATCGACACCGGAGCCCCGCAGCAGCCGCGCGACCCCTGTATCAGCCCCTGCACCGGCTCGCGTGCCACTGGCGGCCGCACCTGCGCCTGTGGCTGTGAAGTCCGACCTAAAGCAAATGGCCGACCCGTGCCTGAACTGGTATCGGCCCTGCCTACGCGATCCGCAGAGCGCCTACCATCAAAGCCCGTCGTTCGACAAAGGCGTGCTCACGTTCACCATCCATGCCACGAACGGCCACGGCGGCTATGTGCCCCACACCGGCCGCTGCGAGTTCAACAATGGAGCGCTCGATACCGATTGGACCCGCATCCATGCCGAGCGGCTGAAGTGGTGAAGGCCAGCGCGCTGCACTGATAGAACAGGCCGCGCACGGATGAACGACAGCTGACTGACGCGGAAATCCAACGATCCCGCGACTGACGGCACGGCGACCAACCTGCTGTTGTCGTGCTGCAGCGTCGGTTTCATCGGTCTGGAAGGTTTGCTAACGCCATTCCGCTGCAACTGTCAAGAAGGCGGGTCCAGCACCAAATTGTCGGAAATCCGCTTACATGTGTCGTTACATCGTACGACCAAGAAAAAACCATGCTATCGAATCGATAGCATGGTTTCTTTGTCTGGATTGGTAGGACGTGGCAGGTTCGAACTGCCGACCAACGGATTAAAAGTCCGCTGCTCTACCGGCTGAGCTAACGTCCCGAAAACATTTCGCTGACAAGGATTAACTGGTGCAGCAAAGCCCGCAATTATAACCATGGCTTGCGGAGTTGCCCACCCGGGCTGTTTCGAACTATTCCATTTCGGTGTCGCACGCATACAATTTCTGCGTGGTTCCAAGCCAACATCCCGAACTCGATCGTGTCTGCGACCAGATGGAACAATTGCTGGATCGACATGAGCAATTGAAGCAAAACCAGCTGACATTGCACAGCCGGTTTGCTGCGCTGGTGGAAGAGCGAGACCAATTGCAGCGCCGCGTTGAGGCAGCCTGCAGTCGCATCGATGCGTTACTCGCGCGGCTGCCGGCGTCGCAGCCGCCAGCGCTCCCACCGCTTACTTCGATGCCGCGCTGATCAACTGAATCGCCTCGACCCCGACTTCACAGACCCACCGCATGCGACAAATCGAAGTTCAGATCATGGGCACCGCTTATGTGCTGGGTGTGCCGGAGCACGGCGAAGCCCGGCTGCAGTCGGCGGTCAGGAAGGTAGATGACGCGATGTGCCGCATCCGCGACGCAGGCAAGCTAAAGGCACGCGACCGGATCGCGGTGCTGGCTGCACTTAACCTCGCATTCGAGCTGGCCGATCGAGACAGCGCATCCAGCGCCACACGGTTTCCGCGGCTCGCACCGGTTGCGTCCCCGGCTCTCGGCACGCCCGCGCAGCTGGCACGGTTGTCGGCGCTCACACAACGGCTCGACACTGTGCTCGCCGAGCCCGAGCCGACTCATGCCCGAGCGCATGTCGAGACAACCGACGAGCAGCGATCGGCGCGAGACTGATCGGCCTACAATGATCCTTGTCTGCGGTGCTGTCGGGCTTTATATTTCCTTGAACCAATGCTCTTAGAGCTCGGGCTTGGAATATTGCCCAGTTGGTGTGAGCGTCTCGCGTCAGATGAACCCGAAGCTGGAGCTGCCCTCGCCCACCTGAACCCCGGTTCAGGATGCCGGTCCGGCGGCATTTGCAGACACCTTATTTTTTCCCTTCCCTGCTGAAAAGCGCGCCGACCGGTTCGGCGCGCTATTTTTTTGACTGGCGCTGACGCTCGACCATGGAACTGCAGCCGTTGCTGATCGCCGGACTCTTGCTGCTGGGTCTCGTGACCGGATTTCTGGCCGGACTGCTCGGCATCGGCGGTGGCATGTTGATGGTGCCGTTCCTGCTGGCGATCTTGAGCGCGCGCGGCGTGGCGCCGAACCTCGCGATCAAGATGGCGATCGCCACCTCGATGGCGACCATCATGTTCACTTCTATTGCGAGTGTGCGCGCGCACCACCTGCGCGGTGCGGTGCGCTGGGACTTGGTGCGCCGCCTCGCGCCGGGCATCGTGCTGGGTGCCGCGCTCGCGAGCCTGGGCGTGTTCACGATCCTCAAAGGGTTCTGGCTGGCTGCGTGCTTCGCGCTGTTCGTCGGCTACTCGGCCACCCGCATGCTGATCGACAGCAAGCCGGAGCCAACGCGCCAGGTGCCCGGCACGCCGGGCTTGCTGGCCGCTGGCGGCGCGATCGGTTTTCTCTCGGGCCTGGTCGGCGCCGGCGGCGCGTTCGTGAGTGTGCCGTTCCTGACGTGGTGCAATGTTGCGATCCATCAGGCGGTGGCCACGAGTGCGGCACTCGGTTTTCCGATTTCGGCAGCGAACGCAGTCGGCTATGCGATCAGCGGCGCCGGACTGGACGGCCGGCCACCGCATGCGCTCGGCTATATCTGGCTGCCGGCGCTGCTGACCATCGCGGCCGGCAGCGTGCTGACCGCGCCGCTCGGCGCCCGCGTGGCGCACCGGCTGCCGGTGCGTCAGTTGCGGCGCGTGTTCGCGGTGCTGCTGTACCTGCTGACCGCCTACATGCTCTATAGGGCGCTGCACGGTTGATGCGTTGACTGGCGTGGCCGCGGACTTTGTGGCGGGCCCGACCTCAATGCAGTTGGTGGTGCACCGCGCTGCTGACACCGGTCACCAGCGCGATGCCGCCCAGCAGCCAGCCGACCTGGACCGCGGTCTCGGCCGCGCTCAGGCGCTGCTGCAACTGCGGAATCAGATCGGCTAGCGCCACATAGACAAAGCTGCTCGACGCGATCATCAGAAAGTACGGCAACCCACCGCTCAACCGATCGACCAGAAAATAGCCCGCCGTGCCGCCCACGGCGGTGACCGCACCGGCCAGAGACACTTTCAGCACGGCGCTGCTGCGCACGCCGCCGCGCTGGCGCAGCACGACCAGATCGCCCATGTGGTGCGGCACTTCGTGGGCGAGCACCGCAAGCGCGGTCACGGCACCGAGCCGCCAGTCCGCCACGAACGCCGACGCGATCAGCACGCCGTCGCCGAAGCAGTGCACGCTGTCGCCGGCCAACACCGCCCAGCCGCCACCCCCGACACTGTGGTGGTGGTCGGATGCCTCATGGCGATGCCCGGCAGCCAGCCGGTCGTGCTGCGACTGCGCTGCATCGTGGTGGTGCGGGTGCCGATGCAGGGCGCCTTCTGCGGTGGCATCCTGCGCATGCTCGTGCCCGTGATGCCAGAGTTCGGCCTTGTCGAGCAGGAAGAAAAACACCAGCCCGACGAGCAGCAGCGCGAACAGCCGCTTCGGCTCGATGCCGGACTCGAACGCCTCGGGCAACAGATGCATGAACGCGGTGGCCAGCAACGCACCCGCCGCCAGGCTCAGCAGATGTTGCGTGTAGCGGGCGAGCAAGCCCAGACTCAGCGCGGCGGCCAGCCAGACGCTGCCGATGCCGGCAATCGACGTGGCAGCCAGGATCGCGAGCAACGTCATGGGTGGAGGTGACCCACAGGCGTCGCGCGCCGGAGGCGCCGGCAACCCCTGCAGACCGACGGCCGGCGGCTGATTTCGATAGGGCGATGCATCGATTCGTAAGCGGTGGTTCAGCCGTTCGTCAACGGTCCGACTGGAGCGCGATTGTCCGCGATCGAGCTGCTGCACAGGCTTGCATCGACTGGCGTCGTGGCGGAGCACGAACATCACGCAACAATTGCTTGTCGCAACGGCAATTTTGCCCGCGTCCGGCGGATTCCGTCGCTGCCCGGCCGTGCCGATAACCATGGCGGGACCGGAAAATCGGTGCATGCAATCAAGCGACGCACTGGACCCCAACGATGGCCGTTACGAGGAGCTGCTGGCCTGCTGGGCCGATCTCGAAGCCGGCTTGTCGGTGTTGCTTTCGGTGCCCTCACAGGTGCACGGCTTCGCGGCCAAGATCGCGCAGTACGACCGCTGGATGCGCGAGCTGCTCGCGCAGGACACCGATCTTGCTCTGTACCTGCTGTTTCAGCTCGCAGCCACGTCGAGTGCCGGCTACAGCGCCTCTCACGCGCTGGTCTGCGCGGTGCTCTGCGATGTCACCGCAAGCGAACTGCAGCTGCCGGCTGCCGCGCGCAGCCATCTGGTGCGCGCGGCGATGACGATGAATCTGTCGATCACGCAACTGCAGGACGAGCTCGCCACACAAACGGGCCGACTCACCGCCGAGCAGCAGGCCGCGCTGCACCAGCACGGCGTGCGCAGCGCGGCGCTGTTGCACAAGCACGGCGTGACCGCCCCCCAGTGGCTCGACATCGTGGCGCGCCATCACGACGCGGAAACCGGCAGCATGGCCGCAGCAACGAGTCCGGCCAGCAGCGAAACGCTTGCGCAGCTGCTGCAGCTGATCGACCGCTACGGCGCGATGATCAGCCCGCGCGCCTCGCGCGCAGGCCGCGACGTGGACGAATCGTTGCGCGCACTGACCGCTGGCGCCGACCCGACGCGCGAGCGCCTGGGCCGCGCGCTGGTCCGCACGATCGGAATGTACCCTCCAGGCACGTTCGTGCGGCTGGTCGATGGTGCGACGGCCGTGGTGCTGCGCCGCGGCAGCGACCCCCAATTGCCGATTTTGGCCGTGTTGACCGATCTGGCCGGCCGGCCGCTGCCGCAGGCGAAGCTGCACCGCGACGCTGTCCGGATCAGATCGGCCGTGGCCGCGCATACCGTCAACATGCGGCTGAATCACCGCACGCTGGTGCAATTGGGATTGTTCGCGGTGCGCCCGATGCACCGCGTGGTTGCCGCGGCCGCCGCCTGATCGGCGACTCGGGGGCCGAGCCCGCGGCCGACCGGGTCACGACCAGGGGCGGTCGCGCAGACCCACGCCTTTCCTGGCGTCGACAAGTGACCCTGGGCGGCGGTGGCGGCTTCGCCGTCAGGGAGTGATCAATTCCAACCCGTGCTGCCGGGTCGCACGTTCCAGTCGATCGGATCCTGCTGCAGCACGAGATCGATGTCGAGCCCAAGCGGCACCGCGACGTCGTACGGAAAGCTGTCGGTCAGCGCATTGCCGGTGATGCCCGCTTCGCGCGCGCGCGCGCGCCAGGCGGCCAGATGCAGGATTGCGGCCAGCGGCTCCAGATCGTCCGCTTCGTACGGCTGCGTGTGCTGCCACAGCGCGTCCACCAGTGCGGCGGGCCAACGCCAGGCGCGCGCGAGTCCGGCGCTTACGTCGGCATAGCAGAAGCCGAGCAACCGCTGCTCGACGCGTGCGCGTTGGGGTCCGAGCGCTGGTACCAGTTTCTGCACTGGCCACAGCTGCTGCTCAGGCATCGTGGTCAGCATCACGAGTTCGCCCAGCGCATGCACGAGTCCGGCACTGAACGCCGTGGCGGTCTCCAGCCGCAGATTGCCGGCCAGCGCGCGCGCCACCTTGGCGCTGTTCAAGCTGTAGCGCCAGAACGCCGGCAGCGCGATGCCCGGTACTGGTTTGACTACGCCGGTGGTGGCCGCGGAATGCGCGATCGAGCGCAGATGGACCGGCCCCAGCACTGCCAGCGCCTGCGCGACACTGCCGATGCGGCCGGCCAGCCGAAACGGGTTGCCGTTCGCGGTGCGCAGCAACTGCGCGGCCAGTGCGGGGTCGGTGCCGATCCAGCCGCACAGACGCTGCAAGTCGGGCTCGGGCTGGTTGGTTTCGTTCACCATCAGCGCCGCCACCTTGGGGATGTTCGGCAGCGCCGGCTCGTTGGCAAGCAGATCGGCCAGCGATCGGAACGCTTCAGTCGTTGCAGTCATCTCGGGAGGAAAAAAGGAAGCGGTCTGCCGTGGTTGCACCTGCAGGATTCTAGGAGGCGCCATCATCGAATGCGGCCGTCCCGTGGCGCCGAGGACCGCTTCGATGCGTGCTAAGTCACAGGTTGTACCGATGTGCTGGCCAGCGCGCCGCGCCTCAGGTGCCTCAGGCTGCGAGGTCGGCGGTGCGCTCGCAGAGCCACCCAGTCGTCGATCCGTTCGAACAGCGCGATCGACTCGACGTGCGCGGTGTGCGGAAACATGTTGACGACACCCGCCGCCGCACAGCGATAGCCAGCCTCGTGCACGAGCAAGCCCGCGTCGCGCGCGAGCGTAGCGGGGTTGCAGCTTACATAGACGATGCGTTGCGGCGCAGTCCAATCGCCCGATGAAGGCGACTTTGCCCGGCGCAATTCGACCAATGCCTTGGCCAGCGCGAATGCGCCTTCCCGGGGTGGATCGACCAGCCATTTGTCGGCGCGACCGAGCCCTTCAAGACCCTGCGCGTTCAGTTCGAACAGGTCACGCGCGGCGAATTCGCAAGCGCCCAGCGGGCGGCCCCCACGCATTGCCGCACGGTTGCGCACCACATTCGCGGCCGCCCGGCGCAGCAACGGCGCGCTGCCTTCCAAGCCCAGCACCCGCTCGGCGCGCGTCGCCAGCGGCAGCGTGAAGTTGCCGAGGCCGCAGAACCAGTCGATCACCGTCTCGTGCGGCCGCACATCAAGCAACTGCAGCGCACGCCCGACCAGCACGCGGTTGATCTCAGGGTTCACCTGCGTAAAGTCGGTCGGACCGAACGGCATCGTGACGCCGAACGCGGGCAGCGTATAAGCCAGCTCGGGCGTATCGGCGGCCATCGGTTTGGCGGTCTCCGGGCCCTTGGACTGCAGCCACCAGCGCACTCGATGCAGCAGATCCGGCGCACCGGGCGGCCGTGCGGCGCGCAGCGCATCGCACACCGCGTCTTGCTCCTGCGTGAACCCCTGCAATCGGCCCAGATCGGCAACGGACAGCGGCTCCAGATGGCGCAGCACCAACGCCGTGACGGCCACCGGGGCGTTGTCTTTCGCGTCGGACGGGACCGGCGCGCCGCATGCCAGTTCGATCTGCGGGCAAGTCTCGATTGCATCGAGCGACGCGATCAGGCGCCGCAGCGGCAACAACATGGCACTCACGTGCGGCGGCAGCACCGGACACACGACCATATCGGCCACGTAACGACTCTTGCGCTCATGAAAGCCAATCAGCACTTCGCCTTTTTTCGCACGTGTCGCACCGAAAGACGTGCGCGGTGGCGATAACCCCACGCCGGCCCTTCGATCGGGCGCAGCATGGTGTCGGGTCGAACCCTCCCCAGGCGCCAGAGGTTGTCTTCGAGCACGCGCTGTTTGGCAGCGACCTGAGCGCCCGCGTGAAGATGCTGCATCTTGCAGCCGCCGCAGGCGCCGGTGTGCAGCCCGAAGTTCGGGCAACCCGGCGTTACCCGCGAAGGCGATTCACGTCGAATCTCGGTGACGACGCCCAGCTCGTAATTGCTCTTGCTGCGATGCACCTGCGCCCGCACCGTCTCACCTGCCAAGGCGCCTTCGATGAACAACGTCTTGCCGTCCGGCCGCCGCACGACGCCCTTGGCCTCAATGTCGAGCGACTCGACCTCGAGCCAATCCAGTTGCGTCATGAGCGTCGTCCCACTTCCAATGAATCCCGAACGTCAACAGGCTCAGCGTTACCCCAGCAGACCCCGCGGAGCCGGCTGTGCCGGGCCGCCGGTGTAGACCCCGATGGAGGCAAAAGCGAGAGCCGGCCGCAGGGAGCGGAGCCCGGAGGCGGGCTGTGTCACTCGCGGTGCGCGATCACCTTGTCGACAAGGCCATAGTCTTTGGCTTCGTCGGCCGACATGTAGCGGTCCCGCTCCATGTCGAGCGCGATCTTCTCGACCGGCTGACCGGTGCGATCCGCATAGATCTTGTTGAGCTGATGCCGCGTGCGGATGATCTCTCGCGCATGGATCTCGATGTCGGTCGCCTGCCCGCTCGTGCCGCCGCTCGGCTGGTGAATCATGATCTTCGAGTTCGGCAGCGCAAAGCGCTTGCCTGCAGCGCCTGCCATCAGCAAAAACGATCCCATGCTGGCGGCCATGCCCATGCACAGCGTCGAAACCGAGGGCTTGATGAACTGCATCGTGTCGTAGATCGCAAGGCCCGCGCTGACCGAGCCGCCCGGCGAATTGATGTAGAACGAAATGTCCTTGTCCGGGTTTTCGCTCTCCAGAAACAGCAGCTGCGCGACCACTAGGTTGGCGGTCTGGTCGTTGACCTCACCGACCAAGAAAACGACCCGCTCCTTGAGCAGCCGCGAGTAGATGTCGTACGAGCGCTCGCCGCGTCCGGATTGTTCGACGACCATCGGCACCAAGCCGAGGCCGCGGGTTTCAAGTGCGCTCATGAAAGTTCTCCTGAATAAGGGGGAAATGCTCGATCAGCCCGACAGTTGGGGATGCAGGCGCCGAAACGCAAGCGCCTTCCGCTGCCGACGCCGGCACCTCGCACCTTAGTTCCTGCTCATCAGCTCATCGAATGCCAAGGTCTTTTCCGCGACCTTGGCCTGACCAAGCACGTAGTCGGTCACGTTGTTCTCGATCACGATCGCTTCGACTTCGTTCAAGCGGCTGGGCTCGCCGTAATACCAGCGGCGTACGTCTTCCGGCTTTTCATAGCTCGACGACAACTCGTCGATGTGCGCACGCACCTGCTCCGGCTTGGCCTGCAGCTCGTGCTTGCGCACCAACTCGGCCACCACCAGTCCGAGCCGTACGCGGCGCTCGGCCTGCGCACGAAACGCATCGTCGGGAATCGGCATCTTGTCAGCGTCGGCCACACCGCGCTGCTTGAGTTCAGCGCGCGCGCCTTCCACCAGCCGATCGATCTCGGACTTCACGCTGACCTGCGGCAGCTCGAGTTCGGAGGCAGCGATCAGCGCTTCCATCACGGCCGACTTGTTGAGGGCGCGCACGCGCTGGCGCACTTCGCGCTCGAGGTTCTTGCGGATATCGGCGCGCAGGCCATCGACGCTGCCGTCGGCGATGTCGAGGGTTTTGGCGAGTGCATCATCGACGTCGGGCAAATGAGCCTGCTCGATCTTCTTGATCGTGACCAGAAAGTCGGCTGCCTTGCCCGCCACGTCCTTGCCGTGATAGTCGGCCGGAAACTCGAGCGGGAACGTGCGGCTCTCGCCGAGCTTCATACCGCGCACCGCATCTTCGAATTCTTTGAGCATCTGGCCTTCGCCGACCATGAACTGAAAGTCCTCGGCCCGGCCGCCTTCGAACGGCTCGCCGTCGATCTTGCCTTCGAAGTCGATCGTGACGCGGTCGCCGTCGGCCGCCGCCGCGTCCTGCGCGCGCTGGCTGAACGTGCTGCGCTGCTTGCGCAGGATGTCGATCGTGCGGTCGATCGCCGCTTCGTCGACTTCGGCGTTGACCTTCTCGATTTCCGAGCCGTTCAGATCGTTGATCGTGACTTCCGGGAACACCTCGAAAATCGCGTCGAACTTGAGCTCGCCTTCCGACGAGCCGCCGGTCTCGGTGATGCGCGGCTGGCCGGCTACGCGCAGCTTCGCTTCGTTCGCAGCTGCCTCGAACGCTTCGCCCACGCGGCTGTTCACGACCTCGTACTGCACCGAGCCGCCGTAACGCTGTGCAACCACGCTCACCGGCACCTTGCCTGGACGAAAACCGTCCATCTTGACCGTGCGCGCCAACTTCTTGAGACGCGCATCGACTTCCGAGCGGATCGCGTCCAGCGGCACCGTCAACGTGATCTTGCGCTCCAGCTTGTCGAGGTTTTCTACTGTGGTGGCCATGATGGTTCGAAGTGCTCCAGTAAATGGGATCGGTGTGTGGGTTTCGACCGAAGAAAAAAGAGGGTGGTGCGCGAGGGGGGACTCGAACCCCCACACCATTGCTGGCGTCAGGACCTAAACCTGGTGCGTCTACCAATTTCGCCACCCGCGCACGCGAAACACCGAAAAAACTTTTTCAAAAAGGGAGAGACGGACGAAACGAGGCGCGCGTCGATCGCGGCTTTCATCTGGGCGGTCGGTGATGCACGCCTCTTCGCCATCGGCAAAAAAGGTGAACCCTCAAGTCTACCGTGAACACGTCCCGACTCGGCCGGAGACGCAATGCAGCGCCGGCGCCTCCGGCAGCGGGTGCTGTGCCGGCGTGACGAAGCGCCGTCAAACCTGCGCGATGCGCAGCAGGTTGGTGGTGCCGGAGCTGCCGAACGGCATGCCGGCCGAGATCACGATGGTCTGGCCGGCTTTCGCAAATCCCTGCTCACGCGCGGTTTCGCAGGCCAGTTCGGTCATCTCGTTGACGTCGTCGATCTCATGGCTTTGCACCGAATGCACGCCCCAAGCAAGCGCCAGCTGGCGCGCGGTCGCCAGCCGCGGCGTAATGCCGATGATCGGCGACTCGGGCCGCTCGCGCGCCATGCGCAGCGCCGAATAGCCCGAACTGGTGTAGGCCACCGTGCAGGCGACGTGCAGCAGACCGGCCACGCGGCGCATCGCACTGCCGATCGCATCGGCCGCGTCGGGCCGCGGCGTGCTGTGCGTGGCGTCCACCATTTCCCGATACAGCGGATCGGATTCGACCTGCACAATGATGCTGTTCATCATGCGGACGGCCTCCAGCGGGTACTTGCCCGATGCGCTTTCGGCCGAAAGCATGACCGCATCGACGCCGTCGTAGATCGCGGTGGCCACGTCGGATGCCTCGGCACGCGTCGGCACCGGCGCGGCGATCATCGACTCGAGCATTTGCGTGGCCACGATCACCGGCTTGCCGAGCCTGCGGCAGGCGCGCACGATGCGTTTCTGGATCGCGGGCACCTGCTCGGCCGGCATCTCCACGCCGAGGTCGCCACGCGCAACCATGATCGAATCGGCCTCCTCCACGATTTCTTCGAGAACGCCGATCGCGGCCGGTTTTTCCAGCTTCGCGCAGATGCCGGCGCGGCCCTGCACGATCGCCTTGATCTCGCGGATGTCCTCGGCGCGCTGCACGAACGAGACCGCCACCCAGTCGATGTCGAGCGTGAGGCCGAAGTCGAGGTCGCGTCGATCTTTCTCGGTCATCGCCGACAGCGGCAGCACCACGCCGGGCACGTTCACGCCCTTGCGGTCGGAGATGGTGCCCGCGTTGAGCACAGTGGTTTCGGCGAAGTCCGGTCCGCACGCATCCACCCGCAGCCGCACCTTGCCGTCGTCGACCAGCAGCTCGGTGCCGACCGTCAGCGCCGCGAAAATTTCGGGGTGCGGCAGCGGCACACGGCGTTGATCGCCAGGCGCGCTGCGGTCCAGATCGAAGCGAAACGGGTCGCCCGCGGCCAGCCGGGTCGGGCCGTTCGCAAACGCGCCGACGCGCAGCTTCGGTCCTTGCAGATCGAGCAGCACCGCGATCGGGCGACCGAGGTCTTTCTCGATCGAGCGGATGGTGTCGAGCCGCGCTTTGTGGTCCTCATGCGTGCCGTGGCTGAAGTTCAGCCGGAATACATCGGCACCGGCGCGGAACAACGCCTCGATGGTCGCGCGGTCGGCGCTCGCGGGCCCGAGGGTCGCGACGATCTTCGCGTTTCTGTTGCGGCGCATGGTTCTTGGTCTTCCTTAGCTCGCGGACCCGGTGATCAGGATCGCGCGAAAGTCATTCACATTGGTCAGCGTGGGCCCGGTCACGACCGAGTCCCCCAACGCTTCGAAAAATCCGTGGCCGTCGTTGTCGGCGAGGTGGTCGCGCGGTTTGAGGCCGGCGTTCCACGCGCGTTCTAGCGTGTCGGGCGCAAGGTACGCACCGGCGATTTCTTCCTGCCCGTCGACGCCGTCGGTATCGCCCGCGATCGCATACACGCCTGGCGTGCCGCCCAGGTCCACCGCGAGCGACAGCAGAAACTCGACATTGCGCCCGCCGCGGCCGGAGCCGCGCACCGTCACCGTGGTCTCGCCGCCGGACAGCAACACGCAGGGCGGCTGAAACGGCTGGCCGCGCTGCGCGACCTGCAGCGCGATGCCCGCCATCACCTTGCCGACATCGCGCGCTTCGCCTTCGATGGCGTCGCCGAGGATGTAGGCCGGCACACCCGCCTGCCGCGCGACTTCTGCGGCCGCTTCGAGCGCCATCTGCGGCGTTGCGATCATGCGGACGTCGCCGCCGGCCAAGCGCTTGTCGCCGGGTTTGATCGACTCGCCCGCGCCGCTGGCGAGCAGCTCGCGCACGTTGGCGGGCACGTCGATGCCGTAGCGTTTGATGATGCCGAGCGCGTCTTCGCAGGTGGTCGGATCGGGCACGGTCGGACCGCTCGCGATGTCGATCGGATCATCGCCCGGCACGTCGGAGATCAGCAGCGTCAGGACCCGGGCTGGATGGCAGGCTGCGGCAAGCCGTCCGCCTTTCAACGCCGACAGATGCCGGCGCACGCAGTTCATCTCGGAGATGTTGGCGCCGCTTTTCAGCAGCGCCTTGTTGACGGCCTGTTTGTCCTCGAGCGTCAGGCCCGGCCCCGGCGCGGCCAGCAGCGACGAGCCGCCGCCCGAGATCAGCGCGAGCACCAGATCGTCTTTGCTCAGACCTTGCACCGTCTGCAGGATGCGCTGCGCGGCTTCGATGCCGGCCGCGTCGGGCACCGGGTGCGCGGCCTCGACGATCTCGATGCGTTCGCACGGCACGCCGTAGCCGTAGCGCGTGACGACCAGCCCTTCGAGCGGGCCTGTCCAGTTGTCTTCGACCGCGCGCGCCATGGCGGCCGACGCCTTGCCCGCGCCGATCACGACAAGCCGGCCTTTCGGCGGCGCCGGCAGATGCGGCGGCAGGCACAGCGCAGGCTGCGCGGCGGCGATGGCCGCATCGAACATGCGGCGCAGCAGGACTTTTGGTTCGCTCATCGTGGCAGCGGCGCGTGCCCGGTTGCTTCTTGGGATGCTTACTTCTTCTGGCCGGAGCCGATCTCGTGATTCGAGAGTTTCTCGAGCGCGCGCACCATGCCCGAATGGTCCCAGGCCGAGCCGCCATGCGAAACGCAGGCACTGAACAGTTGCTGGCAGGTGGAGGTGTTCGGCAGCGCGAGGCCCAGCTGGCGCGCGGCCGTAGCGCAAGATTCAGGTCTTTCTGGTGCAGCGCGATGCGGAACCCCGGCTCGAAGTTGCGCTTGACCATGCGCTCCCCGAGGATGTCGAGGATGCGCGACGTGGCCAGACCGCCCATCAGCGCTGCGCGCACCTTGGCCGGATCGGCACCGGCCTTGCTGGCGAACAGCAACCCTTCGGACACCGCGCCGATCGTGAGCGCAACGACGATCTGGTTCGCGACCTTGCAGGTCTGGCCGTCGCCGTTCTCACCGACCAGCGTGATGTTCTTGCCCATCAGTTCGAACACCGGCTTGACCTGGTCGAAGGTCGCCTGTTTGCCACCGCACATGATCGACAGCGCGGCGTTTTTCGCGCCCACGTCGCCGCCCGATACCGGCGCGTCGAGGTATTCGCAGCCGAGCTCGTTGATCTTCTTTGCGAACTCTTTCGTCTCGACCGGCGAGATCGAGCTCATGTCGACGACGATCTTGCCCTTGGACAGGCCTTCGGCGACGCCGTTTTCACCGAACAGCGCTTTTTGCACGTCCGGCGTGTCAGGCACCATCGTGATGATCAGGTCGGCTTGTTGCGCAACTTCCTTGGCCGTGCCGCAGGCGGTGCCGCCCGCGTCGGTCAATTCTTTCGGCACGTCGCCGAGCGTGGTCAGGTACAACTCGTGGCCGCCTTTGATCAGGTGGCCCGCCATCGGGACGCCCATGATGCCGAGACCGATGAATCCGATTTTCATGTGGGTATCTTTCTTGTCTGTCGGGTTGTTGTTCAAGCGGCGTTCGACCGCGTCCAGCCAAGGCCGTCACTGGTCTTGCCGGCCGGCTTGTATTCGCCGCTGACCCAGCCGTCGTAGCCGAGTTGGTCGATGAACCGGAACAGGAATGGATAGTTGATCTCACCGGTGCCGGGCTCGTTGCGGCCCGGGTTGTCGGCGATCTGAATGTGGCCGATCTTGGCGAAGTGCTTTTGCATCGTCGCAGCCAGTTCGCCCTCCATGCGCTGCATGTGATAGATGTCGTACTGGACGAACAGGTTGTCCGAGCCGACCGCATCGATCAGGTCGAGCGCCTGCTGCGTGTGGTTCAGGTAGAAGCCCGGCATGTCGAACGTGTTGATCGGCTCCATCACGAGCATGATCCCGGCGTCTTTGAACTTCGGCGCGGCGAACTTCAGGTTCGCGACGAACGTCTCGCGCAGCTTGTCCGGGTCGGCGTTCTTCGGCGCGATGCCGGCCAGCACGTTGACTTTTTTGCATTCGAGTGCGGTCGCGTATTCGATCGCCCTGCCGACGCCGTCCTGAAACTCGTTCACGCGATCCGGCAGCACCGCAATGCCGCGCTCACCGGCGGCCCAGTCGCCGGCCGGCAGGTTGTGCAGGACTTGCGTGAGCTGGTTCTTCTTCAGACGGTCGACCAGTTGCTGTTTTTCGTACGGATACGGAAACAGATACTCGACGCCCTGGAAGCCGTCCTTCGCGGCGGCATCGAAGCGGTCGAGAAAATCGACCTCGTTGTAGAGCATCGTGAGGTTGGCGGCGAACTTTGGCATGTCTTCGAAGTCTCCTGCGTGTGGGGTTGTCTAGCGTAACCCGGCTCGGCGGCCGGGCTGCGGGAACGCGGTCAGTCGAGCAGGCCGACCGCAGTGGGTGCGTCCTGCCTGCCGGTGGCGAGCGCTTCGAACTCGGTCACGTTGTCGATCTCGGTGCCCATCGAGATGTTGGTCACGCGCTCGAGCATGATCTCCACGACGACCGGCACCGAGAACTCGGCCATCCAGGCTTCCGCCTGTTTGATGGCCGGTGCGATCTCCTCCTGCTTGTGCACGCGGATCGCCTTGCAGCCGAGTCCCTCCACCACGGCCACATGGTCGACGCCGTAGCCGTTCGTCTCGGCATTGATGTTGTCGAAGCCGAGCTGCACGCAGTAGTCCATGCTGAAGCCGCGCTGCGACTGCCGGATCAGGCCGAGGTAGCTGTTGTTCACGACGATGTGGATGTAGGGCAGCTTGAACTGCGCACCGACTGCCAATTCTTCGATCATGAACTGGAAGTCGTAGTCGCCCGAGAGCGCCACGATCTTGCGCGTCGGGTCGGCCACACGCACGCCGAGCGCCGCGGGAATCGTCCAGCCCAACGGACCGGCCTGGCCGCAGTTGATCCAGCGCCGCGGCTTGTAGACGTGCAGGAACTGCGCGCCTGCGATCTGCGACAGCCCGATCGTCGAGACATACGTCGTGTCCCGCTCGAACGCGTTGTTCATGCACTGGTACACGCGTTGCGGCTTCATCGGCTGGTCGTCGTAGTTGGTCTTGCGCAGCATCGTTTTCTTGCGCTCGCGGCACTGCGCGACCCAGTCGGCGCGGTCTTTCAGCGACTTGGCGGCCTTCATCTCGCGCGCGACTTGGACGAACAGTTCGAGCGCGGCCTTCGCGTCCGACACGATGCCGAGGTCCGGCGCAAAGACGCGGCCGATCTGCGTCGGCTCGATGTCCACGTGCACGAACGTGCGGCCCTTGCAGTACACATCGGTCGAGCCGGTGTGGCGATTTGCCCAACGGTTGCCGATGCCCAGCACGAAATCGCTCTCAAGCATCGTCGCGTTGCCGTAGCGGTGCGAAGTCTGCAGGCCGCACATACCGGCCATGAGTTTGTGGTCATCGGGGATCGTGCCCCAGCCCATCAAGGTCGGGATCACCGGCACATTGGTCAGCTCGGCGAACTCAACCAGCAGATCGGACGCATCGGCATTGATGATGCCGCCGCCCGCGACGATCAACGGCCGCTCCGCCGCCTGCATCATCTGGATCGCTTTTTCGATCTGGTGGCGGTGCGCGTGCGGCTTGTAGACCGGCAGCGGCTCGTACGTGTCGATGTCGAACTCGATCTCGGCCATCTGCACGTCGAACGGCAGATCGATCAGCACCGGGCCCGGCCGGCCCGAGCGCATCAGGTGAAACGCCTGCTGAAACGCACGCGGCACCTGCGCCGGCTCACGCACCGTGACGCTCCACTTCGTGACCGGCTTGCTGATCGATTCGATGTCGACCGCCTGAAAGTCTTCCTTGTAGAGCCGCGCGCGCGGTGCCTGGCCCGTGATGCAGAGAATCGGGATCGAGTCGGCCTGCGCCGAGTACAGCCCCGTGATCATGTCGGTGCCGGCCGGCCCCGAGGTGCCGATGCAGACACCGATGTTGCCGGCCTTGGCGCGCGTGTAGCCTTCGGCCATGTGCGATGCGCCTTCGACGTGGCGCGCGAGCACGTGCGCGATCGTGCCGCGTTCGCGCAGCGCCGCATACAGTGGATTGATCGCCGCGCCCGGCACGCCGAACGCCTGGGACACGCCCTCTTTTTCAAGCACGCGCACCGCCGCTTCGATCGCCTTCATCTTGGTCATGGGAATTGCCTTTTCGGGTTGTCCGTCGTGAGAACGCGTCGATACGGGTTGCACCGACGTTTCCGCCTGCTTCTGCAGCGTTGCAGCAGCGGACGCGGTTCATTCTAAAAATCGATTGCGCGCGAATCAATGCATGGCCCTGCATACAATCTATTCCACCAAAGAATAGATCAGACCGCGCCGCAGATGCTCACCCCTTGTTTGCCCAGTCCCCGATGGACCGCCTGACCGGTCTGCAGATCTTCGTGCGCGTGGCCGAAACCGGCAGCTTCTCCAAAGCCGCGCGCGAGTTCGGCCTGACGCAGCCAACCGCGACCAAGCACGTCGCGGCGCTTGAGGCGCGCTTCGGCGTGCGGCTGCTGAACCGCAATTCACGCGCGGTCAGCCTCACGGAGGCCGGCGCCGCCTATCACGACAAATGCAAGGCCGTGCTGCGCCAGTTCGACGAAGCGGAGAGCTTCAATCCCGTGCGTCCGGCAGAGCTCACCGGCTCGCTGCGGCTGGGCACCAGCCTGACCTTCGGCCGCCAGGTGATGGCGCCGCTGATGATCGAATTCATGGGCGTGCATCCGAAGCTCAAGGTCGACCTCGATCACGACGACCGTTATGTCGATCTGGTGGCGTGCGGGGTCGATGTCGCGATCCGGCTCGGGCCCCTGGCGGACTCCACGCTCGGCGGCCGCTATCTGGGCGCAAACCCCTGGGCGATGGTGGCCGCGCCCGGCTATCTGCGCCGCCGCGGCACACCGCGCTCGCCCGATGATTTGTCTCAGCACGACAGTCTGGTCTACAGCACCGCGCAGGCCGATGCGTCCTGGCGGTTGCGCACGCCGGCCGGACAGTACCGCTCGGTGGTGCTGGCCGCGCGGCTGCGCTCGAACAACCTGAGCACGCTGCTCGAGGCCGCACGTGCGGGCATGGGTCTCGCCGTGCTGCCGCATTACGTGGCGGCCGCGGCCATCGCCGCGGGGGAGCTGCGCATCCTGCTGCCCGATCATGGTCTGCCCGAGCAGGAAATCCATGCGATTTTCCCGTCGCCGAAGCTGGTGCCGGCCAAAGTCACGACGTTCATCGCGTTTTTGCAGCAGCGTTTCGGGCCCGACTGGTGGCTCGGCCGCGCTGCCGGTACTGCCTCGGGTGCTGGGGTCGGCGCGTCGCGCGGTCAGCGCAGCTCAACTGCCCCGGCGACGCGTCGGGCCAGCGCATGAACAGCAGCGCAAAGACCGCGGCGTCGGATAGGCCAGGCGCAACGCCAATGGCGATCACGCACTACGAAAACTTCCCCGTAGCCTCCTGGTTGTGCCCGCCACGCCTGCGCGCACCGATCGCTGCGATCTATCACTTCGCGCGCACCGCCGACGATCTGGCCGACGAAGGGGACGCGGCAGCGGAAGATCGCTTGGCCGATCTTGCCTCCTTCCGCGCCGACCTCGCAGCGATCGCCTTCGGCACCGCACCGTCCACGCGCTGGCGCCACGTGTTCGACCCGCTGGCCACCGCGGTCGATGCCTTCGCGCTGCCCGTCCAGCCATTGACCGATCTGCTCAGCGCTTTCGAGCAGGACGTCCACTTCACACGCGACCAGGCCCGCTATGCCGACCGCGCCGAACTGCTCGACTACTGCCGCCGCTCGGCCTGCCCTGTCGGCCGCCTGTTGCTGCATCTGTACGGCGTGAAGGATGCGACCAGCCTGCGCCTCAGCGATGACGTCTGCGCCGCATTGCAGCTGATCAACTTCTGGCAGGACCTGTCGCTCGACATCCCGCGCGGGCGCCACTATCTGCCGGTGGCCGACTGCACGCGCTTTTGCGTGACGCGGGCGCAGCTCGATGCGCTCGAGCAGACCGATGCGGCCACGCGGTTGATCGCCGAAGAAGTCCGTTGGGCGCGCGAACTCATGCTGCAAGGCGCCGGCATCGTGCATCGGGTGCCGGGCCGCGCCGGTTGGGAGCTGCGCGCGGTGGTGCAAGGCGGCCTCGGCCTGCTCGACAAGATCGTGGCAATGCACTTTCAGACGCTGCGCGCACGGCCCAGGCTGCGCCCCCGCGATGTCCCGCGCCTGCTGTGGCGTGCGGCTCGGATGTGACAATCCGCATCCGCCCCGACCCGCACCGCCCGCCGCTCCCAAGCTCCATGACCCCAGAAGCGTACGTCCAGCAAAAAGCCGCTGCTGCCGGCAGCAGCTTCTATTACGCGTTCCTGTTCCTGCCGAAGCCGAGGCGCGCGGCGATCACCGCGTTCTACGCGTTCTGCCGCGAAGTCGACGACGTGGTCGACGAGGTGCACGACCCGCAGGTCGCGCGCACCAAGCTCGCCTGGTGGCGCACGGAAGTCGCTAAAGCGTTCAAAGGCGACCCGAGCCATCCCGTGATGCGCGCGCTGATGCCGCTGGCCGCCGACTATCAGATCGAGCCGCGCCACCTGCTCGCGGTGATCGAAGGCTGCGAGATGGATTTGCAGCAGACCCGCTATCTCGACTTCACCGCGCTGCAACGCTACTGCCACTTGGTGGCCGGCATCGTGGGCGAAGTCGCCGCGCGCATCTTCGGCCAAAGCACGCCGCAGACCACCGAATACGCGCACCGCATGGGTCAGGCGTTCCAGCTCACCAACATCATCCGCGACGTCGGTGAAGACGCGCGGCGTGGCCGCATCTATCTGCCGGTGGCCGATCTGCAGCGCTTCGACGTCAAAGCCAACGAGATCCTGCAGCGTGAGTATTCGGACCGCTTCGCCCGGCTGATGCGTTTCGAGGCCGAGCGCGCACATGCGTTGTACGAGCAGGCGATGGCGCTGCTGCCGTCCGACGACCGGCGCGCGCAGAAGCCCGGCCTCATGATGGCGCGCATCTATCGCACCCTGCTGCGGGAAATCGAGCGCGACGGCTTCCATGTGCTGAATCAACGCATCGCATTGACGCCGCTGCGCAAGTTCTGGCTCGCGTGGCAGGTGCAGGCGCTGGGCCGCGCGTGAACGGGCGGCTGCCTCGGCCGGCGGCTCCGGCTTGAAGCTCGCCGTCATCGGCGCCGGCTGGGCCGGCATGGCGGCCGCCGTGGCGGCCACGCGGGCCGGCCATCAGGTCACCGTATTCGAAGCCGCCCGCGCGCTCGGCGGCCGCGCGCGCGCTGTGCCGGTCGACCTGCCTGACGGCAGTTCGCTGCGGCTCGACAACGGCCAGCACATCCTGATCGGCGCCTACACCGAGACGCTGGCGCTGATGCAGTCCGTCGGCGTCGATCCGCGCCGTGCGCTGCTTGCCTTGCCGCTGACGTTGCGGTTCCCGGACGGCATCGGGCTCAAGCTACCCGGCCTGCCCGCACCGCTCGACGCCTTCGCGGGCATCGTGTGCGCACGCGGCTGGAACTGGCGCGACAAGCTATCGCTGCTGCGCTGCTCAGCGGGCTGGCAGCGCGCGCGCTTCGAATGCGCGGACGACGCGTCGGTTGCCGACTTGTGCCGCCCACTCACCAAAACGGTGCGCGACGAACTGATCGAGCCGCTGTGCGTGTCCGCGTTGAACACGCCCATCGAGCGCGCCAGCGGCCAGGTGTTTCTGCGCGTGCTGCGCGATTCGCTGTTCGGCAAAGGGTTCGGCGACTGGGCCGGCTCCAATCTGCTGCTGCCGCGCATCGACCTGAGCGCCTGCTTTCCGGATGCGGCTGCCGAATGGCTTGTCGAGCGCGGCGGCGTGGTGCGAACGGGATGCCGCGTTGGCCGCTTGACCCGAAGCAGCACATCCTGGCTCGTGAACGGCGAAAGCTTCGATTCGGTGCTGCTGGCCACCGCGCCCTGGGACGCGGCGCGTCTGGTCGATGCGGCCGGGCTCGCGGGCGAGCCGAGCGCGGCCGAGTGGTTGCGCCGCACGCAGGCACTGCGATTCGAAGCGATTGCGACGATTTATGTGCAGGCCGCCAGCACACTGCGGCTGTCCGAACCCATGCTGAGCTTGAAGAGCGGCGCCAGCGATCCCGCGCAGTTCGTTTTCGACCGCGGACAGCTAGACGGCCCGGCCGGCCTGCTTGCATTTGTCGTCAGCGCAAGCACCTTGGGACACACATTGCTCGAGGCCGCCGTGCTTGCGCAGGCACGCTCGCAGCTCGGCTGCGAAAGCTTGACCGTGCTGCGCACCGTGGTTGAAAAACGCGCGACGTTCGCCTGCACGCCAGGCCTGGCACGGCCCGCGCCCACCATTGCCGCCGCGCTGCTCGCGTGTGGGGACTACGTGGACGGGCCCTACCCCGCAACGATCGAAGGCGCCGTGCGCAGCGCGCTGTCGGCGATCGGAATGTTGCAGACATCCAGTCGCGAAGCGCCGTAGTTCGAATCGGATTGCTTGAGCAAAAATCTCCACAGTGCTGGATCCACGCGCGAACGCAGCTGCGTTTTTTATAGCAATTGCCGACTGCCGTCCTGCTGCACCCGCCGCGCTTGTCTGCTGCCATGCAAGAATTTGGCGCGTCGATTCCCCTCCTCTCCCAGCTTGCGGCCAGCTCCGATTCACAACACACGGATCCTTTGAAAATGAAGATCGAAACCATCGCCGTGCACGGCGGCTACTCCCCCGAACCGACCACCAAGGCGGTCGCTGTCCCGATCTACCAGACCGTCGCCTATGCGTTCGACGACACGCAGCACGGCGCCGATCTGTTCGACCTGAAGGTCGCGGGCAACATCTACAGCCGCATCATGAACCCCACCAACGCGGTGCTCGAAGGCCGGCTCGCGGCGATGGAAGGCGGCATCGGCGCGCTCGCGGTGGCGTCCGGCATGGCCGCGATCTCTTACGCGGTGCAGACCATCACGGAAGCCGGTGACAACATCGTGTCGGCCTCCACGCTCTACGGCGGCACCTACAACCTGTTTGCGCACACGTTCCCGCAGATGGGCATCGAGGTGCGCTTTGCCGATCCGCGCGACCCGGCCTCGTTCGCCGGGTTGATCGACGAGCGCACCAAGCTCGTGTTCTGCGAATCGATCGGCAACCCGCTCGGCAACGTGACGGACATCGCAGCGCTCGCCAAGGTCGCGCACGACGCCGGCGTGCCGCTCGTGGTCGACAGCACCGTCACTTCACCCTATTTGTGCCGTCCGTTCGAGCACGGCGCCGACATCGTGGTGCATGCGCTCACCAAGTACCTCGGCGGCCACGGCACCACGCTCGGCGGCGCGATCGTCGACTCGGGCAAGTTTCCTTGGGCCAAGCACAAGGCGCGTTTCAAGCGGTTGAACGAGCCGGACGTGAGCTACCACGGCGTGGTCTACACGGAAGCGCTGGGCGAAGCCGCGTTCATCGGCCGCGCGCGCGTGGTGCCGCTGCGCAACATGGGCGCGGCGCTGTCGCCGATGAACGCATTCCAGATCCTGCAGGGCATCGAGACGCTGCCGCTGCGCATGGACCGCATCGGCGACAACGCGCTGAGGATCGCCCAGCATTTGCAGAAGCACGCGAAGGTGGCCTGGGTGCGTTACGCGGGCCTGCCGGATCATCCGGACCATGCGGTGCTGCAGCGCATGACCCAGGGCCGTGCTTCGGGCATCGTGAGCTTCGGGCTGAAGGCCGACGATGGCCGTGCGGCCGGTGCGAAGTTTCAGGATGCGCTGAAGCTGTTCACGCGGCTGGTCAACATCGGCGATGCGAAGTCGCTGGCTTGCCACCCGGCGACCACCACGCACCGGCAGTTGGGCCCGGACGAACTGGAGAAAGCCGGTGTCAGCGTCGACATGGTGCGGCTGTCGATCGGCATCGAGCACATCGATGACTTGATAGAGGACCTGGAGCAGGCGCTGGCCAGCGTCTGACAACACGCGCGGCAGATCCGAGGCGGTGGGTCAGCGCAGCGGCGCCTCCATTGCAGCGCAGAGTGCGCTCAGGTCGGCCACCTCGATCTGCGGTTTTTGCGCATGCGCCCACGACTTGCCTGCACGGTTGAGCCAGGCGGCCTGCATGCCGGCCTCCAGCGCGCCGAGCGCGTCGAGCGCCGGGTCGTCGCCGATGTGCAGTACATGGGCGCACGCGACACCGGCGGCCTTCGCGGCCTCCTCGAACAATCGTCTGTCCGGCTTGGCAAAGCCGAAGTCGCGGGAAGCCACGCTGGCGTGAAAGTATCGGCCGATGCCGACACGTCCCACGTCCGCATTGCCGTTCGACAGTGCGATGAGCGGATAGCGACCGCTCAGATAGTCGAGCGTGGCCAGCGCATCGTCGAACAGATCGACGCGCTGGCGGGCCGCGAAGAACACGTCGAATGCGGCGTCCGCGAGCGCCGGGTCCTCTTCGCCGCGCCCGAGCGCGATGCGGATCGACTCGCGCCGCAACGCGGAAAAATCGTGCCGGAGATCGGGCCGGTCCTGATCGAGCCGGGCGCGGATTGCCTGGCGTGTCTCGACGCTCGCAACGAGTTTCGCGGTGTTCGGCGCGTGCTCGCCCAACCATTCCTGCAGCGCGCGCTCGGCGCGTTCGATCGTCGGCCAGATGGGCCACAGCGTGTCGTCCAGATCGATCGAGACGGCGCGAATACGGGTGATGTCGAGCATGGCGGGGCAGAATAGCGCATGTCTACCGCACCCGATTCGCACCGCCCGCCGCGCATTGTTCCAGCCTCGCCGGCACGGCTCGATGCGCCGGCACCCGATACGGACGATTCCGATTCAGCATCGGCGAGTCGTGCCGTCGATGGGCTGATTGAGCGCCCGGCATCGTCCACCGCACCAGCACCATCGGCCGCAGGGCCGACGATTGCCGCGCCGCCGACCGCCGAGACAGCGTCCATCGAGCCTGGCGCGGGCAATCCAGCGGCGCATGCACCGGCCGCCGAACGCGTGAGGCCAGTGGTTCACACGGCAACGCCTGCCTCGGCGCCTGTGCCTGCGCCTGCGCTGGCCGCCACGACGCCGGCCACCGGCTTCAAGCACGGCCAGCCGCCTCGCACCGTGGTGCTGCTGACCAACCTCGGCACGCCGGACGAGCCGACCACCGGCGCGGTGCGGCGCTATCTGGCCGAATTCCTGAGCGACCGCCGCGTGGTCGAAATCCCGCGCGTGGCCTGGCTGCCGCTGCTGCACGGCGTGATCCTGAACACGCGGCCACGCAAGTCGGCCGCCAAATACCGCCAGGTCTGGACCGAGGGCGGCTCGCCGCTCAAATTCTGGACCGAACGCCAGGCGGCCGGGCTGCAAGCCGCGTTGCGCGAACGGGGCCACCACGTCAGCGTCGCGATTGCGATGCGCTACGGCAACCCGGCGATCGGCGACGTGCTCGATGCCCTCACAGCCGACGGCGCGACGCGTGTGCTGGTGCTGCCAGCGTATCCGCAGTATTCGGCCGCCACGGTGGCCAGCACCTGCGACGCGGTGTTCGGCTGGGCCGGGCAACAGCGCCGGCTGCCTGAGCTGCGCTTCGTGAACGGCTACTGCGATGATTCCGGCTACATCGGCGCGTTGGCGGAGACCGTGCGCCGCCACTGGACCGAGCACGGCCAGCCGGACCGGCTGCTGCTGAGCTTTCACGGCATGCCCGAGCGCACGCTGCACCTGGGCGATCCGTACCACTGCGAATGCCAGAAAACCGGCCGGCTGCTGGCCGAAACATTGGGCCTCACGCAGCAGCAGGTCCGCGTCACCTTCCAGTCCCGCTTCGGCCGCGCCAAATGGCTGGAGCCGGCGACCGAGCCGACGTTGATCGAGATGGCGAAAGCCGGCGTGCGACGCGTGGACGTGCTGTGCCCGGGCTTTGCAAGCGATTGTCTCGAAACGCTCGAGGAAATCTCGATCGAAGGCCGCAAGGCATTCATCGATTCGGGTGGCAAGCAGTTCCACTACATCCCGTGCCTGAACGACGACGGCGACTGGATCGGCGCACTGGCCTTTCTGGCAGAACGGCATCTGGCCGGTTGGCCGACACGCGAGCCGATCGATCAGGCGGCGCTGGCGCACTCGAAGGCGCGTGCCATTTCAGCCGGCGCGGCGGCTTGAGCAGCGCTGCTGCCGCGGCGTGGCTGCGACGTCCGGTCTAGGCGCACACCGTCCAGGGCAAGGAGGCCACAAGCGGGCCTTCGCATCCATCGATCGCCCGACCTGACAACGCCCTCCTGGGCGGATTCGTTGCAGCCGGTGCGGATCGTTCGATCCGGCTCTGGAACTGCACAATCCAGCAAAAATATCAATATTCGGGGACGATCAACGACTCCCGCCGGCTTGGCTTGCCGCCTTGCCTCGAACCCCGATGCACGCGAAGGAACCACGATGGAATCCCTGGCCGCCGACCTCGAGACGATGGTCCGCACACCACTTGCCGATACGCATGTGGAGGCGATGCACAAGATCGGCCACGTCCGCGACTACGCCGCCGGCGAGTCGGTGGTGCGACTCGGCGACGCGAGCGACACATTTTTCTACATTCTCGAAGGCGAAGGCGAAGCGATCGACCCGCGCACGGATGCACGCTACGGCACCGCCGCGGCGGGCCCCACGCAGTTTTTCGGCGAAATCGATTTTCTGAATGGAGGCCGCGCGATGCTCGGTGGCCGCGCGGTCACGCGGGCGAAGCTGCTGTGCGTGGACCGGACCGCGATGCTGCAACCGATGGCACGCGTTCCGGAGATGAGCGACATCATCGTCTCCGTGTTCGCCGCACGCCGACGCCGGCTGCTGCAAGGCGATCAGGCCGCGCCCACACTGGTCAGCGCCGAGCAGAGCCGCGACATCCGGCGCGTCGCCGAGTTCGCCGGGCGCAACCGGATTCCATTTCGCTCGCCCAGCCTCGGGGAGCACGAAGCGGAAGCCGTGGCAGCGCAATGCCATATCGGCGTTGCGCGGCCGGCCGTGACATTCGGCAAGCACCAGGTCGTGCAGGAGCACACACCGGCAGCGGTCGCACGGCTGCTCGGCATGGAGCTGGGGCTCGGCGACGAGCACGTGTTCGATCTGCTGATCGTCGGCGGCGGCCCGGCCGGCGTGTCGGCTGCCGTGTATGCGGGTGCGGAAGGCCTGTCGGCACTCGTGATCGAGGACCTGACGATCGGCGGACAGGCCGGCACGTCCAGCCGGATCGAGAACTACATGGGCTTTCCCACCGGCATCTCCGGCGCGGATCTGTGCTGGCGCGGCGAGGTGCAGGCGATGGAGTTCGGCACCCGCTTCGCGGTGCCACGCCGTGCGAAATCGCTCACGCGCCACGACGACACCGGCGTGTTTCATGTGCGGCTCGAAGACGGTGACGAGGTCTGCGCCCGCGCCGTCGTGGTGGCCACCGGCGTGCAATACCGCCGGCTCGACATCGACCGGCTCGAGGCGTTCGAGCGCGCCGGCATTTACTACGCCGCGACCGAGATCGAGGCACGTTATTGCCACGACACGGAGGTCGTCGTGATCGGCGGTGGCAACTCGGCCGGCCAGGCGGCGATGTTTCTGTGCCGCACCGCCGCGCACGTGCATCTGCTGGTGCGAGGGCGTTCGCTGGCCGGCTCGATGTCCGACTATCTGCTCGGCCGCCTCGAAGCGGACCCGACGATCACGCTGCATTTCAACCACGAGATGACCGCGCTGCACGGCGACGCCGAGTTGCGCGCGATCACGGTGCGCGACTGCAAGACCGGCGAGACGCGCGAGCTGCCGACCCGCGCGGTATTCGTGATGGTCGGCGCCGCGCCGAACACCGACTGGCTGACCGGACAGGTCGCGCTCGACGACAAAGGCTTCGTCAAAAACCGGCGACGCGGTCGGCCAGGCTTTCGCCTACTCGACGTCCGCCGACGGCATCTTCGCGGTCCGCGACGTGCGGGCCGGCTCGGTCAAGCGCGTGGCGTCCGCCATGGGCGAAGGCTCGGTGGTGGTGTCGCGCGTCTGGGCGTACTTGTCGCGCGACCGCGTGGCAGCGGCATGAACGCGGCGACACGCGCGGCGGCCGGATTGCAGCCGGAGAGCGCCAGCGTGCAGGGCAGCGCGTCGGCGCCTCGAGCCGCACGGCCATGAACGACAGCCACTCGATCCTGACCGCGCTGCTGCCGGTCATCCTGCTGCTGGGGCTCGGCGTGGTGGCCGCGATCGGCTCGCGCGCGCTGCGTTTGAGCCCGATCGTCGGCTATCTCGCGCTCGGTGCCGGGCTGGCCGCGACCGGCGCCGATCTGCTGAAGAATGACGAAGCAGTCGCTACGCTGGCCGAGCTCGGCGTGGTGTTCCTGCTGTTCGACATCGGGCTGCACTTTTCGCTCGCGCACGTGCGCGAGCAGGCCAAGGACATCTTCGGCTTCGGCCCGCTGCAGGTCGTGTTCGGCACGCTGGTGCTCGCGCTGCCGGCCTATTTTTTCTTCGATCTGTCGCTGGTGGCCGCGCTGCTGGTGGGCGCGACGTTGTCGCTTTCGTCCACAGCCGTCGTCGCGCGGCTGATCTCGGAGCGGCATCAGCAGAGTTGCCCGGTCGGCCTGACGGCCACTGCGATCCTGATCTTCCAGGACGTGGCAGCCATCTTTTTGCTCATCGTCGCCGGCGCATTCGGCAGCGGCGAAGCGATGGCGCCGGCCATCGGGATGGCGTTGGTGAAGGCGGCGATCGCGTTCGCGGTGGCGGTGCTGCTGGCTCGGCTCGTGGTGCGGCCGTTGTTCAATCTGGTCGCACGCACGCGCAACGACGAAGTGTTCACCGCGATGGCGTTGCTGGTTGCATTGGGTGCCGGCTGGGTCACGGGCTCGGTCGGTTTGTCGCTCACGTTGGGCGCGTTCCTCGGCGGCATGATCATCGCGGAGACGCCCTATCGCGCGGTGATCCAGGCGGAGATCAAGCCGTTTCGCGGGCTGCTGCTGGGCTTCTTTTTCATCTCGGTCGGCCTCTCGCTGGACACGGCGATCCTGTCGCGCGAATGGCCGGTGGCGATCGGCATTGCGATCGCGATCTTCGTGCTCAAGGGGTTGAGCAACGCGGCGGCCAGCCTGGTGTTCAAGTGGTCCGTGCCGGGTTCGACGCAGCTTGCGCTGCTGCTTGCGCAGGGCTCGGAATTCGCACTCGTGATCTTCAGCCTGGGCGCTGTGCGCGAGATGGTCGGCACCGACAACAGCGCGGTGCTGATTGCGGCCGTCGCTTTGACGCTGGCCGCGACGCCGACGGTGGCAGAAGCCGGCCGCACGCTGGCGGGCCGGATGCGGCTCGCCAAGCGCAGCGAAGCCGCCACGGCCAGCATCGAAGCCGAACTGCAGCCCCAGGGCAGCGAAGCGCCGGTGTTCATCGCGGGCCTGGGCCGGGTCGGCCGCGACGTGGCCGATGCGTTGATCGAGTTCGGGATCGACTACGACGCGATCGAGTCCGACGAGCGGCTGCTGAGCGATGCCATCGCCGACGGCTACCGGGCTGCTTACGGCGACATCACCGATCCGAAAGTCTGGGGGCCGATGGAGATGCACGCGCGCCGCGTCGTGCTGCTGACCGGCCCGGACCTGGAAATCACGCAGGACCTGCGCACGGTCGCGCGCGAGCGCTATCCGAACCTGCTGCGCATCGCGCTGGCGCGCGACGAGGCGGCTGCCGCGCAATTCGAATCGATCGGCATCCAGGCGGTGGTGGCAGCACCCTCAGCCAGCGGACGGAATGCCGCAATCGCGGTGCTGCGCGCGCTGGAGGTGGACGGCGCTGCGCTCGATGCCTATGCGCAGCGTCACGCGCCGCGCGCTGCCGCGCCCGCTGCGGTGGCCGAGCCGGCCTGAGCCGATGCGCTGCGGCTGCACGGCTGCGGCTTGGAGCGGGTCGCTTCGGCACCGTGCCCGACGCGCTTTGCATTGCTGGACAATGCGCGCTTGCCCACCGGCCCCGTCGCGTTCAGCCCGCTCAAACTGGACATCAAGTCAACCCTCGACAGGCTGCTCCTCGGCGCCGTCCTCATCCGTCTGCTGCTGGGCGCGCTGCTGTCCAGGCGCGCGCCTTCTTTTTCCAGACCGGATGAAGCCGCGCATCACCTGCGTGCGGTCGAGATCGCGCATGGCAAGTGGCTCAATCGCAGCGGCGACCTTGGCGTCGACATCTCGTGCCAGGACTGCTTCACAATCGCCGCAAAGCGTGCGCCGGTGGCGTACTACCGCGATGTGACCGGACGGCCGGATTTTGCGGAAGCCAGCTGCCGAGTTCGCGGTGTGAACACCGCTGGCATCTACCTGCCCGTGTCCTGTTTGCTGCTGGCTCCGGCCGAATGGATGGGCCGTGCAATCGATTGGCCGATCGAGAAGCGACTGATACGGATGCGGTTTGCGAACTTCGCTGGCACGGCGTTGATTTTTGTGTTCATCGCCTGGCTGGTGCACCACCGGCGGGCGCCCTTCATGCTGATCGCATTCGGGCCGACGGTGATGATGTTGCGTGCCTCGGTCTCAGCCGACGGCATGACCGTGGCGCTGGCGCTGTTGTTCCTTGCCTGGCTGCTGCATTTGCGGCATCAGCCCCCGCCGCCAGCGACTGTGCAGTGGATGATGTGGGGCGGACTGGGTCTTCTGCTGAGTGGCTGCAAGCCGGTGTACGGCTTGCTGGTTTTCTGTTCCCTGCTGGTGGCACTGCGGCCCGATCCGCCCCGCATGCGGCTGCGTGTGGGCTTGGCTGCGTTGCTTGCGAGCGCGACGGTGGTGGCGCTTTCCGCGGCGTTGCTGACGTTGGCCGATCCCGCTCTGGTGCAGCTGGCGCACGGTGCCGATCCCTCAGCCCAGTTCGCGTCGATGCAGCCAGCACCCGCTGGCGTTCCCGCGTGCGGTGCTGAGCGGTCCCGGTTGGCGGACGTTTTATGAAATGGTGGTTCCGTACGGCGGTGCCGCAGACATCCAGGGGGCGACGATCGCTTGGCTCGTTTCGCTGCTGTTTATCGGCTTGCTGGCGGTCGGGCCGGTCTGGGTGTCGCAGACGGCCCGCGTGTTCGCGCACTGCTGCTGGTTCTGCTTGTGTCTGCGATCGCGCTGCCGCTCCACCTCACCTGCACGCCGCCAAGCCATGGGTCTGTCGTCGGCGTGCAGGGACGCTACCTGATCCCGTTGGCCAGCCTGCTGATGTTGGGACTCGGCGGCCTTGCGCGACCCTGGCTGTCACTCCCGCGCGCGGCAGCCGAGCCACTCGCTGCATTCGTGCCGCTGGCGATCGGCAGCTGGCGGGCGGTCCGGGGTATGGGCTGGACGCGTCAAGCTGCTCATTCGGGCAGCTGCCGACCGAATACCCCGCAGGTTGCACCTTACCGATAGGCTCCCAGAGCGTCAGGGCGTTGCACGAACTCGCCAAGTTCCAATCAATTGGGTTGCGCCGGCGACTGGACACGATAGAGCGCGTGTCCGCCCTGGCGCATCGCCGGCCTGACGTGCGGGTTGCGCGACAAATCGAGATCGGCCGGCGCAAGCACCCATCCGGCTTTCGCCAGGCGGAAGTCGAAGCGATCCGGATCGAACGCGACCCGCACTGCATCGTCGCCCTTCTTTTCCAGCCGATAAGCGTCGGCAGAGCCGACCGCACCGGCGGCCATCGGCTCGAACGCCAGATGCTGGTAGCGGTTCCAGACCGGCTCCTGTGCATGGTCGGGATCGAGCGCGTGCCACAGCGACCGCGGCGGATAGTAGAAAACGCCATTGACGGTCGGCAACCCAGCTGCAAGCCACGCGCTGGCGCCGGTCAGGTAGCCGACCACGAGCGTGGGTCTGCGCTGCTGCCCCATCTGCTCGAGCAGCGCCGGCGTTGCCCGCACGAACGTGGGCGCGCGCACGACCGGGTTGAACGCGAACGTGGTCAGCACGTTGGCAACCAGCAGTCCGCCGAGAAACGCTTTCGAATCGCGGGCAAGCAGCGCCAACGACAACGCGAACACACCGAGCGGCAGCGCAAACCACAGCCACGAGGGCAGCGGGCCGAACGCGACTTCGGGCGAACGCAGCGACAGCACCGTGACCACAGCAGCCCAGGCCAAGGCGATCGCCACCGAGACCCATGAAGGCAGGCGCGGCACGCTGCCAATGTCCGCCAGCCCTAGCCGCACACTACACCACAGCACCGAAGCCAGTCCCAGGCTCAGATCGACCCGGCCTGGCGGCACCCGGCCCCAAAGGCTTGATTCAGCAAGCCACGGGCCGAAGCCGACCAACTGGAACCACAGCGCCCAAATGCAGAACAACAGCAACGCAACATCGACCGCGCTCGGGCTGAAGCGCCCTTTTGCTGCGGTGACCAGCAGCGCAGCAGCGGCAACCGGGAAAAAATTCAGAAACGACGAAGCTTCGCTTGCGTTCAGCACGCCGTCGTTGAAATACAACGTGTGCGCATTCAGGAACCCCCGGACGCTCATGAACAGGTCCATCCCGCCACCGGCAATGGTCTTGCGCTGGCCTGGGTAGAGCGTTGCCTGCATCGCATCGATCGCAGGCTGGGCATCCAGCCACCACGACGCGCAGATGAGCGCGACCACAGCCGCAGACCCGAACAGCGCGGCGATCCGGGGTGGTGTGATTCGCGTCCACCAACGGTCCCGAATCAACACCGCAACCGTCAGCGCCCCGAACAGACAGCCGAGCGTGATCTGCCAGGGGGGATAGAGCACCAGCACGAAACCCGCAAGCGACAAGCCGAAGCTGGCCGCCCACGCAACCAACCGCCAAATGCCCACGACGCGGGGCAACTGGAAGAGCAGCCAGAACGCAGCCGCCGGAAACAGCACCGCATAAGCCGGCCAGTTCGACCAGGCGATTACATAGCCCGAACTCGTGAACACCGCCGCCGTCGTCAGCCCGAGCCGCCAGCGGCCGGGCACCAGCACCGCCATCACGCCCCAGAGCGCGAGCAGGCAGCCGAACGGTGGCAGCCACCAGTACCAGGCCAGCGCGCGGCGCAGATCGAATGCGAAGAAGCCCCAGGTGGCCGGTTTGGCAAAGGCCGAGAGATGCGCGACCGGCACGCCCGACATGCCGACCACCAGCATGTTCTGCCCGTCCGGCCCGAGATTGGTATTGACAACCGGCCGTGGCGGTCGGTGGTTCTGTTGCCCGATTGCCATGCGCGTGACGACCAGCCATTCATCCGCGCGGATCAGCCGGTTCTCGCCGAGCAGCACTTTTGCATCGGACTCGATGAAGCCGGGCTGATCCAGATACATCTGGACCGACGAACCCGTGATGCCGGCGCCCACCAATGCTGCAAACAGCAGCAGCAGGCCGAGCAACGCATGCTTCGCCGAAACCGCGCGCGAACCGCCGGTGCGTCGGCCGTCGGCGCCGCGGTGCGCGGCGGCCGACGCGCTCATGCCTGTTTGCTCAAGAACTTCGTGATGAGATCGAAATGTCCTGGCACATTGAGCGCCGGCGCATGGCCGCAGCCGGGCACCTCGACCGTCTCCAACAAGCCGCGCAGGCCCGGCCCGCGCTGCGTCATCGCCGACAAGGTTTCGCGCTTCACGAGGTCCGAGTCGATGCCGCGCAGGCACAGTGTCGGCACCTCGATCCGGTCGTAGTGATTCCAGATGAGGTAGTCGTCCGGGTAATGCACGAACTGCCCGACCATCGCCGGATCGTAGTGCGGCGTGACGCGGCCGTCCGGCAGCCGCCGAGTGGAGGTTTCCGTCAGGCGCCGCCACTGCGCGTCGGTCAAGGCGCCATAGGGCTGATAGACCTGCCGGAAGAACGCTTCGAGTTCGGTCACGGTCGCGAATGCGGGCGGCGAGCCGGCATACGAGCGAATGCGTTCGATGGCCGCCTGCGCGACTTCGGGCGCGGTGTCATTCAGCACCAGGCTGCGGATGCGCGGCTTCATCGACGGCTCGAACAAGCCCGATGCGCAGACCATGCCGAGCGCGCCGCCCATCGAAGTGCCGACCCAGTGCGCGTGCTCGATGCCGAGCCGGTCGCAAAAATCGGCTGCGATGCGCGCATAAAACGCGAGGCAGTACTCGTCCTTCGGCTCGGGGCTCCACTGCGACAGGCCGCGACCGATCGTGTCCGGGCAGAGCACGCGACAACCGTGTTCCTGCGACAGGTGTGCGGCGAGCTCATCCATGTCGCGACCGGTGCGCGCCAGGCCGTGCCACGCGATCACGGTTTGTGGCTTGCCCGCGCCCCACTCCATGAAATGGATTTCGCGGCCCGCGCATTCGAGATAGTGGGAAGTCGGTTGGTTGGTCATGCTCGTATTGGTCTCGCTTGATTGATCGAAGGTATGAAGCGCGCCGCGGCACCCGCACGCAGCCGCCCGACCGCGCCGGTCGGAAAGTAGTGGACCGACAGCACGAACAGCACGCCGAGCCCCTGCATCCAGCGGCCCGGCGACAGCAGCTTGCAGAGCCACGGCGCACCTGCAGCCGCCTCGCTGCTGAGCTTCGGCAAGTCCTGCGGGTAGCTCTGCGCAATGACGAACAGAACCGCGCCGACAGCAGCGCCGTGGATTGTGCCCATGCCGCCGATCACGACGACCAGCAGCACGTCAGGCATGATCTCGAACGACAGTGACGTGGCCGGCCCGTTGTAGCGCAGCCAGATCGCGAGCATCGCGCCGGCCAACGCGGCAAACAGCGCGGCCAGGATATTGGACATGGTGCGATAGGCCACGAAGGTATAGCCGATCGCCTGAGCGCGAAACTCTTTTTCTCAATAGCTTGCAGCATCATTTCCGTGCGTGCACTTGAGACGTTTTGTCAGCCGCTCTTGAACCAACTGGCCTCCATGAAACCCAGATCGGTTCAATGCGAGATCGGGACCGGCGCATACGTCCTGAGCCTTCGGTAGAATCGCGCGGTGTTTCGTCGGGGCGTAGCGCAGCCTGGTAGCGCATCTGGTTTGGGACCAGAGGGTCGAAGGTTCGAATCCTTTCGCCCCGACCATCAACTTCTCTCGTGGCAATTGCCTGAATCTGCCCGTAGCTCAGTCGGATAGAGCATCAGCCTTCTAAGCTGAGGGTCACAGGTTCGATCCCTGTCGGGCAGGCCAGCAGCAGCGCTCGTCCGGTCGCTGATGTCAGACGCACGCCCGGTGGTCGCCGTCCGCCCCCGCCCTCTCGTCCTTTTTCATGAAGCCGCAGTGCGCTCACGTCGCGCTGGTCGGCGTCATGCCAGTCAGCCACACGCTGCGGTGCACGGTGAAAACCGGGTGTTTGCGATTTACGGCAGATTGCCCAAAGGCGACCATCGCGACGGTTTTCCATTGCGTCAGTTGTCAACGGTGTGGCGCCTGGCAAATGGATCGCAGGCGATGCGCCGCTGCTCAGCCACGATCACCGGCCTCATGAAAATGCTCTCGCTGCTGCCCTGGCTCGACTGGCTGGCGGTGCTGTTTTTCCTCCCCGCCAGGGGCGTTTATGCGTGATTTGCGAACTTCTGGGGCGAACGCGGGCTGTCCCTGCTGGTGGTGTCGAACCGTTTCCGGCGCGAATGGATGCTGCAATGCACGCTGCGCGAGCCCCGCATGCTGGACGGCGTGATCGGCCAGAGCCAGTCGGCCAGCCCGCCGTTCTTCGCGTCCACCACGATTCTGATCATCGGCGGCCTGTTCGCGATGCTCAGCGCCACCGACAAGGCGGGCGGACTGGTGCGCGACGTCCCGTCCGTACAGCAGACGCCGCTGCCGGTGTTCGAGCTCAAGATCATCGTGTTGCTGGCGGTGTTCATCTATGCGTTCTTCCGCTTCAGCTGGTCGCTGCGGTTGTACCGGATCGTCGGCGTGCTGGTTGGCGCGATGCCGCATGCCGACGCGTTCGGCGCGGGCGCGCACGATCCGCAGCGCTTTGCGCAGCGCACCGGCAATCTGCTGGGCGTGGCGGCGGAAACCTTCGATGACAGCCTGCTGCGTGCTTAGCTTTGTTCGCTTGCGGCGATCGCCTGGTTCTTTTCGCCGCAGGCGTTCTTGCTGGCGACTGTGAGCGTCGTTGCGATTCTGTACGTGCGCGAATTCCATTCCGACGTGCGCAGCGTGCTGGACACCTGAAGCCGCCCGGCGTCCTCGGTCACATCGGCGTCAGACGCAAACCCGTTCGATCGACTACCCTGATCGCCGCCTTGGCACACCGTACTTCGCACTTGCCTGTACGGCGCGTCCAGTCCCTTACTGAGACTTGCAAAAACATGCCCACCACCCCGACACTCACCAACACCCAATTTCGCCTGGCCGCACGCCCTGTCGGCCTTCCCAAAGCCAGCGACTGGCAGCAAACGAGCGAGCCCGTGCCCGAGTTGTCCGATGGCGGCGTGCTGGTCGAGACGCTCGCGCTGTCGCTCGACCCGGCCATGCGCGGATGGATGAACGAGGGCAAGAGCTACATCCCACCGGTCGGCATCGGCGAAGTGATGCGCGCGGGCGGCATCGGCCGTGTGTTGGCGTCCAGGAACCCCGGCTTCACGGAAGGCGAAGTCGTCAGTGGATCGTTGGGTGTGCAGCGCTATCTGTCGGTCGCCGCAGATCAGCTCGGTGGCGCCGGTCTGCACCGGATCGATCTGTCGCAGGGCAGCATCACGCAGTGGCTCAACGTGCTCGGCATGCCGGGCATGACGGGCTACTTCGGGCTGATGGATGTGGGCAAGCCGCAGGCGGGTGAGACGCTCGTGGTGTCGGGCGCCTCCGGTGCGGTCGGGCAGACCGTGGGGCAGCTTGCCAAGATCAAAGGCTGTCGCGTGGTCGGCATCGCGGGCGGCAAGGCCAAGTGCGACTGGGTGGTGAATGAACTCGGCTTCGATGCCTGCATCGACTACAAGGCCGGCGACGTGAAGGCGGGCTTGAAAGAACACTGCCCGAAGGGCGTCGACATCTATTTCGACAACGTCGGCGGCGAGATTCTGGACGCGGTGCTGACCCGCATCACCCGCGGGGCGCGCATCATCATCTGCGGCGCGATCAGCCAGTACAACAACACCGAGGCGGTGCAAGGACCGAAGAATTATTTGAGCCTGCTGGTCAACCGCGCGCTGATGCAAGGCATCGTGGTGTTCGACTACGCGGACCGCTATGGCATCGCGGTGGCGGAGCTGGCCGGCTTGCTGAAGGACGGCCGCATGAAGAGCCGCGAAGACGTGGTGCAGGGCATCGAGCGGTTTCCCGATGCGTTGCTGAAACTGTTCTCCGGCGAGAACTTCGGCAAGTTGGTGTTGCAGGTCGCGAAGGACTGAGCGCCCGATCCAATCAGGCCGAAGCGCGGCGCTGTCGCGCGAAGAAACTCCACAACATCGCGCTGGCGTCGGGTCCGATGCCGGAGTTGTAGCGCAGGCCGCTCGCGCCGCCACTCCAGGCGTGTTCGAGCCCTTCGACCTGGGCAGCGATCACGCGCGGCTTGGTGTCCCCTGGGGCCGTGTAGCTCAAGGTGCGATAGGCCTGCGTTGGTTGCGCGCCGCGCGAGCGGGCCGGGTGTTCGCGCAGCAGCGCCGGGCTGGTCGCATCCATGCCGTTCATCGCGAGCATCTGGCGCGCAGCCTGCATCAGGTTGACCGGACGCACCACCTTGTCGTGGTCGCCGTGGATCAGCATGGCCGGCAGCACGGACGCGCCGCCGTTCGCGCGCTTGACCCGGTCGACGGCACGCGCGGCGTGCAGTGCGGCGCCGTGCTGCATCGTCGCAAAGCCGCTCGCCTTCGACGACGCCGCGCCGAACACCGGCCCGGAATGCATGCCGACGGCCGCGATCAGACCCGGCTGCGTGAGCGCCAGGATATGCGCCATTGCGGCACCGGCCGAAATCCCCGCGACATAGATGCGCCGTCGGTCGATCCGGTGCTGCGTCAACACGAAGCGCAGTCAGTTCGTTCAGCAACGCCGCATCGCCCTCGCCGGCTTGCACATCGGATAGATACCAGGGCCAGCAACGACTCGACTCGGACGTCACCGACTGCTGCGGATACAGCACCGCAAAGCCCTTGCGCTCGGCGAGTTCGTTCATGCGCGTGCCTTGCGCGAACTCGAGCGCGGTCTGGCCGCAGCCGTGCAGCATCACGACCAGCGGGCGCGGGGTGGCAGGTGCATTCGACGGCCAGTAGAGCCAGTAGTGCAGCGCGGCCTGCGGTTGGACCGAAGCCTCGGCGGTCGACTTGAAAAGATGGCGCGTGAAGCGGCCCTTGACGCGCGGCGGGGCCGGCGCGGCAGCCGTGCTGCGCGCGGTATGCAACGGGCCGATGCCGCGACGCGCTTTCGGCGGCGTGGCCAGCGGCGCAGCCACGGCCACGCGCGACGACGCCGTCTTGCGGGCTGAAGGCTTGCGCTTGGCAGGCGTCTGCAGTGGCGGCAGCAGATAGGTCGCCAGCCGCACCGGCTTGCCAGCTGCCCGTCGCTTCGCCTTCGCTCGGCGCACCCAGCAGCGTCTGCACCGCGCGCACCGCCTGCCGGCGCTGTGCCTTCACGAGCCGGTTCATGCCGCCCATCCAGAGACGCGTGAGTGAACTGGCCATCTGTGGCTACCGTGTTGCCCGGACCTGCGCCGGCGACCCGGCGGGAAGCAGCAGGCACATGCCGGATCTGCTCAATCCGCGTCGGGCGCGATCGCCTCGGCCCAGTCGTACAGAGCGCCGAGGATTTCTTCTCCGCGCGGATCGGCGTCGCTGGCGAGCAAGTCGATCTCGGCGAAATACGCATCCAGCGTGCGCGCGCCGCCGGCGCCTTCGAGCAGGCGTGCTGCGCAGTGCGCACGCCAGCGTGCGGTGTCTTCCTGCGACAAAGTCTGCGGGAAGTTGCGCGCACGCCAGCGCCAGCTCAGCTCGGGCAGCCGCGGGTCGTCGAAGTTCGCGCGCAGGGTGCTCAAGCGATCCGGTGCGGTCGCGCGCCATTGGTCGAGCCGGCGGCGGTCCGCATCGCCGACCAGGCCGGCATACAGGTCCTGTTCAACGTCGACGCCGTCTTCTTGTGGACGCTCGAACACCTGCTGCCAGATCTTCCGCAGGTCCGGCAGCCGGCGCGCGGCTTCCGTATGCCGCGCGATCTGCCGCCCCATCGATCTGCCATTGCGCGGCCCGCTGCGGCTGCAGCGTGCGCAGGTTGCCGATCACGATCGGCGCGCGGTTCAGTCGTACGGTCTTGATCGGCAGCCGCGTCTCGCCTGCCGGCAACTCTTCAGCGCGCGTGAACAGCCGGCGACGGATCGTCGCCGCATCCAAGCGTGGCAAGCGGCGACGGATCGGCGCTCAAGTCCCAGGCGATCAGCTCGTTGCGATTGGTCGGATGCATCGCGAGCGGAAAGCAAACCGCCAGATGGCCGCGCTCGGCAGCGAACATGCCGGAGATGTGCAGAAACGGCCGGGCCGAAGCGGGATCGACGGGCAGACCGAGTTGTTGGGCCACCGCCTTCTTGTCGCGCAGGGTCAGGCAAAAATCGAATAGCTTCGGGTTGCGACTCCGCACCAGGCGCGCCAACGCGAGCGTGGCACGCGTGTCGGACAAAGCGTCGTGCGCGGCCTCATGCGCCACGCCATTCGCCGCGGCCAGATCGCCCAGCCGGAAGCTGGTCGAGACCGCTGCCGTCGGCACGCTTCGGCCACTCGATACCGTCGGGCCGCAGCGCATGCGCGGTGCGCATCAAATCCAGCAAATCCCACCGCCCGCAGCCGTTCTTCCATTCACGCGCGTAGGGATCGATCAGGTTGCGCCAGAACAGGTGGCGCGTGACTTCGTCGTCGAAGCGGATCGAGTTGTAGCCGACGCCGATCGTGCCGGGCTCGGACATCGCCTGCTCGATGCGCGCGGCGAACTCGGTCTCGGGCAGGCCCTGCTCCATGCATTGTTGCGGCGTGATGCCGGTCAGCAGGCACGCGCTTGGATCGGGCAGGTAGTCGGTTGCAGGCCGGCAGTAGAACGTCAGCGGCTCGCCGATCTCGTTCAATTCCAGGTCGGTGCGGATCGCGGCGAACTGCGCGGGCCGATCGGCGCGCGCGCGGGCACCGAAGGTTTCGTAGTCGTGCCACAGCAGGGTCGGCAGTGCCGCAGTCGGGGCGGTGCCATCGCCTGCGCTGGTCGTCGTCTGGAGAAGGCTGCGCTCAAGCTCGGCTCCCAGGTCGGATGCATCAGATCAGCAAGCGGATCAGGTCTGAGCGGACAGAAAAAAGGCCGGCAGTGTCGCCACTGTCGGCCTCGGGTTCGATCGGGTCCCACGCGCCACGCACAGGAACCTCGGGCTCGGCGATCGTCAGTCGGTCGTCGCCTGTTCCGGCTCGGCCGGCTCGGACCGCGCGCCTTTGGAGGTCTTGGGCAACGGCTGAATGTCGAGCAGCACTTCCGACTTCTCGACGCCCTTGTCGTCGGTCTTGCAGATCGACATCGACCGACAGGCGGCCGCCATCGGTCAGGCGACCGAACAGCAACTCGTCGGCCAGGGCTCTGCGGATCGTGTCCTGGATCAGGCGTTGCATCGGCCGCGCGCCCATCAGCGGATCGAAGCCCTTCTTCGCCAATGCTTGCGCAGCTTGTCGCTGAACGTGACTTCGACTTTTTTCTCCGCCAGCTGCTGCTCGAGCTGCAGCAGGAACTTGTCGACCACGCGCATGATGACGATTTCGTCGAGCGGCTTGAAGCTGACCATCGCGTCCAGCCGATTCCGGAACTCGGGCGTGAACAGCCGCTTGATGTCGGCCATCTCGTCGCCGGCCTGCGCGGTGCGAAGTGAAGCCGATCGTCGCCTTGTTCATCGTCTCGGCGCCCGCGTTCGTCGTCATGATGATGATGACGTTGCGGAAGTCGGCCTTGCGCCCGTTGTTGTCGGTCAGCGTGCCGTGGTCCATCACCTGCAGCAGCACGTTGAAGATGTCCGGGTGCGCTTTCTCGATCTCGTCCAGCAGCAGCACCGCGTGCGGCTTCTTGCTGATCGCTTCCGTGAGCAGGCCACCCTGATCGAAGCCAACGTAGCCCGGCGGCGCGCCGATCAGACGGCTCACCGCATGACGCTCCATGTACTCCGACATGTCGAAGCGGATCAGCTCGATCCCCATGATGAACGCAAGCTGCTTGGCCGCTTCGGTCTTGCCGACGCCCGTGGGGCCGGAAAACAGGAACGAGCCGATCGGCTTGTCGCCACGACCGAGGCCCGAGCGCGCCATTTTGACCGCGCCCGCGAGCACTTCGAGCGCTTGGTCCTGACCGAACACCACGCTCTTCAAGTCGCGCTCGATCGTCTGCAGCTTGCTGCGGTCATCGTTGCTGAACGTTCGCTGCCGGAATGCGCGCGATCTTCGCGACGATCTCCTCGACCTCGATGCGCGTGATCGTCTTCTTGCGCTTGGCCGGCGGCAGGATCCGCTGAGCCGCGCCGGCTTCGTCGATCACGTCGATCGCCTTGTCGGGCAGGTGCCGGTCGCTGATGTACTTCGCGCTGAGTTCGGCCGCCGCAGTGAGTGCCGCGACCGCGTACTTGACGCTGTGGTGCTCTTCGAAACGCGACTTCAGGCCCTTTCAGGATCTCGATCGTCTCCGGCACCGTCGGCTCGACCACGTCGACTTTCTGGAACCGGCGCGACAGTGCCGCGTCTTTTTCGAAGATGCCGCGGTATTCGGTGAACGTGGTCGCGCCGATGCATTTCGAGGCGCCCGAGCTCAACGCGGGCTTCAGCAGGTTCGACGCGTCCAGCGTGCCACCCGAGGCCGCACCGGCGCCGATCAGCGTGTGGATTTCGTCGATGAACAGGATGCCGTTGGGCTTGTCCTTCAACGACTTCAGCACGCCCTTCAAGCGCTGCTCGAAGTCGCCGCGGTACTTGGTGCCGGCCAGCAGCGCGCCCATGTCGAGCGAGTAGACGACCGAGTCGGCCAGGATTTCCGGCACGTCTTTCTGCGTGATGCGCCAGGCCAGGCCTTCGGCGATCGCGGTCTTGCCGACGCCGGCTTCGCCGACCAGCAGCGGGTTGTTCTTGCGTACGGCGGCACAGGATCTGGATCACGCGCTCGACTTCGTATTCGCGGCCGATCAGCGGATCGATCTTGCCTTCCTTGGCGAGCTGGTTCAGGTTCTGCGTGAACTGCTCGAGCGGCGAGGCTTTCTCGTTTTTCTCGCTGCCTTCTTCGGCCTCGCCTTGCGGCGCATCGCCGGGCTTCGGCGGACTCCGGGCGGGTCGCTTTTCTTGATGCCGTGCGCGATGAAGTTGACGACGTCGAGCCTTGTCACGCCCTGCTGGTGCAGGTAGTAGACCGCGTGCGAATCCTTCTCGCCGAAGATCGCGACCAGCACGTTCGCGCCGGTGACTTCCTTCTTGCCGTTGCCGGTGGACTGCACGTGCATGATCGCGCGCTGGATCACGCGCTGAAAGCCGAGCGTCGGCTGCGTGTCGACGTCGTCGGTGCCGGCGACCTGCGGCGTGTTGTCCTTGATGAAGTTCGTCAGCGACTTGCGCAAGATCGTCGATGTTGGCCGAACACGCGCGCAGCACTTCCGCCGCGCTCGGGTTGTCGAGCAGCGCGAGCAGCAGGTGCTCGACCGTGATGAATTCATGCCGCTGCTGCCGGGCTTCGACAAAAGCCATGTGCAGGCTGACTTCCAATTCCTGGGCAATCATGAGAGGTTCCTTTGCCTGGTGGTGAAAGAAGAGGAGAGGAGTCGAAGAAGAGCAAGGAACAGAAGCGCAGAACGACGGGATGGCCTTGCTGGATCGAGGTGATTGGTGAGTCGTTTGTAATCGAGCTTCGCCGCCAGACCGCACGCAAGCTTGCAAATGGGCCTGCAACAGTTCAATGCAAGTGGCACGCGCTACCCATCTCAGCTGTTATTCGGCCGGCTCGCTCACACACTGCAGCGGATGGCCGGATTCCTTGGCCGCGTCGAGCACCTGGTCGACCTTGGTCTGCGCCACGTCGCGCGTGTACACGCCGCAAACGCCACGGCCGTCCAGATGGACCTTGAGCATGATCTGGGTGGCCGTCTCGCGGTCCTTGCTGAAGAATTCCTGAATCACGAACACGACGAACTCCATCGGCGTGAAGTCGTCGTTCAGCATCAGCACCTGATAGAGCTTGGGCGGCTCGACTTTCTGCGTTCGCCGCTCGACCACGGCGGTGTCGCCGTTGTCCGGTGCTTCGGGCTTCGGGGCGACGGGTGCCGGCAGCTTGGGTGGATCGGTGGCCATGAATTCATTTTATCGAGCGCCACGGCCGGCCGCTCCAGCCACATGAAAAGTGGTGATGGTTGCAGAAGTTTCAAGCGGCCGCCGTGCCGATTGCACGAACGGTGATAGCAGCGTCCGGCTTGGGTCGCCATTCAATGCGCGCCGGCGGCCGCGTTCGACGACGACGCCCGCCGCCTTGGCGGGCCGGGTCAGCCAGACGACCGGGATCAACAGCAGGAACAGCACCGCCGACGACATGGAAGATGTCGTTGGCGGCCAGCATGAACGCCTGCACATCGACCATCCGGTTGATGACTGGCCAGCGCGCCGTCGCCCTGGATGCCGGCCGAGTTCAGCAGTGCCGAGCGTGCCGTCGACGCTCGCGCGGCCCGCGTGGACGTGTTCGGCCAGCTGCGCATGGTGCATGTGCCGCGCGGCTCTCCCAGAGCGTGGTGCTGATCGACGCGCCGAACGCGCCGGCCGTGATCCGCACGAAGTTGGACAAGCCCGAAGCGGACGCGATGCGCTCCGGCGGCAGGCCTGAGAGCGTGATCGTGACCAGCGGGATGAAGAAGAACGCGAGCGCCACACCTTGCACCACCGTCGGCAGCATCAGCGTGAAATAGTCGGCCTGCGTGTTGTAGTTGCGAGCGCATCCACATCACGAGTGCGAACACCAGAAACGCGAACGTCACGTAGCGGCGCGGGTCGACCTTGGCGATCGTCTTGCCGACGATCGGCGACAGGATCGAGCGCGAGCCAGGCCGACCGGTGCGAGCACCTTGCCGGCTTCGGTCGCGGTGTAGCCCATGAACTGCTGCAGCCACAGCGGCAGCAGCACCAGACTGCCGAAGAACAGGCCATAGCCGACCGACGTGGCACGACCGCGCCGGTCCAGAAGTTGCGGCGAGCGAACAGGCTCAGGTCGACCACCGGATGCTCGTCGGTCATCTCCCAGAGCAGGAACGCGATGAAGCCGACCACGGCGATCACCGCGAGTGCGACGATCAACGGCCGAATGGAACCAGTCGTTTTCCTTGCCCAAGTCCAGCATGATCTGCATCGCGCCGACCCAGACCACCAGCAGCGCCAGGCCGATCGCATCGATCGGCAGCTTGCGCGTGGTGCTCTCGCGCTCCTTGTACAGCGCCCAGGTGCCGAACGCCGGCGATCGACACCGACCGGGATGTTGATGAAGAAGATCCACGGCCACGACAGGTTGTCGGTCAGCCAGCCACCGAGCAGCGGCCCGGCCACCGGCGCGATCAACGTCGTCATGCCCCAGAACGCCATCGCGGTGCCGGCCAGCGCTTTCGGATAACTCGCCAGCAGCAGGGTCTGCGACAGCGGAATCATCGGCCCCGCCACGAACCCCTGCAGCGCGCGAAACAAGATCAACGTCGCCATGTTCGGCGCCAGCCCGCACAGCGCGGAAGCGATCACGAACAGCATCACGCTCAGCACGAACAAGCCGCACCTGGCCGAAGCGCTGCGACATCCAGCCGGTGAGCGGCACCGCGATCGCATTCGCCACCGCAAAGCTCGTGATGACCCAGGTGCCCTGGTTCGGACTCACGCCGAGATCGCCCGCGATCGCAGGCAGCGAGACGTTGGCGATCGATGTGTCGAGCACGTTCATGAACGTGGCGGCCGACAGCGCGAGCGGTGCCTGCGATCCGCGCGGTGCCGGACAGCGGGGGATGGTTGACCGGCGCGCCGGCCGCCGCCGCAGCGGGTGCTTCGGCAGGCGCGGCCGCGCGCGCGGGCTGCGCGGCCCCCGAGGTGCGTCACCGCGTTCATCAGTGGGCTTTCAGATCCGGTTTCGCGCTGCCGTCTTGGCTCGCGGGCGCGGCCGTGGGCGACTTCGGCCGCCGACTGTCGCTGATCTTGCCGCCGCGATTGGCCGCCACGATGCGCTCGATCTCCCGCGTCGCGCCATCGTCCTGGTCGCTGTAGACCTCGGTGCGGCTGACCGGCGTCGGTGCGGCGGCGCCAAGCGCGGTGCCGCCCTGCTGCTGCACGTCCACCGTCACGTCCATCGACAGGCCGATGCGCAGCGGATGCTCGCGAGTTGTTTCGGATCGAGCTCGATGCGCACCGGCACCCGTTGCACCACCTTGATCCAGTTGCCGGTCGCGTTCTGCGCGGGCAGCAGCGCGAACGCCGAGCCGGTGCCGGCGCCCAGGCCCGCCACCGTGCCGTCGTACTCGATCTTGCTGCCGTACACATCGGCCGTGACCTTCGCGGGCTGGCCGATGCGGATCTTGCCGAGCTGGCCTTCCTTGAAGTTGGCATCGACCCAGATCTGCTGCAGCGGGATCGAGCGACATCAGCGGCGTGCCCGGCGCCACGCGCTGGCCGAGCTGCACGCTGCGGCGCGCGACCTGGCCATCGATCGGCGCGGGCAGCGTGGTGCGCTGCATCGCGAGCCACGCCTCGCGCAGTTTGGACGCCGCCGCCAGCACGGCCGGGTGTTCGTCGACAGCGGGTGCCATCGGTGCGCACGCGGTTGCTGGCAAGCTGTTCGCGCGCGGCCGCCACCCCTGCTCGGGCCGCGGCCACCGCGCTGCTGGCGCTGTTGGCCTGGTCGCGCGCGTGCTGCAGTTCTTCGCGCGACACGGCGCCCTGGCCGGCCAGCGCTTCACGCCGCTGCAAGTCGCCGCTGCGCGCGCGTCGAGTTCGGACTGCGCACGCGCCAGATCGGCTTGCCGCAGCGAGATCTGCGCGCGGAAGCGCGCCGTTGTCGACGTCGAACGTACGCACCTGCCGCACGGCTTGCGCGAGCGCCGCTTCGGCCTGGCCCAGCGCGAGCCTGGCGTCGGCCGGGTCGATCTGCACCAGCGTGTCGCCGGCTTTGACGAGGTCCGTGTCTTCGGCATGGATCGCGATCACGGTGCCGCCGAGCTGCGGCGTGATCTGCACGATGTTGCCTTGCGCGTAGGCATCGTCGGTGCTCTCGTACTTGCTGGCCACCATCCATTCGTACGCGCCCCAACCGACGCCGGCGGCAAGCACGACCAGCCCGAGGGTCGTAAAGCCGATCTTGCGGCTTCGACCTGTCTTCGGCGGCGCAGTGGGTTCATCCGCACCGGGCGAGGTGTCGGCGAAATCCGGCGAGGTGGCACGCGTGGAATTGGCAGTCGCGAGGGTTTGGCGGGCGGTCATCGAAAAATCCCGGAGGCGGTATGAATGAAGCGGCTGCCGGCGGAGCGTCAGCACGACTTTCGCTGTCATCGATGACGAACAAGTTCTCGAAGCGAGAAAACGGCCCTGGGCGCTTGAGCACCATCGTTTCCAGCTATCATTTTCAAAGCACCTGGCAGCGCAAGCCACGACTCGGCGCACGCAGCCACGCCGCGAAACCATTCGTTGCCGGCGGCGAAGCCCCCGGCTGCGCGTTCGAATCGATGCGCGACAGACCAGGCGCAGTGGGCGCAAGTGCGAGACGAAAACGGTCGCCATGGCCGCACCCAGCAGCCCCGCAGGCGCCAGCCGGCAACCTTCATGCCTTTTCATCGTTGGCCTCCCGGGCCTGAATGGCCTGCGCGTTGTTCATCATCCGGCGCAGAAAATCCTGAAGCTGCAGCCACTCGGCGGTGCTGAAGCCGGCCAGATGTTCGTTTTGCACCTGCGCCAACATGTGGGATGGCAAGCGCGGACTCGCGGCCTTCGTCGGTCAGCTCGACATTCACCACGCGCCGGTCGGTCGTCGAGCGGCAGCGGCGGCACAAGCCCTTGGCTTCGAGCCGGTCGAGCAGCCGGCGTCATCGCGCCGGTGTCGAGCTGGCAGCTGCGCGCGAGTTCGGCCACCGTGCTGGCTTCGCCCAGATGCAGCTTGTACAGCGGCAGCCACTGCGGTGAGGTCGGCCCGCCGTGCCCGAGCCGGCGCTCGATCGCCTGGCCGAGCGAGGTCACGATGCGCCGCATCGCCCAGCCGATGCTCTCCTCCGTGCGGTAGTCGTCGGGCCGGTAATGCTTGGCCGGCCGGCAGCAGCACGCTGGCTGCGGTACACGGAGTGGCGGCCAGCGGTGGGCTGTCGGCTGCGGGACCGGATTTGGGATCATGCATGGCGTGGTCTCGAATTTTACTTGCCTAGGCAATTATTGTCTATGACCTTATTGACTAGGCAAGATTTATTCGGCGCGGCGCGCCCTACACTCGGCGCAATGGCCACGATCAATCCCCGCACGCTGCCCGGCTCACCCCGCTCCTTGTCCGGTTTGTTGCCGTTGCTGCGGCCTTACCGCGGGCGGATTGCGCTGGCGTTGCTGTTCATGGTGCTGGCGGCCGTGGCCACGCTGGTGCTGCCGCTCGCTTTGCGCGGGCTGATCGATGGCGGCGTGTCGGCACTGACCAAGAACGGCGACGGGCCCGAGCTGCGCAACCACTTTCTCTCGCTGTTCGGCGTCGCCGTGGCGCTCGGCCTGTTTTCGGCCGCGCGCTTCTACATGGTGAGCTGGCTCGGCGAACGCGTCACGGCCGACTTGCGCAACGCGGTGTATGCGCACGTGCTGCGGCAAAGCCCGGAGTTCTTCGAAACGACGCAGACCGGCGAGGTGCTCGTCGCGCCTGACCTCGGACACGACGCTGGTGCAGACGGTGATCGGCTCGTCGCTTTCGATGGGGCTGCGCAACGCGGTGATGGGCATCGGCGCACTGGGCGTGCTGGTCTGGAGCCAGCCATCGATCATGGGCCTCGTGTTCGCCGTGCTGCTGCTGGTGGTGCTGCCGAGCATGTGGTTCGGCCGGCGCGTGTATCGGCTGTCGCGCGCGAGCCAGGACCGCGTGGCCGACGCGAGCGCGATCGCCGCCGAGGTGCTGAACGCGGTGCCGGTGGTGCAGAGCTACACCGCCGAGCAGCGCGAGACCGAGCGCTTCGAACGCTCCACGCAGGGCGCGTTCCAGGCGGCGGTGCAGCGCACGCGCGCGCGCTCGGCGCTGGTCGCGTTCATCATGATCGCGACCGGCCGCTGCGCTGCTTGTGGGGCCTGTACCAGGGCACGCTGTCGGTGCTGTCGGGCGGCATGACCGCAGGCGAACTGAGCCAGATCGTGGTCTACGTGATCATCCTGGCCGGCGCGCTGGCGATCCTGGGCGAGGTGTACGGCGACATCCTGCGCGCGGCCGGCGCGACCGAGCGGCTGATGGAACTGCTGCACAGCTCGTACAGCATCGTTTCCGGTCCGAAAACCGGCAAAGACGCCAGGTACAGCATGCGCCGAGTGCTATCGAATTCAAAGCATTGACGTTTCACTATCCGTCGCGGCCGCTGCAGGCGGCGCTGCAGGATTTCTCGCTTGCCGTGCGCCCGGGCGAGACGCTCGCGCTGGTCGGCCCGAGCGGCGCGGGCAAGAGCACCGTGTTCCAGTTGCTGCTGCGCGCCTACGACGCGACGACGGGCGAGCTGCTGCTCGACGGCGACGAGATCCGCACGCTCGACCTGCACGCGCTCCGGTCGCGCATCGGCATCGTGCCGCAGGATGCGGTGGTGTTCTCGACCAGCGCGCTGGAGAACATCCGCTACGGCCGGCCCGACGCCACGGACGCGGAAGTGATGGCCGCGGCGCACGCCGCGTTCGCCGACGGCTTCATCCGCAATCTGCCGCAAGGCTACGAAACGTTTCTGGGCGAGCGCGGCGTGCGGCTGTCCGGCGGCCAGCGCCAGCGCATTGCGATTGCGCGCGCGATCCTGAAGAATCCGCCGCTGCTGCTGCTCGACGAGGCCACCAGCGCGCTGGACGTGGAGAGCGAGCGCATGGTGCAGGCCGCGCTCGAGTCGGCGATGCGCGGGCGCACCACGCTCGTGATCGCGCACCGGCTGGCGACGGTGCAGAAGGCCGATCGCATCGTCGTGCTCGACCACGGCCGCATCGTCGAAGAAGGCACGCACGAGTCGCTGGCCGCGAGCGACGGCATTTACGCGCGGCTGGCGGCGCTGCAATTCAACACATAGGCCCACCCCTGGGCTTCGCTCCGATCGGTCGGCTCCTGCCTCTGCGTTGTTCATCTGGCAGTTTGCACTTGGCTTGATTTGAGGCCAATGGTTGCCGAAAAGCGGACGCTGCGCGGGGGCTTGCTCGGCATGCAGGTCCTGTCGGGTTTTGTTCACCGTGACGACGGGTGGGCGGAAATTGCGAAGCCGTAAGCTAAGGCCTCCCATAAAGAAAACGACGGGGACGAACCATGGCGAATTCACGCAGCACCCGCGGTGCGGGCAACGACACACCGGCGCTCGACGCGCAGGGCAAGCCTCTGCAACCGGTGGTCGGGCATCAGTTGCCTTCCTACCTCGAGGCGGACAACCTCGGGCCTTGGGGCAACTACCTGCAGCAGGTGGACCGAGTCACGCCCTATCTGGGCCGGCTCGCGCGCTGGGCGGAGACGTTGAAGCGGCCGAAGCGCGTGCTGATCGTCGATGTGCCGATCGTGATGGACGACGGCCGCATCGCCCACTTCGAGGGCTACCGCGTGCAGCACAACACCTCGCGCGGGCCCGGCAAGGGCGGCGTGCGGTTTCACCAGGACGTGACGTTGTCCGAAGTGATGGCGCTGTCGGCCTGGATGTCGATCAAGAATGCGGCCGTGAACGTGCCGTACGGCGGCGCCAAGGGCGGCATCCGGGTCGATCCGAAGACGCTGTCGCAGCGGCGAACTCGAGCGCGTGACGCGCCGCTACACGAGCGAGATCGGCATCATCATCGGGCCGATCGAAGGACATTCCCGGCGCCGGACGTGAACACCAACGAGCAGATCATGGCCTGGATGATGGACACGTACTCGATGAACCTCGGCGAGACCGCGACCGGTGTGGTCACGGGCAAGCCGATTCATCTGGGCGGCTCGCTCGGCCGGCGCGAGGCGACCGGGCGCGGCGCGTTCACGGTCGCGGTGGAAGCGGCGCGGCACATCGGCCTGGACATCGCGGGCGCACGCGTCGCGGTGCAGGGCTTCGGCAACGTCGGCGGTGTGGCGGGCAAGCTGTTTGCGGAAGCCGGTGCGCGCATCGTCGCGGTGCAGGATCACGGGGGCACGATCTTTCGAGATTCCGGCCTCGACGTGCAGGCGTTGCTGCGGCACGTGGAGACGGCCGGCACGGTGGCGGGTTTTCCCGAGTCGGAGCGCATGGACAACGACGCGTTCTGGGACGTTCGGTGCGACATCCTGATCCCGGCCGCGCTCGAGCAGCAGATCACCAAGGACAACGCGGGCCGCATCAAGGCACGCATGGTGGTCGAGGGCGCGAACGGCCCGACCACGCCGGAGGCCGACGACATCCTGCACGAGCGCAACGTGCTGGTGCTGCCCGACGTGATCGCGAATGCGGGCGGCGTGACGGTCAGCTATTTCGAATGGGTGCAGGATTTCTCGAGCTTCTTCTGGGACGAAGCGGAGATCAACGCGCGGCTGGTGCGCATCATGAAGGATGCGTTTGCGGGCGTCTGGCAGGTGGCGGAGGCAAACAAGGTGAGCCTGCGCACCGCGACGTTCACGGTGGCCTGCGAGCGGATATTGACGGCGCGGGAGTTGCGCGGGCTCTATCCCTGAAGTGTCAGCGCCGCTCTTGCAGGCCGCCGCGGCCCGGCCTCAGTGCTCGGTCGAGTCGAGCATCGGTGGCAGCCGCAGCGGCATCACGTCGATGCCCTCTTCGAGCAGCGCCTCGGCCTCGTCGCGCGAGGCTTGGCCGCGAATATTGCGCGTGATCCGTCTTCGCCGTAGTGCATGCGGCGCGCCTGTTCGGCGAACTGCGGTGCCGACGTCTTCCGTGTTCGCCACCACGTGCCGCATCGTCTTGAGCCACGCGGCCTGCATGGCGGCTTCGGCTGGCTGCATCGCGGCGTGCAATGCGGACGCGGGCACCGGCGCGTTGTTTGACGGTACAGCCGGCTCCGTATCCGGCCGGCTTGTGTGCTGCGGCGGCCGAGCAGCGCCCAAATTCAGACGCGGCGCACTGAGCAGCTTGTGCACGTCGCTGCTGCCGCACATCGGGCATTCGACCAAGCCGCGCGCGAGCTGGCTCTGGAAGTCGTCTTCGCTGCCGAACCAGCCTTCGAACGCATGGCGGCCGTCACAGCCGAGGTCCAGGACTTTCATGCGCTTCATTATCGGCACGGTCGGCCGCGATCGTGCGCTTCTGCGGTTTTCCAGTCGAGCGGCCATGCGCCGGATGCCACGTTTTGCAGCCACAGCATGGCGGCAAGCGTCTTGCCGTCGGTGATGCGCGCCGCTGCGGCAGCCTTCGAGCAGTTCGGCCGGGCTCATCGTGAACACTTCGAGAAATTCGCCGGTGTCGAGTTGGCGCTCGCCTGCGGTGAGGCCGCGCGCGAACCAGATTTCGATGAACTCGGTCGAGTACGAAATCACCGGGTGCAGCACGCCGGCCTGCGCCCATTCGCGCGCGCGGTAGCCGGTTTCTTCGAACAGTTCGCGCCGCGCGCAGTCGAACGTGCGCTCGCCCGCGTCGAGCTTGCCGGCGGGCAGTTCGATCATCGCGCGGTGCATCGGGTAGCGGTATTGGCGCTCGACCACGATGCGACCATCGTCGAGCAGCGGCACCACCATCACGGCGCCCGGATGCACGACGTATTCGCGCGTGGCCGTGCTGCCGTCGGGCAGTTGCACCGTGTCGCGAAATGCGTGCAGAAAATGACCGCTGAACAGCGGTTCGCTCGACAGTCGGCCGCTCGGTCAGTCCGGCGTCGCTGTCGAACTTCGGTCGCGGAGCTGCTTGTCGGTGATTCAGCCATGCTTGACCAGATAACGCCAGACGAAACCGGGAAATGCGAAGTGTGGCGAACAGCGCGGCAGTGATTGCGTAGAACTCCCAGTTCTGGTCCGCCACCCGGCCGACGCGCTGCTCGAGCAGCACCAGCCAAGCCCCCAACCGCGAAATACATCAGCAACCAGTTCGAGCAACCGCAGTGCCGAACGATTTGCCGCGCGCCAGTCGCCAGCATCCCGAGCAGCCGCTGATTCAGAAACGGCAGATTGGCCGCGCCGAGCGCTGCCAGGATCACGAGCCAGACCGATGCCTGCTGGGACATGAGGGGCTGGAACAGAAATGCCAAGGAAGCTCATCAGGGCCTGCGCTGGTGCGCCAGGCAATGCCGTCAAGCCCTTCGATGCGCTTCGTCAAGTGGCAAGCGTCTTCAAGATCGCCTGCGCACACAGCGCCATCAGGCCGCCGGGCAGGATGCCCAGAATCAGCACCAGCGCCCCATTGACGGTCAGCAACGCGCGCACGTCGGTGGGCACCAGCACAGGCACGTTGGACACCGGCGCATCGAAGTACATCACCTTGACCACGCGCAGGTAGTAGAAAGCGCCGATCAACGACATCATCACGGCGAACACGGCGAGCACGAGGTACGACGTGTAGCCCGACGAGATCAGCGCCTGCAGCACCGACAGCTTGGCGTAGAAGCCAATCATCGGCGGCACGCCAGCCAGCGAGAACATGCAGACCGCCATCACGGCCGCATACAGCGGGCTGCGCTGGTTCAAGCCGGCCAGATCGGTGATCTCCTCGCTCTCGAAGCCTTCGCGCGCCAGCAGCAGGATCACGCCAAACGTGGCGAGCGTGGTCAGCACGTAGGACACCACGTAGAACATCGACGAGCTGTAGGCGTTGGCGGCCGACAAGCGTGTTGCCGTTGACATAGCCCGACATCAAGCCCAGCAGCACGAAGCCCATGTGCGAGATGGTCGAGTACGCCGAGCATGCGCTTGATGTTGGTCTGCGCGATGGCCGCCAGATTGCCGATCAGCAGCGACCCGACCGCCAGCACGCCCAGCATCTGCTGCCAGTCGATCGCGAGCGGCAGCAGCCCTTCGACCAACAGCCGCATGCAGATCGCAAAAGCGGCCAGCTCCGGCGCGCCGCCGATGATCAGCGTGACGGACGTCGGCGCGCCCTGGTAGACGTCAGGCACCCACATGTGGAACGGCGCCACGCCGAGCTTGAAGCCCAGGCCAGCGACGATGAACACCAGGCCGAACACCAGCACCTGATGCCGGATCTCGCCCGAATTGATCGCCTTGAACACCGAGCCGATCTCGAGCGAACCGGTGGCGCCGTACAGCATCGACAGGCCATACAGCATGAAACCGCTGGCCAGCGCGCCGAGCACGAAATACTTGATCGCCGCTTCCGTCGCGAGCGGGGAGTCGCGCCGCAGCGCGACCAGCGCATAGCTCGACAAGCGTCAGCAGTTCGAGCCCCATGTAGAGCACGAGAAAGTTGTTGCCCGAGATCATCACGCAGATGCCGAGCAGCGCGAAGATGCTCAGCGTGAAGAACTCGCCGCCCCAGAGCATGCCGCGGTCGGCCGAGTACGGCCGGCCATAGGTGACGGTGGCGATCATCGCGATCGCGGCGAAGCACTTGAGCCAGTTGCCCATCGCATCGGCAACGACCATGTTGCCGAAGCCGTAGATCGTGCTGCCTTCGACCGCCTGCCAGCCGCAGAGCAACGCGACGGCGGCGAACGTCAGCAGCGTCAGCACGTGGGTCAACGTGCGCCGCGCGGCTCGTCACGCCCAGGTCGACCAACGTGATCACGCAGCCCATCACGAGCAGGATGATTTCCGGATAGATCGCTATCCAGCTCAGTTCGTCGATCATGGCCGGCCCAGATCGCGGATGTAAGTTTCGATTGTTCGACGTGGCGCAGCAACTGGGCCACGGAGCCGTTCATGACGTCGGTGAACGGCTTCGGATAGAGGCCCATGAACAGCACCGCGGCCGCCAGCAGCGACAGCACGAGCGTTTCACGCGGGTCGATGTCGATCAGCGCCTGCACCGAAGGGTTGGCCACCGGCCCCAGGTAGACGCGCTTGTACATCCAGAGCGAGTAGGAAGCGCCCAGCATCACCGCGGTGGCCGCGGCCAGCCCGATCCAGAAGTTCGCACCCACAGCCGCCAGAATCACCATCCATTCGCCGACGAAACCGGCGGTGGCCGGCAGGCCGCAATTGGCCATCACGAACAGCAAGGCGAACGCGGCGAACTTGGGCATGGTGTTGACGACGCCGCCGTAGCTCGAAATTTCGCGCGAATGCACGCGGTCGTACAGCACGCCGATGCACAGGAACATCGCGCCCGACACGAAACCGTGCGCGATCATCTGCACGATGCCGCCGGACATGCCGAGGTCGCTGAAGACGAAGAATCCCAGCGTGACAAAACCCATGTGCGCGACCGACGAGTACGCGACCAGCTTTTTCATGTCGCGCTGCACCAGCGCGACCAGGCCGACGTAGATCACCGCGATCAGCGACAGCGTGATCATCAGCCAGGCCCATTCGCGCGCGGCGTCCGGTGCGATCGGCATCGAGAAGCGCAGAAAGCCATAGGCGCCGAGCTTCAGCATGATGGCCGCCAGCACCGCGGAGCCGCCGGTCGGCGCTTCCACGTGCACGTCCGGCAGCCAGGTGTGCACCGGCCACATCGGCACCTTCACCGCAAAGGCCGAGAAGAACGCGAAGAACAGCAAGGTCTGCGCGGTCTTGCCCAGCGGCAACTGTTGCCAGGCCAGGATGTCGAAGCTGCCGCCCGACCGGCTGTACAGAAAGATGAACGCCACCAGCATCAGCAGCGAGCCGAGAAACGTGTAGAGAAAGAATTTGAACGCCGCGTAGATCTTGTTCGGCCCGCCCCAGATGCCGATGATCAGGTACATCGGGATCAGCGTGGCTTCGAAGAACACATAGAACAGCACGCCGTCGAGCGCGCTGAACACGCCGATCATCAGGCCGCTCAGGATCAGGAACGCGCCCATGTACTGGTTCAGCCGCTCGGTCACCGTGTTCCAGCCCGCGACCACGATGATCGCGGTGATAAATGCGGTGAGCGGCACGAACCAGAACGAGATGCCGTCGATGCCGAGCCGGTAGTTGACGTTGAAGCGTTCGATCCAGACCGCCGACTCGACGAACTGCATGTCCGGCGTGCCGAGTTGAAAACCGACATAGAGCGGGATCGTGACAAGCAGGCCCGAGCACCGCGCCGCCGAGCGCGATCCAACGCACCAGGTTCGTCTGATCGGCCCGGCCGAGCGCGAGCAGCACGGCGCCGGTCAGCACCGGTATCCAGATGGCAAGGCTCAGCAGTCCCATGTCGTTTCGTCCACTCGCGTGAAAATTGTTCTTCTTGTTGCTACCGGTCACTTGTTGAACCAGACGAAATACGTCAGCAGGATGAACACCCCCAGGATCATGACCAGCGCGTACTGGAACACGAAGCCGGACTGGAACCAGCGCGCCACCACCGAGACACGGCCGATCGTGCGCCAGGACGCCGTTTACGAGCAGGCCGTCGATGAACTTCTGGTCGCCACGCTGCCAAAGGCCGGTGCCCAGCGCACGCGCGCCGCGCGCGATCACATGCTCGTTGAACCAGTCGAGGTAGTACTTGTTGTCGAGCAGCCGATAGACGAAGCCGCCGTTTCGCTTGATCGCGGCCGGCACGCGCGGGAATACGATGTAGAGCAGGAACGACGAGCACCACGCCGGCCAGTGCGAGCATCAGCACCTCGGAAGACAGCGCGTGCTTGGCCATCGCAAGCGGACCATGGAATGCTTCGCGCAACTCAGTCATGGCTGGGTGGCGCGCATCGTCCACATAGATCGAATCGCGGAAAAAGTCGCCGAAGCAGCAACGGACCGATCGTGAAGTAGCCGATCACCACCGAAGGAATGGCCAGCAGCACCAGCGGCAACGTCACGACCCAAGGCGACTCGTGCGGATCGTGCTTGCCGTGCGGGTCATGATGAGGGTCGTGATGCGGGTCGTCGCGTGTGCGCGGCGTCGATGGTGTGCGTCGTGATGCGCATCCGGGTTCTGATCGAAGCGCGGCTTGCCGTGGAACACGAGGAAGTAAACGCGGAACGAATAAAACGCCGTGATGAACACGCCGATCAGCACCGCGAAATAAGCAAAGCCTGCGCCCCACAGATGGCTCTCATGCACCGCTTCGATGATGCTGTCTTTCGAATAGAAGCCCGAGAAGAACGGCGTGCCGATCAGCGCCAGCGAGCCGAGCAGGAACGTGATCCAGGTGATCGGCATGTACTTGCGCACACCGCCCATGTAGCGCACATCCTGGTTGTGGTGCATGCCGACGATGACCGAGCCGGCCGCCAGAAACAGCAGCGCCTTGAAGAACGCGTGCGTCATCAGGTGGAACACCGCGACCGAATAGGCCGAAGCGCCGAGCGCGACCGTCATGTAGCCGAGCTGCGACAAGCGTCGAATAAGCGACCACGCGTTTGATGTCGGTCTGGATGATGCCGAGCACACCCATGAACAGCGCCGTGATCGCCCCGATCACGAGAATGAAGCTCAATGCGGTGTCGCTCAACTCGAACAGCGGCGACATCCGCGCCACCATGAAGATGCCGGCCGTCACCATCGTGGCGGCGTGGATCAACGCGGAGATCGGCGTCGGGCCTTCCATCGAGTCGGGCAGCCAGACGTGCAGCGGGAAACTGCGCGCTCTTGCCCATCGCGCCGATGAACAGGCAGATGCAGATCACCGTGATCAGCATCCAGTCGGTGCCCGGCAACGTGAGTGTGGCCAGCGTGCCGGTGCTGGCGAACGTTTCGCGGTAGTTCAACGTTCCGGTGTAGGCGGCGAGCAAGCCGATGCCGAGAATGAAGCCGAAGTCACCGACCCGGTTCACCAAAAAGGCTTTCATGTTCGCGAAGATCGCGCTCGGCTTGGTGTACCAGAAGCCGATCAGCAGATACGACACCAGACCGACCGCCTCCCAGCCGAAGAACAACTGCAGGAAGTTGTTGCTCATCACGAGCATCAGCATCGAGAAGGTAAACAGCGAGATGTAGGAGAAGAACCGGTTGTAGCCCGGATCGCCCTGCATATAGCCGATCGTGTAGATATGCACCATCAACGACACGAAGGTCACCACGCACATCATCATCGCGGTGAGTCCGTCGACCAAGAAGCCGACTTCCATGCGCAGGTTGCCGATCGCCATCCAGGTATAAATGGTCTCGTTGAAGCGCGCTCCGTCGGCCGCCACGCGCCACAGCACGTAGATCGAGATCGCGAACGCGATCGCCACGCCGGTGATCGTCACGCGGTGGCAGGTTTGATTGCTCAGGCGGCTGCCGCCGATCGCGGTGCCCAGCATGCCGGCGATCAGGCAGCCGAGCAGCGGTGCAAGCGGGACGAGCAGCAGCAACGCGGCTGAAAAAGTCGGGGGCATCGCACTCACCCTTTCAACGCGTCAAGCTGGTCGGCATCAATGGTGGAGCGATTGCGGAACAGCAGCACCAAAATGGCCAGCCCGATCGCCGACTCGGCCGCAGCCACCGTCAGGATGAAGAACACGAACACCTGGCCGTGCATGTCGCCCAGATAGTGCGAGAACGCAACGAAGTTCATGTTCACCGCCAACAACATCAGCTCAATTGCCATCAGCAGCACGATGATGTTTTTGCGATTCAAGAAGATGCCGATCACCGACAATGAGAACAGCACTGCGCCCACCGACAGATAGTGTCCGAGCGTGATGCTCATGGCTGGCTCTCCTGCTTGGCCGAGGGGGTCCGGGTGGCCGGCATTTTCAGCACGCGCAGGCGGTCCTGTGGTCGCACACGCACCTGCAGCGACGGATCGACTTGTTTGGTGTCCTTGCGCTCACGCAGGGTCAGCGCAATGGCCGCAATCATCGCGACAAGCAGGATCACGGCCGCGATCTCCAGTGGATAGAGGTACTGCGTGTAGAGCAAGGTGCCGAGCACCTTGGAGTTCGACAATGCCACCACACCGCCGCCCGCATCCGCCACCAGCGGCGCCGTCAGCGGCACGCCGGACTCGAAGCTGCCGCGGAAGCCGCCGAGCACGACGGCTGCCATCTCCAGCGCGATCAACACCCCGATGAATGCCGCCAGCGGAAAGTTCTTCCAGAAACCTTGCCGGAGTACTTTCAGGTTGATGTCCAGCATCATCACGACGAACAGGAACAGCACCATCACCGCGCCAAGGTAGACCAGCACCAGCACAATCGCCAGAAACTCGGCACGCAACATCAACCACAATGCTGCAGCCTGGGAAAACGCAAGCATCAGGTAGAGCACCGAATGCACCGGATTGCGCGCAGTGATCACCCGAAAAGCAGCGAACAGCAGTGCAAGCGAGAACAGGTAGAAAAACCCTGTCTTGATATCCATGGATCAATGATTCTTGTTTTGCACTGCGCGCAGACCGTCGCTGCGACCGGGCTCAGCGATAAGGTGCGTCGGCGGCGCGCGCTGCGGCGATTTCCGATTCGTATCGGTCACCCACCGCCAGCAGCATTTCCTTGGTGAAATAGAGGTCGCCCCTTTTCTCACCGTGGTACTCGAGGATATGGGTCTCGACGATCGAATCGACCGGACAGCTTTCTTCGCAGAAGCCGCAGAAGATGCATTTCGTGAGGTCGATATCGTAACGCGACGTGCGACGCGATCCATCGGCACGCACGTCCGATTCGATCGTGATTGCGACCGCCGGGCAGACCGCTTCGCACAGTTTGCAGGCGATGCAGCGTTCTTCGCCGTTTTCATAGCGGCGCAATGCGTGCAGTCCGCGAAAGCGCGGCGACTGCGGCGTTTTCTCCTCCGGATACTGCACGGTGATCTTGCGGCGGAATGCGTAGCGGCCGGTCAGCACCATGCCCCGCAGCAACTCGGCCAGCAAAAAGCTGCCCAGAAAGTCCTTGAGCGAAAAACCCGTCGAAATAGACGTCGGCGGTGAGGTGGTTGCAGCCATGAGAGTGAACGCCTTCAGATGTTGGTCCAAATGTTCCAGGGCGAATTCAGCCAGGCTCCGACGACCAACAGCCAGACCAACGTCACCGGTATGAAAATTTTCCAGCCCAGGCGCATGATCTGGTCGTAGCGGAAGCGCGGGAAGGTTGCGCGGATCCAGATGAAGAGCGACACCACAAGGAATGTCTTCAGGCCCAGCCAGATCCAGCCTGGCACGAGATTGAAATAATCGTTGTCGAACGGTGACAGCCAGCCACCCAGGAACATGGTGACCCCAAGGATCGAGACCAGCCACATGCTCGCGTATTCAGCCAGAAAAAAGATCGCGAAGCCCATGCCCGAGTACTCGACCATGTGGCCGGCCACGATCTCGGCCTCGCCTTCGACCACGTCGAACGGATGCCGATTGGTTTCCGCCACCGCCGAGATCAGATAGACGACAAAGATCGGCAGCAGCGGCAGCCAGTTCCACGACAGAAATCCGAGCCCCATCGCAGCGCCCTGTCCGATTCCCTGGGACAGTACGATGGAGGTCAGGTTCATGCTGCCTGAGACCATCAGCACGACGACCAGGCAGAAGCCCATCGCGATCTCGTAGCTGACCATCTGCGCCGATGCACGCATCGCCCCCAGAAACGCGTACTTCGAATTCGACGCCCAGCCCGCGATGATCACGCCGTAGACCTCGATCGAGGTGATGGCCATCACGAGCAACAGACCCGCATTCACGTCGGCCAGCACCACGTCGGGCCCGAACGGGATCACGACCCAGGCGGCAAGCGCCGGCATGATCGCCATGATCGGGCCCAGCACAAACAGCCCACGGCTGGAAGCCGAAGGGCGGATGATTTCCTTGGTGAGCAGCTTCAATGCATCGGCAATGGGCTGCAGCAGGCCGAACGGCCCGACCCGGTTCGGCCCCATGCGCACCTGCATAAAGCCGAGCAGCTTGCGCTCCCACAACGTCAGATAGGCGACCGCGCCCATCAGCGGCGCGAGTACCGCGACGATCTTCATCAGATTCCAGAGCACCGGCCAAACCAGCCCGCTCCACCAACTCATCGCGATCAGGTCGCGCCCGCCATGGTAAAGGCCGTCGATCACGCTGGCACCGCTTCGTCATGCCTCGGCTGCGCATTGCTGCGTCGCGCGTCGGCGGTGAGCTGCAGCGACGGCGCACGCCGCACCAGCCCGTCGAGCTGGTAAATGCCGGCGGACGCCGGTGCCGCAATATCGTGCAGCGAAAGATCGACTTGGCCGCGGCTTGCGTTGCTGAGCCGCTCCGCCGCGACGAACGTCGGCTTGTCGGTGCCGACAATATGCTCGAGCACCTGCTGCGCCGAGTCGAAATCGAATCCCTGCAAACCGAGCAGATCGGCCAATACGCGCAACACTTTCCAGGCGGGACGGGTATCGCCAAGCGGCTTCACGACCGCAAAGAAATTCTGAATCCGTGCTTCCGCATTGACAAAGGTGCCTGGCGTTTCCGTAAACGGCGCGATCGGCAGCAGCACGTCGCTGAATGCCATGTTGGCCTTGAACGGGCTGAGCGTGACCACCATGTCGCAGCCGGCAAGTGCCTTTGCGGCTGCAGCGCCCGCGGCCGAGTCGAACTCGGGCTCGGTGTTCATCAGCAGCAGCGCACGGCAGGCGCCGCGCAGCATCTGGCCGGCGTTGCGGCCATCGGGACCGGGTTCAGCCCCTACCATCTGGGCGCCAACCGTATTGGCCGCTTCGCTCAACACGCCGACGCTGGCACCGGTCTGGCGCCCAATCCACTGCGCGAGCGCGAGCAATCCCGATGCGTTCGGATGATGCATTGCGGCGTTGCCGAGCAGGATGGCCTTCTCTTTGCCGGCCAGCAGCGCTTTCGCCACGTTCATGGTCGAGTCGGTGGCGGTGCCGGGAAGCGGCGATTCGACACCGTTTTCGGCGGCAACGGAGGCCGCCAGATCGGCCAGCGCACGCGCCCAGTCCGCGGCCGGTGCCACCAGCGTATTGGTCACCGGCATGGCCCAGTCGGACCTGACCGCATCGATGCTGGATACCACACACCCTTTCCTTGTCGCCTGCCGGATTCGCTGCGCGAACAGCGGATGGTCCTTGCGCAGGTCGGAGCCGATCACAAGCACGGACTGCAAACCGGACAGCGATGCGATCGAGCGGCCCAGATGGCGCACGCCCTCGGACGACGCGAACTCGGCGTTGCGCAAACGATGATCGATGTTTTCGCTGCCGAGCGCGCGCATCAGCGACGCGGTCAGGTGCAGCTCCTCCAGTGTGCTGTGCGGGCTCACCAGCGCGCCGACCGCTTGCGAGCCGTGCGCTTCAATGGTCTGGCGCAGGCCATTGGCCACGTATTCGAGCGCGGTCTGCCAGTCGACTTCCAGCCACTCGCCGCCCTGCTTCAGCATCGGCTTGGTGAGGCGCTCTTCGGAATTCAGGGCTTCATAAGAAAAACGATCGCGGTCGGCCAGCCAGCACTCGTTGACTGCTTCGTTTTCGAGCGGCAGCACGCGCATCACCTGGTTGTTCTTGACCTGCACGATCAGGTTCGCACCGGTCGAGTCGTGCGGGCTGATCGACTTGCGCCGCGACAGCTCCCAGTTGCGCGCCTGAAAGCGGAATGGCTTGCTGGTGATCGCGCCGACCGGGCACAGGTCGATCATGTTGCCAGACAGTTCGGAGTCCACCGTATCGCCGAGCACCGTGGTGATCTCAGAATGTTCGCCGCGGTGGATCATGCCGAGCTCCATCACCCCGCCGATTTCCTGGCCGAAGCGGATGCAGCGCGTGCAGTGGATGCAGCGCGCCATCTCCTCCATCGACAAGAGCGGGCCGACGTTCTTGTGAAACACCACGCGCTTTTCTTCTTCGTAGCGCGAGGCTGAGCCGCCGTAGCCGACCGCCAGGTCCTGCAGCTGGCATTCGCCGCCCTGATCGCAGATCGGGCAGTCGAGCGGATGGTTGATCAGCAGAAACTCCATCACCGACTGCTGCGCGCGCACGGCCTTGTCGGACCGTGTGCGCACGATCATGCCCTTGGATGCCGGGGTGGCGCAGGCGGGCATCGGCTTGGGCATCTTCTCGATGTCGACCAGGCACATGCGGCAATTCGCCGCAATCGTCAGCTTCTTGTGATAACAGAAGTGCGGGATATAGGCGCCGGCCTTGTCGGCCGCGTGCATCACCATGCTGCCTTCTTCGACTTCGACCTTTTTGCCGTCCAGTTCCAGTTCAACCATAGAGCGCGTTCGTTGCTGCTTTCAGTGCGGTTCGTTGGTGGTGTCGCGCACTGAAGTGGGCGACACCATGCAGGTCTTGTGAGCGATGTGATGCTCGAATTCGTGGCGGAAGTGCTTGATCATCGCGCGCACCGGCATCGCGGCCGCGTCACCCAGCGCGCAAATGGTGCGGCCCTGGATGTTGTCGGCGACCGAGTCGAGCAGCGCCATGTCGGTCACTTTGCCCTCGCCGTTTTCGATGCGGTCCACCATGCGCGACAGCCAGCCGGTGCCTTCGCGGCACGGCGTGCATTGGCCGCAGGATTCGTGCATGTAGAAGTAGGACAGGCGCTGCAGGCTTTTCACCATGCACCGGCTGTCGTCCATCACGATCACGGCGCCGGAGCCGAGCATCGAGCCGGCTTTAGCGATCGAGTCGTAGTCCATCGTCACGTCCATCATGATGGAGGCGGGCAGCACCGGCGACGAAGAGCCACCTGGGATCACCGCCTTCAGCGTTCGGCCCTTGCGGACACCGCCGGCGAGTTCCAGCAGCTTGGAGAACGGTGTGCCCATCGGCACTTCGAAGTTGCCTGGCGCTTCCACATCACCCGACACCGAGAAGATCTTGGTGCCGCCGTTGTTCGGCTTGCCGCATTCCAAATAGGCCTGCCCGCCATTGCGGATGATCCAGGGTACCGCGGCAAATGTCTCGGTGTTGTTGATCGTGGTGGGTTTGCCGTACAAGCCGAAGCTGGCCGGAAACGGCGGCTTGAAGCGCGGCTGCCCTTTTTTGCCTTCGAGCGATTCGAGCAGCGCGGTCTCTTCGCCACAGATATATGCGCCAAACCCGTGCGATGCATGCAGTTGGAAACTGAAATCGCTGCCGAGGATGCCGTCGCCGAGCAAGCCGGCCTCACGCGCTTCTTCCAGCGCCTCTTCGAAGCGCTCGTAGGTATGGAAGATCTCGCCGTGGATGTAGTTGTAGCCGACGCTGATGCCCATCGCATAGGCCGCGATCGCCATGCCTTCGATCACGATGTGCGGGTTGTACTCCATGATGTCGCGATCCTTGCAGGTGCCAGGCTCGCCTTCATCGGAGTTGCAGACCAGGTACTTCTGACCCGGGAACTGGCGCGGCATGAAGCTCCATTTCAGGCCGGTCGGAAAACCTGCACCACCGCGACCGCGCAACGCCGATTCCTTCATCGTTGCGATCACCGTGTCGGGCGTCATGCGGTCGCCACCATCCATGCCGAGAATCTTGCGCAGCGCCTCGTAGCCACCGCGTGACTGATAGTCCTTCAGCCGCCAGTTGCTGCCGTCGAGCCCCGCATAGATCTGCGGATCGATGTGGCGGCCATGGAAGCAGGTCGACACTCCCGTCGACTGGAACTGAGAAAGGATTTTTTGCGCCGATTTCATGGGGTTTGCACACCTTTCAGCTCGTCAATCAGCTGGTCCAGCTTTTCGTGGGTCATGAAGCTGCACATCGCGCGGTCGTTGACCAGCATCACCGGCGCATCGGCGCAGGCGCCCAGACATTCGCTTTGCTGCAACGTGAACATGCCGTCGTCCGTGGTGCCGCCCATCGTGACATGCAGCTTGCCTTCCAGATATTCGAGCGCCTTCTGGCCGTCGCGCAGCTGGCATGGCAAATTCGTGCAGACGTTCAGCTTGTAGCGGCCGACCGGTCGCTGGTTGTACATGTTGTAGAAGGTCGTGACTTCATGCACGGCGATCTGCGGCATGCCGAGGAAATCGGCCACGAGCGTTTCGGTTTCGGTGCTGACGTGGCCCTCCTGCTGCTGCACGATCGAAAGACACGCCATCACGGCGGACTGACGCTGGTCAGGCGGGTACTTCACGACTTCACGCTCGAAGCGCGCGCGCGTCTGGTCGTCAAACGTGGTTTTGTTCATCAGCGGTCGATCTCTCCGAACACGATGTCCAAGGTGCCGATGATGGCCACCGCATCGGCAATCATGTGGCCGCGCACCATCTCGTCCATGCTGGCCAAATGCGCAAAGCCGGGCGCGCGTATCTTCAGCCGATACGGCTTGTTCGCGCCGTCGCTGATCAAATAGATGCCGAACTCGCCCTTCGGATGCTCGACGGCCGCATAAGCCTCGCCTTTCGGCACATGCATGCCTTCGGTGAACAGCTTGAAGTGGTGGATGAGTTCCTCCATGTTCTCCTTCATGGAGATGCGGTCGGGCGGCGCGATCTTGTGGTTGTCGGTGATCACGGCGCCGGGATTCGCGCGCAGCCAGTTCACGCACTGAGCGATGATCCGGTTCGATTCGCGCATCTCCTGCACGCGCACCAGATAACGGTCGTAGCAGTCCCCGGTGTTGCCGACGGGGATGTCGAAATCCATCTCGGAGTAGACGTCGTAAGGTTGCTTCTTGCGCAGGTCCCAGCCGATGCCCGATCCGCGCAGCATCGGTCCGCTCATGCCGAGGTTCAAGGCGCGTTCGGGTGTGACGACGCCGATGCCGACAGTGCGCTGCTTCCAGATGCGGTTGTTTGTGAGCAGCGTTTCGTATTCGTCGATGTACTTCGGGAACGACTTCGTGAAGTCCTCGATGAAGTCGAGCAACGAGCCCTGCCGGTTTTCATTCAGCGTGGCCATCGCGCGCTTGCTCTTGATCTTGCTGATGGTGTACTGCGGCATCTGCTCGGGCAGATCGCGGTAAACGCCGCCGGGACGGAAGTAGGCCGCGTGCATGCGCGCGCCGGACACAGCCTCATACATGTCCATCAGCGTCTCGCGTTCGCGGAACGTGTAGATCAGGATGGTCGAGCTGCCGCAATCGTTCGCGTGCGAGCCGAGCCACATCAGATGGTTCATCACGCGCGTGATCTCGGCGAACATCACGCGGATGTACTGCGCGCGCAGCGGCACTTGCACATCCAGCAGCTTCTCGATCGCGAGGCAGTACGCATGCTCGTTGCACATCATCGACACGTAGTCGAGCCGGTCCATGTAGGGCAGCGACTGGATGAACGTCTTGTGCTCGGCCAGTTTTTCGGTGGCGCGATGCAGCAGCCCGATGTGCGGGTCGGCGCGCTGCACGACCTCGCCGTCGAGTTCGAGCACGAGGCGCAATACCCCGTGTGCCGCCGGGTGCTGCGGGCCGAAATTCAGCGTGTAATTCTTGATGTCAGCCATGCGGGCTTATGAAAAAAATCAGGTCACTTCGCCGTAGTTGTCTTCGCGGATCACACGCGGCGTGACTTCGCGGGGCTCGATTGTGATTGGCTGATAGATCACACGGCGCTGCTCGAGGTCATAGCGCATCTCGACGTGGCCGGACAAGGGAAAGTCTTTTCGGAACGGGTGACCGATGAAGCCGTAGTCGGTCAGGATGCGGCGCAGATCGCGGTGGCCGTCGAACACGATGCCGTACAGATCGAACGCCTCGCGCTCGTACCAGTTGGCTGAGTTCCAGATGTCGACCACGGACGGCAGCACGGGGAAATGGTCGTCCTCGCAGAACGCACGCACGCGCACGCGGTGATTCAGACTCAGCGAAAGCAGATGCGAGACCACACCGTAACGCGGCCCGTCCCAGCGGCCATCGCCGTACGCCGAATAGTCGACGCCGCACAGGTCCATCAGCTGCTCGAACTGGCAGGACGGCGCTTCCCGCAAGGTAGCCATCACGCTCAGGTAATCGGCGGCGCGGACGACTACGGTGAGCTCGTCACGCACCAGCTCGACGCTGCGCGCGCGTCCCTGCAACGCTTCGGCAAGCGCTGCCTTCAGCGAACCATCGGCCGCGCTCGGGTCTTCAGAAGTCGTCATGCGGGTGGCAGCAAGCGAAATAGATGGAAAGAAATCAACTGCTCAGGCACTTCATGCTCGCGCAATCGTTTGCGTGCGTCGGATCTTCTGCTGCAGTTGAATGATCCCGTACAACAGCGCTTCGGCGGTCGGCGGGCAGCCCGGCACGTAGACGTCAACCGGCACGATGCGGTCACAGCCGCGCACCACCGAATAGCTGTAGTGGTAGTAGCCACCCCCATTCGCACAGGAGCCCATCGAGATCACCCAGCGCGGCTCGCTCATCTGGTCATAGACCTTGCGCAATGCAGGTGCCATCTTGTTGCATAAGGTGCCGGCGACGATCATCAGATCGCTCTGACGCGGGCTCGCACGGAACACTTCGGCACCGAAGCGGCCGATGTCGTAGCGCGCCGCCGCCGCGTGCATCATCTCGACCGCGCAGCAGGCAAGACCGAAGGTCATCGGCCACAGCGACCCGGTCTTGGCCCAGTTCACCACCGAGTCATAGCTCGTGGTGACAAAGCCTTCTTTCATCACGCCTTCGATCATTTCGATTTCCTTATTGCCGGCACCGGGGCAAGTCGCAGTCCCGATCGAGCCCTAACCAGCACCCAAGCCCCGGCAGCACCATCACTCACTCCCAATTCAGCGCGCCTTTTTTCCATTCATAGACAAAGCCGACCACCAGGATGCCGAGGAACACCACGACCGCTGTAAAGCCCACAGCACCTACTTCGCGCAACGCGACGCCCCAGGGGAACAGGAACGCGATCTCAAGGTCAAACAGGATGAACAGAATCGCCACGAGGTAGTAGCGAACGTCGAACTTCATGCGTGCGTCCTCGAAAGCTTCGAAGCCGCATTCGTACGGAGCTGTTCTTTGCCGCATCCGGCCGATTCGGGCCCAGCAGCAAGCCGATCAGCTGCGGCAATATACCGACCGCAATGCCTACCAGTATGAACAGGAGAACCGGCAGGTATTGCTCTAGATCCATGGTGTGAGAACGTGTTGGCGCGACCCATTCGGCTGCGCTTTGGCCTGGCAGGCTGCATCAGTCATCGATGCGCCCCAAGGAAAGCGCCGAACGACGTTCAGGCGCACTTCAGATTTGGTGCCGTCGGCGAGACTCGAACTCGCACAGCTTTCGCCACTACCCCCTCAAGATAGCGTGTCTACCAATTTCACCACGACGGCGGCTAGGATGCCCTCACAATTTCGGTGCAAAACGGATGGGAAGCCAGCCTTCCTGACATTCGTTCACCGCATTGTGGAAACAGCTCGGCAGTTTAGCTTGAAAACCTCCCTGCAAGACGCGCCGGATGCGATCGTTCCGCATCCGGGCCAGGGTTATCGCGTGGGTATCCGACCCGCCTCGGACGCCCCCAGCGCAGGGGGGGCCACCACAGCCGGCAACGACGGATCCGCAACTCCCGCTGCGCCACGTGTGCGCGGCACCGGCAGGAATCTGCCCGAGCGGATCCGACGCCGCGGGCAGCGCCGCCGAAGCAGCCGGACGGGGTGTCACCACGCCAGCGCGATCGAACACACTGCCCGATGGCGCGGTCGTGCGAAACGCGCCGCCGAAGTACGAAAGCGCCAGCGTGGAGACCAGAAACACACCAGCCAGCACGGCCGTGGTGCGCGACAGAAAGTTCGCACTGCCGCTGGCGCCGAACAAGCTGCCGGAGCTGCCGCCGCCGAACGCAGCGCCCATGTCCGCACCCTTGCCATGCTGCACCAGGATCAATCCGATCATGCCGAGCGCGGACAGCATCTGTGCGGCCAGGATCAGCGTCAAAACCATGTTCATTCGTTCATCACTCCACTCGGCTCATCGAGCCATCGATTCCGTTTGCCGCGGCACCCGCCGCTGCCGTCACGATCTTCAAAAAGTCCGCAGCCTTCAGTGAAGCGCCACCGATCAAGCCGCCGCCAATGTCCGGCTGGGACAGCAGCTCGGCCGCATTGGTCGCGTTCATGCTGCCACCGTACAGAATGCAAACCCGCTCGTCTTTGGTGCTGGCCGCATGCAGCTGGCGGCGCAACACCGCGTGCACGAATTGCGCCTGTTCCGGGGTGGCGGTACGGCCGGTGCCAATCGCCCAGACCGGCTCGTAAGCGACCACGATCTCGCTGATGCAGTGGCCATTCACGTGGATCACGGCGGCGAGCTGGCGCTTGACCACGTGCTTCGGTCTGTCCGGCATCGCGCTGCTCGGAAGTTTCGCCGACGCAGACGATCGGCGTGATGCCGAGTGCCAGCGCGGCTTTCGCCTTGTCGGCCACCAGCCCGTCGGTTTCACCGTGATACTGGCGCCGCTCCGAATGGCCGACGATGCAGTAGCGCACGCCGAACTCACGCAGCATTGCAGCCGAGGTTTCGCCGGTAAATGCGCCTTCGCGCTGCACCGACACATCCTGCGCGCCCGGCGCAATCGGTGATCCAACGCAGAGCGCCTGCAGCTGAGGCAGATAGATCGCTGGTGCGCAGAGTGCGACCTGCACGGCACCCGAATGCGGCAGGCCCGCTCGTATCGCTTCGACCAGCGCCCGGTTGGCGTCCAGGCTGCCGTTCATCTTCCAGTTGCCGGCGATCAGTTTGGGGCGCATCGCGCTCACCATGTCAGCACGATCTTGCCGACGTGCTGGTTCGACTCCATCAGCTCGTGGGCCTCGCGCGCACGCGCAGCCTCGAACGTGCCGTGGATGACGGGCTTGATCTTGCCCGCTTCAAGCAACGGCCAGACATTCTTTCGCAGTGCCTGCGCAATTGCCTCTTTGAACTCGATCGGCCGTGGCCGCAACGTGGAGCCGGTGATCGTCAGGCGCCTACGCAGCACCAGGCCCGCATTCACCTCGGCTTTGGTGCCGCCCTGCACCGCGATGATCACGAGCCGGCCGTCTTCTGCCAGACAAGCGGTCTCACGCGCCACGTAGCTGCCAGCAACCATGTCGAGGATCACGTCGACCCCCATGCCGCCGGTCAGTTCGCTCACACGCTCGGCAAAGTCCTGGGTCTTGTAGTTGATCGCTTCGTCGGCACCCAGCGAGATGCACGCCGCGCATTTCTCGTCGCTGCCTGCCGTCGCGAACACGCGCGCACCGAACGCTTTCGCCATCTGAATCGCCGTCACGCCAATGCCGCTGGTGCCGCCTTGCACCAGGAACGTCTCGCCGGACTTCAAACGCCCGCGGTCGAACACATTTGACCAGACGGTAAAAAACGTCTCCGGCAACGAAGCGGCTTCGATGTCGGTCAGCCCGGCAGGCACCGACAAACATTGGCCTGCTGGTGCAACGCACGCCTCGGCATAACCCCCGCCCGCGACCAACGCACAGACGCGGTCGCCGACCTTGAGGCCGGCTTTCTCCATCGCTGCCGCATCGCCCGACTCGATCACACCCGCGACTTCGAGCCCCGGCAAATCGGACGCACCCGGTGGCACCGGATAGTTGCCGGTGCGCTGCAGCACGTCGGGCCGGTTCACGCCGCTCGCAGCGACTCGGATCAGCACCTCGCCGGCGCCCGGTTTCGGCTCGGGCCGCTCGGTCAGTTGCAGCACGTCGGGCGCACCGAACTGCTTGATCTCAATCGCTTTCATCACGAATCACCTCCGATGCCCAACAACCATTAGCATTTGTAGCTACTGAATCGATAGCAAACGATCACTGCATCGGCTCGAACTGCGCAGGCGACTCATTGCGCGCCGGCCGGTCCAGCAACGCCTTCATCGACAGCTTGATGCGGCCCTTCTCGTCGGTCTCGAGCACCTTGACCTTCACGATCTGGCCTTCACTCAGGTAGTCCGTGACCTTTTCGACCCGCTCGTGCGCGATCTGGCTGATGTGCAGCAGGCCGTCCTTGCCCGGCAGCAGATTCACCAGCGCGCCGAAGTCGAGAATCTTCGTGATCGGGCCTTCGTAGATTTTGCCGATTTCCACTTCGGCCGTGATCTGCTCGATCCGGCGCTTGGCCTCATCCGCCTTGCCGCTGTCGGTGGAGGCGATCGTGATCGTGCCGTCTTCGTCGATGTTGATCTGGCAGCCGGTTTCCTCCGTGAGTCCGCGGATCACCGAACCGCCCTTGCCGATCACGTCGCGGATTTTTTCCGGATTGATCTTCAGCGTGTAGAGCTTCGGTGCGAAGCTGCTGATCTCTTCGTTCGCGCTGCCCATCGCCTCCTGCATCTTCGTCAGGATATGCATGCGCGCTTCCTTGGCCTGCGCAAGCGCGACCTGCATGATCTCTTTGGTAATGCCCTGGATTTTGATGTCCATCTGCAGCGCGGTGATGCCGTTCGTGGTGCCGGCCACCTTGAAGTCCATGTCGCCCAGATGATCTTCGTCGCCCAAGATGTCGGTCAGCACCGCAAAACGGTTGCCTTCCTTGATCAGGCCCATCGCGATGCCCGCGACGTGCGCCTTCATCGGCACGCCCGCGTCCATCATCGACAGGCAGCCACCGCAGACCGATGCCATCGAAGACGATCCATTCGACTCGGTGATCTCGCTGACCACACGCACCGTGTACGGAAACTCGTCTTTCGGCGGCATGCAGGCGGCCAGTGCGCGCTTGGCCAAGACGGCCATGGCCGGTTTCGCGCCGCTTGGTCGTGCCCATGCGGCCGACTTCGCCGGTCGCAAACGGAGGCATGTTGTAGTGAAACAGGAAGCGGTCTTCGAACTCGCCGGCCAGCGCGTCGATGCGCTGTGCGTCGCGCTCGGTGCCAAGCGTGGTGACGACCAGTGCTTGCGTCTCGCCGCGCGTGAACAGCGCCGAGCCGTGCGTGCGCGGCAGCAGGCCGTGGCGGATTTCGATCGGGCGCACGGTGCGCGTGTCGCGGCCGTCGATGCGCGGTTCGCCGGCCAAGATCTGGCCACGCACGAGCGATGCCTCGATGTCGAACAGCATGCCTTCGACTTTGGCCGAATCGACCTCGGTGCCGCCTTCTTTCAGCGACTTCATGACTTCCGCATAAGCCGTGCGCGTGGCTTGCGTGCGGCTCTGCTTGTTGCGAATTTCATAGGCCGCGCGCAGCTTGTCTTCGGCCAGCGACTTGACCTTCTCGATCATCGATTCGTCCCTGGCCGGTGCGGTCCAGTCCCAGACCGGCTTGCCGGCGTCGCGCACGAATTCATGAATCGCCTCGATCGCGATCCTGCCCTGCTCGTGGCCGAACACGACCGCGCCGAGCATGATTTCTTCCGGCAGTTGCTGCGCTTCGGATTCGACCATCAGCACCGCGGCTTCCGTGCCCGCCACCACCAGATCCATCAGCGACTTCTTGCGCGCGGTCTGGCCCGGGTTCAGCACATATTCGCCATCGATGTAGCCGACCCGTGCGGCGCCCAGCGGCCCGTTGAACGGGATGCCCGAGATCGACAACGCGGCGCTCACGCCGATCATTGCGGCGATGTCGGCATCGACTTCCGGGTTCAGCGAAACGGTGTGGATCACCACATGCACTTCGTTAACGAAGCCTTCCGGAAACAGCGGACGGATCGGCCGGTCGATCAGGCGGCTGGTCAATGTTTCCAGCTCGCTCGGCTTGGCTTCGCGTTTGAAAAAGCTGCCGGGGATGCGGCCGGCCGCATACGCCTTCTCGATGTAGTCGACTGTCAGCGGGAAGAAATCCTGCCCCGGCTTCGGCGTCTTCGAGGCGACCACGGTGGCCAGCACCACGGTGTCGTCGATGTTGACCAGCACGGCTCCACCGGCCTGGCGGGCGATTTCGCCCGTTTCCAGCACGACGGTCTTGTCGCCCCATTGAAAGGTTTTGCTGACTTTATTGAAAAGGCTCATGGATTGCACTCCATCCTTCATCGTTGATTCGGTTGCAGAAAAACCGTCGGCTCCCCATGCGCTCCTGCCTGCGCAAAACCTGAGGAAATCGACGGAGAAATATTCACTCGAACTTGTGCCAGGTCTGCCCGGCATTCCCGCATTGTTCTGGCCAACTCGCGACCTTGAACGGCCACGTCCGCCACAAGACAGCCAAGCACTGCGTTTCCACCAACGCCTTCGCTCGAGAGGATCGTGTCGACTAAGGAGAAAAACAAAACGCCTGAGCTAGCGCGCTAACTCAGGCGTTCCGCCGTGGCATTCCGTTCGTACGCGGTCCGTGATGCTTACTTGCGCAGCCCGAGCTTGGCGATCAGCGCGGTGTAGCGCGGCGCATCTTTTGATTTCAAATAATCGAGCAGCTTGCGGCGGCGGCTGACCATGCGCAGCAAGCCGCGACGACCGTGGTGGTCCTTGGCGTGCGTCTTGAAGTGCGGCGTGAGTTCGTTGATGCGTGCGGTCAGCAAGGCGACCTGCACTTCGGGGCTGCCGGTGTCGTTGGGCGCACGGGCGTTGTCTTTAACGACTTCGGCCTTGATCGAGGTAGCAATCATGAGGGGGTTAAAACTTGTTTCGTTCCAGGAATTGTTTGACTTGCGGTGCACTGCTGGAACTGCGCGCACCGTGCACTCGAACTTCGAGTATCGGTATTCGGTGCCGAAATTGCCGAAGAAAAGAGCCAAAACCCCATTGTCCGCAGGCACCTAAGCCCGACGATTATAGCTTCAGCCACCGCGCAAGCCGCCCAACGCCGTCTTGCAGGCGTGCCGGGTCGCGCGTCGCGAAGCACCAGCGCAGCCAGCCTTCGCCGGCGGTACCGAACGCGGCGCCCGGCGCGAGCCCGAGGCCCGCTTCTGCGACCAGCCGCTTGGCGAGTGCAAGCGAGTCGCCACCGGCGCCGTCGATCCGGAAGAACGCATACATCCCGCCGTCCGGCGCCGCCAGCCGCACGCCCGGCAGCGCCTGCAACAGCGGAACCAGCGATCGCGGCAGCTCGGCCAAGTGCGCGACCACGCGCGGCGTCACGTCGCTCGGTGCCCAGCACCGCCGCCACGCCCGCCCGCTGGGTGAACACGCTCGTGCACGACGTGTTGAACTCGATCAACTTGCCCAGCTCCGCCGTCAGCGCGGGCGGCAGCACGAGCCAGCCGAGCCGCCAGCCGGTCATCAAAAAGCTCTTCGAAAAGCTGTGCACCACAACGAGGCGGTCCTGGGCATCGGCCACATCCAGAAAACTCGGCGCGCTGCCCGCGTCGCCGCGAAAATAAAGTCGCTCGTACACCTCATCGGCCACGATCCAGGTGCCGGTGCGGCGGCAATGCGCCAGGACCGCTTGCTGCTGCGTCACGGTTCAAGCACCAGCCGGTCGGGTTGTTGGGCGCGTTCACGAGCAGCATGCGGGTGGACGGCGTGATCGCCGCCAGCAACGCATCCAGATCGAGCTGCCAGCGGCCATCCGCATCGGGCGCCAACGCCACCGTGCGCAGCCGGGCGCCCATGATCAACGCCTGCGCGGGCAGATTGGGCCAGACCGGCGCGACGGCGACCACCTCGTCGCCCGCATCGACCAGCGCCTGGCACGCAAGCATCAGCGCGTTCACGCCGCCCGAGGTGATCGCAATGCGCGCGGCGTCGGTCGGCCCGTGCAGCCGGCTCATATAGGCAGCGACCGCTTCACGCAGCTCGGGCAGGCCGAGGTTGTGCGCGTAAAACGTCTCCCCGCGCTGCAATGACTCGATCGCCGCCTGCCGGATGAAGTCGGGCGTGACCTCGTCGCTCTCACCGAACCAGAATGCGAGCACGTCGCTCGCGGCCCAGGCCCGCATTGGCCACTTCGCGAATGCGGGAAGCTTCGAGGTTTTGAATCGCGCTGCGCATTTTCGTGACTTCGAGCCTTGTGAACGTTCCGGGTCGGAGCGAGGATAGGGTCACAGCGCGGCGCGTGCGCGGCACGACTGGCGCCGTTCACGCATCGCAATGCCGCGCCTGTTGGCCCGACTTTTGGAGCTTCCGCAAAATTTGAAAACTCGCTGCATCGCCGTGCGTTGCCCACGCTGTCTGAGCGTTTCCCTGTTCGCCACGATCTGCTTGAGCCACTCGGATGCGCAGGCGGGCAAACACCCATCCGGCGATCGACCGTCAAGGAGTCCTATGCGGGCTCGGCGGAAACCACCAAGGAACGCGAACGCCGATTGACCGCGAGTGCCGCGGCCGGCCGAACGCGGGTGCCTGCCTGGGATACGGACTGTAGCCATGCGCCGGTGGGCGGCGGCATCGGACCGCTGCATTGGCCTGGAGGCGCAGCGATCGATCGGCGCCGAATCGACGGGACGGTTGACCGGGGCGCGCCGCGCCTGACCGATTTCGGAGTACGGGCTGACCGTCCCGACCGGATAATCGCGGCAGTCGGCATCGAGTTCGAAGGCCGGCATCCGCCCAAACTTTGCACCTGATCCCATGCGCCTGCTGCTCGTCGAAGACGACAAGATGATCGGCGAAGTCGTGCTCGACGCGTTGCGCGCCGAGCACTACGCGGTCGACTGGGTGCGCGACGGCGAGATGGCCGACGCCGCGCTGAAAAGCGGGCACTACGACCTGATGCTGCTCGACCTCGGCCTGCCGCGGCGCGACGGCGTGGCGGTGCTGCGCGATCTGCGCGCGCGCCAGGACCGGCTGCCGGTGCTGGTCGCCACCGCGCGCGACGCGCTGGCCGACCGGGTCGCCGGGCTCGACGCGGGCGCCGACGACTACGTGCTGAAACCCTACGACATCGACGAACTGCTGGCGCGCATTCGCGCCTTGCTGCGGCGCAGCGCGGGCCAGGCCGCGCCGGCGTTCGAGCACAACGGCCTGAGCCTGAACCCGGCCACGCGCGAAGCCACGCGTGCACGGCGTGAGCCGGTGCAGCTCTCGGCGCGCGAATGGGCGGTGCTGGAGCCGCTGATCGCGCGGCCCGGCGTGCTGTTTTCGCGCGCGCAGCTCGAAGAGAAGCTCTACGGCTGGAAGGACGACATCAGCAGCAACGCGGTCGAGGTCTACATCCACGGCCTGCGCAAGAAACTCGGCGCCGACGTGATCCAGACCGTGCGCGGCCTGGGCTACCTGCTGCCGCGCGGCTAGGCCTGATGGGCTCGTCGCGCTCGCTGCGGGGCCGGCTGCTGCTGCTGCTGCTCGGCGCGATGGCGCTGTTCGCGCTCGCACAGGGCGTGATCGCCTATCGCAGCGCGCTGCAGCAGGTCGACCAGATGTTCGACTACCAACTGCAGCAGATGGCGTCGTCGATGGGCACGGGCTTCGTGATCGGCCCCGGTCCTGGCAGCCCCGACGTGCCGCAGACCGACGACGACATCCTGATCCAGATCTGGGGGCTGGACGGTGCGCAGGTGTTTCGCTCGCCGCGCTCGGCGCTGCCGCCGATGCGCGCGTTGCTCGGCTTTTCCGATCTGGCCGTGGACGGGCGCAGCTACCGCGTCTATACGCTGCAGACGCCGCAGCAGGTCATTCAGATCGCGCAGGACCGCAGCGCGCGCACGGCGCGAGCCCGGGCGCTGGCCGCGCGCGCCGCACTGCCGGTGGCGCTGTTCGCGCCGCTGTTGATGCTGGTGGTCTGGTGGGTCGTCAGCCGCGCGCTCGCGCCGATCGAACGCATGCGCGCGCAGAGTCGCAGCGCGCGCCGCCGCCGATCTGTCGCCGTTGCCGCTGGCCGGGCCTGCCGTCCGAAGTGCGGCCGCTGGTCGGCGAACTGAACGCGCTGTTCGACCGCGTGCGCCAGGCCTTCGAGACGCAGAAGAACTTCGTCGCGGACGCCGCGCACGAACTGCGCACGCCGCTGGCCGCGCTGAAGCTGCAGGCCCAGGCGTTGCGCCGTCTGCCGATGGACGGCGATGGCGGCAGCCGAGACGCTTGCGGTGAAGCGGCTGAATCAGGGGATCGACCGCGCGATCCGGCTCGTCGAGCAGTTGCTGAATCTGGCGCGCGCGCAGGCCAGCGGCGATGCGGCCGTGCTGGCCGGCGGCGTGGAGACGCAGCGCGTCGATCTCGGCCAGATCGTGCGGCTCGCCGCTGGCGATGCATTGCCACGCGCGCAGCACGCGGGCATCGCGCTCGGCCTCGGCGACGGCGCAGCCGAGCCCGAGCGTCCGCCGGGCCCGGAGCGCCGCGCGCCGATCGAAGTCCGCGGCGACGCCGACGCCCTGCACGCGCTGGTCGCCAACCTGCTCGACAACGCAATCAAATACACACCCGCACCGGGCCGCGTGGAGGTTGATCTCGTACGCCGGGCCGACGGGGTCTTGTTCGAGCGTCGACGACAGCGGGCCCGGGATCGCACCCGCCGAGCGCGGCCGCGTGTTCGACCGCTTCTTCCGCGCCAGCGATGCGACCGCGAGCGGCAGCGGCCTGGGATTGGCGATCGTGAGAGCGATCGCGGACCGCCATGAGGCAACGCTCGCGTTGTCCGAATCGCCGGCGCTCGGCGGGCTGCGCGTGGAATTGCGGATGGCCGCAGCGCCCGGAACGTCGCCTGACTGAACTGCTGCGCACCTCGCAAGGTCCGGTGCCCGCAGCGGATCGGGAACGCGTGGCGGCACCCAGGGATACGCTGACAAAAAACGCACGGGTTAGCATCGATGCGTCATGCATTTCTGGCTGCCGCTTACATCGACCGCTCTGTTTCACCTCAGCGTCATCTTCGGAAGTCTGCTTCTGTACGCGGTCAGCACGCATGTCAACATGCAGCGCCGCCACCCGTCGGCTGCCATCGCCTGGGTCATCACGATCGTGCTGCTGCCCTACATCGCGTTGCCGCTGTACCTGCTGCTCGGCAACCGCAAGATCGCGCGGCCGCCGCGCCGGCATCGCGCGGCCGTGGAACGCCACGTTGTCCGCGGCGTGGAAGTCGATGAGCTGGCGCACAGCCGCTGGGCGATCGACACGATCGAAGGGATGGGACTCGCCGCGCCGGTCGCCAACGAAGAAGTGCGCTTCCACGCGGACGGGGGCGACGCCTGGCGCGAACTGATCCGGGTGATCTGTGCGGCCGAGCACCGGCTGGACATCTGCATCTATCTGTTCGGACACGCCGACGCCGCGCGGCAGATCGGTCAATTGCTCGAAGAGCGTGCCGCGGCCGGCGTGCGCGTGCGGCTGTTGCTGGACACGTTCGGCAGCTGGCAGGCGTCGCGCAGCCAGCTGCGCGAGCTGCGCGCCAGCGGCGTCGGCGTGCGCTGGTTCATGCCGCTGATCGACCGGCCGCGCCCGGGCCGGCTCAACATGCGCAATCACCGCAAGATTGTGGTGGCCGACGGCCGGCTTTTGTGGTGCGGCGGACGCAACCTCGCAACCGAATATTTTTTTCGCCAAGGCCCCGATACACCCGCCTGGCTCGACCTGAGCTTCACACTCGAAGGGCCGCTCGCGGTGTCGACCCAACAGCTGTTCGCCGAACACTGGCGCAACGGCCGCGCGCCGCTCGTGAGCCGGCTGCTGCCGCGCCGCACCCGTCGTCGCGCGTTGGCACGCGCGCGTGCAGCCGGCAGCCGCGCGGGCGAACGCCGGCCCGCACAGCGAAGAAGTGATGAGCACCTGGGACGTGACGCGGCAACCCAAGGCGCCGCTGCCGCCCAGGCAGACTCGGCATGAACGCAGCCAGCGTGCGCCATTGCAGCCTGCCTGCAGCGCTTCGCTGCATCGTTTCACACCGTCTTCGCCCGTTTCTGAAGGCAATCCGCGCAGGCACCTCGCGCAGCTCATCCCGAGCGGTCCCGATCAGCCCGAGGACACCGTCTATGAGCTGCTGCTGACCGCGATGTTCCGCGCGCGCCGGCGCGTGCTGGCCGTCACGCCGTACTTCGTGCCCGATGAGGCGCTGCTCAAAGCCATGCGGCTGGCCGCGCGGCGCGGCGTGCGGGTCGAGCTGATCGTGCCGCTGCGCTCGAACCATTGGCTCGCCGACATCTCGCGCGGCCGCGCGCTCTACGACCTGGCTGCGGCCGGCGCCGAAGTGCGACTGATGCCGCAGATGTCGCACGCCAAAGCCGTCGTGATCGACGACGCGGTGGCGCTCGCCGGCTCCGTGAACCTCGACGCGCGCAGCCTGTTCCTGAGCTTCGAATTGATGATTGCCTTCTACGCACCCGCCGACATCGAAACGCTCACGCGCTGGATCGAGCACACCTTCGCCGCCGCGCGGCCCTATCAACTGCGCCAACGCACACTGGGAGCCGACATCGGCGAAGGGCTGGTGCGCTGGCTCGGTTTTCAGATCTGAACCATGAACCCAATCGATCGATCAGCCAACCTACGCCGCTTCGATGCATCACGCGCGGCCTGGGAGCAGCAGGTGCGTTGGCCGAACGGCGCACGGCTGGCGCTGTCGTTCGTGCTCAACATCGAAGAAGGCGCCGAACTCTCGATTGCCGATGGCGACGCGGCCAACGAGTCGGTGCACGAGGTCACGCACCGCATCGACGACGCGCCCGACCATTGCCTCGCAACGCACTTCGAGTACGGCGCGCGCATCGGCCATGCGCGCGTGCTGCGCCGGTTTGCCGATGCGCGGCTGGCGTTGACGTTGAACATCTGTGGCCGCGCGCTGGAACGCACGCCCTGGGTGGCCGACGTGGCGCGCGCACACGGCTTCGAGCTCTGCGGCCACGGCTGGCGCTGGGAGTCGCCGGTGCACATGAGCGAGGACGAGGAACGCGCCGCCATCGAAAAAACCGCGGCCGTGATCGAGCGGCTCGGCGGTCGGCCGCCCGCCGGCTGGCACAGCAAATCGTCGCGTTCGGTCCAGTCGCGCCGGCTGCTGCGCGAGCACGGGTTCATCTACGACAGCGACGACTACGGCGACGAACTGCCGTATTTGCTGGACCTCGGCGGCAACGCGCCGCACGTCGTGCTGCCCTACGGCTTCGACACCAACGACATGCGCTTTTTCAGCGGCAGCTTCGTGCGTGCAGCCGACTTCTCAGGCTATGTGATCGATTCGATCGAGGCGCTGCTGGCCGAGCGCGATGTGGGTCCGAAGATGCTCACGATCGGGCTGCATTCGCGCATCATCGGCCGGCCCGGCCGCATCGCGGGACTGGATCAGGTACTCGCCCATGTGAACGGTCTGGGGACAGCCGCTTGCGTGATGACTCGCGAGGACATCGCGCGGCACTGGCTTGGCGCGGCGGCAGGAAAGCGCTGACACGGCAGGATCCGCCCGGCGCTCAAGCCTCAGGCATCCCGATGGCGCGCGGCAGCGGACAAGCTGCTGCGTGGGTCGCCTCGGCCACTTTGCCGCGTCGGGTCGGCGCGGTGCGGGGATGAGCTGTCGTTGCCTTCGACCTCCAGCCCGTCGTCGTGACCCGACTACAGCACGGGCCAGCGCTGAGCCCAGGGTGCAGCCGCCTCGTAGCGCTCCCCCAGGTCGAGCAAGGCGTTGTCGCTGCCGTATGCACCGATCAGCTGAATGCCGATTGGCAGGCCTTCACGCGAGTGCGCCGCCGGCAGCGCCAGGCCCGGCAAGCCCGCGGCGTTGACCCAACCCGTGTAGATCGCGTGACCCCGCGGGCCGACCTGGTGGCCGTCGATCGTTGTCGGATGCGACTGCTGCGCGGGCCATGGCAAGGCTGCCGCGGACGGCAGCAGAATGATGTCCAGCCGCTCGAACAACGCCGCGCTGTCCTTGCGCAGCTGCATCACCTGCTCGACGATCTGCCACAGCCGCGCAGCCGGCAGTCGACGGCCGGCCTCGGCCATCTCGCGGTACTTCGGCGAGGCCTGCAGCCGCCCAGTCGGGGTGCCGCTCGAACAGGCGCGCGAGGCCGATCTGGCCGATCTGCGGCCACGCTTCGGTAAAAAAGTCCAGGTCCAGCGGAAGCGCACCCGCATCGACGTGATGTCCCAGGCTCTCGAATGTTCTGGCGGCTGCCCGCGCGCTGGCGGCGATCTGCGGATCGAGCGGCGCATCACCGAAGCGCTCGACGTACAGCACCCGCAGCGGATTTCCGCCTGGACGCCGCAGGCTTGCAGCCTGCGCCGCCGCGAGCGAAGAGCGGTCCACCGCGGCCGGCCCCCGCAGCGCATCGAACAGCAGCCGCGCATCGGCCACCGTGCGCGCAAGCGGCCCGATCACTTCGAAGTCGAGCAACAGGCTCGGCAGCACATGCTCGCGCGGCCACGCCGACAGCGAAGGTTTCAGACCGACCACGCCGGTGTGCGAGGCCGGCCGGCGGATCGAGCCGCCGCCGTCCTGCCCGATCGCGAGCGGCGCGATGCCCGCAGCCACCGCGGCGACCGCCCCGCCGCTGGAGCCGCCCGGGGTCAGCTCGGGCGCCCACGGGTTGCCGGTGGCGCCGAACAACGGGTTGTCGGTGTAGCCCTCGAGCGCGAACTCGGGCACGTTGGTTTTGCCGACGATCAGCGCACCCGCAGCGCGCGCGCGACCGACCGCGAATTCGTCGTGCCCGGTGTTGGTGGTTGCGCAGTGCGGGCGTGCCCCAGGTGGTTGGCAAATCGGCGGTCAGCAGGCTGTCCTTGACCGTGAGTGGAAGGCCGTCGAGCGCCGACAGGGGTTGGCCAGCCGCATGGCGCTGCGCGGCTGCCCGGGCCTCAGCCAGCACTTCGTCGTCGCGCCGCGCAATCACCGCGTTCAGGCGCGGATTCACCGCGTCGAGCCGCGCGAGCACGGCAACCGCCACATCGACCGGGCTCGCCGTTCCGTCGCGATAGTGCTGCTGCAGTTCGCAGGCCGAAAGCTGCCAAAGCGGTGTCTCAAGTGGCCCCATCACATCTTGCCCGGCAGCCAGGTCGCCAACGCTGGCCACGACGATCATCAGCAGCGTAAACAGCAGCATGATCACGACATACGGCACCGCACCGACCATCGCGTCCCGAATGCCGCCCTTGTCGGGCCGGATGCCATGCACGACGAACAGGTTCATGCCGACCGGCGGCGTGATCATGCCGAGTTCGCACATCAGCACGATGAAGATGCCGAACCAGACCGGGTCGACACCCAGGTGCGTGACCATCGGGAACGTGATCGGAATGGTCGCGACCATCATCGACAGCACATCCATGAACATGCCGAGCAGAAAGTAAAACACGATCAGCACGAGCAGCATCTGCGTGGCCGACAGGCCGAACGTGCTGACCCATGTCGTCATCGCCTCGGCCACGCCGGTCAAACTGATCGCCAAGTTCAGGATGAACGCCGCCGTGATGATCAACAGGATCATGCCACTCGTCTTGGCGGTCTGCACGAAGCAGTGCTGCAGCAGCTTCCAGCTCAACCTGCGACTGGTCCAGGCGAACAGCAGCGACGTCATCACGCCCAATGCGGCCGATTCGGTCGTGGTGGCGAGGCCCGTGTAGAGGCTGCCCATCACGATCAGGAACACGACGGCCGGCGGCACTAGGTCCTTCAACAGTCGCAGTTTGATCGCGAACGGAACCGGCTCTTCGCGCATCGCCGTTTTCGTCACCAGCGCGTAGATCAGGATGAACGCCATGAAGCATGCGGTCAGCAGCAGGCCCGGGACGATGCCGGCGAGGAACAGGCGGCCGATCGAGGTGTCGGTCAGCGAGCCGTAGATGATCAGGTTGACCGACGGCGGAATCAGGATGCCGAGCGTGCCACCGGCCGCGATCGAGCCGAGCGACAGATGCATCGGATAACCGCGCTTGTGCAGCGACGGCAATGCAACCGTGCCGATCGTCGCAGCGGTCGCGACCGACGAGCCCGATGTGGCGGCGAACAGCGCGCTGCAGCCGATGCCCGTGTGCAGCAGGCCGCCCGGCAGGCGCCCGAGCCAGGCTGCGAGCGCACCGAACATGCGGTCCGCGATGCCCGAACGCAGCAGCAATTCGCCCATCAGTACAAACAGCGGAATGGCCGTCAGCAGGTTGTCGTTGTGCACGCCCCAGACCACCGGTGCGATCGAGTTGATGAACGGCATGCCGTACGCGAGCAGCCCGCCAACAATGCCGATCGCCGCCATCGAGATCGCGATCGGGATGCCGAGCAGCATCATGGCGAGCATGACGCCAAACGCGAGCAGGATGTAGGAGACGTTCATACCGAAGCACCTCGTGCAGCCGCACGCGCCGAAGCCGAGGGGACGCCGTCCGGCGTCGAGCGGCCCTTCAGGTCTTCCAGTTCTTCATCGACCTCCTGCTTCGTGGTGCGCGGGCCGAACTCGTGATTCATGCCGGCGACCTTGCCGCCGCAGCAGCAGCACGGTCGCATGCACGGCATAGCCGACCGCGATGACCGCAAACAGGATGAGCCCCGACGAGCCACGCGCTCTGCGGCCACCACAGCGGCGTCGCCCACGGCGTCTGCGACACGCTCATGTAGCCGATCGAGTCCTGGATCACGAACCAGGCAAGCCAGGCAAGCAGCACCGCGAACAGCGCCAGGCTCACGACCGACAGCCAGTTCAGTCCCGTCTGCAGCCAGGCCGGCAGCCGGTCGTGAAACACGTCGACCCGGATGTGCGTGCGGCCCATCAGCGCCAAGCGTGAACGCGATCGTCGCGCCGAACGCGAGCGCGTAGCCGCCCAGTTCGTCGGCGCCCTGCAGCGAGAAATTGAAGATCTTGCGCACCAGCGTCTCGACCGTCACGACGACCGAGAGCGCGACGAAGATCAGGCCGAACAAGGTGCCCAGCCAGCGTTCGATCGTGTCTTTCATGATCCTGCCTCCTGGCTGCAGCTTCGGGCGCGCCGGGCCGTGCCGCCCGGCGCCGGCCTCATGGCGAGTGTTTACTGAATGCCGACCGCTTTGCCCACGGTCTTCTTCCAGGTGTCCGAGCAGCCCGGGTTGGACCGGTCGCAGATCTCGGCCCAGGTCGGCAGCGAGGTGGCAGCGACCGCGCCGCGCAACGTGGCGGTGTCTTCCGGCGTGACCGGCACGCCGACCAGCTTGAACTTCTTGCCGGTCGTGCAAGGCTCCTTGCCGACGTTGCAGTTCAGCGCGTCCTGCGTGAGTTCCTTCGAGTAGACCCAGATCTCGTCGATCAGCTTGTCGAACGCGGTCTGCATCTTGTTTTGCTCATCGGGCTTCAGGCGGTTCCAGTCTTTCAGCGTGATCGCGTAACCGTTCATCGCCATCTGAAAGCCCAGCGGGTACTGGTGCGTGGTCACCTCGGGCCAGTTCGACGAGTTGGCCGAACTCGGCCCCGTGATCGCGCAGTCCACCACGCCGAGCGACAGCGACTGGTGCACTTCGGTGAACGACAACGGCACCGGCGTGCCGCCGACCGATTCGATGAACTTGGCAAGGTTCTGGTCGTAGACGCGAACCTTGAGACCCTTCAAGTCGGCGAGCTTTGCGATCGGCTTGTTGCAAAACAGGATCTGCGGCCCGAACGGCCAGATGCCGAGCAGCTTGACCTGGAACTGCTTTTGCAGCCGCTTGTCGAGCGTGTCGCGATAAGCGTCGTAGACCTTGCGCGCGGTCTCGTAGTCGGGTGCGGCGCCGACCAGGTCCATGCCGAGCAGCGTCGGCTCGTCGCGCGAATTCTGCGACACGCGCAGCGACACGATGTCGAACAGGCCGGCCTTCATCACGCGCAACTGCTCGGTGTCCTTGATGCCGAGCGAATCGATCGACTTGTAGTCCGCATCGATCGGCAGGCCGGTGCGCTCGGCGAAATTGTCGAAGAACGGCTTTTCCTTGTTCGCCTGGATTTTGCCGGTGGCGGCCGGCTGGCCGACCACCTTGTAGGTGAGGCGGTCGGCGGCCTGCGCGGACGCGATCAGACCGGCGGCCAGCGCGACAGCGCTCAAAGTTTTGATGAAACGGTTCATGGGTTGAAACTCCTTCTTCGGGTGACAAACATCTAGCGTGAATTCAGTAGCCCAACGCGCGCGGCAGCGTGGTGACGATGGACGGAACCAGCATGCACAACAGCAGCACGCCGTACATCAAAGCAATGAACGGCCACGCGTTTTGCACAAGCTCGCGCATCGGCACCTTGGTCACGCCGCAGACCACGAACAGCACCACGCCGACCGGCGGTGTCAACATGCCGATCACGAGGTTCAGCACGAACAGCAGCCCGAAGTGCAGTGGATCGATGCCGTACTGCAAGCGCGATCGGATGCAGCAGCGGCACCAGCATGATGTAGGCCGCGTTCGATTCGAGGAACATGCCGACGACGAACAGCAGCAAGGCGACCAGCGCGAGAAACACGAGCGGGTCCGACGTCAGCGCGAGCAGCAGCGCCGAGAGCTTTTGCGGCAGCAGGTCCACCGTCATCAGGTACGTGATGATCGATGCGAACGCGATCAGCGCGCCGACCACGCCGGACGTAATCGCGGCGCGCAGCACGATGCCCGGCAGGTCGCTCACCTTGAGCTGGCGCGTGATGAAAAATCCGATGACGAGCGAGTAGACGACCGCGATCGCGGCGCCTTCGGTCGCCGTGAACGCGCCGCCGACGATGCCGCCGATCACGATCACCGGCATCAACAGCACGATCGAACGACCGCCGCAGCTCGTGCAGCACGTGCGTGATCCGAAACGGCTCGCCCGTGACGGCCCAGCCGCGCCGCGTCGCGATCCACGAGCACAGCGCCATGAAGCCCGCGCAGATGATGATCCCGGGCACGACGCCGGCCATGAACATGCCGCCGACCGAGACCGACGAGCCCGCCATGAACGCATAGACGATCATCGCGCCCGACGGCGGGATGATCGGCCCGAGGTTCGCAGCGGCCGCCACCAGCGCCGCGGCAAAACCCTTGTCGTAGATTTTGGACAGCGACGGCACAAGGATCGCCGACAGCGCGCTCGCGTCCGACACCGCGGCGCCGGAGACTGTCGCAAGCCCCGCGCCAGACAGCATCGCGACATGCGCCATGCCGCCGCGCACGCGGCCGACGATCGAGTTGGCCAGGCCGATCAGCCGCTCGACAATGCCGGCCTTGATCATCAGCTCGCCGGCGAGCATGAAAAACGGGATCGACATCAACGGAAACGAATTGACGGCAAACATCATGCGCTGCGGCACCATCGAAAAATCGACACCGGAAAACCACAGCGCCGCCATCGCCGCAACGCCCATCGCAAATGCGATCGGCAGGCCGAGCAGCGCGAGCCCCATGAAGCCGAGGAACGACCGCCGCACTCATTCGGCGCCCTCCAGGCCGACCACCGGCGGGCCATGGACTGCGATGCGCAGCAGGTGCAGGCCACTCAACAGCGCGCCGACGCCGACCGGCACGATGAACCAGCCGACGCTCCAGTCGAGCGTGGACATCAGCTCGTCCCATTGCTCGCGCGCGACGCCCCAGGCGGCCCAGGCGATCGCGAACATCATCAGCGCGCTGAGCACGGCCGCCATGCGCCGCAGCAGTTGCTGGCCGGTGGGTGCAAAGCGCGCGACGACGATGTCGATGCCGATGTGCGCGCCTTGCCGCACGCCGAGCGGAATCGCCAGAAAGATGCTCCAGACGAACGCGAGCCGCGAGATCTCGTCCGACCAGTCGAGCGAGCCGGCAAAGCCGTAACGCAGCACGACCTGTGCGGCCACGACCGCGACCATCGTGCCGACGGTGACGAGCAGCGCGGCCATCGTGCAGCGGTCGAGCAGCAGCAGCGCGCGACCAGCAACGACCGCGTCTCGTAGACAACCGGCAGTACGGCCTGGGCAGTCATCAGTTGAGCGCGGTGAGAGGCAGGAGAAGCGTACGATCAGCGTTTGCCGGCTGCGGCCAGCACCTGGTTCGACGATCTCGTCACCCGCGCGCTTGCGCACGACCGAGTCGATCACCGGCGCGGTTGCCTTGCGCATCTCTGCGCGCGCTCGCGGGCGTGATCTCGGTGAAAGTCAATCTTCGCCTTCAGCTCGGTGAACGCTTTGGCTTCGCCCTCGGCCGCGAGCTTGCGCTGGAATGCGATCGGTCGCAGTCATCGCTTCGCGCACCGCCTTCTGGTGCTCGGGCTTCAATTGCTCGAACGCCTTCTTGCTGGCCAGCACCGCGATGTAGTCGAAGAAGTGTTGCGTGTTCGACATGTACTTCTGCACTTCGCCATAGCGGCTCGCGCTGATCACGGTGTACGGGTTTTCCTCACCATCGACCACGCCCTGCTCGAGCGCCGAGTACAGCTCTTTCACGTCCATCGCGATCGGGTTCGCGCCGAGCGCACGAAAGCTCGCCAAGTGGGCTTCGCTCGGCTGCAGCCGAATCTTCAGGCCGCTCAGGTCCGCCATCGTCTTGATCGGCTGCCGGTTGTTCGTCACGTTGCGCATGCCGAGCTCCATCCAGCCGAGCGAGATGAAGCCTTTTTCCTGCAGCTTCTTGTCGATCGCTTCGCCGACCGGGCCGTCGATCACGCGGAATGCGGTTTCGCGGTCGTCCAGCACGAACGGCAGACTCAACGCTTCGAGCTGCGGCACGATGCGCGACAGATACGTCGCGCCGACCCAGGTGATCGCGAGCGTGCCGGAGCGCACCGCATCGACGTTCTCCTTCGCGCCGCCGAGCTGCATCGACGGGAACACGTCGACCTGCAACTCGTTGTTCGTGAGCCGCGCGATTTCTTTTTTGAACACCTGCTCGACTGCGACGCTGCTCGGGTGTTCGCCCGCGAAGTTGCCCGCGATCTGCAGCTTTTGCTGCGCGTTCGCCGGTGCTGAGACGGTCAGCAACGCAGCGAGTACGGCACCGGCAAGGGACAGGGGCGCGAATGCGCGTTGCAGTTGGCGAATGGAATGCTTCATAGGGGTTTCTTGTCGATCGTTTTGGAGAATGAAGACGTGTTCAGCGTGGCTGCCCGACCGCGTGCGAGCAAGCGCTCGAGCGCCGGGCTCAGCCCTTGGTTCGGCTTGATCGGCGGTGCGGCGAAGCTGCCGCGCACGGCCTTGCCCGGCTGCAGCGCTGCGAGCGATTCGGCATGCCGCACCGCGCTCGACACGCCGTCGACCGAAGGCACCGGCAAGCGACCACGCAGGCTTCGTGCCAGCCCGCAAGCGGTGCGCCGGCCAGCACGATCACATCGGCGCCGTCCTCATCGACGCAACGCTCGGCCAGCGCGACAGCCGCTCGCCCTGGCTTTGCCCTGCACGTTGCCGATGTCGGCCAGCGGCTCGTCGAGCCCGCGGATGCTGGCCAACCGGCTCTGCCAGCCCGCAGTGCTCGACCGTCTCGCGGTACCAGGCGCGGATGCGCTGCGAGATCGCGACGATCGAAAAGCGCTGACCGAGCAGGCACGCGCTTGCAAGCGCCGCTTCGGTCAGGCCGGTCACCGGGCACGGCAGCGCCTCGCGCAGGCCGGCCAAGCCCGGGTCGCCGAACGCGGCGACGATCACCGCGTCGAAGCGCTCATGGTGCTCGGCTGCCAGCTGCGCGGCCGCGTACGCGCCGATCAGCGCTTCGAAGCGCGTCTCGATGTAGGCGACGCCGAACGGCGCGGTCAGCACTTCGATCTGCGTGCCGGGCGACGCACTGCGTTCGGCCTCGGCGCGGATCAGGTCGGAGACGCTCTGCGACGTGTTGGGGTTGATCAGCAGCAGGTTCATCGAGTCGATCAGCGGCGCACCGGCTGCAACGTGGGTCGGCCGCATTGGAGGAACCGGCCGCGGCCGGCGCGCGGATGAAAGTCCTTGCCGTCCCAGACGACTTCGCCGCCGATCAGCGTCATGCCCGGCCAGGCGCGCAGCACCTTGCCTTCGTACGGCGTGTAGTCGACCGCGTGGTGCAGCCGGTCGTTCGTGATCGTGAACTCGCCCTCGTCCCAGATGACCAGGTCGGCATCGGCGCCGATCGAGATGCTGCCCTTTGCGTGGGTGCAGGCCGTAGGCTTTGGCGGGGTTGGTCGACGGTCAGCTCGACGAATTTTTCGAGCGTGATGCGGCCCGCCAGCACGCCTTCCGAATACAGCAGCGCCAGGCGCGTCTCCAGCCCCGGCATGCCGTTCGGGATGTAGCGAAACGGCACTTCCTCGCCGCCGAGCTTCTTGCCCTCGGGTGCGTCGTACTTGAACGGCGCATGGTCGGACGAGAACACCGTGAACAGGCCGTCGGCCAGGCCGTGCCAGATCACTTCCTGGTTCGCCTTGTCGCGCGGCGGCGGGCTGCAGACGCAGCGCGCGCCGCCGTAGCTGTCGTCGAGACCGAGGTCGTCGGCCGTCAGGAACAGGTACTGCGGGCAGGTTTCGGCGTACACATGCAGGCCGTGGCCGCGCGCCCAGCGGATCTGCTCGACCGCCTCGCGGCCCGACACATGCACGATCAGGATCGGCACGTCGACCAGCTCGGACAGCGCGATCGCGCGGTGCGTGGCTTCGCGCTCGACCAGCATCGGCCGCGAGATCCGCATGAAAGCGCGGCGCGGTGCGGCCGGCCGCTTCGAGCCGCTTCGGTGAGCCATTCGATGCAGTCGGCGTTCTCGGCATGAATCATCGCCATCGCGCCGTGCTCGCGCGCGACCGCCGAGCACGTCGAGGATCTGGCCGTCGTCGAGCTTCAGGTCGTCGTAGGTCATGTAGACCTTGAACGAGGTGTAGCCCTCGGCGATCAGCGCGGGCAATTCCTGCTGCAGCACGGCCGGCGTCGGGTCGCTCACGATCAGGTGGAACGCGTAGTCGATGTGCGCCTTGCCTTCGGCGCGGCGGTGGTAGTCGTCGACGGCGGCGCGCAGCGACTGGCCTTTTTCCTGCGCCGCGAACGGGATCACGGTGGTGGTGCCGCCGCACGCCGCCGAGCGCGTGCCGGTGTCGAAGTCGTCGGCCATGCGCATCGGCGCGGCCATCGGTTGGTCGAGGTGGCAATGCGCATCGACGCCGCCGGGCGTGACGACGCGGCCGGCGGCGTCGATCTCGCGCGCCGCCGGCAGCCAGCTGCTGGCCGAGCATCGCGATGCGCCCGTCCTGGATGCCGATGTCGGCTGTCGAAGCAGTCGCTGGCGGTGGCCACGCGTGCGTTGCGCACCACCAGGTCGAAGGACGGCTGCGTCATTGGATCGACGTTCCGATGCACGGGCATCGATCGCAGGGCCTGTAGCACGTTTGTGAACGGTTTTGTCAACAACACTATCAGATCTGCCCCTTCATAGTGCATACGGAACGGCCCGAATGACCGAATCGATCGGAGTCCACTGACGAGCTGCAAGAATCGATCCAAAAATCGGTGATAGCCATGAAGTTGCTGGAGACGCGTGATGATTAAACAGCGATCCAATGAAGCGACAGACATCGGTGTTAACCCTGTTGTTGACAGAATGATCTTTGATCGTCGACATTTATCATTTGGCAGGCCGACTTGCCGGCCTGCCGACCCGCCCTGGAGACTTCGTGACCCGCCCCATCCGCCTCGGCGTGCTGACGCCTTCATCGAACACCGCGCTTGAACCGCTGACCAGTGCGCTTGCCGCTGCCGTGCCCGACTGCACCGCGCATTTCTCGCGCTTCACCGTGACCGAGATCGCGCTGTCTGCGCAGGCGCTCGGGCAATTCGACGACAGCAAAATCCTCGCGGCGGCGCTGTTGCTCGCGGACGCGAAAGTCGATGTGATCGCATGGAGCGGCACGGCCGCCGGTTGGCTCGGCTTCGACACGGACAAGCGGCTGGCCCAGCGGATCACGGAACGCACCGGCATCCCGGCCACGACCGCGGTGCTCGCGCTCAACGAACTGCTCGCGCTGCGCGACATCGAAAAACTCGCGCTCGTGACGCCCTACACCGACCGATGTGCAGCAGCGCATCGTCGACAACTACGCACGCATCGGCGTCGAAGTCGTCGCCGAGCGGCATCTGGGCATCCGCGTGAATCACGACTTCGCACTGGTCGAGCCGGACAAGCTGCGTGCGCTGATGCGCGAGGTCGCCGCCGTCGGCCCGCAGGCGATCACGACGTTTTGCACCAACCTGCGCGCTGCGCCGCTGGCCGACGCGGTCGAGGCCGAATTGGGCGTGCCGCTGCTCGATACGGTCAGCACCACGGTCTGGGGCGCGTTGCGTGCGGTCGGTGTCGATCCGGCCGCGGTGCGCGGTTGGGGCCAGTTATTCGGATGGCGCTGATGCTGGCGGCGCACCGTCGTGCACTTCAGCCGCGAGCCGAGCAATTGAAGCGGCGGGGCGTTGCCGCTGCGGTTGCACTTTTGGAGCCCGTTGCGGCCGGTGTGGCGCTGCCTAGAATCGGCACGCCCGACGCGACCCGCGAGACTGCCGCGCGCTCAGCACCAGCGCGGCAAGCCCCGCCGCGCTTCGGACCTTCACGCCATGCCGTCTTCCCCTTCCCGAAAGTCGCCCGCATTCGTGCGGCAGGCGCGCGAATCGGTGCAGGACGACATCTACGACCGAATCTATGTCGCGATCCTCGAGCACCGGTTGCTGCCCGGCACCAAGTTGGTCGAGGAGCGACTCGCCGAAATCTTCCATGTCAGCCGCGCGCGCATTCGCGACGTGCTGAGCCGGCTCGCGCACGAGCGCATCGTCGAACTGTTTCCACAGCGCGGCGCGTTCATCGCGAAGCCGTCGATCGAGCAGGCGATGGACGTGTTCGAAGCGCGCCGGCTGATCGAGCCCGCGGTGCTGCGGCGCCTGATCGACACGCTGACCGCGGACCGGCTCTGCGCGCCTGCGCCATCACCTCGAGCTGGAGCACGACGCACGCCGCCGCGACGACCAGCGCGCGATCGTGCGGCTGTCGGGCGAGTTTCATACGCTGCTGGCCGAGCTGGCCGGCAATTCGGCCTTGTCGCGCACGATGCGCGAGCTCTCGACCTTGACCTGCCTGATCATCGTGCTGTACGACGCCCCGACCGCATCCACCTGCCTGGCCGACGAGCACGACGCGATCATCGATGCGATCTCGAGCCGCGATGCGGACCGCGCCGAGGCGTTGATGCTCGAACATCTGGAGCACATCGAGCAAAGCCTGCGGCTCGAGCCGGCGACGTCCGAGGTGGATCTCGCAGCGATCTTCGCGCCCTGACCCGCCGCGCCCGGGGCCCAACGACGACACCCTGGTTCGATGAAGCTGCTGCTTGATCAACCCGAACGCATCGCGCGCCATCACCGAGCGCATGGCCGAATCGGCGCGGGCCATGCTTGCGCCGGGCGACACCTTGACGGCGCTGACTGCGCCGGACGGGCCGCTCGTGGTGCGCGATGCAGAGCAGCTCGCGCAAGCCGAACGAAGTGCGCTGCGGCTGGCGGACGCGCATGCACCGGCGCACGATGCGCTGCTGCTGGCGATCTCGCTCGACGGCGGCGTGATCGCGCTGCGTCGCCAGCACCCGCAGCTGCCGATCGTCGGCATGACCGAAGCCGCGTTGAGCGTCGCCCGCAGCATCACCGGGCGCATCGGCCTGCTCACGCTCGGGGCCGTGTTGCTGCCGCTGTATCGGCAGCGGGTCGAGCAGGCGGGTTTCGGCGCCGACGTGATCGCGTTCGAAGCGCCCGAGCTGCCGGCCGCGTTCGCCGCCGACGCGCCGCGCGTGTCGCCCGGCGGGCTGCAAAGTGCTGGCGCACGCGTGTGGCCGACTGCGCGATGCGGGCGCCGAGGCGGTGGTGCTCGCAGGCGCCGTGCTCTGCGGTTACGCCGGTCCGTTGACCGACGCGTGCGGGGTTCCCGTGCTGGACGGCGTGATGTGCGGCGTGCAGCGTTGTCGTGCGCGGTCAGGCAGCCGGCAACCTTGACCCGACCAGTGCCCGGCATGAACACGCGGCGTCGGTCGCTTGCGCCCGTTGTCAGGACGTTCCGTCACGATGAGCGCACATCAGCCGATGCAATGCGCACGGCGCTGACGACCGGCTGCGCCTGGCCGGAGCAACCGCCTCGGCCGACAACGGCACGCACGACAATCGGGACCCAGACTCGCCGTTGATCGGCTCGCTGGTGCGTCGGCAACTGCCGCTCGTTTTTTTCCTTTTCGCATCTCCTCGCCATGCCCCCGAATTCTGCCGCCACCGTGGCCTTCCCCGATGATCTGGTCATCGATGCCGAGGCCGATCATCTGCCGGTCGCCCCGCCCACGATGGCGGCGACCAGGGGACGGCGCTGGCTGATCGCGTTGAGCGTGGTGCTGATCGGCTTCAACCTGCGGCCGGTGTTCTCGAGTCTGTCGGTGGTGCTGCCGGAGATCATGGAACGCACCGGTCTTTCTCCCGGCGGCGCCAGCGCGCTGACGACGTTGCCGGTGGTCTGCCTCGGGCTGTTCGCGATATTGGCGCCGCGGCTCGGCCGACGTTTCGGCACCGAGCGCACGCTGCTCGCGTGCCTGGCGCTGGTGGCGCTGGGCACCGGGTTGCGCGGTGTCGGCGCGCTGCCGGTGCTGTTCGCCGCCACGGCGCTGGCCGGCACCGGCATCGCGATCGCCAACGTGTTGATGTCGGGCTTGATCAAGCGCGACTTCGAGCAGCGCACCGCACAGATGATGGGGCTCTACACGATGGCCGTCTGCGCGGGGGCGGCAGCGGGTGCCGCATTCACGGTGCCGATCGAGCACGCGATCGGTGGCGGCTGGGCACGGGCGCTGGCGGTCTGGGCCGTGCCGGCCGCACTCGTGTGCGTGCTGTGGGCGCCGCTGGCGCTGCCTTGCCGTCCGATCGCCGCCGATTCTTTCGTTGCGGTGCGCGGCCTGTGGCGCGATGCGCTGGCCTGGCAGGTCACGCTGTTCATGGGGTCTGCAGTCGGCACTGGCCTATATCGTGATGGGCTGGCTCGCGCCGATCCTGCGCGAGCGTGGGCTCGATGCGGAGACGGCCGGCTACGCGGTGTCGGTGGTCATGCTCACGCAGGTGGTGACCTGCCTGGCGGTGCCGCTCGCGGCGGTGCGCTGCCGCAGCCAGTCCGCTCTGGCGGCGGGCACCGTGACGCTGACCGTCGTGTCGCTGTACGGTTGCTTGTTCGCGCCGCTCGGTGGCGTCTGGGCCTGGGCGGTGCTGTTGGGCATTGCGCAAGGCGGATCGTTCGCGCTGGCGTTGACGCTGATCGTGCTGCGCTCACCCGATGCGCAGGTGGCCGCGCAGTTGTCGGGCATGGCCCAGGGCGTGGGCTACCTGATCGCTGCTTGCGGGCCGCTGCTCGCGGGTCTGCTGCGCGGCTGGACGGGCGACTTCTCCGCAACCTGGTGGCTGTTCGCCGCGATCGGCACCTTCGCGCTGGCTGCCGGTTTGGGCGCGGGGCGTGCGAGGATGGTGCAGACCACCATCACAACGGTCTGAAGCGTCGCGGTCAGCCGGCTGACACCAGCATGCCGCGTTGTTCGATGAACGCGACCACTTCGGCCACGCCGGCTTGCGTGCGCAGATTCGTCATCACGAACGGCTTGACGCCGCCTGGCTGATTGGTGGCCCGCATGCGGCGCGTGTCGGCTTCCATCACGCCCAGGCTCGCGCCGACGTGCGGTGCCAGATCGGTCTTGTTGATGATGAAGAGGTCGCTCTTGGTGATGCCGGGGCCGCCCTTTCTCGGGATCTTCTCCCCCGCGGCCACGTCGATCACATAGATCGTGAGGTCGGACAGCTCGGGGCTGAACGTGGCCGCGAGGTTGTCGCCGCCGCTTTCGATGAAGACGATATCTGCGTCGGGGAATTCGGCGAGCATCCGGTCGATCGCCTCCAGATTGATCGATGCGTCCTCACGGATCGCGGTGTGCGGGCATCCGCCGGTCTCGACACCCATGATGCGTTCCGGCGGCAGCGCGCCGCTGACGGTGAGCAGCCTCTGGTCTTCCTTGGTGTAGATGTCGTTGGTGATCGCGACCAGGTCCCACTGGTCGCGCATCGCTTTGCAGAGCATCTCGAGCAACGTGGTCTTGCCGGAGCCCACGGGGCCGCCGATGCCGACCCGCAGCGGCGGCAGTTTCTTGCTTCGGTTCGGGATGTGGTGCAGTTTGCTCATGAGCGAAACAACCTCGAGTATTGGACTTCGTGCTGCGAAGACAGGATCGCGAGCATCGGGGAAAACGCCTGCCGGTCTTCGTCGCACAAGCTCGATGCGAGGGCGACGGCGGCCGGAATCTCGGCTGTGAGCCGCGCCAGGATGCGCTGGCCCGCGAGCTGGCCGAACGGCACCGCCTTGATCGCAGCCTGCACCATGTTCTCGGCCCAGCAGCTCGCATAGGCGAGCAGGCCGTCGCGTGGGGACGCTTCGGTGCCGGCCACTGCGAGTGCGAATGCAATCGGAAATGTCGGCTCGCGTGTGGCGAGCCGTTCGACCGCCGCTGCATCCGAGCTTCGGTCGTTGCGCAGCCATTCGATCATCGAGCGGCCCATCTGCACCGTCTGCGCGCGGAATTCGCTGCTTTCGCGCGTTTGCAGGATCCACTGGTTCAATGCGTCGATGCGGGCACGGTCATCGGCACGCCAGGCGTCGATCGCTTGCGCCAGCACGGCCAGATCGCTGCGCGCAAGGTTCAGATGAAGCGATTCGATCAGCCAGTTCGATGCTATATTTTCAGTAGCACAAGATGCACGATTAACAAGCGCTTCGAGCCCTTCCGAGTATGAAAATCCGCCAACCGGCAGCGCTGGCGACGCGAGCCGCATGAGCTGCAGAAACGCTGCTGCCGAAAGCGGTCGTTCAATGGCCGTCATGCGCGGCGTGGTCAGGATCGGGATGGCCGTCGATCTTGCGACTGCCGTGATCGTGCGGTTGCCCGTGTGCGTGGCGGTGCGCGGCATGGTCGTGCGCGGGACGCGCGTGTTCGTGCTGGGCGTGCGCGTGCGCCGAGTAGGCACCGGCCTCCGGCTCGAACGCTTCGTTCGATTCGCGCACGATCAGATGCATCGCACGCAGCAGATCGGCCAGCACGTGATCGGGCTCGATCTTCAGATGATCGGGCTTGAGCTCGATCGGCACATGCCGGTTGCCCAGGTGGTAAGCCGCGCGGATCAGGTCGAACGGCCTGCCGTGTTGCTGGCAGTGCGTGATCACGAGCACGGGCTGCGGTGCGGCCAGCACGCGGATCAACGAGCCGTCTTCCGCGACCAGCACGTCGTCGCCGCGCACCACGCTGCCGCGCGGCAGAAAGATGCCGAGCATGCGGCCGGCCGAGTCGGTCGCATCGAAGCGGCTTTTCCGGCGCACGTCCCAGTCGAGTTCGATCGTGGCGGCGCGCCTGAGCAGCACCGGCGCCAGGCCGCGGCCCTGGAGCATCAATTGGTTGGCGATGAGCATGAGCGCAACGGCTGCCTCGTTGAAAAAGTCAGCATAATATAACTTAAGTTATAACAGGAAATCGGCCGTGACCACATTGAAACTCACCCAGATCGGCAACTCGGTCGGCGTCATCCTGCCGAAGGAAGTGCTGGCTCGGCTCAAGGTCGAAAAAGGCGACACGTTGTTTCTGACCGATGCCGCCAACGGCGTCACGCTGACACCTTACAGCGCGGCGTTCGAAGCGCAGATGACGGCTGCACGCCGGGTCATGAAGAAGCGCCGCCACGTGCTGCGCGAGCTGGCCAAGTGAGCGCGGGGCGGGTGTGGGCATGGATCGATCCGTCGGTGCTCCATGCGGTGCATGAAGAGCAGCTGGCGGAACACGGCGGCAGCTCCGGCGTGCGAGACGCAAACCTGCTGGCGTCGGCACTGGCCCGACCGCAGCAACTGGCTCACTTTCACGATCCTGACCTTGCGGACTTGGCAGCGGCTTACGCATTCGGCATCGCGCGCAACCACCCGTTTATCGACGGCAACGAACGCACCGCGTTCGTCGCCTGCGGACTGTTCCTGCTGCTCAACGGTGCCGAACTGGACGCACCGGACGCCGATTGCGTGCTCAAGATGCTTGCGCTGGCTGCCGGACAGCTCGACGAGACCGCCTCCGCGGGCTGGATTCGCACGCACACGTCGCGTGCGGCTTGATTCGGAGCCGCAGCACCCGTTCGCCTGCCGCGTCCTGTCGATCAGGCAGGTCGCTGTGGATGTACGGGACGCGATCGACCACCAGCTTCCGTGTCGCCTGCACACGATCGAGCGCATGCCGCTGCAGCATTCGATCGCCGCACAAGCGGTGCCGGCAGTCGGCACCGCCCTGGGCCAAGCCGAAGTTCAACGGATTGGCTAGAGTCACCGGCCCCCGGACCGAAAACCGGCGGGCACTTCCAACCTTTCGCATACACCTCATGGACTCACGAATGAACGCTGTATTTACCGCACCCGCGCTGTGGATCGCGGCTCTCGCCTGCGCCGCCACCAGTCTGAGCACGCCGGCTTTTTCACAAGTCGATCCGAACAAGATGGTCGATGCCTTCGAGCGCGCCGGCGGCAAGTTCGAAGGCTATCGCCGCTCCGGCGCGAAGGGCGTGTGCGCGAGCGGCGAGTTCGTCGGCAGTGCCGAGGGCCGTGCGCTGTCGACCACGTCGGCCTTCAGCGGCAAGCCGGTGCCGGTGATCGCGCGCTTTTCCATCGGCGGCGGCAACCCCAAGGCACCGGACAACGCGAAGAGCCAGCGCAACATGGCGCTGCAGTTCGAGCTGCCCGGCGGCGAGATCTGGCAGATGGGCAACATCTCGGCGCCGGTGTTCGGCGCCGCGACGCCGGAGCAGCTGCTCGGGCGTCTGGAGTCGCTGTACCCGGATCCGGAAACCAAGAAGCCGAACCCGGAGAAGGTGAAGGCGTTCGCCGAGGCGAATCCCGAGGTGCTGCTGCAGGGCAAGTATTTCGCCAGCCAGCCCGTGCCGGCGAGCTATGCCAAGGTCAACTACTGGGGGGTGAACGCGTTCGGCTTCACCGGCGCCGACGGCAAGAAGCAGTTCGGCAAGTGGATCTTCGAGCCGGTCGGCGGCACACAGGGCCTGAGCGACGAGGAAGCCAAGGCCAAGGGCACCGACTTCCTGTTCGACGAGCTGCGCCAGCGTGTCGCCGCGGGCGAGGTGGCGTTCGACTTCAACCTGCAGCTGGCCGAGCCCGGCGACAAGATCGACAGCGCGGTCACACCGCTGCCGGCCGAGCGCAAGAAGGTCACGCTGGGCCGGCTGACCATCAAGTCGGTGGCGCCGGACGCAACGGGCCCGTGCCTGACCATCACCTACAACCCGATGGTGCTGCCCAAGGGGATCGAGGCCTCGGCCGATCCGATGTTGGCCGCCCGGGCCGCGCCCTATGCGGTGTCGCTCGGCCGGCGCCTCACGGAAGGCCCCAAGCAGTAGGACGGCCGACGAGCCCGGAATCGGCAGCACCGCATCCGGCGCGGCGCGTTTCCTGCGCGCGTTTTCCTCCGGCCTTGAAGGTCGGGCACCTGGGCCCGCCGGGCCCGCGCGGCGCCGGACACGGCGGTCCGAATGATCGAAGGGTTCGTGTTCGTCAACCGGATACGCGCACCTTCGGCACTGCGCGTACCGGCTGACGACATTCAAAACAGGAAGTAGCGCTGCGCCATCGGCAACACCGCCGCTGGCTCGCAGACCAGCAGCTGGCCATCGGCGCGCACCGCGTACGTCTGCGCGTCGATCTCCATCTTCGGCGTGCAGTCGTTCAGCAACATGTGCTGTTTTCGCATGCCCCGGATGTTCTTCACTGCACTGAGCTGCTTGGCCAGCCCATAGCGTTCACCGATGCCTGCTGAGAGAGCGGCTCGGGACACGAAGGTCAGCGACCCCTTCGCGATCGACCCACCGAAGCCGCCGAACATCGGCCGGTAATGCACCGGCTGCGGCGTCGGGATCGACGCATTCGGCGTCGCCCATCGCGGCCATCGCGATGGTGCCGCCCTTCAGAACAGTGAACGGCTTGACGCCGAAGAACGCGGGCTTCCAGACCACCAGATCGGCCCACTTGCCGACTTCAATGCTGCCGACCTCGTGCGCGAGGCCGTTCGCGAGCGCCGGGTTGATCGTGTACTTGGCCACATAGCGCTTCACGCGGAAGTTGTCGTTGCGCGCACCGTCGCCGGGCAACGCGCCGCGCTGCTGCTTCATCTTGTGCGCGGTCTGCCAGGTCCGCAGGATCACTTCGCCGACCCGGCCCATCGCCTGGCTGTCGCTGCTCATCATGCTGATCGCGCCCAGGTCGTGCAGGATGTCCTCGGCTGCGATCGTCTCGCGCCGGATGCGGCTTTCCGCAAAAGCGAGGTCTTCGGGAATTGCGGCATCGAGATGGTGGCACACCATCAGCATGTCGACGTGTTCGTCGAGCGTGTTGACCGTGTAGGGCATGGTCGGATTGGTCGACGACGGCAGAAAGTTCGATTCGCCGACCACGCGCAGGATGTCCGGTGCGTGGCCGCCGCCTGCGCCTTCGGTGTGGAACGCGCAGATCGACCGGCCCTTGATAGCCGCGATCGTGTTCTCGACGAAGCCGGACTCGTTTAGCGTGTCCGAATGGATCGCGACCTGCACATCCGTCGCGTCTGCCACGTCCAGACAATTGTCGATCGCCGAGGGCGTCGTGCCCCAGTCCTCGTGCAGCTTCAGGCCGATCGCGCCGGCTTCGACCTGCTCGTGCAGCGCGGCCGGCAGCGACGCGTTGCCCTTGCCCATGAAGCCCAGGTTCATCGCAAAGCCATCGGCGGCCTGCAGCATGCGTTCGATGTGCCACGGGCCCGGCGTGCAGGTGGTGGCAAAGGTGCCGGTCGCCGGCCCGGTGCCGCCGCCGAGCATCGTCGTGATGCCCGAGCTCAGCGCTTCTTCGATCTGCTGCGGGCAGATGAAGTGGATGTGGCTGTCGATGCCGCCAGCGGTCACGATCGTGCCTTCGCAGCTGATGATCTCGGTGCCGGGGCCGATGATGATGTCGATGCCGGGCTGCGTGTCGGGATTGCCGGCCTTGCCGATCGCGTGGATGCGCCCCTCCTTCAAGCCGATATCGGCTTTGACGATGCCCCAGTGGTCGATGATGAGTGCGTTGGTCAGGACAGTGTCGACCGCGCCTTCCTTGCGCGTTCGCTGCGACTGCCCCATGCCGTCACGGATCGACTTGCCGCCGCCGAACTTGACTTCTTCGCCATAGCCACCGGCGCGCAAGGTGTAGTCGTCCTCGACCTCGACGATCAGGTCGGTGTCGGCCAGCCGCACGCGGTCGCCAACGGTGGGACCGAAGATGTCGGCATAAGCGCGTCGTGAAAGCGTCGCCATCAGAGGTTTCCTTGAATCAGACCGCGGAAGCCGTGGACGATGCGCTCGCCCGCGTAGTCCACCAGCTCCACCGTGCGCTGCTGCCCGGGCTCGAACCGCACCGCGGTGCCGGAAGCGATGTTGAGGCGCATGCCGCGCGCGGCGTCCCGGTCGAACGTCAGCGCGCCGTTGGTCTCGGCGAAGTGATAGTGCGAGCCGACCTGGATCGGCCGGTCGCCCGCGTTCTGCACGGCAAGGGTCAGCGTGCGGCGACCCGGGTTCAGGACGTGGTCGCCGTCGTCGGTGAGAACTTCTCCTGGGGTCATGCGCGGCTCCTTGGCGAGCGTCACGGAATTGGCTGATGCACGGTCACCAGCTTGGTCCCGTCAGGAAAGGTTGCTTCGACCTGGATGTCGTGGATCATCTCCGGCACACCGTCCATCACGTCGGCGCGGCCGAGAATTTCGCGGCCATCGGCCATCAGGTCGGCCACGGTCCTGCCGTCTCTCGCACCTTCCATCACCGCCGCGCTGATGAACGCGATCGCTTCCGGGTAATTGAGCTTCAAACCGCGCGCGCGCCGCCGCTCGGCCAGCAGTGCGGCCGTGAAGATCAACAGCTTGTCTTTTTCTCGCGGAGTCAGTTCCATGGCGTGGCGGGTGAGGTGGACGGGGGATGAACTCGATTCTTTTGCTGGGATTCTGTCGCAAGTCGCGGGCCGAACGGTTGCAGCGGCGTGCTGACCCGAACCGTGATGCAACGGCCGCGGCGAATGCTCGGCAATGGTGCATGAAACACCACCAGGTCCGCTGTTGGTGCGCCGGTGAAACGCACGAATTCGGTGATCGCGTGCGCAACACAAGTGCAGTCGTGTAGCGTGCGCGACCCATTTCGGTGTACGAACGACGCCACGACGACCGCGTGGCATGGCCCTTGCGTAAACCGGATCGCGGCCCAGGCCCGTTCGTATGCGGGTCGCCCGTTTTCCAACCCATCCAAACTGGAGCTCTCATCTTGATGAATCGTCGCTGGACTCTGAAAACCCTAAGCGCATCGATGGCGCTCGGCTCGCTGCTCGCAAGCGGCGTGGCCATCGCACAGACCAAGGACACGATCAAGGTCGGTGTGCTGCACAGCCTGTCGGGCACCATGGCGATCTCCGAGACCGTGCTCAAAGACACGGTGTTGATGGCGATCGAAGACATCAACAAGAAAGGCGGCGTGCTGGGCAAGCAGCTCGAACCCGTGGTGGTCGACCCGGCCTCCAACTGGCCGCTGTTCGCCGAGAAGACCAAGCAGCTGCTCGGCCAGGACAAGGTCGCGGTGATCTTCGGCTGCTGGACCAGCGTGTCGCGCAAATCCGTGCTGCCAGTGGTCGAAGAGATGAACGGCCTGCTGTTCTACCCCGTGCAGTACGAAGGCGAAGAGCTGTCGAAGAACGTGTTCTACACCGGTGCGGCGCCGAACCAGCAGGCCATTCCGGCCGTGGACTACCTGATGAGCGAAGAAGGCGGCGGCGCGAAGCGCTGGGTGCTGCTGGGCACCGACTACGTCTATCCGCGCACCACCAACAAGATCCTGCGCGCCTACCTGAAGAGCAAGGGCGTGGCCGACAAGGACATCGACGAGAAGTACACGCCGTTCGGCCACAGCGACTACCAGACCATCGTTGCCGACGTCAAGAAGTTCGCAGCCGGTGGCAAGACCGCCGTGGTGTCCACCATCAACGGCGACTCGAACGTGCCGTTCTACAAGGAGCTCGGCAACGCGGGCCTGAAGGCGCAGGACGTGCCGGTGGTGGCGTTCTCGGTCGGTGAAGAAGAGTTGCGCGGCGTGGACACCAAGCCGCTGGTCGGCCATCTGGCCGCCTGGAACTACTTCATGAGCATCAAGAATCCGGTGAACGACGCCTGGATCAAGCAGTGGAGCGAGTACGCGAAGGCCAAGAAGATTCCGGGCCAGATGGACAAGCCCATCACCAACGATCCGATGGAAGCCACCTGGATCGGCATCCACATGTGGAAGCAGGCGGTCGAAAAAGCCCAGAGCACCGACACCGACAAGGTGATCGCCGCGATGGCCGGCCAGACCTTTGCGGCACCGTCCGGCATCACCTCGATGATGGACGAGAAAAACCATCACCTGCACAAGAGCGTGTTCATCGGCGAGATCCGCGCCGATGGCCAGTTCAACGTGGTCTGGAAGACGCCGGGCCCGGTGAAAGCCAAGCCGTGGAGCCCGTACATCGAGGGCAACGACAAGAAGCCGGATCAGCCGGCCAGCAAGTCGATGTAGTGGAGCTCCTCCCCCAGCCTCGGCTCCGCCCTCAGCCAACCCTACCGGCAGCGGCGCCTGCAGCCGGGCAAAGCCCGTCCACGGCCCCTGAGGGCATGGCGCGGTGGCCGGCCATTGCGTCGTGGGGGACCTCTCTGGAGCTTGATGGTCGATTTGATCGGCGCTGTCTGGCCGACCGTCCTTCAAGGGCAGCTGGATTGCGATCGCCCGCCCTTTTTCTTTTTCCCGACTGAACGTTTGTTGCCACTGCGTCATGCTCCGCTTGTTGTTTTGCCGGCCATTGCGAGTCATCGCCGCTGCGCTGTTGTTCGTGTTCGTGTTCGCGTCGCAGGCGCAAGCGCTGACCGCCGATGAGGCGCGCGCGATCGCCACCGGCGCCAGCGCCAAGCGGGTCGCCGCGTTGAATCAGGCCGTGCTCAACGCGGACGACAGCACGGTCGCATTCATCGAAGCACTCGCCAACGGCGAGGTGCGCGTGACCGACAGCGAGGTGCTGATTGCGCGCGACGGCAACCGGGCGATCGACCCGGTCACGGGCACCGCCGTGCCGCTGCCGGCCGACGCGCGAGGAAGTCATCAACAACAACTACATGCGCGGCGCGCTGGAGTCGGCCAAGGCCGTGCTCAAGCTCACTGCGAAGGATCCGGCCGTTCGGCTTGCCGGCGCGCGCGCACTCCTGAGTGAGCCGAACGAGACGCGTCTGCCCGCGATCGAAAAGGCGCTGGCTGCGGAGCAGGATCCAGCCGTCAAAGAACAGCTCACGTTGGTGCGCGCCGCCTCCATGATCGGCAGCGCCGATCCGGCTCGGCGCATCACCGCGGTCAACACGCTGTCGGAGAACAAGAGCCCCGACACCAAGCTGCTGCTCAATCAACGCTTGTCGCAAGAGCAGGACGGAAAAGTCAAAGCCGCCATCCAGGCCGCGATCGCGAAAATCGATGAAACGCTGGTCTGGGGCAACCGGCTGGCCGCCGCGTTCAGCGGCATCAGCCTGGGCTCCGTGCTGCTGCTTGCTGCGTTGGGCTTGGCGATCACTTACGGCCTGATGGGCGTGATCAACATGGCGCACGGCGAGCTCATGATGATCGGCGCCTATGCGACCTGGTTCGTGCAGGGCCTGTTCCGCCAGTATCTGCCGACGGAGCTGTTCGGCTGGTATCTGGCTGCGGCGATTCCCGCGGCTTTTCTGGTGTCGGCACTGGTCGGCGCGATTCTGGAGCGCGGCGTGATCCGCTTTCTCTACGGCCGGCCACTGGAGACGCTGCTGGCCACCTGGGGCATCAGCCTGATGCTGCAGCAACTCGTGCGCTCCACCTTCGGTGCGCAGAACGTCGGTGTGGAAAACCCGGCCTGGATGAGCGGCGGGCTGCAGGTGCTGTCCAACGTGACGCTGCCGTGGAACCGGATCTACATCATCGTCTTCGCGGTGCTGGTGTTGATCGCGACGGCGCTCGTCATCGGCAAGACGCGGCTCGGCCTGTTCGTGCGCGGCGTCACGCAGAACCGGCCGATCGCCTCCTGCATGGGCGTCAACACGGCGCGCGTCGACACCTATGCATTCGCACTCGGTTCCGGTATCGCGGGTCTGGCCGGCTGCGCCCTCTCCCAGATCGGCAACGTCGGCCCGGACCTGGGCCAGGGCTACATCGTCGACTCGTTCATGGTGGTCGTGATGGGCGGTGTCGGGCAACTTGCGGGCACCGTCTACGCAGCACTCGGCCTGGGGCTGCTCAACAAGTTCATCGAAGGCTGGTCCGGTGCGGTGATCGCAAAGATCGCCGTGCTCGTATTCATCATCATCTTCATTCAGAAGCGGCCACAGGGCATCTTCGCGATCAAAGGTCGGAGCGCGGAGGCTTGATGAACATGAACAGCCAGGTGCAACTTCCCACCAAATCCCCGCTGCTCGGCACCTGGGGCTGGACCGCATTCATCGTCGCGTCGATCGTGGTCTGCGCGCTGGCGCCCTGCGCGAACCTGTTCGTGCCGGCCGGCAGCCCTTTGCATCTGAGCGACTATGCAGTGGCGCTCGCTCGGCAAGATCATGTGCTACGCGATCGTCGCCTTGGCGATCGATCTGATCTGGGGCTACACCGGCATCCTGTCGCTCGGCCACGGGCTGTTTTTCGCGCTCGGCGGCTACATGATGGGCATGTACCTGATGCGGCAGATCGGGCGCGACGGCCAGTACAAGAACGATTTGCCGGACTTCATGGTGTTTCTCGATCTGAAGGAACTCCCGTGGCACTGGGCGCTGTCGGACAGCTTTGTCGCGACCATGGTGCTGGTGGTCGCGGTGCCGGGCCTGATCGCATTCGTCTTCGGCTTCTTCGCATTCCGCTCGCGCATCAAGGGCGTGTACTTCTCGATCATCACGCAGGCGCTCACGTTCGCTGCGATGCTGCTGTTCTTCCGCAACGAGACCGGCTTCGGCGGCAACAACGGCTTCACGGATTTCAAGCGCATCCTCGGCATCCCGATCCAAACGCAGGAGATGCGCATGACCTTGTTCGTGCTGACCGGCCTGACCTTGCTCGGCTTCTTCCTGCTCGCGCGCTGGCTCGTCAAATCCAAGTTCGGCCGCGTGCTGCAGGCAATCCGCGACGCCGAGACGCGCGTGATGTTCTCCGGCTACAACCCGCTGCCCTACAAGCTCACGATCTGGGTCGTCTCGGCCATGATGTGCGGCGTGGCGGGCGCGCTGTACGTGCCGCAGGTCGGCATCATCAACCCGAGCGAGATGAGCCCGGCCAACTCGATCGAGATGGCAATCTGGGCCGCGGTCGGCGGGCGCGCCACGCTGGTCGGCCCGATCGTCGGCGCATTCCTCGTGAACGGTGCGAAGAGCTGGCTGACGGTGGCCTATCCCGCTTACTGGCTGTACTTCCTGGGCGCGTTGTTCATCGCGGTCACCTTGTTTCTGCCGCACGGCATCGCCGGTTTGGTGCGCCGGATGTTCACGCGGCGCGAGCCGGAACCGGTGGTGGAGGAAGCGCCGCGTGGACCGAGCGACGCGGTGCTGGCCGCACGCCGCGCATTCGCCAGGGAAGCCGGCGTCGAGCCGTCCGCGCTGCCCAACCCGAACCCTCCCGTGCACGACGGAGCACGCGCATGACGCCGGACCTGATGGAAGAAGGCGCCCGGCGGCGTGAAGCTGCCCATGGTGCGCCGCAGGTCCAGACCGAGTCGGGTGGCCGCAGCGCCGGCTTCTCGCGCATCCACACGCCTGGCTCGGTCGATCTCGCACATGGCCGCATCCTGTATCTGGAGGACGTGAACGTCAGCTTCGACGGCTTCAAGGCCATCAACAACTTGTCGCTCGACATCGGCGCCGGCGAACTGCGCTGCATCATCGGCCCGAATGGCGCCGGCAAGACCACGATGATGGACATCATCACGGGCAAGACCCGGCCGGATTCGGGAACGGTCTTCTTTGGCAGCACGATCGATCTGCTGCGCTACAAGGAAGCCGAGATCGCGCAGCTCGGCATCGGCCGCAAGTTTCAAAAACCCACGGTGTTCGAGCAGCTCACGGTGTTCGAGAACCTCGAATTGGCGTTGAAGACGAACAAGGGCGTGAAGGCGTCGATGTTGTTCGGGCTCGACTCGGCGCAGAGCGACCGGCTGGCTGAAGTGCTCACAACGATTCATCTGGCTCCCAGCGTGAATCGGCTTGCGGGCAATCTGAGCCACGGGCAAAAGCAGTGGCTCGAGATCGGGATGCTGTTGATGCAGGACCCGAAGTTGTTGCTGCTGGACGAGCCGGTGGCGGGAATGACGGATGAGGAGACGGCGCGCACAGCCGAGCTGTTCCTGACGCTTAAAGGCAAGCATTCGTTGATGGTGGTGGAGCACGACATGAGCTTCATCAAGGCGATTTCCGAGGTGGTTACGGTGCTTTGCGATGGGGCGGTGCTGGCGCAGGGGACGTTGGATGAGGTGCAGGCGGATGAGCGGGTGATTGAGGTCTATCTTGGGAGGTAAGGTTTGATCTGTCCTTGGGCCGGGATAGGTGGGGGCTGGGTTTCGCCCCGGCCCCACGCATAACGGCCGCGCACCAAAACAACCCATCCAAATGCTGAACGTCAAATCCATCCACCAGTACTACGGCGGCTCCCACATCCTCCGCAACGTCTCGCTGCAGGCCTACCCCGGCCGCGTCACCGTCCTGCTTGGCCGCAACGGCGTCGGCAAGACCACGCTGCTCAAAAGCCTCATGGGGCTGGTGCCGATCAAGTCCGGCAGCATCGAGTTCAACGGCAAGCCGATCCACAAGAAAACCCCTTACGACCGCGCCCGCGCCGGCATCGGCTTCGTACCCCAGGGACGCGAGATCTTCGCGCGCCTCACCGTCGAAGAAAACCTACGCATGGGCCTTGCCTACAAGAGCGGCAGCACGCCGATCCCGCCCGAACTGTTCGAGCTGTTTCCGGTCCTGAAGCAGATGCTGAACCGCCGCGGCGGCGACCTCTCAGGCGGCCAGCAACAGCAACTCGCGATTGCGCGTGCGCTGGCGCCGAAGCCACAGCTGCTGATCCTCGACGAACCCACCGAAGGCATCCAGCCGAGCATCATCAAGGACATCGGCCGCGTCATCCGCATGCTGGCCGACCGCGGCATGGACGGACAGCCGGTCGCGGTGCTGCTGTGCGAGCAGTACTACGACTTCGCGCAGGAGCTCGCCGACAACTACCTCGTGATGGAGCGCGGCGAAGTCATCGGGCGCGGCTCCGGCCGGGATATGGAGACCGACGGCGTGCGGCAGATGGTGGCGATCTAGCGACGGCACAGTCGATGACACATGGCGCTGGACCGCCCCTACCGAGAGCGCAGCGGCGCCCTCCCGTTGACCAGCCATCTGCTGCCCGCGCAACCGCTTCCAACCCAACGCGGCCTCCACAGCATCAGGCAGCCCGTGGGCTGGACGCCACGGCCCGCCATTCGATCGTTGGCGATGACGCATCGAACATATCGCAGCAGGTCACGTCAGTCTTGCGCCCATCCGCAGGCGCACCGCGAAATGTGCGCAGGCGCTCCGCGTCCAAGCCGAACACAACGCGGCGAATGCCGGACCAAAAGATGGCACCGGCGCACATCACGCAAGGCTCGTCGAACGCGTACAAGGTGTCACCGGCCAGCCGCTCGCGCAGGACGCCGTTTTTTGCCAGCAGCCGGATCGCATGGGTCTCCGCGTGCCCGGTGCAGTCACCGGTCTCCCCAACGTCGTTCCAGGCCTCGCTCCACAGGGCACCATCGGCTGCGACGATGACCGAGCCGAACACGCCGTTGCCACGCTGGCGCGCCGTGACGGACAGCGCGATCGCGTCGCGCAGGCAGCGGCTGTCGCGCTCATCCAGTGTGGCTTCGACTGAAGTAGAAATACTTTATTGAGCGCTCAAGCCAATGGTGGAACGCGACCGTACAGTTCCCCCAACGTGCGTTGCCACAGATGGTCGGCCGGCCAGTTCTGCGCGGCGTGGCGCGCCAGCGCGCGCTCTGCGTGCTGCACCGTGTCGATATTGCCCTGCGTGCTGCGTGGCCAGCACCGTCTCCCCGTCTGGCGCGACCAGCAGCGCACCGAACGGGTGTCGGCCCATCGCCATCGCCCGCCGTGCGATGGCATCCGCATGGCGCAGATGGCGCGCTGCTTGCGCGTCGGTCCACCCGGCATCGCGTGGATTCTGCGTCTCGTTCATCGCCACTGCAGCAGCAGCGACCAAGGTTGACGGCTCATGTGGCGGTCCACGCAGCCGCTGTTCACACCCTGGCAGCGGTCGGTGAAATAGCTTGCATCCAGCAGCCTTGTGCCTGGCGCAAAGTCCATGCGCCGCAGCGTGACCGACTGCAGCACGTTGCCGCCGATCGCATCGAACCCGCGGTCATCGACCCTTGAGACGATGTCGCAATGCATCGGCAACGGCTCCCCGCCCGTGGGCCGCTCGGCCAGCACCTCGCCGATCTTGTCGAAGTTGTTCAGCCCCGCCTCGCCCCCGCGGGCCTGGCACACCAAGTCCCCTACGCGCGGCGGCGTGCGCGCCAGATCGCAGGCGCGGAACGCACTGCGTGTGGGGTGTCCCAACGCTTCCTGCGCGCCGGCCTGCCACGCCGCGCCGGCGTAGTCGGCATGCGCTTCGGAGAACACGAATTCGACATCCTGCAGCCCGGCCTGCCGCGCTGCCCAGCTGACGAATGCGGCGGACCAGGGTGTATCCACGACGGCCACCCGGTCCACCGCAACGCCCAGCGCTTCGATCGTGGTTGGGCGAGGGCCGGGATCGATCACGCCGTCTGGAGTGACCCGGGGGCTGGCTGACAATCGCGCGAGTTCGACCTGCAGCGCCGTACGATCGGCCCGCTGCGCAGCGCCGTAGCGAACGATGTAGGGCAGCCGATCCTGTGGCGGGTCGACCGCGCGCCAGTAGCTCATCACACGCTGCCACGGTGCCGAGCCGCCGATCGGGCGGGGTGTGTCTTCGGCTTCTGATGCACCGGAGGAGATCAGCCGGCCGCTACCGTCCATCGTGGACTCGCCCCAGGCAGCATGCTCGGTGCGGGCGGCAAGCGCGAACGCCAACGCACGCGGCGGTGAGGCCGCTTGTCGGGCCGCGCCGTCACAGGCGACCTGGACTGCTGCGCGCCTGCCGGGCGCAGCGGGTGGGGGTGTGCCGCAACCTGCAAGCAGGCTGGCGGCGACGAGGCCGGCAATGCAGCTCCGCAGGGGTCTTCGCCGGTCTGGGCATATCGGTTTGTGGAACATTGAAGTCCCCAGCATAAGCATGCACATGAACGGTTCAGTGACCTGCCGGGCAGGTGTTTCCACTGACTGCCGACACCCCATGACTTCCGACGGATGGTGCAGCCTGGTCAAGCTTCGCTTCCCGACCCTAGACCCCCGCACTCACCGCGACAGAACCCTCGCCAGCACCTTTGTCGCGCCGCGCACGTGTGACTTGCCGCACCAGCACGAAGAAGAGCGGGATATAGAAAATCGCCAGGATCGTCGCCGTCAACATGCCACCGACCACCGCCGTGCCAATCGCGATGCGGCTGTTTGCACCGGCGCCAGTCGACAGCGCCAGCGGCAACACGCCGAAGATGAAAGCCAGGCTGGTCATCAGGATCGGGCGCAGCCGGATGCGAGCCGCCTCCAGTGCCGCGTCGACAGGGCTCTTGCCGGATTTCTCGGCCTGCTCGGCGAATTCGATCATCAGGATCGCGTTCTTGGCCGCCAGACCCATCGTCGTCAGCAGCCCGAGCTGCAGATACACGTCGTTGATCAATCCGCGCAGCGTGACGGCCAGCACCGCACCCACGAGCCCCAGCGGGATGATCAGCAGCACCGCCACCGGCACCGACCAGCTCTCGTACAGCGCCGCCAGACACAGGAACACCACCAGCAGAGACAGCCCGTACAGGATCGGCGCCTGCCCGGCAGACAAACGCTCCTGAAACGTCAGACCCGCATACGCGACACTCGTTCCCTCGAGTTCGCCGGCCAGCTCCTCAATCCGCGCGATGGCCTCGCCCGAACTTTTGCCCGGCGCCGGAGAGCCATTGAACTCGAACGAGGGAATGCCGTTGAAGCGCGACAGCGCCACCGGTGCCTCGGCCCACCGGGTCGATGCGAACGAAGAGAACGGCGCCATGCTGCCGTTGCTGCCGCGCACGAACCACGCATACAGATCGTCGGGTGCGGACCTAAAAGGGGCGTCGCCCTGCACATATACGCGCTTGACCCTTCCGCGGTCGATGAAATCGTTGACGTAGCTGCCGCCCCAGGCGGTCGACAACGTGCCGTTCACGCTGGCCTGCGACAAGCCGAGCGTGGCCAGCTTCTGCGGGTCCAGTTCGACCTTCAACGTCGCCTTGTCGGGCAACTCGGTCACTCGCACCGATGCGAGTCCGGGATCGTTGCGTGCCGCTTCCAGCAGCTTGTCCTTCGCGGCCGAGAACGCTTCGCGCGACAGTTCGCCGGTGTTTTGCAGCTCGACCGTGAAGCCGCTCGACTGACCCAGGCCGCGAATCGGCGGTGGTACCAGCGCAAACACCTCGGCATCGCGCAGGCCTGCGAATGCAGCGGTGGCGCGACTGGTGATGGCGTCGGCGCCGTTACTTTTGCCATTGCGCTGCGACCAGTCGCTGAAGTTCAGATAGCCACGACCGACGTTCTGCCCGGCGGCACCGCCGCCGCCGCCGGCCACCGTGAACATCGTTTGCACGTTGTCCTTCTCGTACTTGCTGAAGTAGGTCTCGACACGCTGCTGCACCTGTTCCGCCCGGTTGATCGTGGCGCCCGGCGGCAGCTGAAACGAGATGATCGCGTTCCCCTGGTCCTCGGTCGGCAGGAAGCCGGTGGGCAGCCGCAGGAACATGAAAGCCAGCGCCGCGCAGATGACCGCATACAGAATCAGGAACAGCGCCCGCCGACCGATGATCGCTTTCGATGCGCGCACATAGTGCTCGCTGGTGGTGTCGAAGCCGCGGTTGAAGGCGTTGCTTGCGCGTTCGAAGCCAGCGTGGACGCGCGGTGCGTGCCGGGCGATCCATCCGGCATCGACTTGCTTTTCATCCTGCACATCCGCCGACCACTCGGACCCGGCTGCGCGCCCGCTTCTGGGCTTGAGCAGGTGGGCCGTCAGCGCGGGCGTCAAGACCAGCGCGACGCCCACCGACAGCAGCATCGCCGACACGATCGTCACCGAGAACTGGCGGTAGATCACGCCGGTCGAGCCACCGAAGAACGCCATCGGCAGGAACACCGCAGACAGCACCAGCGCGATCGCCACCAGCGCCACCGAAATCTCCCGCATCGACTCGATCGTCGCATCACGCGGCGACATGCCGGGGTTTTCATCAAGCAGGCGCTCGACGTTTTCCACGACCACGATGGCGTCGTCCACCAGCAGGCCGATCGACAGCACCAGGCCGAACAGCGTCAACGTGTTGATCGAAAAACCCAATGCCGCCATCACACCGAAGGTGCCCAGCAACACCACGGGCACCGCAATCGCCGGGATCAACGTAGCGCGCCACCCCTGCAAAAAGACGAACATCACGATCACCACCAGCGCGATGGCCTCGAACAGCGTTTTCACCACCTCCTCGATCGACAGCTTGATGAAGTCGGTGGAATCGTTGGCGAAGGTGTAGATCAAGCCGGGCGGAAAATCGCGGGCGCGCTTGCCGATCTCCTGCTTTACCAGCTCGGCCGTGGCCAGGGCGTCGGCACCCGGGGACAGCAGCACGGCGATGCCGGCGCCCGGATGGCTGTTGACTTTGACGACCGCGCCGTAAATCTCGGAGCCGAGTTCAACCCTCGCCACGTCGCTGATACGCACGGTGGCACCGTTGCGCTGCGTCTTCACGATGATGTTGCTGAACTCTTCAAGCGTGTGCAGCCGCGACTGCGCCGTAACCGTGGCGTTCAGGTACTGGTCCGGCGCCGACGGCTGGCCGCCGATCTCGCCGGCGGCGACTTCGGTGTTCTGGGCTTCGATGGCGGCAATCACATCACTCGGCATCAACTGAAAGCTGGCCAGCTTGCCCGGCTGCAGCCAGATCCGCATCGCGTATGGCGAGCCGAACACGTTGATGTCGCCCACGCCGGGAATGCGGCTGAGCGGATCCTGCAGATTCGAGGACAGGTAGTCGGAGACGTCCTGCTTCGACATCTTGTCGGTCTCGTCATAGACACCGACGATCAACAGGAAGTCGGGGTTCGACTTGCGCACCCGCACGCCCTGCTGCTGCACCTGCTGCGGCAGCCTCGGCACCGCCTGCTGCACGCGATTTTGCACCTGCACCTGCGCGATGTCGGGGTTGGTGCCGTTCTTGAACGTGACGTTGATCGAGACGCCGCCGCGCGAGTCCGATGAGGAACTGAAGTACAGCAGACCGTCGATGCCGGTGAGCGATTGCTCGATCACCTGCGTGACGCTGTTTTGCACGATCTCGGCAGAAGCGCCCGGGTAGGTGGCGCGTATCGACACTTGCGGCGGTGCCACGTCCGGATACTGCGCGATCGGCAGTTGCAGGATCGATGCGGCACCCGCGAGCATCACGATGATCGCGAGCACCCAGGCGAAGATCGGACGCTCGATGAAGACGCGCGACAGCATCGCGCGTCAGCCCCTCTTCGACGCACTGGCAGCGCCCGACGAGCTGGGCGCATCCGGTGCGGCGACCTCTTGCGGCGTGTCTGCTGGAACGGCCTTGACGGGCTGCCCCGACCGCAGTTTGGCGGTACCCTGCACGATGATCTTGTCACCGGGCTTCAAACCATCCGTGACGACCCAGTTCGCTCCCAAGGTGCGGTCAGCAGCAATGTTGCGCGACTCCACCTTGTCCTCCTCCCCCACGACAAAGACCGTCGCCGTGCCCTTTGGATCGCGCGCCACCGCGGGCTGCGGCACCAGGATGACGCTCTTGTCGATGGACTGGGCGAAGCGCGCACGGATGAACATGCCCGGCAGCAGCACACCGTCCGGATTGGCAAAGCGGGCCCGCACCGTCACGGTGTCGGTGCTCGGATCAACCAGCACTTCGGAGAACTCGACCTTGCCGATCTGGCCGTAGTCGCTGCCGTCCTGCAGCATCAGCCGCACCTGTGCGCTGGCCGGCACGACACCGTCCTGCGCGAGCGAGCGCCGCAACGCCAGCAGCGCCGCCGCAGGCTGCTGGATGTCGATGAAGATCGGATCGAGCTGGTTGATGCGCGCCAGCGGATCGGCCTGATTGGCAGTGACCAGCGCACCTTGCGTGACGAGCGAGCGCCCGATGCGGCCCGAGATCGGCGCCGGCACTGTAGTGAACTTCAGGTTGATTTTCGCCGTCTCCAGCTGCGCCTTGTACTGCGCGACCTGCGCCGCGGCCTGCCGGGACGCGGCCACGGCATTGGTGTATTCCTGCTGGCTCACGGCTCTGGCTTTGACCAGGGGTTTGTAGCGGGCTGCCTGAACGCTGGCGGCTTCCGCATTCGCCTGGGCATTCTGCAGATTGGCTTCGGCAACGTCTGCCGCCGCGCGGTACAGGCTCGGGTCGATCTCATACAAAGGCTGTCCGCTGCGGACCAGCGCGCCCTCCGTGAACAGTCGCCGCCGGATCACACCGGACACCTGCGGCCGCACTTCGGACTGACGATAGGGCGAGGCGCGGCCGGCCAACTCGATCACATCCGGCACGCTGGTCTGCTCGGCGACCACATAGCCCACGGTCTTGGGCTTCGCATCTTCAGCGCCCGCCCCGTTCTTGCGATTGACCGCACTCCCGACAGGTTTCTCCTTGGTGGAAGCCTTGTCGTCCGAACCGCAGCCCGCCAGCCATGCGGTTAGCAGCAGGAACAAGACGATGGCGCCGGTGTGCGCGATATGAGATCGGAGGAGCGGGACGAAACGAATCAAGGTGCTCCTCCAGAAAAACAAAGACGGCGAATGGATTGGGCTCTGGCTATGCAGCAAGGCCAGCTCTCATGGGCGGAGCGCTTTGATGCAGCGCTTCGCAGTGAGCAGCGAGGCCGGGTGAGGCGCGCAGCTTAACTGCTTCAAGAAGCAGCCGCTGACCGACGTGTTCTCAAAGGCTGTGGCGGCAATCAATACGCCTGCCGGCCGGTATGCAACACACGGCTCAGGCCCCCCGGGCATCGTCGCGCGCATGGAGCATTCAAAAATAAGCATTGACCGAATTTCATTCAAAAATGAACACGTCAGCCGGGCTGCTTGAGTTGCAGCGCCATGCGATCGATGGCCTCGGTCAAGGCCGGCAACTCCTGCTCGATCAAAAGCTGGACCGCCGGACTGTCGATACCAAGGCAGCCATGCATGATCTCGTTGCGAGAGCCCGCCTACTCGCGCCATGGAATCTGAGGCTCGGTCGCCTTCATGTCTGCAGAAAGACGCTGGCTCGATCCAGCCAACGTCTGCAAATTACGGATTGCGGCGTCCTGTACGAGTCTCGAATCGACGAAGCGCGAGCTCTTGTCACCGATGCAATCACTCGAGCGAGCAACTGCTGTCAGTGGGTTTCGATCACTTGGTGCATGGGGCGCAATCTGGTTGTGAGGCGAAGGAAAGACGAGCGTGGCATTGCCGCGGAGGGTTGCACTGCCACTGCCCCGCACGATCCTCAGCGTGCGATCACCAAGAATTGGCAGCTACTGCCGCGCAGCATTTGCGCCGTCCCTGGTGCTACGCTGGGCAGCCAAAACAACCAGGAGACCTCAGTGATCAAACATCTCGTCCTGTCCATTGCCGCTGCGACTGTGGCTGCCGCAGCCCATGCAGATGTTTCGCCGCTTCCGATGACATCGCCTGAGAGCGTCGGATTCTCAAGCGAGCGCTTGCGCACCATCGACCAGTTCTTTGAGCGCGAGATCGAACGCAACCGGGTGCCTGGCGCAGTCATCGCCATCGCACGCGCCGGACGGCTCGTCTACTACAAGGCAATCGGCTTTCGCGACAAGGAAAAAGGCACGGCCATGACGACCGATACGATTTTTCCGCTCGCATCGATGACGAAGATCATGACCGCGGTCGGTGCGCTTACCCTGACCGAGAAAGGACAACTGCCGCTGTACAGCCCGCTTGCCGACTACTTCCCCGACTTCGCCAGCATGAAGGTGGGCACCGCTGGCAGCGATGGACAGGTCGCGCTGAAGCCACAGGAGCGCCCCATTCGGATTCACGATCTGATGCGCCACACGTCAGGCTTGACTTACGGCGGCCGGCCGGACGGCAGCAGCTCCATTGCCGCGCAGTACCCGTCCGGCTCCGCGGCAGCCTACATCGGCAAGACCCAGGAGTTTCTGGATACCATCACCAAGCTGCCGCTCGTGCATCAGCCTGGCACGGTGTTCGAGTATGGCTTTTCCTACGACGTGCTGGGTGCAGTGATCGAGAAGATCAGTGGCAAGACGCTGGGCGGTTATCTGTCCGACGCGGTGTGGAAGCCGCTCAACATGGCCGACACCACCTTCAGTGTGCAAAGTGACAAGCGCGACCGGCTGGCCCGCGTGTTGCCGACCAATCCGATCGGTGGCAAGCCGCAGAGCAATTACCTCGACAAGCAGACCACGTTCGATTGCGGAGGTGCCTGCGCGTTCGGCACGATCGGCGACTATCTGCGTTTCGGCCAGATGCTGATGAACGGCGGCAGCCTGGAAGGTGCGCAGGTGTTGAGCCCGCAGTTGGTAGCACACATGACGAGCAATCACCTCGGGCCCGAGATCGACAACCGCGTCGCTGCGATCGAGCCGCATCGTGCAGGCTACGGCTTCGGCTTGGGCGTTGCGGTCAGGATGGAAAAAGGCTTGGCTGCGGTGCCCGGCAACCCGGGCGAGTTCTCATGGAACGGCGCCAACGGCACCGGCTTCTTCGCCGACCCAGCGCAGCAGTTGGTCGTCGCATTCGGCACCGCGGCGCCCGGCGACATCCGCAAGTACTACCGCGAGCAGATCCAGTATCTGGTGTACGGCGCGATGAACCGGTAGTGGCCTCTCATGCCGGCGCTTCACGCTTCGCGCATTGGTTGATCGACGCGCGTGTGCTGTAGCGCCGGACTGCTTCCCCGGTTGCTCTTACCTCCCCTACGACCCCAGTGCGCCCGACCATCATGTGCTTCTCGGTCGCACTGGACAGCTCGCACATCGCCATCGTGCCGACTGCGATCAGGGCGGCAACGGCCAACTCCTTCGCTGCACGGCGCGGAGCACTCGTTCGACCAGTGGCTCGACCTGTATGCGGCGAAATACAGCTTCCGACCCATAGCAGACGATCAGCCCGTTTGCCGGTAGGATCGTCCGCATGAGCGAGCATGCAAGCTTCCAGGTGTGCCGTGCCGACCACGTCGGCTTCGCGGTGGCCTCCCTCGATGACGCGCTTCGGTTTTGGCTTGATGGACTTGGCGCGCGGCTCGTGCGCACGGGCGAGATGGGGGGCGACTTCCTCGGCCAAGTGACGGGCGCGCATGGGGCAGAGGTACGCATCGCAATCGTGTCGCTGGCAGATCAGACGATCGAACTCCTGGAGTATCAGGGCGTAGATCGGCCGAGCGCACCGGCCAAGCCGTTTGACCCAGGCTTCGCGCATCTCGCCCTCGTGGTCAACGACATCGACGCGCTCTTGGCGCGGATCGCCATTTATGGCTGGAAGGCACAAGGCACGCCGCAGCCGATCGCGGGTGGCGCGCGGGCTGGAACGCGGGTGATCTACGTCGTTGGCCCTGACGGCGCGACCATCGAGTTCATGCAGCCGCCGACCGCTGTTCGCGAGCACTAATCCTGCCGAACGGGGATCCGCTTTCTATCCTAAGCGGAGTTTCAATGCGATAGCGGCAATGACCGTTTCTGGCCGATCGCCGTCACTCTGATCTTGTCCCCCTACCCCTCCTGCGAGCCGCGATGCGCCCAGCCGGTCGTGTGCTTCTCGATCACGCTGAACAGCTCGTACATCGCCATCGCCATCGCGCCCACCACCATCAGGCCGGCGAAGGCCAGGCCCATCTGCATGGCCGAGCCGGCGGAGATCAGCAGGTAGCCGATGCCTTCGTTGGCGGCCGTCATCTCGCGACACGGTGGTGCCGACGAAGGCCAGCGTGATCGCGACCTTGAGCGAGCGCGTAGAAGTACGGCATCGAGCGCGGCAGGCCGATCTTCATCAGCACGTCCCAGCGCTTGGCGCCCAGCACGCGCAGCACGTCTTCGAGCTCGGGCTCCAGCGTGGCCAGGCCGGTCGCGATGTTGACCATGATCGGGAAGAAGCTGATCAGGAACGCGGTCAGGATCGCCGGGCCCGACGCCGATGCCGAACCACACCACCAGGATCGGCACGAAGGCCGCCTTGGGCAGCGCGTTGAAGGCCGTCATCAGCGGGTACATCGCGGCATAGGCCAGGCGCGAGCTGCCGACGACGAAGCCCAGCAGCACGCCGACCACGATCGCCAGGCCGAAGCCCGCCATCGTGACCCAGAAGGTGCGCCAGGCGTGGCCGGCGATGATTTCCTTGAATTCCCAGAACTGCGTCCAGATGCGCCAGCGGGCTGGGGAAGATGAATTCCGAGACGCCGAAGCCCGCGCAGATGACCTGCCACAGCACGAGCACCGCGACCAGCAGCAGCCAGGGCGACCAGCGTTCGATTTGCTTGTTGTTGCTTCATGGCAGGTGCAGGCTGCCGCAGGCGCGGCCGGTCTGACGGCAGCCGCCGATGCCGCGTGTTGCGGATGGCGCCGATGTGGCCGCGCAGCTCGAGCACGATGTCGGTGAATTCCTTGGTGTAGGTGACTTCCAGCTCGCGCGGGCGCGGCAGCTCGATCTCGCGCTTGACCACGAAGCGGCCCGGGCTCTTGCTCATCACGTACACCGTGTCGGCCAGGAACACCGACTCGCGCAGGTCGTGCGTGACCAGGATCACGTTGAACTGCTGCTCGGTCCAGAGGTCGCGCAGGATGCACCACAGCTCCTCGCGCGTGAAGGCATCGAGCGCGCCGAAGGGCTCGTCGAGCAGCAGCATCTTGGGCTCGTGGATCAGCGCGCGGCAGATGCTGGCGCGCTGCTGCATGCCGCCCGAGAGCTGCCACGGGAAACTTGTCCTCGTAGCCGCCCAGGCCGACCTTCTGCAGCAGCTTGCGGGCGCGCTCGACGTATTCCTTGCGCTTGGCGCTTGAAGCTGCGAGCGGTACGGCTCGACGATCTCCAGCGGCAGCAGCACGTTGTCGACCGTGGTGCGCCACGGCAGCAGCGACGGCGCCTGGAACGCCATGCCCGAGATCTTCAGCGGCCCGGTGACCGGCTGGCCGTCGATGCGGATGCGGCCCATCGACGGCATCTTCAGGCCCGGTGGTCAGCTTCATGAAGGTCGACTTGCCGCAGCCCGACGGCCCGACGATGGCGATGAACTCGCCCTGCCGTGACCTTCAGGTCGATCGCCTCGACCGCGAAGTGGTTCGCGCGCAGCAGCTCTTCGTTGTAGGCGAGCCAGACGTCCTGGAAATCGACGAACGGCCGGCCGCTCGCTGGCGTCGCTGCCGCCGTGGCGCACGGCGCGATCACTTCTGCAGGATGCTCGAGTTCGGCGGCGGGCGGCAGCAGCGAGCCGATGTCCAGACCGCGTCGGGATTGACGCGCGTCTTGGTGCTCGAACGCGTCCGACACCTGCGAGGCCATCAGCGACAGGCGGCCGGCGTTGACCGCGCCGAAGCCTTCGGCGCGCGCGTCGGGGCTGTTGATCACGGTGTCGATCGCCAGCTTGCAGGCGGCGCGTTTCCAGCTGCGCTGTTGATGATGCCGTCGCGCGCCTTGACCGATTCGATCGCGACCGCCGGGCTTGGCGATGACTTCCTTCGCGCCCTTGGCGAAGGCCGACAGGAACGCCTTGACCGCCGCCGGGTTCTCCTTGATCGAGCTTGGGCGACGCGATGATCACGTTGCCGTAGAGCTTCACGCCGTAGTCGGGGTAGGGCAGCACCACCACGTCGGCCGCCTTGGCGCCGCGCGCTTCCAGGTTGAGCAGCGAGGTGAAGGTGAAGCCGGTGATGGCGTCGACGTCGCCGCGCAGCAGCATGGTCTCGCGCAGCGTCGGGTCCATCGCGGTCCAGTTGACGCGCGCCGATGTTGTTGGCCTTGGCGAAGATCGGGAACGCGCGGCGGCCGGCGTCGAACACCGGCGCGCCGAGCTTCTTGCCGCTCAGGTCGGCCGGCTTGGTGATGCCGCTCTTCTTCAGCGCCATGACCGAGGCCGGCGTGTTGTTGTAGACCATCATCACCGCCACCGGCTTGTTCGGGCTGTCGGGGTTGTTGGCGTGGAACTCCATCAGCGCGGCCAGGTCGGCAAAGCCCATGTCGTAGGCGCCCGAGGCCACCCGCGTCACGGTGCCGCCCGAGCCGTTGCCGGCGTCGATCGTCACGTCCAGCCCGGCGTCCTTGAAGTAGCCCTTGGCGGCCGGGTGCAGGAACAGCGCGGCCGGGCCTTCGAAGCGCCAGTCGAGCTGGAACTTGATCGGCGTGAGCGTCTGCGCGGCGGCCGGCGCGAGGCCGAAGCTGAGGGCGGAAGCGGCGAGAAAGGCCTGAAGCAGGTGGCGCTTGTGCACAGCGTCTCTTTTCAAAATAAGGCGGGGAACCGGGTGGAGCGACGGTGAAGAATCGCGTTCGGATTTGCAACAACCGATCGGCTGCAACAGGCAGTTGCAAGATCGATGCCGCACCATTTTGTACCGGCCGATGCACCGGAAACACCAGGTGCTGCGTACCAAGCGGGCGGCTCGCAAGTGCTTGGCGCACCAATACAAAGTAGTTTGAGCGTTCGGCACCGCCACGACCATCGCAAGCGCTGCGGCAGTATTCCGAGCAGGGCCCGGGTCGCAGACCGAGCCAATGCCCCGGCGAAACGGCGCACGGTGGATCCGGCGTCAGCGCAGTTCTTTCACCTGCTTCGCCGCGCTCGGCTCCTGCGCGTCGGTGAACAGCCCCCAGCACGCGATGAACAGCGCGGCGATCACCGGGCCGATCACGAAGCCGTTGATGCCGAACAGCGCGATGCCGCCGATGGTGGCCAGCAGCACGATGTAGTCGGGCATCTGCGTTTCCTTGCCGACCAGGATCGGGCGCAGCACGTTGTCGATCGAGCCGATCACGAGCGCACCCCAGACGATCAGCCCGACGCCCTGCCAGGTGTTGCCGGTGGCCAGCAGATAAAGCGCGATCGGCAGCCAGACCAGTGCGCCGCCGACCGCCGGCACCAGCGACAGGAACGCGGTCAGCGCGGCCCACAGCAGCGCCCCCTTCACGCCGAGGAACCAGTAAGCCAACCCGCCCAACGTGCCCTGAACCAGTGCGACCGCCACGTTGCCCTTGACGGTGGCGCGGATCACGGTGGTGAATTTGGACAGCAGCGCCTGCTTTTGCTCCTCGGCCAGCGGCAGGGCTTGGCGGATGTGGCGCGACAGGATGGCGCCGTCGCGCAGCACGAAGAACAGCAGATACAGCATCACGAAGAAGCTGACCAGGAACTCGAACGTGTTCTGGCCGATCGCGAGCGCCTGGGTCGCGACGATCTGGCTGGTCTTTGCAGCACCGGCCGTCAGGCGGTCTTGCCAGCCCTGCATGTCGCCGAGATCGAAGCGGTCGAGCAGGCCGGTCAGCCAGGTCGGCGCGGCGTTCAGGATCTGACGCAGCAGTTCGCCCAGATTGAGCTCGCCCGACTTGATGTTCTGCCGCAGCAGCGCGATTTCCTTGACCAGCGAAAAACCGATCATGGTCAGCGGCAGGATCACGATCACCAGGCCGATCGCCAAAGTGAGCAAGGCCGCCCAGGTCGGCTCTCCCGACATCCGGTGCCGCAACCACTTGTACATCGGCGTGAACAGGATCGCGAACGCGACCGCCCAAAGCACCGCGCCCGAAAACGGCAGCAGGATCCATGCGAACGCGATCGTGACCACCGCCAGCAGGGCCAGAAAGAAACCGTGTTGCAGCTTGGGCGTATTCATGGGCCGATCGAATGTAGCCGAGCTTGCGTGTTGCCCACGCGGGCCAACGCTGCTGCCGGTGCGCAGCAGGCCTGCGCCGGGCTCAGCGTTGCCACCCTGCAGGCGCCCCCAGCGGCGGCGCGATGTCTTCGAGCGAGCGTCGCTCGGCATCGACGCCCCAGCGCCACGCGATCAGCCCGGCTGCGATCACGAGCACCGCGCCGATCGCGTAGCCCACCGTCACCGCGCCGCGGCTGCCCGTCTCGATCAGCAAGCCGAACAGCAGCGGCGCCACGAACCCGCCCGCGCCGGTGCCGACCGCGTAGAACAGCGAGATCGCCAGCGCGCGCATCTCCAGCGGGAACACTTCGCTGACCGTCAGGTAGGCCGAACTCGCCGCCGCCGAAGCGAGGAAGAACACCGCCGACCAGCACAGCGCCTGCCCCACCGCATTGAGCCAGCCCGCCATGAACAGCGCGCCGGTAATCGCCAGGCCGACGCCCGAGAGCGTGTAGGTCAGCCCGATCATGCGCCGCCGCCCGACGCGGTCGAACAACGGCCCCAGGATCAATGGCCCGAGCACGTTGCCGAGCGCAAACGGGAAGATATAGAGCGCGACTCTGGTGTCCGGCACCGCGTAGAACCGCGTCAGTACGAGCGCATAGGTGAAGAAGATCGCGTTGTAGAAAAACGCCTGGGAGATCATCAGCGCGAGCGCCACCACGGTGCGTTGCCGATAGTGACGCAGCAGGATGTCGGCCACGCGCCGGAGCGTTGGCATGCCTTGAGCAGCGAACGTCAACCGCTGTGTGACGGGCGCCAGTGGCCCGTGCTCGCGTTCGACTTCGCGCTCGATCTCGGCAACGATCCGGTTCGCTTCCTCGGCCCGGCCGTGCGTGATGAGCCAGCGCGGGCTTTCCGGCACATCGCGCCGCACCAGCAAAATCGCGAACGCGAGCAGCCCGCCGAGCCCGAAGCCGACGCGCCAGCCCCAGACCGGCCCGAGCACCGCCGGGTCGAGCAGCACGAGGCTCAGGCCCGCGCCGAGCGCGGCGCCGACCCAGAAGCTGCCGTTGATCGCGAGGCTCACACGGCCGCGGATGCGTGCCGGGATCAGTTCGTCGATGGCCGAGTTGATCGCCGCGTATTCGCCGCCGATGCCGAAACCCGTGAAGAACCGACACACGGCGAAGAACCAGAAGTTCGGTGAAAACGCGGTCGCAAAGGTTGCGATCGTGTAGACCACCAGCGTGATCAGAAACAGCTTCTTGCGCCCGAGCCGGTCCGCCATGCGGCCGAACACGAGCGCGCCGAGCACCGCGCCCGCCAGATACAGCGAGCCGGTGACACCGATCTGCGCAGCCGACAAGCCCAGCGTGTCCGGCCGCTCCAGCACGCCGCCGAGCGAGCCGACCAGAGTGACTTCGAGCCCGTCGAGAATCCACGCGACGCCGAGCGCAATCACGACCCGCCAGTGCCAGCGCGACCAGGGCAGGCGGTCGAGCCGGGCGGGAATGTCGGTTTCGATCTGGGTCATGCAGGGCGTGGGCTGGGGGCGCAAAATCAGGTCAGCGTGGATCGATCTGAGGTCAAAACGGCCTCTGGCGCAAGTGTATCAATCGTTTTCAGCTATGAATTGCGTAGCAACCAGCCCTGCCGACGACGCCACGCTGACCGAACGAACCCAGCGACACGAGCGCGACGAATGACCGAACCGACCCCCGCCGACACCGCCGAATACATCGCGTTCGAGAACTTCCAGGCCGGTCTGCCGCATGGGCGTTTTCGGGTGGTCGTGAACCCGACACTCGCGCAGCCATTTATCGCGCAGCGGATCAATGCGGTGCCGGTGGCGATTGCGATTCTGGGCGCGGGAATCGCGTGCGCGCTCGGCGGCTACGTGGTGGTCGGGGGGCTGCTGGTTGCGCTGGGCATATTGTTTCGGCGCGTCGTCGGGTGGCAGGCGGCAACGATTTTGTTGCATCTGGCGAGCCGGCATGCAGCCACCTACTACGACGCAACGACACAAGGCGTGATGGAAGTGCAGCGTCGCTAGGCGCTTGGCGTTCAGCGCTTGGCGCTCGCCGTCGATTCGCCGAGCGGCTTGCCTCAGACCGCCCAACCGCGCGGCTCGACGCCCGGCATCTGCCAGAGTTCGGCACGCCAGGCGGTACGCGCCCTGCGCAGCAATTCGAACACCGGCTCGACCAACGCGCCGAGCACGCGCACGATCACGATCTGCGGATGTGGGCTGGTCGCGCCTGCCGTCGCGGCCAATGCATGGCCATCGACCGCACCGCGTGCCACTTCGAGCGCGGCCTCGCGACGGGTCCGGGACAGCGCCGTGCCCGCGATGAAAAACAGCGTGCCGATGCAGCGCTGGCCGGCCAGTCCCAGCGCGCCATTCATCAGCAGATCGTCCTGTGCGGCGATGCGCCCGCGCTCGAGCCAGATGCCTCGCACTTCGATGTGCTGGCGCACGCTGCCGCGCAGAAATGGCTGGTTCGAGCCGGGCAGGCCGAGCGCGCAGATGTCCCAGCCGATCAACTCGGCGCCGGCTTGCGGGCGGACGATCAGCGTGTTCTCCGCAATGCAGCCGCTGGAGCAGATGGCAGACAGCGGCAACCATTCGAAGCGCGCGCCGGCCGCCAACGCGATCTGCGTGCACTGCGTGGCGGTCGCGCCGTCGGAGCGATAAAACCGCGTTGCGCCGGGCGTGGTGACGAGGCCGTGTGCGCCCGCGCCGACCGTGATCGCGGTGTCCAGCACATCGCCGCCAACCAGACCGCTCGGCGGATGCACGAGCACGTTGTGACAAATCGCATCGCCTTCCGGATAGAGGCTGTGCAGGATGCGCAACGGGCCTCGGTGCCGATGCCGCGCGAGGGTGCGGCCCTGTTCAAGCCGGTGGTCGAGCCGCAGCTCGGCGTGCCAGGGCATGCTTCGAAGAAGTGCGCTCAGTACGTTTCGAGATGCAGACGCCCGTCGCGCTTCATCGCCGAGCCGATCGCGTCCCAATCAAGCCCTGCATTTTTGGCGATGTCCCGCAGCGTGAGCACCACGCCCTGCTCCATGCTCTTCAGGCCGCAGACGTAGAAGTAGGCGTTCGCATCCTGCAGCAACGGCGCAAGGTCGGCCGCACGCTCCTTCATCAGGTGCTGGACATAGACCTTGGCCGCACCCGGCGTGCGCGAGAACGCGAGGTTCACGTCGATGAAGTCTTTCGGCAGCTTCATGAGCGGCCCGAAGTACGGCAGCTCGGCCTGCGTGCGTGCGCCGAAGAACAGCATCAGCTTGCCCCCTTCGAATTTGCCCGATGCGCGCAGGCGGCGACGCCACTCGGTCATCGCGCGCATCGGTGCGCTTCCGGTGCCGGTGCAGATCATCACGATGTGGCTGCGCGGGTGGTTCGGCATCAGGAACGACGCGCCGAACGGACCGATCACCTGCACCTTGTCGCCCACCTCGAGGTCGCAGATGTAGTTGGAGCAGACGCCGCGCACGGGTTTGCCGTCGTGGTCTTCCTCGACGCGTTTGACGGTCAATGAAATGTTGTTGTAGCCGGGCCGCTCGCCGTTTCTCGGGCTCGCGATCGAATACTGGCGCGCGTGGTGCGGCTTGCCCTTGGCGTCCACGCCGGGCGGCTGCACCGCGATCGACTGGCCTTCGAGCACCGGAAACGGCATCGTGCCCATGTCCAGCACGATGTGATAGGTGTCGTTTTCGGTGCCCGGCTCGTTCACCTTGAAGTTGCCGGCGACGGTGGCCGTGGTCGGTGCCTTCGGCGGATAAAGATTGGTGTATGGGTGCGCAGCCGACCAGGGCGGCACGGCGGCGTTGAACGCCGCGGAATTGAACACCTCCTCACCGGCGGCGGCCAGCCCCGGTGCGTTCGGCGCCGGCGCGGGGGCGAAGTCGACGACGACTTCCTCCGCCGACCCGTTCACGCCCATCTCGGCCAGTTGCTCGGGCGCGAGTTCCGCCGGCAGTTCCTCCCAGCCGAATTGATCCTCGATCGAATAGGCCTTGACTTTGGGCATCGTGCGCCAGTTGTCGATCGAGCCGGTCGGGCACGGCGCGATGCAGGCCATGCACAGATTACAGATGTCGGCATTCACGACGTAGTTGTCGTCGTTGTGCGTGATCGCATCGACCGGGCACGTCGCTTCGCAGGTATTGCAGCGAATGCAGATCTCGGGGTCGATCAGGTGTTGCTTGATGACCTTGGGGTCGGTGGCGGTGTCCATGGTTGTCGCTTTCAACGTCTCTACGGTCGCGCCGGTAGCCCGGCTTTCGTCGATGGTGCGCTATCGCAAGCACGGTTACGATGGATTGGCCAACTTCGTAGCAGATGGTGTGTGGAAAATGCTTGAGCACATAACGACTGAGTCCGTTTTCGTCTTGAGGCCATGCCAGCCCAATGGTCTCAGGAGGGGCAATGGATTCGAACACATCCATTCGAAATGAATCGGCCGCCATCGCGGCTTCGCTCGAAGTACCAGTCAAATGCTTCCCGCTTCCCGCTTCCCGTGTTTCAGCTTGCGCCTCGGGCAGAACCTCAATCACAAGTCGTCTCACGAGCGCTTGACCGGGCCTTGACTTCTGCCCAGGGAAGCACTTTCACGGTGCCCTCGCGCAGTGCCGTTCGACGCCTGTCAAGTTCACGTTGCCAAGCGTCCGCGATGCCCGAATCGCTGCTGCTTGCAAGGCTGTCGATCAACGCAGCGACCGACGCGCGCCGCTCCTCATCCGACAGGCCAAGTGCTGCATCCAGCAGGTGATCAACGCGTGCATTCATCGGCAAAACTGTAGATCAGCCAAAGCGAATGTACTCAAAATCGACCGGCTGCCGATTGATGCCGATCGCCGGCGGCGCGATCCAGTTGGCGAACTTGCCGGGCTCGACCACGCGGCCCATCAGTGAAGCGACATAGGCGCGGTCTTCCGAAGTCGGCAGCCATTCCGCTTGACGCCTGTTCCATTCGGCCTCACCCACCACCTGACCTTCCGGCGACAGGCTCAGTCCCTTCAACGCACCGATCTGGCGGTTGAACGCCTTGTGCGGCACCTTGAGTTTGAAGTCGATACCGGCCTTGTCGATCACCTTGTTCCAACGCCCCACGCCACCGATCGAATCCTTGATGTAGTCGTCGCGCAGCACTTCGTTCAGTGCGTTCAACATCGGCACATCTTTTTCAGCGAGCTGGCCGTCCTTGACCTGCAGCACCTTGTAGGTCTGGCCTTTGAGCACATGGTCGTCGTCGCGCTTGCCTTCGTCGAAGCGGCCTTTGAGGCCCGAGCTGTAGAAGATCGCCGCGTTGCTCGACTCGTCCGCGCCGAACAAATCGATCGTGACGCTGTAGTGAAAATTCAAATAGCGCTGGATCGTCGGCAGATCGATCACGCCGGCCGCGCGCAGCTTGGCGACGTCGTCGGTCTTCAACTCGTTCATCTTCGCGACCGTGCGCTGGATCACGCGCGAGATGCCGGATTCACCGACGAACATGTGGTGGGCTTCCTCGGTGAGCATGAACTTCGTCGTGCGCGCGAGCGGATCGAACGCGCTCTCGGCCAGCGCGGACAACTGGAACTTGCCGTCGCGATCCGTGAAGTAGGTGAACATGAAGAAGCTCAGCCAGTCCGGCGTCCTTTCGTTGAACGCGCCGAGGATGCGTGGGTTGTCCGCATCGCCGCTGCGGCGATCCAGCAGCGCATCGGCTTCCTCGCGGCCGTCGCGGCCGAAGTGCTTGTGCAGCAGGTAGACCATCGCCCACAGATGGCGGCCTTCCTCGACATTGATCTGGAACAGGTTGCGCAGGTCGTACATCGATGGTGCGGTCAGGCCCAGATGGCGTTGTTGCTCCACGGAAGCCGGCTCGGTATCGCCCTGCGTGACGATGATGCGGCGCAGGTTCGCGCGATGCTCACCGGGCACGTCCTGCCAGGCCTTTTCGCCCTTGTGATCGCCGAAGTGGACCTGGCGGTTCTCATCGCCCGGGTTCAGGAAAATGCCCCAGCGATAGTCCGGCATCTTCACATGGCCGAACTGCGCCCAGCCTTGCGGATCGACGCTGGTCGCGGTGCGCAAGTACACGTCGTGCTGATGCGAGCCTTCCGGGCCCATGTCGCCCCACCAGTCGAGGAAGTTCGGCTGCCAGCCTTCGAGCGCGCGCTGCAGCGTGCGGTCCTCGGCAAGGTTGACGTTGTTCGGAATCTTTTCGCTGTAGTTGATGGTGCTCATGTCGGATTTTCCTTATGTGATGAACGAAGAAGACGTTGTCTACGGTGGGAAATTTGCAGGCGCAGCCACTGCACGACTCAAGCAGGGGCCGCGGAACCGGCTCCGCCGGGCCGCAGGCGCCGCCCCCTACTCAAGGTGGGAGGCGAGAGCCGACCGCAGGGAGCGAAGCCTGGGGGTTGTTCAAAATCTACACACGGTTGCGATCGAACTGGGCTTTCTCGCCCTTGCCATAGACCTGAAGAGCGCCTTTTGCGCCGGTGGCGTTCGGGCGGTTGAAGATCCAGTTCTGCCAGGCGGTCAGCCGGCCGAAGATGCGGGTCTCCATGGTTTCCTTGCCGGAGAAACGCAGGTTCGCTTCGAGCCCCGTCAACGCATCGGGCGACATCGCGGTGCGCTCTTCGATCGCAAGGCGCACCTCGTCAGCGAAGTCGATGTCGTCGGGGGCTTCAGTGACCAGGCCGAGTTCAAGCGCGGCGGGGCCATCGAGCGGTTTGCCGATCGCGGCACGCGCGGCCTCCATCGGCCCGGCTTCCTCATGAAAGCGGCGCTGCAGGCGCGACTGATGCGTGGCCATTGCATAGGGGCCGAAGTTCATCTCGGACAAGGTCAGCTTCGGCGCTTTCGCTTCGTCGTCGGGCAGGGTCAGCATGTACGCACGGTCGGCCGCGAACGCGAGTTCGGCCAGCGTGCCTGCAAAGCAGGACCCTGGCTCGATCAACGCGAACAGGCTGCGTGCCGATACGTCCAGGCGCGACAACGTGCGGCGCAGCATGCCGGTGGTCTCGCGCACGAGCCAGTGATCTTGATGCGCAACCAGCGATGCGTCCACGGCCAGCACGTTCGCCGCATCGCCTTCGGTGCGCAGCAGCCAGGTGCCGATCTCGGACTCGTTGGTGCGCATCTGCAGGATCGCGTCGTCGAGTTCGCGCGCCATCTGCAGCGGCCACCAGTCGATGCCGGCGGCTTCGATCCCCGCGACATCGGCAGGCTGCGCTTCGGTTGGCGCATGCACGCTGAAATCGGCCGTGCGCCCAGAGCGATCGATCGCAACCTTGACGAAGCCATACTGCAGCACGTCGGCGCCGATCTCCCGCTTGAGCGGTGTGAGTTGCACGCCTTTGCCGTCGGCCGGCCGGTCGCTCTTGCTCGCCATGTCCGCTGCCCGGTCCTTGATCGTCTGTGCGAACGCTTGCGTCTTCGCGATCGCGTCCACGAAACGCCAGTCGACTGCCTTTTTGCCGCGCACGCCTTCGACGCTGGTGCAGAAGATGTCCGCATGATCGTGCCGGACCTTGCGCTTGTCGGTCACGCGCGTGAGGCCGCCGGTGCCGGGCAACACGCCGAGCAGCGGCACTTCGGGCAGCGACACGGATGACGAGCGGTCGTCGACCAGCACGATGTCGTCGCAGGCCAGTGCGAGCTCGTAACCGCCGCCCGCGCAGGCGCCGTTCACCGCGGCGATGAATTTGAGGCCGCTGGACCGGCTCGAATCCTCGATGCCGTTTCTCGTCTCGTTCGTGAACTTGCAGAAATTCACCTTCCAGCCGTGGCTCGACAAGCCCAGCATGAAGATGTTGGCGCCCGAGCAGAAGATGCGTTCTTTCGAACTGGTGACCACCACCGCACGCACCTCCGGGTGCTCGAAACGGATGCGCTGCAATGCGTCGTGCAGTTCGATGTCGACGCCGAGGTCGTAAGAGTTGAGCTTCAGCTTGTAGCCCGGGCGCAGGCCCGCGTCTTCGTCGATGTCCATCGACAGCGTCGCAACGTCGCCTTCGAAGGCAAGTTTCCAATGCCGGTATTGCGAGGGATCGGTCTGGTACTCCACGCGTTGAGCGATGTCGGTCATGGCAGCTTCCTTATGGGCGGATGAATGCGTCGAACGATTTGCAGAAAAAGCACTTTAATGCATGTCGTCGGACTGCCTGACATGAACTATATTGCGTTTCCCGCGGCGCGTCAATGCCGTTGTCCCGAAGCAGGCCGGGCGGCCTGATGCGGCTGGCCAATCCTTCCCGACTTTTTGATCGAAACATGCTGCGCCGCTCTACTACAAAGCCGTTGCAGCCAGGTTTAACGTAGCGTTTGGCTGCACGCGAATCAACTCTCGAGTCCAACCGCCGTCCGTGTTCGCTCACGCAGCAACCGGAACGTTTGCTCGAGCGCCTGCGCGCTGGTGTCGATCGCCAGATCGGCCTTCGCGTAGAACGCCGAGCGGCCGATCAGGATGCGGCGCAGGTCGTCCATCACCTCGTGGCTGCCGGCCATCGGACGCGTGTCGCCTTGCGCCTGCACGCGGGCCAGGTGGTCTTGCGGCAGTGCTTTCAGCCAGATCGTGAAGCAGCGCGTGAGCAGCAGGTTGAACGTGGCCGCGTCGGACACGAGCCCGCCCGGCGTGGCGATCACGGCTTGCGGATGGGCCTCGATCGCCGCTTCCAGCGCGCGCCGTTCGTAGCGCCGATACGCGTTGGTGCCGTACAGGTTGTGGATCTCGCCGATGTGGCAGCCCGCGAATTGCTCGATCTGCTGTGACAGTTCGACGAACGGGTAGTCCAGATCGTCGGCCAGCATGCGGCCCAGTGTCGACTTGCCCGCGCCGCGCAGGCCGACCAGCGCGATGTGCGCATTGCGTGTGGACTGTGCATCGCCCTGCACCGCGCCGCCGAACATCTGGTTCAACTGGATGCGCGCGCGCCGCAATTCCACTTCACTGCGCTGCCCAAGCAGTTCGCGGATCAGCAGCCATTCGGGCGACGACGTGCTGACGTCGCCGAGCAGTTCGACCAGCGAGCACTGCAGCGCCTGCGCGACTTGCAGCAGGATCAGGATCGACGCGTTGCCGGTTCCGTACTCGAGGTTCGCAAGGTGCCGCTCGGACACACCGGCGGCCAGCGCGATTGACTTGCGCGTCAGGCCGCGGCGCCCGCGCAGTTCGCGCACGCGCTCGCCAAGTTGCACCAGAAACGGATGGCGCGTCGCTTCGGCCACCGCCGCATTGCCCGCTCTGGACCCGGCGGCTTCAGGAGCAGCGTGTCGGTCGTTCATCGGATGGCAAGGTCTCGCCGGCGCTTGGCAGGATGCAGAATATTGCGCATTTCCTGCATTATGTTGCATACTGCCAATCGTCTGCAGCGGCCAGCCGAGCGCATGTCGTCGGCCTCGGGTCGTTGCGAATCTTCTGCGGAAAGAACATCCCACGTGAACATTCCCTCCAACGGCGCACCGTTCAACTTCGCGGGCTGGCTGATCGAGCGCAACGCCGCGCGGCTGGCCAAGACCGCCTATATCGACGATGCCGGAAGGCTCAGCTACGGCGAGTTGTTCCAGCGCGTGCGCGGCATGGGCGCGGCGCTGCTGGCGCTGGGGCTGCGGCGCGACGAGCGCGTGCTGCTGTGCATGCACGACGGCACCGACTGGCCGATCGTGTTTCTGGGCGCGCTGTACGTCGGCATCGTCCCGGTCGCGGTCAACACGTTGTTGCCGGTGGAAGACTACGTCTACATGCTCGAGCATTCGCGCGCGCAGGCCGTGTTTGCGTCCGACGCGCTGGTGCCGACCTTGCAGCAGGCGCTGGCGCAGAGCGCGAACGAGGTACGGCATCGCATCGTCTCTCGGCCGGCCGAAGCGCGCAGTGGCTGGACGTCGATCGACGCCCTGGTTGCCGCGTACGCGGCCGGCGGCCCACCGGCCGGCCCGCTCGCCCCTGCGCGAGTCGGCGGCGACGATCCCGGCTTCTGGCTGTATTCATCGGGCTCGACCGGCCGGCCCAAGGGCACCGTGCATTCGCATGCGAACCTGTACTGGACCTGCGCGCTGTACGGCGAGAACGTGCTGGCGCTGCGCGAAGACGACGTGTGCTTTTCTGCGGCGAAGCTGTTCTTCGCCTACGGCCTGGGCAACGCGCTGTCGTTTCCGCTCGCCGCCGGCGCGACCGTCGTGCTGCTGGCCGGGCGGCCCACGCCCGAGGCGGTGTTTTCGATCTGGCAAAGGCACCGCCCCACCGTGTTCTTCGGCGCGCCGACCGGCTACGCGGGCATGCTCGCGCACCCGCAGTTGCCGCAGCGCGAGCAGGTCGCGCTGCGCATGTGCTCGTCGGCCGGCGAGGCGCTGCCGCAGGACATCGGCGAGCGGTTCCGAGCACGTTTCGGCTGCGACATCATCGACGGCATCGGCTCGACCGAGATGCTGCACGTGTTCCTGTCGAACCGGCCCGGTGACGTGCGTTACGGCACCACCGGCAAAGCGGTCGACGGCTACCGGATCGAACTGCGCGACGAGGCCGGTCGGCCGGTGGCCGACGGTGAAGTCGGCGATCTCTACATCCAGGGCCCCAGCGCCGCGCTGATGTATTGGGGCAACCGCGACAAGTCGCGCGCGACGTTCCAGGGCGCCTGGACGATGAGCGGCGACAAGTACGTGCGCGATGCAGACGGCTACTACACCTACTCGGGCCGCAGCGACGACATGCTCAAAGTCAGCGGCCAGTACGTGTCGCCGTTCGAAGTCGAAGCCACGCTGGTGCAGCACGCGAGCGTGCTCGAAGCGGCCGTGATCGGCGTGCCCGATGCGCAAGGGCTCACGCGCACCAAAGCCTTTGTCGTGTTGCGCGACGGCACAGCGCCCACGCCCGAGCTGGCCGAGGCGCTCAAAGCGTTCGTCAAGCAGCGCCTGGCGCCGCACAAATACCCGCGCGAGCTCGACTTTCTGCCTGAGTTGCCGAAGACCGCGACCGGCAAGATCCAGCGATTCCGGCTGCGCGCGCAGGAAACGCGGCAGGCGGCGCAACACGCGGCGCGCGCATGAGCGCCGGGGGCGCCGACGTCGCGTTCGTGCCGGTCGACTGGGCCGGCCGCAACGACCGGATAGAGTACCGGTGGCTCGCGCCCGCGCGCACGGCGGCGCCGCTCATGGTGTTCCTGCACGAAGGGCTCGGATCGCTTGCGATGTGGAAGGATTTTCCGCAGCGCCTGTGCGATGCGGCGGGGATGCGCGGCCTCGTGTTCTCACGCAGCGGCTATGGCCGTTCCACGCCGCGCGAGGCGGGCGAGCGGTGGCCGATCGACTTCATGCAGCGTCAGGCGCACGACTTCCTGCCGGCATTCTTCCAGGCCGTCGGCCTGCCGCAGCACGAGCGGCCCTGGCTGTTCGGCCACAGCGATGGCGGCTCGATCGCGCTGATGCATGCGGCGTTGTTTCCCGAGCGCGTGGCGGGCCTGATCGCGGTAGCGCCACACCTGTTCGTCGAATCCGTGTCGATCGCAAGCATCCGCCAGACGCGCGAGCAGTTCATGGCGTCGCCGGAGCTGCACGATGGTCTGGCCAAATATCACGACGACCCCGAATCCGCGTTCTGGGGCTGGAACGACGTCTGGCTCGATCCGAATTTCAGGAGCGGCGACATCGTGCCGTTGCTGCCGCAGATACGCTGCCCGACACTGGCGGTGCAAGGCCTTGACGACCACTACGGGACGCTCGCGCAGATCGATGCGATCGCGGCTGGCGTGCCGCACGCCGAGGTCGCGCACCTGCCCGAATGCGGGCATTCGCCGCAGCGGGACCAGCCGCAGGCGTTGATCGATTGCGTGGCCGCATTTGTCGATCGGCGCCGTTGAATCACGGACTGGAGCCTTGCCCGCATGAAAACCACATTGAAGGTTATTTCTTCGATGGCGACGCGCCAGCTGCTCGCCGATCTGACTGCGCAGTTCGAACATGACTCAGGCATTCACGCAGCGGTCGAATCGGTTGGCGGCATCATGCGGTGAAGCGCGTGCAGGCCGACGAAGCGTTCGATGTCGTCGTGCTTGCGGCCAACGCGATCGACGCCCTGATTGCCGCCGGCAAGGTGGTGGCCGACAGCCGCGTGGATCTGGCGCGCTCCGGCGTTGCGGTGGCCGTGCGCGCGGGTGCCACCCGTCCCGACATCGGCAGCGAAGAAGCGGTCCGGCAGACCGTGTTGGACGCGCGCAGCGTGGGCTATTCGACCGGGCCGAGCGGCGTGCAACTGCTTGCGTTGTTCGAGCGATGGGGCATCAAAGAGCAGCTCGGCGCGCGCCTGATCCAGGCGCCCCCCGGTGTGCCGGTCGGCTCGCTGGTGGCCGAGGGAAAGATCGCGCTCGGCTTTCAGCAACTCAGCGAATTGATGGACCTGCGCGGCATCGATGTGCTCGGGCCGCTGCCGCCCGCCATTCAGATCGTGACGACGTTCGCTGCCGGCGAAGCGGCCACGGCTGGCGAGTCGAAGGCGGCACGCGCCCTGCTGTCCTTCCTGGCGTCGGACAGGGCTGCCGCTGCGAAACGACGCAGCGGCATGGACAAAGCGTAGCAAAAGACTGGGTGTCCCGCAGGCCTTGTTCGAATCGGCCTGCGGGACAATCACCAGGCCGGCTCGGCTCGACGGCGGTGCATGTCCGGCATCCGCGGTGTGGCGCCTTGCAGTTCGATCAAGCGCTTGGCTGCGAGAACACGTCGCGATGCCGCCGTGTTCTTTTCGATGCCGGACCGGGCTTCGGCGAATCATCCGAGCTGTCATGGGACATCACCGACACGCCTGCCCGAAGCGACTCCTGTACGGTCGTTGCCGGCTGCTTCCTGCTGGCCGGCGCAGCCAGAACATGACCGGGCACCACGACGACTCTTAGGTGTCCTTCGATATCGAGATCGTCGGAAACTTCGTGGAAAAGTCCTTTGCTTTCTCCGCGATCGCAACCGCCACCTTGCGCGCGACCGACTTGTAGATTCGCGCGACCTCGCCGTCCGGATCGGACACCACGGTCGGCTTGCCGCTGTCGGCCTGCAGGCGAATTTGCATGTCGAGTGGCAGCGCGCCGAGGTACGGCATGTTGCCGGCTTCGGCCATGCGCTTGCCGCCTTCCTCGCCGAAGATGTGCTCGACGTGGCCGCAGTTGCTGCAGACGTGCACCGCCATGTTCTCCACCACGCCGAGAATCGGCACGCCGACTTTCTCGAACATCTTGATGCCCTTCTTGGCGTCCAGCAACGCGATGTCCTGCGGCGTGGTGACGATCACGGCACCCGTCATCGGCACGCGCTGGGACAGCGTCAACTGGATGTCGCCGGTGCCGGGCGGCAGATCGATGACGAGATAGTCGAGGTCCCGCCAGTTGGTCTGGCGCAGCAGTTGTTCGAGCGCCTGCGTGGCCATCGGGCCGCGCCAGATCATCGCCTCGTCCTGGTCCACCAGAAAGCCGATCGACATGACCTGCACGCCGTAGTTCTCGAGCGGGTCCATCGTCTTGCCGTCGTCGCTCTCGGGGCGGCCAACGACGCCCATCATCATCGGCTGGCTCGGGCCGTAGATGTCGGCGTCGAGCAGGCCCACAGAGGCACCTTCGGCAGCGAGTGCGAGCGCGAGGTTCACAGCGGTGGTGCTTTTGCCCACGCCGCCTTTGCCTGAGGCGACCGCGATGATGTTTTTCACGTTGGGCAGCAACGCCACGCCGCGCTGGGCGGCGTGCGCGACGACCCTGCTCGTGACGCTGGCCGAGACGTTCTCCACGCCCGGCACGCTGCGCGCGGCCGCGATCAGGCTGCTGCGCAGCGCGGGAATCTGGCTTTTTGCGGGGTAACCGAGCTCGACTTCGAACGATACTTCGCCGCCGTTGACCTGCAGATTTCGCAGCGCTCTGGAAGCGACCAGATCGACGCCGGTATTGGGATCGACGACTTTCGCAAGTGCGTCTTTCAAGCTTTGTTCATTGACGGGCATGGCATGACTCCTGATGTGCAAGGAGTCTAGCCAATGAGCAAAAGGGCGAACTGCTGGCCGGACGCGTGCAACGTGCACCGCGGGGGCAATGAGTGCTCGGACGAGATGCGCAGATGCGAGCGGCGATCGGCCCGCGGCACGAAGATCAATCCGACAGCTCGGCCATCCCGGTCTGGCGGCCGAGCACCACGAGCGCGGATCCCACGATCGACGCCGCCGCGTCCGCATCGGGCGGCAGCGGCGTGGCGCGGCCCCGCTCGTGCGCTTCCCGCTCCAGCGGCTGTACGGCGGAATGTTCTTCCTCGTCCTTGTAGGCGGCTGCGATCGTCTTGATCTCGTCTTCGATCCGGAAGAACGCGTCGAGCACCGCCGGGTCGAACGTGGTGCCTCGCATCTCGGCAAGCAGCGTGGTTGCCAGCGCATGCGAGTACGGTGCTTTGTAGCAGCGGCGGCTGATCAATGCGTCGTAGATGTCGGCCACTGCCATGATGCGGCCCGACAGCGGAATCGCTTCCCCTGCGAGCCCGCCCGGATAGCCGCTGCCGTCCCATTTCTCATGGTGCGTGCCGGCGATCTCACCGGCAATGACCAGGAAGTTGTCGCCTTCGATGGCTTTGGCGGTGCTGAAGATGATTTTTCGTCCGAACTCGGCGTGCTGCTTCATCTGCACCATCTCCTCATGAGTCAGGCGTCCGGGCTTGAGCAGAATGTGGTCGGGCACGCCGACCTTGCCGACGTCGTGCAGCGGCGCCGACAGAAACAGCAGGTCGATGTAGGACGGCGTCAGGATGTGCGTGCAGTGGCCGGCGCGCCGCAACTCCTGCGCAATCGCGCGCACGTAGTGCTGGGTGCGCTTGATGTGCGCGCCGGTTTCCGGATCGCGCGTCTCGGCAACTGCCGCCATCGACGCCATGGCGACCTCCCGCGCGTTTTCCAGCTGTTCGAGCCAGGCGCGCGCGCGCCGCTTTTCCACCGCGTAGCGCGCCAGCAGCAACGCCAGGAACAGGCACACCACCACTGCCACCGGCGCGGCCATCGACACGAACACATCCCGGCTCGCCAGCAGCCCCACGCAAAGCGCCAGCAACGTACTGCCGCCGAACAAGCTGGCAGCGACGATTCCGACCGTGGTCCGCGCAAGCACGAATATCGCGGCGACCAGCGCGCCGGCCAGCAGGCAGGCCGCGAACACCGCAGCAGCGGCCCAGGCCGGCCGGGTGACGAAGCTGCCGTGCAGCATGTTCTCCGCCATTACGGCTTGAATCTTGAGACCGGGGAAATGCGGATGCACCGCGGTGCTGTGAAAGTCGTTCAAGCCGACCGCCGTGGTTCCGATGAAGACTGTCTTGCCCGCGAACGCGGCCGCATCGACCTGGCCACCCAGCACGTCGACCGCGGAGATCGAGCGGTATCGGTCGGGGCCGCCGTTGAACTTCATCGCGGCGAAGCCGGCCCGGTCGATCGGGATCGCTTTGTCCGCCACCTGCAGCACCGGGCCGTTCGCATCGGCGCCGATCGAGGCTTCCGCCACCTGCAGCGAGCGCATCACTGCGGCCAGCGCGAGGCTCGGATACACCGCACCCCGGTGGCCGATCAGCAGCGGCGCGCGGCGCAGCACGCCGTCCGCGTCGAGCTGGCTGTTCACGAAGCCGCTGCTGGCGGCGCCGGCGGCGATGACGGGTGCGTTCATCAACGCACCGGTGGCCTGATTCAGCGCCAGCAGATCGGTTCGGCCGCCGAGGCGCAGCGGCCGGTCTGCGCCGCCATTGACCTGCCCGGCGTGGTCAAAGTAAAAGTACATCGAGCCGACGACCCCGTGCGCTGCCAGCACGCTGCCCAAGATAGCCGTCGTTGTCCTGCAAACCGCTCGGCACGCCAGTGAATTCCATGTCGATGCCGAAGTCGCGCTTGAACGTCTGCCGGATCTGGCCGAGCGACGTGCGATCGGCTTCCGGCAACAGGATGTCGAGCGCGATGGCGCCCGGCTGCGCCGCGGCGATGCGTTCGATCAGCGCCGCCACGCGGTAGCGCGGCCACGGCCACTGGCCGAGCGCGGACAGGCTCACGTCGTCGATGTCGACCACGATCGCGTCGCGCGCCGGCTCGCCACTGGCCACCCGCGGCAGCAGCACATCGAGCAGCGCGTGGTCGAGCCACACCAAGGGCGCCGCGCGCAGCACGCCGGCCACGGCGACCAGCGCGGCAAAGCCGATGCCGATCCACACGATCGACCAGGCCTGACGGCGTGACAACGGGCTGGCGGCGGTCCGATACGGCACGGCTGTCCCTACAGGATCATGACTTCGGCCCGGCGGTTCTTCGGCTGCGCGCCGCGCGAATCCGAGGGCTCCAGCGGTGCCGTCGAGCCGAACCAGCGCAGCTCGATCTCGCCGATCGACGCGTCGCTCGCGCGCAGCAGCCGTGCGACGGCTTCCGCGCGCTCGGCGGACAGCCTGACGTTGCGCTGATCGCTGCCGATCGCATCGGCATGGCCGAACACCGAGATCTCGGTCGGCTTGCGGGCGCGCGCCGTCGCCAGCACCGCCGGGATCTGCGCCTTCGACTCCGGCGTCAACTCGGCTTTGCCGAGCAGGAATTGCAGCACGAAGACTTCCGGCTTGGTCGGCTGCGCCAGCAACAGCTGCCGATAGGACCCACGCAGCGCTTCGGGCGCAAGCGTGGCGATGCCCACGGGGCCTGAGCCGCCGACGGTCGCGATGCTGAGCGCCCGATCGAGCCGCCGCGAGCTGCCGGCACCCGAGACCGAGACCGAGCCAATGTGGCCGTCTTCGTCCGGCAACAGCACGACCGTGGTGCGCGGCGAAGCGCAACCGGCCAGCACCAGCCCGAGCAGCGACGCCATCAGCCAGCGGGCTGCGGTCCGACGTTGCCGCAGCCGCGCAGTGAGCCGCGCGGCGAGTCCCACCCCATCGATCATCCCGTCGCTACTCCGCCCGGATGATGAAGCGCGTGCCGCGCACGCCGACCGATGCGGTGGGTGACTCCACCTTCACGACCTGCGGTGCGAGCTTGCCGATCTGACCCGATGAATACACGGCGCTGCCCTTGTCGAGGTAGAGCGAGAACGCGTACTTGTCTTTCTTCGGTTCGTAGGCGTAGTCGCGCAGCAGGATGTTCGATGATGGGCCCACGGTCAGCAGCGTGCCGTCCTTGAACACGACGCCGGCGGTCGAGTCCGCAGCCGACTTGAGCTGGTCGGAGACGAACAGTCTGTCGCCGGAGCTGGCGCGGGTGGTGGCGCCGCCGCGCACGATCTCGATCGCGCCTTCGATGCTTTTAACGATCGCGACATGTTCGACTTCGGCCGATGCGCCGCCCGCGCCGCACGCGAGCGCAACGATCCATGCAAATGAACGGTACATGACGCGGTGACTCCTGGGGGCCTGCTGTCAAGCCGGGGTTTGGAAAAAATAGTTGAAGAAAGCCACGAGCGTTTACCGCATCGGTGGGGCCACGGCACCCACCGATGCGTTGGCTCGTCCTTCGGCCGTTGCGTCAATCTAGCGCCGCCCGACCGCGCCATCGGCGCCGCGGCCTCGGGCTTTCGGCTGCTGCCGTGCAATTCGTCACGGCTTGGCGGATGCGCAGGGCCGGACTTCCGCCCCGCAGGGCCCGCACCGGCGACGGTCGTGTTTCGAGCCCCGTGGCCGACAGGCGGGCCGGCTTCTAAAATCGACGCGCACTCGGCCTGTTCGCCCAATCAAAAAAACATATCCGTTCGATGCCCGCTTCCCGCCAGCTATTCGTCACCACCGCCCTGCCTTACGCGAACGGCAAGTTCCACATCGGCCACATCATGGAGTACATCCAGGCCGACATCTGGGTGCGGTTTCAACGCATGAACGGCGCGCACGTCAATTTCGTCTGCGCCGACGATGCGCACGGCGCCGCCATCATGATCGCTGCGGATCGCGCCGGCATCACGCCGCAGGCATTCGTGGCGGAAATCGCGGCCGGCAGAAAGCCCTATCTGGACGGTTTTTGCATCGCGTTCGACAACTGGCATTCGACCGATGCGCCGGAAAACCATGAACTCGCGCAGGCCATCTACCGCGATCTGCGCAGCGCCGGCCTCATCGACACCAAAAGCGTCGAGCAGTTCTACGATCCCGCCAAAGGCATGTTTCTGGCGGATCGGTACGTCCTGGGCGAATGCCCGAACTGCCACGCGAAGGACCAGTACGGCGACAACTGCGAGGTCTGCGGCGCCGTCTATGCGCCGACCGAGCTGATCGAGCCGTATTCGGCGCTGTCCGGGGTGAAACCGGAGCTGCGCAGTTCGGACCACTTCTTCTTTCGCTTGTCCGACCCGCGCTGCGTGGAATTCCTGCAGCGCTGGACGACCGAGCCGGGCCATGTGCAGCCCGAAGTGCTGAACAAGATCCGCGAATGGCTGCAACCGGATGCAGGCGCGGAAAAGAAAGGCCTGGGCGATTGGGACATCAGCCGCGATGCGCCCTACTTCGGCATCGAAATCCCGGACGCGCCGGGCAAGTATTTTTATGTCTGGCTCGATGCACCGGTCGGCTACCTTGCGTCACTGAAGAACCTGCTGACGCGACGCGGCGAAGACTACGACGCCTACCTGGCGCAGCCCGAGCTGGAACAGGTGCATTTCATCGGCAAGGACATCATCACGTTTCACACGCTGTTCTGGCCCGCGATGCTGCATTTCTCGGGCCGCAAGGCGCCGGACCACATCTTCGTGCACGGCCACCTGACGGTCGGCGGCGAGAAGATGAGCAAGAGCCGCGGTACCGGCATCGACCCGTTGAAGTATCTGTCGGTCGGACTCGACCCGGAGCATCTGCGCTACTACATCGCCGCCAAACTCTCGGGCCGCAACGAGGACATCGACTTCAACCCGGAAGATTTCGTCCTGCGCGTGAACAGCGACCTGGTCGGCAAGTACGTGAACATCGCAAGCCGCGCGGCGGGCTTCCTGGCCAAGCGCTTCGACGGGAGACTCGGCGCGGTCTCTGACGACGGCGCCGCGTTGCTCGGCGGCCTGCAGGCTGCCATGCCCAAGCTGCGCGAGCTCTACGAGGGCCGCGACTACGCGCGCGCACTCCGGGACGTGATGGCGCTGGCCGACCGCGTGAACGAATACGTCGACGCGAACAAGCCGTGGGAGCTTGCGAAAAAGCCCGACATGGCCGCGCGCCTGCACGACGTCTGCACGGTCTGCATCGAAGCGTTCCGGCTGCTGACGATCTACCTGAAGCCGGTGCTGCCGATGCTGGCCGCGCGCGTAGAGTCGTTTTTGAACACCCCGGCGTTGCGGTGGAGCGATGCAGCGACCGCACTGCCCGCGCGGCACACGATCGACGCCTATCGGCATCTGATGCAGCGCGTGGACCCGAAGGCGCTCGACGCGTTGTTCGAGCCGGTGCAGCCGGCAGCCGCCGCGAATGGAATGGAAGCCGCCGGCGCCGCGTCGGACGCCGCACCCGGCGGCGAAGCCATCGCGCCGACGATCGGCATCGATGACTTTTCCAAAATCGATCTGCGCATTGCGAAGATCGTCGCCTGTGAGCCGGTGGAAGGCTCGAAGAAGTTGCTGCGCCTCACGCTCGACGTCGGCGAAGGCCGCACACGCAATGTGTTCTCGGGGATCGCGTCTGCCTATCAAGGCGCCGATCTTGTCGGCAAGCTGACCGTGATGGTCGCCAATCTGGCGCCGCGCAAGATGAAGTTCGGCGACAGCGAAGGCATGGTGCTTGCGGCCAGTCACGCAGACGAGAAAGCAGCGCCGGGCATCTTCGTGCTGGAGCCCCACGCCGGGCGCGCTACCCGGCATGCGGGTGCGCTGAGGACTGCCGCCGGCAGAGCCCGGCTACGATGCCCGTGATGACGTCCTTACACCGAGCAGCCTCACCCCGGGGGCGTGTTCGTCAGCAAGTGTGGCAACTCGCGGGCGCGTTGGCCATCCTGCTCGTCTTGCCGGGGTGGCTAGGTGGCTGCGCCGTGGTGAACGTGGCCAGCACCGCCGCCTCGCTGGTGGTCGGCACGGTCGGGCTTGCGGCCGACGTGACGATCGGCGCGGCACGCGTCACCGGCAAGGCGATCGGCGCTGTAGCCGGCGCGGCGACGCCGTCGAGCGACGAAGAGTAACGCGTTGCACTGCCGGGATGCGGCACGAAGCGGGCGGGCGGGCGCCCGATCTTCAGGCTGGCAGTTCGGCCGCCTTGTTTGCCAGGCGTTCATCAACAACTACGGCGCAGGCGGGCGGCATCGAATCGCCGTTCGGCGGCGTCCGGTCGACCGGGTGCGGGCGTAAAAAGGGCTTCAAAGCGCCGCATGGTCTGAGCACGCTCAAGACCGTCGCATTTCGGCACGGATAGCCGGGTGACGCGCTTACGATGTCTGCCGTTGCCCGCGCACCTCAAGTTTTGATCCGCCCCGTAACGGGCGGCAACTCGACCTGCTCCTCTTCTAGAAATGCCTTATAGGTGAACCCGGCGAGTACGGCGCCGACGATCGGTGCAACCCAAAACAGCCACAGCTGCTGCAGCGCCCAGCCCCCGACAAAAACCGCAGGACCGGTGCTGCGCGCGGGATTCACTGAGGTGTTGGTGACCGGAATGCTGATCAGGTGGATCAGCACGAGCGCAAATCCGATCGTCAGGCCTGCGGAACCCACCGGCGCGCGCTTGTGCGTTGCGCCAAGGATCACGATCAGGAACATGAACGTCATCACGACTTCGGACACCAGCCCCGCGACCAACGAATACTGGCCCGGCGAATGCTCGCCATAGCCGTTGGACGCAAAGCCGCCGGCCAAGCTAAATTGCGGCGCGCCGCTGGCAATCAGGTACAGGACCCCCGCGCCGACGAGCCCACCGGCGACTTGGACAAGGATGTACGGCAGCAGCTGGGACGCAGGAAAGCGTCCACGGCCGGCCCACAGGCCCACCGACACCGCCGGGTTGAAGTGCCCGCCCGAGACCGGGCCAAGCGCGTAAGCGGCGGTCAGCACGGCGAGGCCGAAAGCAAAGGAAACGCCAAGTAGCCCGATGCCCACTTCGGGAAAGGCCGCAGCGAGTACGGCGCTGCCGCAGCCCCCAAGCACGAGCCAAAAGGTGCCGACGAACTCGGCGAAAAGTTTTGCTGCCATACCGCACTCCTGGTTAACGCCAAGAAACCGCGAAACTTTTGGCGTTGTCGGGATTGCAGCACCAACCAACCGTCTATGCAATCGATGTATTGCACCGAGAACTGCGTCGAGGCAGGACGCGGCTGGCAAAAGCCGGACTCAGGCCACACGTGCATTGGCCTCGCCCATCGAATGAGAATCAGCCGTCCTGCAGCGCCGCCTTGTAGATCGACTGCTTCGGCTGAGCCAGCACGCGGCGCAGCATCGGCTCGAATTCACTCAACGGCAGCGTCTCGCCGTGCGGATCGAACGCCGGGTTGTCGTACACCGCGCAGAACTCTTCCGTGTGGCCGAAGTGCGGATGGTCGCGGAAACGCTCGCGCATGTCGCGGTCCAGTCCCAGGTGATGAAAAAAGTAGTAGCCCTGGAAGATCGCGTGGTGTTGCACCATCCAGTGGTTGCGTTCGGAGACGAATGGCTGGAGTACGGCGGCGGCGATGTCGGCATGGTTGAACGTGCCGAGCGTGTCGCCGATGTCGTGCAGCAGCGCGCAGACCACGTATTCCTCGTCGCGGCCGTCCTTGCAAGCACGCGTGGCGGTCTGCAGGCAGTGGGTGTAGCGATCCACCGGGAAACCGCCGTAGTCGTTTTCGAGCAGCTTCAAGTGCGCGATCAGACGGTCCGGCAGCTTCTTGGCAAACTGCTGAAACTCAGCCCCGATCAGCTGCCAGTCACTGACCTGGCTGTGTTCCATGCGGGTGAAGTTGGCGCGGGCGTTCATTCGACGGCTGGCTCCTTTGGCACAACGCAAAAGAGTCAGTCTAAGGCGCGCTGAAGCCGCTGGATAGCCCATGCGTGACAGGTGGCCCCCGTGTCAGGCGCGTGCGCCAAACCCTGACAGGCAGTCGATCGACCGCGGGCGGCGTTCCGCGCGTGACGCGGCACGTGGAGTTATTTGACTTTCAACTCCGCCGATTCGGGATCGCGCAGGCTGCCCGTGCTGATCACGCGAAGGTCCCGGTCCATCACCGCGCTGAAGATCATCCGCGTGTTGGCGCCGTCGAGCCAGCGCCATTCGTAGTGCGTGTCGCCTTTGAGCGGGTAAGTGGTTTTCCTCATCGGCTCGCCGAGCAGGCGGCGCACGTCTTCCATGGCCATGCCGGGCGTCACGCGGGCGAAGTTCTCCGGCGTGAGCACCTGATTCAACGCCGTCATGCGGCCGTCCGGGCCGATCGTGATCATGTAGTTGCGCGCGCCTTCGGGCTGGCGGTTGTATTCGAAGATGCGGCTGCCGCCCGGGCCATCCCAGACATTCTTCGGCTGGCCGAACAGCGCGCGCACGTCGGCCTCGGTGGAGACACCAACCTGCAACTCACTGATGCGCTTGCTGTCGCAGCCCACCAGGCTCAGCATCAGCGCGAGCAGCCCCATCGTCAAAACTTTCCCAATAGCAGTCCGCCTCATCGATTCCTCCGTGGTCACCCGACGGCCGGGTTGCGCAACCAGTTTAGGTGCGCGTCGCCACGATGCGCCGCATCGCTAAGATTGCGGCTGTATCCGCTCGCTTCAAGGCCCCCGTCATGCCGTTCTTTCGCCGCGCCGACTACCAATCGGACGCCACCCAGTTCATCGAACGGCTCAAGGCCGAGCGGCCCGGGCTCGAAGCGAGTCAGCGCGCCGGCCGCGCGTTGTTGTGGGACAAGAACGTGGACCTCGACGGCCTGCGCACCGCGCGGCGTGACCGGGTGCCACAAAAACCTTACGTCTATCAGACCGACGTCACGCCGGCGCCCGACGCGCCGCCGCCTCGCAAGGATTGATCGGTTGCGTGCCGCACTGCGCGCGAACGCAGCCGTGGCCTGAAACGGTGCCGACCGAATGAACGCCCAGTCCGACACGGCCGAAGTGCCGGACGCACCGGTCGCCTCGCGCGATGCCGACCGTACCGCACTGGCGCGCCTCTACGGCGAGCCGCTGTTCGCACTGCCGAAGGATTTGTACATTCCGCCGGACGCGCTCGAAGTGATCCTGGAAGCGTTCGAAGGCCCGCTCGATCTGCTGCTGTACTTGATCCGGCGCCAGGACTTCAACATCTTCGACATCCCGATGGCGGCGCTCACGCACCAGTACCTGCGCTACGTGGACGAAGTGCGCGTGCGCAATCTGGAGCTGGCCGCCGACTATCTGCTGATGGCCGCGATGCTGATCGAGATCAAGTCGCGCATGTTGCTGCCGCCCCGGCGCATCGACGGCGAAGCCGAACCCGAAGACCCGCGTGCCGAGCTCGTGCGCCGGCTCGTCGAATACGAACAGATGAAGCTGGCCGCCGCCCGGCTCGACGCATTGCCGCAGCGCGGCCGTGATTTCGAGTGCGCACAGGTGCACATCGCCCAAGTCCGCGCGCCGCGTTTTCCCGATATCCATGTGGACGATCTGCGCCGCGCCTGGGAGCAGTTGACGGCGCGTGCGCGGCTGGTGCAACAGCACACCGTCACACGCGAAGCGTTGAGCGTGCGCGAGCACATGAGCCAGTTGCTCAAGAAACTGCAGGGACGACGCTTTGCCGCGTTCGAGGACCTGTTCGACCCGAGCCGCGGCGCGCCGGTGCTGATCGTCACTTTCGTTGCGTTGCTCGAGCTTGCCAAGGAAACCCTGGTCGAAATCACGCAGGCCGAGGCGTTTGCGCCAATATATGTGCGGCTGTCGGCAGCGGGCGCGGCCTGAAGTGGATCTCGCAACTTTCGTGCAGCGGGCGCATCCGAATGCCGTTTGAGCACGTCGAGCTCTGGGTGCAACGCAGCGTCGAATGGCTGCGGCTGTTCGTCGAGATGCTCGGCGCCGTCGTGATCGCGGCCGGCGTGGCGGTGGCGGTCGCGGGTCTGCTGCGGCATTTCCTGACTGCGCGCGCGCGCGGCGGCAGCTTCACGCCCATTCGGCTGTCGTTCGCGCGCTATCTGATGCTGGCGCTCGAGCTGCAACTGGCCGCCGATATCTTGTCCACCTCGATCGCGCCGACCTGGGACCGCATCGGCAAGCTCGGCGCGATCGCGATCATCCGCACCGCTCTGAACTATTTTCTGAGCCGTGAGCTCAGCGGCGAGCTCGCGACCGACTCGCCAGCCACGACGGCAAGCGACGACACGCGTGCACGCGATGCCGCTGCGAGGCGTAGCCGATGAGCACGAACGAGCCGCCCCCTCCGCTGGTGGTCGATCCGGTGCCCGTAGTGCCGCCGCCGCCGACGCGCCGCCGACTCGGGCTCAAGCAGGAATTGCTGCTCGCGATGATGCCGACCGCGACCATCCTGCTGGTGCTCGCGTTCGTCGAAGCGCTCACGCACCAGCGGTTGCTGTTCGCGTCGCTCGCGTCCAGCGCATTTCTGATCTATCTGGACCCGGAGAGTCGCGTCAACAGCGTGCGTACGTTGGTTTTCGCGCAGACCGGCGCGGCCAGCCTCGGTCTGCTGACCTACTGGGTGTTCGGTCCCGGCTACGCGGCAGCCGGCACCGCGATGGTGCTCGCGATCGTGACCATGGTCACGTTCAACATCATGCATCCACCCGCGGTGGCGACGGCGCTCAGCTTCGGGCTGCGCGCGGGCGACCAAAGCAATCTGATGCTGTTCGCGATGGCCGTCGGAATCACGGCGGTGCTGCTGCTGCTGCAGCGCTGGGCGGTCTGGATAGCAAAGCGCCATCCGGCCGAGGATGCGGGCGGGACGGTCTGATCACGCCCGCGTGATGGCCGGACCGAACGTTCCTCACATCGCCGATTCAAAACGGAAACCCGACGATCGCTTTGACCGACAGCGCGTCCGAACTCGACGTCAACCCGCGACCGACGCCGAAGTTCAGTTCCCAGCCGTGACCACCGTAGTCGATCACCGCATACAGCGTGCTCGACTGCCGGCCGGACGGCAACGTGTCGGTCAGCGTCCCGAGCCGCGCGTAGTGCTCGATCCCGGCCGCAAAGCCGCTCGCGCCCAGCGTGCGGGCCACCTTGGTGGACAGCCCGGTCTCGGGCGCACGTCCCAGGTAGCCGCCCGACAGGTCCCAGCCGAGCACCGGGTTGACCGCGACCAGCCAGCGCGCATCGCGCCAGCCGAGCATCGTGCGCAACTCGAACCCGTTGCGGGATTCGGAATAACGCCGCTGCAGGCGCGACAGCTCGCCGTTCATCCCGAAGAACCAGCCGCCATGGTCTTCCGCATGCACAGGCACCCACTTCAGGCGCAGCTTCGCACCCGCCAGTCGCGTGCTGTCGCCGCGTTCCCGGCTGACCGGCAGGTAGAGGCCGGCTTCGAAGTCCCGTGTCAGTCCGTAGGAGAACTCGGGGGTCACGCGCCAGCCGCGGTTCGGCACCGCTTCGCCCGCATAGTCCGGCTCCGAGCGGCCGCGCGGCGTGGTGTTTACATGCAGTTCGAGCCCGAACCGGCCGGGCTCGTTGATGTCGTCGGCGTAGACCTGGATTTCGTCGTACAACGCGGCGCGGCAGGCTGAGAACGGGAGCAGCGCCAGCACAGCGAGCAACGCGGCACGACACGGCCGCAGCGGGTCGGTGGGCGTCGGTGCGAACGCGTTCGTCTTTGCACTCGTGGGCAGGGTTGGTGACGATTGAGGCTGACGCGACATGGCAAATGATTCTCCAACGGGTTGGCGGCAGTCGATCGACTTCGGCTTGACAGGCGCCGCGACGACGCCGTTCGGATCAACGACACAGGCGCTTGCGCGCAACGTGCCCGGCCGCGTCGCCGCTGGTCGGCCGGGGAAGACCCGACAATCGGTCGAACCCACTGTGTCAAGGCCTTTTCGGACGCATCGATTCAACGCAGGAAATGATGTGTTTTCGATAGCAGCAAACGCTGTATGGGCGCGCGCCACAGCGGCGTTTTCAACAGAGTAACCGGTTGCAGGGACACCGCATCATGATGAACGCCTTTCGATCCTGGGGGCTTGCCGTGCCCAACGCACGCGCATCGACCACGGGCTGGCTGCTGGCTGCGGCGGGCGTGCTGGCGGGCTGCGCCGACAAGCCGGTCGCACTCGGCACGCTGTACCAGCGCCTCGGCGGCGAGGCGGGCGTGGCCACCCTCGTCGATGATCTGCTGCGCGCCGTCGAGCAAGACCCCCGCATCCAGGAGAAGTTTGCAAAGGCCGATGCACCCAACCTCAAGCAGACGCTGGCCGCCCAGGTCTGTCGGATCGGCAACGGGCCCTGCGCCGATCAAACGGCCTCCGTGCGGACGACGCTTCACGACATGCAGTTGACGAACGAACAGTTCGATGCGTTCATCGGCGCCTTCGCAAAAACGCTGGACGAGCGCGAAATCGGCCCGAACACGCAGCGGGAATTGCTGTTTCCGCTGAAGGCGATGCGGGGCGACGTGATCGAGCCCGGCGCGCCGGGCTGACGCCGGGGACCGATTCGCTCTGCGCCGTCGCGGTCAGTCGAGCAGCGGCGCGCCGGTTTTTTCCTGCAGCGCTTCGCGCGTGACGCCCGGCGCGAGTTCGACGATCTTCAGGCCCTGCTCGGTCACGTCCAGTACGCCCAAGTCCGTGATGATGCGGTCCACCACCGCGACCCCGGTCAGCGGCAAGGTGCAGTCTTTCAGGATCTTCAAATCCTCGCCGCCGTCCTTCTTGCGCGCGACGTGCTCCATCAACACGATCACGCGCTTGACGCCGGCGACCAGATCCATCGCGCCGCCCATGCCCTTGACCATCTTGCCGGGGATCATCCAGTTGGCGAGGTCGCCCTTTTCACTGACCTGCATCGCGCCGAGGATCGACAGGTTGATCTTGCCGCCGCGGATCATCGCGAAGCTGTCGTGGCTGCCGAAGATGGAGGAGCCGGGCAGCGTCGTTACGGTCTGCTTGCCCGCGTTGATCAGGTCCGGGTCGATCGTGTCCTCGGTCGGGAACGGGCCGATGCCGAGCATGCCGTTTTCCGACTGCAGCCAGACTTCCTTGTCCTTGGGCACGAAGTTCGCGACCAAGGTCGGAATGCCGATGCCGAGGTTCACGTAGAAGCCGTCTTCGAGTTCCTGCGCGGCGCGTGCCGCCATCTGGTCTTGGGTCCAGGCCATGATTTTTAAGCTCCTGCTTTCGGCGTGAGGGTGCGTTTTTCGATGCGCTTTTCCGGTGTCGCATTCAGCACGATGCGGTGCACATAGATGCCGGCCAGGTGCACGTCGTCGGGCGCGAGTTCGCCGACTTCGACGATCTTCTCCACCTCGACGATGCAGACCTTGCCCGACATGGCGGCCGCCGGATTGAAATTGCGGGCGGTCAGGTTGAACCGCAGGTTGCCGCTCTTGTCGGCGATGTCGGCTTTGACCAGCGCCACGTCGGCCACCAGCGAGCGCTCCATCAGATACTGCTCGCCGTCGAACTCGCGCACTTCCTTGCCTTCGGCCACCAGCGTGCCCACACCGGTCTTGGTGAAGAACGCCGGAATGCCGGCGCCGCCCGCGCGCAGCTTCTCGGCCAGCGTGCCCTGCGGCGTGAATTCGAGCTCGAGTTCACCGGCCAGGTATTGCCGCTCGAATTCCTTGTTCTCACCCACATAGCTTGCGATCATGCGTTTGATCTGACGCGTCTCCAGCAGCTTGCCGAGGCCGAAGCCGTCAACGCCTGCGTTGTTCGAGATGCAGGTCAGGTCCTTGACGCCGCTGTCGTGCAGCGCCTGAATCAACGCCTCCGGAATGCCGCACAGGCCGAAGCCGCCGACCGCCAGCATCTGGCCGTCTTGCACGACGCCTTTGAGTGCCTCGTCGGCGGATGGGAAAATTTTGTTCACTCGAAGCGCTCCATTCGGTCGTGGTCCACGGGGTTGACAGCCCGCTACGATACTACGCAAGCACACCGTGCCGTTCCCCGACCCATCCGGCCGGGCTGGAGCGCGAAAAGCCGAATTCTCCCGTTGCCTCTGCCTGTTGCATTTGCGCCCGCCGGGGATCACGGCCCGGCACCTCGCCTCCCGAACAGACGCCCCTCACCAATAACAAGCCCATGCTGGACATCCTGCTGCTCAGAAAAGACCTGACTTCTGCCGTCGCGCGGTTGGAGACACGCCGCACCCCGCAGACGTTTCTGAATGTCGAGGCATTCGAGCTGCTCGAGGCCGAGCGCAAGACATTGCAGACCCGTACCGAGGAGCTGCAGGCGCGCCGCAACACGTTGAGCAAGCAGATCGGTCAGGCGAAGGGACGCGGCGAATCGGCCGACGCGCTGCAGACGGAAGTCGCACGAATGAAGGACGAGTTGTCCGCGTCCAGCGCGCGGCTCGATGCGATTCAGAGCGAGCTACAGACGATGCTGCTGGAAGTGCCGAACCTGCCACACGCGAGCGTGCCGGTCGGCGCCGCGGAAGCCGACAACGTCGAGCTGCGCCGCTGGAGCCCGGTCGAAGGACTGGGCGGCAACCCGGCCGCTTTGAGCTTCGCGCCGCGCGATCACGTCGAACTGGGCCAGCCGCTCGGGCTCGATCTGGAGCTGGGCGTGAAGCTCTCAGGTGCACGCTTTGCGGTCATGAAAGGCCCGATCGCGCGGCTGCATCGTGCGCTCGCCGCATTCATGATCGACCTGCAGACCAACGAGCACGGTTATCTCGAATGCGCGCCGCCCTACATCGTGAATGCCGAGTCGCTGCGGGGCACGGGGCAGTTGCCGAAATTCGAGGCCGACCTGTTCGCTGCGAAGAAAGGCGGACAAGTTGGTCCGGAGGACAAGGCCGACACGGCCGCGCTCTACCTGATCCCGACCAGCGAAGTGCCGCTGACGAACTTCGTGCGCGACACGGTGCTGGCCGAGGCCGAGTTGCCGATGCGGCTGACCGCGCAGACGCCTTGTTTTCGCTCCGAGGCCGGCTCGTATGGCCGCGACACGCGCGGCATGATCCGCCAGCACCAGTTCGACAAGGTCGAGATGGTGCAGATCGTGCACCCCGCGACAAGCTATCAGGCGCTGGAAGAAATGACCGGTCACGCCGAAGCGGTGCTGCAGCGGCTCGAACTGCCCTATCGCGTGGTCGCGCTTTGCACAGGAGACCTGGGATTCGGTGCCGCGAAAACGCATGACCTCGAAGTCTGGCTGCCCGCGCAGGCGACCTACCGTGAAATCAGCTCGGTCAGCAACTGCGAAACGTTCCAGGCGCGCCGGCTGCACGCGCGTTTCAAGAACGCGCAGGGCAAGAACGAACTCGTGCACACGTTGAACGGCTCCGGCCTCGCGGTCGGCCGCACGCTGGTCGCGGTGCTTGAGAATTATCAGAACGCCGACGGTTCGATTCGGGTGCCGGTGGCGCTGGTGCCATACATGGGCGGGATCGAACTGCTGCAGGCCGCAGTCGAAACCTAGACGGCGCCTCGTCAAGGCCACCATCCGTCCTCGGGCGTTCCGGCCATGCAGGATGCGCAAATCTTGTGGCTATACCAACCCGCCAACCGCAGCAGCAGGGGTCGCGGGTTGCCTGCCGTACCCCGTCGCCCGCAGGCAGCGACTGTACCCAGCCCTTGTCCACCGGCTTGGTGTGGTCAGGCCCCTGGCAACCGCGCCCGTTCGTCATGCATGGCAAGTCGGCCCAGCAGGTGCTCGACCTCCGCGCGAGCAGCGACCGACATCTTCGGCGCCGGCGTGCGCAGCGCCGCAGTGCTCAACAGTCCGCGGCGCATCAACAGATGCTTGCGCACGGCCAAGCCGATGCCCGGCTGCTGTTCGTAGCGCAGCAGCGGCAGGTGCGCGTCGAACAGGTCGTGCGCCTCCTCGCGCTGGCCCGCTTTCGAGAGCCGCACGATGTCGATCAGCATGTCCGGAAACGCATAGCCCGTATTCGCCCCGTCGGCGCCGCGCTCCATTTCGTAGTCGAGGAACAAGCCGTTGTTGCCGCAGAGGATCGCGAGATGCCGCATGCTGCCGCTTTGTTCGAAGCCGCGCAGCGCGGAGATCTTCTCCAGCCCGGGCCAGTCTTCGTGCTTCAGCATCACGCAGGACGGCAGCGCCTGCACGATGCGCTGGATCACGGCCGGCGTCATCTGGACCGAGAACGTAAGCGGATAGTCCTGCAACGCGAACGGCACGTCCGCGCCGATCGCCTGCGCCGCCTGCGTGTAGTAGCCGACGATCTGCTCATCGGTGCGCAGGTGCGTGGGCGGCGCGATCATGACGCCGGCTGCGCCTTGGTTCATCACCTCATGACTCAGCGCGCGCATCGCCGCAAAGCCCGGTGCCGACACGCCGACGATCACCGGCAGCGTCGGCGCGCGCCGGATCATGCGCAGCGCGACCGCGACGCTCTCGTCGTGCGTGAGTTTCTGCGCCTCGCCGAGCTGGCCGAGCACCGTGATGCCGTCGGCGCCGATTCCGAGGTAGAAGTCGACGAGCCGGTCGATCGATTCGAAGTCGATCTGGCCGTCGTCGAAGAACGGGGTCGGGGCGATCGGATAGACGCCTTTTGCGTCGGCGGTCAGGTGCATGAATCGGCTCGCTTTATGACTGCTTCGGGTGAAATGGTTGGACGGTCGAGCGGGCAAAAACGCCCCCGCCATTCAAGCCATGCTGTCTTCGTAGGCGGACGCCATGATCTGCGGCGCCATCGCGTCGGGGTTGGTCTCCAGCAAGGTCACGCGCCACAGCGTGCGCGCATCGGCCGGGTCGATCAAGGTGGCTGCGTGCAGCAGTGAGGCGTTGTCCCAGATCACCACGTCGCCGACGCCGTAGGCCAAGCTGTAGGCGTACTTGGGCTGCGTTGCATGCGCGGCCAGTTCGTCCAGCAGATCGCGCGATTCGTCTGCCGGCATGCCGACGATGCCAAACGAGCTGCCGGAGACCGCATAGAGCGACGTGCGCCCGGTGACCGGATGCGGCCGCGCGATGCGGTGCGTGATCAGCGGCATCTTCGCTTTCTGCGCGGCCGACAGCGGTGAGGCAGCCGTGCGCGAGGCGTCGTCCGTGTCCTGCCGGTTGCCGTAGTGATGCACGGCGACGAGCGGGTCGATGCGCCGCTTCATCGCCTGCGGCAGATCGTCGTAGGCGGCCTGCTGATTCGCAAACAAGGTGTTGCCGCCGACCTTGGGTACCTGGATCGAATAGAGCGTGGTCGCACGCGCCGGCATGCGCAGGTACGAATAATCGGTGTGAAAGTACGAACCCGCATCCTGCAGCCCGGTCGGCTGCCCGTGCAAATCACGCACGTTCGACAGGATCAGGATGTTTGGGTCGTCGGGGTGATGAAACTGGTCGATCACGTGCGGCTGCGCAGGGCCGAAGCGCTGTGCGAACGCGACGAACTGGGCTGGGGTCAGCGACTGGCCGCGCAGTACCAGCACCTGACCCGCATAGAACGCACGTTCGATCTCAGCGAAAGCCGTGTCGTTCAAATCTCGCGTCAGATCGATATCCCGGCATTCGAGCCCGAAGCCGGCGCTCAGCGGCGTGAAGGTCGGCATGGCACACCCTCCTACTTGACGAAATTCGGCAGCACGGTGCGCGGCAGCCACAGCAACAGATCCGGAAACAGGATCACGATCAGCAGCACCGTCATCAATGGAATGAACAGGATGGCCGTGTCCTTCACCGCCTCCCGGATCTTGATGCCGCCGACCGAACACGCGATCATCAGGCACAGCCCGTACGGCGGCGTGACGAGCCCATAGGCGATCGAGATCACGCCGATCAGCGCGAAATGGACCGGATGCATGCCGACCTGCGCGGCCAGCGGCGCGAGGATGGTGCCGACGATGATGATCGCCGGGAATCGCATCGATGAAGCAGCCGATGAACAGGAACGCCGCTGCGGTGATGAAGCCGACGCTCGTGACGCCGCCGCCCCAGGACGCGACCGCGTTGACCACGAGCTGCGGAATGCGGAAGTAGGCGAGCAGCCAGCCGAACGCGGAGGCGGTGCCGATGCAGAAGAGCGCGATCGCCGGCGAAGCGCGCCGAGTCGTACAACGTATGGCCGCAATCGCCTCATATCGAGCGTGCGATAGATGAGCACACCGAGCAGCATCGCGTACAGCACTGCGATGACCGACGCTTCCGTAGGCGTGAAAAGCCCGCCGACGATGCCGCCGACGATGATGCCCGGCGTGAGGATCGGCAGGATCGGCCGCGCCGGCGACCTTCAAGAATTCGCGCGAGGTGACGCGCGGATGGACCGGATAGCCGCGCCGCTTGGCGTAGATGTAGACCGTGACCATCAACGACAGCGCCATCATCACCCGGGCAGCGACGCCGGCCATGAAGAGGCCGCCGATCGACACCGAGATCACCCCGCCCCAGACCACCATCAGGATGGACGGCGGAATGATCACGCCCATCACCGCGGCGCAGGCGATCAGCGAGACCGCGAACGGCGTGTCGTAGCCCTGCTTCTTCATCGCCGGGATCAGCACGCCGCCGACGCCCGCGGCCTCCGCCGTCGACGAGCCGGAAATGCCGGCGAACAGCATCGACACCAGCACGTTGACGTGGCCCAGTCCACCCGGCAGGTGGCCGACCAGGGCGCGCGAGAGGTTGATCAGCTTCTCCGTGATGCCGGCCGCATTCATCAGGTTGGCAGCGAGCATGAAGAACGGCATCGCCAGCAGCAGGAACGAGTTGTAGGACTTCAACATCTCGTTGAGCAGCAGGAACGGCGTCAGCCGGTCGTCGATGAAGAACACCGGGATGCAGGCCAGGCCGAGCGCGAACGCGACCGGCACCCGCAGCGATCAGCAGACGCCGAAGACGCCGAACAGGATCAGCGCGACTTCAAGCGGCGCCCATCGTCGCCGCTCCCGGTAGAGCCGGATGTCGTCGGCGAACTGCTCCGGCCAGGAAAAGCGAACCAGCACAAGCCCGCGAGCGGCCAGGCGGCGTGGATCGCTCAGCATGTTGATGCCCGGTCATCTCCGAGCTCTGCTGCCAGCCGAATATCGGCGAAGCGCCAGCCGAAGCGCGAGGAAGATCAAGCGCCACGAGCAGGATCGCCACGTGCACGACGATGCGCGCGATGGCCTCGATTTGGCGGTCTTCGGCGGCGGCAGCACGTCGACATCGAAATGCGCTGCCGTCGCGCACGGCGATCGTCGCGCCGAGCATGATCAGCCAGATCAGGCAGAAGCGCGCGGCCTCCTCGGTCCAGATGTAGCGCGGCACGAAGTCGAAGAAGCGCGAGAAGATCTGCAGCGTGACGGGAATGATCATGACAGCCATCAGCACGGTCAGCAGCACCTGCAGCACGCGGTAGATCCTGCGTTGAGCGTGCGCATGGTGGGGAGCGGGGTGCGGCGTGGCTTACCGTCGATTGACCGCGTTGACCTGGTCGAGGATCGACGACGCGTGGCCTCGATCTGCTTCGCGTAGGCCTGCTTGACCGGCGCAGCCAGCTCGAGCAGCTTGGGCCGCTCGGTGAACTCGTGAGTCTTCAGCTTGCCTTCCTTCTCGAGCTTGGCCAGCAGCGCCGAATCGTTCTTCGACTCCAGGTCGCGGCCGTACTTGCCGGCTTCCTTGCCGGCCTTCAGGATCGCGGCCTGCAGCTCCGGCGGCAGTCGACGGAATGTCTTGGCCGAGAAGCAAAACGGCCGCACGGTGATGGCGTGCTGCGTGAGCGAGATGTCCGGCCCCACTTCGTAGAACTTCATCGCATCCAGCCCGGCGGCTTCGTTCTCGGCGCCCTGAATCACGCCGGTCTGGATCGCGTTGTAGACCTCGTTGTAGGCGATCACGGTCGGCTTGGCGCCGATTGCCGAGAACATCTGGGTCTGGATCGGCGCGCCCATCACGCGCATCGACAGGCCGTTCAGCTCTTCCAGGTTGCGCACCGGCTTGTTCGCGATGATGTTGCGCGTGCCGCCCCCCGCGTAGCCGAGGATCATCACGTCGGCTTTCTTGGCCACTTCGTCGACGATCGGCGCGAACGCGTCCGAGTCGAGCACCTTGTTCCAGTGCGCGATGTCGCGGAACAGGAACGGCATGTCCATCAGCGGCGCGGCCTTGGCGAACGTCGACATGTGCGCGGGCGAGACGATGCCGTAGTCGACCGAGATGCCCTGGCTCATATAGGCGAAGTAATCTTTTTCCACGCCGAGCTCGCTGTTGCGATGCAGCACGAACTCGACCGGCTTGCCGTAGTAGTCCTTCACCAGTTGCTGGAATTTCAGCAGCGCCTGGTTGAACGGATGGTCGTCGGCGAACTGCACGGCGCCGTGCAGCACGGGCGGTGACTGGGCGAATGCAGGCGCGCACAGCATGGCTGCGGTGGCCAGGGCGGCGGCGCGTGCGAGGGCGCGAATCGGTCGATACATGTGGTGTGTCTCCTTGTTTGTGGGCGAACCGTCTGTCCGGTCATCCCGCGGCATTTCTGCGGCAGGCCGGCCGGCAACCAGCGCACTGGCGCTGCCGCGACGATTTGACGGGAGGTGCAGCGAAGCTGTCAATGCCGGTCTACCCTGCCCCGGTTCGGGCTTGCCTGCCGGATCATCAGGAGAGCACTCGTCGGCCATTGCTTTGTGATGTCCGCCAGTTGCGCCACACTTGAGCGGTGCCGCGCGAGGGGTCGCCGGCTACACAACACCCAGGAGACAAATCAATGAAGGTCTTTTCCCATCTGCCCCGCCGCGCGTTCGTGCATGCCTGTCTTGCCGGCGCCCTGTTGGCCGGCACCATGACGGCTTTTGCGGCTTATCCGGACAAACCCATCAAGCTGATCGTTCCCTATCCGCCCGGCGGCGCGACCGATGTGATCGGCCGCATCGTCGCGCAGCGGCTCGGCGACGCGCTCGGCCAGAACGTGCTGGTGGACAACCGCGGCGGCGCGGGCGGCAACATCGGCGCCGAAGCTGCAGCCAAGGCACCTGCCGACGGCTACACGTTGCTGATGGGCGCGCTGACCTCGCATTCGACGATGGCAACCCTTGAGAAAGGCAAGCTGCGCTACAGCCTGACGCAGGACTTCGCACCCGTGATGGTGGTCGGCTCGGTGCCGCTGGTGGTGGTGGTCAATCCGCAGGTGCCGGCCAATACGCTGAAAGAATTGATCGCATACGGCAAGGCCAATCCCGACAAGCTCAACTTCGCCTCGTCGGGCGCCGGCTCGCCGCAGCGCATGGGCTCCGAGATGCTGAAACGCGACGCCCAGGTGCCGATGCAGCACATCGCCTACAAAGGCAGCGGCCCGGCCATGACGGACCTGGTCGGCGGCCAGGTCAACATAATGGTCGAGACCGTGCCGGCCGCGCTTTCGTTCATTCAGGCCGGCAAGTTGCGCGCTTTGGCCGTGACGATGCCCGAGCGCATTTCAATGCTGCCGGATGTGCCTTCGGCGCCGGAAGCCGGCATGCCGAGCCTCGACGTCGCATCGACCTTCGGCGTGCTCGCGCCGGCCGGCACACCGCCCGAGATCGTCACGCAGCTGAACGCGGCGCTTGCAAAGATCGTGCAGGACCCGGAGGCAAAAGAGCAGTTCTTGAAGCAGGGCGTCTACGCGGCCAAGCCGACCACACCGGCCCAATCGGCCGAACGCATCAACGCCGAAGTCGCGCGCTGGGCCAAGTTGATCGATGAAGCCCGCATCGCGCCGGAGTGACCCCATGGCGAACAAGAAACCCCCTACCCCATCCGCCGACGGCACCGACCCCTCGGGCATGAAAAAAGGCCTGACCAGCTACGGCGACACCGGCTTCTCGCTGTTTCTGCGCAAGGCGTTCATCAAAGGCGCGGGCTTCACCGACGCGGCGCTGGACCGGCCCGTGATCGGCATCACGAACACCGGCAGCAGCTATAACCCGTGCCACGGCAACATGCCGCAACTGCTCGAGGCCGTGAAGCGCGGCGTGATGCTGGCCGGCGGCCTGCCGATGGACTTTCCGACGATCTCGATCCACGAAAGTTTTGCCGCGCCGACCAGCATGTTCCTGCGCAACCTGATGTCGATGGACACCGAGGAAATGCTGCGCGCGCAGCCGATGGACGCGGTGGTGCTGATCGGCGGCTGCGACAAGACCGTGCCCGCGCAGTTGATGGGCGCGGCATCGGCCGGGCTGCCTGCGATCCAGCTCATCACGGGCTCGATGCTCACGGGAAGCCACCGTGGCGAACGCGTCGGCGCCTGCACGGACTGCCGGCGTTACTGGGCCAAGTTCCGCGCCGGCGACATCGAAGCCGACGAATTGTCCGACGTCAACGATCAGCTGGTCGCCAGCGTCGGCACCTGCTCGGTGATGGGCACCGCGAGCACGATGGCGTGCATCGCCGAAGCGCTCGGCATGACGGTGCCCGGCGGCGCGTCGCCGCCCGCTGTCACGGCCGACCGCATCCGCATCGCCGAGCAGACCGGCGCGCAAGCCGTGCAGATGGCCAAGGATCGCCTGACGATCGACCAGATCCTGACGCCGCAGGCATTCGAGAACGCGCTGCGCGTGCTGCTTGCGATCGGCGGATCGACCAACGGCGATGGTGCACCTGACCGCCATGGCCGGCCGCATGGGGCTCGACCTGGACCTCGACCGCGCTTGACCGCATGGGCCGCGAAACGCCGGTGCTGGTGGACCTGAAGCCCTCCGGCCAGCATTACATGGAAGATTTTCATCATGCGGGCGGCATGACCACGCTGCTGCGCGAGTTGAAGCCGCTGCTGCACCTCGATGCGCTGACGGTGACCGGCCGGACGCTGGGCGAGGAAATCGACGCGGCCGGCCCCGCGTTCACGCAGGATGTGGTGCGCCCGTGCGACGATCCGATCTACCGCGAAGGCGGCATCGCGGTGCTGCGCGGCAATCTCGCGCCCGGCGGCGCGATCATCAAGCAGTCGGCGGCCGACCCGAAGCTGATGGAGCACGAAGGCCGAGCGGTGGTGTTCGAGAACCTCGAAGACCTCGCGAACCGGATCGACCGCGACGATCTCGATGTGACGCGCGGACGACATCCTGGTGCTGAAAAACATCGGCCCGAAAGGCGCGCCAGGCATGCCCGAGGCGGGCTACATGCCGATCCCGCAGAAGCTTGCGCGCGCCGGCGTGAAAGACATCGTGCGCATCTCCGACGGCCGCATGAGCGGCACCGCGTTCGGCACGATCGTGCTGCACGTGACGCCCGAGTCGGCGATCGGCGGGCCGCTCGCGCATGTGCACAACGGCGACCGCATCCGGCTGTCGGTGAAGAACAGGGAGATCACGCTGCTGGTGTCGGATGAGGAACTGGCTCGCCGTGCAAAAGCGCGCCAACGGTCGATGCCGACGGCCGAGCGCGGCTACCGCAAGCTGTTTTTGCAAACCGTGCTGCAGGCCGACCAGGGCGCCGACTTCGACTTCTTGCGCGCAGTGAAAACGGTAGGAAAAGTGCCGCGTTCCCCGTGACGACGAAGCCTGCGGCAACCGCCGAAGCCTTGCCGCTGCTGTACACCTACCGCCGCTGCCCGTATGCCATGCGGGCCCGCATGGCGCTGCTGCAAGCCCGGCGCGGCTTCCAAGCCTTCGAGATTGTGTTGCGCGACAAGCCCGCCGCGCTGGTCGAGCTGTCGCCCAGGGCCACGGTGCCTGTACTGCGGCTGCCCGACGGCAAGGTGCTCGAAGAAAGCCTGGACATCATGGCCTGGGCGTTCGACGTGCATGAGGGCAACGCGTGGTGGCGTCGCGCCCAGTCTGCCGACAACCTGGAACTGCTCCGCTTGAACGACGATGTATTCAAACACCACCTGGATCGCTACAAGTATCCGCAGCGTTTTCCGCACGACGCGGACGCCCGCGAGGTCCACCGCGCCCACGCCATGGCGGCCTTTCTGATCCCGCTGGACGCCCGGCTGCAAAGCGCATCCTTTCTCGGCGGCACCGCCGCTTGCGCCACCGACATCGCGATCTTTCCGTTCGTGCGTCAGTTCGCGGCCGTCGAGCCCGCCTGGTTTGCCGGACAGCGGTTGCCTGCGCTACAAGCTTGGCTGACTGCGTGGCTGGGCAGCGACTTGTTTGCGATCTGCATGACCAAAATCCCGGTTCAGGCCGTGGTGGACTTCCCCGCCCTCACTGCCTGAGCTGGCACCAGGAAGACCCACTTGCAGTTCAGTCATCGAAGCCGACGAACACTGCCGCTTGCGCAACCGACTTTCTTTGCGAGATCACCGCGTTCGCTGGAAACGTCTCGTCCGGCCAGCCCATCGCCACACAGGTCTGAATCACCTGATCGTCGGGGATGCCCGCATGCTCACGCACGACCGGCGACTGCATGATCCCCTGGCTGTTCACCACGCAGCCGAGCCCGCGCGACCAGGCGGCGTTCACGAGGCAGTTGACGACACCGCCGCAGTCGAACGGCGCGATATCGCTGCCGTGGATCGAGCGGTCGTAGGTCACGACGATGGACACCGGCGCATCGAACTGGCGAAAGCCGCGCAGAATCCAGTCTTGCCGCTTTTCCTTGTTGTCGCGCTCGATGCCCATCGCGGCGAAGAGCTGTTTGGCGATGCCGATCTGGCGCTCCCGGTGCACGCCTTCGTAGCCCGGCCCCATGCGGAACTCGCGCGAATGCGCAACACCGGCCAGGTTGCGCTCCACGTTGCCCGCTCGGATCCGGTCCAGCACGGCGCCGGCGACCACATAAAAGTTCCACGGCTGCGTGTTGAGTGAAGTGGGCGCGCGCACCGCCAACGCCAGCACTTCTTCGATCAACGCACGGGGCACGGGTTTGTTCAGGTACCCGCGGATGCTGCGTCGGGTACGGACCACTTCGTCAAATTCCATCTTCGCTTTTCCTGCCTGCGTGTTGCGGTGGTTGAATTACAAGCGGGATGCCGTCGCAGCACGGTCGCATGCATGACTGCAGTCTCCCTCGTGCCGCTCACGAAGCTCAACGGCTCTGCCGCGTCCACGACCGTGAATCGTTCAGCGAGGCCGCGAGGCCGCGCGGCCAGCGCCGGTCAAATTTTTTCAAGCACCACCGCCACCGGCTGGTGGTCCGACACTTGCGTCTGCAGGTCCACATCGACCCGCTGCACGTGGTCCGCCAACCCGTCACTTACGAATACGAAATCACAGCCGATCGGCTCCGGACCGTGCGTGCGGTCGAACAGCATGAACGTCGGATCGTGCGGTGTCTCGCCGTGCACGAGTGGCCACGCATCCCGCAGCCGCGATGGGCCGAACGGCTGCTGAATGGCCGCGTACCCGGGCTGCGCCGCTGTCATATTGAAATCCCCGCAAAGAATCGCATGCGGCGTGTGCGGCTTGGTCTGAAATGGTGACCGGCTGTCGTCGGCCAGCGGCGCCGCGGCAGCTTGCGCGCAGGCTTCGATGTGCAGCGCACGCAGCGCCTGGGCCTGGGCCATGCGCTGCGGTGCGGAATAGAACTCGAGGTGCGTGGTCATCACACGCACGAAGCCGAATTGCGGATCGTGCACCGTGACGACCGTACACATGCGGGGCATGCTGCGCACATCTGCGTCGGCTGGCCATGGCAACGCGTGGTGCTGCACCTGCCGCACCGGCAGCCGTGTGGCAATCAGATTGCCGAAGCGCTGGCGTCGGCCGTCCGACGTGAATTCGTCCACCGCCGCGCCGAAGAACAATTGATAGCCGGGCAATAGCGCCTGCAGTTCGGCCGGCTGATCACCAGGGCCGCCGGGCATCTCGTCGTAACCCTGGGCGATCTCCTGCAGGCACAGCACGTCGAAGTCGGCCAGCGCGCGGGCGCCCTCCACGATGCGATGGGGGCTCACGGTGTCGTCCAGCCCGCGGCACCACTGAGTATTCCAGGTCACGAGTTGCATGGCAGCCGACTCACTTGATGCCGGCGCGCATGAAGCTCTGCACGAACTGGCGCTGAAACAGCAGGAAGGCGATCAGCAGCGGCGCCGAGGTCATCAAGGTTGCCGCCGTGATGATCGACCAGTCCACGCCCTGGTCGACGGAAGAGAACACCTGCAGGCCGACGGTCAGCGGCCGCGAATTCACGCTGTTGGTGACGATCAGCGGCCACAGGAAATTGTTCCAGTGAAAGCTGACCGACACCAGCGCGAAGGCGGTGTAGACCGGCTTGGCCAGCGGCACGTAGACGCGCCACAGCGTCTGCATCGCGCTCGCGCCTTCGACCCGCGCGGCGTCGTCGAGTTCCTTGGGGATGCCCATGAAGGTCTGGCGCAGCAGGAAGATCGCGAAGGCCGATGCGAAGTACGGCAGGCCGATGGCCAGCAAGCGTGTCGACCAGGCCCAGGCTCGCCATCGTCTTGTAGTTCTCCACCAGCAGGATGTCGGGCATGATCATCAGTTGCACCAGCACCAGCGCGAACGCGACGTTCTCGGCCCCGGAACTCGTAGCGCGCAAACGCGTAGGCCGCCAGCGTGCCGAGCACCAACTGCACGACCAGGATCATGCCACCAGCAGCGTGGTGTTCAGGAAGTAGCGTGCGAACGGCGCCGCGGCCCAGGCGCGTGCGGAAGTTGTCCAGCGTGAGCGGCGCGAACAGGTCGAAGCGGGTCGAGTAATCGGGCGGGTGGAACGCGGTCCAGACCGCGTAGGCCAGCGGCAGGATCCACAGCAGCGCCAGCAGCCAGGCGGCGACGGTGTCGAGCCAGGTCGGCTCGTTGAACGCGAGCTGCGGCGCAGTGGCGGGCTGCGCAGTCACTTGTAATGCACCCGCTTGTCGAGCACGAAGAACTGGAACAGCGCGATCGCTGGCCAGCACCGCCAGCAGCACGACCGTCATCGCCGCGGCATAGCCGGTGTCCCAGAAGCTGAAGCCGACTTCGTAGAGGTGGTACAGCAGCAGGGTCGATGCGTTGTCGGGCCCGCCGCGCGTGAGCACGAACAGGTGGTCGACCATGCGGAAGGCGTTGATGACGGCGTTGACCAGCACGAACAGCGTGGTCGGCATCAGCAGCGGCCACTGCACGCGGCGGAAGAAGTACCAGCGCGACGCGCCTTCGATCGCCGCGGCCTCGCGCAGGCTCGGGTTCAGGGTCTGCAGCGCGGCCAGGTAGAAGATCATGAAGAAGCCGGCCTCCTTCCAGATCGCGACCACCGTCACGGCGCCCAGCGCGGTGCGATGGGCTGCCGAGCCAGTTGTGCGAGGGCAGGCCCAGCGCGCCGGTGATCTGCTCGAGCAGGCCGTACTGCGGCGTGTAGAAGAACAGCCAGATGTTGGCCACCGCGATCATCGGCAGCACGGTCGGCGTGAAGTAGGCCATGCGCAGGAAGGCGCGGCCGGCGATGCGCTCGTTGACCCACAGCGCCATCACCAGCGCCAGGCCGATCGACAGCGGGATGGTCGCGCCCGCGAACCACAGGTTGTTGCGCACCGCCTTCCAGAACACCGGGTCGCGGCCATCACCTGGTAGTTCTCCAGGCCGACCCACACGGCCGGCCGCTGCCGCGTGGGCGTGGAGAAGAAGCTGTCGATGAAGCGTGGAAACGGCCGGCCAATGCGTGAACGCGACCAGCAGCACCAACGCCGGCAGCAGCATCAGCCAGGCGTGCACGGTGCGCATCGCATCAAACGACGCGCGGTACGGCCCGACCTGCTTCGTTGCCGCCGCAACCATCAGGTTATTTGTAGGAACGCAGCACGCGGTCGGCCTCGGCCTGCGCGTCCTTCATCGCCTGC
>CAVXGG010000010.1:0-310308 GCA_963761295.1 uncultured beta proteobacterium
AAAGCGGACCTCCTCCAGCGTCCGCTTCGCGGTACGCCGGGTGCGCTTGATGCCCCTGGTGGCGTCGGAGATCAGAGGGTCAAGTCCCTGCGGTGCCCCGCGCTTCGAGTTCGACCTCGCCACCGACGATGGGCGGTCGAGCCCGATACACGATCACGCCCTGCCGTACGGCTTCGCCGACCATCGCCGAGCACCGACGGCTCCCAAAGGTCCGGGATCTCGCAGACATGAAGAGGGCGAGCTGATGAGCGTCCTTCCAGGACAACTCAAGCTTGCTCAGGCTCGAACCCATCACCGCGATGGTGTGCTGAGCCCGCTTCTTCATGGCCGCGGGACGGGTGTCGTGGTCCGCGATGATCTTGTCATTCAAGTCGAGATCGGCCATTCCCGAAAGGCAGAACGAAACCCCCTCGGCCGACGCCGGTGCCGTAAAGCTGAAGGCGCACATGAAGGGGTTTGCGGAGCGAAAGACGCCAGCGCGATGTTGGATCGGCAAACCTTGCTGTAGTCGCCATGCAACGAGCCCCCATTCCGCAACTGCGCGAGGTAGGGCGTATTGAAGCTCGACCAGTTCGCCGGCGTGAGCTGCTCGGGGACTCGCATCTCTATCCCGCAGAAGGCCTGGATCGGGCGACCCTGGCTTTTCAGGTACTGCTCGATGAAGGCATAGGCCTCGTCGAGCGGCAACCAGGAACGCAGCTGGATGCGAACGACCTCGAAGCCCTCGTACGGGACGATGCCGGTGCAGTACGCCGCTCCACCAGGAAGGACCCGGTAGGCGCCCGGCTGGTTGTCCAACAGGTTCATAAGCGTCGATGACATGACGTGCGTTCTCCGTGCAGTGTTGTGCCGGCGTCAGTTCAGCGCCTTGGCCAATACCGTGCGACCGGCGTGGACGAAATTGCCTGCGCCCAAGTGATGGATGGTCTGCAGGGCGCTGTTGTCGTCGCGGAACGACCAGCGGCCATGTTCAAAGACCCGCGTGTCGGCTGCCGCGGCGAGCACCTCGCCGAAGCAGGTGTCGTAGGCGTCCTGCGGTGTGGGGCTCCGGAATCAGGCGACATTCGAGCCAAGCAGCGCAGCCCGCCTCGATCAAGGGCACGCCGAGAGCCGCGCCAGGCGCCGCTTCGATGCCGTAGCGGGAGAACTTATCGCCATCGCGGCCCGTGCGGCTGCCGACGGCATAGGTCAGGTCGGCGAGGGCCGCGCCCGGGATGCAGATGCCGAACGCACCGCTGTCGCTGACCAGCTCGCGCGTGAAGGTGCGCTTTTCAATCACGATGGCGATGCGCGGCGGCGTGAACTCCACCGGCATCGACCAGGCCGCGGCCATCACATTGCGCCGCTTGCCGTCGGCACTGCGGCTCGTGACCAGCACGGTCGGGCCATGGTTGACAAGGCGGCTTGCGTGCTCGAGAGCGATGCGCTGGAAGTGACTCATGGCTCGGGTCTCAGCAGTTGCGCATCAGCGCCGAGCGTACTCTTCCGCGGGCTTGTCGTTCGGGTTCGCCCAGGCCGCTTTGGTCGCCTTGGACACCGGCAGATTGACGGATGTTCGCGCTGGCGCAATCGGCTTCAAGAACCACTTGTCGTAGAGCCGCGCGATCTCGCCGCTTTCCATCATGCTTCGCAGCGTGTTGTCGATGCTCTGTTCCAAAGCGGGATCGTCCCTGCGCCACCTTGCGGCCTTCCAACTGGCCGATCGACTGGATGCCGGAACCCGCCTTAACCGCGATGCAGATCTCCTCGGCGTAGGTCGTGAGGGCGAACGCCACCTGCTGTTGCCGGACAGCGTTGTTGGTTGTCGAGCCGCACTCGATGTCAATCGTCCCGTTTTGCAGCATCGGGATCCGGTTCGCGGACGACACCACCACGTACTTGACGTCCAGCTTGGGCAGCTGAGCTGCTTCTGGATATCGCTCAAGAATCAGACGTTTCATTGGTCGCCGCCTACTTGGCAAACAGCCGCGCGATGTCGGCGAAAGCCTTGAGCTCCAGCGCGTTGCCGGACGGGTCGAGGAAGAACATCGTGGCCTGCTCGCCAGGCTCGCCCTTGAAGCGCGTGTACGGCTCGATCACGAACTCGATGCCCTCGGCCTTCAGGCGCTGTGCGGCCTCGCTCCCATGTCGGCCATCGGCAGCACGATGCCGAAATGGCGCACCGGCACGCCGTGCCCATCCACCGCGTTGCGCTGCGCCGGGCCGGTTTCGCCGGGCGCCAGATGCGCCACGATCTGGTGGCCATAGAAATTGAAGTCGATCCAGTCGTCCGCGCTGCGGCCTTCCGGGCAGCCGAGGGTCTCGCCATAGAACTGGCGCGCCAGCGCGAGGTCGTGCACCGGGAAGGCGACATGAAAGGGTGACAACGGCGCGGGATTCGTGGTGGGCGCAAGCATGTCGGCAGCTTCGTGGTTGCTGGGATGCCTGAATCATAGGTGCCGCTGCGCAAAACGAATATCAATATATAGTGGAGCTGAGAATCAATAGAACTGATGAATGATCCGCGAGCTGAAGACCTTTGTTGCAGTGACCAGAGAGGGCACCTTCGCCGCCGCCGGCAACAAGATCGGCCTGACACAGGCGGCCGTGAGCGCGCAGATGCAGCGGCTGGAAGCAGAGCTCGGCTTCGCGCTCTTCGATCGTACGGGGCGAGCGGCGCGCCTGAACGCGATGGGGCAGCAGACGCTCGAGCAGGCGCATGAGCTGATTCGCCTCTACAACAACCTGGGCTCACGCAAAGCGGGGCGACAGGCGACAGCGGTGGTCAACATCGGCGCGATTGCATCAGTGCAACGTTCGCTGCTGCCAGGGGCACTCGTTCGATTCCGCAGGCAATTGCCCGATGGCCGCACGCGTGTCGTGCCAGGCTTGTCGATGGAGTTGCTCGACCTTGTTGATGCAGGCGAGATCGACATGGCGGCCATCATCCGGCCGCCGTTTTCTCTGCACGGCGATCTGCGCTGGACCACGCTCGCACATGAGCCTTTCCGGCTGCTGGTGCCGCGCCACGTCGAAGGAGAGGATTGGGCCGAGCTGCTTTCGAGCCAGCCGTTCGTTCGCTACAACCGCGCATCCTTCGGCGGCCGGCAGGTCGATCGCTTCCTGCGTGCGGCCCACCTGAGCGTGCAGGAGGTTTGCGAGCTGGACGAACTCGACGCCATCGTCAGACTGGTCGCCAAAGGCGCTGGCATCGCCTTGGTGCCGGAGACGGCAAGCGATCGCCGCTGGCCGGCGGCCGTGCGATCGATCGATCTGGGCCCTCAAACCTTTCATCGCGACATCGGACTCGTCCATCGCGCACGTGGCAGCCTGAGCGAGCCCGCTCGTTTGTTGGCGCAACTGGTGCGCAGGGCCTACGAGAAAGAGGGGCAGCCGGAGGCAGACGGCCACTAAGCTTGACTTTGGCCATTACGCGGCATAGCAGGCAGCCTCGTGCAGGCGCTGGAACACACGTCGAGGCACTTTGATGATGTCGTGCTTGCGGGTGGACGTTGATAAACCGATCGATCGCCACCAATGCCTGCGCACGGCGGCCAGCGCATCGCTGAAGGTCGGCAAGGTCTTGCGATACCAGGCGGCCTGTCGGATTGGCAAGGCGCCGCCTTGCACCAGACGCGTGGCCAGCAGCGTCACCAGCGAATACAGCGCCATCAGCACGGGCGTCGTGCGGGCGATGGCCAGCGCGGACCACTGCCGCTGGGTTTCCACCCCGAGGTGGCGGCGCACCTCCTCGAAGGTGACTTCGACTTGCCAGCGCTGCACGAAGTACTGCACGACTTCGAGTGGTGCCAAGCCGGGCTGCGTGCACAGCAGCGCCTGGGGATCGAAGCGTCCCAGCGGGTCGCGGATGAGCACCCAGCGGATGGGCAGCACCGGCCGCCCCGCGTGGTACCACACGGCCGTGCCCGAGGCGATCTCGATGGGACGTGCGGCTTGAGCGTACCAGCGCGGCACCACCAGGCGCTGCCAGCGCGTCGTGGCGTCGGCCAGCACCTCGGACAGCGCCGGCTGGCGCGCGCCCTTCTTGCGCGGGCGCCCCGGCGTGCCGCGCGGCCGAGGCGGCGCTGGCGCATACAGCTGCGCGTCGAGCCGCAGCCGCGTGATGCACGTCATGTGCGGGGCCAGCGCGCCGAGCAGGTCCAGCGCGGCAAAGCTCGAGTCGGCCACCACCACGAGGCTGCGCCCGGGCAGCCAGCGGTGCAGCTGCAAGAGCATCTGCCGCGCCCAGTCGGTCAGCCGCTTGTGGCGGCGCCCGCATTGGCTGTTGTAGCGCTCGGACGGCGCCAAGGCCGTCAGCACGGGCAGCGCCCACACGCGCTGCGCCCACGGGATCGGCGCCAGCAGCATCACGCTCAACCAGCGCAGGCCACTGGCTTTGACGAAATGGCTGTGCGAGGAGCGCACCGGATCACGGTAGATGCCCTTGGCCGCAATGCGCGCACCGCGCCGGCGCTCGATCGTGTCGTCGATGCCCAGCACGATGGGCCCCTCGCGCACGAAGGTGCTGACCAGCAGGCGCAGCAGCACACGCGCGGCCGCCCGCGGCGACCACACGGCCCGGCTGAGCACGCGGTGATAGTTGACGAAGTGCCGCTCGCCCGACAGGCCCAGCACCCGCAGCACGCTGGCCACCGTGCGCCTGCCAGGCACCAGGATCGCCCCGATCAGCAACGGCTCGGCCCAGCGCCAGGTGCGCTGGCCAAACACCTCGGCAAAGCACAAAATCACCGCTGCAAAGCGGGTCGGCACCGTCGTCATGACGCTTCTCCCTCTGACCAGAGAGACTTGTCAGTCTACGAGCCGACTCGCTTTGCCTCATGGTGCCGCTGCGCGGGAAATGGCCAAAGTCAAGCTAAGGTCCGCTCGGAGTACGCCAAAGGCGTCCGCCTCGCGACAGGGAGCGAGTCGTTGGTGGATCTAGAACCCACGACACCAGATGGTCGACGACCATCGGCGTTTCATTTCATCGGCAAAACGTCTGCTTCTTGGCGTCAAGTTCCAGCCCGCGAACGGCAGCAACGGGTCGTCAGTGACCCGTCGCGGCAGACGGAAGCTGTCGCTGGTCAACTCGCCAGCATGAAACGAATCGGGTGGCTGCCTGATCGTCACCGTCCGGCAGGTCACGAGGTACACCGGTCTCTCGGCTGAACGGCAGGCGAAAGTCAGGTAACGGCGCTCGCCGACATTCGCTGGCGAGATCGGACCGACCGCATCCAGTCTTTTGCGGTCGTTCGTTCTTGTTTGGGGAAGTAAGTGACAACAACTGGCGGACATCAGTCGCATCATCAAGTGGCAGACATCCACCAGTCGAACCATTCGACAGTTCGACGTTGCAGCTTTAGATGGTCGCATCATCAAGTGGCAGACATCCACCAGTCGCAACTATTCGACGGTTCACGTTGCAATTTCAGATGGGCAAGTTCGGCATGCCGATGCGAATCCCATAGGCCGCTGTCGCAACATTCGGAGGAAATCACCCATCGTCAAGTGGATGCTGAGCAGCAGACAGAAGGGGCCTCGCCGGCCCCTCGGCCTGGTGGCCTCACCCCGCAGGTATTTCCAGACCCGATCGCATCCGATACCAGAGTCATGTGATGACCGCCAGCCGGCACGATCAAGCGTCGCTCGGCTGGCCCCAAAACCCTTCCATCGCCGCCAGCCGTGCTTCCCGCTCCGTCGTGAGGTAGCCCGACGTGGTGCCGATCGACGCATGCCCGAGGTTGTTCTGCACCACCTGCACCGGCACCGGTGCGTGGCCCTTCCTGCCGTTCAAGGCATGCGTGCCGTGCGTGTGCCGCAGCCAGTGCGGGCTGGCGCGGCGCAGCCGCAGCGCGCCGGCGCCTTCCTCGGCCTGCAGCGCATCGGCAAAGCCGCCCAGCGTCGCCTTGATCGCCTTGTACAGCCCGGACGCCGACCACGGCCGCAGCTCGGCCTCGCCGAAGCTGGCCAGGATCGGGATCGACTCGTTCGCCTGCGCACGCGGATCGCGCGCGTGTCCAGCATCGACCAGCTCGCGCACCAGCTCGTCGACCAGCCCAGGCGGCACCGGCACCTGCCGCAGCCGGTCGCCCTTGCCGATCACGCCGAGCAGCCAGCCGCTGGCCTGCTTGCCATCGGCCGCGGTGTAGGCCAGCGGCTCCAGGTCGCCGCAGCGCGCGGCCGTCAGCTCGGAGATCCGCAAGCCCGTCGCATAGAGCCAGCGCAGCGCCCGCGCACGGCGGCGGTTCGCCGGTGTGGGTGGTAGCGCCTGCAGCGCTTCGCTCGATCGCATCCCACTGCGCGAACGTCAGTGCGCGGTTCGAGCCCAGCGGCCGGGCTGGGGAGCGCGGCAGCGCGACGCCTTCGAACGGGTTGCCGATCACGTAGGTGTTGGACACCAGGAACGCATACAGCCCGCGCAGGATCGTCAACGCCTGCCGGCGCGCCGGCGCAGCGAGCGGCCCTTCCAGCGGCCGCCACAGCGGCGACCAGCGCTGCCGGTGCCGGGGGCCGCACCAGAAATCCGGCGGCGCTTCCAGGAACGTCATGAACGCGGCTGCGTCTTCGACGTTCAGCGACGACAGCGGCTTGCGCCGCTCCAGCATCGCCCACAGCAGCAGCCGCTCGGCTTCCTTGCGGTAGGCGCGCTGCGTCGCCGACAGCACGCCAGCGGCCTTGCCCGGCCGTTTGCTCGCCAGCCACGCGGCGATCGCGGCATAGTCGTCGTCGGCGCCCAGCAGGCATTGGTCGCGCGGCGCGCGGTAGCGCCCGGCCTGGCCGCTCAGCTCGGCCGGCACCAGAAACTTCTCCAGCGGCACCAGCGCGGTGGCCACCGGCACCACCGCCGCCAAGCTCGGCCGGCTGCAGCGCCGTGCGGCGCGCGGCGACGTGGGCGCCGATCGCGCACGCCGATCGAGCTTTCATGCGACTGCAGCCACTGCACGATGCGCTCGGCCTTGCCCGCGCCGATGCCGGGCACGCCGGTCCACCAGCGCGCGCCGATGCCGTTGATGCGGTCGATGAGCACGAACAGCGTCGGCATGCCGGCGCGCTCGATCCGCTCGGCGATCGACGGCGCGAGCCAGGCGCCCACGCCGTCGCCGGCCTTCGGTTCTTCGGCAATGAGCTGTTCCAGCCAGCGCAGCGCTTCGAGCTGGCGATCGATGAGCCGCGCGCGCCGGCCAGCGCGGCGACCCGAGTTGCGGCCCGCGCTGCGCGCGGCGTCACCAAACGCTTCGGTGTATGCCTCAACTTGCTCGGCCTGGGAGAAGTCTTCCATGCCGCGCTCGAGCGCGAACGCTTCGAGCGTGGGTTGCGGGCGGTCGTCGGCCAGGTGGACCGCATCGAGCAACACCAGCCGGGCGGTGCCGGGCTTGGCTTCACGCTTCGCGGCAGCCGCAAACTCGCTGCGCATCGCCGCGATCGTGCTGCGCACGATGCGCAGGTCGGCGACCGCGCCGCCGCCCAAGTACCGCGACCAACTGTTTGATGGATCGAGGCCCAGCACGACCGCGCGCATGAACGCGAAATGCCCACTGTGCAGCTTGCTTGAGCGGTCGGGGCGCATGTGCACAGTGATCGGCGTGCAGGTGCCCCTACGGCCGTTCGATCAAGTAATCCTCGATCTTCTTTCCGTCCAGCCATCGGGGCTGGCGCCCTCGACCGGTCCAGGTCGTGCCCGACTCGGGATCGCGGTACTTGGGAGCGACTTTGCCATCGGCAGAGCCGCGCGACTTGCGTGCGCTCCCGAACACGTCTTTCGACGTGAGCGCGAATTCTTCAATCAGCGCTTTGGCCTGCATGACTGCGTCCGACAGTTCATGTTTGCGCGCCTGTGCAATTGCATCGTCGAGTTGTTGGCGCTGGGCAAGCAGTTCTTTGTAAGTTGGCATTGGGGAAAGTTTGAAGTGAAGTATGGGAATAGACGAATGTGCCGGCTGAAACACCGGGCGGATCATCGCCCGGTTTGCGTGCCGTCGTTGCTGCCGGCGTTGTCGTCGCGGGCCGCTTCGACCCGGTCCACGATCCAAGTCGCCGAGCTTTTGGCCGGCAGCGCGCGAGCGCGCAACCCAGCGGCCTTTCACATCGCGCGGCACGCGCAGATGAATCGCAGCCGCGGTGCTGTCGTGGGTGTCGGCTGCGCCGACGTCCGCCTTGTGCTGCGCCAGGTCTTGTGCAGCAGGCCGCGCAGCCGCTCGGCCGTCAACAGGCATAAGGTTCGGTCTGCCAGCCCTTGAGCACGCGGTAATCGCGCTCGGGCAGCACGATCAGCCCAGCTTCCGCCTCGCGCAACACGCGCTCGCCGGCTTCGCTCGATACGCGGTTGCCGTGCAGCATGAAGAAGTACCAGCCGAACGTCACCTTGACGCGCCGATCGAGCGTCTGCAGCTTGCCGAAGCAGGTGTAGGGATCGGCCTTTGAGGCATCGACTTCGGCGAGCTGGTGCTTGGGTGGCCCAGATCGGGGTGATCGGGGTGGGCGCGAGCGAGCGCACGCCTTCTGAGCCGGCGTGGTCGGTCATGCTCATGACCCAGTGTTCGCAGAGCTGCGCGCTGCTCGCGCTGGCGCTCGATGCCGACCAGTCCTCGAAGAAGCGGCGGGCCTTGACCGGGTACTCCTGCCAACTGGGCGACCGGTCGTCCGCTTGCTGCACGAACTCCGCCACGTCGGTGGCCTTGTCGAGCCGACAGGCGATCGACCGAAAGCGCTGACGATCGGCGGCTTGCAGAGGGTCGCCGTCGCAGTCCATCAGCAGGTCACCGAGGTCGTTGAACGTGCGCCAACTGGCCTCGTACTCGAAGCGCTGCTGATCGTGGGATTCGTCTTCCACGTTCACTTCGATCTGCACGAACCCGGCCGGGTCGCAGCCGAGCCGGTCGACCGCAAGGTAGTTGATCGTCATCGCCAGCACGGCGCGCTCGCGCTACGAACGAGGCGGCTTGCTCGCGGCCACCCCCTCCAACGCCTGCAGCCGTCCGCGCAGCATCGCCGCTTCCTCGCGCGCCTGCGCGGCATCGTGTCGTGCTTGCGCCGCTTCCTTGTGCTCGGCGTCGCGCTCGCCTTGCACCTTGGTGTAGCGCTCCACCTGCCGGGCCGTCTCCTGCGCGGTCCGCCGGCGCTGCTCCTGATGCACTTCCTGGTCGGCTTCGGCCTTGGCCTTGATCGTCACCAGCTCGGCCTGCAGGGCATCGCGTTCGGCTCGGGCTGTTTCCTGTGCGGTGCGCAGCTCGCCGCGCTCGCGGTGCGCGTGGTCGAGTTCGGTGCGCAGTTCGGCCGCACGCGCCTCCGCTGTGGCGCTGCGCTCCTGGCTGGTGGCGAGTTGCGCACGCAGCCGATCGCTCTCCTCACGCGCGTTCGCCCGTTCGGCCAGCGCCGCGGCCAACTGCGTTTTGATCTCCTCGAGTTCGGCTGCGAGCTGATCGGCCAGCTCCGCTGCTTCCTGCTGCTGCGCTTCGAGCTTGATGCGCATCTCGTCGAGGGCGGCGCGCTCGGTGGCCAGCCGCTCGTTGGCAATGCCGAGTGCGACGCCCCAGACCTCGGCGCCGAGTTCCTGCAGCCGATCGGCCACCGCCTGCGGCGCCGGATCGTGCATCGGGGCGGCGACACGCGCTGCGCGCTGTGCGCGCCACTGGCCCATCGCTTCCGAAATCGTCGTGAAGCTGCCGCCGCCGACCGCGCGGCGAACTGCCGCCAGCGTCGGCTTCTGACCGGCGGCTTCCAACTCATCGGCGACGGCATGAATTTGCTCAAGCGACACGGCCATGACAGCTCCTGTTGTATGTAGCTCATATCGTACTACATACAACATACTACGACAAGCGCGACTTTGCCTTGATCGACCGCCGGGACAGCGACCGCCTGCGCGCCGGGCCGATCGTTTTCTTGAAGCGGGGGGGTGATCGCTCGGGATGGAGCCCGCGCCCACTACAGCGCACAGGTCCGATGACAGCTCCCGTTGGGGGACCTGCTGAGTGAGCGATGCTGGAAAGCAAGATGCAACGTCGCCTGGGCAACAGGTGGGTGCCGGCCGGGTGATCCGCTGTCAGGCTCCGCTTGTGTCGGTTTCAGCGCCGAACGTTGTGCGTGGACTCAACACGCACCTACCCAGCAGCGGCGAGCTGAACCCATCGGTGCAGCCAAGCAAGCGCGTGCGCGGTTGGGTAGCCCTCAAGACACGGATTTTTTTGTACGCGAAGCCGTTACGGTCGCCCCAGACAGCCGCACGTCGCTATGGGCGCCATCTAAATGTCAATTTACATGTCATGTAATAACGCATCCTAAAGCGCTACACTTGAGTCTTGCAAGCTTTGCGAGGTGCGTCATGTCTACCCCTTCTCTTCGACTTGTTCGCCTGGCTCCCAGTCCTCTGAGGCGGTACGTTCGCGCTGGGCGCCTTGATCAGAAGGACCTCCAGCGCTTCATTGCGTCGGGATCGGCCGCGTTCACAGGCGTCGTCTTCGAGGCCAAACCCAAGAAGCGTCGCGACGCATCGTTCGCGCGTCACCCGGTGACGCGCGTCGCTCGCGGCGGCCTGCGCTGATGCGACTCTCTTCCCAAAGATTCCCCCCAAACCCATAGAGGCATGCCATGAGCAACGCGATTGCACGCCGCCTGGAAGCCATCCAGACCAAGGGCGCCATGCGCTCATCCGACGTAGCCAACGTCCTGAACGTGCGGCCCGAGACCGTTTCCCGGTGGAACAAGGGCAAGGCCCTGCCGCACGCCAGCACCGAGAAGCAGCTTCTTGAACTCGAATTCGTCATCGACAAGCTCGCCGACATCTACGAGCCGCACGACGCACGGCTGTGGCTCTTCTCCCGCCAGCGCCTGATGGAGGATCAGATCCCTGCGGAGCTGATCCAGCAGGGCCGTGTCGATGAGGTTCTCGCCTCGGTCAACCAGCTGCTCGACGGCGTACATCTGTGAGGCCCGGGCAGCAGAGATGATCCACGACCCTGACTTGCTGGACCGGCTCGATGCGCTGCCGAAGGAAAGCTTCGGGGGCGAGGTTTTTCGCGGCACACGGCAGAGCCTGGACCCCTTGGCCAGCTCGTACAGCGGTGGCCGTTGGATGCGACGCGACGGCGTCGGTGTGCTCTACACCAGCCTGGCGCGCGAGGGCGCGCTGGCCGAGATTTCGTTCCATTGGGGACAGCTCACGCCGCGCCCCACCAAGCCCGTCATGCTGCACACGCTGCGTGTGGCGGCACACCGTACGCTGAAGCTGGTCAGAGCCGACCTTGAATCGCTCGGCGTGCCCGAGAGCGCCTACGGCGGCGTCAACATGCCGCGCACGCAGGAGATTGGCGCGGCCGTCGAATTCCTGGGCTGTGACGGGCTGATCGCCCCGTGCGCAAGGTGGAGCTGCGACAACCTGATCCTGTTTCCGGATCGGATGGGTGTCGATGCCAACCTGGAGATCATCCAAAGCGAGGCCGTTGATTGGGTCACCTGGGCGACGACACATGGGCTGATCGCCTAGCCCCGTTGGCCGGCATCAGCCGCCTGAGCCCTGGCCAGGCACGTTTGAGCGAAGCGACATGGCAGAGAAGGTGTTTTCACAAGGCGAGCTCGAGGCCATTGCGGCGGCTTTGGGTGACACGTCAGAAGGGCTGACTGGATCGGAGATCGGCCACCTACTGGCCTCGATCACGATGATCGATCCAACGCCGACCTCGACCAAGTGGGTACGGCTGCACAACGCCTTCGTAGAACGGCAGAACAGAGCGCAAAACCGCCGGGCCATCCTGGAATTCATGCGCCAAGCCATGCTGCCGGCGCGTCATGTAAAGCGGCCGGAACGGTTCGAGCCGATGCGCGCCAATCTCAACCGCGCCTTGGCTTTCTCAGGACTCGCCGTCGACGCCGCCGGCGAGTTGGTTGCCACCGATCACGTCAGGACGCTTCCAGAAGCGGCCCGGCGCGCCGATGAATTGCGCGCCGACCTGGTACGGCGTGGCGTACACGCCGACGTGCTGCGCTTTTGCCGCGCGGAGCTGGTCGCGGACAACTACTTCCATGCGGTGCTTGAAGCCAGCAAGAGCATCGCCGACAAGCTGCGCACAAGAACCGGCCTCACCGACGATGGCGGAAAATTGGTCGATGCGGCCTTGTGCGGCTCGTCACCGATGCTTGCGATCAACGCGCTTGCCAGCGAGAGTCAACGCAGCGAGCAGAGCGGCTTCGCGAACCTGATCAAAGGCACGTTCGGGATGTTCAGGAATCCCAGCGCGCACGAAGCCCGAATCCTTTGGGCCATGAGCAAGGAAGACGCCGAAGACCTCTTGTCGCTGGCCTCCTTGATCCACCGGCGGCTTGATGCGGCCAAGTGAAGCATCACCTGACTGTGTAAGCAGGGATGCCATTTATTGCCATTTTGTGCCATCCATGCCATCGTGGAAGACATCGCAGGAGTTGGTTATGGAAAGCATGAACATTTCGCTGCCGGACCCGCTCAAGGCGTTCGTGGACAGCCAGATTTCAACGGGTCGCTACAGCAGTGCCAGCGAGTACGTGCGCGAGCTGATCCGCGCCGACGAGAAGCGCAAGGCCGAAGAACAACTTGAGTCGCTGCTGCTGGCCGGCCTGAAGGGTGAGGAAACCGTGTGACCCGCGCCGACTGGCAGCAAATACGACAAGAAGCGACGGCACAGGTGCGCGCCAAGCGGCGCACCGTGATGCCAAGCGCGTCCCAGCGCACTGGTGGCCGGAGGCAGCGCATGAACGCTGAGCTGTTCATCTGGGCGCGCGAAACCGCCGGCCTCGACCTTGAGACGGCCGCCAAAGCGCTTGGCATCAAAGTCGGCAAGCTGGAAGCGATAGAGCAGGGGGATGACGAACCTTCACGCCCGCAACTGCTGAACATGGCCAAGGTGTACCGGCGGCCGTTGGTCACGTTCTACATGGACAAGCCGCCTGCGCGCGGCGAGCGTGGTGAAGATTTCCGCACGCTGCCGCCCGACCGCACACAGGCTGACGATGCCGTGCTGGATGCACTCATTCGCGACGTTCGCGGCCGGCAGGGGCTGGTGCGCTCGTTGACCGAGGATGAAGACGAAGCTAAGCCGCTGCGTTTCATCGGCTCGGCGACCATGAAGGACGGCACTGATGCCGTACTCGCGTCCATTAAGAAAACGCTGCGCCTTGATATCGACGAGTACAGGCGTCAGAAGACCGCAGAGAAGGCCTTTGCCTATCTGCGCAGCCGAGCAGAAGATGCCGGCATCTTTGTGTTGCTGATGGGCAACCTGGGGACGCATCACAGCGCGATTGCTGTCGAGACGTTCCGGGGCTTTGCCATCGCCGACCGCTTCGCGCCTTTCGTCGTCATCAACGACCAGGATGCACGCACCGCGTGGTCGTTCACGCTGCTGCATGAGATCGCGCATCTCTGGCTTGGCACCAGTGGAGTAAGTGGCCTCAACGTTGAAAAAGCCATCGAGCGCTTCTGCAACGAAGTTGCAAGCGCCTTCTTGTTGCCAGCCAGCGAATTGGCTGAGCTGCACGTCGGAGGCGACACCACACCGGCACGTGCCATCGAGCTCATTACTGCATTTGCCAGCAAGCGTTTCGTCAGCCGCCGCATGGTTGCCTACGCGCTGTTCAAGGCACAAAGGATCGACCACGCCACCTGGCAGGGATTCGACAACGCATTGCACACGCTTTGGCAGAGAGACAAAGCGATGCAGAAGGCGAGAGACAGAGCGAGCGAAAGTGGGCCGTCCTACTATGTCGTGCGACGACATCGGCTGGGCTCGGCTTTGCTCGGCTTTGTTGAGCGGTCGATGGGCGCTGGTGCACTAACGCCAGTGAAGGCGGCCCGCGTGTTGGGCGTCAAGCCGCGCAGCGTCTACCCGTTGCTCATGCCTACGACGGCGGCCCGCTTGGGCCGCGATGTCGCGATGGGCTGATGCATGCTGTATCTGCTTGACGCCAACGTGTTGATTACCGCAAACAATACCTATTACCCAGTGGATTCGGTTGCCGAATATTGGGACTGGTTGCAGCACCACGCGGAACAGGACAACCTCAAGATGCCGCTCGAGATTTTTGAGGAAGTCAAAGACGGACCGAATGGGACTACAGACCTGTTGTTCGGCTGGATCCAGACGGCTCCGGTCAAAAAAGCCCTCGTTTTCAACGAGAAGGTGAACGGCGCTCTCGTGCAAAACGTCATCACCGAGGGTTACGCCCCGAACCTCACTGATACTGAAATCGAGCAGATGGGCCGCGATCCGTTCCTGGTCGCATATGCCATGGTCGACCCTGCCAACCGCATGGTGGTCACATCCGAAGCTTCAAAGCCCAGATTGACGCGTCAGAACCGGCGTTTGCCTGATGTGTGTAGAACGATGGGTGTGCGGTCTTGCGACGCTTTCGCGTTAAACCGCGCTCTGCAGTTCAGCACCAAGTGGAAGAAGTGACATCTGTCCGCGGCTACAGCCTCTTCGCCGCGGACAGGTGTGAACCGCCCCGGGTTTGAACTGACCCCCAGAAGTTGGACGAACTTCAAGGGGTCCTATGGAGAAGTACGAAACCGAGTTCAAGCTCAAGGTCGTTGAGAGCTTTCTGGCTGGCGAGGGCGGCGCGAAGTTGCTTGCACGGCGCTGGTCGGTGCCCGAGGAGAAGATTCGCACCTGGGTCAGCCACTACCGGTTGCACGGAATGCCGGCTTGCGGCCCAAACGGGGATCCTATACCGGGCAATTCAAGCTGCAGGTGCTGTCGCATCAGGATCGTGAACGGCTCTCGAGCCGCCAGGTGGCCGCGATCTACGATATTCGCAATCCGAACCAAGTCGTCGTCTGGCGGCGAGCCCTCGATGACGGCGGTGTGGCGGCACTCGAAAGCAGAAGACAAGCGCGTCCTATGAAGGCAGAGAAGACCTGATCCAGAACCACCAGACGACGGACGCGCCAGCTCGCACCGTGCGCTGCGTGAAGAAAACGAGCGACTGCGCGCGGAGGTCGCGTACCTAAAAAAATTGCAGGCCTTGGTTCGGGAACGGCAAGCTGCGCAGAAAGAGCGCAAGCCGTCCTCGAACTGAGGCCAGACTACTCGTTGCCTACGCTGCTGAAGGCGGCGGGCTTGTCGCGCAGCACGTTCTATTACCAGGCCAAGGTCTTGGAGACGGGCGACAAGTACGCCAGCCTGAAGGCAAGCATCAAGGCCGTCTACGAGCGCCACAAGGGCCGCTACGGCTATCGGCGCATCACGGCGCAGCTTCGCCAGGCGGGCCAAGCCGTGAACCACAAGACGGTGCAACGGCTGATGAACAACCTCGGCCTGAAGTCGCTGGTCCGGCCGAAGAAATATCGCTCTTACCGAGGAGAGTGCGCATCATCACCGAATTTGCTCAATCGACAGTTCAATGCAGCGCGGCCGAACGAGAAGTGGGTGACTGACGTGACCGAGTTCAATGTCCAAGGCAACAAGCTCTACCTGTCGCCAATCATGGACCTCTACAACGGGGAAATCGTGGCCTACGAGATGCAAGAGCGGCCGTCTGTACTCACCTCGTCGGAAACATGCTCAAGAAGGCATTGTCGCAAGCTAAAGGCACGGGCAGATGCGCCACTTCTGCACTCCGATCAGGGATGGCACTACCAGATGCCTGCCTATCGCAAGCAACTCAGCGACCACGGTCTGACGCAAAGCATGTCTCGTAAAGGCAATTGCCTGGACAACGCGGCAATGGAGAGCTTCTTCGGAACGCTGAAGTCGGAGTTCTTCTACCTCAACAAGTTCGCCAACATCGAAGAACTGCAAGCGGGACTGCGCCGCTACATCCACTACTACAACCACCACCGTATAAAGCTCAAACTCAAAGGCCTGAGCCCGGTGCAGTACCGAACTCAGGCCTTAAGCTGCTAGCTTCCAACTGTCCAACTTCTTGGGGTCAGTTCATTCCCGGGGCGGTTCATTGAGCTGCATGGACGAAGACAAAGATGAAGTGGGTCCTGCTCGACGCTTCAGGTGGTCTGACCGGCGATGGGGCGCAATCGCTGCATTGCAGTCGGCCGCCGCAGCACGGCGAGTGACGGCAGTGGGTCGGCATCGACCCGCGTGTCGAAGGGGAGCAGTCGTTCGATCTGGCCCGGGCGATGTTCCTCGTCGGTCGAAGGGTGCGTGAAAACCCTCCAGAATACGGAAAGCTCCCAGGCCGAGGTCTGGAGGTCACGCAATGGTTGAACTCTGGATTTTGGGACGGCGGCTTGCGGCACTCCTGAAGGGCGAACATCGGAGGACAATGCCGGCATGTCCCTGCATTTCGAACGCCTGGGCACGGGCCGGCCGCTGCTGATGGTCCATGGGCTGGGGGCCAACCTGCGCAGCTGGGATCCGCTCTTGACTGCCTTGCGCGGTTCGCGCGAACTGATTCTGGTCGACCTGCCGGGACATGGCAGATCGGCCCCGCTTGCGGGCCGGCAGACGGTCGAGGCTTATGCGGACGCCCTCACCAGCTTTATGCAGTCGCACGGGCTGGCCGACAGCGGACCTCGCCGGCAGTTCCGTAGGGGGCCGGCTGGTGCTGGAGCTGTCCCGGCGGGGCATCGGTCGGCACTGCGTGGCGCTCGATCCCGGCGGGTTCTGGCGCGGCTGGGAGACACGCTGGTTTTACTGGACGCTCGCGGCATCGATTCGTCTGGTGCGGTTGCTGCGACCCTTCCATCCCCGCCTGTCGCGCCACGCCGTTACCCGCACGCTGCTGCTGGCCCAGTTGTCGGCCCGTCCGTGGCAGCTGCCGCCGCACCTTGTCGTAGAGCGAGTTGCAAAGCTTCGCGGCCACGCCGGTGTTCGATGCCATGCTGCGTGAACTGGCCCGCGGGCCGCTGCAGCAGGGCTCGGCCCTGACTCCCGGCCGGGTCACCATCGGCTGGGGCCGCCAGGACCGACTGCTGCTGCCGCGCCAGGCCACACGCGCACAGGCAGCTTTCCCGTCAGCCCGACTGCACTGGTTTGAGCGCAGCGGCCACTTCCCGCATTGGGACCAGCCCGCCGACACGGCCCGCGTGATCCTTGAGACGGTGGGCGACGACGCCGCTTGAAAGCCGAGTTGGGCTTCAGGATCTGCGCACGATCCGGCAGCAGCTAAGTGATTAATTTTTCTCCGTCGGGTACCCCCCGGCGACGCATCGCCGGGTCAAATGTCGGTGAGGCGACGCAGGACAGCAGTCCTCAATTGCAGGGATTGGCCAACGGTTCGCCACAATCGATGTGACGCCGATTTCGGCCGTCGTGCGGAGTCGGAAGGTAGGGGAACTGCGTATAGAGGCCACCCGCAGTAATGTTCGATCCCACCGCCCCGATATTGAAGTTCACCCCGTCGCCCAGCGCCGGCACCGGACCAAGCAAGGCCCCGGCAACGACCCGCAGCGCGATATCGGTCACATCGTCGTTGGGGCGTCGGCCGTTCGGCCAGCCAGCCGGATCTCCCGCCAGCACGCTGAGCCGCCGTTGCGCCGCCGGCTGCGTGGGCGGCGTTGCCAGATTCAACCGCAACAGTTCCGAGCAGCCGCTCGCCTTGGTGCAGGCACCCGATGGCGCTTGGCCTGGGTACTTCAGCAGGACGTTGACCAAGTCCGTGCGGTTGATGGTCGGAAAGCCGGTGCCGAAGACGATATTCATCGCCGTAGCCAACCGCGGGTTCAAATAGAAGTCGAGGAACTGGGCTTCGTCTTCGGGATCGGTCGCATTCCACAGATCCTTTTTCGGCGTCCCGATGATGAGTTCATTCACCAGTGGGTTGGCCATCCGCGCTACTTGCACCGACGGTCCCGAGTCCACTGTATCTTTGTCCGCGCCACGCAGCACCCGCACCTTCTGCCGGCTGGTGGAAGCGTACATGCCGATCACGGAATTCGGATTGCTGGTCAGCGCCGTCATCGGCAACTCGATCGCAATGGTGCTGACGTTGAAGCCCGAAAGCATGTCGTTGCCGAACGGGTTCGCCAAGTCATTGGCATCTTCGGCGGCACTGAGGATCGGCGGCGTGCGGCGCAGGTTCAAGGTGTCAAAAGCGGCGCCGAGGTCGATATAGAAAGTATCGTCTCGCTGGCCGGCGAAGACCCGACCGCCGCCGCTCAAACCATAGATGCCCTGACGAGCCAGCGCCTCGTAATCCGGCATGGTGCGCGGGCCGACCCGCGACGGCACAGCGAACATCGTCCCGGCGCCGAGGTTGGTGCGCGTGTTGCCCTGGACCCGGCTGACCGTATAGCTCTGGCGCAGTCCGAGCCCTTCGGAGCCGGCGCCGTCGAGGGCGGTGATCGGCGGCAACGCCGCATACGACAACGGCAACCCGAGGGCTTTGACGACTCCCCGAATCTCGGTGTTGAAGCGCACTTCGATATTCACATCATCGGCCTTGCCGTCGCCGTTCACATCGAAGTGAAAGCCGTACACCACGTCGTCGCCAAAGTTGAAATAGTTCGGTCCCGAGCTCGGCTCTTGGGTCGGAATCACATTCATGATGAGGACCACGTTCGCCGGGTTGGTCCAGCTGCGAAACCAGTAGACATCGGTGATGTCCGCGGTCGGATCTTGGGCGATTAGGGGCGCCTCGCGGTGGCTGGAGGCCTGGGCGGCCCCACCAAGATGCAGAAGCGTCGACGCCATGAGTGGCGCGATCCATCGGCTGGTCAATCGCATGTTGTTCTCCGTTGGTAAATAGCGAACGTCCATGCCGTCGGAAGAGCGATTGCACGGGGCAGCGATGCTGCGACCGCACGGTAGCACGCCGCATGCCGATCGATGCAGCGGCTGCGCCCACCGCCCTTGTTTGCATGGCGACGCTGGCACCCGGATTGTTTTGTAGCGCAGGGCCAAAAGACGGATCAATTGACTACTGATCTGATCCATCAAATGCCCTGACCACACAGGCTGGCAGGAGCCAATCTCGTGCGGTGGCGTTGCGGTAATCCCGAACGGCGTGATCGTGGTCGACAGCGACAGTGCGGAGCTGATCCCGGCTGCGCGTTGGTGGACGACGTGGTCGCTGCGGCAGTCAAGCAGGAACGCCTGGAAGGCTGGATCATGCGCGAGGTCGACAAGGGCACGCCGCTGCCCGGGTTGTATCCGCCCAATGCGGAGACTGCAGCCCACTATCAAGCCTGGGCGGACCAGCAAAAAAGCTGATCAGAAGGTGATCGGCATATTCAAGCCCAGGGTGTAGCCGCGTGTCGGGCCGTTCAGCCGGAAGCCGACCGACGGCTGCAAGTACAGGCCTTTGGCGATGCGTGCCGTCATGCCGAGTTGCAGGCTTGCTGCGTTGGACGAGCGCAGTTCGGCGTTGCTGAACGTCGTGGCGCGCGCGAACGAATTCGAGATGGCGCTGTTGATGGACAGCGTGTCGTTCAGTGCGAAGGAGTAGCCGAGCGTGAAGTCGACGCGGTCCCTCGGCTCGAGGCGCGCGGGCTCCTGGAATTCGCGGCTGAACGTGTGCCGATAGCCCAGCGTGCCGAACAGCACAACCGGGTCGACGCTCTTGATCAGCGACACGGCGGCTCCCAGTGCCGGCGACGTCTTGCCGGTCGGGATTCGTGCATCGACGCTCACGACGACGTCGGGCCGGCCGGCGCCTTCCTCGATCAGGGTCTGCCGCAGGCCGAGGCCCACATCACCGGCTTCGCTGCGCGACGCACGATTGAGCACCTGCGTGCCTGAAAAAATATTTGCGCGCTGGTATCCATACGAGGTGCTGGCCCAGATTTCGGTATTGCGCCGCAGGCCATAGCGCGCCGTGATCTGCGTCGTGTAGGCATCGGATTCGGCATTTGCCAGCGTGGTCGCGTCGCCAGCACGGGTCAGGAGCAGCGCATCACGCCGCGTGTAGAAAGCGCCGATGTCCAGGGTCAGTTCCCTGGGCGCGAGCAACAGACGCTGTTCGCGCAGGAACACCTCGCTTGCGGTGCGCTGCGCGGGCGCCTCGCCGATTTTCTTGTCGGACGGCGAGCCGTCTCCCTCGTTGGCTCCGATGTTGCTCGCGGCGGTCGTGCCGCGGCCCGCGATGCGCATGCTGGCCGGTGCGTTCAGCGGCACGGCGGATCGTGGGACCGACCGCGGAAGCGCCGGTTCCGCACCGGCAACCGCCTGAGCCCGCGGTTTGGATTGCACAACGACTGTAGAGCCAGCCGGTCCGCCCGCCAGCCAGGCAAACAGCGCGCTGCGGCTGAAGCGCCAGTCGGCTCCCACCTGCCTGGCAGGCAGTTGCTGCGCAGCAGCCATCCGTTCCAGCAGCGCCGTGTCAATGCGCAACAGCTCGGCGGCTTCTCGCAACGTCAGGACCGCATCGACGCGAGCGTCCACTTTCGAAGTGGTGGCGGGCGGGGATTCCGTTTTCTTCGCGCCTGCTGCCGCGCTGGCATGGTCTGGGACGGTCAGCAGGAATGCACTGGCTGTGGCAGCGATAAGTATGGGGGATTGCATGGGTTATCGAAATGGTTGCCTGGAAGCCGTGCCGACCGCCAGCAGCTCGCGGGCACTCATCAGTTCGGGCTGGCTCGGTGTACCCGGGGCTATTGCGAGTGCGCTGGTGGCGGCTTGCGTTGGCGCACCAGGCGACTCGACCGCGAAAATCACGCCCGTGCCGCTTTCGTCGAGCCAGTTCTCGAGGAAGCGATAGGCCGGCATCCGGACGTTGCCGCGCGACGGATCGGCCAGAAATACCCGATCGCCGCTGATGCCTCGAAACACCACGAAGTGTTTGTAGCCTTCGGGTTGAATGAACACGATCACCGGTGCGCTCAGCTGAGCCAGCGCTTCGGGACCAATTCGAAAGCCTTGTGCCCGAAGCCCGCGCGCCTGCGCGAGACGCTGCAGGTCGAGCAATGAGACGCCCGACTTTTCTCGAACGTCGATCTCGTCGGTCGACAGTTGAACGAACAGGTCGTCGAGCAGCTCCCGCTCGCTGACCGGGATGCCGATGCCGTAGGTCAGCAACGTCGAGAGCGCCGCGGCGCCGCACGAGTAATCGAGCTTCTGACGCACCACGTTTTGATCGCGCAGCGCCTTGAATGATCTGGGCGAAGCGTCGATGCGCACGCCGGAGCCGATGTTCAGCGGCTCGGCCGCGACCGGCAGGGCCGGCAATGCCGAAATCGCAAGGACGCGCATAACCACAGCGCACCTGGTCGGCCACGCCGTAGCAAAGAAGAACTGCTGGAGAGTCACCATAGTCTGCACCATCTGCCCGCTGCACGACGCCTGCTGGCAACGGTTCCGTCGATACGATCCAACTGGACATAGAGCGGGTGGCAAGGCCCGCTGGAGCCTTGCCACCACTCTTTCTTCAAGAAGGCCGGTCTGGCCAAACGGTCGATCTAGTTCAGGAAATCGAATGCCCGGGCTTCGCGGCTTGGCGTGCGTCTGAAATCACCGCCCTGGGGCGTCGGGGCTGCTGCGCGGGTTGCCATCTCGGCGCGGTCCGGCAGTTCGACGCCCCGAAACTCGACCAGCCGATAGATATGCACCTTGCCTTCAACCTGGCTCATCTGAGCTTCAGTCATGGGAGTCGCCTTGACTTTGGCCAATGCGGCAAACCCGTCCTGAGCGTGAACGCCCGCTGCGGCGACGGCCAAGGTGGCTGCCACGATCGCTGACTGAATAAACTTCTGTTGCATGTGTTGTTCCTGATGTGAACGGCAAAAACGCCGGGCGGGTGCGGCAAACCGAAGTTGCACTTCACCCTGAATTAACTACTCCGCTGCGTTGCGCTTGGATGCAGTAGAACCGCGATCCGGAGCAACAAAATATCTATGGCAGTCTGCTTAGTGACAGCCATAGACCATCGTTCGATGCAAAGCATCGGGATCGGCATCGCCGCCCCAACTGCGGAGCGGCCCTTGGTCACTGCACTTGTCTAAGCACTCTTCGACAATCGAATAATCCAGTTCCAGCTTCTTTTGTGACAGCGAGCCTCAGCTCCGCGTACCGACGTTGATCGAAGCCCGCGCTGGTCTTCCCGACCGATGTGATTGCGGTCCACGGTGCCGGTGCCGGTGCCGGACTGGTGCTGGCGGCATTGTGCGACTCCTTGGGTGAATGCCGTGGTGGGGCAGAACCGGCTTGGTAACTGGATCATGGAACCGAGTTTTATCTGCCGGACATGCTGCCCGGCATTGATTCACCGTGAGCACGGAACGCGGCGCGTCGGCAGGCGTGAGCGCGCACGCAGTCGCAGCGGGTCGACCGCGCGTGCAACAGCAGGCTCGTCACAGCCGGAACGACCGACCGACGTAGAGCACGGGCCCGGTCGGCTTGCCCGTTGGAGAACCGCTGTCGGGTTCCAGGGTGAGTTCGAACAACTGCCGTTCGCCGATACCCGGCAGGCGCTGCACCGGAAGCTCGGTCGCCCGGTCCGGCGCGACCAGGCCAAGCGAAGTCGGTGCGGCCGCGCCTTCGAGCTTGGTCCAGAATTGCAACGCCTTGCCCGGAGGCACGGTGTCCCGATTGCCGGCCACTGGCAGCAGCCGCACGCGTTTACCGGACGTCACGTCGACCAGCCAGCCAGCCTGACCACCCGCTTGCGGAGGTTGCAGCCACGCGAGATAGCGCGCGTCTGCCGGGCCGGGCGACACGTCGCGCGCAAGCAGCAGCGCAAGCACCAGGCAGGCCGCCAGCGCTGCACCGGCCAGGCTCTGCCAGACGCGCAGCCGCCGCAGCGTGGGCTCGTTGGCAGCCGGTTCGGTGGGATCGCGGACGGAAGGTAGCCGCATCGTGGGCGCAGTGCGTGGGGCCGCTGCCGTGAGCCGCGCTTCCACCGCTGCCCAGCCATCGGCAGCCGGCTGCACGGGCGCGACGCCAAGCGCCAGCGGCAGCAGCCGATCCTGCCAGTAATACACCGCCGCGCGCAGTCGCTCGTCGGCCGCCAGCGCGACGTCGACCGCAGCGCGCTCGGCCGGCTCCAGCGTGCCCAGCACGTACTCACCGGCGATTGCGTCGCGCTCTGCAGGATCGTCCGGCACGCTCACGACAGACACGCCTTCAACGTTAGCAGGCTGCGTCGGATCCAGCTCTTTACCGTACCCAGCGGCGTGCCAAGCGCGCTGGCAATCTGCGCATGGGTGTAGCCATCGACGAATGCATGCAGGATGCAAGCACGCCGTTGGTCGTCAAGCTCCGCCAGGCAATGTTCGAGTGCTGCTCGCATCCCCGGCGCGGCGCTGTGCGACGGCTCGGCCCGCTCGGCCGCATCGTTCAATGCCTCTATGTCGTCGCCGGCCGGCCATTCGCGTCCCAGGCGTCGCGCCTTATCCAGTGCGCGGTGGCGCACGACCGTATAGATCCAGCCGCGCCCCGAGCCGAGCGCGCGCCGGTAGCTGCCGGCCTTGCTCCAGATCTGCACGAAAGCGTCCTGCAGCACGTCTTCCGCATGGGCCCGATCGCGCACGATGCGCAGCGCCACGCCGAGCAGCCAGCGCGATTCGCGTTCGTACAAAGCGTGCAATGCAGCCGCATCGCCATACGCGCACGCCTCGAGTGCACTTTCGTAGTCGAAGGGCTGTGAGGTTTCAACCATTGCTGCCGAATGTATCTGAAGCCGGCGAATCGATGCCCTGCCGCCGCTGCGTCGCCGGCTACCAGCAATCGGCGTTGCTGTTCCAGCGCTGCCGCTTGCCGTCTGCACCAGCGGCCCCCGCAGCCGCTGCTCTATCCGGGCTTAGAAACGGATCGCCAGGTCGCGCAGTGCCGGCCCACCAGCACCGCCGATGCGGGACAGCGCGGCGTCACCCGTGTTGCGATAGAGGCTGACCGCGCCGGTCGAAAGCGACACCGTGTAGAGCGAATAAGGATCTGCAGCGCCGGACGTCGGCAGCGCCAGCAGCACCAACCCATTGCCGCCGCCGCCGATGTCGAACGCGGTGGCACGCGCACCAAGGGTGACGCCCAGCGGCCCGATGTCGATCAGCGTGCCGTCGTTCGGCGGCAGCTGGCGCGCGAGCACGTTGCTACGGCCTTCGAGGTCATAGAGCGTCGTGGCCGTGGTACCCGCGAACGAGTTGCTGTACGCCGCGCCGAGCACGGTGGCAGCGGGCGTCCGGTTCACCACGCCGTCGGTCGTGGTAGCGCCAGTCTCGACGTTGATGCGCAGGTTCTGTCCGCTCTCACTGAGCACACGCAGCCGGTCTGCGGCCGGGTTGAAATCGACGCTGTAGACGCTGCCGCTCAAGCCGCTGTAGGGCAGGGTTGCATCGCCCGGATCAGCCGACAGCGTGCTCGACAGCGTAGCCGCACCGGTGTCCGGATCAACCGTGTAGAGTCGCGCCGCATTGGTCAGCGCATACAGCTTGCCATTGGCCGGACGCACGTCGATGCCGAGCACCGATTCACCCGGTTGCAGCCCCGTGATCGCCACGTTGGAGGTCAGCGTGTTGGGCGCCTTGGGATCGAATCCAATCAATCGGTTGTCGTTGCTCAGGCCGATCACCGTTGGTGCGGCTGCCGGCGCCAGTGCCAGCCCACGCACGGCTTCGCCACCGGCGATGTCGCCGATGCGTGTCGCGGCGCTGGCAGCGGCTGTGGCGGCCAGATCGATCCGGTAGAAGCCGGTCGAGCTGCCGACCGACAGCGCCGCATAGCCAACGTTGTTGCGCGCGTCCACGTCAAAGCCGTTCACCGTGGTGGCCCGCACGCCCAGGGGCACTCCGGCTGCCAGGCCACCCGCGTTCGGTGGGTCCTGCAGGTGCAGCAGGCCGTTGACCGCATCGATGTCGTAGAGCGCCGTGCTGGTGGTGCCGGCAAACGAATTCGTATACGCCACCGCGGTGATCGACGAACTGCTGCCGGCCGGCGGGGTGATGTCGCCATCGGTGATCGTGTCACCGGTCTCGACGTTGATACGCAAGTTCTGGCCGGTGTTGCTGACCACGCGCAGCCGATCGGCCACCGGGTTGAAATCGACGCCGAAGTCAGTACCGCTGAGCGTGGTGAACGGGCGCGGGTCGCCGCCGGCAGCCTTCAGCGTGGAGATTTCAGTCAACACGCCCGTGCGTGGATCGATCGTGTAGATACGTGCCGCGCTGGACACCGCATAAAGCTGACCGTTGGCCGGGCGATAGTCGATGCCAAGCAGGCTTTCATTGCCGCCAAGCCCGCGCAGGCTGACGGTGCCAACTGTCGTCGCCGGTGACGCACGGTTGAATGACACCAATTTGCCCGAAGCGGTCAGAACCACCGTGTCGCCAACCGCGACCAGCGTCGCAGGCGACGAGTTGCTGTTGCCGTCCGAACCGCCGCAGGCGGGCAGGCCCGCGACCAATAGACCCACTGCCGCGGCGGCGACCGAGACCCTGACCGTTGTCGTTTTCATTGCATTCCTTGTTTTGCTTGTCGTCGTTCTGACCGTTGTCAATCGTGCGATACAGGAGTTGCCGGGGTGCCTATGAGGCTGCCTTGGCAACATTACCGCAACCAACACTACGAACGAACTGCGGTAAAAGATGCAGCGGTTGCAAAAACGGGGGTTTTTCTTTGATCGTCTGAGTGCGGTCAAACAGGCGGGCCAACGAACACGATCCGAGTTCATCGGAGGCGGGAAACACGATGCGTCCTAGTGGGACCAAGAATTAAGTAAACGCGATAAGCCCGCGTCGGCAACGCCCGCAGCCCAGGGCCGTTCGACGTTCCATCCCGAGTCGATCAAGTGGATCTGGCGGTTGGAGCAGTCTGTAAGGTTCTGGCGCTCAGGGCTTGCTCTCTCGGAATTCTTGGGAATGTTGGTTTCGGTTCCTGGGTTGTGCTTCGGTACAAATCGGGGAAGCGACAGGCCGCTGGGTTTCCACCCCGAGGTGGCGGCGCGCCTCCTCGAAGGTGACCTCCACCTGCCAGCGTTGCACGAAGTACTGCACGACCTCGAGCGGCGCCAAGCAGTGCAGATTGCGTCGCATCTTGTGGCCACGCCGGCTTAGGAATACCGAATCCTTCGGGATGATAAGTCTAATTATCATCCGTGCGATTTTTGGGTGGCAAATCGGCCGGTCGGAAACGCGTCTAGGGTAACTGGTTGATTGGGAACGGGTTTTTCCTCACTAAAGTGCTCCACTGCTCTAGGCGTAGCCAGTCCGTTGACGTCGATGCCTTTGGCTTTCTTCGGTGCTAGCTTCTGCCTCGCATCCTCAGGAGAGCGTCATCTCGAGCTGCACGTCGCGGTACGGCACCTCGGGGCGGAGCTTGCCGCGCTCGCCCTTATGCAGCCGCACAAGGCCGTATCGCTCCATCGTTTTGAGCGTGCGCGAGAGGTTGCCGGGTGTGCGCCCGGTGCTGGCGGCCAGCTCGTGCAGCGACGCCGGGTGGGTGTCGACGATCTGCGCCAGGAGCGCGCGGTTGCGGTTCGAGAGCAGCTTCGCAAAGCTCTCCGGCGAAGTGAACCAGACCTTGGGGTCGCCCGCCTTGGGCTGCAGTTCGCCGCGGGCGATCGCCAGCGTGCGTGCTTTCATCTCTTCAAAGGAGGCGATTCCCACCTTGAGCGTGTTCATGTCCAGACTCCTTTTTCCCGCATCACCGATTCCACTTCGTTCCAGAACGCTGCCACCAGGGCGCCGGCGTCCGTGTAGTCATAGGGCCTGACCGTGCGCAGCCGATGCTTGTGGTCCTTGGCTGCCCTCTTGCCTTGCCCTGCCACCGGATGGGCGTTGTCGAAGCCGACCAGGCGCTCGCCATTGGGGCCATGCAGGGTCAGCGTGTAGTCGAGCCCGTGCGGCCTGTCGGCTGCAGCCGGGACCTGGTGGACAACGAATTTCACCCAATAGCCGGCTTCATCAATCACCAGCACTTGGCCATCGAGGTCCAGGAGCGTATCGAGGGAAGGATCGCGCTGCACCATTCTTATCATTATCACATACTGATAACTAAGATGAATAGCTTGAAGTGGCCTTCCTGTTTTCAGATACTGGATAAATTTACAGTGCTCCGCTATGCTGCCGCCATGGATGACATCGCCGCAAATAAATGGGTCGCTGCTTGCGCTCACCACCTCCAGAAGCACTGGCGTACGGTTGATCCGGTGCAGCTGGAAGAGGCAGCAAGGGAGCTGCTGAACAATGCGCAGCTCCAGCCGCTGGAGCCCGCGGACGCCGCGGCACTGTGGCTGCGGCCGGTGATGTCGACGCGCGCGATTACGACCGATCTATTGCACCAGCAAGAGCCACACGTCTAACCCGGTGAGCGCTGTTGCGAATCAGCGCGGCAGCCGGCACATCGCGTTCGAACGCTATGGGTTAAGGCGGTTTCAACAGCTCGCCCGAAGATGCGCTCCACCGCCGACAGGTCGCCCATGGCGCTTAAGCGCGAAGCCAGCACCCAGTCGCCTGTCACCTGCTCGATGTGGGTTTGGTCGAGCCGGTAGCCGGCGCTATGCGCCAGTTGCGCCAGGAACTCCCGAGTGGCTCGGCCGTTGCCCTCCCGAAACGGATGCACCGCGTTCAGCTCGGCGAAGTGGTGGGCCAGGCGCGCGATGAAGTCGGGTCTGTCCAAGCCCGTCAGGTGCTTCTCTTCGGCCAAGTCGGCCGCGATCTTGGCCATCGAGCTGTCGATGAAGGCCGCTTGCGCGAACTGGGTGCCGTTCTTGGAGATGTTGACGGTGCGCGTCTCGCCGGCCCAGGCGTAGACGTCCTGAAAGAGCTGCTGGTGGATCGCCTTGAGGTGCGCCAGGTCGAACGTGTCAGCGATGCGCTGAATACGGAGATGGTTGGATCGAAGCGCATCGGCCTCATACTCGAACGCGTCGAGCGCGGCTGGATCGCGCAGCCCGGGAATGTTCTTGAGAACGTAGGTGCTAGGGTACTTGAACGGGTCGGAGAATTCACGCACGTTGGGGTGCGCTGCCGGCGCCGGCAGCCGCGGCTCGATCGACGGCAAGCGCCCGAGCAAGACTTGCTGCGAGCGCTTGTTCGGTCGTCATCGTTCTTTCGATGACCGCTTCGTAGTCCGCCAGGAACGCCGGATCGGGCACGTAGCCTTCGATGCGCGCACTCGCCAGCGACTGCTCGTGCGCCCAGCAGCGCTCTTCCTTGGTGGTCATGATGGGACCGCTTTCTACAGGCAATGAAGCACGCTGATTTTATCGTTCTGCACCTGAAAATCAATGCGGCAAGTAGCCGAAGAATCGCCGGTTTTTTTAACTGTTAAACACTGTCATGCCTCGGGTTCAACGCGTCCGCTCTGTCGTCTTCCCTCTCCTCCTCGGCGCCGCCTCGCCTACCGATCGCGGCCGTTTTCGTTGTCGTGCGACGGGGCTTCGGGCTGTTGCCGCTGGATGGATTGCTGCTTGTCTTTGCCGGCATGTAGCGTCGCCTGCAGCTTCCGCTTGAACAGGCTGTGCTCGGTCTCGATCGGGGGCATGCTGTTCAGAAACGCCGTCAGTTGGTCGGCCGCCTTGCGCGAAGCGTCGTCTCTCCCGGCTGCGCAACGACTGCTCGACCTCGCCGTAGACCCCACGCACCTGGCGCTGTCTCACTTCAGTCGCTCGCTCCCAGGGCCGGTCCTTCACCTGGACTTGGCCGTCGATCTCCCGAATGGCGTGATCGACCTTGGCGGCCAGCACGGTCGAGCGCTTCGGCTGCTGGGCCAGGTGGTGCATCGGCTGCTTGGCGGCCTTGCGCACAACACCGCGGGCGTTGCGCGGTGTCGCCTCGGCTTCGATGCCCTGGTCGCGCAGCTTTTGCGCAAAGCGGTCGCGCCACTGCTGCAGGTCGGCCTTCGAGCGCTTCAGCCAGGTCCGATCGAAGCCTTGCGCCTTGACCGTCAGATGCACGTGCGGCTGCCTGGTGTCGGTGTGCAGCGCCATGAGGTAGCTGTGATTCCTGCTGAACTGTTGCTTGGCGAAGCCGCGGGCGGCGTCGAGCACGGCGGCCGGGTCGGTGCCCTCGGGCATCGACAGCACGATGTGGATGGTCTGCGCGCGCTGCTTGATGGCGGTGTGGGCGCTGTTCAGACGCCATTGCTCGAACGTCTCGGTCACTTCAGCCCGGCCGCGGATGACTTCGCCCCGCTCGTTCTCGGCTTCGAGCTTGCCGTTGCGGGTGATGTAGTCCAGGTGCGCGCGGATCTGGCCCGAGCTCTTGCCGCTGCCGCTGATCTTCACGAGCACTTCGGGGGCTTTCTTGGCGACGCGCGCGAGTTGGGCCGCGTAGCTTTTGATGTCGGGGGTCTTGCGCTTGATGGTGTGCACGGCGCCGTCGAGCACGAGGCCGAGCGAGGGGCCAGCGAACGGGTCGAACGGTCGCGGTTGACGCGGCGGGCTCATGCGTCGATCCAGCGGGAGGCGGAGGCGTCGCACAGCGCCAGGACGTGCGCGGTGTGGGCGTCGATCGTGGCTTTCAAGGCTTCGAGCTCGCGCACGCGGTCGGCCGAGCCTTCCAGGCGGCCGGCTTGTTTCAGGTCGAGGTTGATCGCACGGGCGATCTGGTTGACGTTGTGGCCGATCGCCCAGAGCGCGCGGTTGGACGCGTCCAGCGCGATCAGCTCATCGGTGGTGAGCTGGGGTTGGCCGGGAAAGAGCCGGGCACGCACCGCGGCGACGATCCATTCGCGGACGCTGCCGTAGGCGGGGGCCTGGGCTTCGGCGGCTTTCATCTCGTGCGGGGACAGGCGGATGGTGATGCGCTCGGAGCGCAGCGGCGGGGGCTCAGGGGGCGTCAGCTCGCCGGTTTCGATGCCGGCGGATCGGACCACGTGTTGCACGAGCGCGTGCAGGGTGTCGGACGGGGCTCGGTCGCGCGCGGCGGCGTACTGCTCGAACGCGGTCTTCATGCCGGGGGGTACGCGGGCGATGAGGATGGGCTTGGGGCCGTCGAGTTGGATTTGGGGGCGGCGCCGGCGTGCCCATTGGACGTAGTCATTGGTGCGTTCGGCGTCGGGGTCGTAGTCGTCGAGGGAGTAGCCGGCCTGGCTCAAGAGATGGGCGACGGTGCGGCGCAGGGCGACCGAGGGGCTCAAATCTTGTTGCTCGGCGAAGGACCAGAAGGCGGCCAGCAGCTTCGGGTGGACGGGGGTCTGGAGGAAGGCAGTTTTCATCGCGGCGGGGTTTATCGGATAAACGTTGGCGGGGGCGTTTTGGCAGGGGCCGGGGCGGGGGAAGGGGTTTAGCGGGTAAACGACCGGGGCGCAAACAAGCCGGGAAACAATACATCCGCGCCATAACGCTATCCTGCCTTAGATGTGGTACTTCTACAAGTCGTTTAACGGTTAAACATTCCGAGCGCTCCGATGTGGGCGCAGGCTGCGGTGACGGAAGTACGGCGAGGCTGTCCAGCAGCTGAGCTTTTCGCGTGCTCGGATGCGTCGTGCAGGGCCAGCTTGTAGCCTCCAGCGCAGTGTTTAACGGCTAAACCGCCCCGAGGCTTCAAGGGCGTTTCTCCCGGCTTGGGCGCCTTGCTCCTGGCTTGCGTGGGCACCTTGGCCGGAGTCAGCTAACCTTGTCCGCCGTATGGAATGCGCTGCCATGAAGCATGGCTGCCACAGCGTTCGAAGGTGCCTTCGTCGGGCGCCCGGTCTCAGCTCAGCATCGGCGTCAGGTCCGGATCGCTCTTGGCCATCGCGCGCTGGTACGCGGGCCGCTCGCCGATGCGCTGCAGGTAGGCGCGGATGTTCGGATAGGCAGCGAGATCAACCGGCTGGAACAGCCGCATCGTGGTCAGCGAGAACACGCTCATGATGTCGGCTGCCGTGAACTCGCTGCCCGCAAGGTAGGCCACTTCACCGAGCCGTGCCTCCACCAGTGCCAGCACCCGGTCCAGCCGACCCTGCACCGACGCCTGCACCGGGTGGTCGGCGGGCAGCTTCGCGCGCCTCACCATCATGAGGCGTCCCATCACCGGCTGCAGGTTGCCGTTGGAGAAGTGGAACCAGTAGAGAAAGCGCGCGTAGTCGGGATGCTCGGGGCCGAGCTTGAGGCGGCCGCCGCCGTGCTTGACGATGAGGTATTCGACGATTGCGGCTGATTCGGCCAGCAGCAGATCGCCGTCCTCGATCAGCGGCGCCGCACCGAGCGGATGCAGCGCCTTGAGTTCAGGTGGCGAGAGGATCGTGACGGGGTCGCGGGTGTGGTGCACCAACTCATATGGGAGCCCCAGTTCCTCGCAGAGCCAGACGATGCGCTCAGATTGGGAGTGGCCGAGATGGTGGATTTTGAGCATGGGATTTCACTGGTCTAGGTTGTCGGCCTGCGCGCGTGAACGCAAAAGCGTCCGGGCGACTTGGCCATCAAATGCTCGCAGATTCTGCTGCGCCTAGATGGACAGCTCAACGGTCCATGCCATGCTGCTTCATGACCTCGGCCAGCGGCAGACTGGTTGAGCGACCCGCACGCAAAGCCTCCAGCTCGCACTCGGCCATGTGCAGGTCTTCCAACTCGTCCAGGTGCTGTATCCAGGTGCTGTAGGATGGCTTCCTGGGCGTAGAAGGTCTTGATCCGGCCGGTGGCTTTGGCCAACACCTCGAGCCGGTGCTCGATGTCGGCGGGCAGTCGCAGAGCAAGCATGGGCAGCGGCTTCTTGGATGGATAGGCAAATATCTCGACAGGGGTGCCGACCGTGGGTCCGTTTTCCTTCGGCGCCAACACCCAGCGGTGGAACGGTTTGATTGGGCGACCGCGCTGCAAGGTCAGTGCCCGATGGCTGGGCAGCATCGGATGGTTTAACTGTTAGACGTTCGGTCGGTCGGTCGGTTGGTCGTTGTGCTGCCCCATGCGGGATCAGCGGGCCGCCACGTCGTTTTCCAGCAGCAGCCGCACGTACCGGGTTGGATAGCGTCAAGCAGCATGGCCGGTCTTTGCCGCGCCGGAAAAGGTCGCGGAGGACATCGTCGGCGATGCCCCAGATGAAGGAGACGATTTTGTTGTGCGTCGCTTGGTCCACTGCAGCGGGTTCTCTCTTTTGTGCGGGCCGGGCCGGGCCTTGGCCTACCGGCCACCGTGTTGCGCGGCGATGGTGAGCAGTTCCTGAGGGCTGGGCTTGTCCCAGTCCGCGCCTTTAAAGAAGCGGATTAGTTCGCCGGTCACCATCGGGTGCTTCCACCCATTGGTTTCGAGCCGCTTCCGGATCGACGGGTGTACGCCACGCTCATAGAGGTGCGTGCGCAACCGCCCAACCCAGTCGGCTTGCACCTCAGGCAACAGCGCTTCGAATTCAGCCATTACCAACGCTCGCCGCTTGCTTACCCACTCAGCCGTCCAACCTTCCAAGGCTGCTGCAGCAGCGGCGCTACTGGCTGGTGGATCGGTGGCGCCATCAGCGGCTTTTTTCGCAGACGCTGCCGTGCTGGACTCGAGGAGCGCGCGTAAGTAGCGGTATGGGTCGCGCAGAGGCTCCGGAAACTCGTTGGCGATGCGCTTCACGAGTGCATCAAGCCCGGCCGCCATGGCTTCGTTGCCATGCGCCTGGATCAATGCTTCGGCGTCTTCAGAGCGGACACCGGCCGCCGTTGCGCGCACCACCTGCGACAGATCGACAGGCACAGGCGGGTGTCGCAGTGGCAGCGCTTCCTGCTGCTTCTTCCCTACCCTGAACTGGATGTCGGAGATGAAGCGCCCGGCCTTGTGCTCGATCAGCTCGACGTCGAGGTCCGTCACCGCGTTGACCTCGGCGATGGCGAGCTTCAGCACATCGCGCTTGAAGAAGCGGTACTCCTGCTTGACCGAGTCTTCGGTGTCGGGGCTTCCCGTCAGGACAGGCCGCCACCATGGCCATGGTTGCCGTGCAGTCAGGCCTACATCGCGGTATCGGGCGCAGATTTCGTAGAGCACCACGCCCGAGTGGCGGCGAAGCTGCGAGATGACGTCCAAGCGCAGTCTGGCGAACCGCTGCGGCTCAAGCAGTTCATGCTTGATGTTGGGCGCGAAGGACCACTCGACCCAGTTTTCGCCACCCTGCTTGTACACCTTCGCGTGGGCCAACAGGCCGGCAACGTTCCATGCCTCGCCCTCCCCTGCCGTCGGCGATTGCCATTCAACTGTCGTGCTGACCATCGCGCGCAGGTGCTGCTTGACGATTTCTCGGGCGTTTGAATTGAAGTCCACACCCCGCAAGATGCTCTGCAGTGGCGCCCGGAAGACTTCCTGTTCGATACCCTGCTCTTGTGCGATGTAGAGCAGCACGTTGTACGCCTTGCGCGCCAGAACGGTGATCTTGCTGGATTTCGTGGGAACGATCGCCAGCGTGTTGACCGGCTTGCGGAGCGGGTTCTCGATGAGATCCCCCTGCGCGGCGCCTTGACGGCTCATGTGAAACGGTCCATTCCGCCATCGTAGCGTGAAAAGCAACTTTCACGTTCTGTTGCGAGGGCCCAAAAATCCTCACGTCAAGACTTTGAGTGTCGTGACGACCGATCGCAGGGATACGCGGTTGCTACCCAAAAGTCCTCACGTTGCCCTCAGCGGCCAGTTTCCTAGAAGCTCTCACGTGTAGCTCGCAGCCGCTCCGGCGGCTTGCCTGCCCCTGCGAAGCGCATTCGCTGGCCTGGCTACGCGGACATCGCAGCACAGAAGCAGGCCGGAACAGGCGAAAGTCACCTAAAAAAGCTCACGTGAAGCCGACCGCAAGCTTGCCTTGCGTCGGCAAGCACTGCGCGGCACGCCAGGAAGCAGTGAACCCATATCCACTCACGCGCCAGCCTAGCGACCCTCACGCATCAACCCATACCCACTCACACTGCCCCCTAAGCAGTCTCACGTGACCTCCTATATCCCCTCACGTCGATTGAGCTAAGTGCTTGATTGCGAAGCAGATTTTCGCGTCTAAAGGTCTTATAGGGTTTTGAAGGCTTGGAACCTATTGAACCCGCGCTGAGGGGCTTCTGGATCAGAAATCAATACGAGAGCGCCTGCGGTTGCTGCGTTGGCGATCGATCGGCCGATCATTTGACGAAAGTTGTGATGTAGGAGAGACAAGCGTAAAGCGAGCGGTACACTGCCGCCTGGAGGAGTAGATGTCAAAGCTCAGCATCAAGGCACCTGCGCCGATTGGCCTTGCGGACATCGCAGAACAGGCTGCCCACTCGGTTGAGATGATGTCGCAGATCCGTTCCGCGATGTTGTCGCCGACGACAAGGAAGGCAGCACCCATCTGGAATCTGAGCCAGCTTGCACAACTGCTTGGAATAGAGAAGGGCTCGCTGACGCACCGGATGGGACGTGGTGATCTGCCGCCGGGCACGTTGAACGATGTCGGAAATCGGCGCCAGTTCACTCTTTCAGAGGTCAGGGCCTGGGTCAGGGAGTACCGCAAGGAGAGTCTGCGCCCGGGCGGTGCAGAGGCAGTGACCATCAGCATTGCCAACTTCAAGGGCGGTGTCGGCAAGACAACCACAGCGATCACTTTGGCTCAAGGGATGTCGCTGCTCGGGCATAAGGTACTTGTCATCGACACCGACCCGCAAGGTTCGTTGACCACCCTGTTTGGGATCTTGCCCGACGCCGAGGTGGATGAGGAGGACACCATCCTGCCGCTGGTCATGGGTGCAGAGACCTCGATTCGCTATGCAATTCGCCCGACGTACTGGGACGGCATCGACTTGGTACCGGCTTCGCCGTTGCTCTTCGGGGCGGAGTTTGCGCTGCCGGCGCGGCAGACGAAGGAAGAGGGCTTCGAGTTCTGGAACGTCTTGAACTACGGCATCGACGACGTGCGCGCCGACTACGACGTCATCGTGATCGACACCCCCCCTGCCCTTTCCTATACGACGATCAATGCACTGTTGGCCAGCAACGGAATCATCATGCCGCTGCCACCCAGCACGCTGGACTTCGCTTCTGCGGCCCAGTTCTGGTCCTTGTTTTCTGATTTGACTACGCAGTTGCTCACCAACCGAGGACACGACAAGCAGTTTGATTTCATGAACATCCTGCTCAGCCGAGTCGACAGCTCGGATGCCACTGGTGCGATCGTCAAGCAGTGGATACAGAGCACCTATGCGAACCGGGTTTCTGTGCTGCCGATGGAGATACCAAAGTCCGCGGTCACCGCGTCCGCGACGGTTGAGTTCGGGACGGTTTTTGACATCACCAAGTACGACGGCAACGCAAGAACCTTCAAACGTGCCCGAGATGCATACGACCTGATGGTCAGCTACATCGAAACGTCGGTGCAATCTGTGTGGCGTCGCCAAGTTGACGCCATCGCAGGCGCGCCCGCGACGCCGCGTCGTTCTGCCACAGTGTTGAACCGTTCAACACCCGCTCAAAAGGGGGCTGAATAATGGCGAGGAAGATGTTCGAGAAGGCAGGCCTGATCCCAGGTTTGCAGGCCGGGCCGAAGCCGGCCGGCGACATTGCCCCAGCGGCAGAGCCACCAAAGACCAAGACCGCGCCGGGAACGATGATGGGCTTCCTGACAGCCCAATCTAGCGCGGTTCAGGAGGCCGAAGCGCTGAAGGCGCGCGTCAAGTCGCTGGAAGAACAGGCGCCACTCCAAAAGCTCGATCCATCCAGCATTCGGCCATCAAAGTGGGCCAACCGACATGACGCATCGTTTCTCACCGCTGAATTCCAGGAGCTGAAAGCGGAGATTGCTGCGGCAGGGGGCAACGTGCAGCCGATCAAGGTCCGCCCTGCGGCGGTGCTGAACGGTTCAACACCTTCGGCTGGACCGAGCTTCGAGCTGATCTTCGGACACCGCAGGCATCGCGCCTGCGCCGAGCTGGGCATTCCGGTTCTTGCGGCGATTGAAGAGGCGTCTGACGTCAGCTTGTTCGAGCAAATGGAGCGAGAGAACCGCGGGCGCAAGAACCTGTCTGCTTGGGAGCAGGGGACGATGTACCGCAGGGCGCTTGATGACGGGCTGTACAGCTCGCTGCGCCGATTGGCGGAAGGCCTGGGCGTCGACGTATCGCTGGTGTCCAAGAGCGTTTCACTGGCGCGCTTGCCTGATGCCGTGGTTGCAGCGTTTCAGAGCCCGCTCGACATTCAGTTCCGTTGGGCTGCTCCGCTGACGGAGGCGATGCAGAAGGACCCAGACGGCACTTTAACTAGAGCCCGTGCTATCGCAGAAGCTCGCGGCGAGCTGGGCCCTGTTGCCATTCTGTCGAAGCTGGTCGGGCTGCCGGAGTCAACAACTGACCGGCCGACTTCTCAGGCTTTGACGATTTCCAAGGCAGGGAAGGTTGCTGCAAAACTGACTTCAGACGCGAAGGGCAGGGCGGTTGTCCGCTTCGAAGCTGGCGCGCTGCCAGATACCAAACGCAAGGCGCTCGTCAAGGTCATCGAAGATCTTCTCAAGGCCTGAAGCCGAGTGAGTGATCCGAGCTGGATTGCGATGCCGTCGCAAGCTTTCGGTCAGGGCGTCCGCCATGACGCCCAGCATCACGTGGTTCTGCCTTGGGGGTGACTCTGGTTGCCTGAGACACGCCTTGGCGGCGCTCTCTTGATGATCTGATCGCACCCGGCTCAGGTCGAGCCCGTTGATGGCTGCTGTCGAGCGCGCGTCGCGTGTCCGGTCTGCAGCCGCGATCTCTTCCCACCGCTGAATCGTGCGGACTCCAGCTATCCGAGGATTGCCCTCCGTCGCGCGTCCAACCGCCGCTGCAACTCGTCATGAACTACCTCGGCGCGATGGTACGAGCCAGTCTGCCGGACATCCTCACTGGAGCGCAGGCCCCGGGCAATGAACTCCTCCTGAACTGGGCGGCGCTTAAGTGTCTCGCTTTCGCAGGGATGAGGGTGGGAGGCGGAATCCATGAGAAGGCTCCTGTTGCGCACTCGCACGATACCGTGCCTGGCATCAATCTTGATATGAATCGCGAAACGGAATAGACTCTGGTATATGCCATCGGAACCACACCTGACCCAAACCGCGAAGCTCTTCACCAACGGCCGGAGCCAGGCAGTGCGACTGCCTGCGGCCTTTCGGTTCGACACCAAGGAAGTCTTTATCCGCCAGGATCCGAAGACCGGTGACGTGATCCTGTCGCGCAAGCCGACCACGTGGGATGGGTTCTTCACGGCATTGCAGGCCGCCGACGTTCCAGAGAACTTCCTGAGCGAGGCGGAGCGTGCCCAAGCTAGCCATGACCGGGATCCGCTGGAGGGGTGGCAGGGGTGACGCCAGTGACGCGCTACATGCTCGACACCAACACCGTCAGCCACCTCCTCAAGAAGCACCCTGCAGTTGCACGTCGAGTGGTCGCCGCGCCGATCACTTCTCTGTGCATCTCGGCCATCACCCAAGGCGAACTACTGTTTGGCCTGGCCAATAGGCCCGACGCCACGGCGCTCCACGGCGCGGTTCGTGAGTTCCTCCGGCGGGTCGACGTCTTACCCTGGGACGCGGCCACGTCCGAGGTCTACGGACCGGTCCGAGCCGCCACCCAACGCGCGGGCAGGGTGCTCGCGCCGATGGATCTCCTGATCGGCTCGCACGCTCTGAGCATCGACGCCGTGCTGGTGAGCAATGATCGCGCGTTTGCACAGCTTCCAGGCCTGGCGGTCGAGGACTGGACCGAAGAACCGCGGTAAAAAAAGCGCCGCCTAGGTTGTTTCGACCGGCATCAGCTACATGATAATCGGTATTATCATGAGCCACTATTTGATCGTCAAATGTATCCATCAGAGACCGCTTTGAGCAATCCGCAACGGTGACAAGCACTTACGGCGACAGCCCCCCAAGCGGCGCGGAAGGGTGCGGGCGCACCTCGGACAACGACGTGCGTGCTATGCGGCTGGGCCTGCATCACTTCGCTTACCTGCGCGCGATCGCAGTGGGCCTGGACCGGGTCGAGTCGGCACGGCGCTACTTGGCGATCGACCATGCGGCTGCTGCGGTCACCGCGCACCGCCTCGTGGTGGAGCGCCTGCGGGCATTGACGCGCCGCCGCGGCGACCGGCGCTGGCGGCTAATTGGGTTGAGCATTCCAATGTTGGGTGCTAAAGGCAGCCCAGGGGAGGGCGGCGAGCACGACGCCGTCGCGCCCCCCACGCTGGCCGAATGGGCTGAGGCCCACGGCCTGGAAGACTGGAGCGAGGCCGAACTGCAGGTGATGTACGCCGAAGCGTTCCCGGTTGCCGACCGCACCTCAGCGCGCAACGAACGCCTGCGCGAGCGCCAGCGGGCGTTGCTGTTCGAGCTCGAACAACTGGCCGCCGAGACGCCGCAGCCGATCGACCTCGTCTCGGGCTGGTTTGAGGATGCGATGGCCAAGCGGTTGATCAGCGCCGGCTGGGTCACACTCGGGGACTTGCGCCAACGCATTACACGCGGCGGCCGATGGTGGCGGGCGCTGCCCGGAGTCGGTGCGGTCAAGGCCGCGCGCTTGGCTGCGTACCTCGATGCGCTACTGCCCGCACAGCCGACCGCCGCGCGCACGAGCGGCTTCCACATCCAAGCCAAGCGCGTGTGGGCGATGTCAGGCGCGGCGCCGATGGACAAGGAAGGTGGAATTGCTGACCATGCCGCGCTTGGGCTCATCGCGTCAGAGTCGCGCCAGCTCCTCAACATCAGCACTGACAGCAACCGCTCACTTGCATCGGCTGCGGGCATTCCGGCAGCCGACGATCCCCAGGCCATCAACGCCTGGATCGCCGCCAAGGCGGGCGGAGCAGCGACCGCACGCTCTTATCGAAAGGAAGCCGAGCGGCTGCTTGTCTGGTGCTTGGTCGAGCGGCAGAAGTCACTGGCGTCGATGGATGTGGGCGACTGCCTGGCCTATCTCACGTTTCTCGAGCACCTGCCCGAGCCCTGGGTGTCGCTGCGCCACGCGAATCGGCATGCGCCGGGCTGGACGCCGTTTCGAGGGCCGTTGTCGGCGGCGAGCCGGCGCTATGCGCTGGGGGTGCTGTCGGGCCTGTTCGACTGGCTGGTCTCGGCCCGCTACCTAACCGCCAACCCCTGGCGGCTCGTGAACCGCAAGATCGCCGACGACCGCTTTGCCGAACTCGACAGCCGGGCGTTCACGCCGCAGGCCTGGGACGCGCTCCATGCATTCCTGGCGTCGAGCCGGGTCTTGCCGTCCCCCGCACGCGATCGCATCGCATTCTTGCTCGCATTCGGCGAAGCCACCGGGCTGCGGGCCTCGGAGCTGGTCAGCGCTCGGTTGGGTGACTTTCGATCAGTGAATCGCGGCTGGGTGCTGCAGGTGCAGGGCAAGGGTGGCAAGGCGCGGGTGGTGGCGGTGCCCGGGCAGGCGGTGCAGGCGGTGAATCGATACCTCTACGCGAGAGGCGCTGTGCCACTGGGCGCGACCGACAGTGCCCATGGGGAGTTGCCGCTGGTGGCAAGCGCGCTGGACCGGCAAGCGCCCGTGAGCTACAGCGCGCTCTACCGCTCGCTGAAACTTTGGCTTCACAAGGCGATCTGGGCGTCCGCCCTCACCACACAGGAAAAGCTGGACTTGGGCAAGGCCTCGCTGCACTGGCTGCGCCACACCTGCGGCACACGGGCGCTGGAGCGCAACGTGCCGCTGGAAGTGGTTCAGCGCCAACTCGGCCACGCCGACCCCAGGACCACGATGCGCTATGCAAAACCGCAGCTGGAGCGGCTGCTGGAGGAGATGGAAAAGGGGTTTGGATGAGACCGAACGAAGATCAAGCGAATCCGTAACGCGCGCGCAATAGGCGTATTGTGGAAACATCAACACAATGTTTGAGTTGTGTTGTGATTCCCGACTTTGATCCTGTCACCGGGCACCTTCCACCGGGCGAGCATGCGGCCAGTTGGCAGCAGATGCTGGCGCGCTATGGGCGCACGCCCTGGCGACTTCGGTTGCTGGCGGGGATGCTGGAAGCGCTGAGCTTGCCGAGATCAGCCGCGCGCACGCGCGCTTGGATCGATGGCAGCTTCGTTTCAGCCAAAGATGTGTCGGGCGACTATGACGCTTGTTGGGACATCGAAGAGGTGGACTTCGATCGGATCGACGACCGGCTGTTGACATTCGATGCCGGCCGCGCAACGCAAAAGGCGGCGTTTCTGGGGGAGTGGTTCCTCGCAGATGCGCGCGCTGATCCACAAGGAACACTGTTTCGCGATTTTTTCCAGACCGACCGCGATGGCCAGCGCAAGGGCATCGCGGTGATCGAATTGAAGAGCCTGCCATGATCTCCAATCAACGCCAGTATCTCGTCAGCCAGAGCCAGGCCGAACGTTTCCGCCAAGCGCTTGCAACGCCGGACGCAACGGGCCTGCACCCCAAGGCTGCGAATGCCATGCGCGCAGGGCTGCGTAGCCAGCTCGACGATCTGGAAGCCGAACTGGTCGACTACGATGCGCTGCGCGACGGACGCACCACTGCATTTGAAGCGGAGTCGATCGTTGCGATCGGCCCTGCGCTGATCAAAGCGCGCATCATGCGCAACCTGACCCAAAAGGAATTGGCCGAACGCCTTCACCTCGCCGAGCAACAGGTGCAGCGCTACGAAGCCACCCAATATCGTGGTGTGGCCGCCGAGCGACTGCAGCAGGTGGCCAATGCCTTAAAACTGCGGGTGCATGAAATCTTCACGCTCGAACCGGGTTGACTGATCGGCGTCGGACATTGCTCTGCGGGGCTACGCGAGGTGATCTGTTTGTACCAGCGCTTGCGACACCTCAGCTACCACCATCCCGTACATCTCGGCAAACTCAACCATCGAACAGCCGCTGGCCTGGAAAGCGCCCCGCAGCGCTTCGCGTTTGGCGGCTTTCTCAGCGAATTCGGTGCAGGCCGCGTCGAGCACGGCGTTGAGCACCTCGTCAGCCGTGCGCATGCGCACGGCATAGGCCTGGTGCGAGAGGCCGGACGCCCCAATGGCCACGACCAGCCGCTGGAGCAACTCGGGGCGCAGGTCGTCCGGGCTACAGGCCTGGCGGCGGCGGAACACTTCCAGTATGGCGTGGTGAACGTGCTCCGGGGCCACGTCTTCGACCGGCACGGCGTTCAGGTCGTGGCGCTTTTCGCCGACGGCCATGGCCTCCAGATAACGTGTGGAACGCGTGTGCAGGCCGAGCGCGACCTTCAGTTCCTCACGTTTGAACGTATCGGGATGCAGTGCCTGTAGGTCTTCGAACACACCCAGCTTGAGCGGGAGAACGCGCACGCCGAACATCTTCGGGTACAGCTCGAACAGCCGCGCCAGCACCGGATGGACCTTGTTGCGTGCCTGCGGACGCGTTTTGGCCGGTGTGGCGCTGTCACGCTGCGTCGCACCTGAGTCATTCTTCGATCGCCCGCTGCGGCGGGAGCGTGATGCTGTCGTCAGGGCGCCTTCGACTGAGGCTGTTGGGTCGGCAGTGGGTTCGGAGGCGGTGTGGGTCATCGGGAAACGGAGAAGGAGAAAAGTTCGCGCAAACTCCAACATCACAAGATATTGGGACTCAGACGTCACACAGCCCGAACGCGACCCGCCTCCACCAGCTTGACCAAGGCATGCAAAGTCTGGTTAATCGGCGTCGCGACACCGAGCTCGGCGCCTCGACGTGCCACGAAGCCGTTGAGGTGATCGATTTCGGTCAGCCTGCCGCGCGCCATATCCTGGGCGGTGGAAGACAGCTGCGCAGGCATGGCACGCGCGATGTGCTCCATGGCTTCCAGTGCAGCAGCCAGCGGTAAATCCTGCCCTTCGGCCTGAGCAACAGCAACTACCTCACGCACCACGGCACGCTGCACGTCGACGACTGCCGGCAGCGCAGTTATCTGACCGTACGGCAGTTGTGACAGGCCCGAGATGGCGTTGTAGGCGCAGTTCACCATCAACTTGCTCCAGAGTTCGCCGACCACATCAGGCGATATGCGGACGGGCACCTCGGCGGTTGCGAACAGATCGACCACAGCCTCCAGCAATTGTTGCTGTTTGGCATTCTGCGCTGCCTCGGCATCGAGCGGGCCGATCACCAGATCGCCACGTCCGTGGTGTGTCACCACGCCAGGCTCGGGCATCGCGGCGGCCACATAGACCACCGTCGGCAGCACAGTCTGCGTGACATGGCGCGCGATGGTCGCCGCGTTGTCGACTCCGTTTTGCAGGCTGAGCACCAAAGCATCTCCGCCGAGGATCGGCGCGATCTGACGCGCCACCACTTCAGTGTCCGTAGACTTCACACAGAACAACACCAGGTCGGCCGAGCCAATGGCTGCGAGGTCGGTCGATGCGGATACACGCACCGTCTCCACACGCCCGGCCATGTGGAGCATCAGCCCTCGCGTCTCTATCGCACGCACATGGGGTGCGCGGCCGATCAAGAGGACATCGTGTCCGGCCCGCGCCAGCATGGCGCCGAAGAAGCTGCCGACGGCACCAGCCCCTACGACAGCGATGGAGCGAAAGGGTGAGAGCACGGTGGATTCACTCCATAACATTGAACGCTTGAAACTCACATGATTATGCTAAGGACGAGGGCTCTGGTGCAAATTTCTCCGCCCAACCGGTTGCGCTGGCAGGCTGGACGCACTGAAGGTCAGCGATGAGCAAGTCGAAGCACGTCGAGAAGTTGTTCGAGGGTCGCCACTTCGACCGCGAAGTCATCATTGTGTGCGTGCGGGGGTACCTACGGTTCGAGCTGAGCCTGCGAGACTGGGTGGAGCTGATGGGCGAGCGCGGCCTGTCGCTTGCGCACACGACGATCATGCGTTGGGTGCAGCGCTACGCACCCGAGTTCGTCAAGCGCTGGAACCGATTGGGCAGACCGGCGGGACGGTCCTGGCGCGTTGACGAGACGTATGTGAAGATTCGAGGCGGAGGGTGCTCCCTGTATCGCGCTGTCGACCGGGCGGGCAAGACAGTCGACTTTCATCTGAGCGCCAAATGGGATCTCGCTGCGGCCAAGGCCTTCTTCGCGAAGGCGATCAAGAGCCAGCGTGCGCCTCAGACAATTGCGCTCGATGGCTACGCGGCCTCGCATCGCGCGGTGCGCGAGCTGAAGGCCGATGGCTTCTTGCCCGCGCACACGAAGCTGCGTTCGTCGAAGTACCTGAACAACTTGATCGAGCAGGACCACCGAAGCATCAAGCAGCGCATCGGTCCCATGCTCGGCTTCAAGCAATTCAGGAATGCGGCGATCACGATGGCTGGCATCGAACGGATGCATCGCATCCGCAAAGCCAGTTCATAGTCGGATGACTGGACGTTCAAGGCCGAGTTGCGCCTACTGTCTGGAATGCGGTGCTTGGAACTTGAAAAGCCGCATGACACAACGGAGTTCGCTCAACCATACCGGCTATTTGCACTAGCGCCATCGCTGCATCCGCGGCGGCGGCCCGGCGACGGAAACCGATTTGCCCGGCGGCCAGTTCGTCGAGCCGACCATCTTCGTGGACGTGGAGCCGTCGATGCGCATCGCGCGCGAGGAGGTGTTCGGCCCGGTGCTGTCGGTGATCGGATTCGATGATGAGGCCGATGCGATCCGGCTTGCGAACGACACGATCTACGGCTTGGCGGCGGGCGTCTGGACCGGCGACATCGGCCGCGCGATGCGCATGTCGGCGGCGCTGAAAGCCGGCACGGTCTGGATCAACACGTACCGGGCGGTCAGCTACATGATGCCGTTCGGCGGCATGAAGCATTCGGGCATCGGACGGGAGAGCGGGATCGCCTCGATCGATCAGTACCTGGAGACCAAGAGCACCTGGATCTCCTATGCGAAGGGGGCACCTTCCAATCCGTTTGTGATGCGCTGAGCAAGAGGCCTCGGAAGGGGACGAGGCGCCATCGACCAATCCGAATTTCAGCCCTTCGGCATCAAGTAGCACGCGCCGGGTTTGGTAGGCGCATAAGCCTGTTCTCCAGGACTCTTGGAAACCACCTTATAGTAATCCCATGGCCCTTTGGATTCCGCCTTGCTCTTGACCTGCATCAGGTACATGTCATGCACCATGGCACCGTCCGCACGGATGTAGCCCTTTGCGAACATGTCGTCGATCTTCATCGACTTCAGCTCGGCCATCACCTTGTCGGAATCGGTAGACTTCGCCGCCTCCACCGCCTTCAGGTAGGTAAGCGTCGCCGAATAGTCCCCGGCTTGAAACGTGGTGGGCATCTTGTTGTTCTTTGCGAAAAACCTATTGGCAAACGCACGAGACTTTTCGTTGAGATCCCAATACCAGCCGCTCGTGAGATACATGCCGTTGGTGGTGTCCAATCCCAGACTGTGCACATCGGTGATAAAGACCATCAACCCTGCGAGTCGGACTTTGTTGCTCATGCCGAACTCTTTTGCCGTCTTGATCGAAGCGATCAAATCGCCGCCACCGTTGGCCAAGCCCACCACCTGTGCGCCGGACGCTTGCGCCTGCAGCAGATAGGAAGAGAAGTCGCTCGCATTCAACGGATGGCGCACGCTGCCTTTGACGGTCCCGCCATTGGCCTCAACGACATCCATGCTGGCCTTCTCCAACGAGTAGCCGAAAGCGTAGTCCGCGGTCACGAAATACCAGCTTTTGCCGCCTTCGCCGACCATCGCGGTTGCGGTCCCGCGAGCCTGTGCTGACGTGCTGTAGATGTAGCGGACCATGTACGGCTGACACGCTTCTTCGGTGAGGCTGTCGGCGCCCGCACCTGCGCTGATGAAGACTTTCTTCTTCTCCTTGGAGATGTTGCTGATTGCCAGTGAAGCAGAAGAATTCGATCCGGCAATGACCAGGTCAACCCCGTCCTGATCCCACCACTGGCGAGCCTTGTTCGCCGCGATGTCGGCCTTGTTCTGATGATCCGCCGACAAAACCTCGATCTCGCGACCAAGAACCTTGCCGCCGAAGTCATGCACAGCCATGCGGACTGCATCCAGACCACCCGAGCCGTCGAAGTCCGCATAGGGGCCGGACATGTCGGTGACGAAGCCGATTTTGAGTTTGGCGGCTGGTGCCTGCGCCGAAGCGGACGTTGCGCAAAGCAGTCCGATAGCGACGGCGAGCAGGTTAATTTTGGCTTTCATGAATGTCTCCTGTTTCAGGTCTTGCCTGTATTTTTAATGGGGGCGGAATACCCGTTTCTGTTGAACCAGCAAACACGTGATGCGCTCTGTTGCGTCAGTGGGAAGTACCTTGATCGAGACCGAATGCCTCGATGCGGAATCGACACTGAGAAGCGACAGGTTTCGCGTGTTCAAGCTGTGCATCGAGGACCAGCCCAACGATTACGTGGGCTTCCAACCTTCCGGAACGCGCGCCCGCTCGATCTTCGACAGGTCGCAGATGGCATCGGCAATGCCGGAGAAGTCGATCTTTCCGTAATCGCTCGCACGCGCAAGACTGAACGATTCAAAAACCGAAGCAGCAACCGGCATCGGCACCTTGGCAGCGTGCGCAGCGGCCATCACAAGGCCTAAGTCCTTGTGTGCAAGGTCGATCGTGAACCCTGGCGAGGTATCGCCGATCAACACCTTGTTCGGAAAGTTGAGGCGCAACTGGCCGTTGCTCGCCGACGTTCCGTAGAGCACCTGCAGCGTCTTCGTGATGTCCAAGCCAAACCGCTGGGAAAGCGCGAGCGCTTCGGAATTGACTTGGCACAGCGTGATCGCGACGTAGTTGTTCACGAGCTTCGTGCGTCCGCCCGTGCCCACCTTTCCGCAGTGATAAACCGTGGTACCCATCGCCTCCAGCATTGGCTTCACTCGCGCGAAATCCTCATCGGAGGCACCGACCATGAAAAGCGACTCACCGCGGTCCGCGTGTTCTGCCAGTCGTCCGACTGGCGCATCGATCACCGACTGTCCCGCCGCTCGAGCCGCGACCTCCAGCTTGTCGGTCGACAACGGATCGATCGTGCTCATGTCGAGCAGGATGGTTCCCGGCGCCGCATTGGCGAAGACGCCGTCTGCTCCGAGTGCGACCTGCTCGACCTCGACCGACGAGGGCAGCATGGTGATCACCACCGAGCATTCTTTGGCAATGCTGGCGACGTTGCTTCCGGCAGCAGCGCCGCTGGCCACGAGTTCTTTGACCGCCGCCTGATTCAGGTCATGTACGACCAGTGCAAAGCCTTTTTTCTGCAGGTTTAGGGCCATTGACTTGCCCATGCGGCCTAGGCCGATGAATCCGATTTTTTGCATTGCTGTCTCCGCTTGTTTTCTGATTCGATCAATGTCCGATGTATGCCGTCTTGCTTAACGTATAGAAATCGGCGGCATAGCTGCCTTGCTCGCGCGGGCCATAACTTGAACCTTTGGTGCCACCGAACGGCACGTGGTAGTCGAGCCCGGCGGTCGGCAGGTTCACCATCGCAAGGCCGCTCTTCACATTCAGCCGGAAGTGCGTTGCGTGCTTTTGCGACTGGGTGCAGATGCCGGCGGACAGGCCGTACTGGGTATCGTTTGCCAGCTGCAGTGCCTCTTCGTAATCCTTCGCGCGGATGATCGTGGCGAACGGGCCGAAGACTTCCTCGCGATTGATCCGCATCCGGTTGTCCGTCTGGCCGAACAAGGTGGGCGCCATAAAGAACCCCTGCGTAGGTCCAGACATTACGTCTCCGCCTTCGAGCAGCTCAGCCCCCTCGTCCTTGCCGACGGCAACGTAAGAGCGAATCATGTCGAGCTGCCGCTGATTGATCACCGGGCCGATGTCGGTGCCTTCGGCAAGCGCGGGTCCGACCTTCACCTTCCGCATGCGCTGCCGAAGCGCTTCGACGAAGCGATCGTGAATGGCATCCGTCACGATCAACCGGCTGGATGCGGTGCAACGCTGGCCGGCGGAAAAGAACGCGCCGTTCAGAGCGCATTCCACTGCTACCGGCAGGTCCGCATCGTCCAGCACGACCAGCGGGTTCTTGCCGCCCATCTCGAGCTGGATGCGAATCATCTTGGCAACCGCAGCCTGTGCGAGCTTGCGGCCGGTGGCCACGCTGCCCGTGAAGCTCAGTGCGTCGATGCCGTCGATGAGCGCTGCGCCGGCCTCTGCGCCTTGTCCGTTCACGAGATTGGCAACCCCGGCCGGAATGCCGCTGCTCTGAAGCACCCGAAACAGTTCGGTGGCGACGGCCGGCGTGTTCTCGGATGGCTTGATCACCAGCGTGTTGCCGAACGCAAGCGCGGGCGCCATCTTCCAGGCCGCAATCGCGATCGGGAAATTCCAGGGCGTGATCAGTCCGACCACCCCGATCGGTTCACGACTGGTGAGCACACCGATGTTCGGACGCACCGACGGCAGGTTTTCACCACCGTAACGGATGGCCTCTCCGGCGAAGAAGCTGAAGATCTGGCTGGCTCGTGTGACCTCGCCGATGCCTTCCACGCGTGTCTTGCCGGCCTCACGTGACACCAGCTCTGCGATTTCTTCGCGTCTGGCCATCAACGTTTGCGCGGTGCGCTGTAGCAGATCGCTGCGCGCCTGCGTGGTGGTTGCCGCCCAGTTCGGCTGCGCTTTGCGCGCTGCGGCCACGGCTTCTTGGACCTGCGCGCTGTCTGCCGCCGCGAAATGCCCGATCACGTCCGACGTGTCGGACGGATTAATGCTTTCAATGGTTTTGCCGGAAGCGGCCCATTCGCCGCCGATGAAATTCTTCTCTTCCACACTCACGTTGTCTCCTTGGTCACGGACCGATCTCCGGAAAGCAGCCCGGGAATCGATAGAGGAAATCATAAATCTGTATGCGACGCGGAGTCGAATCACGATTTGTGATGGACCTATTACGTCTCGCTCTGCAAAGGCAATTGCGTTGCGCCAAATCTGGGGCACGCGTTGCCGCAGGTGAAACGAACCGGATACCGGAAAGCAAAGTCCGGCATGCAGCTTCAGGCGCCAAGCCAGCGCCCTTCAGGCCACGCGCCAGACCGCACCGCTTCTCGCATCTGCTGCGTCAAGACCTCCACGGCACAGCGCACATGCCGACTGGAAGGGCGGTTGGCGGGTGTGGCCAGCACGATGGTTCGCACCACGGGCGGGTCGGCCAGCGGTGCGCCGGAGAGCCTGCGCGTCTGCAGGTCTTCGGCCACCGCGATCGGCGGCAGGATCGTGAGCCCATGCCCACGGAGGACCAGACTGCGCTGCACGCTGAGCGCATTGGCTTCCGCCAGAATGTCCAGCGTCACGTTGCTGACGGCGCAGGCGTGTTCGAGCAAGGTGCGGATCCCGTGCGGCGCGCTGGGCAGCACCAGTTTGTGGTTCGCGAGGTTGCCCAAGCGCACCGGCTTGTCGCGACGCAGCCTTGCCTGCTTTGGCCCGATCACCCAAAGCGGCTCCTCGATCAAAGGCGTGGTCTGCACTTCAGCCGCGCGCTCGGCACCGTACAGCAGCGCCGCATCCACCTCGCCGGCGACGAGCCAGCGCATGAGCGTGCCGGCATAGCCCATCGCGATGCGAATTCGGATGCCCGAATACTCGCGCGCCAGCGCGGCCACCAGCGGACCGGAGAGGGTGTCGATGGTGCTGGGCAGCAAACCGATCGTGACCATGCCCGCGACCCCTTTGCCTGTTCCTGCGATTTCCACCCTTGCCCGGTCCAGCTCCAGCATCGCGCGGCGCGCGTAGCCCACGAGCGCCTGACCGGCATCGGTCAGCACCATTCCATGCCGCTCACGCTCGAACAGCGCGGCACCAACGTCATCTTCGAGCAGCCTCAGCTGACGTGACACCGCGGGCTGCACCAGATGCAGCAACTCCGAAGCGCGTGTGACGCTGCCGGTTTCGGCAACCGTCAGGAAAGCGCGGAGTTGCTTGAAATCCATGAGGCAATAAAAGTTGTTGATGAATGCATGCGGAATTTCTATTTGAATGAGCTAACCATCAAACAATATGATGCGGCATCGTTTTACTCCGGTACGCATCAGATGGATCACGCTCCCCCAACGACCCCCGCATGGCAGGAGGCGGTTTTTAAGGTTCTCAAAAAAGGCCGGGTCGATCAGATCGTGTATGTCCCGGACGCAGGCCACTCCCATGTGATTCGCATGGCCATTGCGGACCCGGACATTGAAGATGTGGTGCTCACCACCGAGGAAGAGGGCGTTGCGATGGTCTGCGGCGCCTGGCTCGGCGGCAAGCGCGCCGTGCTCCTGATGCAGAGCAGCGGCGTAGGCAACTGCATGAATATGTTTTCCCTGCTGCATGCCGCCGACTTTCCATTCTTCACGATCGTGACCATGCGCGGCGAATACGCCGAGTTCAATCCCTGGCAAGCGCCAATGGGGCGCGCGACACAGGCCGCTATGGAGCTCATGGGCATTCATGTGCTGCGCGCTTCCCACCCGGAGGAAGTCGAAGCGGTCGTGAGCGCGGGCTACGACGCCGCGTTCGAGGCCGGCGACAAGGTGGCCGTGCTGCTCGGACAAAGCCTGATCGGACGCAAGAAGTGGGAGCGCAAGTGATGAAACTGAACACTACTTCGCAGCCGCGTGCGAACCGGCGCGCCTTCGTCGCCAAGCTGCTGGCAGCCACGCCCGATGCACTGGTGGTCACCGGCCTGGGGTCGTCGTCGTACGACGTATTCGCTGCGGGGGACCGCGATTTGAACTACTACCTTTGGGGCGCGATGGGCGGCGCGAGTTCGGTTGGTCTGGGCTTGGCGCTGGCGCAACCGAAGCGCTCGGTGGTCGTGATCACCGGAGACGGGGAACAGATGATGGGCATCGGAAGTCTCGCGACCGTCGCTGCCAAGCAGCCCAACAATCTCAGCATCGTCGTGCTGGACAACGGCCACTTCGGTGAGACCGGCATGCAGCGAAGCCATTCGAGCCTGGGGACGGACCTGGTCGCGGTTGCCAAGGGTTTCGGTATTGCAGACGCTTTCACGGCACAAAGCCTGGATGACTGCGGCGAAGTGGCCTGGCGTGTCTTGGCGCGGGAAGGCGTGTGTTTCGCTCAAGTCTTCATCGAAATCGAGGAGCCACCGCGTGCCTTGCCGCCTCGCGATGGTCCATTCATCAAGAATCGGTTTCGAACGGGGCTCGGTTTGAAGTCGTTTTGAGAGCAATCTTGCTTCTGTGAGAGACAAGACCAATTCGGTGTTCAGTCCTAGCAATTGATGGATCGGATTGATGATGCATCGATCTGGCTCCGAGGTTCAGCATTTGCAGCAGCATTCATAGGGCGTCAGCCCGCTTGGGGCCTTCAGCCGCCGAGCGAAGTTGTAGGCGTCGATGAAGTCGTGCAGGCGCTGCCGCAGCTGGTTATGGCTGTCGTAGTGATACCGTTTGACGGTGGCTTCCTTGATCGTGCGGTTCATGCGCTCGACTTGGCCATTGGTCCACGGATGATTGGGCGCGGGTGTTGCGGTGCTCAACGCCGTTGGCCGCGCAGACACGATCGAACAGGTGCACGCACAGCCTGGCTGTGGGTCCATTCCTGCGCGAGGGAAGATCGCCGAACTGGATGCCGTTGTCGGTGAGCACCGTGTGGATCCGGTATGGCAGCGCGTCGATGAGTTGCTGAAAAAACGCGCTGGCGGTCTCAACGGTGGCGCTTTCTTCCAGGCGCACGAAGGCGAACTTGGAGGTCCGATCGACGGCCACGAACAGGTAGAGCTTGCCTTCGGCTGTGCGCACCTCGACGATGTCGATGTGAAAGTAGCCGATCGGGTAGCTCTTGAACCTTTTGTGGCTCGGTTTGTCGCCTTCGGTCTGCGGCAGCCGACTGATGCCGTGGCGTTGCAGGCAGCGATGAACCGCTAACTACCAACCGTCCAACTTCTGGGGGTCAGTTCACCTTTGACCCTGTACCCCTTTCAGTACCGCTCGGAAGTAGAGATTTCCGGCTCCTGGCGTATCGCAGTTGCCGGCTGCAGCCGGCAACTGCGGGCGAATTCGGCAGGTGTTGCCCACTCTAGCGCCGAGTGGGGACGACTCTCGTTGTAGTGGGTGCGCCCAGCTCCGATTTTGGCCTTTGCGTCATCGAGCGACAAGAACCAATGGGCGTTCAGGCACTCCTGGCACAGCCGCCCGTTGAAGCTTTCCACCCGCGCGTTGTCGGTCGGTTTGCCGGGGCGGCTGAAGTCGAGCTCGACGCCGCGCTCGTAGGCCCACTCGGTCCATTACCTTCGAGATGAACTCGCTGCCGCAAGTCGGTCTTGATCGTTGCGGGTAGACCCCGCCTGGCGCAGATTCGGTTGAGGCTGTTGACCACGTCTTCTCCCTTCAAGCTCTGTCCCAGATCGATCGCCAAGCACTCTCGTGTGTAGCAGTCAACGATGGTCAGCATGCGCAGCCGGCGGCCGTCGAACAGCTCGTCGGCGACGAAGTCCATGCTCCACAGCTCATTGATGGCTGAGCAAATCTGCTTGGGCTGTCGCCACTTGGCGGCCTTGTTGCGCCGAGGTCGCTTCAGCCGCAGCGACAGCCCCGACTCGCAGTACAGGCGGTATACGCGTTTGACGTTGTCGGTAAAGCCTTCTCGCCTAAGAAATTATCCGTAAATAGTAAACTATTGTCCCGAGTCGCACTGTGCGCGGCGTTGGGGCGAGGCGATGACAGCCAAACGAGTTGAGTCATGGGTAGTCACGGACGAGTTCTGGCAGCGGGTCGAGCCATTGATCCCAGTGCGCACGCGGCCTGCCGACAAGCAGTTCTTGCGCAAGGCAGGAGCGGGTCGGCCAGCGAAGCCGGCGAGACAGGTCTTCGAGGCCGTGGTGTACGTGCTTCGGACCGGCTGCCAATGGAAGGCGCTGCCCAAGGAGCGGTTTGGCAGCGCCAGTGCCGTGCACAAGCGTTTCCTGGAGTGGGAGGACGCGGGCGTGTTCGAAGCGATCTGGAAAGCCGGCCTAGCCGAGTACGACCAGTTGGAGGGCATCGCCTGGCGATGGCAGAGCATCGACGGAGCCATGTTCAAGGCGCCGCTGGCGCAAGAAGCGGTCGGACCTAACCCGACCGATCGGGGAAAAAAAGGGAAGCAAGCGGCATCTGTTGGTGGACGGACGTGGCGTCCCGTTGTCGCTCATCGTGACCGGAGCCAACGTGAATGACCTGACCAAGCTCGACGACGTACTGAGCGCCATCGTCGTGAAGCGGCCCAAGCCATCGGTCAGACGTAGCAAGCACTTGTGTGCCGATGCTGGTTATCGAAGCAAGGCAGCGGCCGGCATCATCGAGTCGCACGGCTACATCGCGCACGTCGTCGATCGCCGGCAAGAGAAAGAGCGCAAGCGGCGTGACCCCACGAAGAAGGCTCGGCGTTGGGTTGTCGAGGTGTGCCACAGTTGGTTCAACCGATTCCGCAAGCTGCTCGTGCGCTACGAGAAACTCGAGCGCAGCTTCGTCGCGCTCAACCACATCGCTGCGGCCATCATCGCGTTCCGAAAGGTGCCGGTGAAGGTCAACATTATTTATGGATAAGCTCTTAGGCCGAAGCGCGTAGCCTCACTGCGGACAGAGCCTTATTCCTTGAGATGCTTGCCGAAGAAATAGCCGATCTCGGTAAAGGCTTCCCGCGTTTCTGGGATGCGGTCATCGCGGCCGTAATGGGCATGCGACTGCCCTTCGTAGACTTGGAGAAACGAATCGATGCCGAGATTGCGGAGCTTGCGATGGACCCGCACGGTGTTGCTGAGCAACAGGTCGCGCGTGCCTGAGGTCAGGATCGTCGGCGGGAAGCCGTTCATGTCGCCATAAATTGGCGAGATCAGCGGATCCTTCAGGTCGTGCCCATTGGCGTAGAAAGCGGCGGCCGCATCGCAAAAGCCATCGGTGGACACCAGCACGTTGTCCAACATCGCGTTGGTGTGGAAGGTGTCGCCGGTTTTCGTGCTGTCCGACATCGGCGTGCCGGAGGAGATCGCACCCGGCAGCGGCAGGCCGAGCTGCTTGGCACGAAGCCCCATCTCAAGAACCAAGGCACCCCCGGCCGAGGTGCCGATCAAGCCGACACGCTTGGGATCGGTCTTCGCGATCACTTCTTTGTAGACCGCCATCGCGTCATCGAGCGCAGCCGGAAAGAAAGCCTCGGGCGGCATGCGGTAGTCGACCGCGATCACGCGGTAGCCGCCGATCGCGGCGATGAGCATCGCTTCGGGCAGCGCGGCTTCTGCCGGATTCAGCACATAGCAGCCGCCGTGGACCTGCACTAGGACACGGTCGCGGTTTTCCGGGAGGACCTTGTCCGGCGTCACGGTGTAGATCTTTACACCGGCCATCGTGCCGGGCTCGACGCGCACCTTCAGCCGCTCGCGCATCGCCTCGACCCTCGGCGCAGCGGAGGCGCGAATGCTCTCGGCCAATTCCTTCCAGCCCTCGCCGGTCGTCGGTGGGGTGTCCCAGCCGGAGCGCAGCGGCTGCGCGATGATCTGCTGCAACTCCGGGCTGACCGTGTTCGGTACCGGAATGGTCTTGGCGGGTACTTCACGCGGCGCCAGTGGAGTGGGCTCGGCCCAGGATCCAGCAGCGGCGAGCAGGAAGGTGGCGGCGATCGATGCACGAATTGACAGTCGAGTCGACATGGTTTTCTCCTGGATTTGTTGATGTTTTCGTTATGGACAACAGACTCGCCCGCTGTCTGCCGAACAGCTTACTCCGCGGATGATCTTCCCCCTGCATATCCGGCCCCGGCCCATACGCAATGGAGCGCTGGTTGTCCCCGTTGTGCTTGGCATCGTTGCTCAACCTATCGCCGCCCGGACTCCCACGGCGATCTCATCTGCCGGCGCGAATGCGGAAGCACCTCGTTGAAGCGCTCGAACGCCGCGGACAGTTGCCCCAACACGGTCCGAGCAACACACCGGGCAAGCCGCTGATTGAGGCTGCCGAGAATGGCACGGTTTTCCCCGGAGGCGCTTTCAAAATTTTCTCGATGCCCTGCTGTGCCAAGTCGCTCCCGCTTTACTCGTCTGCTGCCGAGGAGTTGCCAGCCGCAATCGACGCATTGCCTTTGAAAAGGGGGAGGGGGAGCGTACCGGACTCCCGGCCGAGCGCCAGCAACTTCATTGCCTCATCGCGGGTGCTCTAAGCAACATACGCATCCTCAGCGCACTCAACCAAATATCCTTTGACTGGCTAACCCCCCAGCCCTCGATTTCACCGCGCATAAAAACGACAGAAGTACCTCTGGCGTAACGGTGATCGAAAGCCGGATAGCCGATAAATGGATCGCCGAGAACCGCTATACGAACCTGCGTGAAGTCGGCCATGAGCTGTGCGCAGCCCCACCTTCCTTGATGACGACCGCGCTGGTCCTTGGACTCGGACTCAGCGAAGCAGGGTACCGACGGCGGTACTGCTATGAACATGCCGAGCAGGCACGGATAGCGCTTTCGATCTCGGACAGCAATGGCCATCCACCCGGCCCGTGGATCAAGTGCAAGGGCGACTGCGGCGATCTTCTCTATCCGGCTTGGACAGTCTGACGCGGGCGTCTTATCTAACGGTGTGCAAACGCACTGTGCAAGAGACCGAGACAGTTATCTCTAAAACCACAAGTAAACCAACGGCAGACCACCTGTTTCCCCACCCCCTGCACCTCATCAATCTCCCGCTGTCCGGACTGCGGGTTCGCGTGGGCGGGGTCAACAAAGACAGGGTGCCGTTGGTTTACTTTGGATTTTAAGTAACTTAGGGGTCCCCTCAGAAAACGGAATATAAAGCACGTTAAGGCCTGGCAAGCGGCCGTAGCGGCCTGAATTGCCTGTGCCGGGCTTGGCGCGGCTGCGCCAGAGGTAGTCGCCGGTCAGGTTGATGTGCTCCCAGCCCAGCGGCGACAGGTATTGCAGCAGCGCGTCGTCGACGCAGCTGGCCGTGGCCGCGCAAGGCCTGCGTCGGCCCGCTCCAGGTAGACCGTGTTCCACAGCACGATGGCGGCCGTCACCAGATTCAGGCCGCTGGCGCGGTAGCGCTGCTGCTCGAAGCCGCGGTCGCGGATTTCGCCCAGCCGGTGGAAGAACACCGCCCTGGCCAGCGCGTTGCGCGCCTCGCCCTTGTTCAGCCCGGCATGCACGCGGCGGCGCAGCTCGACGCTTTGCAGCCAGTCCAGGATGAACAGCGTGCGCTCGATGCGGCCCAACTCGCGCAGGGCGACGGCCAGCCCGTTCTGGCGCGGGTAGCTGCCGAGCTTGCGCAGCATCAGCGAGGCCGTCACCGTGCCCTGCTTGATCGAGGTGGCCAGGCGCAGGATTTCGTCCCAGTGGGCGCGGATGTGCTTGATGTTGAGCGTGCCGCCGATCATCGGCTTGAGCGCCGCGTAGGTCGGCTCGCCCTTCGGGCACGTACAGCTTGGTGTCGCCCAGGTCGCGGATGCGCGGCGCGAAGCGGAAGCCCAGCAGGTGCATCAGGGCAAACACGTGATCGGTGAAGCCCGCCGTGTCGGTGTAGTGCTCCTCGATGCGCAGGTCGGATTCGTGGTACAGCAGGCCGTCGAGCACATAGGTCGAGTCGCGCACGCCGACGTTGATCACCTTGGTGCTGAAGGGCGCGTACTGGTCGGAGATGTGGGTGTAGAACAGCCGGCCCGGCTCGGCGCCGTACTTGGGATTGATGTGGCCGGTGCTCTCGGCCTTGCCGCCGGCTTTGAAGCGCTGCCCGTCCGACGACGAGGTGGTGCCGTCGCCCCAGTGTTCCGGCGAAGGGATGGCGGAACTGGGCGTTGACCAGCTCGGCCAGCGCCGCCGAATAGGTTTCGTCGCGGATGTGCCAGGCCTGCAGCCAGGACAGCTTGGCGTAGGTCGTGCCGGGGCAGGACTCGGCCATCTTGGTCAGGCCAAGGTTGATGGCGTCGGCCAGGATCGTCGTCAGCAGCAAGGTCTTGTCCTTGGCCGTGTCCCCGGTTTTCAGGTGCGTGAAGTGCCGGGTGAAGCCGGTCCACTCGTCCACTTCCATCAGCAGTTCGGTGATCTTGACGTGCGGCAGCAGCATGCGCCGATCTGGTCGATCAGGGCCTGTGCCGTCGTCCGGCACGGCCGCGTCCAGGGGCGTGATCTTCAGGCCCGATCGGTGGTAATGATCGCGTCGGGCAATTCGTTGTCGTGCGGCCAGGCGGTTGACCGTGGCCAGTTGCTGCTTCCAGCAGCGCCAGCCGCTCGTGCAGGTAGCTGGTCGCAGTCGGTGGTCCACCGCCAGCGGCAGCTCGCTGGCTCAGCTTCAGCGCGGCGAACTTCTCGGCCGGCACCAGGTACTCGTCGAAGTCCTTGAACTGGCGCGAGCCCTGCACCCAGATGTCGCCCGAGCGCAGCGCGTTCTTCAGCTCCGACAGCGCGCACAGCTCGTAGTAGCGCCGGTCGATTCCGTCGTCGGTGAGCACCAGCTTTGCCAGCGCTGGCTTGACGAAGGCGGTCGGCGCATCGGCGGGCACGCTTGCGGGCGTTGTCGTCGTTCATCCCGCGCAGCACGTCGATGGCATCCAGCACGCCTTGGGCGGCCGGCGCGGCGCGCAGCTCGAGCACGGCCAGAAACTGCGGCGCGTAGCGGCGCAGCGTGGCGTAGCTGCTCGCCGACCCGGTGCAGAAAGTCGAACGTCTTCGGGTTGGGCGAGCTGCTGCGCCTCGCTGACGCTGGCGGCGAAGCTCTCCCACGGCATGATCGGTCTCGATGGCCGCGAACGGATCGCCGCCGCTTCGCTTGGCGTCGAGCAGGGCCTGGCCGATTCGCCCATACAGGCGCACCTTGTCGTTGATGGCCTTGCCCGAAGCCTGGAACTGCTGCTGATGTTTGTTCTTCGCCGCGTTGAACAGCTTGCCCATGATGCGGTCGTGCAGGTCGATCATTTCGTCGGTCACGGTGGCCGTGCCTTCGATGGCCAGTGCCACCAGGGTGGCATAGCGGCGAGTCGGCTCGAACTTGGCCAGGTCGGCGGGCGTCATCTGCGCGCCCTCGCGGGCGATCTTGAGCAGGCGGTTCTGGTGAACCTGCCGCCCGGTGCCGGCCGGCAGACTCGAGCGCCTGCCACACCTTGAGCCGCTCGATGTGTTCGAGCATGTGCCGCGAATTGGGCTTGGTCGGCGACTGGCGCAGCCAGGCCAGCCAGGTGGTCTTGCTGCCGTCCTTGCGTTTGAGCAAGTCGTCCAGCCGTTGCCGGTGCTCGGCCGAGAGGGAATCTGCCAGTGCTGTATGAATGCGCCGGTTGGCGCGCGTGATGGCCTCGGCGCAGATGCGCTCGATGACGTTCAGCGACGGCAGCAAGATGCGCTGCCGGCGCAGGTTCTCGACCAGTGCGGTGGCCAGCACGATGCCTTTGTCGGTCTGCAACGCCAGCTCAGCCAGGGCGTGAACGGTGGGCCGGTAGTGGCGGGTCGTGAAGGTCTGGAAGCCGAAGACCGATTGCAGTTCGACCAGGTGCTCGCGCCGCGTCTGCTCGCGCCGGCCGTAGCCAGCCCACATTTGCGGCAACACCTTGAGCTGCGTCGCCACCATGCGCAGCAACGGCACAAACGGCTCGTCTTCGACACCCAGCATGACGCCGGGGAAGCGCAGGTAGCAGAGTTGGACGGCGAAGCCCAGTCGGTTCGTCGGCCCGCGACGCTGGCGAATGACGGCCAGGTCGGTGTCGTTGAAGGTGTAGTGCCGGATCAGTTCGTCTCTGGCGTCGGGTATGGCGAGGAGGCTGTCGCGCTCGAAGGCGGACAGGATGGAACGACGAGGCATCCGCGACTCCTTGTTCGGGCAGGCACAAACGATCGTTTGCGCAGCTCGCCGCCGAGTGCCCGCCCCTGTCTCTCAGCGCAACGGTGCACAAATGTATTGCGCAATTAAACTCATTGGCAACAGGTTTGTACAAACCCAGGCAAGGAGAAGGCCGTGCGGATTGGCTATGCCCGCGTCTCCACCCAGGATCAGGACAACGCCGCGCAGATCGAGGCGTTGCGCGCCGCTGGGTGCCGGCGCATTTATGAGGAGAAGGCTTCTGGGGGACGGTGGGACCGGCCTGAGTTGCAGCGCCTGCTCGACCAATTGCGCGAGGGCGACGTGCTCGTCGTGTGCAAGCTCGATCGGCTGTCGCGTTCACTCAAGGACTTGCTCGGACTGCTCGAGAAGGTGCAACTTGCCGGTGCCGGGTTCCAGAGCCTGACCGAGGCGATCGACACGACGACCACGGCGGGCCGCATGATGATGCAGATCGTGGGGTCGTTTGCCGAGTTCGAGCGCGCGATGCTGCGCGAGCGCACCAGGAACGGCCTGCAGGCAGCACGACAAGAAGGCCGCATCGGCGGACGCCGCCACAAGCTCACCGCGCGTCAGCAAGACGAAGTCGTCCATCTCGTCAATGCCGGATACAAGACGGCCGCCGACGCTGCCAGGCTCTTCAGCGTTCACCCCTCAACCGTCGCACGGCTTGCTGGCCAGACGCGCCGTCGCGCTTCGCCGGCCTTAACGTGCTTTAAATTCCGTTTTCTGAGGGGACCCCAACTTCAAGGCCTTTGGCAGCGACAGCACGGTACTCAGCGTCGGGGACTTTGGACGTCGAGAATCAGACCGACCGCATTACCCTAGCCGGCGACGTGATGCTGACGAAGGACAAGCAAGGGCTCGAGCTTGCGAAGTAGCCGCAGGCGGTGCTCGACCTGGTCGTGCACGCGCTTGAGGCTGCCAAACACCCGCCCAAGGCAGTAGAGGTCAATTCGGCGGCGACGGTGAAGAATCCGTGTAGCTGCTCACGAAGAACTGCCAGCCGCATTCTCTCCATCGCCACAGATCGATAAAAATGCCGCCAGACATCCGGCTGGATGCTCACCAGTTTGGATCGACCGGCTGGTTGTTGCAGGTTCCCGGCGCGGCGGCCTGCGCCTTGTCATAGGTCGCATCGGCCAGATAGCCGCCCGCGACCGGCGTATTGGTGCCGATCCTGATGCCGCCGGCCCAGTTCGGGTTCGCGTTCGGTGCCGGCGTGCCCGCGCCGCAGACCTTGGATTCGCCGTTCGGGCAGGTCAATGAAACATTGCCGGGCAGCGCGGTGAAGGCGCCGTACAGCGCCTGCACGCACGGCGTCGCGCCGCCCTGCCAGCCCTTGAACTGCGTGTAGTCGGCGGTCAAAAGCAAAAATAGCGCGTTGCCCGTGCTCGGGTTGGTCGCCGCGCCGAAGTCGACGAACGCATTGAGCAAGCTGCTGCCGCCGAGGTTCGCGGTGCTGCTGAAGATGGCACCCTGCAGCATCGCTTTCGTGAAGTCAGGCGCCGCGCCGCCGTTGACCTGAAAGCTCGCGTTCTCAAAGCTCGCGCCCACGACGATCGCCGAGCCGAACTTCGTACCGTTGATCGTCGTCGTGGCACCCGTGAAATCGACGCCGTACAGGTACGCGTTGCTGAAATCGGTTGCGGTCAGGTCAGCTCCGGATACGGTCGCGCAGCCGCAAGTGAAGCCGGTCGCGCTGCACTGGTTGTTTGCGGCCCTGCATGGAAACGACGGCGTGGCTCCGCCGAACGTACCGTAAAGCGACGCATACTGAAAACTCGCGCCTGCGAGTTTCGCGTTCGCGAGCGTGACGTTGCGCAGATGCGCGCCGTCGAACGATGCGGCGGTCTCGATCGGCGGGTTCGCCGCGGTGTTCGCGGTCAGGAACGAGCCGGCCAGGCTAGAGTTGCTCAGATTTGCGTTGTCGAACCTCGCGCCGTACAGTTGCGCGTTGCTCAGGTCCACGTTCTGCACGCTCGCGTTGTTGAATTTCGCGGCCGACAGTCGAGAAGGCACGCTCGGCGTGCCGCTGAGGCCGGTCGCGTTGTCGAGCGTCGCGCCCTGGAAGCTCGCGCCTTCTAGCACAGCGCTGCTCCACCGGGTGCCGCTGAGATCCAGGTTATCGAACACGACGCCCGAATAGATGCCATTCGAGAAATCGTAGGGCAGGCGCCCTGCGACCGTCTGCAGTTGGTTCACGCACGCGTTGATGACGGCACCCGTCAGGTCGAGCCGGTCCCATTGAGCGACGAATTCGCAGTTCATCGTGCTGCCTTGGAACTTCGTGCGGCAGCTCGAACCGGCGCCGAGCACGAGCGGCGCGTCGCCGAAGATCGCATTGCCGTTGTTGATGTTCGTTTGCGAAAAGTCGGTGCAGCCGAGCGTTGCGTAGGTCAGGTAGGTCGGCCCGCTGAATTTGGTGCTGACGAACTTCGCGTTCGTGAGATTCGCGAAGCTGAAGTCGGTCGCAAACACCAGATCGCCGCTGTCGAGGATCGTCGCGCCGCTGAAGTCGGCGCCGGTCAGGTTCGCGCGGATGAACACGACCGCCTTGAGCTTCGCGCCGTTGAAGTTCGCATTCGTCAGGTCGAGCCCGCTGAAGTTGCACATCGTGAGCGCGAGGCCGTGGTAGTCGTGGCCGCCTTGCACTAGGCTCGCGGGGCACGACGGGGTAAGCGCCTGCGCGGTCGCGCGTTCGACCGGAATGATGAAGCCCGCGATAAGAAAAAGCGCAGCGATCATGAGTTGCGGCGCGCGTGACAGGGCGGTGCGAACTTGCATCATGGCTGACTCCACAACACCGAGCCGCCGTCGATGATCTGCACGTACCCGCTGTCCTGCACGATCAGGTACGCATTCGGGTGACCTGCGGTGTTGCTGCACCATGGGGAATGCGAACCGTCGGTCGGATAAAGGCACAGATTGCCGTCGGTCTGCATCAGCGCCGCCGGAATGCCCTCGCCATTGGTTCCGGTGCACCATAACGCGTTGCCTGCGGAATACAGGCAGAAGTTGTCGTCGCCCTGCATCGCGAGCAGTACCTTGCCATTTGGGGAGGGGATCGACTGGCCTTTGGCAAGCTGCTGGCCCGCGAGCAGAATGCTTGCGAGCGGCAGGTCATAGTCGACAATCTGCTTTCCGCCACCGACGGCACCAGTTGCGCCATCCGCGCCACGGCAATTGGCGGCGCCGCCTTGGCCTCCTCTTCCAGGGTCGCCGCCGGTTGCGGGCAAGGCCGGCGGATACACACCGCCTGCAGTCGGCGCCTGTGAAGTCTTGACAAGTGCAATACCCACGGAAGGCCCTCCGTTGCCACCAGCGGCACCACTGCCCGCGCCGCCCGCGCCGCCGTCCCCTCCCTTCCCGCCGCCTCCGGGCACCTTGAAATTGTCTCCGCACCAAGAGCTGGTGAAAACCTGATCGAAGCCTGGCCAGCCAGTTTGACCCGTGCCCCCGGGTCCACCCCGGGCACCGTTGCCACCGTCGCCGCCGCGGCCACCCAGACCTGGGATAATGCTGTTGGTATCAGTGCTTCCAGGCATTTTGGAGCTGTACAGAACCAGTGCAATGGAGGCGCCCCCTTGTTGCCCACCCTGACCGCCCTGGCCACCGCATCCGCCGCCGCCGCCGCCGCCGCCCGCATAGCCGTCGTAGTCGGTCCCGGTAAAGTTATGCGCCCACACGTTGCGGCCTCCGGCGCCGCCACCGCCGCCACCGCTGCCAACGTCGCCGGCTCGACCAGAAACGCCTTGGCTCGGCGTCCAGCTCGTACTCACGAAACTTCCCAGGATGTCCAAATTGGCGGCGCCTCCGGTGACCGCACACGAACCCGAACTCCCGGAACCGCCAGAACCCCCATCAGTTGAAGAGTTGGTCGTGCTATTGCAGGAACAGCCTTCCGCACCAGCTCCGCCGCCGCCGCCGCCCTTGACGCTCCCGCTGTCGGAACCGTTCTCGCCACTGGGCCCCGTGTTTCCCGAATTGTTGTTTCTGCAGCCGCACGCTGCAAAGCAGCCATAGCTGTCGTTCGAGTTCAAGTCCGCGCCAGCACCGCCTCGTCCTGCGGAAGCAGGAGGGGTGCCGGCACAAGCCTGTCCGCCTATGCCGGCACGAAAATTTGCCGCGGCCTTTGCGCCGTCCTGACCAACTCCTGCCATGGTGGGCGTGCTGCCCGGAGCGCCCTCGCCCCCCTTGCCAGCTGCAAGCGTGGAGCGGGTCAGGGTGAGCGCGCTGCTGTTGCTCACTGTCATCGCGATGCTGGCCGTGCCGTCCGCGGTTTCGTCCTTGCCGAGCACGACGAGGCCCGACAAGACGGCCGGCGAATTGACGCCGTCCGCACTGAGCGCCGGCGTACCGGGCGCCGGGCTGGCCTGGATCACACTGCGATACTTACGGTCCGCCTCGCCGTCGAACCGGCAACCGCCGTAGACGCTCACCGCATCGCGCAGCGCGATCGTCGCCGAGGTCGGATAGAGACCGTGGCGGACCAGCACACCGCAACCTGCGGCCGCGCAGTTCGCGATGCCTTGCTGAATCGTCTTGCAGGCGGCTGCCGTCGTTGCGCCGCAGCCGGCGTCGTCCGCGCCTTGCGGCGACACGTAGACGATCGACTTCAGGCCTGACAGATCAGCGCCTGCGCAGCTTGCGGCGGCGGTCTGCGGCGCCGGAGAGCCGACGACGACACCTGGTTGACCGCTGCCACTACCTGAATCGCTGTCGCCGCAGCCGGCAATCGCGATCAGCACGATGCCGATGACGATCGGTCGCAGAAGCGGCCACTTCATCGCTGGCTTCAGGTTGTGATGCGCTTCCATGATCGATCAGCAGGTCTGCCCGACGTCGCACGGCGTCCACAGACTCACTGACGGTTCGGTCAATCCCGCGCTCGCGCCGCCCGGCAGCGTCAGCACCTCGTAGTTCAGCGTATAGATGTTGCGCCAGAAATCCACTGTGAGCCGCGCCGCATAAACACTTTGCGTGGTCGCGATCGGCGCACTGCCAGCCTGGTCCGGGTGGTAGATGTCGAGCCGATAGACGAACGTGTCCTGCTTGTACGAAAGCACGTAGATGTAGCCTGTGAACTCGACCGCGAGATCGAGGTACTGCCACTGCTGCGCCGGGTCGGTCGCGCTCAAGGTCAGGCTGTAGGGCGACGACTGCTTGCCGAAATGCTGCACCGGGTTGCCGCCGAGGTCGAGCGCCTGGATCCGGTTGTTGCCCGATTCGAGGATCAGGATCACGCCGTCGGGCGAGACCGCGGCTGCGGCCGGCGAGTCGAGCAGACCGGGCCGCGAGCCCTTGCCGGATTTGGGCTGCGCGAGCAGCGCGACCTTCGCGACCGAATCGGCCATCGGCGCAGTTGGCAATCGATGCGTCTCGATCTTGTGCAAGGTGTTGTTGATACTGACCAGATGCCCGGCCGGGTGCAGCAGCAGCGTGTCGGACGGAAAGTTCAGCACCCCCCAGGCCAGGTTCGACAGCGGGCTCTGGAACTGCGGCGCGGGTTCGAGCTGGACTTGGCGCAGCGTCGGCGCGTTCGCATCGGTCGTGTCCAGGTAGAAGTTCTGGCTGCCGTGCGACAGCAGGCTGTACGCGACGCGCACGCCCGGCACGCCGATGCCGCAGGCTCCGTTCGCATAGCCGAGTTGCGCGTTCGCGCCGTTGGAACCGGAGTCGGTGTTCAGGTTCGCGGCCTGGTCGAGCTGGCCGACACCGCCGCCGACGCAGCTCGGCGCGATTGCCGAATTGCTGTTCTGGCCCTGCCATGCGTAGCCGAGGTAGCCGCGCGCGCTACCCGTGCCCTGGCGCACCGTGATGCTGCGAAAGCCGCAGACTGTGCCGGCGCCGCGGCAGAGAACGGCGTTGCCCGCGTTCAAGGTCGGCGCGGGCGCTGCGGCCCAGACGTGGTTGCCGCTCGCGTCGAGCGTGGTCTTCTGCTTGTGCTGGTAGACCGTGTTCGAGCTGATCGGGAACTTCAATTCCTCAATTGCGAGCGAGAGCTGGCTGCTGGTCGCGGCTTCGGTGTTCGGAATCAGCCCGGTCGTGCCCTTGCCGAGCAGGATGTCGAGCTGGCCCGGTTGAATCGCCTTCTGCACGAACGCGACCGAAACGTTCACGCTGCCGCCGAGCGGCACGTCGCTGAACACGACCGGCGGCAGGGTCGATGGCACCGGGGTCGGCGGAGGCGGGAATGCGAAGGTCTGCACGTACGGCGTGCCGTCGTCGAACATCGCGGTCACGGTATAGCTGTTTGCGGCTTTCGGGAACGTGTCGTCGCCCGGGTCGGGCGGGTTCGCGTTCGGGTCGCCCGAGTCCTTCAGGATCGTGACCGACAGGTCGTGCGTGAACACGAGGTCGTCAACGTAGGTCCAGGGCGTGAGCGCGAGCTCGGCCGTGGTTTCGGCCAGGCTCGCGACCCCGACGGTAATCGAGATCGCCTGCATGATCTCGCCCGCGACCGGAATTGCGTCCTCGGCGACGCCTTCGGTGATCGCGCCCGCGATCCAGCCGACCAGCGCCTTGAGGCCGCTCGTGACGGCCTGCGTGACGAGCGTCTTCGCAAGCACGAGCGCCTGCGAGATCCAGAAGCCCGGCGAGCTGAGCTGGCCGACCAGCGAACCCGGACTGCTCGGGTTCAGCGCGGTACTGATCACGGTGATCAGCTCGAGCACGATCGTGCGCGCAAGCGGAATCACGACCGCCTTCCAGAGCGCCGGGATCAGCGGCCCGCTGCCCGCCGCGGCAAGCAGCGCGGTCACGCCGTAGTTGAACACGCCCGTCATGATTGCGCCCTGCAGCACGGTCTCGGGGTACACGTTGCCGCCCTGGAACGACAGTCCGCTCGAGAGGATACGCACCGTGCTCGCTTTGGCCGGCACGTTGAAGCTCGGCTGGATGAACCCCGGCGCGGCCGGAATCGCCAGTACCGTGAACACTGGGCCGATCACCGAGACGAACATCTGGGTCGCGGTGTCCTGCGATTTGTCGTGGTTCGCGATGATCGTGCCGGCCGCGTATTCGGGAATCGAGGCCAGTGCGATCGGCTGGTCGTTCGCGTCGAGGAACTGCAGGAACACGCCGCGGAATTCAAGAAACCAGTTCACCAAATTCAGCGAAACCCTGGGCGGCGTGCCCTGCGAACTGCTTGCCGAAACCATGTAGCCGTTCTGCGGGTTCTGCTGTTTGAGCGTCATCGTCGCGCCCGACGCGGTGAAGCCGGAGCCCGGACTTTGATCAACACTGGTGAAGCCGTCGTGGCGCATCCACATCGCGCCTGCGAGCGCCGCGTTCGGCAGATCGCTGGCTTGCGGGTTCAGACCCGTGATGTCGGCGCCGAGCGTCGTGTCGTCCTTGACCGCGGGGACTGCGCCCGTCATCGCCGAACCCGCGAGCGTGCGCAGGTCGGGATGCATGCTCGGTTGGTACTGGATGCGGCCCTTGTGCTGGCCGTTCTTGTTCTTCAACGGCGCACCGTGCAGGCCGTCCTGGTCGAGCACGGGCTGCAGCGTCGCCCAGCCGCTCGCGTTCGGCTGGCCCGGCGTCTGCTGCGGCTGCGCGGGGCCGTAATTCGATTGGCTCAGTTTGACGCCGAGCTCATAGACGTCGATGCTGCGGTCGATATGGTTCGAATGCACCGTGTGCGCCGAGTTCGGTTCCAGGCTCATCAGGTCGGGGTGACAGCCGACCAGCGTCGCTGCGTGACTGATGGTGTCGAGCAGGTCGCGCTCTTCGCGCAGGTCCTGCTCGCTCGTTGCGGGTGGAAGGCCGTAGAACCGACGCTTCGCCGACATCGGCAGCACGCTGCCCGGATTCGTCAGGCGCGCACGCGCGAACGCGACCGCAGCGCCGCTGGCTGGGATCAACAGTTGCGTGGATGCCATCGACCAGGTGCCGGCCTGCGCGTCGATGTCCGCGCTCACGTAGGCCAGCGTGACCGAGTCGGTCGCGAACGCCGTGTTCTCGACATGGTGCGTGATCCGGTCGTCAGGCACGCCGCGCAGGAACCGGTGCGTCTCGCGTACGCGGCGCAGTACCTCGGGTGCTTCTGCGACCGACGTCAACCGATAGCGCTTGCCGCCGCCGGTCAGCCAGTAGGTCTTGCCCGCATGGTTCTCGTGAGACAGGTTGAAGAACAGCGTGCGTCCCTCGGACGTCGGCGACGCGGCGTCGTTGTCGCCGCCTGAGCACGCCGCAAGGGTCGCCGGCAGGGCCACCAGCATGCCGGTGCCGGCGGTGCGTCCGATGAACTCGCGGCGCGTGACCCGCACCGCTCGCGTGCGGTCGCTCGAAGGCGGCGCAAGCCGGATCGCCGCCGTTGCGGCTCGCCGCCCTCTGCAGGACCTGGGATGCATCGTCTTTCTCCTTCCGCTGCCGCCGTCGGCGGGCGCCGCACAGGCGGGGTGCGCTGCGCCGGCTGCAAACGATGAGCGCGCCGAACAGGTTTGTCAATCCCGGGCCTTGTCCGAGACCGGTTCTGCACGACGGGTTCCGACAGCGCCGTTGCCGCGGCTGAAGAAGTCGGGTGTAATCGGCTGCATTTTCACGTCGGCGGCACTCCACCCATGAACAAGAAAGCTTGGCTCTGCGGTTTGATGGGTGCATTCGCGCTGGTTTCCTGCGGTGGCAGCGACAACGGCAGCGCTTCCGTGTATCCGGCGGGCGCGAGGCAGGAAGTCGCAAGCACAGTCGAGGCGGAGATCGCGTCGGCCGATCTGCCCGGCGTCGTCGTCGGTGTCTGGACGCCGGGCAAGCCGCCGCTCGTGATCGAGCGCGGCGTCTCTGACCTTTCCACGCGTCGGCCGCGTGCGTCGAGCGATCCGTTTCGCATCGCGAGCATCAGCAAGGCGTTCATCGGAACCGCGGTGCTGACGCTGGTCGACGCAGGCAGGCTCGGCAAGGACGACAAGCTCGCGAAGTGGTATCCCGGTTTTCCGAACGCAGACCGGATCACGGTCGGCGACCTGCTGCGCATGAGAAGCGGCATCGCGGATGCGGCCGACGAAGCGTTTCTCGACGAGTACTACGCGAACCCGCTGATCCGGCTGACGCCGGACCAAATGATCGCGCGCGCCGCCGCACGCCCTTCCGAATTCGTGCCGCCGAACACGACCACGCGCTACAACAATACGAACTTCATGATCCTCGAGCGGATCGTCGAGAAAGTCAGCGGGACCGACATCCGCAGCTACCTCGCATCGCACGTGACCGGGCCGCTCGGGCTGAAGAACACCTACTACCCCGAGACAGCGCAGCTCGAAAGTCCGCTGCACGGCTACAGCTACGAGGCCGCGAGCGGCACGCTGGTCGACCGTACCGTGCTGAACCCGGTTCCGGCCGGCGGCGCGGGCGCGCTGGTCTCAACCCTCCAAGACCTCCATACCTATGCGCGGGATCTGTGCCGCGGCGGTCTGCTCAGACCCGAAACGCAGGCCGATCGGATCGTGACCAATCAGTTCGCCGGCGAACCCCCGATCGTGCGCTACGGCGAAGCGGTCGCGAAGCTCGGGCGCTTTTGCGGCCACAACGGCACGATCTTCGGCTTCAGCTCCGAGATGTGGTATCTGCCGGAGCGAGACGCGGTGATCGTGATCAACGTCAACCGGCTCGACAAGGACGACCAGAGCAAATCGAGCCTGCTGTTCCTCAAGATCTCGACGCATTCTGTTTCCCGATCTGACCGACTGGTAGCCGTCGATCGCGCCATTAGCGGAGAAGAAAAGGATGAGTCGGTTGTTTGAAAGACTGTCCCGAGCCTGGCGTCCGGTCGTCGCGGCTGCGCTCGTCGGCGCGTCGATCGTCTCGCTGTCCGGCTGTTCGGGCTCGGACGTGCAGGCCCAGCCGGCTCCGGCGCCCATCGCGCCGGTTGTCGATGAGCTGACGCCGGTCGTCGCGGTCGCGCACACGCCGCAGGCGCTGCCGGTGCTCGGCAGCGACGGCAGATACCACCTGGTCTATGAGCTGCGGCTCATGAACACGCGCGCGGTCCGCGCGACCGTGCTGCAAGTGCAGGCGATCGATGCGGCCGACCCGAGTCGCGTGCTCGGCGCGCTCGAAGGGCTGCAATTGCTCGCAAGCCTGCGCACGCTCGACAACAAGTTCGCCGCGAATCCCGATCTCGAGGTGAACGAGGCACGCCTGTTGCTGATGCATCTGGGGTTCGACTCGCACTCTGCGGTTCCCGCAAAACTTGCGCATCGGCTTCGCGTGCTCGGCGGCTCGATCGATGCGAGCAACCCGACGCCGGTCGATCAGACCTACCGTTCAGCGCCGCTCATGGTCAGCGACAAATCGCCCCCGGTGCTCGGCCCGCCGCTCAAGGGCATGCACTGGGTCGCGATCAACGGCTGCTGCGATGCGAGCAGCGTGCATCGCAACACCGGCTTGCCGGTCAACGGCGACATCCGGTTCGCGCAGCGTTTCGCGATCGACTGGATGCGGCTGAATCCGCAGGGCTTCCTGGTCTCAGGCAGCGAGGGCGACGTGCGCAACTACACCGCTTACGGCGTCGACGTGCTCGCGGTCGCCGACGGCGTCGTGGTCAGCGCGCTCGACACGCTCGAGGACCAGGCGCCGCCCGCGCTGCCCCCGCCTGCGAGCGATCACGCTTGCGACGGCCGACGGCAACCACGTCGTGCTCGACATTGGCGGCGGCTACTTCGCGTTCTATGCGCACCTGCAAAAGGGATCGCGCGGCGTCAAGGTCAAGGTCGGTGACCGCGTCATGCGCGGCCAGAGCATCGGCACGCTTGGCAATTCGGGCAACAGCTCGGCGCCGCACCTGCACTTCCACGTGATGGACGGGCCTTCGGTGCTCGGCTCGAACGGCGTGCCTTATGTGATCGACAGCTATCGCTACTCGGGGCAGATCACTGACGCGATAGCGAACACGGCCGGTCTTGCATCGAATTTCAGCGCGGCGCTGTTCCAGCAGGTGCAGCCGCGTGCGCAGAGTCTGCCGCTGGACTTCGCGGTCGTCGATTTTCGGTAAGGGGTAATCGTCCTTTTCGTGCAGATTGATACGGTTGGGTTGGAAGTCTCAATCCCGACAACAGCTTATCTATCTCAGTTTCCGCGCAGGATCGGCCTTTCCATGCAGATTGACACGCTTTGGTCTCGCGTGCCGACGAGTCCAGCACCGCTTGTTCGATGTTCTTGGCTGTCGCGGTCTGGATCGGGTGTCAAACCTTGGCGGTGTGTCCTGAAGCCGCGCCCGGCCGCAGCAGTGCCGAGGCGTACCTGTCGATCCGGAACCTGAAAGTGCCTCGAAAGTTGATGTGCGCGAAGTGCACCGGCCCGATTCGACGCAGCCAGGCATCGTCGATGTCGATCCCTTCCTTGCGCAGACGCTCGACAGCATCGTTCATCCGGCTGGTGTTCCAGGTGAGCACGATGTTCGTCAGCAAGGCGTGGGAGCCGGAGATCGCCTTCATCTCGTCACGCCGCCGCCCGCGCACGGGCGCGACCTTGCCGGTGTAGACCGCACGTTGCAACTGATGCACGGATTCGCCGCGGCTCAGCAGCGTGTGGATCTCGCGCCGGAAGTCGGCAATCGCGACGTAGTCGCACAAGAAGATGCTGCGCAGCAGGCGACCCAAATGGTCGGCCGCCCTGTACGCTGGGTCGCCCTGCGCGGCACTGCCGAGCAGGCGCAGCGCGACGTCGGCGCCGATCTTGCCGACCCGGATCGACGCGACCACGCGCATCAAGTCGTCCCAGCCCGCTCGAATCGCCTTGCGCGACAGACGCTTGACCGTCGCGCGCTCGATGCCCTGCGGCACGGCGAAGCCGGCCGGCAGGTACAGCTTGCGCTCCGAGAGATCCCGAAGACGAGGGCACAGGTCGAAGCCGAGCAGCTTTGCGACCGACATTGCCGCGCTCGAGTACCCGTGCGTGTCGACGGCGAGCAACGACAGCCGGATGCGGTCGTCGCTGCGGTTGTACCGCTCGACCCCTTCGATGGCCACGCCGGCCTGCCGCTCGTTGAGCACGATGGGCTGGTCGTAGACGATGCCCCAACGGTCGAACACATGGGTATAGATGCCGGCCGCGTAGGTGCGCCGGCGCGGATCGGTGCGCGCGCTCCACAGATGGCGCGACGCCTCCAGCGACATCATGTCGGCCGAGCCCTTGGCGCCGTCGCCCCAGTGCGCTGCAACAGGCACGCGGCCCTGGAACTCGACCACGCGCTCGTTGGCTCGCCGCAAGCGCCCGTGGGTCTCCAGCGCCCGCATCGCGACCGACACCCACGCCGTGTCCAGGCCGGGGATCATCGCCGCCACGCTCTTGGCATCGATGTCGGTCCCGTGCGCGAGCAGGGCGGCATACATCGCCAAGAGTTCTGCGACAGTTTCTGCCCGGTGGCCCAAGAGCGCCTCGCTGTAGTTGCACAGGGCATCCATTTGCAGCAAGAGATCGGGGAACTGGACGTCCCCGATCTTTCGGTAAATCAGCTCGCGCAAGCGGCGCGGTTCGCCTTCGTCGGGCAGCGCTGTGACGGCCGGCAGATGGAGCATGCCCTCGGCATCGATGTCGAGCGAACCCTGCTCGCAGGCTTCGGCCACGGCGGCGACGCCGGCCGCCAAGTTGTCGAGGAGGGGGTCGAGCAGCGCGTCTGCCGTTGCCGGCATCCCCAACAAGGACAGGTAGGCGTGTCGGTCACGCGCCCAGTCGGCTGAGGAGATGAGCATCTGCTCGCGCGAGCGGAAACTCAGCGAGTGCTCGATCCAGACGCGGCCATTTCGCAGGCTCTTGCGCAGCGACATCATGGTGCACGCCGCGAAAGCGTGCAGGCCGAAGTGCGGATCGACGTCGCGCACAAGATCGTGCCAGGCGGCGCCGACGTCGGGCAGGGCAAAATCGCTGCGCAGTTCGGGAGCTTTCATTGCCTGCAGCAGGCGCCATGCCGCTAGCTGCTCGAAAGCCGGATCCTGCGGACGGCCACCAAATTCCAAGGACTGCAGACCACCCAGGAACGCCTTGACGCGCTGGTGGTCGGTCGACAACGCCTTTCGCACCTCGGACGCAAAGCGCTTCGGCGTTGCGTCCAGCACCTTGCTCAGCAGTCGGTCGGCTTCGACGCACCTCGCCTGCAACGGCATGGCGGCATCGCGCAGCACGTCGCGCGCAAGGCGCGCCTGTTGGCGTGCGACGCTGTCCGAACGCTCTCGCGTCGTCCTCACCTTCTGCGTGGCCTCCCGGAACAACTGCTGGCTCCGGCGCAGGCTCTGCTGCACGGCGATGTCGGTGAGTTCCAGGAGGCTCACGCGCAGGAAGCACACGAGCTCGATCGCCTGGCGAGATTCCCTGAGTTCGCGGTTCTTCGCCGGACGCCGCGCCTGTACCTGCTGGGCGTACGCGTGCTGCTTGGGCAGACTGACGCCGGCCAGGGACCACTCATGGACGCCGAGCGATTTGAGGTAGCTGATCTTCCCCAGCGTGTCGGTGAGCGTGGTCGGGCCATGGCGCCTGGAGGGGGTCTTGATCCACTCCAGATGGGAGCAGCCGGCGTCGGGGCGCTGGCTGTGGGCCGACGCAAGGCAGCGACGCATCGCGACAGGGGAGATCTCGCTGGAGATCGCTTTGCGGATGCTGGCTTCGGTAGTGGCAAACGCGTTGCGGGCCCAGTCCTGCACGCGGCGCGGGCCGGGGATCAGGATGCGGTAGTCATAGAGCCAATGGCACGCCGACGTCACCAGGTCGTCCGGGTGCGGGGCCTCGGCGGCGTGCAGCGCCAGCATGGATACGAGCGCAGCTTCTGCGGCCGGATCGAGGTCCCTGAGGCCGAGGTAATCCCTGGCCCACTGCTGATGCTCGTACAGCGTTGGGCGGCGCTCGTAGAGACTGCGCAGGCTCGCGATCGTCAGCGGCGTGGCTTCCAGCGTCTCGGCCACGTACCGCAGCAGGTTGCGCGGCAGCACAGAGAAGCGGTCCATCGGTCGGCCGCATGCGCGCAGGAACAGCAGTTGCAGCGCGCCTGCTACCCGGCGGTCGGATCGGAATCGCTTCCGGATCGCCTCGACGTCGCCATCTCCGAGCTGGAAAAAGTGCTGAAGGTCGAAGTCCGTCAGGCGCGCGGGCAGGGTTTCCAGTCCGACGAAGCGATACACGTAGGTGGACATGACCGTCAAGCTCAGGTTCTCGGGCGACTGTACATCGCCGGCCGGTGACCGCCGCGGGAGGCGCTTCATCGTCTTGAAACCCGCGCCAGGAAAGGCTCTCGGGGCAAACCGTATCAAACTACACGAAAAGGACGATTACCCCAGGTCGGGCGACAGCACGGAGGAACCTACGGCGCCGCGCGATCCCTCATCGCCCGAGTTCGTCACGGGCGCACCCGCAGGCACACCCTGAATCAGACCCATTCGACGCAGGGTGCAGCACGGCCGCTTCGCGCCGCGCTGCCACGTCTGTTCATTGCGGACGGAACGATCGAGGCGCTGAAGTGGGTTGGACTGGTCGCGATGCTTGGCGATCACATCAACAAGTACCTGCTGCACGAGCGCGTGCAGCCGCTGTTCTGGGCGGGCCGCCTGGCAGTTCCGTTGTTCGGCTTTGTCCTGGCGTACAACCTCGCCCGTCCGGGAGCACTGGAGCGCGGCGCTTACCAGCGCACCATGAAGCGGTTGGCCCTGGTGGGTCTGTTGGCGACGCCGGCCTTCCTGGCATTGGGCGGCCTCATCGGCGGTGTTTATCCGCTCAACATCTTGTTCATGCTGCTGGCAGCGGCTGCAACGATGTTCCTTCTCGAACGCGGCCGGCGCGGTCTTGCTGTGACCGTCTTTGTTGTGGGCGGGGCGGTGGTCGAATTCTGGTGGCCGGCGGTCGGCTTCTGCGTGGCGGTGTGGATGTACGTGCGTGCGCCGAGCTGGGGCGCTGCCGTGATGGCGTTGCTTTGCTGCGCTGCGCTTGCCGTCGTGAACGGCAATCATTGGGCGCTGGCAGCGGTGCCGCTGCTGGTCATGGCCTCACAGGTCGACGTCGGCGTTCCGCGCGTTCAGTGGGCGTTCTACGGCTTCTATCCAGTGCATCTGTATCTGCTTTGGATTGTCAAAGCCATGCAGCTGTGAACCCGTTGCATACGGGCGTGCAACGCGCTCAGTAACGGGTACAAGGCCCGGACCCAGACCCTCCACAAAGACAAACCCCGGTTGCTTTCGCGCCGGGGTCTGAATGATCGTTCGATCGGGTCGCGGCCATCGGCTCCTCAGCCTGTTCCGCGTGCCCATTGTGATATTTTTTCAGCCCGCAAGCAACGAAAAGCGTGGGTTGGTGGTGTCTCCGTTTGAATTTCAGCTTACGACCCCTATGCACATGTCAGGACTATGCACACATGACTCGGCGCTGATGGCGCCGGCCCTGCGGCGATGAGCTGTTCAAGCCGGCGCGATCTGCGCATAGTTACAGCGTCTGCAGAAATCTCAGCAGCGAGTCCGGCGCCTTGTAGCGGCCCATTTGCGTATGGGGCGCCTCCAGCCGTGCGAGTGCCTTCTCCATCATCGCCAAGTCGGCCTCGACATATCGATGGGTCGTTGTCGTGCTCTCGTGGCCGAGCCACAGGGCGATCACGCTGAACGGCACGCGGGACTGGTAGCGAGCCAATCGACCTCGATGACGCGCGAGTGCTGAGCGGTATCCATGGTGATCTCCAGAAGTGGGAGCCCCAGTGCGCGCCAATGCCGAAACTATGTCCAGTTCGGCAAATGACCATCCCGCCATATGCCGCGCCGATGCTGCCTCCGCACCATCAGCGCCGAGGCACGTGTGCATAGTTGGGACATGTGCATAGGGGTCGCTATGGAGAGCTCTGCATAGCGACCCAAAAGAGACATAGGTCGACGTGATCTCGTTGCCGCGAAGCTGACGTTCGGCCCCTTCGCAGCACCGTTCGCACCGGCGCAACTGCTGTCGTTAAGACGGCACCGCTGGCCGCTTACGTCCGAACGGCCAGGCGCGGCCCGAAGGCGATGCGGTACGTGATGGCCGCCGCCTGCAGCGGCCGCAGCGTGCGCGCCTCCTCGCCGTCGGCGTCGGCGGGCGTTGGAAGTCGGCACGCAGGTCACGATCTGACCTTGCGAGTCAAGGCGCTTCGTTCAGTTCCTTGAAGGCCTTGCGGACGGCCTCGATGAAATTGCGGTTCTCGCGCGCCGTCATGAACTGTAGGTTGCCACCATCGATGGTGCTGATCAGCAGGCGCGCGTCCTTGAACCGGAGCGTCTGCTTGACGGCAGCATCGTGGCCAACAATGGCATGGTCGAAGTCAATGTGCGTCTGGGGATTCGCGCCTTTAGTGCGGACATGGATTGTCCAGTTCCCCGTCAGCCGGTTTTTACCGACGATGACACCGGCCTCATCCTTCAGGTCCCGCACCAGCGCCTTGTCCTTGCCTATGCGTTTCATCGCGCGTGTGCGCCACTGGTCGTAGAGTTGCTTCCGGATGAAGCTGTTGGGATTGAGAGTCGGATCGGCCTTCATCGCCGCGTCCAGCTTTGTATAGGCAGCCTCGCACGCGCCGAGCGCATTCTTCTGCCCTTTCGGCAGTGCGGCGTCCCAGTGTGCGCGGATACGTGACCTGATGCTCGCGGCAATATCCTCGGCCTCCTGCAGCGGGGCCTTGCGCATTGTTTCCTTGGCGAGATTCCAGGGTTTGCCGAGCAAACGACTGAGCACCAGCGGCTGCTTGCGGTTCAGGAATTTGAAGGCCTGCGCGGTTGGGTTCGCGATCTTCACGACGCGCGCCACCGGCAGGTTGTGCTCGCGAAACGCGTCGTCGAGCTCGCGCATCAGGTTGGCGTCGCCGTCGGTGAGCCGGAGCGTCTTCCTGGCGGCGCGGGCTTCCTTGATGCGCTTGAGCAGCGCCGAGACCTTTGCCGGATCGACGTTGCGCAGGCGGCTGATCAGGCGCAGCAAGACGCGCACGCCGATGCCGCTCGACGCGGCGGCGAAAGCAAGGCTGCGCGTCGCCCTCAGGATAAGCCGCACGGAAGATATGCCCAGCTTCGTAATCTGGGCGATCTCGCTGAAAATGTTGCCGCCTCCGGGCGAGGCCAGCGACATCACGGTCAGCGCGCCCTCCAGGATGCGCTCGGCGGTGCTTAGCTCCTGGCCGTCCATGCCGATTCCGGTGACCGCCGATGCGAAGCTGCCGGCCGTACCGGCGGTCAGGACGTTGATGATTTTCGCTATGCCCTGGAGGGGCGCCTGGACCTGCAGAAAAGGCACACCGCGCGGATCGATGACCCCAGGATGGGGGGGCGCGTTGACCTTCTGGTATTCGAGCATGATGGCTTCGACGACCTGATAGTCGAGCCCAAACTCGGCCGAGAGTTGCTGAACCTTCTCGCGCCACTCCTGCCGGGCCCGAAAGATTGGGTCCTTCTCCATCTGCTTGGCGCGCGCGGCGACTTCCGCCCGTTGCCGGCTGGCGACCATGTCGCGGTATTCCTTGCCGATCTGCTGGCCCATCAGCCAGGCAAGGTCGGTGTCGGTGCTTTTGTTGCGCTTCGCGAAAGCCCGGAACGCCGTCTCGGCCAGCTTCTGTGCATCGGCATCGTTGGCAAGCGCGTGGCTGGAGAATTGCTGCCGTACCAGCCGGCCGAGGTCGGTGGCGTCGCGCGCCTGCCCGGCCAGTCGCTCGCCGAGCTGGGTGATGGCGAAACCGGTGCCGCGCGACGAGCCGTCGAATGCCTTGTCGAGGTCGCGATGAAACTTGGCGAAGCGCGACTCTTCCGCCGCAAGGCGGTTAAATTTGGGATCGCTGGCGCCTTCGCCCGGCAGAGGCGCGATGTCCGGCTCGTCGCGCCCCAATCCGAGCGTCGGGCGCAGCGGCGTCAGATCGGCGTTGTTGAGCGCCTCGAATATGGCTGCCTCGTCGTTGTCACCCATGACGATCAGTCCGGATCGTCGACGGGCAGGTCTGGCTGGACCGCGCCCTGAATGACCACCTTTTTGTCGATATCGGGATCGTCCCGCTCGCCGTTGAGCAGCCGGTCGACCAGACGCAGGTTTTCGATCTCACGCTGGCGCACTTCGGCCTGGGCGCGCTTCACGTCGATCGAGCGGTGGATCGCCTTGTAGCGCTCGACCAGCGAATTAGTGGCCGGCAGAGCCTCGATGAACAGCGAGCCGGTCGGCACGGTGATGCGGTCGCCATCGCGACGGCGCGCCTTGATCAGCTTGTCATACTGCGCTCTCAGCTGTTCGCGCACTTTCTCGAACTGCTCCTCGCTCAGCGCCTTCTTCAGGCAGCGCACGTAGTTGACGAATTCGTCGAGGCTGAAGTTGCCCATTTCGTCGGGGTCGGTCAGCTCGTCGAAACCCTGCAGCACATAGGGCTCCATCATAAAGTCCGTGAGCGGGTTGGACTTCTTCAGGTCGAAGATCATGCAGTTTCCGAAATAGCCGCGCAGATTATGCAGGTCGGCGACCTTGGCGAGCGGCTCGGTTTCGCGGATGGCGAAGTCGGGCAGCACCTCGGCTTCGAAGACGTGTGTCGGCGGACGCACGTCGAGCCCGACGATGCGATGCGCGAAGGCATTCAACATGCCGGGCTTCGGCGAGAGATCGGCGAAGCGGTAGCGCTTCTTACCTCCGAAGGTCGGCACCGGCACCTCGTGCAGGCGCAGATAGCGCTGGTCCGGCGGCTCGTGGTTCCAAATCGCGTGCATGTAGTAGAGGATGTTCTGCTTCACGTGGGCGCGTAGCCGCAGCACCTGCATGCGGTGGTTGTAGTTTTCGGCGAGTGCCTTGGCGTACGTTTCCGTTAATGCGTTGAGCGCCGTGACCTCGCGCTCGACGCGCATGATCAGGTCACGCTCCTCGTCGGCGGTGCGCTGGATGATGTCCTTCAGCGCGTCCTGACGACTCTCGCCGACGTTCGGGATGTCGGGGTTGAGGAAATCGCCGACGGCGTCGATCGCGTCGCTGGCGAGATCGATGGCATCGCCGACGACGGGAATGCCCGACAGGAAACCGCCGCCACTGCCGGATCGCGCCGGCCGGCTCAACAGCGCCTTTTCTAGCATGCTGCGGTAGGAGGCGACACGGGTGCGCACGATCGCGAGCTCGCGCTTCAGCTCGGCAAGGATCAAACGCTGCTGCGCGATGTTGGTGCGCATCTCGCCGAGCGCGACGCCGTCGCCGACGATGCGCTCCGACAGATAGCTCAAGGCCGGCGCAAAGGAATCGTCGAGGAGGACGCGCCGTAGGATCCAGTCGTGCGAGACAAGCCAGGCTTCGTCGATCTCATTCGGCTTCGGCATTTCCTGCGCCACCAGCACGACCGGCGAGATGCGGTAGATGCGCTCGCAAATCTGGTAGCAGCGTTGCAGCTCGTAGAAGAGAAAGGTGACGGCTAGTTCGTCGTTCGGATTGGAGATTTCGCCGCTCTCGACCAGCTGAAACTCCTCCGTCTCCTCAGAGTTGATCTCGGTCGAGACCTCGTCGGTGAATTCCTGCGCGGCGCGCATCACCGATTCATGGAAATTGCGCTTGGTCGATTCCGAAGCGGCGCTGGCCTCGCGGCCGAATGACGTCTTGGTGGTCGCCTCCGCCGATCCGGTCGGGTCCTTGGAGGTCTGCTCCGAGTTCATCTCGAAGTTGGTCTTGGTGTTGGCCTTGCGGATGATTTCCTGCTCCGAGCGCGAGGTCTGCGAAAGCTCCTCCCGGCGGATGCTCAAGTGCCGCTCGACTTCCTTCTCCGAGCGCTTGCGCGAACGCTTCACGGTCTTGGAATAACGCTGCGTCTCGCGCGGCGCGAGCGTGATGGTCTTGGCCAGCCGGCCCGCCTGGTAGGCGAGCGGCTTCCACTCCTGCTGATAGGTGACCAGCGCGCCGAAATTCACGCTGCGGCGCTTCTTGCTCGCGGCGAAGGTGGTAAACGCGTATTCCTCGCGCAATCGCTGTTCCAGTTCGCCGAGGATGCTCGACTGCAGCTGCCCGAGGATGGGGGTCAGCTGCACCGCCTGATTGATGTCGGCGAACTGGTCGCGAATGCCGCCGGTGATGTCCCACCAGCCGCGCTTGGCCGTGGCGGAATGGTCCGTCGCTGCCGACTTCGTACGCGCCAGGGAAAGCGTGCGCGCGTCGTCGAGCAAGGCACGGATAGGGCGCTTGGAATCCTTCGTCGGGGTGCCGCCGGCCAGCACGATCTCATTGTAGGCGGCCTCGGCGAGCGTCAGAATGCCTTCGTCGATCGCTTCTTGCCAGACGTGCCGGAAGGCGATCTCAAGATTGTGGAACTGATAGTAGGCGGTCTGATCGGCCGGGCTCGGCTCCAGCTTAAACGTGTTGACCTGGCGCGCGACGCTGCCTTGCGTGGCGCGCGGTTCTAGGCCGGCGAGCACGCTCTCCTCCGGCGAGGTCATAGTGTCGGTTAAGCGGGCGAGGTACGTCGGAATATCGCCTGTCTCGATGCGCTCGACGCCGTCGCCGGTGACATCCGGCGGGTTGGACGGCTCGCCGGGGCCCTCCGGATCGGGCGCGGGCAGATCGATGCCGAGCGCGCCGGCGGCCTCGCGTTCCCGCTCGGAAATGTTCCGGCAGAAATTGTTCAACGGATCGAGATTGATGCGGCTCGGATCGCTCTGGTCCTCGGCGTCGCGCCCAAGGATCGCCATGAGGTCCTCATGCGAGATCGAGTTCTGGCCGTCGAAGCCGGCCTTCACCTTGGTGAGTTCCTCGTCGGTCAGCGCGAAGCGCGTGCGGATCGCGGCGCGCCCCTCGCGATTGTTGATGCGAAGCTTCAGGTCGGTCTCGAAGACGCCATTCTGGCGTTCGGTGATCTGGTCTTCGTCGGCGACGAACGTGTCGCTGGCGGCCTGCTCTTCGCTGACGCGGCTGAGCTGTCGAGCGAAATCAGGCAGGAACTCCTTGCGGATCGCGTCGATCGGCGCGCGCGCCGCCTCGAAGCGGATCTTATCGGCGTCGACGTGCGCCTGCGCAAGCACGGCGTCGCGCTTGGCGCGCTCGATGATCGACTTCGCCGAGATCTCGGCCGACGGCACCGCGACTTGGCTATGGATGTCGACGCCTGCCTCCTTCAACATCGCTTCGGGGATGCGGATGACGTAGGTCTCGCTGCGCGCCGCATTGCGCCGCGGCGAAGCCGAGGCAAAGAGCGGAGCAGCGGCGCGTCCAGCGACCTCGGGTGCGGACACCGAGACCGAAAGGTCGATGGACGGCTTGGCGCTGGCGTCGTCGCCAACCGGGTCGAATGTCAGGATGAAGCCGCCATCCGCGTCGGTCGACACCGCGCCCCACCGTCGGGGCACGACGCGGCTGCTGTCACTGGCGCCTGAGTTTGAAAATTCAACCAGCAGATCAGGGATGCCGATACCGCTCTCCGCAGCAACGACCCGTCCGGAAACTGAGAACATGCAATCGCTCCAGAACAAGAAATGACACGCACGCGGGACAGGGGTCAAGTCTCACACTCCGACAGTACGCCTAAACTTGATCTATGGCTACGCCCCGAGGCGCCGTCCGGCGCCCTCTGGGGCGATCGGCCGACTGCTTGCCCGCGAGGCTCCCGCGGTGGTGAGCTCGGAAGATCTCATCATCAAGCCGCGCACGGCGTCGCAATTGCCCCGGCGGGCACCCGCCTAAGAGTGCCTGCTTGCGGGTGCCGACATTTGGGCGGCTACCTTTAGGCCGCCGTCGGCGTCCGAATGGCCAGGTGAGATGCCCTGAAGCGGACGGCCGTGTACGACCGGAACTGGCCGAATGCCGTCATCCGGTGCTTTGGTTGGAGCGACGTCAAAAGCTTCCATGCGTTCGTGCAGTCGCACGGTCTGCGGTGTGGGATGCAGCAGCAAAGAACTTCGGATCACATCACCGTAGTAGTGTGCGCCACCCGCTTGGCGACAACGCTTGGAGCAGCGCGTTGCCTCGTTTGCCGAATCGGCGTCCAGCATCTGGCGCGTCACTCGGCCCAGCCTTTGAACGGATCGCGGCCCGGCTCGGCCTGCGCCCGGTCGCCGGGAAAGTCGTCGGGCAGTGGGCCGAGCCGCTCACGCAACGCCATGAACGCACGCCAGTCCGTGAGTGACCGCGTGGACAGGATGACGTCGCCGGTGCGCTCATCGCGGGGGAGGCAGACCTGGTCCGCGCCCTCGATGCAAAATGGGCTGGCAGGCGCGCGGCTTGGTTGCCATCGAGATCAAATAGTTTTGCAGCCGATGAATGCATGTTCGGTCCCCTTGCATATTGCGCTCGTGACGGGTGCGGGTGGAACGCTGCGCCGATCGATCAAGCGGCGCGAAATCACCTCTGACCTTCACCCACTCGATCCCTACGCGCCCCCACCTTGCTCTGCAAGAACCGCGGCCGCTCCAGCAGCGCCGCACCCGCTGCGCGCGCGAGCCTGTCTTCACGCAACTGCAGCTCCGATTGCAGGAAGGCCAACTGATCCGCTAGCGCCGTGGCGCCGCCTTGCTCCAGTGGCCGATCGTGCTGCTGCACCGCAATTGGGCCGCAACGAAAGTGGCGCTGCGTCCGGGAATTGAGCGCGCACCATGCGCCGATGGACCGACGCATCGGCGCTGACGTGATGGAGGCCGGTACCCCGCGAGCGGGGCATGAAGTGACGATGGCAGTCGGCGGGCATTCTGGCGCGACGACTTCTCGCATCGTCCACTTTCCATGCCGAAACGCGCTGTGGCGCTGGTCCGCATTGCATGGTTAGCTACCTTTTTGATAGTTAATCTGAAGATCGCCGATCCATGAGCAAATCCCTGCGCCTGTCTGAAAAATGGTTCCGCCGCGGCCTCTGGCTGGTGGCATTCCTGTTCGCGTGGTTCCTGATCGGCCTGGGCGGCACGATCGTGGGGGACTTGCCGCAGGTCGAGTCGCCGCTCGTGCTCGACAACTTTCTGGACAAGGACGCGGCCGCGCGGTTGCGCGAGACGGTCGATCGATCGACTACCGCACAGCAGCAGGCGCAGGCCGAGTTCGAGCAGGCGCAACTCGCGTTGCAGGTCGCGCGCAGCAACGCCTCGGCTGCGCGCGACAGCTTCGACAACTGGATCGCGACCCGGCGCGCGACGCAGCAGCCGGGGCAGGACCCGGAAGTCATCACGCGCACCAAGGCGCTCGATGCGCTGCGTGCGGCCGAGCTTGACGCGCAGGCGCGTGTGCAGCGACAACAACAGGCGGCACTCGACGCGCGGCAGGCGCAGGAGCGCGCGCAACGCGAGCTGAGCGGGCGGGAGCGCGCCGCGCGCGAAAAACTCGACGCCGAGATGCGGCAGGTCGAACTGCGCGTGTTCCTCTACCGGCTGGCGCTGACGTTGCCGCTGCTCGTCGTCGCCGGCTGGCTGTTCGCGAGAAAGCGGCACAGCACCTGGTGGCCGTTCGTCTGGGGCTTCATCTTCTTCGCGCTGTTCGCCTTCTTCGTCGAGCTGGTGCCGTATCTGCCGAGCTACGGCGGCTACGTGCGGTATGTGGTCGGCATCGTACTCACGGTGTTGATCGGCCGGCAGGTGATCGTCGCGTTGAACCGTTATCTGGAGCGGCAGAAAGCGGCCGAGCTGCAGCCGGACCGGGAACGGCGGCACAGCCTGTCTTACGACGTCGCGCTCACGCGGCTGTCCAAAGGCGTGTGCCCGGGCTGCGAACGTGCGGTCGATCTGAAGGACAAGGCGAACGACTTTTGCCCGCACTGCGGCATCGGCCTGTTCGACCATTGCCGGGTTTGTGAAGCGCGCAAGAGCACGTTCTCGCATTTCTGCCATGCGTGTGGCACGCCGGCGGTGGAGCGCGCGGATGCGCCCGGCAAGTCGCCCGCACTTGCTGTCGAACCCGTGCCTTCGGCCTGACCGAGGCGGACGCCGCACGACCGATCCCGCGCGGCCGATCGGCGCGTCTTGACGTTTTTCTGATGGAGGCTGCCATGAGCCAATCGCAAACGCACGAGGTGTTCAACCAGTTCGATGAGCTGGCCGGCTACGACCTGTTTTCAACCGATGCTGCGCTGTGCGAAGCGGTCGCGGCGGCCGGGGCCAATTGGGCTGCGCCGTCGCTGCGCGGCTACGGTGCGCTGATCGGCAGCGACGAGAGTTTTGCGCAGGCCGACGAGGCGAACCGGCACCCGCCCGTGCTCGACGCGTTCGACCGGCGCGGCCGGCGCATCGACCGTGTCGGCTTTCATCCGTCCTGGCACGCGCTGATGCAAAAGCTGCGCGGCGCGGGCTGGATTTCGCTGCCGTTCGAAAGCGACCGCGCGGGTCGCTGGGTGGCCGACATGGCGGGTTGGTATCTGCACTGCCAGGTCGAATCCGGCACCACCTGTCCGTCCACGATGACGGCCGCTTCGATCCCGCTGTTGCAGCGTGAGCCGGCGCTGTGGGCGACGTTGCAGGACAAGCTCTACCACCGCGACCACGACCCGCGCGATGCACCGATCGCGCAGAAGTCTTCCATCACCCTCGGCATGGGCATGACGGAGAAGCAGGGCGGCTCCGACGTGCGCGCGAACACCACCACGGCCACGCCGGTCGGCGCAGGTGGGCGCGGTGCCGAATACACGCTCCGCGGCCACAAATGGTTCTTCTCGGCGCCGATGTGCGATGCGCACCTGGTGGTCGCCAAGACGCCGGACGGCGGCCCGTCGTGCTTCTTCGTTCCGCGCTGGCGCGACGACGGCGGCAAGAATCCCGTCCATATTCAGCGGCTCAAGGACAAGCTCGGCAACAAGAGCAACGCGAGCAGCGAAGTCGAGTTTCACGATGCGACCGGCCTCCTGATCGGCGAGCAAGGCCGCGGCATCCCGACCATCATCGAGATGGCGACCTACACGCGCTTGTTCTGTGTGGTCAGCAGTTCGGCGTTCGTGCGGCAGGCCTTGGTGCAGGCGATTGCCTACACACGCCAGCGCAAGGCGTTCGGCAAGACGTTGGCCGAGCAGCCGCTGATGCGCGCGGTGCTGGCTGACCTGGCGCTGGAGAGCGAAGCGGCGCTCGCGCTCACGATGCGGCTGGCCGCTGCGTTCGAACGCGATGCCCAGCGAACGCGGCGACCCGGCCGAGCGCGTCTGGAAGCGCGTGGTGCTGCCGGCCGCCAAGTTCTGGGTCTGCAAGCGCGCGGTCGAACTGTGCGGTGAGGCGATGGAGGTCTTCGGCGGCAACGGCTATGTCGAAGACGGACCGATGGCGCGGCTGTTTCGCGAAGCGCCGGTGAATTCGATCTGGGAAGGCTCCGGCAATGTGATGTGCCTGGACATGCTGCGCGCGGTGGCAAGAGAGCCGGTGGCGGCGTTCGCGCTGCTCGATCGGCTCGGTGCGACTGCACCGGACGACCCCGCGATCGCGCGCGAAGCAGCCGCGCTGCGCGACATGCTCGGCTGGGCGCCAACGCCGCTCGAGGCGGCCGGCCGGCTGTTCGCGCAGCGGTTGATTCTGCTGGTGCAGGCGTGCCTGCTGCGCGAATCGGCGCCGGACGTTCGTGGCCGACGCATTCATCGCGACGCGCCTGAGCCAGCCGGATGCGGGCCGTGTGGCGGGCGGGATCGATGGGACGCGCATCGACATCGCGGCTTTGCTGGCACGAGCGTATCCCGTGTGAGGCCTGTCGTCACTTCCTTCTCGTGCTCGGTCCTCGGGCCGCTGCCAGCGTGCGATGGGCCGGCTCTTCCCTGCGAAAGCACGCGCTTTGCAGACAAGAAACCGAGAGCGTCAGCAGGCAGCGATCACGTGAACACCTGTTGGCGTCCGATCGGCAATGCGGATGCGACGGTGCAGGCGTGGTGCCCGCCGTGGGTTCCTGGCCAACGCCTGCCTGCACCAGACGCGCGCGCTGCTTCGACCTGCTCGCTGGCTGGACGCGCGATCGTCAGGTCACTCTGCCCAAGCCCGCCAGACTTTGCGCGGCCGTCGGCCCCGCCCGGCAGTCATCGATGTATTGCCGGATGATTTCCGCAAAATTCTCGTGCGGCATCAGCCCGAGCCCGGCCGCGCGTTTCGCACGGGCGCCGCGCGGCCAGTTGGCGACGATGCCGGCGATGCGCTCGTCGCGCTCGAACCGCACCCGCGCACGGACTTCCACCCCCGCCACCTGTTCGAGCGCGTCGAGCATGTCGCCGACGCGCACGTTCAGGGCCGGCAGGTTCAACGCGGTGCGGCCGCCGAAGGCTTCGCGGCTGGCCTCGTAGACCGCAATCAATCCGTCGATGGTGCGCGATGGTGACGACACGGGATGCGACACATCCTCGGACACCGGGCACACCGATTCGACCCCCGCCAGCGGCTCGCGAATGATGCCGCTGAAAAACGACGACGCGGCGCCGTTCGGCCGGCCCGGGCGCACCGTCACGGTCATCAGGCGCGCGGCGCGGCCGTCGATGTAGCCCTTGCGCGTGTAGTCGGCCACCAGGTGTTCGCAGATCAGTTTCTGCGCGCCGTAGGAGGTTTGCGGCGCGGGCAGGGTGTCGTCGGCGACCACCTCCGGCATCGGCACGGCGGGATCGGGCCCGAACACGGCGACCGAACTGGAGAACACCATGCGCGGCGGCGTGCCGCCCGATTCGGTTCGGTGGCGCAGCGCGTCGAGCAGCGCGCGCGTGCTGTCCAGATTCGAGCGCAGCCCGAGTTCGAAATCGCTCTCACACTCGCCCGACACGGCGGACGCCAGATGAAACACGCCGTCGAACGGCTCGGTGCGCAACGCGTCGGTCTGTGCCAGCAGCGGCCCGACGCGGCATTCGACGCGTGCGTCCGCCGCCAGGTCGGCCGGTGGCGGCGCGATGTCGGTCAGCACCAGCCGGTCGATGCGCTCACCATGCAAGGTTGCGCGTCGCAACAAGGTGCGCGCCAGCCGCGCGCCGAGGAAGCCGCCGCCTCCGGTGATCAGGACTTTCATGGGGTCTCCCTAGGTGGTGGGTGCAGTGCTGCGAAGCCAGGCTGCCGATCCGGCAGATTACCCGCAAAAGCAGCAGCGTATGAAGCAAGACATGTGGCGTGCAGTGCGGGTTTGTGCCTACTGCGATTTGCGCGTTGCAGGCTATCGTGTCGAAGCAAAGTGAAACCGTGTCGGCTCCCGTTCGGCCGCGGTTTCTTGTCGGATGGGGACGGGAAGAAGGATCGCGCCGAATGGCCAGTGTCACGATTGAAGGCGTCAAAAAGCAGTTCGGCGCGGTGCCGATCCTGCACGGCGTGGACATCGCAATCGATGACGGTTCGTTCACCGTGCTGGTCGGCCCCTCGGGCTGCGGCAAGTCGACCTTGCTGCGCATGATCGCCGGGCTGGAGGAGATCAACGGCGGTGAAATTCGCATCGGCGACAAGCGCGTGAACGACCTGCCGCCGAAGCAGCGCGACATTGCGATGGTGTTTCAGAACTACGCGCTGTATCCGCACATGACGGTGCGCGAGAACATGGCGTTTTCGCTTGCGCTGGCGAAGATGGACAAGCCGGCGATCGACGAAAAGGTCGGACGCGCCGCCGAGATTCTCGCGCTCGATGCGATGCTGGATCGCTATCCGCGCCAGCTCTCGGGCGGCCAGCGCCAGCGCGTGGCGATGGGCCGCGCGATCGTGCGCGATCCGCAGGTGTTCCTGTTCGACGAGCCGCTGTCGAATCTCGATGCGAAACTGCGCGTGGCGATGCGCGCTGAAGTCAAGGAGCTGCACCAGCGGCTGGGCACCACATCGATCTACGTGACGCACGACCAGATCGAAGCGATGACGATGGGCGACAAGATCGTCGTGATGCGGGACGGCCGGATCGAGCAGACGGGCAGCCCGCTGGACCTCTACGACTTTCCGGCGAACCAGTTCGTGGCTGGCTTCATCGGCTCGCCGGCAATGAACTTTTTGCCCGGTACGGTGCGCATCGACGCAGGCGCTGCCTACATCGAACTCAGGGACGGCACGCGCTTCGCGGCGCCGGCCACCGCAGCAGGCCACGACGGGCAGGCGATCGTGTTCGGCACCCGGCCGGAGCACCTGCAGCTGGTCGACGCCGGCGGCATCCCGGCCAAAGTGGCGGTCATGGAGCCGACCGGCATGGACACGTTCGTGGCCTGCCGGCATGAAGGCGTCGAGCTGTCGGCGGTGTTCCGCGAACGCCATGATTTCAAGCCTGGCAGCGTGATTCATCTGATGCCGGATCTCGAACGCGCGCACCTGTTCGACGCGAAAACGGGCGAAAGGCTCGTCGCTTGATGGGGAGGTGGGCCGGTTCGCCTGACCCACGCATCCGTTCATTCGCAAACCAAGGAGACACCACATGACCGAATTCAACCGCCGCAAATTTCTCGAAGGCACCGCCGGGGTGGCCACGGCCGCCGCCATCGGCACGGGTGCGAGCGTGTTCGCTACTGCTGCGTGGTCGCAAGCAGCGCTGCCGTTCAAGCCGGAGGCGGGCGCCAAGCTGCGCGTGCTGCGCTGGAGCCGCTTCGTGCAGGGCGACATCGACGCCTACATGGTCAACGTGAAGAAGTTCATCGACCAGACCGGCGTCGAAGTGCGCATCGACAACGAAGGCTGGGAAGACGTGCGTCCCAAAGCCGCGGTGGCAGCGAACACCGGCTCCGGCCCCGACATCATCCTGTCGACCAACGACGACGCGAACCTCTACCCCGACAAGCTGCTCAACGTGAACGACCTCGCCGACTACCTCGGCAAGAAGTACGGCGGCTGGTACGCGGCCGGCGAAGCCTACAACCGGCCCGACGGCAAGAACTGGATCGCGATCCCGCTCGGCGCGGCGGGCGCGCAACTCGTGTATCGCCAAAGCATGGTGAAAGCGGCCGGCTTCGACACGTTTCCAAAAGACACCGACGGGTTTCTGAAGCTGTGTGAGGCCCTGGCCAAGAACGGCACGCCACCCGGCCTGGCGCTCGGCAACGCGACCGGCGACGGCCTGTGGTGCAACTGGCTGGTCTGGGCCTTCGGCGGCAAGCTGGTCGACAAGAACAACAAGGTCGTGATCGACAGCCCCGAGACGCAGAAGGCGCTGGAATACGGCAAAAAGCTGTATGCGACCTTCATCCCCGGCACGTTGTCGTGGCTCGACCCGAACAACAACAAGGCGTTTCTCGACGGGCAGATCTCGCTGACCAACAACGGCATCTCGATCTATTACGCGGCCAAAACGTCGAGCGATCCGAAGTTGAAGGAGATGGCAGCGGACATCCAGCACGCGTCGTATCCGATCGGCCCGGTCGGCGTGCCGACCGAGTCGCATCTGTACTTCAACCAGATGATCATGAAGTACACCAAGTATCCGAACGCGGCCAAGGCGTTCCTCGCGTTCATGATGGAAAAAGACCAGTTCGAAGCCTGGCTTGCGGGTGCGGCCGGCTACGTGGCGCCGCCGCTGGCCGAATATGCAAACGCGCCGATCTGGACGGCCGACCCGAAGAACACGCCGTACCGCGACTCGGTAAAAAATCTGCGGCCTGCGGGCTATGAAGGGCAACTCGGCTACGCATCGGCCGGCGCGGCCGCCGACTTCATCATGGTCAACATGGTGGCCGAGGCGGTCAGCGGTGCCAAGTCGCCCAAGGAGGCGATGGAACGTGCCCAGAAGCGGGCCGAGCGGTACTACAAGGTCTGAAACGAGCCGAGGCGAAGCGATTGATGCCCGACCCACCCGGTCGGCATCGATGGCCGCAGCCGCTGTCGCATCCCCCACCGAACACGCCCGATGCTTGAAAAGCTCCAGAACAGTCGCAACGGCCTCGGGCTGCTGTTCATGCTGCCCGCGGCGGTGCTGCTGCTGCTGTTTCTGACCTATCCGCTCGGACTCGGCGTGTGGCTCGGCTTCACCGACACGAAAGTCGGCCGGCCCGGCGAATGGATCGGGCTGGAGAACTACATCTACCTGTGGGGCGACAGCGTGACGCGGCTCGCGCTGTTCAACACACTGTTCTATACGTTCGTCGCGAGCATTCTCAAGTTCGTGCTGGGCCTGTGGCTGGCGTTGCTGTTGAACCGGAACATCCGGTTCAAGACGTTTTTCCGTGCGGTGATCCTGCTGCCCTATATCGTGCCGACCGCGTTGTCGGCGATTGCGTTCTGGTGGATCTACGACTCGCAGTTCTCGATCGTCAGCTGGGGGTTGGAGCGGATGGGGTTGATCGACGGCTACATCGATTTCCTCGGGTCGCCGTGGAACGCGCGCCTCTCGGTGATCGCCGCGAATGTATGGCGCGGCGTGCCGTTCGTCGCGATCACGCTGCTTGCGGGCTTGCAGACGATTTCACCGTCCTACTACGAAGCCTCGGCGATCGACGGCGCCACGCGCTGGCAGCAGTTTCGGCATGTGACCTTGCCGCTGCTCACGCCGATCATCGCGGTGGTGATGACGTTCTCGGTGCTTTTCACGTTCACCGACTTTCAATTGATCTATGTGATCACGCGCGGCGGGCCGCTGAACGCGACACACCTGATGGCGACGCTCTCGTTTCAGCGTGCGATCAACGGCGGTGCGCTCGGCGAAGGTGCGGCAATCGCGATCGCGATGGTGCCGTTCCTGCTGGCCTGCATCCTGTTCAGCTTTTTCGGGCTGCAGCGGCGCGCCTGGCAACAAGGCGGGGCCGACAAATGAGCCAGCAAAACCAGGCCGATACCGTCGGCATGAGTTTCCTCGACTCGGTGCCGCGCAAGATGGTGACGGTCTATCTGCCGCTCATCGTCTTCCTGATCGTGCTGCTGTTTCCGTTCTACTGGATGGCGATCACGTCGGTGAAGCCCAACGGAGAGCTGCTGTCGCGTGACGGCAATCCGTTCTGGGTGATCGCGCCGACGCTCGATCATTTCCATCATCTGCTGTTCAAGACGTCGTATCCGCAGTGGCTCTGGAACACGGTGCTGGTGTCGGTCGTGGCGACCGCGTTTTCGCTCGTCGCTTCCATCCTGGCGGCTTATGCGATCGAGCGGCTTCGCTACAAGGGTTCGAAGCACGTCGGCCTGTCGATCTTTTTGGCCTATCTGGTGCCGCCGTCGATCCTTTTCATCCCGCTGGCCAACGTGGTGTTCAAGCTCGGCTTGTTCGACAACAAGTGGGGTTTGATCCTGACCTATCCGACGTTCCTGATTCCGTTTTCGACCTGGCTGTTGATGGGCTACTTCCGGTCCATCCCGGCGGAACTCGAAGAATGCGCGCTGATCGACGGTGCGAGCCGCTGGCAGATCCTGACGAAGATCGTGCTGCCGCTCGCGGTGCCCGGGTTGATCTCGGCCGGCATCTTCGCGTTCACGCTGTCGTGGAACGAATTCATCTACGCGCTGACCTTCATCTCGTCGTCGGAAAACAAGACGCTGCCGGTGGGTGTCGTGACCGAACTGGTGCAGGGCGACGTGTACCAGTGGGGGCCGCTGATGGCGGGCGCACTGCTCGGCTCGCTGCCGGTCGCGTTCGTCTATTCGTTCTTCGTCGAGTACTACGTCTCGGGCATGACCGGCTCGGTCAAGGAGTAGCGCGGAGCCGCTTGCGCACAGCGGCTCCACGCGCTCGGGCGCTTCCACAAGGCACCCGCATCGCCGTGCGCTCGATCAAGTTGTACTACTGTTTTTGTAGCATACAAAATAGATGGTACGAGCGCCCCAGCCGTTTTTAGCTTTTAAGCTGTACGAGACCGCCTGCTAAACGGTTGCCACCGGCGTCGCCGGCGAGCCGACCGCACCGGGCAGCCGCAGCGGCGGGGCGGTCAGCAGGAAGCGGCTGCGCTTGTTCTCGCGCAACCAGCGGGCCAGGTCACTCAGCCACCACAGTTCGCCCAGACGGCACGCCGAGCTTGAACAGGCAGTGCTCATGCAGCGGCAACGACGCGCGCTCGGCATCGCCTTCCGTGGCCCGCGCCGGATGCGCTTCGACCGCGTAGTTGTCGGCGATCAGCGCCGCGATGCCTTGGTCCGTGATCCATTGCAGCAGCGCCGGATCGCGGCCGTCCAGCGCGGCGCAAGATGCGTCCAGCCGCTCCTTGTCCGGCTGCTTGTTCATGCCGAGCAGCACGTCCGCGAAGCCGGTGTGCAGCAGCAGCATGTCGCCGGACTCGACCGTCACATTGTCCTTGGCCATGATGTCCTGCAGCATCGCCAGATCGACCAGCGTGCGCGCATCGCCCAGGTGCGCGCGCAAGTCGATCAGCACGCCGCGGCCCTGGATCGGGTGCGCGGCCATGTTCTCGATGCCGAGTTTCATCGCGTAGGAGCCGCCGGGTCCGCAGCCGCAGTCGGCGAGCTTCAAGTCGCCGGGGCCGACGATGTCCTCATGGGCTCTGATAGCCGTTGTAGAACACTTTTTCCGGCTCACCGTCGCCGTCCGCATCGAACCACGAACCGACATGCGCGAGGCTGTCCCACTGGGTCGAATACTGCAGGCAGATATTCACCTGGTCATCGCAGATCACGTCGGTGTTGCGCGGATCGAGATGGCGCAGCGGCTTGTTCATGTACGGCTCGCCGTTCATCTCGGTCGGCCGCAGCTTGGGCGGGTGGCGCCTCGGATTCAGCTTGGCTTCACCGGGGACGTCGAGCGGCAGGGAAAGGCAGAACGCGCGGCCTTCCCTGATTTCGGCAGCGCCTTGGCGCACCTTCGAGGCATCGAGCAGATTGATGCGGCCGAGTTCGTCGTCGGGGCCGAAGTCGCCCCAGGTCGAGCCTTCGGGGCGTTGTTTCCAGCGGGGTGGCATGGCCATGAGTCTGAGTCTCCAGTGGTCTGTGTTGCGGTCACGGAAGACTACAGGAGCCGATGCGGCAACGCCACCCGCACCGCCGCAACCGATATGCGAAGCGGCGGAGCGTTGCGCCCCGCCCGCGCCTGCTTCTTCCGCTGGTAGACCAACAACGCGCCGCCCTGCGGCACCATCGTCTTGGTGTCGAACACCGCGTTGATGGCACCCAACAAGCGCTCAGCGTCCACGCCCCAGCCCGACTGCACCGCGATGTGCTGCTCGCCGTCGATCAGGTGGCTGCTCGGCACGCGGTGCACGCCGGACGGCGCCGGCGTTTCCCAAAGCAACTTGCCGTGGCGCCCGGCACGATGTCGGCGGTCTTGATTGGCTTGAGCTCCGCGTCGTCGGCATCGACCGGCCAGTCGCCGCGCTGCGGACCTCGCGCCGCCTGCGCGCCGCGCCAGCCGCTGCCGAGGGCAATGGCCACGCCGACCACCGAATCGAGCAATGCGCGTCTCGATGGATTCGCAGCGAAGTCGGCGCAGGCGCTCGCGGCAAGGGCGCCGGGGCGGTTGGATGCGCGCAACGGTTGAGTCATCCATTTCCTCGATTATTCCTGCCGGCCGGTTTCATTCCGTATATGGAGTGCCGCGCAGATCAATCGGCGGGTCTGGAGCGAGCCGGCTTGCGGGCGCGACATACAAATGCAACCGCGGAGCCGAGGCGCCGGCAGCGGCGCCCACTTCACTCATGCCGGTGCGGGCAATCGAGGGTTGGGCAGCCGAGCGGCGTTGTCGCAATGCTTGCCGATGGTTGCAGTCGGGGCGATCCCTCCGCGTTGACCTGCGCTTCGGGCACGCCGACTGCCGCAGACCAGCCCGAACATTCCGCAATCGAACTTTCCGCAAACACAGGGAGCAAGACCCATGGCAACCAGCAACGGCACCTCCATCCACACGCCCGCGCAGGCCGTACCGAAAGGCCGCGATGTCGACGCGCTCGGCCCCAGCGACACCTCCGACAGCGGCAGCGACGTGCAAGGCGAGCGCCCGATGGCGACCGCGCCGGACAACGCCGCCGAACTCGGCGCGCTGCCGGTCGAGTCCGGCAGCAACACCGATTCGAGCGGCACCGGCGAGCGCGGCTCGGCCACCGGCGAGAAACCCGAGCCGGCAGCCGACATCCAGACCGACCGCATCATCGAGCGCTCGGACTCCGCCTTGCCCGACCTGCCACCGGAAAAATAGCCGCGCGCTCTGCCACGATCCGGCGCGAAGCGCAATAGGCCGGGACGACGATCGTGCGGCTTTCACCACGCAAGTCGTGAAACAATACGGCTTTTCCTATGCGCATCGCATTCGTCACGGAGACCTACCCCCCAGAAGTCAATGGCGTTGCACTGACGGTTGCGCGCTTCGTGTCGTACCTGCGCGGACGCGGCCACCAGATCGAGTTGATTCGTCCGCGGCAGCCGGGCGATGGCGATGCAGCAACGGCAAAGCCGGCAGCAGGCGAGCCGGCCGACTGGCTCAGCGCAGGGCTGCCGATCCCGATGTACCCCGATCTGCGCTTCGGCCTGATGCGCCCGGCGCGGCTGGTGCGGCACTTCGCCGCCACGCGGCCGCAACTGGTGCATGTCGTGACCGAAGGGCCGCTCGGCTGGGCGGCGGTTCGCGCGGCGCGCCAACTCGGCCTTCCGGTCACATCGGACTTCCGCACCAACTTTCACCAATACAGCCGCTACTACCGGCTCGGCTGGCTGTCTTCCGCGATCGGTGGCTATCTGCGTCGGCTGCACAACCGCACCGCGCGCACGTTCGTGCCCACGCAGCGCGCGCGCGCCGAGTTGCTTGCAACCGGCTTCGAACGCGTCGAGGTAGTCGGCCGCGGGGTCGATACGGTGCGCTTTTCGCCCGCGCATCGAAGCGCTGTGCTGCGTGCGGCATGGGGCGTGGCCGACGACTGCCCGGTGCTGCTGTATGTGGGGCGGCTGGCGGCCGAGAAGAACGTCGGGCTTGCCTTGTCGGCCTGGCAGCGCACACTCGATCTGGTGCCATCGGCGCGCATGGTGCTGGTCGGTGACGGGCCGATGAAGGCCGAGCTGCAGCGGCGTTATCCCGCCGCGCTGTTCGTCGGCATGCAGACCGGCGACGCGCTCGCCGCGCATTACGCGAGCGCTGACCTGTTTCTGTTTCCCAGCCTGTCGGAGACGTTCGGCAACGTCACGGTGGAGGCGCTCGCGTCGGGCTTGGCCGTGGTCGCGTTCGATGCGGCTGCCGCGGGCGAGTTCGTGGAAGACAAGCTGAGTGGCCGACTGATCGCGCCCGGCCAGGATGCGGCATTCATCGAAGCCGTCGGTGTGCTTGCGTCGCTGCACGAAGAACTCGCACCGATGCGCGCCGCGGCGTGCCGGGCAGCGGGCCGTGCCGACTGGGGCGCGGTTCTGGCGCTGCTCGAAGCGCATTTTCTGGAGGTGACCGCCGATGCGGCAGCAAGACCGTCAAAGTCACCTGCCTGTGTGGCATAGATGGGCCGAGCGCGACCGCTCCTGGTCGCTCCAATTCCACCGGGCCAGCGGCTGGCCGCTGCTCGTGCGCGTGCTCGTCACGGTGAGCTGGCTGTCCAACGGCAAGCTCTGGTATACGATCATCGCGTTGATGCCCTGGCTCGGCGGGGCGGCCGGCACCGCGGGCGCGTTGCGCATGGCGCTGCTCGGCCTCGTGAACCTGCTGATCTATACGGTGATGAAGCGCCACTTCGCGCGGCCGCGGCCCTATATCAATTGCCCCGGTGTGTCGGCCTGCACACGCGCGCTCGACGAGTTCAGTTTTCCGAGCGGGCATGTGCTGCACGCTGTGGGGTTCTCCACCATCTTGGTCGCCTACTTCCCCCTGCTCGGCTGGATCGCGTGGCCGTTCACGGTGCTGGTGGCGCTGTCGCGCGTGGTGCTCGGCCTGCACTATCCGAGCGATGTGGTGGTCGGCGCGCTGCTCGGCTGGCTGATGGCGCAGTCGATTCTGATGCTGTTCTGAAGTCGGTCTGGCGAGCCTGCTGTCTATAGCGCGGCGCAGCGTCTCGGCATGACACCTTGCAGTGCCGCTGGCTCAGCCCGGCTGCTGCGCGACCTGATGCAGCGTCTGCGGCACGCGAGACCGCAACTGCGCACGAACCAACCCGGTCCACGAGCGCGCGAGCACCGGATGATCGATGTCGGCCGGATGCAGCTCGAGCCGCACCACGGTCTGCCCGCGTTGCCGCGCAGCCAGCGTCGCGTTCCACAGCACCGACAGGCCGCGCCGCCATGCGGCCGAATTGCTCCAGACCTGCGCTTGCGCCGTGATGCGCCGCTGGTTGCCCAGCAGATGGATGTGGCGCAGCGTGCAGGTGTAGTCGAAGCGCTGCTGCGCGCGCAGTGCAAGCCAAGCTTCATCGCCGAGCAGCCAGGCCGGCGCGACAAAGCCTTTCGCCTCGATGCCGAGTTCCTCGAGCCAGCGCATGCCGGCGTCGATCCGCTCGGTGGCTTCCGCCCGAGGCAGATCGCTGAACTCGCCTTCGCTGCGCGTGTAGTGGCGCCGGCGCAGATGGTCGACCAGGCCGCGCGAGGGCCGCTCGTCCAGGTGCGTGAAGCCGTGCAGGGCGATTTCGTCGCCCTGCCGCGCGCGGGCCTGGAGCCAGGCTTCGAATGCGGCATCGCGCGGCTGATGGTGATAACGCGGCACCGCCAGATGGGTAACGGGCGCATCGGGCGCGATGCGCTCGAGGGCGTCAAGCAATCGCCGGCATGCGGCCCAGGTGCCCGGTGCCACATCGTGCAGCACGATGCACAGCGAGCGCTGCGGCGCGGCGGGCGTCGGGGCTTTCGCGGGAGTGGAATGGCTGTCGATCATGGCTCGATGGACGCTTGACTGATGCGACTGCGACTGCGACTGCGACTGCGACTGCGACTGCGACTGCGACGCCGCATTCGGCGTAGGCGTCACGCCATGGCCCATCAAGCGTTCGTAGTGTTGCCACAGCGGGGGCAACACCTGGTCCCAGGCGTAGCCGTCCGCGCGCGCGCGCGCAGCCGCCGACAACCCTGCGCGCGGTTGCGCGCACACCGCAGCGATCGCTTCGGCAAAGGCGTCCGCCCGGCCGCTGGCCACGCCGAGCCCGACGCGCGCATCGACCAGCTCGGCCAATCCTTCCGCCGCGCGTGCGACCACCGGCGTGCCGCAGGCCAGCGCTTCGAGCACCGACAGCCCGAACGTCTCCTGCGCGCCCGCATGCACGAACGCGTCGCTGCTGGCAAGCGCGGTTGCCAGCGGCACGGCGTCGGGTTGCACGGGGTGGCAGATCACGCGCTCCCCCCGCGGCGCGTTCGGGCCGGCACCGATCGCAAGCAACCAATAGCGCGGCCCGAGCCGCTGGAGCGCATCGACCAGCACCGGCAGGTTCTTCTCGGGCGCGAAGCGGCCCGCGAACACCAGCAGCCGAGCGTCGGCGGGCAGGCCCAGCGCGGCGCGCCACGCCGGGTCGGCACGGTCCGGATGAAACACCGCGCAGTCGACACCGAGGGGCTGGCGCTGCACGCGCGGCACGCCCCAGTCGTGCAGGTGCGCGGCCATCGCTTCGCTGGGCGCAAGTACCAGGTCGAACTGCCGATACAGACGCACCGCGTAGCGCCGCGCGGCGCGTGCGGCGAGCGCGCCGGCGCGACCCCCACCGAACGCCGAACGCGCAAGCCGGTCGAGATTCGAATGGCAGAACGCGACCGCCGGCACACCCAGCCGCTGGGCCGCGTCGAGCGCGGCCCAGCCGAGTCGGTACGGATCGGCCGCTTCGATGAGATCGGGCCGCGCCGCGGCCAGCAGCCGCGCGGCTGCCGCACGTTGCCACGGCAGCCGATAGCCGCCGCCACTGCCGGGCAGCGGCCAGCCGGGCACGCGCAGCTGATCGGCGGCGTCGGGCGTGGGGTTCGCGATCGTCTGGCGCCACTGCGAGCGGTGGGTTCGAATGAACGCGCGTTTGGCCAGCACATAGCGGCGCACGCCGCCGCTCGGGTTCCAGAACATCGTCGCGTCGAGCAGATGCGGTGCGCGCACCGATGCATCAGCCATGGGACGGTTGAAAAACGGAGCAAGTCACCGCAGCGATTTTCCATCAGCACGCGCGGCGGCGAATGCGTCGTATCCTGCGGCCGTGAGCGGCGCGCCCATGCTTCGAGAACGTGTGGGGCAGGGCGCGCCGCGCACGACCTTCGACCGATTCCCGTTTCAACCACCGGGGGAGACCACCCAATGTCCGATCAAGCCAAGGCCGGCGGGGCACCCGCCGTCGACATGCCCGCTGCAACCGGCACCGAAAGCCCGCCGCAGGACGCAACACGCGCTGTGCGTGACGCCGACGCGCCGATGAGCGACGTGCAGCGCACGACGCTGCGAACGCTATGCAGCGAAGCCGGGGCGCCGTTCGATGCCGCGCTCACGACCACCGGTGCGGCCCGTCGGATCAGTGAACTGCAGCGCGCAAAAGACCGCGAGACCGAAGCCGCTCGCGTGGCGCGCGGTGCCGCAACCGAAGCGCTGCCGTCCGACGTCGGCGAAGAAGACCCGGGCGCCGCGCTCGACGCGCCGGGCAACAGGGAAGCGGTCGGTGATCGGAGCGACATGAACATCCGGCCCAAGGGCTGAATCGCGCATCCCGCCGTGCCGCATCGCTCGGACCTGGCGCGGGTTCAGCTCTCGCCCACGCTGCCCGTGATCGGCAGCACGATGCCCGTGATGTAGCCCGAGCAGACCGGCGCGGCCAGAAACACATACGCGGGCGACAACTCTTCGGGCTGCGCCACGCGCTTCATGTCGGTGCCGTCGCCCCAGGTCTTCATCGCCTCGGCTGGTTGGTCCGCCGGGTTCAGCGGCGTCCAGACCGGGCCCGGTGCGATCGCGTTGACGCGGATGCCCTTGTCGATCACCTGCTGTGCGAGCGCCTTGGTGAACGCGTGGATCGCGCCTTTGGTCGTCGAATAGTCGAGCAGCTTGCTGCTGCCGCGCAAGCCGACCACCGAGCCGGTGTTGATGATCGAGGCGCCGCTTTTCATCTGCGGCAGCGCGGCCTTCGCCATGTGGAAGTAGCCGTACACGTTGGTGCGCATCGTCAGGTCGAACCGCTCTTCGCTCAGTTGCTCGATGCTGTCCGCATGCTCCTGGAACGCGGCGTTATTGACGAGCACGTCGAGCCGGCCGAATGCATTCACCGTCTGCTCGACGGCTGTTTGACAGAACTTCATGTCGGTCACGTCGCCGCGGATCAGCAGGCAGCGCCGGCCTTCCTTTTCCACATGGCGCTTCGTGTGCCCGGCGTCTTCGTCCTCGTCCAGGTAGACGATCGCCACGTCGGCGCCTTCGCGCGCGAACAGCACCGCCACCGAGCGGCCGATGCCGGAGTCGCCGCCGGTGATGAGGGTTGCAAAGCCTTCGAGCTTGCCGCTGCCTTTGTAGTCGGGTGCGGTGTGCTGCGGCGTCAATTCGAGCTCGTGCTCGTTGCCGGGCTTGGCGATGTGCTGTTCGGGCAACTGCTCGGGCTGCTTGCGCGCGCCGGCCTGCACCGCGGTTTTTTCATCGGACTTGCCGGCGCTGCCGTCGGTCTCGTCTCTACGGTCCTGCTGCCGCTGGATGTCACGGGCTTGCTGCACGCGTTGCGCGGTGTCCTTGTGGTCGTCGTTCATGGCGAGGTTCCTGTCGGCTTGGAAACGGATGAATGTCGGCCCCGGCGAACCTGCTGCCAAGGCAGCCGACGAGGGCGTCCGCCGCATTGGCAGATCACATGCCCAACGCGACTTGAGAATCAAGTTCGATAGCAAACAGTGGAGGCGCCGCTTGCGCTACAGGACGATTCGGCTTGGAATTCGGTCTTTCGGAGGCGGGTGAGTCCGCCCCGCCTGCGCGCACGCTCAGACGCCCGTACGCCGCTCCGCCAGGTAGTGCGTTGCGAACGCCTCGAGCCGGCCGGCATCCAACGCCTGCCGCACGCCGCGCATCAGCTCCAGATAGTGGTGCAGGTTGTGGATCGTGCAGAGCATTGGACCGAGCATTTCTCCGCAGCGGTCGAGGTGATGCAGATAAGCGCGGCTGAAGCCTTCCCGCCCACCGTTCGCCCACGGCACACCGGAAAGGCCGGCGCACGCGTGGCAGCCGCAGCGTTCGTCGAGCGGGCGCGGGTCCGACTTGTGCCGGGCGTTGCGGATCTTCAGGTCGCCGAGCCGCGTGAACAGCGTGCCGTTTCTGGCGTTGCGCGTCGGCATCACGCAGTCGAACATGTCCACCCCGTTCGCGACGCCGTCGAGCAGATCTTCCGGCGTGCCGACGCCCATCAGGTAGCGCGGTTTGTCGGCCGGCAGCAAGCGCGGCGTGTGCGCGACGATGTGGCGCATCTCGTCCTTCGGCTCGCCGACGCTGACGCCGCCGATCGCGTAGCCAGGGAAGTCCAACTCGGCCAGTGCAGCGGCCGACGCTCCGCGCAAGGACTCGAACATGCCGCCCTGCACGATGCCGAACAGCGCGTTCGGGTTTTCGAGCCGCGCGAATTCGGTCTGGCAGCGTTTGGCCCAGCGCAGGCTCAACTCCATCGACGTGCGCGCATCGGCCTCCGAAGTGATGCGGCCGGCCGTCTCATACGGCGTGCATTCGTCGAACTGCATCGCGATGTCCGAATTCAGCGCGGTCTGAATCTGGATCGAGACTTCGGGCGTCAGAAACAGCTTGTCGCCGTTGACCGGAGACGCAAAGCGCACGCCTTCTTCCGAGATCTTGCGCATGGCGCCGAGGCTCCAGACCTGAAAGCCGCCGGAGTCGGTCAGGATCGGCCGCGGCCAGTTTTCGAACGCGTGCAGGCCGCCGAATGCGTTGACCACATCCAGCCCCGGGCGCAGCCACAAGTGGAACGTATTGCCCAGGATGATCTGCGCGCCCATCTCGGTCAGGCTGCGCGGCATCACGCCCTTGACGGTGCCGTAGGTGCCGACCGGCATGAACACCGGCGTCTCGACCGGGCCATGCGCGAGCGTCAGCCGACCGCGGCGCGCAAGCCCTTCGGTCTTCAGCAGTTCGAATTTCATCGGGCGTTGCTGCGGCCGCCCGGCGGCCGGCGACCGAACCCTGCGCCGCTCAGTTCGACAGCTTGCCCGCGGCGCCGGCCTGGACGGCGGCCGGCGTGGTCGGCACCGCGTTCTGCGCGTCCGACTGGTCCCAGGCCCAGGCGGTCAGCACGCTGAAGCTCAGCAGCACGGCCATGCCGACAACCAAGCGCAATACGGTGTTCATGAAAAGAAAAGCTCCAGGCGGCAAAAAGAAGAAAACCAGACGAATGGCTTGCGGCGGCGTGACCGTTTCGGCACTGCCTGCAGTGCAACGACACGCGGCGGGAGGCAAATCACAACCAGCACGGCAAGATTTTGCGGCCGCCGAAGTACCGTTTTGTACCCTCGCCAGCCGGCGTTGTCATTTCGTTACGAGTGAGGCAGTCAATGTGGACTATCTGCAACGAAATCGACAGCGTCGGCCGTGTCGTGGTGCCTCCATGGCTCCGCCTCAGCCTAGTTGCGACGGGTGACGGTGTCCGGGTAGAGCCGCATCAACGTCTGCCAGACCGCGTCCGACAGCACCGCTTGCAGCGCGCGCGCCATGGACGGTGCTTGCGCGGGGGATGCAGCCTGCTGTGTGGCCATCGCACGCAGTTGCAGCCAGAGCCGGTCGAACGCGCTACCGCGCTCGGCCACGGCGACTTCCGCTTCGGTCTGCCAGAACGCGGGCGACTCGCCCTCGATCCAGTCACCGCGCCCGCGCCCATAGTGCGCGACTGCGAGATAGCGCAGCACGGCCGTGACAGCCAGCGCACGCAGGAACGGCTCGGCAAACCGCACGGTCGGCTGGCTCACCCCTTTGATGCGGTTGAAGCCGAACGCCGCACCGGCTGCCGTCAGCGCGCCGACCACGCCGCCGATCAACATTCCGCCGCCGACCGTGAGGCCGCCGGACAGCAGATCGGCCGACAGGCCGGTCGCCGCCCCCGAAGCGACCGCGCCCCAGAAGCCCGCTTCGCGCGGATCGGCCGGCGTCTGCACCGCGAAGTTCTCGGCCAGCCGCTTGTCCACCTTGGCCGCGGCCGATCCTTCCAGCCCGTGCAGCGCGATCAACCGCTGCGTGACCGACACGGTGGCCGCATCGAGCCGCGCGGCCAGCGCGTTCATCGCCGCTTGCTGCGCCTGCTGCCCGCGGTCGCGCGCGACGCCGACCTTGGTCAGCACCTTGTTCACGAGGCCCGCATGCTCGAGCGACACCGGCTCCACATCGCGCGCGGCGGCCAGCAGATAGCCGCCGAGCAGCCGCATCGCATCGTCGAACCGTTCTTCGTTGCGCGCCTGCCAGGTCCCGACCAGCCGCTGGTAGGCGGCCGTCTGCGCGGCCGGCAGCAGCTTGGCGACCGCGTCCAGCAGCACGCGCTCGTGCACCCAGCAGCGCGCAAACGCGTCGAGCGGCAACACCTGGCGCACCACGCTGAACGCCGTGAGGCGGGCTTTCCAGCGCAGCACGTCTTCATGCTCGGCGTCGGCGGGTTTCGGCCGCCCGGTCTGGTTCAGCAGCACCAGCACCGGCTTGCCGAGCCACTGCAGGATCTGCATCTCCGGCTCGACGTAGCCGACGTCGTTCGGGTCTTCCGACGCGTTGGCCAGATACAGCACCACGTCGCCGTGGTCGCGCGCGGCGCGCAGCGCCTGCTGACTGAGCCAGAACGTGCGGTCGCGGTTGCGGTCCCAGACTTCGCGCAAGAACCAGCCGACCGGCTGCTCTGAACTGCGCAGCCGCTGCGCGAGCCGCACCGAGTCGCCGAAGCCGGGCGTGTCCCATAGGCGCAGCTCGTCCCCCGCGTCGGTGGCGACCAGCACGTGCGAGTCCGAGGTTTCGGTGATGTGGGGCGCGTCGCGGACTTCGCCGATGTCGCGGCCGAGCAGCGTGCGCGCGAGCGTCGTCTTGCCGACGTTCGTGTGCGAGATCAGCGCGAGCTGCAGGCGCACCGGCGGGGCGGCTGCCGAGGCGGCGTCATGGCCGGCAAGTGGCGCTGCGTCGTCGGGTGGCATCGGGTGGCGAGAAAGCCTCGTTTGCTGGGGATTCGGGAGCGCCCGCGCGTCAAGCCGCGGCCATGACCGGGCGGCGCGCGGCCAGATCGTGCTCGAGCCCGTCGAGCATCGGCTCGAGCAGATCGACGAATGCGATGGCGACTCCGTGCGCCTGGCAAAAGCGCCGCCACAGCCGGCGCCGTTCGGCCTGCCGATCGGCCGCGTCGGGCTGCTGGCCGAACCGCTCGAGCCAGCCCGATTCGTCGAGCAGCACGGCGGTGCCGCGCGGGGTGGCGGCTTTCGCCTGATCGATGAAAGCGCCGTGGCTTTCCGTCTCGGGCGTGGCGCTCGCGTTGAACAGCAGCAAGGTGAATGCGGCCGGCGGCGCGTCGGCGTCCGGTGCGGGCAAGTCTTCGCCGTAGCCGACCGGCGCGCGCAGATCGAGCCGTGCGTCGGCTCCAAGCAGTTGCGCGGCAATTGCCTGCAGGCCCTGGCGGCGCACGTCGTTCAGCCGGAAGCTGTAGGGCCAGACGCCGAGTGCGCCAAGCTGCGCTGCGCCGACGCGCGCCTCGGCGGCCCCGCGGGCTGCACCGCCTGCGGCGCTCAGCAGCCGCTGGAAATACGGCTCCTGCAGATCGAGCGGAAATGCATGCGCGAGTTGCCGCTCACGCCGCCAGGCAAGCGCCGCGAGCGCCGCGCGCGGCAGCACCACGACCGACGTGAGCAGCGCTGCGTAGAGATGCACCCAGCGCGCGCCGGACGCCGGCTGCGGCGGCTGGCTGAACTGCAGCGACGCGACCTCCCCGGCCGAGAACGGCTGCAGCCCGAGCAGATGCACCACCGGCCAGAACACCACCGACAGCAACCCGTGCACGGCATCGGCGTCGAGGAATGTGCTTTCCCAGCCCACGCGGTATTCCGAGACGATGCCGCGCAAGTAGAGCGACAGCACAGCGCCGGCCGCAAACAACGCTGCGGCCAGGTGCAACATGCGCGCGATGCGTGCATGGTTCAGCGGCGCGGCCAGCCGGCTCCAGTCGCGCGCGAAAGCCAGCAGTGCGCTGCGCAGCAACGCGGGTTGCTCGTGCGGCTGCTGTGCCGCGCTCGATCGGCCGGCCAGCCAGCGCTGAACACCGTTGCGCAACCAGCGGGGCACCGGCAGCCACGCGTCGTGCGCGTCGTCCTTTCTCGCTGGCAACAGCAGGGGCACGAGCAGCAGCACCAGATAGACGATCAGATTCCACACAACGATCGCCAGCAACGCGGCCGACAGCAGATCGACCCGCTGCGGATTCGCGATCCGTTCGGCAAAACCACCGGCCAGCAACGCGACCAATGCCGAGCCGAGCCCGGCCCACAGGTGCCAATGGCTTGGCTGCCGCGCCACGGCGACGACCGCGTGGCGCGACTGCAGCCGGTCCAGCAGCGCATGCGCACGCGCCTGGAGATACGGCTCGGCGGATGCGCGGCCGGTGTCCGAACCGGCCTGACGCCGTGACGAATCCCGTGCCGCCTGGCTCGCCTGCCGGCGGTCTTGCGCCGGTAGCAGTTGCAGGTCCCGGTCCGACAGCTCGACGGCGCGCACCAGCGCGATCTCGCGCGCGGTCGACTCGTTCATCGGGCAAAAAGGGGGCGGCATGCGAGGTGCATGTCGGGGATTATCGATGCCGGCTCACCCCCATCCGTGGCGGGCCGGGAGTCACCGCAGCGACCCTACAATGATTTTTCAAAAACCCGAGCCGGCTCGCCCGGGCACCACACGCGAGGCGTGTGTTGTCCAACCCAGCCCAGCGCGCTCTTTCAGCAGGAGACATCCCTTCCATGAGCACCGAATCGGTCCTGTCGGACCAGGCCCAGGCCGAACTGCGTCAAGCCGCGCTTGAATATCACGAGTTTCCGGTGCCCGGCAAGATGCAGATTCAGGCCACCAAGCAACTCGTCAATCAGCGCGATCTGGCGCTCGCCTATTCACCCGGCGTGGCCGCGCCGTGCCTCGAAATCCAGCAAGACCCGCAGACCGCGTTCCGCTACACGAACCGCGGCAACCTGATCGGCGTGATCAGCAACGGCACCGCGGTGCTGGGCCTGGGCAACATCGGCGCGCTGGCGTCCAAGCCGGTGATGGAGGGCAAGGCGGTCCTGTTCAAGAAGTTCGCGGGCATCGATGTGTTCGACATCGAGGTCGACGAGCAAAACGACCTGGACAAGCTGGTCGAGGTGATCGCCGCGCTGGAGCCGACGTTCGGGGGCATCAATCTCGAAGACATCAAGGCGCCCGACTGCTTCTATGTGGAGCGCAAGTTGCGCGAGCGCATGAAGATTCCGGTGTTCCACGACGACCAGCATGGCACCGCGATCGTGGTGGGTGCGGCCGTGCTGGGCGGCCTGCGCGTGGTCGGCAAGGACATCGGCGAGGTCAAGCTCGTCACGTCCGGCGCGGGCGCGGCGGCACTCGCGTGCCTGAAGCTGCTCGTCAAGATGGGGCTGCCGCGCGAGAACATCTTCGTGACCGACCTGGCCGGTGTCGTCTACGAAGGCCGCACCGAACTGATGGACGAAGACAAGATCCTGTTCGCGCAGAAGACCGACGCGCGCAAGCTCGCCGAGGTGATCGACGGTGCCGACGTGTTCCTCGGCCTGTCCGCGGGCGGCGTGTTGAAGCCCGAGATGGTCAAGCGCATGGCGCCGAGCCCCCTGATCCTCGCGCTTGCGAATCCGAACCCCGAAATCACGCCGGAACAAGCGAAAGCCGTGCGGCCCGATGCGGTATTGGCCACCGGCCGCACCGACTATCCGAACCAGGTCAACAACGTCCTGTGCTTCCCCTACATTTTCCGCGGCGCGCTCGACTGCGGCGCGACGACGATCACCGACGAGATGGAGATCGCCGCGGTGAACGCGATCGTCGACCTCGCGCAGGCCGAGCAGAGCGAGGTGGTGGCGGCGGCCTATGCGGGCCAGCAGCTCGCGTTCGGGCCCGAGTACCTGATCCCGAAGCCGTTCGATCCGCGACTCATGACGAACATCGCGCCGGCGGTGGCGCAGGCCGCGGCCGACAGCGGGGTGGCGCTGCGGCCGATTGCCGACATGGAGGCGTACCGGCAGAAGCTGCAAAACTTCGTCTATGCGTCCGGCACCACGATGAAGCCGATCTTCACGACCGCGCGCGCGGCCGAGAAAAAGCGCGTGGCCTATAGCGAAGGCGAAGAAGAGCGGGTGCTGCGCGCCTGCCAGATCGTGGTGGACGAGCGGCTCGCCCGCCCCACCTTGATCGGCCGGCCGGCCGTGATCGCGCAGCGCATCGAGAAGTTCGGCCTGCGCCTCGCGCAAGGCAAGGACTACGACATCGTCAACGTCGAGCAGGACGACCGCTACAACGACTTCTGGCAGACCTATCACCAGATGATGGAGCGGCGCGGCGTGACGGTCTCGATCGCGAAGATCGAGATGCGCCGGAGGCTGTCGTTGATCGGCGCGATGCTGCTGCACAAGGGCGAGGTCGACGGCATGATCTGCGGCACCTGGGGCACGACCCGGATGCACCTGCCCTACATCGATCAGGTGATCGGCAAGCGCCCCGGCCGGCTGCAAAAAGACGGCGTCTACGCCTGCATGAACGGCCTCGTGCTGCCGAACCGGCAGGTGTTCCTGGTCGACACACATGTGAACGACGACCCCACGGCGGCTGAGCTCGCCGAGATCACCGTCATGGCGGCCGAAGAAATGCTGCGTTTCGGCATCGAGCCCAAAGTCGCGCTGCTGTCGCATTCGAACTTCGGGACCTCGAACAGCCCGAGCGCGTTGAAGATGCGCCAGACACTGGCGCTGCTGCGCGCCGAAGCCCCGTGGCTCGAGGTCGACGGCGAGATGCACGGCGACGTCGCGCTCGACGGCAAAGCGCGCGAACTGATGATGCCGCACGGCACGTTGAAGGGCGATGCGAACCTGCTCGTGCTGCCCAACATCGAAGCGGCCAACATCTCGTACAACCTGCTGAAGACGGCCGCGGGCGGCAACATCGCGATCGGCCCGGTGCTGCTCGGCGCCGCCATGCCGGTGCATATCCTGACCGCGAGCGCCACGGTGCGGCGCATCGTCAACATGACCGCGCTGACGGTGGCGGATGCCAACGCGACACGCGAAGCGGTGGTGCACGACGCCGTGACCTGAGCGACAAAGTGCACAGTCCTTAGGGGCCTGCCCCTAACCTTGTGCAACTGCGGTGCGGATGTCCCCACAATGTGCCGGCAAGGCTTGCGATTACCACAGGTTTGCGTCACACTACCTGCTGGTACTTAGGTAGAAACCCGAACTCGTCGCAGACGCGGTTCGCCTCGTATGCAAGGGCCGGTTCGGGATGTCGTTCGTGTTTGATTCTTTCGTTGGAAGCTTGCTTCGCGCAGGCCTGATCGCTGTGTGGCTCGCGGGCACGAGCCTTGGCGCTGCGGCGCGGGGCCCGGTGCCGTCGCTCGAGCAACCGTCGTCTGCGGACGTGGTTGCGCTTGCGGAGTTGCCGGCGCAGGCGCGCACCGTCTATCGATTGATCCTGCAGGGCGGGCCGTTCCAGCATGACAAGGACGGCAGCGTGTTCGGCAACCGCGAGCGGTTGCTGCCGGCCAAGCGCCGCGGCTACTACCTCGAGTACACGGTCGATACGCCGGGCCTCGGGCATCGGGGTGCACGCCGGTTGGTGTGCGGTGGCGCGGCCCAGACACCGGACGCTTGCTACTACACCGAGGATCATTACGCGAGTTTTCGCCGACTGGCGCCGGCCTCGCAACCTTGAGTCGAAGCGCTCGTACGCGGTGCGGGCAAAAGGCTCGGCGGCCGAGGGGAACGACCGTTACCAGGTTCATTGCCCAATGGATCGTGTTTTTGTTGAGTCGAGTCGGTTTTTGTAGTCAATTTGAAAGAGCAATAGAAGATGGATGCACCGCTTAGCCGGGACCCGCTGCTGCAAGCACAGCAGTTCCCCGGCCATGAACCCACCGCGCAGGCGAGCTCGACGACTCAGACGCCGCAGCAGTCGCAGCAACAAATGCCCGCACAAGCTTCTCAGCCGAGCCAGGAATCGCTGCTGCGCGGTGTGCGCAGCAACATCGTGCAATCGATTCGCGCGTTCCGCGTGAACGATCTGCATGTGGCCGCGACCGAACTCGGTCAGCATTTCCTGTATGCGAATCTGGCCGTGGCGCAGAGCAAGCAGGACGTGCTCGACCTGATCGCGCAGCAGTTCACGTTTCCCGCGCATTTCGGCAAGAACTTCGATGCGCTCTACGACTGCATGACCGACCCGCTGCACAAGTCGGGCCCACAGCCTGGCTTCGTGGTGGTGCTCGAGCACATCCCGGCGAACGGCAAGTTCGACAAGGAGGCACGCGAACAGTTGCTCGACATCTTCCGCGACGCGGCCGATTTCTGGGCCGATCGGAAAATCCCGTTCCGCTGCTTCTATTCTTTTCGGTAGCCCGTTCTGCACACACCAGCCAAGCAGAACGGGCGAACGAGGCTAACGGCGTCGCGGGCAATGCGCGCCTTCAACAAAGCGGCAGCGGCGCTGCCGGCACGGGTACCGCCAACGTGAAAGAGGCCGACGGCGGGAGTGCCGTCGCAGCCTCGGCGGCCGGCACTGTCGAAGCGAACGACGGCATGCCGACCGACCGATTGCTCGACGTGACGCCGCAGGCGCTGCGCATGAGCAGTCCGTTCAATGCGGCCTACTGGTTGTCGGCTGCCTGACGACACGGGAACGGCCGAGCGCCAGATTCGAGTTCCGCAAGACGGTCGGCGCATGGGCCGACCGAGGCGGACAAGTCGACAAGAAAACCCGCCTCGACCGGCGGGTTTTTTTCTGGCGAGCTTCAGCCCTCGACGGGCCGCGTTGCCACCGCCAGCGCCAGATAGGCTTCGACCGACACCTCCTCGGCGCGCCGCTGGACGTCGAAATCCCCCGCGAAGTCGAGTTGATCGAGCCAGGTGCCGAGCGTATGCCGCAGCAGCTTGCGCCGCTGGCTGAATGCGACGCGCAGCAGCTCACGCAACCAGCCGGCCTGCACCGAAACGAAGACCTCGCGCGGCCGCATCCGGACCACCGCGCTATGCACCTTTGGCGGCGGCTCGAACGCTTCGGGGCCGATCACGAACAGTTGTTCCATCGCATAGCGCCACTGCAGCATCACGCTGACGCGGCCGTACGCCGCCGTGCCGGGTGCCGCCACCATGCGCTCGACCACTTCCTTTTGCAGCATGAAGTGCTGATCGGCCACCACGTCGACATGGTCCAGCAAATGAAAAAGGATCGGCGTGGAGATGTTGTAGGGCAGGTTGCCGACGATGCGCAGGCCGTTTGCGGCAGGCGTTGTCCCGGCGGTTGCGTCGGAACGGCATGCCAGCGCCGTGAAGTCGACCGCAAGCACGTCCGACTCGATCACGTGAAGCCGGCTGTCGCCGCGCAGCCGGCGCGCCAGATCGCGGTCGAGTTCGATCACCGTGAGCTGGCCCACGCGGTCGAGCAACGGCGCGGTCAGCGCCGACAGGCCGGGGCCGATTTCGACCAGCCTGCGCTCGCCCGGTTGTGCATCGACGGCGCTCACGATCGCATCGATCACGCCTGCGTCGGTCAGGAAATGCTGACCGAAACGCTTTTTCGGCCGATGCCGTGCGTCGCCGCGGCGATCGTTCATCGTCGAAGTCGCGGCTGCCGACACTGCCGCCGAGCGAGCCGGTCATTCATCGCTGCGTTGCCGAACCACGAAGCGGCCTACTGGGGCGGCTCGCGCATGTCGACGAACGCGCGGTTGCGCACGTCCTGCGCCCACGGCGGGTAGGCTTCGTCGAGCTTTTTCTCCCTGATCACATTGCGCGCGAGTTCGCGTTGCTGACGCGGCGTCAGTGAGGCTTCGCGCCGCTCCAGCAGTTGCACGAGATGCACGCCGAACTGCGTGGTAAACGGCTCACTGAGCTGGCCCGGCGACAGCCCGGCCAGTGTCTGCTCGAACTCCGTGACGTACTGGCCCGGGCTCGACCAGCCCAGGTCGCCGCCGTCCTTCGCGCTGCCGTCCTGCGAGTACTCGCGCGCCAACGCAGCGAAGTCGGCGCTGCCCGATTCGATCCGGCGTCGATAGTCGGCCAGCCGTGCGCGCGCCGCCGCTTCGTCCTGTTGCTTGTTCAGGCGCAGCAGGATGTGGCGCGCGTGGTTTTGCATCACCGTCATGCCGGCCGGCGTGCCGAGGCGTCCTTTGTCGACCACTTTCAGCACGTGAAAACCCGCGCCGGAGCGGATCGGTCCGGCCACGCCGCCGGCCGGCAGCGCCTTGGTCGCCGTCACGAACAATTCCGGATAGCGATCCGCGCTGCGCAGCCCCATTCGGCCGCCGGTGGCGCGTTCCGGGCCGTCCGAGAATTCGTTGGCGAGCGCGGCGAAATCTTCGCCGGCCTTGGCGCGGGTCGCCACCTGGTCGGCGCGTTGCTGCAACTCGGCTGTCTGCTGCGCGGTCGCCCCTTCGGGCACCGCGATCAGCACTTGCGCGAGTTCGAGTTCGGCCGGCACCCCGTCGGCTTGCGCACGACTCAGAAACTGATCGATGTCGAGCTCGGTGACTTTGACCTTCGGCTCCAGTTCGCGCTCGCGCAGCCGCTGCAGCGTGATCTGACGCTTCAGTTCGTCGCGCAGTTCATTCGGCGGAAAGCCGTCGGCGACGAGCCGCTGGCGCAACTGCGGCACCGTCAACTTGTTTTGCCGCGCCACGTTCATCTCGGCCTGATCGACCGCACCGGGATCGACCTGGATGCCGGTCTCGCGCGCGAGCTGCAGTTGGGCGCGGTCCGAGATCAGCCGATCGAGCACCTGCGGCAGCAACACTTCGGGCGGCGGCACCGGCTGGCCCGATTGCGCGAGCTGCTGCGCGATGCGTTCGACCCGCGCGTGCAGCTCGTTGTTCGTGATCGGCTCGGAGTTCACCACCGCCACGATGAAGTCCGCCTGCTGGCGCCGCGCGGGCGCAGCCGAACCAGAGCGCGGCAATTCCGCCGCGCGCAAAGCCGGCGCATCAGGCGTCGACGAACTCTGCGCGGGGGCTGAGAACGACGGCGCGCGCCCGGATGGCTTGAAGCCTTGCGCGTGCGCCGCGCCGAACGCGAACGCGCAGGCCGCCAGCGCGGGGGCCCACCGCGCGGTGCGGCGGGAGCGCGTCGAGTGCGAGTTTGAAAGCGAGAAATTCATGCTCATCGGCCTGGGGTCCGTCCTGGGTTGTCAGCCAGCGTCGTGCTCGGCATCGAGGGAGCCTGCGCCGCTAGTCATAGTTCCCGAAGCGGCTCGGCGTGGTGGTCTGCTCGCGCAGGAACTGATAGCGCGGCACGTTCGTGCGCAGCGTCTGCAGCGGGCTCGAGCCGATCCGCGAGAAGCCGACGAATTCGAGCTGGAACATCACGCGCGTGTTGCCGGCGGTGGGCGTGTGCTGCAGCCGCTCGAGCACCACGCGCCCGAGCCAGCAGCCGCCGTCGTATTCGAAGCCGACGATGCCGTCGACCAGCCGCTTGTCCGGCATCGAGTAATTCAGTCGGCCCACGCTGTACCAGCGCCCCGGCCCCTGGCCCTGGCCCGCGCCGAGATTCAGTCCGCGGTCGCCGAACAGATCGTTCAGCGGCCACTGCCAGCCGATGTCGATCGATTCATTCAGGCCGCGCTGAAATCGGTAGGCCGCGCTGATGCTGCGGTAGTTGCCCGGCGTGTAGCGCCCGCCGACCGAAACCCGCTCTGACTGTCCCGCCTTCGGGTTGTACTGCACGGTGGTGTCCAGCCGCCACTGCTGCGTCCAGTTGATCGTGCTGCCGAGCAGCAGGTCGCTGAAGCGGTCGGCCACCGGCGTCTCGCCCGGCAGCGTCACGCGCTGATCCCGAAAACGCAGGCGCTGCGCGATGCCGAAGCGCGCGGCTTCCGAGCCCGTGGCCGCGTCGAACAGGCGCGTCGTGACGCCCAGGGTCAGCAGGTTGTTGTCGGCGATGCGGTCGTTGCCGACGAACGCGTTTTCGGTGTAGATGCTCGCGAAGTTGAAGTCGTGCCGCGCGGTGTCGTAGACCGGCAACTGGCTCTGGTCGCGGTACGGCGTGTACACGTAGAACGCGCGCGGCTCGAGCGTCTGGCGAAACGCGCGGCCGAAGAAGCTCGCGTCGCGCTCGAAGATCAGCCCGTTGTCCAGGCTGAAGGTCGGCACCACGCGGTCGGCGGCCATCGCGCCATTGGCCAGCATGTCGTCGAAGCTGTAGTGCGTGGCGTGCAACTGCACCTTCGGCGTCACGAAGTAGCCGGGCGCCAGAAACGGCCGGCTCAACTGCGCGAGCGTGAAGCTGCGCTGGGCATCGGTCTGTTTCGTCAACGCGCGGTCGGCGGAGAACCGCGTGTAGTCGCCGTCCACCGAGTAGTCGAAGCCGCCCACGTCGAAGCGCGAATAGCGCGCCGTGAACTGTGGCAGCCGGTCGTACGGCGGAATGATCGGCGAGGCCGGGTCCTGCAAGGTCTGCCACTTGAGCGCCGAGGCCCGCACGCTGAAGTTGTCGCGCGCCCAGGACAGCGAACCGGTGCTCGGCAGCAGCCGCTGCACCAGGGAAGGTGAGCCGCGTGGAAAGTCGCGCCAGTAGTTGTCGTCGCTGACCCGGTTCACGTTCAGGTTGAGTCCGAGCGGGCCGACACTGTCCAGGCCGGAACTGATGACGCCGTTGTGCTGCACCGAGGTGCCCCAGCGCGAATCCCCGGCGCGCAGCGCGTCGTACGGCATGTAGTTGCCGCGCACCTGACCCCGGTAGTTGTCTTCCAGATAACGGAACTCACCGCCCAGATCGACGCCGCGCCGCGACTTGATCGACGGGTAGAACGTCGCATCCCGATTCGGCGCGATGTCCCAGTAGTAGGGCTGCAGCACCTCGACGCCGCTCAGGTTGTCGACCAGCACCGTCGGCGGCAGAAAACCCGACTTGCGCTTGTCCGACAGCGGAAACGACACCGCCGGCAGCTTCGGCGTCTTCACGCCCTTGAATTCGAGCGTCGCGCCTTCGGCCATGCCGGCGTCCTCGTTCAAGTCCAGATCGAGCTTGTCGGCGCGAAACACCCAGGCCGGCATCCAGCTCGGGCCCGGCTGGCGCTGGCAGGTCGAGTACGTCGCGTTTTCGACCGCGACTTTTTTCTCACCCACGAACACCACGCGGTCCGCCTGACCGTACGCGTTGTTCACGAGCAGCCGGTATTTCGGGTTCAGCAAAAAGCCTTCGAACGACTCCATCTTGAGCTCGAGCTGCGGGCCTTCGTAGACGTTGCCCGCGCGGTTCAGATAGATGTTGCCGCTTGCTTTCGCGAGGTCTTCCGGCGCGATGTACTGCAACTGGTCGGCGCGGATCACCGTGTCGCCACGGCGCACTTCGGCACTGCCTTCGACCGATGTCTGCAGATCGGTCTGCGAGGTGATGCGGTCGCCGTAGATGAAGGTCGGCGCGCCCTGCCTCGTGGCGCCCGGCAGCAGCTCACGCAACTGCGGCGTGGTGCGCAGTGCCGGTGCGGGCAGATTCAAGTCGGCGGCGCGCAGGCGTGGATTGACCTGGGCGGTCGGCAGCGGCATCAGCGGCTTGTCGGGGCGTTTGCCTGAGGCCTTGGCCGGTTTGTCGGCTTTGCCCACTTTGCCGGGTCGGTCTGCCTTGCCTGCCCTGGACGTCCTGCCCGATTCCTTCGTTGCGTTCTTGCCGGAGCCCTTCGCAGCAGGCTTCGTGTCAGGCGCCACTTTGTTCGCCTGTTTCTTTCTTTCGGCAGCCGACTGCGCGCGCGCGTCGTTCTTCTTTTGCGGCTGCGCGGCCAGCGTGGGCGCAGTGCCCAGTGCAAGCAGCAGCGGGGCGCTGATCAGACCGGCAGCCGAGAAGCGCGCAAACCACGACTTCGTACCGGCCGGACCCGTCCACGCGCTGCGCAGAGGGGAGAAAACGGGGGGGGAGGCGGGTGACACCGGGCGGATCGATCGATGGGAGAGATAAGAATCGGCAGGTGGCGCAAGACCTGGTTGAAACCGGCGCGCAACCGCGTGGTGCGGCGGTGGCAGGCGGCCGTCCCTGCGGGCGGGTTCATAAAATGCATTATCCATGACACCCTCCGAAATGCCCCCTTTTGCGTCCCTGGCCCCCGCCGCTGTGGCATTTGCGCCCGTCCCCTGGGCTTGTGCGTCGCGCCGCGAAGCGTTCGACCACTGGCTGCATCGGATCGCACCGCACGCCGGGCTCGCACCGCGGACCCTGCGCGTGGCGGCGGCAGACGCGAGTTTTCGCCGCTTTCTGCGCATCGACCGCGCGCCGACTGCCGAGGACGCCGCGACCACCCGCATCGTCATGGACGCACCGCCTGAGCGGGAAAACTGCCGCCCGTTCGTGCAGATCGCCGAGCTGATGCAGCAAGCGGGGCTGAACGTGCCGCAGGTGCTCGACTGGAACGAGGCCGACGGCTTCATGCTGCTGACCGATCTGGGTGCACATACGCTGATGGACGCGATCGACCCGGCCGACGCCGAAGGCGCGCTGCCGCTCTACGCGGGCGCGATCGACGCACTGATCGACTGGCAGCTTGCCTCGAAGCCCGGTGTGCTGCCCGTCTACGACGAAGCGCTGCTGCGGCGCGAACTCGCGCTGTTTCCGGATTGGTACATCGAAAAGCACAAGGGTGTTGCGATCGACCCGGGGATGCGCGCGACGCTGGACCAGACGTTCACGACCCTCGTCCGGCAAAACCTCGCGGCGCCTTCCGTTTATGTGCATCGCGACTTCATGCCGCGCAACCTGATGCTGCCCGCCGGCGCGGAAACACGCGTCGGCGTGCTCGACTTTCAGGACGCGGTGTACGGCCCGATCAGCTACGACATCGCGTGCCTGATGCGCGACGCGTTTCTGTCCTGGGATGAAGAACACGTGCTCGACGTGACCGTGCGCTATTGGCAACGTGCCAGGAAGGTCGGCCTGCTGGGCGCGGAAAGCCGCAGCGGCTGGGGCGAGGACTTCGGCGACTTCTACCGCGCGGTCGAATGGATGGGCCTGCAGCGGCATCTCAAGGTCGCCGGTATCTTCGCGCGGCTCACCTTGCGCGACGGCAAACCCAAATACCTGGCCGATGCGCCGCGCTTCATCGGCTACATCCGCGCCACAGCCGGCCGGTATCGGGAACTGACGCCGCTGCTGCGGCTGATCGACAAGATCGAAGGCAACGCGGCGGCCACGGGATTCGCGTTCGGGCGCGTGTAGGCCGCGCGCGGCTGTGCGCTTCGAGCGCGGGGGAACTCCAGCGGTCCAGCACGGGCGCCGAAACGGCGACCGAGAGGACCGTGCTGGCCGTAGACGTCGATGCTGCCGCAGCTGACTCCGCGTTCAGTCGCCTTCTAAGAGAATCTAATAAAAAAACCCTCCGAGCGCCGGCCCGGAAAGCGTCTACAGCTATCTTAAAAATAGCAAACCAATTGCTTCCACTTTCATGCCGCGCTTCCACGTCCCCGACCCTCTGCAGCCCGGCGCCCGGATCGCGCTGCCCGCCGGTGCCGCGCGGCACGTGCAGGTGCTGCGGTTGCAGCCCGGCGCCGGGATCGCGTTGTTCGACGGCCGAGGCGGCGAATATGCGGCAGTCGTCGAGCGCATGGGCCGCAGCGACGTGCAGGTGCAGGTCGGCGCGCACCACGCGGTCGAACGCGAAGCGGTGCGCGCCGTGCATCTGGTCGTCGGCATGCCCGCCAACGACCGCATGGACTGGCTGGTCGAGAAAGCGACCGAGCTGGGCGCCGCCAGCATCCAGCCGCTGGCCACCGAACGCAGCGTGCTGCGGCTGCACAGCGAACGCGCGGACAAGAAACGGCTGCATTGGGAAGCCGTCGCGGTCGCCGCCTGCGAGCAATGCGGGCGCAACCGCGTGCCGCGTGTGCATCCGGTGCGGGCGTTGACCGCCTGGCTGGCGCAGACCGACCCGGCAAGCGATGCCGCCGATCGGCGCGTGCTGTCGTTGCGCGGTGCAACGGCAACAGCGGCGACGACGGCAGGGTCGGCACACACAGAAGCAGAGCGGTTCGCCACAACCGCATCGCGTGCCAGCAAGGGCGCCCACAGACCCGTCTGGATCGTCAGTGGGCCCGAAGGTGGCCTGACCGACCGCGAGGAAGACGCGCTGATCGCCACCGGCTTCGCGCCGATGTCGTTGGGGACTCGCGTGCTGCGCGCCGAAACGGCTGCGCTGGCGGTGCTCGCCGCGCTCGTCACGCCGCTCGACGACTGTTGAGCCGGCGTATCGCCGAACACCCCCGTGAGCCCCCCGTCGTCCACGCCTGCCGCACCCACGGCGTCCCCGTTCTTCGGCAGGCGCGTGGTGCAAGCCGCGTTCCTGCTCGCGGTGTTCGGCTGGGGCATCGGCTTCTACGGCCCGCCGGTGTATCTGCACGCGGTGATGGAGCGCACCGGCTGGCCGCTGCAACTCGTCTCGCTCGCGGTCACCACCCATTTTTTGACCGGCGCGCTGGTGGTGGCGAACCTGCCGCGCTTGTACGCGTGGGTCGGGCTGCCGTGGGCCACGGCAGCGGGCGCGGTGGCCGCGACAGGGGGTCTGCTGGGCTGGGCGCTGGCCGCGCAGCACTGGCAGTTGTTCGCCGCCGCGGCGCTCACCGGCGCCGGCTGGGTGCCGATGGGCGCCGCAGCGGTCAACGCGGTGATCGCGCCCTGGTACGCACGGCGCCGGCCCATCGCGCTCGCGCACGCCTACAACGGTGCGAGCGTCGGCGGCATGGTGTTCGCGCCGCTGTGGGTGTTCCTGATCGCGCAGTTCGGCTTTCCGCAGGCGGCGCTGGGGGTGGGTGTGGCAACGATCGCCGTCGTCGCGTCGCTCGCGTTCGGCGTGTTCGCCAAAACGCCAGCGCAACTCGGCCAGCGGCCCGACGGCGAACCCGCACCAGTGGACGCACCGAGCGCACCCAGCGCACCCAGCGCCGCCGCACCGAGCCGCCGCTGGCTCTGGCGTGATCGGCGTTTCGTGACGATCGCGCTCGGCATGTCGATCGCGACTTTCGCCACGATCGGCCTGCTCGCGCATCTGTACGTGCTGCTGGTGCCGGTCGCCGGCGAGCAACGCGCGGGGTGGCTGATGGCGCTGGTCACCGGCGCGGCGTTGGTCGGACGCGTGACGGTGGCGCGCTGGATGCCGGCCGACGCCGATCGGCGGCTCGTGATCTGCGCGTGCTACGCGGTGCAACTGCTCGGCATCACTGCGCTGCTGGCCGCCAACGTGTTCGCGTTCACGCCGACGTGGTGGCTGGCGATCGGGCTGCTGCTGTTCGGCGCGGGCATCGGCAACGGCATCTCGCTGCCCCCGCTGATCGCGCAGGCCGAGTTCGACGGCGCCGACGTGCAACGCGTGGTGTCGCTCGCGATCGCCTGTTCGCAAGCGACGTATGCGTTCGCGCCGGCGTTGCTGGGCGTGGTGCTGGTCGCCAGCGGCGGGCCGGATGTGCGACTGGGCGCGGGCGCCGGCTGGTTCCTGGTCGTGATCGCGCTGGTGCAGACGGCGGCGGTCGGGGTGTTTCTGGCGGGGCGTAGGGGGCACTGACGGCCGAATCGTGCCTTGCCGCGTGCCGATTGCCTACCGGAGTCTGCTGCTGGTCATTGCGCCAATTCTTCGGCACCGCACGCGCCGCGCAACGCGAGCCCGAACCAGCGCAGCACAAGGACACTGCGCTTTGGCGATACTGCCGCCCGATGAGCGGTCGCATCAAACGCATGCAGCGCAATGCCGTACTCGACGCCTTGCCCCCGGTGTCCGAGCAACTCCCGACCTGCCCCTTGTGTGGCCGCCCGATCCCCGCTGCGCAGCAGGACAAGCACCACCTGGTGCCGCGCTCGCGGGGCGGAACGCACACCGAAGTCATGCACCGCATCTGTCACCGCCAACTGCATGCGCTGTTCAGCGAAACCGAACTGGCGCGCCAATTTGCGACGGTGGACGCCTTGCTGGCCCACCCGGAAGTCGCCCGGTTCGTGGCCTGGGTCCGGCAGAAGCCGCCCGAGTTCATGGAACGCACGCGGCGCAGCAGCCGGCGCCTGGGGTTTTGAACGACCTCGGCTGGTCGCAGCAGGCGATCGACTCGGCGACCGCGGTTGGAGGAGCGTTGTCGGGTTCGTTCCCTCTCCCACATCAGGGCGCGACGACTTCAAGCGTCGGGAAGCAGGTTCGGAACCGGCTGGCATCCCGGGTCAGCAAGGACCCGCCTTCCACCGTCGCGTGCGCGCCGATGAAGAAGTCGGGCAGCACCTGCAGCTTGCTGCCCCCGCGTTTTCGGTACCGCGCACGGGCCTTGACCGCGAGGAACAGGGCCGGCCATAAGATCTCGCGCAGTTCCAAAGCCAGCGTGGACACGGCGCGGTCCAGCCCTTCGAGCGTTGAAAACGACAGCGACATCTCGGCGTAGACGACCAGGGCGATGACCAGCGATGCTGGCCTGCGCCCGCAGTTGCCCGATCGACCCGTCCGCCCACTGCGGATCGTCTTGCAGCACGTCCACCAGGACGCTGGTGCCGACCAGCAGCATCGGTCGTCGGCGCGCAGCGGCTTCATCAACGCATCCGTTTGCCAGCGCACATCCGCACGGCCCCGCACCGCGTCGACACGGTCTTGGAGTCGACGGCGCGCACGCTTGACCGGGCGCGGCCGATGCAGCACCACTTCCCCGGCGGCATTCACCGAAAACTCCACAAGGGCCCCGGGCAACAGATGCAGCTCGTCGCGGATCCGTTTGGGGATGGTGAGCGCTGCTTCGGCGATGGCACCTTATCGCCAAAGCGCAAGCCCTGTAAACCGTTTCGTCCGGGAAGCCGCGTCGCTGCACGAGCGCAGCGCGAGACGCCGTCCCCTGCAGTGGCATTTCAGGCAACGCACAGGCTTAACATCGCGCCCATGAACCGCAACCTCTGGCTCCTCGCCATCTGCCAGGGCTTGTTCCTGACGAACAACGTCACGTTCATCGCGATCAACGGGCTGGTCGGGCTCGCGCTCGCGCCGGTCGGCTGGCTCGCGACGCTGCCGGTGATGGGCTACGTGGTGGGCGGCGCGCTGTCAACCGGCATGGTCGCGAAGACGCAAAGCGCGCTCGGGCGCAAGGGCTCGTTTCAGCTCGGGCTGCTGGTCGCGATCGGCTCGGCGCTGCTGTGCTGCTACGCAGCGTTCAGCCGGAACTTCTGGCTGCTGTGCGCGGCCACGGTGATTGCGGGCTACTACAACGCGAACGCGGGGCTGTACCGGTTTGCGGCGGCCGAACTCGCGCAGCCGGAAGCGCGCGAGAAGGCGATCTCGCTCGTGATGGCCGGCGGCCTGCTGGGCGCGGTGCTCGGGCCGAACCTCGCGGCGTACACGCGCGACTGGTTCGCGGTGCCGTTCGCGGGCGCCTACGTGGCGCTGGCGTTCGTCGCGCTGCTGTCGCTGGCGTTGCTGTCGCTGATCGGCTTCGCACCGCCGGCACCGAAAGGCACCGCTGTCCGGCGGGCGGCCGCTGGCCGAGATCATGCGCCAGCCGGTGTTCATCGTGGCGGCTGCGGCCGGCGCGCTCGGCTACGGCGTGATGAACCTGCTGATGGCGTCCACGCCGATCGCGATGCAGCACCAGCACTTCATGTTCTCCGACACCGCACTGGTGCTTGAACTGCATGTGATCGGCATGTTCGCGCCGGGCTTCTTCACCGGCCATCTGATTCGGCGCTTCGGTGCGTTGCCGATCATGGGCATCGGCGTGCTGTTGAATCTGGCCTGCATCGTGGTGGCGCTGTCGGGGGTCGAGCTGCATCACTTCATCGGCGCGCTGTTCGTGCTGGGCGTGGGCTGGAATTTTCTGTTCACGGGCAGCACGACGTTGTCGTTGACCGCGTACACGCCCGAGGAGCGTGACCGCGCCCAGGGCGCTTTGAACTTCTTCGTGTTCGCGACGCTGGCGATCACCTCGTTCTCCTCAGGCGTGCTGGTCACGACGCAGGGCTGGACGCTGCTCAACTACGGCTCGCTGGTGCCGGTGGTGCTCACGGGTGCCGCGCTGCTCTGGCTGGCGCTGCGGCAGCGCAGGGCGGTGGCGACCGCGCAACCTGAACCGGGCCCGAGTGCTACCCTCGATTTTTCATTCACCGAACGGAGACGAAGTCATGGGCTTACTCGACGATGTGCTGGGCGCGGCGATGCGCGGCGGTGGCAGTCAGGGCCATACACAAAGCGGCCAGGCCGGCGGGGGCGGTGGTCTCGGGGACTTGCTCGGTGGCCTGATGGGCGGCGGGCAGCAGCCCCGGCGGCGGCGGGCTGGGCGACATGCTCGGCGGGCTCTTCGGCGGCGGTGCGGGCCAGGGCATGTCGGGTGGCGCCGGTGGCGGGCTCGCGGGCATGCTCGGTTCGCTGCTGGGCAACAACGGCCAGGTCGGCGGGCTCGGTGGCCTGCTCAAGCAGTTCGATCAGGCCGGCATGGGCGACAAGGCCCGCTCGTGGGTGGGTGACGGGCCGAACGCCGAGGTGTCGGGCGAGCAGGTGCATCAGGCGCTCGGCGACGACACGTTGAGCCACCTCGCGAGCCGCTTCGGCATCAACGCATCGATGCTCGCGCCGCTGCTGGCCAGCGTGCTGCCGTCGCTGATCGACCGCATGACGCCGCAGGGCCAGGTGCCCGAAGACGGGCTGGGCGACGAGCAGGAAGTGCAACGCAAGCTCAGCGATTCGCTCTGAAAATCGAAGCGGCAGGTGCTTGCTGGACGAGCGACTGCGCGCTATTTGAGTGAAATTTCGAGGTGCGGGGCGAACGCGTCGTGCCGGGCTCTCAGCGTGCTTCGGCGGAAAGCCTGCGTGTTCAGGGCACCCGGCTGATCACATGCGCCACCGCGGCCGTGAGCCGCTTCGCGTACGGCACATGCAGAAACTCGTTCGGCCCATGCGCGTTGCTGCGCGGCCCGAGCACGCCGACGACCATCATCTGCGCCTGCGGGAAGCCGCGCTGCAGCAGGTTCATGAGCGGGATCGTGCCTCCCTGGCCGATCGTGGCGCTCGGCGCGCCGTAGAAAGCCTGGCTCGCTTCGTTCAGCGCGGCGTCGAACCAGCGAGCCGAAGCGGGCGCGTTCCAGCCGTTGGAAGCGCCGTTGCTCTCGAACGTGACCCTGGCCTGATACGGCGCGTTGTCTTCGAGCAGCGCTTTCAACTGCTGCACCGCCACGTCGGCTTCGACCAACGGCGGCAGCCGCAACGACAGTTTGAACGCGGTGTACGGGCCGCAGCACGTTGCCCGCGTCGCCGAGCGCGGGCAGGCCTTCGGCGCCGGTGACGGACAGCGTCGGCATCCAGGTGCGGTTCAGCAGCGCCTGCACCGGATCGGTCGTGGTCGGCAGCACCGTCTGCTGTGGAGCCGCCACAGTCGTAGCTGGCCCACGGGAACCGCTTGTAGATCTCGTCGCCAAGGATCGCTGCGGTGTGCCTGGCCTGCGCAAGCCGCTCGGGCGGCACTTCGCAATGAAAGTTCGCGGGCAGCAGGCGGCCCGATCGCGCTGTCCTCCAACCGATCGAGCACCTGCCGCATGATCCGAAAGCTCGACGGCACCAGACCCGACGCATCGCCCGAGTGCACGCCTTCGGTCAGCACTTCGACCTTCAACGTGCCGCTGGCCATGCCGCGCAGGGAGGTGGTCAGCCACAGCTGGTCGTAGTTGCCGGCGCCGCTGTCGAGGCACACCACGAGCGCCACGTCACCGAGCCGATCCGCGCCCGGGGCACGCAACGCATCGACGTAAGGCAGCAGATCGTAGGAGCCCGATTCCTCGCAGGTCTCGATCAGGCCGACGATGCGCGGGTGCGCGACGTTCTGCCGCTGGAGCTCGTCGATCGCGGTGATCGCGGCATACACCGCATAGCCGTCGTCCGCGCCGCCGCGGCCGTAGAGCTTGCCGCCCTCGTACTTCGGCGTCCAGGGGCCGAGGTCGCTGCGCCAGCCGTTGAATTCGGGCTGCTTGTCGAGGTGGCCGTACATCAACACGGTCGAGTCACCGGCTGTGCCGCGCTTCGGCACTTCGAAGAACAGCACCGGCGTGCGGCCTTCGAGCCGGATCACCTCGAGCTTCAGGCCTTCGATGCGCTGCGCTTCGACCCACGCGGCGGCGCGGCGCAACACGGTCTCGATGTGGCCGTGCGCGGCCCAGTCGCCGTCGAACGCGGGCGATTTGGCGGGAATTTCAATGTAGTCGGACAACTGACCGACGAGGTCGTCGTCCCATGCGCGGTCGATTTCGGTCTGCGCGGCAACCGGATCGAGCAGGGCGGTGTCGCTCGATACGTCGTAAGTCGATGGAGTGTTCATGTCGCGCATCTTGCCAAAAAACAAATGGCCGGACTCTGCGAAGAGCCCGGCCACTGCAACCGCCTTCAAAAGGCGATCGTCGGTGCGAAATCCCGGTGGCCCGTCAGAGCACCAGCGCACCGCCCATCAGCGCCATCACCAGGAAGATGATGAAGATGACGATTGCGATGTAGAACAGGATCTTGGCAATGCCGGCGGTCGCCGATGACACGCCCGAGAAGCCGAAAAAGCCGGCGATCAATGACACGACGAAAAAGATGATGGCCCAGGTCAGCATGTTTTCACTCCCAAAGTTTGCGATGTTGTTGTGCTGCAGTCTACGAGGCCATCTTCGGCGCAACGCCCGCCATGCGGGACAGGGCGAACCGGCTGACCCCCTGTAGGACAGACCCGCGCACTTTGGTTCCGCCGCACCAGGGGGCGCGCTACAGCTGCCCCATCTGGCTGCTGCCCGCGATGTAGTGTTCGAGTTGCTCGATCAGAAACTGCTGCTCGGAGATGATGTCGGCCACCAGGTCGCCGATCGACACCACGCCGAGCAATTCGTCGCCGTCCTGCACGGGCAGGTGGCGCAGCCGGTGCTCGGTCATCAGCGCCATGCATTCCTCGTTCTTCGTCTCGGGCGGCACGCAGCGCACGGGCGAGCTCATGATCTCGCGCACCTTGGCCTCTTTCGAGGAGCGGCCGGCCAGGATCACCTTGCGTGCGTAGTCGCGCTCGGTCACGATGCCGAGCACTTTTCCGCTTTCGCCTTGCATGACCAGCAGCGCACCGACGTTCTTCTGCGACATCAGCGTGATCGCATCGAACACGGTGGCGTCCGGTGCGATCGACAGCACCTGCTGATTCGCCTTTGCCTTCAGGATCTGCAGCACGGTCTTCATGATGATTTCCCTTTCAGTGCCTCGAGCAGCGGGCCGACGATGTCGAGCGGCATCGGAAACACGATGGTCGAATTCTTGTCCGCGCCGATCGCGTGCAGCGTCTCGAGGTAGCGCAACTGTATCGCCTGCGGTTCCTTCGCGAGAATGGCCGCGGCCTCGGCCAGCTTGTACGAGGCCTGCAACTCGCCCTCGGCGTGGATGACCTTGGCGCGCCGCTCGCGCTCGGCCTCGGCCTGCCGCGCGATCGCGCGCACCATGTTCTCGGCCAGGTCCACGTGCTTGATCTCGACGTTGGTGACCTTGATGCCCCAGTCCTGCGTTTGCGCTTCGAGAATTTTCTGGATGTCGAGGTTCATCTTCTCGCGTTCGGACAGCATCTCGTCCAGGTCGTGCTTGCCGAGCACCGCACGCAACGTGGTCTGGGACAGCTGGCTGGTCGCGGCCAGGTAGTTCTCGACTTCGATCACGGCTTTCTCCGCATCGACCACGCGGAAGTACAGCACCGCGTTCACCTTGACCGACACATTGTCGCGCGAGATGACGTCCTGGCTCGGAATGTCGAGCACCTTCACGCGCAGATCGACCTTCACCATCTGCTGGATGCCCGGGATCAGCAGCACCAGGCCCGGGCCTTTCACGCTCCAGAAGCGGCCGAGCTGGAACACCACGCCGCGCTCGTACTCGCGCAGGATGCGCAGCGACGATGCCAAAAAGACGATGAGCAGCAGCACCACCGCGCCGAGACCGAATTGGGTGAACATGCCTGGGGTGACTCCTGTGGGTGAATGAAGGGATCGACGGGTGCCTGGGCTGGGCCATTTGGCGTCGATGTGCCCTAGCTTTGCGTGGCACGGGCCACCACAGCGGGATCGGCAGCGACCGGTCGGGGCGACACCGCCTGCGGGGGCAGCAGCGCCACGTCGAGCGTATTGCCGCGCACCGCGCGCACCGAGACCCAGGCGCCGGGCTGCCAGCCGGCGCCGTCCTCCGCCGCCGCTGCATCGGCTGCTGCGCGCACCCGCCAGGTCACGCCGGCCAGCAGCGCCCAGCCTTCGCCGCGCGCGGCATCGAACTCGACCAGCTGCGCGGGCTGCCCCAGCAACGTCGGCGCGCCGCTGACAACCGGCCGCCGGCGCGCTTTCGCAGCCATGCCGACCACCAGCAGCACGAACGCGGCCGACAGCACCGTCAGCACCGCGATCAGCGCATACGAGATGGCGGAAACGCCCGGCACGTCGCGGTCGACCAGCATCACCGCGCCGATCGCAAACGCGACCATGCCGCCGAGACCCAACGCGCCGAAGCTCGGCACGAACGCCTCCGCAACAAGAAAGCCGATGCCGAGCGCCAGCAACGCAAGCCCCGCGTAGTTGAGCGGCAAGGTCTGCAGCGCGAACAGCCCGAGCAGCAGACTGATCGCACCGACCACGCCGGGCACCAGATAGCCGGGGTTCGAGAACTCGAAGATCAGCCCGTAGACGCCGAGCATCATCAGAATCAGCGCAAGGCTCGGGTTGGCGATCACCGACAGCAGCTCGTTGCGCCAGCCCGCTTCGAACATCACGACCGGTGCATCCGCAGTCTGAAGCTGCACCGAGCCACCGGCCACCGACAACGTGCGCCCGTCGAGCTGCCGCAGCAGATCGGGCAGGTCCAGCGCGATCATGTCGATCACGCGCTGCTCGAGCGCTTCCTGCGCGGACAGGCTCACCGAATCGCGCACCGCCTGCTCGGCCCACGCGGCGTTGCGCCCGCGCAGTTGCGCGAGGCTGCGGATGTAGGCGGACGAGTCCGACAGCCGCTTGGCGCTCATCGGATCGGCCGCAGGCGGGGCTGGTTTTGTCGCTGGCTGCGCGCCGTCGACCGGTGAAGACGCCGAACCACTGGCTGCGGGTGCGCCGGGGCGCAGCGGTTGAGCTGGTTTTTGCGGCTCGGGCGCCGCCGGCAACCCCGGCGCGCCGCCCATCGCAACCGGCGTGGCCGCGCCCAGATTGGTGGCCGGTGCCATCGCCGCCACGTGGCTCGCATAAAGCATGTAGGTGCCCGCACTGGCCGCGCGCGCGCCGCTGGGCGCCACGTAAGACGCCACCGGGATCGGCGAAGCCAGCACCTGCTTGATGATCGCGCGCATCGAGCGATCGAGCCCACCCGGTGTGTCGAGCTGCAGCACGAGCAACTGCGCGCCTTGCTCGACCGCCGCAGCCAGCCCGCGCGCGAAGTGATCGGCCGCAGCCGGCTCGATCGCGCCGTCGATCGTCAGCACGACGACGGGCGCTTTGCCGGCCGGCGTGTGCGCTTCGGTGGCATCGGTCGTCGCCGCCTGCGTCAAGGGCAGGCCGAGCAGGCATGCCAACCAGCAGAGCCATAGCAACGTGAGCCTCATGCTGGATCATTCTAGGAACAGCCTGTAGCGGGGCCAAGCGCGTCCCGGCGAAGCCCGCAGCGACGGGTGTCGTATTCGGCTGGCGGCTTCGAATCGGGTTGTGGCGCTGGTCCCGACGCTGCGCCGCGGATCGCCCGCGCCGAGCCGGACGCGCCCTCAGACCACATGGCGCGCGATCGCCACATAGTGGGCCGCGCTGCCGGCCATCACGAACAGATGCCAGATGCCGTGGAAGTGCTTTGCGCGGGCATCGAGCGCATAGAAAACGATGCCCACCGTGTAGAACAGGCCGCCCGCCACGAGCCAGGCAAAGCCGGCCGGCTCCAAGGCCGCGCGCAGCGGGCCCAGCGCGACCACGATCGCCCAGCCCATCACGATGTAGATCACCACCGACAGGATGCGCGCCTTGCCTGCCCAAAATTCCTGCAGGCTGCCGATCACCGCGAGCCCCCAGACCACGCCGAACAGCGACCAGCCCCAGACGCCGCGCAGCGTCACGAGGCAAAACGGTGTGTAGCTGCCGGCGATCAGCAGATAGATGCCTTGATGGTCGAGCCGCTGCATGACGCCCTTGGCGCGCCCGCGCAGGCTGTGATAGAGCACTGAAAACGTGTAGAGCAGCACCAGCGTCACGCCGTAGATCGCGACGCTCACCACTTTCCACGGGTCGCCATCGAGCGCGGCAAGCACCACCAGCACGACCGCGCCGATAAGTGCCAGAGCGGCTGCCACGAGGTGGGTGATCGCATTCAACCGTTCGCCGTAGTACATCCGTTGGGCCTGTTCTTCCTGTGATCTCGCTGGGCTCGCTTGGCTGCGCCTCTTCATGCGGGCACTGGGCCCGTCATGCGAGTCGGATGCAAATCCATGCGGCCCCGCTCGGCATCGGAACGCCCCGCTTCCCGATCGTCTAGCACATAATTGCTGCGCATGCGTGGTTGGGACGGAATTGTTTTCTTTCAATGCTTTCGGGAGTTCCTGCGAGATGGGCAACAAACTTTATGTCGGCAATCTGCCTTATTCGGTGCGCGACGGCGATCTGGAGCAGGCGTTCGGCGCGTTCGGCGCGGTCACCAGTGCGAAGGTGATGATGGAGCGGGACACGGGACGCTCCAAAGGCTTCGGTTTCGTCGAGATGGGCAGTGACGCCGAAGCCCAGGCCGCCATCAGCGGCATGAACGGCCAGTCGCTGGGCGGGCGCAACTGCGTCGTCAACGAAGCGCGACCGATGGAGCCGCGTGGTCCGCGCACCGGGGGGTATGGCGGCGGTGCGGGCGGTGGCTATGGCGGTGGCGGATACGGCGGCGGTGGTGGGGGCCGCAGTGAGGGCGGCGGCGGTGGTGGCTACGGCGGCTACGGCGGCGGCAATCGCGGCGAAGGTGGTGGGGGTGGCTACGGCGGACGCGGTGAAAGCGGTGGCGGCAGCGGTGGCGGTCGCAACGACGGCGGCTTTCGCAGCCCGTACGGCTCCGGCCCTCGCGGCGGCGGACGTGACGGCGGCGGTGGAGGTCGTGACCGCGGCGGCTACTGAGCTGCGCGTGTTGGTCCACACGGCACGCTCCTTCCGAGTCCGACCGGCGGCATCACCCGACACCCCAGGCTACGGCTCCACGTCTTCGCGCTGCTTGCGCGGCTGACCGCGCAATGCGCGGTCCAGCAGGGGGTCGGGCAGCAGCCGCAGCAGTCCGGCAACAAGGCCCATCTGCCAAGGCAGCACGCGGTGGCTGCGGCCCGCTTCGATCGCGGTCAGCGCCCGGGCCGCGAATGCATCGACCGGCATCAGAAACGGCATCGAATGGCGGTTTTTCCGCGTGAGCGGGGTGTCGATGTAGCCCGGCACGATCGTCACCACGCGCACGCCGTCCGCGCCCAGCTCGCCGCGCAGGCTCTCGCAGTAAGCGATCACCGCGGCCTTGCTCGCGCAATACGCCGCATGACCCGGCAGCCCGCGGACGCCCGCCACGCTGGCGATCCCGACCAGCCGGCCGCTGCCACGCGCGCGCATCGGATCGACGAACGGCTGAAACGTGGCGGCCAGCCCCGTGACGTTGGTGGCCAGGGTGCGCGCCACCGCGTCGATGTCGGCCCGCCGCGCGGTGTCGACCGCGACGCTGATGCCCGCGTTGGCAATCACCACGTCCGGCAAACCCTGCGCCGCGATGCACCGGGTGCCGGCTTCCACGATCTGATCGATCTGCGCCACGTCGGCCCGATACACCGCGAAGCGGTTGCGCGCGAGCCCGGCGGCCGCTGTCCAGCGATCGATCTCTTCCGTGCGACGCGCCGACAGCGCCAGGTCGTAGCCCTCGCCGTAGCAGCGCAGGGCCAGCGCCTGGCCGATGCCGCTGGATGCGCCCGTGATGAATGCGAGGCGACTCACCGGGCCGCCTCGCGCTGGTTGTTGCTCCAGGTCTTCGCCGCACCTGCACCACCGTCATTGCCAGAACGCTTGGTCGGCACCAGAAAGCCGGTCACGGAGCCGGTCAGGTTCAGCACGCGCTCCAAGTTGTCGTACTCCATCGCATTGCCGGTGAAACGGTCCGCGCCGCGCGTGAGCACCACCGGCAGGTGCGAGCGCACGCGCTCGAGATTCACGAACGTGTGCAGAAACTCGCTTCTGAATTCCATCCGGTCCTGCGTTCGGCCCGCCGGGCTTTGCACCGCGTCGCGCACCACCACGGCGTCGCCGAACAGCTGCACCTCGGAGGCATCCGCATTGGAGACCGCGCGGTGGGCGGTGGCGCGCATCTCGGTGCCTTCCGCGTCGATCGAGCGCATGCGCGCGGTGTCGACTTCGAGCGTGTCGGTGTCCGGGTAGTGACGCGCGTCGGTGCCGATGATCTCGCTTTGCAGCTTGCCCGCGGCATCGAACGAACGCACCGAGAAGTCGCGCATGAAATAGTCCGGCTCGTGCGTGGCCACCTGCGCGGGGCGCTCCGCATCGGGCAGCACGCTGTTGCGCACCAGCTGCCACGTGCCCAGGGCTGCGAGCGCCATCACGATGATCGGCAGGTAGATCGACAGCCCGTGCCAGGCGCGGCTCAGCATCCCCGTCACTGTGCGTGCTCCGACAACAGCCGCGCGTAGTGGCCCGAAGCCACCAGCAGCAGATCGCAGAACTCGCGCGCGGCGCCGTGGCCGGCCGTGGCTTGCGTCACATGATGCGCCGCGGCGCGCACTTCGACATGCGCACCCGGCGGCGCGCAGGCGAACGCGCAGCGCCGCAGCACGGCCAGGTCCGGCCAGTCGTCGCCGATCGCCGCCGCTGCCGGCCAGCCGAGTCCGAGCGCCGCGAGCACGCGCTCGGCTGCCGCGCGCTTGTCGCCCACACCGAAGCACGCGTGCGCGTCGATGCCGAGCTGCGCGAGCCGCACACGCAAGGGCTTTGAATCCCGCCCGGTCACGATCACCGGTGCGATGCCGGCTTGCTGCAGCAACTTCAGCCCCTGGCCGTCGAGGATGTGAAAGCGCTTGATCGACTCGCGCACGTCCGCGGCCACGCCGGTTTCCACGAAGTAGACGCCGCCATCGGTCAGCACGCCGTCGACGTCGAAGAACGCCACCTTCACACCCTGCGCCCGCAGCAGCAGCTCGGGCGGGAATGCGATGGCGGGGCGGATGCCTTCCAGGTCCTGCGGGTCGCTCATATCACTTTCGACCGCATCAGGTCGTTGCTGTTGAGCGCGCCGATCAGATGTCCCGCCTCATCCACCACCAGCACGCAGGTGATGCTGCCTTGCTCCATCGAGCCGGCCGCTTCCACCGCGAGCGCGGTCGCAGCAACCGTGCGCGGATTCGCATGCATCACCTGCTCGGCGGTCAGCGTGCGCAGGTCGCCGCCGCCTTCCACGAGCCGGCGCAGATCGCCGTCGGTGAAGATGCCGAGCAGCCGGTCTTGCGCATCGACGACGGCCGAGGCGCCCAGGCCCTTGCGGCTCATCTCGTGCATCAGTTCGCTAAAAGTGGCGTGCGGCGGCACGCGCGGCACGGCGCTGCCGGCGCGCATCACGTCACCGACGTGCGTGAGCAGCTTGCGCCCGAGCGCGCCGCCCGGGTGCGAGCGCGCGAAGTCCTCCGCGCGAAAGCCGCGCGCATCGAGCAGCGCCACGGCCAGCGCATCACCCAACGCGAGCTGCGCGGTGGTGCTGGCGGTGGGCGCCAAATTCAGCGGGCAGGCTTCTTTTTCAACGCCGGTGTGCAAGGTGATGTCGGCATGGCGCGCCAACGTGGAGCCGGGCCGGCCGGTCATCGCGATCAGTGGCGCACCGAGCCGTTTGATCAGTGGCAGCAGCGCGCTCAGTTCTTCCACTTCGCCGCTGTTGGAGATCGCGAGCACGATATCGGTCGGCTGGATCGTGCCCAGGTCGCCGTGGCTGGCCTCGGCCGGGTGCACGAACATCGCGGGGGTGCCGGTGGAGGACAACGTGGCGGCGATCTTGCGGCCGATGTGGCCGCTTTTGCCCATCCCCATCACCACCACGCGGCCGCGCACGTCGAGCATGCGCCCGACCGCTTCGGCGAACGCGCTGCCGAGTCGGGCTTTGAGCCCGAGCACCGCCGCTGCTTCGATGTCGAGCGTGTCGCGCGCGAGTTCGAGCGCCCGCAAAGCATCAAAAGTCATGGGCCGCAATTCTATCGAGGGGTCGCCTTCGGGCCGGCTGTCGGCGAGGGATTGCCACGATGCGCGAGGCCGCGGGGGCGAGCTAGCATCGATCGCCATGGACTCGCTCGACCTCACGCTGATGTATCTGCTGGCCGCAGTCATCGGCGTGGTGGTCTGCCGCAGCATGAAGCTGCCGCCGATGCTGGGCTATCTGGTGGTCGGCGTGCTGATCGGTCCGAACGCGCTCGCGCTCGCGGAAAACGTCGAAGGCGTCAAGCACCTGGCCGAGTTCGGCGTGGTGTTCCTGATGTTCGTGATCGGGCTCGAATTCAACCTGAGCAAGCTGCGCGCGATGCGCAGCTTCGTGTTCGGGCTGGGGTTGTCGCAGGTCGGCGTCACGATGCTGACGGCGACCGCCGTGTCGCTCTTGGTGGCCTATTTTGCGCCGACCTTGTGGAACATGACCTGGCAGTCGGCGCTGATGCTGTCCGGCGCGCTCGCGATGAGCAGCACCGCGATCGTCGTCAAGCTGATGGCCGAGCGGCTCGAGCTCGACAGCGAGCACGGCAAGCGCGTGATGGGCGTGTTGCTGTTCCAGGATCTGGCGGTGGTGCCGCTGCTGGTGCTGATCCCGGCGCTGGGTTCGCCGCCGGAAGCGTTGCTGCTCGCGGTCGGCCTGGCCGCGGTCAAGGCGGCGGCGGTGATCACCTTGTTGTTCGTCGGCGGCCGGCAGCTGATGCGCCGCTGGCTGACCGTGGTGGCGCGCCGGCGCAGCGAAGAGCTGTTCATCCTGAACCTGCTGCTGATTACATTGGGACTGGCCTGGCTGACCGAAATGGCCGGCCTAAGCCTGGCGCTGGGCGCGTTCATCGCGGGCATGCTGATCTCCGAGACCGAGTTCAAGCATCAGGTGGAGGCCGACATCCGGCCGTTCCACGACGTGCTGCTGGGCCTCTTTTTCATCTCGATCGGGATGCTGCTGGACTGGCGCATCGCACTCGACCAGTGGCCGCTGGTGCTGCTGCTCTTGACCGTGCCGGTGTTCTACAAGCTGGTGGTGGTGACCGTGCTGTCGCGCTGGTTCGGCGCGAGCGAAGGGGTTTCGCTGCGCACCGGGCTGTACCTTGCGCAGGCCGGGGAATTCGGTTTCGTGCTGCTGACCCTGGGCGCCCAGAACAGCCTGATCACGTCCGACCAGATGAGCCCGATCCTGGCCGCCATGGTGCTTTCGATGCTGGCTACGCCGTTCATCGTCATGAACACCAACGCGATCGTGCTGAAGCTGGTGGCCGGCGAATGGCTCCAGCAGTCACTGCAGATGACGTCGATCGCGCGCAAGTCAATCAATACGGACAAGCATGTGATCATCTGCGGCTACGGGCGCTGCGGCCAGAACCTGGCGCGCATGCTGGAGCACGAGAAGATTCCCTACCTCGCGCTCGACCTGGACCCGGACCGCGTGCGCAACGCCGCCAAGGCGGGCGACTCGGTGGTATACGGCGACGCGGCCCGGCTGCAGGCGCTGATGGCGGCCGGGTTGAGCCGGGCCAGCGCGGTGGTGGTCACGTATCTGGAGACGGCGGGCGCGCTCAGGGTGCTGGACCACGTGAACGCGCATGCGCCGCAGGTGCCGGTGATCGTGCGCACGCAGGACGACCGCGATCTGGAGAAGCTGCGCGTGGCGGGTGCGACGGAAGTGGTGCCCGAACTGATCGAAGGCTCGCTGATGCTGGCCAGCCATGCGCTGGCCCTGGTCGGCGTGCCGATGCGGCGCGTGATCCGCCTGGTGCAGGACCAGCGCGACGGCCGCTATGACCTGCTGCGCGGCTACTTCCACGGGGCCGACGACGACGGCGCCGACGAGATCGACAACGAGCGGCTCGGCAGCATCACGCTGCCCGACGAAGCCCGCGCGGTCGGCCGGTCGCTCGATCAGCTCGATCTGCAGGCCGCCGGGGTGCGCGTGATCAGCCTGCGGCGCAGCAACGGCCGCCAGGTCGCGCTGGCCGATGCCCCCGTGCTGGCCGGCGGCGACACCTTGGTGCTGTCCGGCAAGGCCGAGACGATGGCGCGCGCGGAAGAATTGCTGTTGCAAGGCTGAGAACGCAAGGGCTGCCGCGCCAGCCGCACGGCGGGCCGGTCGGGACCCGAACACGCGCCCGCGGTTGCGCTTGCGCGGGTTTGGCGATCGGCCGATATAAGGGTCATCCCGGAGCCGGCATTGCCGCAGAATCGAGCCCGGTCAAGCGCCCCGGACGCCTGCGACATGCATCAGGCAGTGTCGCCGCGCGGACCGGACGAAGTGGTTTGTTTTGTCAGAGCACCAGGGAAACAAGAATCATGATCCGCAGATCCGTCGCGATCGTCTCCAGGCTGGCGGCAATCGCCGTGGGCGCCGCCGCAATCACCAGCGCCGGCGCGGCGCAGGCCGCCTGGGAGCCGTCCAAGCCCGTCGAACTCGTGGTGCCGGCCGGCACCGGCGGCGGTGCCGACCAGATGGCGCGCCTGATCCAGGGCATCGTCGTCAAGCACAAGTTGATGAAGGAATCGATGATCGTCGTCAACAAGGCGGGCGGCGCAGGTGCCGAAGGCTTTCTCGACGTGGCGCAAGCCAAGGGCGATCCGAACAAGCTCGTCATCACCTTGTCGAACCTGTTCACCACACCGATGGCCACCGGCGTGCCGTTCAAGTGGCAGGACATGACGCCGGTCGCGATGATGGGACTCGATCAGTTCGTGCTCTGGGTCAACGCCGACAAACCCTACAAGACCGCCAGCGACTACATCGGCGCGGTGAAGGCGGCCGGCCCGAACAAGATGAAGATGGGCGGCACCGGCAGCAAGCAGGAAGACCAGATCATCACGGTCGGGCTGCAAAAGGCCACCGACACCAAGTTCATCTACATCCCGTACAAGGGCGGCGGCGAAGTCGCGGTGCAGCTCGTCGGCAACCATATCGACTCGTCGGTGAACAACCCGATCGAAGCCGTGTCCCAGTGGCGAGCCGGCAAGTTGCGGCCGCTGTGCGTGTTCGACGACACGCGCATGCCGTACAAAGAGAAGATCACCGACACCATGTCCTGGGCCGATATCCCGACCTGCAAGGAGTCGGGCGTGCCGACCGACTATCTGATGCTGCGCGGCATCTTCATGCCCGGCGGTGTGACGGCGGACCAGCTCGCGTTCTATGTGGATCTGATGCAGAAGGTACGCGAGACGCCGGACTGGAAGGATTACATGGAAAAGGGCGCGTTCAACACCACCAGCATGACCGGCGACGAGTTCAGGAAATGGCTTGAGAAAACCGAGGCCCAGCACAGGGCCCTGATGAGCGAAGCAGGTTTTCTGGCCAAGAAGTGATGCGCCCGGTGGCGCCCGCCGACCGCTGTGAGCGGGCGGCGGTTGCAGCGGCCGGGCCGGCCACCGCGGTTCTTACTCGTCCGTTCGTCGAATGAAACACTGTGGGAGTTGACTGCATGGCGGACGGACACGAGCACGGTGAGACCGACGGGCCCGTATTGGCACGCAACTGCACCGTCGATGCGGGCGTCGCGGTCTGTCTGCTGATCTTCGGCATCGTCGAGATCGTCGAATCCCTTCGGCTCGGCGCCGGCTGGACCAGCGACGGCCCGGGCGCCGGCTATTTCCCGTTCTATATCGGCCTGATCATCTGCGTCGCGGCAATCGGCATCTTCTGGCAGGCGGTGTTCAGCCGTACGAAGGACACCGGCGCGTTCGTCGACCGCGGCCAGTTCAAGCGCGTGCTGTCGGTCCTGGTGCCGGCGGCGTTCTACGTGCTGGCGGTGGTGTTTGTCGGGCTGTATGTGGCGTCCGCGATCTACATCGCGCTGTTCATGATCGTGCTCGGCCACTACGCGCCGCTCAAAAGCGTGCTGGTCGGCGTGCTGACCAGCACGCTGTTTTTCCTGATGTTCGAAGTCTGGTTCAAGGTGCCGCTCTACAAGGGCACGCTCGATCCATTGGCATTCCTCGGATACTGAGATGAGGCTTGCCCCCAGGCTCCGCGCCCTTTGGTCGACTCCCGCCCACCCCCGACCGGAGACGACGCTGGCGGATGGCCACCTGCATCTGCTGCTTTGGTGTGAACAGGCCCTAGGAATCTGACATGGAAGAAATCGGCTCTCTGCTCGGCGGCTTCGCCGTCATCCTGACGCCGACCAATCTCGGGCTGATGTTCGTCGGCATCGTGCTGGGTGTGTTGATCGGTGTGCTGCCGGGGCTGGGCGGCGCCAACGGCGTGGCGATCCTGCTGCCCCTGACGTTTTCGATGGAGCCGACGTCGGCCATCGTGATGTTGTCGTGCATCTACTGGGGCGCATTGTTCGGCGGCGCGATCACTTCGGTGCTGTTCAACATTCCCGGTGAGCCGTGGTCGGTCGCGACCACGTTCGACGGCTACCCGCTCGCGCAGAAAGGCCGGGCCGGCGCGGCGCTGACGGCGGCGTTCACTTCGTCGTTCATCGGCGCGTTCATCGCGGTCGTGATGATCACGTTCCTCGCGCCGCTGGTCGCGCGCTTTGCGTTGCAGTTTGGCGCGCCCGAGTTCTTCGCGGTCTATCTGCTGACGTTCTGCAGCTTCGTCGGCATGGGCAAGGGGTCGCCCTTCAAGATTCTGGTCGCGATGGGGCTGGGCTTTTCACTGGCGGCCGTCGGCATGGACACGGTGACCGGCCAGTTGCGCATGACGTTCGGTCAGACCGAATTGATGCGCGGCTTCGACTTCCTGATCGCGGTGATCGGCCTGTTCGGGATCGGCGAGATCCTGATCTCGATGGAAGAAGGTCTGCAATTTTCCGGCAAGGCGGCCAAGATCAATCCGAAAGTCGTCTGGGAGACCTGGAAGGAGCTGCCGCGCTATTGGGTGACCTCGCTGCGAAGTGCGCTGGTCGGCATCTGGATGGGCATCACGCCGGGCGGCGCCACGCCGGCATCGTTCATGGCGTACGGCCTGGCCAAGAAAATGTCGAGAAACGGGCCGAAGTTCGGCAGCGGCGAGGTCGAAGGCGTGGTCGCGCCCGAAACAGCGGCGCACGCCGCCGGCACCGCGGCGCTGCTGCCGATGCTCGCGCTCGGCATTCCCGGCTCGCCCACCGCCGCGGTGCTGCTCGGCGGCCTGCTGATCTGGGGCTTGCAGCCGGGTCCGCTGCTGTTCGTCGAGCAAAAGGACTTCGTCTGGGGCCTGATCGCAAGCATGTACCTCGGCAACGTGGTCGGGCTGGTCGTGGTGCTGTCCACCGTGCCGTTGTTCGCTTCGATCCTGCGCATTCCGTTTTCGATCATCGCGCCGGTCATCGTGGTGATCTGTGCAATCGGCGCCTACACGGTGCATAACGCAATGCTCGACATCTGGTTCATGCTCGGCTTCGGCGTGATCGGCTACGTCTTCAAAAAGCTGGACTATCCGCTCGCGCCGCTCGTGCTGGCCCTCGTGCTCGGCGACAAGGCGGAAGACTCGTTCCGGCAGTCGATGCTGGTGTCGCAGGGCGACGTGTCGATCATGTTCTCGAACTGGTTGGTCGGCGGCATCACGACGCTTGCGCTGCTGATGCTGTTCTGGCCTTTGCTTGCCAAGGTGTTCGCGTTGATTCGAAGCGGCCGGGGCAACAATCGCTGGGCGCGGCGCGGGGTCGACCGATAAAAAATGCCGCCCACAACGCACGGCCGGGATTCCTGGGTGGATCGCCCGACACGGGCGCGACCGCGCAGGCGTTTCCGGGCGGGCTGCGACCCGTGTGTGGCCACCGCCTGAAGGACAGTACGATCGTGCATGCTGCGTGTGCCGGCAGTGCGCAGGGACGGAGCGGACGCGGTCGATTGCACTCGGAAGACACCGCCGCGTCACACCGCACGGGCGGCGCACGGGATCGGGACGGCGCTTCGGTACGCATCGCGTCGAAAACAGCGACGGGCGCATGCTGCACGACCGACCAGCCAGGGCCGAAGACGATGCTGCGGCTTCGCCTTCGCGGATTTTTCATCTCTCAACGGAAAGCAAGCGGAACTTAGACATGAGCAAGGCACTGGACGGCATCAAGATTCTGGATTTCACGCACGTGCAGTCCGGCCCCACCTGCACCCAGTTGCTGGCCTGGTTCGGCGCCGACGTGATCAAGGTCGAGCGGGCCGGCGAAGGCGACGCCACGCGTGGCCAGTTGCGCGACGTGCCCGATGTGGACAGCCTCTATTTCACGATGCTGAACCACAACAAGCGCTCCATCACGCTGGACACCAAGAAGCCGCAGGGCAAGGACGTGCTGGTCACGCTGATCAAGCAGTGCGACGTGCTGGTCGAGAACTTCGCGCCGGGCGCGCTCGACCGGATGGGCTTCAGCTGGGAGCGCATTCAGGAGATCAATCCGAAGATGATCGTCGCATCCATCAAGGGCTTCGGCCCCGGGCCGTACGTGGACTGCAAGGTGTATGAGAACGTCGCCCAATGCGCGGGCGGCGCCGCCTCCACCACCGGTTTCGACGATGGCCCGCCGACCGTCACCGGCGCGCAGATCGGTGACAGCGGCACCGGACTGCACCTGGCTTTGGGCATCGTCACCGCGCTGTATCAACGCACGATGACCGGCCGCGGCCAGCGCGTGCAGGCAGCCATGCAGGACGCGGTGCTGAACCTGTGCCGCGTCAAGCTGCGCGACCAGCAGCGGCTCGACCGCACCGGGGAGTTGAAGGAGTATCCGCAGTACCCGGACGTCGGCTTCGGCGAGGCAGTGCCGCGGGCCGGCAACGCGTCGGGCGGCGGTCAGCCCGGCTGGATCCTGAAGTGCAAGGGATGGCAGCAGGATCCCAACGCCTACATCTACTTCATCACGCAGGCGCCCGTGTGGGCCGCCATCTGCAAGGTGATCGGCGAAGAGGGCTGGATCACCGATCCCGGCTACGCGACGCCGAACGCACGGCTGCCGCACCTCAAAACCATCTTCGCGCGGATCGAGGAATGGACCATGACCAAGACCAAGTTCGAAGCCATGGAAATCCTGAACGAATTCGACATCCCTTGCGGCCCGATCCTGTCGATGAAGGAAATTTCCGAGGACGCCTCGCTGCGCGCGACCGGCACCGTCGTCGAGGTCGATCACCCCACGCGCGGCAAGTACCTGACCGTGGGCAACCCGATCAAAATGTCCGACAGCGAGACCGAAGTCAGGCGTTCGCCACTGCTCGGCGAGCATACCGACGAGGTGCTGAGCCAGTTGGGCTACAGCGCGCAGCAGATCGCCGGCTTGCGGGCCGAGAAGATCATCTGATGCAGGCGCTCGGCAAACTCGTTTGACCGCCCGGCTCGTTTGAACATGGTTGCAGTAGCTGCAGCATTCCCGGTTTCCGCATCGTGTACGGCGGGGGCCGCCCGACCCGTTTAGGAACCACAGTGGCGCATCGAACCATCCCCATCGCCGCTCGGCAGGACATCCGGGCGCGCAAGCGGCAGGCGCCCAAAGGCCGGCAGGTGGACGCTGCGGCGCTGCGCGAAGTGCAGCAACTGCTCGGCGATGCGCCGCGGCGCAGCGATCTGCTGATCGAGCATCTGCACAAGATCCAGGATCGCTTCCGCCACCTGTCCGCTGCGCATCTGGCGGCGCTCGCGCAGGAAATGCGGATGGCGCAGACCGAGGTGTACGAGGTCGCGACCTTCTATCACCACTTCGACGTGGTCAGGGAGGGCAAGGAAGCGCCGCCGGCGCTCACGGTGCGCGTCTGCGACGGCTTGTCGTGCGAGATGGCCGGTGCGCGGGATTTGCTGGACAAGCTGCCTGCGCTGCTCGGCCGTGAGGTGCGCGTGATGGCCGCGCCCTGCATCGGCCGCTGCGAGCAGGCGCCGGCGGTCGTGGTGGGGCAGCACCCGGTGCCGCATGCGACGCCTGAGCAGGTCCTTGCCAAGGTCGAGGCCGGCGAGACGAAGGACCACCCCACCGGCTTCATCGACCACGCGGCCTATCGCGCACAAGGCGGCTACGAGTTGCTCCGAGCCTGTGTCGGCGGCCAGCGCGACGTCGAATCGATCATCAAGATACTGGAAGACTCGAACCTGCGCGGCTTGGGCGGCGCGGGCTTTCCGGCCGGCCGAAAGTGGCGCATCGTGCGTGCGGAAGCGGGCCCGCGGCTGATGGCCGTCAACATCGACGAAGGCGAGCCCGGCACGTTCAAGGACCGCACACTGATGGAGCGCGATCCGCACCGCTTCATCGAGGGCATGTTGATAGCAGCATGGGCGGTCGGCATAGAACAGTGCTATGTGTATCTGCGCGACGAATACCACGGCTGCCGCGCACTGCTCGAAGCCGAGTTCGCCAAGCTGCGCGCCGATCCGCCGTTTCCCGACATGCCGCAACTCATCCTGCGCCGTGGCGCCGGTGCCTACATCTGCGGCGAAGAGTCCGCGATGATCGAATCGATCGAAGGAAAACGGGGCATGCCGCGTTTGCGCCCGCCGTACGTGGCGCAGGTCGGGCTGTTCGGCCGGCCGACGCTGGAGCACAACTTCGAGACGCTCTACTGGGTGCGCGAGTTGGTGGAGAAGGGCGGCGATTGGTTCGCGTCGCAGGGCGTGAACGGCAGGAAGGGCTTGCGTTCGTTCTCGGTCTCCGGCCGGGTGAAGCACCCGGGCGTCAAGCTCGCACCCGCCGGCATCACGATTCAGGCGTTGATCGACGAGCACTGCGGCGGCATGGCGGAGGGCCACACGTTCTACGGCTATCTGCCGGGCGGTGCCTCGGGCGGCATCCTGCCGGCGGCGCTGAACCACATCCCGCTCGACTTCGATACGTTGCAGCCGTATGGCTGCTTCATCGGTTCGGCAGCGGTTGTGGTGCTGTCGGACCAGGACACGGCAACCGACGCGGCGCGCAACACCTTGCGGTTTTTCAAGGACGAGTCCTGCGGCCAATGCACGCCGTGCCGCAACGGCACCGCGAAGGCGCTGGCGCTGATCGAGCAGCCGCAGTGGAATCTCGAACTGCTGGCCGACCTGTCGCTGGTGCTGCGCGATGCTTCCATCTGTGGGCTGGGTCAGGCGGCGCCGAACCCGTTCGACTGCGTCGTCAAGTATTTCCCCGAGGAGCTGAGCCGATCATGAATGCACTCACCCGCAGCGAGCTTGCGGTGCTCGACGCGCCGACCGTCAGCATCGAGCTGAACGGCCAGACCGTCGAGGCGCGCGCCGACCAGACGCTGCTGAAAATCGCGGAAAGCCAGGGCATCGACATCCCGCGTCTGTGCTACTCGGACGGCCTGGACACGGCCGGCAACTGCCGCGTGTGCATGGTCGAAATAGAAGGCGAACGCGTGCTGGCGCCGTCCTGCTGCCGCTATCCCGCCGCCGGCATGAAGGTGCAGACGAACAGCACCCGAGCCGTCAAGTCGCAGCGACTCGTGCTCGAACTGCTGCAGTCCGACATGCCTGAGCGCGACTACACGCGGCACAACGAAGTCGACGAATGGGCCGCGAAGCTCAATGTCGGCAAGCCGCGCTTTCCGGCGCGCGCCGATGTGCCGGCCGACTTGTCGCATCCGGCGATTGCTGTCCATCTCGACGCCTGCATCCAGTGCACGCGCTGCCTGCGCGCGTGCCGCGACGAACAGGTCAACGACGTGATCGGCCTCGCATTCCGTGGCGAACACGCAAAGATCGTGTTCGACATGGACGACCCGATGGGCGCGTCCACCTGCGTGGCCTGCGGCGAATGCGTGCAGGCGTGTCCGACCGGCGCGCTGATGCCCGCGCGCGACGCGGCGCTCGCCTTGCCCGACAAGCAGGTCGAATCGCTGTGTCCGTTCTGCGGGGTCGGCTGCCAGCTCACCTACCACGTGAAGGACGACAAAATCCTGTTCGTGAACGGCCGCGATGGCCCGTCGAACCACGGACGGCTCTGCGTAAAAGGCCGCTACGGCTTCGATTACGCGCACCATCCGCAGCGCTTGACCAAGCCGCTGATCCGCCGCGAAGGGGTTGCCAAGACCGGCAACTTCACGATGGACCCGGACCATGTGATGGACGTGTTCCGTGAAGCGAGCTGGGAAGAAGCGCTCGAATTCGCGGGCGGCAAACTCGCGCAGATTCGCGACACGCACGGCCGCAAGTCGCTCGCGGGCTTCGGCTCGGCCAAGGGCAGCAACGAAGAGGCGTATCTGTTCCAGAAGCTCGTGCGCACCGGCTTCGGCAGCAACAACGTCGATCACTGCACGCGGCTTTGCCATGCATCGTCGGTGGTCGCGCTGCTCGAAGGCATCGGCTCCGGCGCGGTCAGCAACCCGGTGATGGACGTGGCCAAGGCCGAAGTCGTTCTCATCGTCGGCGCGAACCCGACCGTGAATCACCCGGTCGCCGCCACCTGGATCAAGAACGCGGTCGCCAACGGCACCAAGCTGATCGTCTGCGACCCGCGCCGCCCGGATCTGACACGCCATGCGCACCGGCACCTGCAGTTCAAGCCCGACACCGACGTGGCCTTGTTCAACGCGATGATGCATGTGATCGTGACCGAGCAGCTGGTCGATGCCGGTTTCATCGCGAGCCGCACGATCGGCTACGACGACTTGAGGAAGAACGTCGAAGGCTATGCGCCGGAAGCGATGGCGCCGATCTGCGGCATCGATGCGGAGACGATCCGTTACGTGGCGCGGCTGTACGCCACGTCCAAGGCCTCGATGATCCTCTGGGGCATGGGCGTCTCGCAGCATGTGCACGGCACCGACAACGCGCGCTGCCTGATCGCACTCGCGCTGATGACCGGGCAGATCGGCCGCCCCGGCACCGGACTGCACCCGTTGCGCGGCCAGAACAACGTGCAGGGCGCATCCGACGCAGGCCTGATTCCGATGATGTTTCCGGACTACCAGCACGTGTCGAAGCCCGAGGTGCGCGCGCGCTTCGAGAAAGCCTGGGGCGTGCCGGCCGGCTCGCTCGACGACCAGGTCGGCCTGACCGTCGTCGAAGTGATGCACGCGATCAAGCAGGGCGTGATCCGCGGCATGTACGTGCAGGGCGAGAACCCGGCCATGTCGGACCCGGACGCGAACCATGCGCGTGAATCGCTCGCCGCGCTGGATCATCTGGTCGTGCAGGACATCTTCCTGACCGAGACGGCCTATCTGGCCGACGTGATCCTGCCGGCCGGTGCGTTTCCCGAGAAGACCGGCACCTTCACCAACACCGACCGGCTCGTGCAGATGGGCCGACAAGCCGTCAACTCGCCCGGCGATGCACGACCCGACTTGTGGATCATCCAGCAGATCGCCATGCGCATGGGGCTGGACTGGAACTATGCGCATGTGAGCGAAGTGTTCGACGAGATGCGCCGCAACATGCCGAGCATCGGCGGCATCACCTGGGACCGCTTGGAGCGCGACCACGCGGTGACCTATCCGTGCGAGAAGGAAGGAGACCCGGGCCAGCCGGTGGTGTTCACCGACACGTTCCTGCGGGTCGACGGCAAGGCGAAGTTCGTGCCGGCCGACATCATCCCGGCCGACGAGCGGCCCGATGCCGAGTATCCGATGGTGCTGATCACCGGCCGTCAGCTCGAGCACTGGCACACCGGCAGCATGACGCGCAGGGCCAGCATGCTCGATGCGCTGGAGCCCGACCCGGTCGCGCTCGTGCATCCGCTCGACTTGGCCGCGATGGGTGTGCAGCCGGGTGCACCGGTCACGATCGCGTCACGGCGCGGCGAGGTGGTGCTGTATGCACGCGCCGATGACAGCTCGCCGCGCGGCGCGGTGTTCGTGCCGTTTTGTTACTACGAAGCGGCGATCAACAAGTTGACCAACGCCGCGCTGGACCCGTACGCGAAGATTCCGGAGTTCAAGTACTGCGCGATTCGCGTCACGGCCGGCGGCACGGTGGCTGAGCAGTCCAGCTATGGTGGCGGTCAAGTGCTGGCAAGCACCGCCGTCTGAACAGGATCCCACGACATTCATGAATACAAACACACAACGCTGGGTCCGATTTGCCGAAGCCGACACGATCGGCTTCGGCACGCTGGAAGGCGATCGGATCCAGGTGCATGCCGGCGACATGTTCCAGCAGCCCGAGGCAACCGGCCGCACAGTCGACGCCGCCAGCGTGCGGCTGCTGATGCCGACCGTGCCGAGCAAGGTGATCGCGCTGTGGAACAACTTCGGCGAACTGCGCGCCAAGCTGAGCTTGGAGACGCCGCGCGAGCCGCTCTACTTCCTGAAGGCGCCGAATTCATTTGCCAACCCGGGCGACATGATCCGGCAGCCGCGCAGCGAAGGCAAGGTGGTGTTCGAAGGCGAGCTCGGCATCGTGATCGGCAAGTCCGCTGCCGGCGTTGCAGAGGCCGATGCGCTGGCACATGTGTTCGGCTACACCTGCGCCAACGACGTCACGCACGCCGACATCCTGAACCGCGACCCGACGTTTGCACAGTGGGTGCGTGCCAAGGGGTTCGACACATTCTGCCCGCTCGGCCCGGCGATCGCGACCGGGCTGGACGCGAGCCGGCTGGTGGTGAAGACCACGCTGAACGGCACGGTCCGCCAGCAATTTCCGATCAGCGACATGAGTTTTTCGGTCGCGCAACTGGTCAGCCTGATTTCTGCCGACATGACGCTGAATCCCGGTGACGTGATCCTGTGCGGCACCTCGGTCGGGGTCGGCTCGATGAAGCCGGGCAGTGAAGTGTCCGTGGAGATCGAGGGCATCGGAAAGCTGGACAACGCTTTTCGATAAGCCCGTCCGGTCGGCCCGACCGATGGCGAGGCAGCAGTAGGGCTTGCGGCATCCGAACGCCGGCATGGCCTGTCCCGACAGAATCCAACAGAAGGTCTGAAAGAGAAAAAATGAAGATAGCAATCATCGGCGCCGGTGCAATCGGCGGCTACGTAGGCGTCAAGCTGGCCCTGGCAGGCGAGGATGTCACCTTCATCGTGCGCGGCGCGAACCTGAGTGCGATCCAGGAGCGCGGCATGAAGCTGATCATGGCCGACGGCACCGAACACGTCGCGGCCAACGTGAGGGCCACCAACGACTACCAGCAAGCCGGGCCGCAGGACCTCGTGATCCTGGCGATGAAGGCGCATCAGGTCGAAGCGGTGGCGCGCGACGTGCCGAAGCTGCTCGGACCCGACACCGTCGTCGTGACCATGCAAAACGGCATCCCCTACTGGTACTTCCAAAAGCACGGCGGTGCGCTGGAAGGCACCCGCGTGGACAGCGTGGACCCGACCGGCCTGATCGGCGAGCACATCCCGGCCAGCCGGGTGCTCGGCTGCGTCGTCTACCCGGCGTCCGAACTGATCGAGCCCGGCGTGGTCCGGCATGTCGAAGGCGAGCGCTTTCCACTCGGCGAACTCGACGGTCAGCCAAGCGAGCGCGTGAAGCGGATTGCCGCGTGCTTCGAGCGCGCCGGCTTCAAGTCGCCGGTGCTGGACAACATCCGTTCCGAGATCTGGCTCAAGCTCTGGGGCAACCTCACGTTCAACCCGATCAGCGCGTTGAGCCATTCCACGTTGGTCGACATCTGCCAGTTCCCGCTCACGCGCTCGCTGGCCGCATCGATGATGACCGAGGCGCAGACGGTGGCCGAGAAGCTCGGCATCACGTTCCGCGTCGCGTTGGAAAAGCGCATCGCGGGTGCTGAGAAGGTCGGCAAGCACAAGACGTCGATGCTGCAGGACATCGAAGCCGGCCGCGCGCCCGAGATCGACGCGCTGGTCGGCACCGTGGTCGAACTCGGCCGCCTGACCCACACGCCCACGCCGCACATCGACACGGTCTATGCGCTGGTCAAGCTGCTCGGAAGAAGCATGGACGAGCAGCGGGGCCAGGTGCGGATGCAGGCGCTTGGTGCCGCGACATGAAGTGAGACCGCTTCCAGACGCCCGCGCAGCAACTGCCGCCAATCGCGTATGCAGACCACGTGCTTCTGCTGTCTGTGGAGGTGACGTGCTCCGCCTGCAGCGCCTGTCGCCGATGGCGCACGCAGGCAACCCACTTCTGCTGCTTGAAGGCGGCGGCGTGGACCATCCGCAGCGCGAGCGGCAGTGTCCAGTGGCGCATGCAGACCGCGTCGCTGTACTGAAAAACCAGCCCGTGGCGGACCGCATCGCGATCATGAAACGTCCGGGCCACTCCAGCATTTTTCGATCGACCGCCGCGTTGCGGCTTCTTCGGCTGCGCGCGTCCATGCAGCCGCTTTGAAAACGACGCCGCCCTTGTCCCTGCTCGCCGTTTCGCAAACCATGCGCTTCGCCGCGCCGCTCTCGCTCAAAAGCGGCCGGTCGATCCGCGACTATTCGTTGAGTTATGAGACCTATGGGGCGTTGAACGCGGCGCGCTCGAACGCGGTGCTGATTTGCCACGCGTTGAACGCCTCGCACCATGTGGCCGGCCTGTACGAAAACGAGGCACAGGCCACCGGCTGGTGGGACAACATGATCGGCCCGGGCAAGCCGGTTGATACGAACCGCTTTTTCGTGGTATCGGTGAACAACCTCGGCTCCTGCTTCGGCTCGACCGGGCCGATGCACGAAGACCCGGACACCGGCCGCGTCTACGGCTCGAGCTTCCCGGTCGTCACGGTGGAAGACTGGGTCGACGCGCAGGCGCGGCTGCTCGATGCGCTGGGCATCGTGAAGCTGGCCGCTGTGATGGGCGGCAGCCTGGGCGGCATGCAGGCATTGAGCTGGGCGCTGCAGTATCCGGAGCGCGTCGGGCACGCGGTGGTGATCGCGAGCGCGCCGAACCTGACGGCCGAGAACATCGCGTTCAACGAAGTGGCACGCCGTGCGATCCAGACCGATCCGGATTTTCATGGCGGCGATTTCTACGCGCACGGGGTGGTGCCGCGCCGCGGCCTGCGCATCGCGCGCATGCTCGGCCACATCACGTATTTGAGCGACGACGTGATGAACGAGCGCTTCGGCCGCCGGTTGCGCGGCGGGCCGGACTTCATCTACACCACGCAGGACATCGAGTTTCAGATCGAGAGCTACCTGCGTTATCAGGGCGACAAGTTCAGCGATTATTTCGATGCGAACACGTATCTGCTGATCACGCGCGCACTCGATTATTTCGACCCGGCACGCGCGTTCGGCGGCAACCTCGCACAGTCGCTGGCGCGCGCGAGCTGCGAATTTTTGCTGGTCAGCTTCAAGACCGACTGGCGCTTTGCGCCTGCGCGCAGCCGCGAGATCGTGCGCGCGCTGCTGCAAAACCGCTGTGCCGTGAGCTATGCGGAGATCGATGCGCCGCATGGGCACGATGCGTTTTTGCTGGAGGACGCGCGTTATCTCGATCTGGTGCGCAGCTACTTTGCGCACCGGGTCATGCACGAGCAGGCAACCCCCGCATGAGCGACGCGCTGACGATGCACTCGATCGCGCGGCTCGTGCCGAATGGGTCGCGCGTGCTCGATCTGGGCTGCGGCGACGGTGCGCTGCTTGAGTTGCTGCAGCGCGACCAAAGTTGCACCGGCTACGGCGTCGAGATCGACGACGCGAAGCTGCTGGCCGGTGTGCGGCGCGGCGTCGACGTGATCCAGTTGAACCTCGACGAAGGGCTCGCGATGTTCGACGACGCGAGTTTCGACGTGGTGCTGCAGATCGACACCTTGCAGAACCTGCGCAACGCCGAAGTGATGCTGCGCGAGACCGCACGCGTCGGGCGCATCGGCATCGTCGCGTTTCCGAACTTCGCGCATTGGCCGAATCGGCTTTCCGTGCTCAGGGGCCGCATGCCGGTCACGCGCCGGCTGCCCTACCAGTGGTATGACACGCCGAATATCCGGGTCGGCACTTTCAAGGATTTCGAGGCACTGGCGCGGGCCAACGATCTGCGCGTTCTGGACGCGTTCGGGCTGCAGGACGGACGGGAAGTGCGCTGGCTCCCGAACGCGCGCGCCGGCACCGCGGTGTTCAAGTTCGAGCGGGCGACCTGAACCGGAATAACAGGCGCGGCGCTTGCCTGACCAAGCACCCGGCTTGCCCGTCTGTCGCAGTCGGTCAGTACGGTCGCTTTGCTGCATTCGTCCGGTGTTCGACAGTGGTTTACCCCAAGTCGTCGCGGATTTGACACAATCGACGGCTCCACGCCCGCCGGGTTCCAGGGCGTCTCCAGTTCGCAGTCAGGGAGAGTTTTTCCGATGAGTTCATCCGCCGCACAAGCCAAAGAGATGGCTGCCCCCGTCCATGTCAAGCACGCCGCACTGCGGTCCTGGGTCGACGAGATGGTTGCCCTGTGCAAGCCACAGGCCGTCTACTGGTGCGACGGCAGCGACGCCGAATACCAGCGACTGTGCCAGTTGCTGGTCGACGCCGGCACGTTCAAAAGGCTGAATCCCGAGAAGCGGCCGAATTCCTACCTGGCGCTGTCGAGCCCGAGCGACGTCGCGCGTGTGGAAGACCGCACCTTCATCTGCTCGGCGAAGAAGGAAGACGCCGGCCCGACCAACCATTGGATGGCGCCGGCCGAAATGCGCGCGATCCTGCAGACTGGCGCCGGGGACGCCAAATCCGGCCTGTTCGACGGCTGCATGCGCGGCCGCACGATGTACGTGGTGCCGTTCTCGATGGGCCCGCTCGGCAGCCCGATCGCGCACATCGGCGTCGAGTTGTCCGACAGCCCATACGTCGCAGTCAACATGAAGATCATGACGCGCATGGGCCGCGGCGCACTGGATGTGCTCGGCACCGACGGCGAATTCGTGCCCTGCGTGCACACCGTCGGCGCGCCGCTGGACGAAGGCGAGGCCGACGTCGCCTGGCCCTGCAACGACATCAAGTACATCGTCCACTACCCGGAAACGCGCGAGATCTGGAGCTATGGCTCCGGCTACGGCGGCAACGCGCTGCTCGGCAAGAAGTGCTTTGCGTTGCGCATCGCTTCCACCATGGGCCGCGACGAAGGCTGGCTGGCCGAACACATGCTGGTGCTCGGCGTGGCCAAGCCGGACGGCAAAAAATACCATGTCGCGGCCGCGTTCCCGAGCGCGTGCGGCAAGACGAACTTCTCGATGCTGGTGCCGCCGGAAGGCTTCGAGGGCTGGAAGGTCACGACCGTCGGCGACGACATCGCCTGGATCAAGCCGCAAGCCGACGGCACGCTGCGCGCGATCAACCCGGAAGCCGGCTACTTCGGCGTCGCGCCCGGCACCAACTACACGACGAATCCGAACTGCATGGACAGCCTCGGCCACGACGTGATCTTCACCAACGTCGCGTTGACCGACGACGGCGACGTCTGGTGGGAAGGCATGGAGGCCGACCACGGCGGCAAGTTGCCCGACCATCTGATCGACTGGAAAGGCAACGACTGGACGCCCCAGATCGCGAAAGAAACCGGCGCCAAGGCCGCGCACCCGAACTCGCGCTTCACGGTGGCCGCGACCAACAACCCGGCGCTCGACCCGGCCTGGGACGATCCGGCCGGCGTCAAGGTCGATGCGTTCATGTTCGGCGGCCGCCGCTCGACCACCGTGCCGCTGGTGACGGAGGCGCGCAACTGGGTCGAAGGCGTCTACATGGCCGCCACCATGGGCTCCGAGACCACCGCTGCGATGGCCGGCGGCAACGGCCAGGTGCGGCGCGACCCGTTCGCGATGCTGCCGTTCATCGGCTACAACATGAGCGACTACTTTCAGCACTGGCTCGATCTGGGCAAGAAGCTGGAAGCGTCCGGCGGCGCCAAGCTGCCGCGCATCTACACCACCAACTGGTTCCGCAAGGGCGAAGATGGCAAGTTCGTCTGGCCCGGCTACGGCGAGAACATGCGCGTGCTCAAGTGGATGATCGACCGCATCGAAGGCCACGCGAAAGGCCGCGAAAACGTGTTCGGCATTACGCCCGCCTATGACGAGCTGAACTGGACTGGCCTGGACTTCAGCGCCAAGAAATTCGACGCCGTCACCAGCATCGACCGCGCCGCCTGGGTGGATGAGCTGAAGCTGCACACCGAACTGTTCGAGCGGTTGAAGCACCACCTGCCGAAGACGCTGGAGCAGACGCGGGAGAAGATCGAGGAGCGGTTGGGGGCTTGATCGGGCAGCACAGCAAACCCCTGAGTTTGCTTCTTTTTTGATAGCTGAGCGTGCAGATCGAATCTGCACCTCAGCTATTTTTGCTTGTGGCTCGTTCGTTCCGCAAAGCACGTTCGACTGCACGCGGTCGCATATTCCGAACCCGTTCGGAGCGGCCGACGGAAGCAAGGCTTGTATCGCCACGCACTGTAGGGTCCGAGCGCCGAAGCACGCCTCGTGCACCGGTCGGTTGTGCCGGCGGCCGGCCTCGAGAAGGTGAGTGGGCCTCCGCGACTGCGTCGGACCGCGCAGCCACAAGCGACCCGGCGGTTTGTCCGCAGCCTATTCGAGAACCAAGTTGCGGTCGACGAACTCGCCGCATGGTTGCCGTGAGCAAGCAGGCTTTGCGATCTGCCCCTGTCTAACCATTTGACGCATATTGTTCTGACTGCGCCAAGCCTTGCGTCGACGCCTCGACCGTTCGAGGCAGGGACGCCGGCGCTCGATGTGGTGAACGAATGAAACAGGCTACTCAGGCGTCTTCGTGGTCACTGTACACAACCTCAGCCAAGTAGAAAACATGCATACGCTGAAATTGGGCGTCATCGCCCTGGCACTGACGGGCGCACTCGGTCTGGCCCACGCTGGGCTGGTCGTGAACCTTGCCGATACGGGCACGGGCATCACGAGGAGCTACGGCGCCGGCACGCTGGACACCACCGGGCTGTCGCTCGCGGGCAACCATAGCGGCTGCAATCAGCTCTGGACAAGCATCATCGGCCTGATTGGCGGGGGCGTTTCCAATTTATGCAGCAGGTTCAGCGGCGCCATCACGGTCACCCAGTCGCCCGGCTGGTCGGAGGGTGGCGGCAATAGCTCTTATTGATTCGGCCCTGTGAAGTATTAAGCGGCATAGCGAACGCGGCGGTCCTGGAAGTAGCTGATAACGCGCTCAGGGTTTTGCTCCAGCATCGCCATATGGTCGTTGGCCGCTTGACGTAACTTGGCCTTGGTTCGGACTGGCACGCGCTTGCCCATTTCCTGCTTCAGGTCTGCGTTGAGCCGCTCCTCGGGGTTGAGTTGCGGGCTGTAGCTGGGCAGGTAAAACAGCTCAATCTGGTCTTGACGCTCTGCCACCCACGCCTTGACCAGCTTGCTGTGGTGCACCCGCAGGTTGTCCAGGATCAGCAGGACTTTTCTGCCCGCATCTTTGATCAAGGCTTGCAGGAATTCAATGAGTTTTTCAGCATCAAAGGCCTCGTCAATGATCATCCAGCGTGTCTTACCCTGGCTGGTCACTGTGGCAATCATCGAAAGCTTTTGACGAGTGCCACCCACGGCCATTACTACAGGCGTTTTGCCAGTAGGCGCGAAGCTCCTGCCGCGCACATCGGTGTTGACCAAGGCAGTCTCGTCGCCCCAGTGAATCTCAGCGCCTTGTGCTCTGGCGCGCTGCTCGATGGCGGGGTACTCCCCCTGTAGCCAAGCCTGCACTGCAGCAGGGCTTTGTTCGTACGCGCGCTTGATTGGCTTTTGAGGCGTGAAGCCCCAGCGGGTGAGGTACTTGCCGATACTGCGTACTTGCAGTTTGATATCAAATTCTTGTTCGATGAGCTGGCCCACCGCAGCGCGGCTCCATAGATGAAAGTCCATCTTGAGTTGCTCGGGGCGTTGATCGGTGATCAGGCGCTGGATCGTCTCTTCCTGCGCTTGACTGAGCACCCGGCCATCGCCCCTGGCTCGTCCACGCGCAGCAGGGCGAACAGCACTCCAGCCGCCTGCCTCATACAAGTCGATGGCTGCTCGCACCGGCGGGTAGCTCAGCCCCGTCATCGCCACAATCTGCATGATCTTGATGCCCTTTTGGTGCAGCCTCACCACTTGCTTGCGCCGCTCGTGGAGTTGCTCCAGCGTTTGTTTTCTCGCGTTCTCTTTTTCCATCCCCATCGGATCAAGAAAACCGCGAAAAATTCATACTTTATCGGGCCTTATCTATAGTCAACCCTCCTGGGCTCGGGAGGCCTGTTCGCTTCAATCGCCTACTTTGGCAGCGATGGCAGCGGAATACAGGTCGCCACGACAGATCGCATCGGCACCCGGTTCCGATTTACCCATGCATCTTGTCATTGCGCGCAATCTCCAGCAGATGCTCGATTTCATCCTTGTGGCGCACCAGATTGCGCGCATACCAGCGCCGGATGATCCACATGAAGCCGGCAACGATCAGACCGAAGCCGGTGATCGCGCCGAACGCCGACATGCCGAGTCCGCTCGACAGGCTGTAGAGGCCGCCCAGCAGCAGGATGCAGGCCTGCTCGTTGAAGTTCTGCACCGCAATCGAGCGGCCCGCGCCCATCAGGTTGTGGCCTCGGTGCTGCAGCAGCGCATTCATCGGCACCACCAGATAACCGCCCAACGCACCCAGAAAAATCAGGAACGGCGCCGCCAGCCAGACGTTCGTGATCACATTGAGCAGCAGCACCAGGATGCCCATCGCGATGCCGAGCGGAATCACGCTGGTGGCCTGGTCGAGCTTCACGCGCATCGACGCGACGACCGCGCCCACTGCGGTGCCGATCGCCACCACGCCGACCAGCGCGGACGCCTGCGTCACGTCATAGCCGAGCGCGACCGCCGCCCAGCCGAGCACGATGTATTTGAGGTTGCCGAGCACGCCCCAAAACAAGGTGGTGGTGGCCAGCGAAATTTGCCCGAGCTTGTCGCGCCAGAGCCGGCTGTTGCAGATCCAGAAGTCCGGCAGCAGCGCCCAGGGCCGCTTCGGCCAGGGCCGCAATGGCACAACGGTGCGCGGGATCTTCAGATTGATGCCGGCGGCCAGCAGATACACCAGGATCATGCTGGCGATCGCGGCTTCGGGCGCGGTGTCGATGCCGGTGGTGAAGAACGGAAAGTCGAACGCGAGCAGCTTGCTCGACACCTGCGGGCCGACCAGCTGGCCACCCAGCAACACGCCCAGGATGATCGAGGCGATCGTAAGTCCCTCGATCCAGCCGTTTGCCTTCACAAGCTGCGATGGAGGCAGCAGTTCGGTCAGGATGCCGTATTTCGCCGGTGAGTACGCCGCAGCGCCCAGGCCCACGATCGCATAGGACATCAGCGGATGCGTGCCGAACAGCATCAGCAGGCAGCCGATCGCCTTGATCGTGTTGCTGATCAGCATGACGTGCCCCTTGGGCAACGCATCCGCGAACGCGCCGACAAAAGGTGCCAACACGACGTAGAACAACGCAAACATCGGCACCAGTGCCGCCTGCTGCCAGTCCGGTGCGCCCATGCTTCGAAGCAACTGGACAGCCGCTACAAAAAGCGCCTGATCCGCGAGCGAGCTGAAGAACTGCGCCCACATGATCGTGAAGAAACCACGCTTCATCGCGGCAAGGCCTCGGCCGCTGCGGCATGCTGCGTCGTTGGACTTGTGTAAATCGCGTGTCTCCTTGTTTGCAAGGGTTATAGCATGCGCAAATCGACGCGAATCGAGTCGGGATGCGGGCTATCGCGTGCTGCAAGGCGCGTCGGTCCCCACGGGACAAGCGGCCTGCACGGGCGGTACGGATGTCCAGTCAACAATCTGTGGCTCCGCCGATTTCCGCCCCCTCTCGCACCCGTCGCCCGTACCTCGAACGCCCCGCGCCCAAGCCCCATGCCCCGTCCGATCCGAGCCACCATCCACATCGAAGCCTTGCGCCACAACCTGTCGCGACTGCGCCGCGCCGCGCCGTCGGCGCGCGTCTGGGCGGTGGTGAAAGCCGATGCGTACGGGCACGGCATCGAGCACGCCTACGCCGGTCTGAGCGGCGCCGACGGCTTCGCACTGCTCGACCTTCAGGAGGCCGGGCGAATTCGCGCGCTCGGCTGGCGCGGGCCGGTGCTGCTGCTCGAAGGCGTGTTCGAGCCGCGTGATCTGGAGGCGTGTTCGATGCTCGATCTATGGCATACGGTGCATTGCGACGAACAGATTCAGATGCTGGCCGCCTACAAGGCCGCGCGGCCGCAGCGCGTGTTTCTCAAGATGAACAGCGGGATGCACCGGCTCGGTTTCGCGCCCGAGCGTTATCGCGCCGCCTGGACACGGCTGGCTGCGCTGCCGCAGGTCGACGACGTCGCGTTGATGACGCATTTCAGCGACGCCGATGGCGCGCGTGGCGTGGCCGAGCAACGCGCGGTGTTCGATGCGGCCACGCGCGATCTGCCCGGCGAGCGCACCTTGTGCAACAGCGCCGCGACGTTGCGCCATGCGCCCCGAGATGAAGCGCTCGCGGCCGACTGGATCCGGCCCGGCATCGCAACCTACGGCAGCTCGCCCGATGCGCCCGCGCATTCGGCGGCCGATTGGGGCTTGCTGCCGACGATGACGCTCGCCAGCGAAATCATCGCTGTGCAAGTGGTGCGGACGGGCGCTTCGATCGGCTATGGCTCCACGTTCACGGCCGAGACGGCGATGCGCGTCGGCATCGTTGCGTGCGGCTACGCGGACGGCTACCCGCGGCACTGCGGCACCGGCGCGCCGGTGCTGGTCGAGGGCCAGCGCACCCGGCTGCTCGGCCGCCTCAGCATGGACATGTTGGTGGTCGATCTGACCGGGCTGCCGCAGGCCGGCTTTGGCAGCCCGGTCATTCTTTGGGGCCAGGGCGATGACGGTGCGACGTTGTCGATCGACGAGGTGGCGGCTGCTGCCGGCACGGTCGGCTACGAGCTGATGTGCGCGCTCGCGCGGCGTGTGCCGGTGCACGTCGACGACCCCGAGCCAGCCGACGCACCCGGCCGATAATGATTCGCAGGCCGGGGCACGGAGTGCGCCCGGTCGACTACGTCGATGAGACCACAAAGGACCGCCCCATGTCGCGTTATCCCGCTCCTGAATTGAAAGACCTGCCCGAGGACATCCGCACCAAGGTCCTCGAGGTGCAGGAAAAAGCCGGCTTCGTGCCGAACGTGTTTCTGGCGCTGGCCCGTCGCCCGGCCGAATGGCGCGCGTTCTTCGCCTATCACGACGCACTGATGCTCGAAGGAAGAAGGCAGCCTCACCAAAGGCGACCGCGAGATGATCGTGACCACCACGAGCGCGGCCAACAAGTGCCTGTACTGCGTGGTCGCGCACGGCGCCTTGCTGCGCATCTACGAGAAGAAACCGCTGGTGGCCGACCAGGTCGCCGTCAACTACCGCAAGGCCGACATCACGCCGCGCCAGCGCGCGATGCTCGACTTCGCGATGAAGGTCTGCCACGCGGTCGCACAGCGATCGTCCGAGGCCGACTTCGACGCGCTGCACACGCACGGCTTCGACGACGAAGACATCTGGGACATCGCCGCCATCACGGCGTTCTTCGGCCTGTCGAACCGCATGGCGAACTTCACCGGCATGCTGCCGAATCCCGAGTTCTACCTGATGGGCCGGGTGCCCAAGCAAAAAGCCGCTGCAACGTCGGCCGACAGCAAGAGCGCCGCATGACACAGGAAGCTTCGTCGCCGCAGACCGCATCGCCGTCGGATGCCCAGACCGACAAGTACAGGACGGTGGAAGGCACGCCGCGCGCGGCCGCCACCGTGGTGCTGCTGCGCGATTACGACCACGATGTGGACTGCAACCCCGGCAACGGCGCGGGGCTCGAGGTGTTCCTGGTGCGCCGGCACAGCAAGTCGGCCGTGCTCGGCGGTGCCTATGTGTTTCCGGGTGGCAAGGTCGATGCGGCGGACGCGACGCTGGACGCGGCAGCGCATTTCGACGCGCAACCGGACGAGCTGCATGCGGCACTGGCGAGGAAGAACTCGACGTGCCGGCCGCCGCGACATCTACGTGGCCGCGGTGCGCGAAGCGTTCGAGGAATGCGGCGTGCTGCTCGCGCACGGCGTGGCCGAGCAGGCGGTGCTCGACGCGGTGGCATCCGAACGCAGCGGCGACAGACGTTCGCCGAGTTGCTCGCCGCGTCGAGTTGCGGCTGTCCACGCGGCTGATCGTGCCATGGTCGCGCTGGATCACGCCGACCGTGTCGGTAATGCGAAAAGCGCTTCGACACACGTTTTTTCGTGGCCGCATTGCCGCCCGGCCAGATCGCGCGTGCACGACGACGCACGAGACGGAGGAGAGCGTCTGGATCACGCCGCGCGAGGCGCTGGCGCGATACTGGAGCGGCGAGTATCAGCTCGCGCCGCCGCAGATCATGACGCTGGCGCACCTGGCCGGCACGCATCGGTGGACAGCGTGTTGGCGCAGGCCCGCGCGCGCCGGCCGCCGCTGATCCAGCCCGAGCCGTTCCAGCGCGAAGACGGCGTGCGCGTGGTCTGCTACCCCGGCGATGCGCGCCACCCGGTGCCGGAAGTCGCGATGCCGGGGCCGTCGCGGCTGCTCTATCGCGGCGACCGGTTCGAGCCCGAAGACGGCTTTGACGCGCTGTTTCGATAGCGGAACAAGCCGCAGGCGCTGATGCTGCCTGCCAGCTTCGCTATCGAAATAAAAGCACTTCGGGTGTGCACCCGATCACTGCAGCACGAAGCCGCTGTCCTTGATGATCTTGGCCCAGGTCTTCGCATAAGCGCGCTCGCGCGTCGCCAACTGCTCGCCCGACATGTAGCCGACCGACAGGCCCAGCGCGGTGAGCCGCTCACGCACGTCGGGCATCTTGATCACCTTGCCGATCGCCTCGGCGAAACGGTCGACCACCAGGTGCGGCGTGCCGGCCGGCGCGAACACGCCGTAGTAGGGTTCGTCTTCCAGCCCCTTCATGCCGAGCTCGGCGAACGTCGGCACATCCGGCAACGCGGCCTGCCGTGCGCCACCGAGCACGCCGACCACGCGCAGCTTGCCGGCCTTGTGGTTTTCGATGAAGTCCGGCACCGAGCCGATGCCCGCCATGATCTGATTGCCCAGCATGTCACCGATCATCGGCGCGCTGCCGCGATACGGGGCTGACTGCAGGTCGAGCCCGAACTGGGCGCCGATCAGCTTGACCAGAAACTCCGGTGTGGAAGCCGGCGCGGGCACGCCGATCGTGCTCTGGGCGTTCTTCGCGCGCTTCAGGTAGTCGACGTACTCTTCGAAGCTTTTGGCCGGCGTGCCGCCCGACAGCGCCAGCGCGTTCACGAACGTCGCGAAGCCGGCGACCGGCACGAAATCCTTCTGCGAGTCGTAGCCCGGGTTCTTCATGACCAGCGGCAGCACCGAGATCGTGTGGTCGTGCGAGACAAAGTAGGTCGAGCCGTCGGGTGCAGCGCTCTTGAGCGCCATCGCGGCGAGTTGGCCACCCGCGCCGGGCTTGTTCTCGACGATCACGGTGGTGCCGTCAAGCTCGGTCTGCAGCTTGTCGGCCAGCAACCGCGCGATCGCATCGGTGCCGCCGCCGGGTGGGAAGCCGACCAGCAGGCGCACCGTTTTCGGTGCGTCGGCAGCGGCGGCGAGGCCAGCCGCGCTGAGCAGCGCGGCGGCCACCAACGCCCGCCGCGCAAACGATTTCAAACCCGCAAAAGATCGCATGACAAATCCTTGTTCGAGAAGCTGTGGACCGTGATCGATCAAGGAATGTTAATCGGATGTGCCGGTGCGCGAACAGGCAGCTGCCTTGCAATCCCGCCGAACGTTCAGCTGGCCATGCGATGCCTGCTCAAGACCGATCGCGGCTGGGCAATTCATCAAAAACACGGGAGAAATCATGTCGAAACATCAATCGTGCGCAGCGATATTTGCCGCTGCTCGGCTGGCTCTGGGGCTGGGCATGGCCACACTGCCGGCAGCTGCGGCCGATGAGGGCCGCGAGACGGTGGCACCGGTCTTCTCCTGCCCGATCGATGGCGTTGCCGGCAAATCGCTGACGGCGTTGCCGGTGGCTCCCATGCGCCCGGTGCCAGGACACCCGCAAACCGCCACGGCCGCGCTTTCGTCGTCGGTGATGTGCTCGAAGGCGCGATCCGCAGCCAGCTCGACAACGGAGAAATCAGGGTGTATCGAGCCGGTGAAAGCTGAAAGGAAAACCCCGGCGCGCACCATAGCCTGAGTGAGAACGCGAGCACCACCGAACCCGCCAGGATCCTCGCGCTGTCCGTTGCGAAGACGAGCGCCAAGGATCTGGTCACGATCAACGGCCAGGGAGCCAAGGCGAAGAAGTGATCGATCGAACCAAGAGGCGAAGCGACCGAACAACTTGCCTGGCCTCATGGGTTCGACAAGCAGCGGTCAGGCACGATCCCGGGCGCGTTGATCCCGGCTCCGGCGAACCGTGTGCGCGTCGTGCCATTCGAGCGGCGTCCAGGCCGGCTCGCGACACGCGCCGTCGATCCGGTCGATCCGGTCGATCCGGTCGATCTTTACCGAACGGAAGGCATGCGGCGAACGCGGCTTGACAGTCGCTGCGCACACTTGAGCGCAAGCCTGGATCAACGCCCGGTGCCACGCGGCAGACGCCTGCGGGCAGGGGCCCGAGTCTAGGTGAGACCACCCGATGTGTTTGTTGAGACTGCAGACCCCGGGCCAGTGCCCACGAATCAATTCCGGAGAGCCGTTCACCATGAATCGCAACCAGCAGAGTCGTCCCGTCGTATCGCTCCTGATGGCCACCCTGATCGCCAGCGCCGCCGTCACCGCGCACGCGCAGACCGAAAACGCAATGCCGCAGCCGCGCGCCACAGCGCCTGCGAGCCAAGCCAGCGACAGTGCCCGAACCGACCGCGGGACGGGCCGGATGCAACGCATGCAGGCCCGCGTTGCGGAGCGTCTGGCTGCGCTGAAAGCCCGGCTCGATCTGACGCCGCAACAGCAGGACGCCTGGGAGACGTTCACTTCCGCCATGCAGCCGAGCTCCGATGCGATGAAGCGGATGGCTTCGATGCGCGCCGACAAGGACACGCTCACCACGCCGCAGCGCATCGAGCGCATGCGCGCGTTGCGGCGCGAGCGCAACGCGGCGATGGACCAGCGGTTCGACGCAACCAACGCGTTCTATGCGCAACTGTCTGCCGAGCAGCAGAAGACGTTCGACGAAGCCGCGCAGAAAAATCGTCGGATGGGCCGGCACGATCGCCATCACCGCAGGCACGGTGAGATGCATGGGCAGGGAGCGCACCACGGCGCTGACCATCACGAAGACAAGGGGCGAGGCATGGAGCGCGAAGGCGGTTGAGCGCAGCGGCGACACCCGCCCGGTCGCCGGCCCGGCGGGCCTTGCCTTGCCAATTCGCCAACGCTGAAGCGGAATCGATCGCAGCAGCGGCAAGGGCTGCGATCGATCCGGTGCGCGACCTTCCCGAGGTCGTGCAGCGCGCTGTTCAGCCCACCGGCACCGCCAGCCCCGCCGCCTGCGCCTGCTCGTCCGCGTGATAGCTGGAACGCACCATCGCGCCCACGGCCGCGTGCGAGAAACCCATCGCACGCGCCTCGTCTTCGAACATCCGGAACGTGTCCGGATGCACATAACGCCGCACCGGCAGGTGGCTGCTGCTCGGTGAGAGGTACTGGCCGATCGTGAGCATCTCGACGTGGTGCGCGCGCATGTCGCGCATCACGTCGAGGATTTCTTCATCGGTCTCCCCCAGGCCGACCATCAGCCCGCTCTTGGTCGGCACCTGCGGATGCAGCGCCTTGAACTTCTTCAGCAAGTTCAGCGAAAACGCATAGTCGCTGCCGGGCCGCGCCTGCTTGTACAGGCGCGGTGCGGTCTCGAGGTTGTGGTTCAGTACGTCGGGCGGCGCGGCTTTGAGAATCTCCAACGCGCGATCGTCACGGCCGCGAAAATCCGGCACCAGCACTTCGATCTGCGTGGCAGGGGACAGTTCGCGCGTGCGCTGGATGCATTGCACGAAGTGGCCAGCGCCGCCGTCGCGCAGATCGTCGCGGTCCACGCTCGTGATCACGACGTACTTCAACTTCAGCGCCGCGATCGTGCGCGCGAGGTTCAGCGGCTCCTCGACGTCGAGCGGATCGGGCCGGCCGTGACCCACATCGCAGAACGGGCAGCGCCGCGTGCACTTGTCGCCCATGATCATGAAGGTGGCCGTGCCCTTGCCGAAGCATTCGCCGATGTTCGGGCACGACGCTTCCTCGCAGACCGTCACAAGCCTGTTCGCGCGCAGGATGTCCTTGATCTCGTAGAAGCGCGTGGTGGGCGAGCCGGCCTTGACGCGAATCCAGTCGGGTTTTTTGAGCACCGGCGCGCCCGTCTCGACCTTGACGGGGATGCGCGACAACTTCGCCGCGGCCTTTTGCTTGGCGTGCGCGTCGTAGCCGGCGCCGGTCTGCGCTTCGCGCACGACGGTGCCGAGCGTCGGGCGCGCTTCTTCGATGAGAGACATGGAAACAGAACTCCCCGCAGTGAATGACCAGGGTCAGGGATCGAGCCGGGCGACGAGTTTTTTCGCAAGCACGGTGGCGGCTTCGTCCCGGGAAACTTCAATACCCATTGTAGAAAGATCCACCGTTTGCAGACCTTGGTAGCCGCAAGGGTTGATGCGCGAAAAGGGTTCGAGATCCATCGCGACATTCAGCGCAACCCCGTGATAGCTGCAATGCCGGCTCACCTTCAAACCAAGCGCGGCGATCTTGCCCAGGCCCTCAAACCGATCGGCCGCATCGGCTGGCCGCGGCGCCAATCGGGCGTGCGAAAACGGGTCGTGGAGCCACACATAGATGCCTGGTGCGCCGACGAGGCGATGTCCGGTGACGCCGAAGTGCAGCAGCGTGCTGAGCACCGCTTCTTCGATCCGGTGTACGAGCTCTTTCACGAAGTAACCGGTGCGCCGCAGGTCCAACAGGGGGTAGGCGACCACCTGGCCCGGGCCGTGATAGGTGACTTGCCCGCCGCGGTCGGTCTGCAGGACCGGGATATCGCGCGGCACGAGCAAATGCTCGGGGCGACCGGCCAAGCCTTGGGTAAACACCGGGAAGTGTTCGCAGATCCAGAGTTCGTCAGGCGCATCCGGCGCGCGCATCGCGGTGAAACGCTGCATTGCTTCGTAGGTCGCACGGAAGTCAACCCGACCCAGATGACGAACCATGCGTGTTGAAGGGCTCATTGCAAGAAAGTCTGCGGGTTTCGCGCTATTCAATGCAAGCCGAGCCGGCTGCCGTCGGCCATTGCAGGACAAGGTTGTGGCGGCCCAGGCAACCGCTCGCCGGTCGATAGCCGGACATGAAGGCCACCTGCTTTAGAGGCATTGCTTTTTTTGCGGTCGACGTGAAGCGGCAGCCCCTCGGGCAGGTCGCCGTCGAATCGTTGCCGTGACGGTTCGCCAAACCCTGCGATTCAGAGGGCTCGTCGCATCGTTTGTACAGGCATCACGCAGTCGGCGTTGAACCAGCCAGGAGCGCGCATCCCTGCCTGTCGCCAAGCTGCCAAATCGCGCCATCCCGAAAAATCCACAACCTGGCAATCACGCCGGCGCCATCCCGCGCTTTTCGACCACCAGCGTTCGGTAGACCTGCTCAAGCCGACGCAGATTTGCATCCAGATCGTATTCGCGCACGATGCGCTGGCGGCCCTGCAAGCCGATCGTCTCGCGCCGCTCCGGATGGTCCATCAGGTCCTGCAGATGACTTGCCAAAGCAGGCAAGTCACCGGCGTTGCACAACAGAGCTTCGGTCCCGTCGGACACGGCCTCAGGGATTGCACCGACCCGCGTCAATACAGCCGGCAGGCCGATCGCCATCGCTTCGAGCATGACCATGGGAAACGCTTCGACATAAGAAGGAAGGCAAAAGCAGTCGGCCTCCCTCAACCATGCTTCCTTTTCCGCACCGGTGATCGGTTCGGACAGTGACACCTGGGTTCTCAGGCCAACTGAAGCCGCCAGCCGCTCGAGTTCGGCACGGTGGCCGGGCACCGCTTCATCACCCGCAAGCTGCAATCTGACTTTGCCGCTGGGTCGCAGGAGCGCAGCCGCCCGGATCAGATCTTCCTGGCCCTTTCTGGCCCCGTAGCTGCCAAGGCAAGCGATCCGGAACTCGGCGCTGTTCGCCTTTACGGGCACCGGCGTGCCAATGTGGACGCCGTTAGGCAGCACAAGCAAGCGCTCTTGGTCGACCAGCTCGCCGATCGGCCCTACAAGATATTTGCCCAGGATCACGACCCGATGCGCCGAGCCCAGCGTGATCTTGGCCACCCAGCGCTGTACCTCGTTCATTGATGCGATGAAGTCGGCAAATTGCCCGCCATGTATGTGCACGATCACCGAACGGCCGAATGCTCGCGCCATCGCCACATCCACCGCATTGCGCCAAAACGTGAACCAGGAGCAGGTGTGGATGTGCACGATATCGGCGCGCCATGACATGCATTCGACAGCAAGCTGCTTCAAAAGCGACAACTGAGCACCTACGCCACGCCACAACGGGCGGTCCCGCGCGGTAGTCTTGGCGTTGTTCAGGACATGGACGTCCACAACCGCCTTCAGGCCCTCGGCAAGCGTCGCAACGACGGTTGCCATTCCGCCGACCGGCGGCGGAAACGGGCCGAGCTGGAGAACCTTCAACTTCTCTTGCATAACTTCTTGTGCTTTTTTTTCGACTTCGATGATTCAGCGTACCGCAGTTCGAATCGAGTCCGCCGACGTCCAACCTCCCCAGCAGGCTACGTTCTTGCGGCCGAGCCATAGAAAGCCACATATCGGTTCAGCATGGCGCTCAGCGAAAAGGTGTTCATGACACGGTCTCGCGCTGCCTTGCCCATGCGCTCACGCAGCGCTTGGTCCTCTGCCAGCCGATCGACCGCATGGGCCAGGCCCGTCAAGTCGTCGATCGCACAGAGGAAACCAGTCTCTTCATGCACCACCAATTCCGGATTGCCCCCGACCGCACGGGCTACAACCGGCAAGCCACTGGCCATTGCCTCAAGAATCGCATTGCTCATCCCTTCCAGAACGCTGGGCAGCACGAACACATCAGCGGCGGCCATCTCCGCCGCGACTCGGTCGCTGGTTCCTGCCAAGTCGACCATGTCTGCAAGCCCGAGGGCATCGATCTTCTGCTGCAACTGCGCCCGCATCGGACCTTCGCCAACGAACCGCAGCTGCAGTCGGGCACGCTGCGCAGGCGACAGGGTCGCCACCGCTTCGAGCAGTCCGGCATGGTCCTTGATCGGCGTCAGGTTTGCCACGGTGAGAATCAGCACCCGACCGGTCGCCAGACCGAGTGCGGCTTTGCCGGCCCTGCGGTCTTCGAGGGAAAAACGCTGTGCGTCAACGCCGTTGTGCAATACCTCGAACCGGGCCGGCACGATACCGGTGCGGGCGGCAAACAGATCTGCGGAGTGCCGGCATACGGCGACCAGTCGATCGGTGGTCGTCGAAAGCAACCGCGATGCGACGCGCCTGCGCAAAGGAAACGGAGCATTGTCGGCAAAGCCGTGAAAGCTCCAGACCAGACTGCGGCGACCGGGCTCGAGCCGGTGCGCGAACGCGGTAATGGGCCACGCGTTCCAGTTGCGGCAATGCACGACGTCCGGTCGCCATTCGGCCAGCAAACGGCGCAGCGACGCGAGCGCGGCACGACCGTTTTTCCGACGATGCACTTCATGAATCGAGACGCTGGCGTTCACCCGTTCGGCCAGCTCGCCCCGCACGTCAAGGCAGCAGATGGCCTGCTCGAATAAGTCCTTCGGGAGGCCGTTGGCCAGATTCACGACTCCGTTTTCCAGGCCGCCTCGCGACAGGCCGTGCACGACATGCAAGATGCGCATATTCTTTGAAAATCTCCAAATCGACCGACGCGCCCCGGCCTTGCAAGTCACCTCACACGGATTTCGCCGGCGTGACATTCATTCTGTCGAGGCGGCCTAGAAATTACCCGTAAATAGCAGACTCTTCTCCAAAGCCGCACGGCACGCGGCGATTCGACGAACTTGTGGCGACAGCCAAGCGGGTGGGCTCATGGTCGGCGGCCGATGAATTCAGGCAACCGGTTGAGCCGCTCATTCGGGTGCGCGAGCGCCCCGCCGACAGGCAGTATGTGGGCAAGGCGGGCGCGGGACGCCCGCCCGAGCCCATGCGGCAGGTGTTCGAAGTGATCGTGTATGTTTTGCGCACCGGCTGACAATGGAAGGCGCTGCCCAAAGCGCATTTTGGCAGCGCCAGCGCGGGAGATAAGCAGTTCCTGGAGCAGGAGAGCCAAGGCGTTTCCGAGTTCCTCTGGAGGGCCGGGCTTGCCGAGGCTGACCAGATGGAGGACATTGCCTGGACGCGGCGGAGCATCGATGGGGCCGTGTTCAAGGCGCCGCTGGCGCAGCAGGCGGTGGGAGCCAACCCGACCGATCGGGGAAGAAAATGGGATCAAACGCCACCTGCTGGTGAACGGCTGTGGCGTCCCGTTGTCGCTCGTCGTGGCCGGGGCCGGCAGGGACGATGTCACGCAACTGGATGCCGTTTTGATGGCCGTCGTGGTCAAGCGCGAGACGCCCTGCCGTTCGAACAACAAGCGCCTGTGCGCCGACGCCGGCTAGCGCGCCTTAGGTGGATGAGTTCCAAGTCTTGCTGACTCATAGGTTGTGATTTTTTGATGATTACACAGGACGACTGCGCCATTCGCAGTTCGTCGTCGCGGATCAACCGCGAGCAGAACCACCACCATAGTGGTCCATGCGTGCAGCCGATGAAGCACAACCATGGGCGCCACACCAAGATACCTGTCCCGCTTTTACAGGGGAATGGTCCCGCTGCAACTCCACGCCCATGCACAGGAAATCTGTCGAGTGATGGTCAGGCATTGGTCTGGCGGCACTGCCCCGACCTTGGTTGCCCGGCACGCAGCCACTTCGGTCCGGACACGCTTGCATTCCCGGCGATCTGTCAACGAACTGGCCTGTGTCTGACCGCAACAAGGCGCGGCGGGCCGCGCCCTCGCAGCCGCAACAGGCTTACAGCACCACCCTGACCATCGGATGCGTCGATAGCGTGCGATACAACTCGTCGAGCTGTTCGCGCGAGGTTGCCGTCACGGTGATCGTGATGCCGAGATACTTGCCGCCAGAGCTCTCGCGCAGCTCGATCGTGCCGGCATCGAAGTCCGGGTCGAACTGGCGCGCGGTCATCGTGACGGCTTCCACGAAGCCGTCTATGTGCTCACCCATGACCTTGATGGGAAACGGGCTCGGGTAGTCGATCAGGGACTGCTTGTGCGAGTCTGCTGCGTCGGATTCGGGCGGCGTGGGGGCCGAAGGGTCGTTGTTCATGCGGCGAATTTTCCGACGGAATTTGCCGGCGTCACGCACGGCCTGGGTGCTTGGCCCTGCTGATGCAGGTCAAGATTGAGCTGGTGTATCCAGATACATGCAGTCATTCACTTTATAATTGTTGGGTTTGCTCGGGTCTGGTTCATGATCGTTGCCTGCGTGGTGGGTTTGAAAGCTGGATTGCTCGATGTATAGCGAGTCAGCAGATGCGACGATGGAGCCGAAAAAAGCTGTGACAGTCGATCTGGCTGCCAAGTCGGGCACTCGGGTGGATGAGCCTGAATTCAAGCCGCTGACGGCCGAAGAGGCACGTCGGTTGCGCCACCGCCAACCACTGTTTTCTCCTTGGCGTGTGGTGGCGGCGCAAATCATGGTGGGCTTGCTGCTGGCCTTGGCTGGCTGGCTCCTGACGGGCAGGCCGGAAGTTGGCTGGTCGATCGGCTACGGTGCCCTCGCGGTGGCGTTGCCGGCTGCGGTTTTTGCGCGCGGTCTGACGAGTCGGGTGGCTTCGGCCAACGCGGGCTCGGCAGTGGCCGGGTTTTTTTTGTGGGAACTGGTCAAGATCGGCCTGACCGTCGCGATGTTGTTCGCGGCGCCCCGGTTGGTATCGCCGCTCAACTGGCCGGCCATGCTGGTCGGGCTGATCGTGACGATGAAGGTGTATTGGCTGGTGCCGCTGTTTGGCAAGCGGTTCCAGGTGAAGTCTGATTGAAGAAGCAACAGGGTTAGGAACAACGCGAAGATGGCTGCTGCAGAACACGCCCCGACCGCTGGCGAATACATCGTGCATCACCTCGCGCATTGGCAGAACAAGCCGATGAACGGGGTGGTCGACTTTTCGGTGGTGAACTACGACTCGATCATCTGGTCGGTGCTGATGGGCGTGCTGGGCAGCTGGCTGCTCTATCGTGCGGCCCGGAGCGCGACTTCGGGGCCCCCCGGTCGTTTTCAGGCGGCGGTCGAGTTCCTGGTCGAGATGGTCGACACGCAGGCCAAGGGCATCGTGCACAACGCGACCAGCCGCAAGCTGGTCGCACCGCTTGCGTTGGCTGTGTTCGTCTGGATTTTTCTGATGAACGCGATGGACCTGTTGCCGGTTGATCTGCTGCCATCGATCTGGGGTGGTTTTCACAGTCTCGCAGGGGGCGACGCCAGCCATTCCTATCTGCGGGTGGTGCCTACAGCCGATCTGTCGACCACGCTGGGTTTGTCGGTCTCGGTGCTGCTCGTCTGCATCGCCTACAACATCAAGATCAAGGGCATTGGCGGCTGGGGGCACGAGCTGGTCTCGGCGCCGTTCGGCACCAGCAAGAACCCGGTGTTCGCTGTGTTGCTCGGCATCGCCAACGTCGCGATGCAGTTGATTGAATTCATCGCCAAAACGGTCTCGCACGCGATGCGACTGTTCGGCAACATGTACGCGGGCGAACTCGTCTTCATGCTGATCGCCCTGATGGGCGCGGCCGCCGGGCTGTCGCTCTCAGGCATCCTGCTGCCGATCGGCCACATCATCGCCGGCACCATGTGGGCCATCTTCCACATCCTGATCATCACGTTGCAAGCCTTCATTTTCATGATGCTCGCGCTGGTGTACGTGGGGCAGGCCCACGATGCTCACTGAAGTCGCGCTGCGGTCCTTCGAGAGTCTTTTTCTTCTCTTTCCTTTTTCTTTTTCACTGGGGTAACAACAAATGGAACAAGTACTCGGCTTCGTCGCACTCGCTGCTGGTCTGATCATCGGTCTGGGCGCTGTCGGTGCGTGCATCGGCATCGGCATCATGGGCAGCAAGTACCTCGAATCGGCCGCGCGTCAGCCCGAACTGATGAACGAATTGCAGACCAAGATGTTCCTGCTGGCCGGTCTGATCGACGCGGCGTTCTTGATCGGCGTCGGTATCGCGATGATGTTCGCGTTCGCCAATCCGTTCGTCATCGTCTGATTCGAGCGGCATCTGCCGGACTCCAAGAACCATCACCGTCTGAAAGAAAGGGTGTTGCCGTGAGCATCAATGCAACGCTGTTCGTCCAGGCCATCGTGTTCGCGATCCTGGTCTGGTTCACGATGAAATACGTGTGGCCGCCGATCGCCGCCGCGCTGGACGAACGGGCCCACAAGGTCGCCGAAGGACTGGCTGCGGCCGACAAGGCGCGCTCGGAGCTAACGTCCGCGAACAAGCGGATCGAAGACGAGCTGACCCGGTCGCGCACCGAGACTGCCGGCCGCCTGGCCGACGCCGAGCGCCGCGCGCAAACCATCGTCGAAGAAGCGAAAGCCAAAGCGACCGAGGAAGCGAACAAGATCATCGCGTCCGCCCAGGCCGAGGCCGAGCAGCAGACGATCAAGGCGCGCGAAGGCCTGCGTGAGCAGGTGGCCGCGTTGGCCGTCAAGGGCGCCGAGCAGATCCTGCGCAAGGAAGTGAATCCGCAGGTGCATGCCGATCTGCTGAATCGGTTGAAGACCGAGCTGTGAGCAAAGCAGGCCGGCCGGTTGCAAATGTGCTTGCGCGCGCAACAGGCCCGGTAATAGGCCCGGCTTTCTGTACAACGAAAAGGTTTCTCACCCATCATGGCTGAACTCGCAACTATTGCCCGCCCATACGCCGAAGCCTTGTTCAAAACCATCGGTGCGGAACAAGCAGGCGCGTCGCAGGACTGGCTTGACCGGCTGGCGGCCGTGGCGCGCGAGCCGCAGTTGCTTCAGTTCGCAAGCGACCCGAGCGTGCGCGACGAGCAGGTGGTCGACCTAGTCGCTTCGATTGCGCAAGGCAACGGCGGCGACGCCTTACCCGACGCTGCGATGAATTTCCTGCGCGTCGTGGTCGACAACGGGCGACTCGCTGCGTTGCCCGAAGTCGCGAGCCAGTTCCGTTCGCTCAGCAACGCGCAGTCGGGCAACTCGGATGCGGTCGTCTATAGCGCGTTTCCGATCGATGACACGGCGCTGCAGGACCTCTCGGCCACGCTGGAAAAGCGCTTCGAGCGCAAACTGAAACTGAGCGTGCAGGAGCAGCCCGATCTGATCGGCGGCATTCGCATCGTGGTTGGCGACGAAGTCCTCGACACTTCGGTGCGCGCGCGGCTCGAACAGATGAAGCTGGCGCTGACCGCCTGATCCGATACGGCGGGGAGCGGCCATCGGCCGGCAAACAGACCCGCGTCAACCCACATCACTCACACCATCATCGAAGGATCCGGGTCATGCAACTCAATCCCGCAGAAATTTCCGAACTGATCAAAAGCCGCATCGAAGGCCTGGGCGCCCGCGCCGACATCCGCAATGAAGGCACCGTGGTGTCGGTCACCGACGGCATCGTGCGCATTCACGGCCTGTCCGAAGCGATGCAGGGCGAGATGCTCGAGTTCCCGCCGACGCCGGACGGTCAGCCGACCTACGGCCTTGCACTGAACCTCGAGCGCGACTCGGTCGGCTCGGTGATTCTGGGCGAATACGAGCACATCTCCGAAGGCGACACCGTCAAATGCACGGGCCGCATTCTGGAAGTGCCGGTCGGGCCCGAGCTGCTCGGCCGAGTCGTGAACGCGCTGGGTCACCCGATCGACGGCAAGGGCCCGATCAACGCGAAGATGACCGACGTGATCGAAAAAGTCGCGCCGGGCGTGATCGCGCGCAAATCGGTGGATCAGCCGGTGCAGACCGGTTTGAAAGTCGATCGACGCGATGGTGCCGATCGGCCGTGGCCAGCGCGAGCTGATCATCGGCGACCGCCAGACCGGCAAGTCGGCGGTTGCGGTTGATGCGATCATCAACCAGAGGGGCAAGGACATGATCTGCGTGTACGTGGCAATTGGCCAGAAAGCGTCGACGATCAAGAACCTCGTGCGTGCGCTGGAGCAGGCCGGCGCGATGGAGTACACGATCGTGGTTGCCGCATCGGCTTCCGAGTCGGCTGCCATGCAGTACGTCAGTCGCGTACTCGGGTTGCACGATGGGCGAATACTTCCGCGATCGCGGCCAGGACGCATTGATCGTGTATGACGACTTGTCGAAGCAGGCCGTGGCTTACCGCCAGGTCTCGTTGCTGCTGCGCCGCCCGCCGGGTCGGGAAGCCTATCCGGGCGACGTGTTTTATCTGCACAGCCGCCTGCTGGAGCGTGCTGCACGGGTGAACGCCGACTACGTCGAAGCCTTCACCAAAGGCGAAGTCAAGGGCAAGACCGGTTCGCTGACCGCACTGCCGATCATCGAAACGCAGGCCGGCGACGTGTCCGCGTTCGTGCCGACCAACGTGATCTCAATTACCGATGGCCAGATCTTCTTGGAAACCAGCCTGTTCAACGCCGGCATCCGGCCCGCCATCAACGCGGGTATCTCGGTGTCGCGCGTGGGCGGTGCGGCGCAGACCAAGCTGATCAAGAACTTGTCCGGCGGTATCCGTAACGACTTGGCGCAGTACCGTGAGTTGGCTGCATTCGCGCAGTTCGCGTCCGACCTGGACGAAGCCACGCGCAAGCAGCTCGACCGCGGTGCGCGCGTGACCGAAGTGCTGAAGCAGACGCAGTACAGCCCGCTGCCGATCAGCATGATGGCCGCTACGCTGTTCGCAGTGAACAAGGGCTTCATGGACGACATCGAGGTCAAGAAGGTGCTGCCGTTCGAAGCCGGCCTGCACGCGTATCCTGAAAGACAAGCACGCGGCGCTGATGGACACGCTCGAGACCGACAAGGCGATGAGCAAGGAGTCGGACAGCGAATTGAACAGCCGCCGTGGCCGACATTCAAGAAGGCGCTTTGCTTGAAAAGCTTTCCGTTGCAGATGCAACCCGGCTAACAGCAGGAACATTCCGTCATGGCAGCAGGCAAGGAAATCCGCGGCAAGATCAAATCGGTGGAAAACACCAAGAAGATCACCAAGGCGATGGAGATGGTCGCCGCCTCCAAGATGCGCAAGGCGCAGGAGCGCATGCGCTCGGCGCGTCCCTACAGCGACAAGATTCGAGCGTCGCGGCCAACCTGGGTCAGGCCAACCCTGAGTACGTGCATGCGTTCATGAAGCAGCACGACGGCGCAAAGGCCGTCGGCTTCATCGTGGTCACGACCGACAAGGGCTTGTGCGGCGGCATGAACACCAACGTGCTGCGCGCGGTCACGGCCAAGCTGCGCGAGCTGCAGGCCGCCGGCGTGCAGATCGAAGGCGGTTGCGATCGGCAACAAGGGACTGGGCTTTCTGAACCGGATCGGCGCGAAGGTGGTGTCGCACGCGACGCAGCTGGGCGACACGCCGCACCTGGACAAGCTCATCGGCCCGGTCAAGGTGCTGCTCGACGCCTATGCCGAAGGGCGAGTCGAGCGCGGTTTACCTGTGCTACACGCGCTTCATCAACACGATGCGGCAGGAGCCGGTGCTCGAGCAATTGCTGCCGCTGTCGGCCGCGCAGATGAAGGCAGAAGCGCCGACGGGCGGCACGCATCACGGCTGGGACTACATCTACGAGCCCGATGCGCAGACCGTCATCGACGAACTGCTGGTGCGCTACGTCGAAGCGCTGGTGTACCAGGCCGTGGCCGAGAACATGGCGTCCGAGCAATCGGCGCGCATGGTGGCCATGAAGTCCGCGACCGACAACGCCGGCAACGTGATCGGCGAACTGAAGCTGGTCTACAACAAGACCCGCCAGGCGGCGATCACCAAGGAACTGTCGGAAATCGTCGCCGGCGCTGCTGCGCGGCGGCTCGCACTCGCAGTGCGGCAGCCGCCGCGAAGCAGGTTTCACAGATTTAAAGGAATCGATCATGGCCAGGCCAAGACGCAAACGAGCTCAACAGAGAACTGCAGCAGCAGGTCAAAGCAGGCGCGCAAGGCAAGATCGTTCAGTGTATCGGCGCCGTGGTGGACGTGGAGTTTCCGCGCGACCAGATGCCCAAGGTGTACGACGCGCTGAAGATCGAAGGCGGCGAACTGACGCTCGAAGTGCAGCAGCAGCTCGGCGACGGCGTGGTGCGCACCATTGCGCTCGGCTCGTCCGACGGCCTGCGCCGCGGCATGATGGTCACCAACACCGGCGCGCCGATCACGGTGCCCGTCGGCAAGGCCACGCTGGGCCGCATCATGGACGTGCTCGGTCGCGCCGATCGACGAGCGCGGCCCGGTCGAGCCAGAACTGCACCGCTCGATCCACCGCAAGGCGCCGGCCTACGACGAACTGTCGCCCGTCGCAGGAACTGCTCGAGACCGGCATCAAGGTGATCGACCTGGTTTGCCCGTTCGCCAAGGGCGGCAAGGTGGGCCTGTTCGGCGGCGCCGGCGTCGGCAAGACCGTGAACATGATGGAACTCATCAACAACATCGCCAAGGCCCACTCGCGGCCTGTCGGTGTTTGCCGGCGTGGGTGAGCGTACCCGCGAAGGCAACGACTTCTATCACGAGATGGCCGACTCCGGCGTCGTGAACCTGGAGAACCTGCCCGAGTCGAAAGTGGCGATGGTCTACGGCCAGATGAACGAGCCGCCGGGCAACCGCCTGCGCGTGGCGCTGACCGGCCTGACGATTGCCGAATCGTTCCGCGACGAAGGCCGCGACGTGCTGTTCTTCGTCGACAACATCTACCGCTACACGCTGGCCGGCACCGAAGTGTCCGCACTGCTGGGCCGCATGCCTTCCGCCGTGGGCTACCAGCCGACGCTGGCCGAAGAAATGGGCCGCCTGCAGGAGCGCATCACGTCGACCAAGGTCGGCTCGATCACCTCGATCCAGGCCGTGTACGTGCCTGCCGATGACTTGACCGACCCGTCGCCCGCCACGACCTTCGCCCACCTGGACTCCACCGTGGTGCTGTCGCGCGACATCGCCTCGCTGGGCATCTACCCGGCCGTGGACCCGCTGGACTCGACCAGCCGCCAGCTCGACCCGCAACGTGGTCGGCGAAGAGCACTACGACACCGCCCGTGCGGTGCAGGGCACGCTGCAGCGCTACAAGGAACTGCGCGACATCATCGCGATTCTGGGCATGGACGAACTGGCGCCCGAAGACAAGCTGGCCGTGGCCCGCGCCCGCAAGATCCAGCGTTTCCTGTCGCAGCCTTTCCACGTGGCCGAAGTGTTCACCGGCTCGCCCGGGCAAGTACGTGCCGCTGGCCGAAACCATCCGCGGCTTCAAGATGATCGTCGACCGGCGAGTGCGACCACCTGCCCGAGCAGGCGTTCTACATGGTCGGCACGATCGACGAGGCCTTCGAAAAAGCCAAGAAGGTCGCGGCCTGAGAGCAGCGGCAACCTTCGTCACGAAAGGGAATCTTGAATGGCCAACACCATTCACGTCGATGTGGTCAGCGCCGAGGAGTCGATCTTCTCGGGCGAGGCGCAAGCTTCGTCGCGCTGCCCGGTGAAGCCGGCGAGCTCGGCATCTATCCGCGCCACACGCCGCTGATCACGCGCATCCGGCCCGGCTCGGTGCGCATCGAGAAGGCCGACGGCAGCGAGGAATTCGTCTTCGTCGCCGGCGGCATTCTCGAAGTGCAGCCGGACGCGCGTGACCGTGCTGTCCGACACCGCGATCCGCGGCAAGGACCTCGACGACGAAAAGGCCAATCAGGCCAAGGCCGCTGCGGAAGAGGCGCTCAAGAACGCCAAGAGCGATGTCGACATCGCGATGGCGCAGTCCGAACTGGCCGTGATGGCCGCGCAGATCGCGGCGTTGCGCAAGTATCGACAGAAAAAGTGACCCGCAGCAGCTCTTGACCGCGACGCATGCGGTTTCGAGCGAAAACCCCGGAACCGCATCGCGTGGCCGGGGTTTTTTGCGTGTTCTGCGTATTCTCCAGATTGAACAATGCAGGCAAGCCAACTGTGCGACAGTTTGGTTGCGCCGGAGGTCGCGGTCTGCTGCCACAGACCCAGCGTCTGTGAGGATTTTCCGGGGCGGCCGACCTTAGCACCCGCACCCAACCCTCAGTATCGACAACCACCCGTTGTGATCGCGGTACGACAGCAGATTCAAAAAATCACACGAAAGCAGTCAGATGGTCACGCTATTCAAAGCGATTGGAGTCACGTGTTGGAGGCGCCGCATTTTTCTCTTGTGGATGTGGCTGATGGTGCTGGGCGGAACTGCTGGATTTGCCGCTGCTGCGCCTGCTGGCCTGCTGTGCCTGCTGCCGCTGCCGCGCCCGATGCGGGTTATACGACAGGCCGAGCCAGCATCGACGGCACCGGCAAGCGCTATCTGGGCCGCGAAATCGCGCATGTGATGGACTGGCAGGGTGCGGCGTGGTTGGAGCGCACCGAGCGTGAGCAGGAAGAGCGCACAGACCTGCTGCTGAAAGCCCTCGCATTGCAACCCGGCATGACGGTGGCCGACATCGGCGCGGGCACCGGCTATCTGTCGCGCCGGATGGCCAGGCAGGTCGCGCCGAATGGCCGGGTACTTGCGATCGATGTGCAACCGGAGATGGTCCGGCTGCTCGAGCGCATGGTCGAGCGCACCGGGCTCGACAACGTGTCGCCCACGCTCGGCAGCGAACGCGATGTCGGGCTGCCCGCGCAGTCGCTCGACCTAGCGGTCATGGTCGACGTCTACCACGAGCTCGCATTTCCACGCGAGATGTTGCGCAGCATCTCGCGTGCCTTGAAGGCCGGCGGACAACTGGTGTTTGTCGAGTACCGCGCGGAAGACCCCGCCGTGCCGATCAAGCCGCTGCACAAGATGAGTGAAGCGCAGGTGCGGCTCGAGGCGGGCCAGTTGGGCACGCTGAAATGGGATCGCACGGTCGAGACGCTGCCGTGGCAACATGTCGTCGTGTTTCGCAAGCAGCCGACGAGCGACTGAAACGACGGCGCGCTGGCCGACAGCCGCGGCGTCAAGCCGCAAGTGAAAATTGCGAACGCATGCGAGCCCGTCGCAGACGAACCAAAACCCCCTGTTCCGCTCGAATACCGAAAGAACCGATGACCGACCCCCGCAACGTCGCGCACGACAAAAAAGTGCAGCAGGAAAAAAAGCAGCGTGGTGAAGCGCTGGCGCCCGACGCCGAGCATGCGCCGCAGCCGGGTCGCAAACCCCCGCTGGAACACCACGCATCGGACACGCCGCCGGTGGCGCCTCCGGCCGCACAGGCGGACGACGAGTCGAAGCCGGCCGATTGAGCGGGTTGCGGCGTTTGTGCCGATTGCCGGCACCGGCGCACCGAGATAGCGCGGTTGTTGCTATCGTTTGGGTAGCAAGTCGCTGTTCGGTATGTTGTCGGCGCCGTCTGCGCTCAAGCCGTCCACCGCCTGAAACAACGCCTGCCGCGCCTGGCTGATGACCTGCGCCTTCCAGGCATCGGTATCGATGAAGAAGGCTTCCTTCAGCTGCTGCTGGATGCGGGCCGCCACCACCTCCCCGACCGCTTGCCGATGCCGATGTAGCCACTGCTCGGCTCTCAGCGCAGTCAGCACGTCCGGCAGCGGCTGGGTGCCGAATTCAAGCGCGATCTGGGTGATGGTCTGCGCCCGCGCGCACGTCTCGTGGACGACTTCTCCCATCTTGCCGGTCACGGGTGCCGAGGCTGAAGAGCCGTCCTGCGTCGAAGTGACGCTGTGCGTCCACCAGCGGCGCGCCCGCGCGAGCGCCTCGGCATCATCCGCCCGGCCCGCGAAGATGCGCTCACCAACGCCGTTCTTTCCCAGCCCGCTGTGCAAATCGATCCAGCCGAGGTGGCGTGCGCGCGAGCCGTGCTCGCGCAGGACTCGGTGCAATGCGGTGTGGCTCCAGGTCGGCTCGGTGCCACCGAAGAACAGGCCGTCGGGAAACGCATACTGGCCTCTCGAGACCGCAGCCTGCAACGCGGGCATGCCGCGCGATTCGACGAATGCTGACAGCGCGCGCCGATTCGCGGGGTCGGGCGGCCACCGGCGCGGCAGCAGCAGCGCATGCAGTTCGGCATACGCCGGGTTGCGCGGCAACCAAGCCGGGTCGAAGCTGTTGGGGAAATTGCGGTTCAGATCGACGTTGTCTTCGGTGACGCGTCGGCCGTGCGAAAAACCCCAGGGGTTGAGCGCGTGCAGATACAGCACGGCCATGCCCGCCGCATGGGCCTTTTCGCGCCATTCGGCATCGTGCAGCGCAAATACCTGCACGCCGCTGCCGCCATAACCTTCGACACCGTGACAGCCGCTGCTGACGATCAACAGCCGTTCGGCATCGCGCGGACCGTCCCACGCGATGTCGAGCGCAAGCGTCTCTCCGTCGCGTCCGCGCAGCGGGTGCTGCAGCGACTCGATCGCCGCGCCGGCGACGGCGGCCGCTTCCAGAAACCGGACTCGGGCGCGCGCGTAGCTCGGCGCGAAAGCGTCCGCAACGCCGATCATCTGGGAGCGGCAGCGGCCACATGCTGGGGCTGCTCTCGCTGCGGGCGGTCATGGGCCCCCATGCCCACCACGTCGAGCGCCGGCTGCGCAAGCCAGGTTTCCGCGAGCCGCACCCAGTAGGTCGCACCCAGCGGGATCAGTTTGTCGTTGAAGTCGTAGCTCGGGTTGTGCAGCATGCACGGGCCACCCCCATGGCCCATCTCCCGGTGCGTGCCGTCGCCGTTGGCGATGAAACAATAAGCCCCCGGCTTGGCCTGCAGCATATAAGCGAAGTCCTCGCCGCCCATGGTCGGCTCCTGCTCGAGCACGTGGTCGGCGCCGACGATGTCGGCCATGACCTTCGCTGCGAACTCGGCTTCGGCTGGCGAATTGACGGTCGCCGGATAATTGCGCTCGAACGCGAAGTCGCACTCGGCTTCGTGCGCGGCGCAGGTGTGCTCGGCCACTTGCCGCAGGCGCCGCTCCACGAGATCGAGCAGTTCGGTCGTGAAGGTGCGCACCGTGCCCTGCAACTCGCAGCTGTCGGGCACCACGTTGGTCGCTTCACCCGCGTGAATCATCGTGACCGAGATCACGCCGGCTTCCGACGGCTTTTTGTTGCGGCTGATGATGGTCTGAAACGCCTGCACCATCTGGCACGCGACCGGCACCGGGTCGATGCCCAGGTGCGGCATCGCGGCGTGTGCCCCACGGCCGCGCACGGTGATCCTGAATTCGCTGGTGGACGCCATCACCGGTCCCGGCGAGACGGCGAATGTGCCGAAGGGCATGCCCGGCCAGTTGTGCATGCCGAACACGGCCTGCATCGGATATTTGTCGAACAGGCCGTCGTTCATCATCTCGCGCGCGCCGCCGCCGCCTTCTTCGGCCGGCTGGAAGATCACATACACGGTGCCATCGAACTGGCGGTTCCCGGCCAGATATTGCGCGGCCGCCAGAAGCATCGCGGTGTGGCCGTCGTGCCCGCACGCGTGCATCCGGCCGTCATGCGTGCTCTTGTGCGCGAAGTCGTTGCGCTCCTGAATCGGCAACGCGTCCATGTCGGCGCGCAGGCCGATGGCACGGTCGCTGCTACCGTGCTTGATGATGCCGACCACACCGGTCGTTCCCATGCCGCGATGAACAGGGATGCCCCATTCGGTCAGCTTTGCGGCCACCTGCTCAGCCGTGCGGTGCTCGGCAAAACACAGCTCCGGATGCGCATGCAGGTCACGCCGCACCGCAGCGATGGACGGAGCCGATCGGGCAATGGCATCGATGATGTTCATGCGAAACAGTGTATTGCGGCCCACCGTCTTCGGGTGGAATACACCCCTGATTCGGGTGGTGCAGGAACGGACTTTGCTGAGGGTTGCAGTGACAAGGCGCACGCAGCTGGGCGGCAAGCGCGTGTCGAGGTCGTCGAGTCCACGACCGGTTTTGTCGCCCGGCGTTTTTGAACTCGAGGATATCCATGAAACAGACCCGCTCCCCAGCCGATACGACGAACCCATCCAACGCCGCCGGCGCACCGCGCAGCACGATGCGAATCGGCAAACGGCACGATCCCGATGACGACTTCGTTCCGCTGATGCCATCCGACGCACTGCGCGCGGCGCGGCAGCCACCGGCAGCGTCCACATCAGCGGCAGCGCAAGGCGACCTCAGCGCAGCGCAGGCGCCGCGCGCCGCACGGCGTTGATCGGCGGCTCGACCGATCGACGACCGTCTTCGCTGCCGTCTAGCATCGCTGGCAGATCCGCGTTTTCGGTGGCGTTGGCCGCGCGGCCGAGCCGTTGGCGGCAAACCGGTTGTGCTTTAATTCTTCGCATGTCCGTCCGCCTCGGGCGCCACATGCTGGGCCGCATTTTGCATGCCGCCCGTGCGTGCCGCCCTCCCTTAAGCCTTTCTTCGCTGCGATCCGCGCCTGCGTCGCGTCTCCGCTTCGCATTGCTGGCCGGTACGATCGGTCTGACACTGAGCGGTTGCGCCAGTGTTGCTGACACCAGCGCCCTTGCGATCGAGACACCGCCGCTGAATTGGCAGGCACCGGTGCCGCATCAGGGCGAAGTCGCTGCACTGTCCGACTGGTGGGCCGCGCAGGGCGACCCGATGCTGGTCGCGATAATCGATGCGGCGCAGGAGGTCTCGCCCACCGTGGCAGCCGCCACGTCGCGCATTGCGCAGGCACGCGCTTCGCGCGAGGTGGCCGGCGCCGCGCTGCTGCCCCGGCTCGACGCGGGCCTGAACAGCACGCGCGGCAAGACGTCGCCCCTGTTTCCGCAAAACACCAGTACGCAACTCGGCCTGCAGACCAGTTGGGAAGTTGACCTGTTCGGCGCCAACGCGGCCGCGCGCGGTGCGGCGCAGGCCCGGCTCGAGGGCAGCCGAGCGCAGTGGCATGACGCGCGCGTGCTGGTCGCCGCCGAAGTCGCGAATCAGTACCTGAATTATCGAATCTGCGAGCGCCAGTTGGTGGTGGTGAAGTCGGACGCCGAATCGCGCGCCGAATCGCTGCGCCTGACGCAACTGGCCGCCGATGCGGGCTTCCAGCCACCTGCCACTGCGGCACTGTCCCGCGCGGGTGCGGCCGAGGGCCGTGCCCGTGTAACGCAGCAGCGAGCCCAATGCGACCTGACCGTGAAAGCGCTGGTGGCGCTGACGGGTTGGGCTGAGCCGCACCTGCGGGCCGAACTCGCCCGCGGTGCGGGGCTCGGTTCGTTTCGTGCGACTCGGCTGGATGTGCTGCCGGCGCAGCTGTTGATGCAGCGGCCCGATCTGTTCGCCGCGGAACGCGAGGTGGCGGCGGCGTCGGCCGATCTGGGCGCAGCCCGGGCGCAGCGTTATCCGCGTCTGACGCTGTCGGGAGCGGTCGGTCGCCTGCGGTTCGTCAGCAACACAATCAACACCGAGATAACCACCTGGCAGGTGGGCCCGGTCGCTGTCACGGTGCCGGTGTTCGACGGGGGCCGCATCAGCGCCAACATCGACGCGGCGCGCGCACGCTATGCGGAAGCCGCCGCTGTCTATCGCGCGCGCGCGCGCCAGGCGGTGCGGGAGGTCGAGGAAGCCCTGGTCATACTCGACAGCACCGCCGCGCGCGAGGAGGATGCGAAAATCGTGGTGGAAGGTCAGCGTGCTTTTCTCGCCGCCACGCGCGAGCGCTACCGAGGCGGCCTGGCGAGCCTGTTCGAGCTGGAAGAAACCCGGCGCAATGCGCTGGCCGCGGAACTCTCCCTCGTGGCGCTGGAGCGCGAACGGCAATCGGCCTGGATCGGCATCTACCGCGCAGCCGGCGGCGGCTGGGACCGCAGCCAGGTGTCCGCCGATGGCCCGGCAGCGCAAGCCGGCTTGCCGCACTGATGATCTCCTGTGCGCCCTGCGTCGATGGCTCGGGAGCGTCGGCGGCGGATATCCATTGGCGCATTCATTTGCGGGAACGAGCACCTATGCAAGCAGCAGCCTTTTCGTCACGATGCACATCGCTGGCACTGGTCGCTTTTGCGATCGCTGTGGCACTGCCAACCCTGTGGCCGGCCGCAGTCCAGGCTGCCGAGCCGGCCGCGCGCACGGCAGCTTCCGGCACCGCCCGGCCCGCATTGACGGTGAACACCACCCGTCCGCAGCGCACCGCGGTGCCGCTGCGGCTGTCGGCCAATGGCAACATCGTGGCCTGGCAGGAAGCCAGCATCGGCAGCGAAGCGAACGGCCTTCGGCTGAACCGCGTGAACGTGAACGTCGGCGACAAGGTGCGCGCCGGCCAGGTGCTGGCCACCTACGCCGCCGAATCGGTGGAAGCCGACGTTGCGTTGGCGCGCGCTCACGTAGCCGAAGCCCGCGCGATGGCGGCCGATGCACGCGCGACCGCCGAGCGCGCCCAGACGCTGCAAGCCACCGGCGCGATGAGCCAGCAGCAGATCAACACCTATGCGACGTCGGCCGCGACCGCCAATGCGCGCGTGCAGGCCGCCAACGCCTCCCTCAAGGTGCAGCAGCTGCGGCTGCGTTTTGCGCAAGTGCGCGCGCCGGACGACGGCGTGATCTCGGCGCGCACGGCGACCGTCGGCGCCGTGGTGCCGGCCGGCACCGAGCTGTTCCGGCTGATCCGCAAGAACCGGCTCGAATGGCGTGCCGAAGTGACTTCCGCCGAACTGGAGCGTGTCGAGCACGGCGCGCCGGTGCTGGTCACGGCCGCCAGCGGCGCCCAGATCACCGGCAAGGTGCGCACCATCGCACCGACGGTGGACGCGAAGACGCGCGCCGCACTGGTCTACGTCGACCTGGACCCGAAAGCGGCTGCCAGCGGCGCCGCGCGCGCCGGCATGTTCGCGCGTGGCGAGTTCGATCTCGGCCAGTCGCAGGCACTGACGGTGCCGCAGCAGGCGGTGGTGCTGCGCGACGGCTTCAATTACGTGTTCAAGGTCGACGACGAACAGCGCGTGCGCCAGACCAAGGTCGACGTCGGCCGGCGCTTCGGCGACCGCGTGGAGATCAAGGACGGGCTGGCCGCGGACGCGTCGGTCGTTGCCGTGGGTGCGGGTTTTCTGAACGACGGCGACTTGGTGCGCGTGGTGCCGCAGGCGGTCAGCGAGGCGCCGGTCGCCAACCAACAGACCAAGCCATGACGCGCTCGTTCGAGAGCCAAGCCGCCAGCGGCCGCCGCGAAGCCGGCTTCGCCGGGCCGCCAGCGGCACTCCCCGGCACAGAGGTGGACGCAATCGCGCGCTACGCGCGAAGCCTGGCGGGCGAGCCATGAACGTCTCCGCCTGGTCCATCCGCAATCCGATCCCGGCGGTGATGCTGTTCGTGCTGCTGGTGCTGGCCGGGTTGATGTCGTTCGGTGCGATGAAGGTGCAGAACTTTCCCGATCTGGACCTGCCCACCGTCAACATCAGCGCGACTCTGCCGGGTGCCGCGCCCGCGCAGCTCGAGACCGAAGTCGCGCGCAAGATCGAAAACGCAATCGCCTCGCTGCAGGGCCTGAAGCACACGCACACCAAGGTGCAGGACGGCGGCGTGTCGATCACCGCCGAGTTCCGCCTCGAAAAACCCGTGCAGGAAGCGGTCGACGACGTGCGCTCGGCCGTCGCACGCATCCGCGGCGAGCTGCCGGCGGACCTGAACGATCCGGTGATCGCCAAGCTCGATCTGGCCGGCCAGCCGATCCTCGCATTCGCAGTCAGCTCGCCGCGCATGGACGCCGAAGCGACCAGCTGGTTCGTCGACGACACGATCGCGCGCCGGCTTCTGAGCGTGCGCGGCGTCGGCGCCGTCACGCGCGTGGGCGGGGTCGAGCGCCAGGTCACCGTCGCGCTGGACGCGGAACGGCTGCAGGCGCTCGGCGCGACCGCCGCCGAGATCTCGCGCCAGTTGCGCCAGGTGCAGACCGAAGTCGCGGGCGGCCGCACCGATGTGGGCGGTAGCGAACAGTCGGTGCGCACCATGGCCAACGTGCAGTCGGCCGACCAGCTCGCCAAGGTGCAGCTTGCGCTGCTCGACGGCCGCAACATCCGGCTGGAGGACGTCGCCACCATCAGCGACACGTTTGCCGAACCACGCTCTGCCGCGCTGCTCAACGGCCGCTCGGTGGTCGGCTTCGAGGTCTCGCGCAGTCGCGGCGCCAGCGAAGTCGAAGTCGGCGCCAACGTGAAAAAGGTGCTGGATCGACTCCAGCAGGAGCACCCCGACCTGCAGCTGACCGAAGCATTCAACTTCGTGCAACCGGTCAGCGAGGAATACAACGCGTCGATGCGACTGCTCTACGAGGGCGCGGCGCTGGCGGTGCTGGTGGTGTTCCTGTTCCTGCGCGACTGGCGCGCGACGTTCGTGGCGGCCGTGGCGCTGCCGCTGTCGGTGATCCCCGCATTCATCGGCATGCACTATCTGGGTTTTTCGATCAACATCATCACGCTGCTCGCGCTGTCGCTCGTGATCGGTGTGCTGGTGGACGATGCGATCGTCGAGATCGAGAACATCGTGCGGCATCTGCGCATGGGCAAGACGCCGTATCAGGCCGCGATGGAAGCGGCCGATGAAATCGGGCTCGCGGTGATCGCCACCACGTTCACACTGGTCGCGGTGTTCCTGCCGACCGCGTTCATGAGCGGGATTGCGGGGCGCTTCTTCAAGCAGTTCGGCTGGACCGCCGCGCTCGCCGTCGTCGCCTCGCTGCTGGTGGCGCGTGCGCTCACGCCGATGATGTCGGCCTACATCCTGAAGCCCATCACGGGCGAGCATAAGGAGCCTTGGTGGATGGGCTTCTATATGAAGCTTGCGCGCTGGTGCATCCGCCACCGCATTCTCACCGCGATCGGCGCGGGCGCGTTTTTCGTCGGCTCGGTGATGCTGATTCCGCTGCTGCCGACCGGTTTCCTGCCGCCCGACGACGCGTCGCAGACGCAGGTCTATCTGCAGCTGCCGCCCGGCTCGACGTTGGCGCAGACGCGCGACATCGCCGAGCAGGCGCGCCGGCTCATCGCAGATGTGCATGGTATCGAAACGGTCTACACCACCATCGGCGGCGGCAGCGCAGGCGCCGATCCGTTCGCCCCGCAGGGCTTGTCCGAGGTGCGCAAGGCGACGCTCACGATCGTGCTCAAACCGCGTGCCGAGCGCACCCGCAAGCAGCCGATCGAAGCCGACATCCGCCAGGCGCTGCAGCCGTTGCCCGGCGCGCGCAGCAAGGTCGGCTTAGGGGGTGGCAACGGCGGCAAATATGTGCTGGTGCTCGCTGGCGAAGACCCGGTCAAGCTGCGTGACGCGGCCGTCGATGTGGAGAAAGGCCTGCGCACGATTCCGGGCCTGGGCAACATCTCGTCGGACGCGAGCCTGATCCGGCCCGAGATCGCGGTGCGGCCGGACTTCGCGCGCGCCGCCGACCTCGGCGTGACGAGCAGCGCGATCGGCGACACCTTGCGCATCGCCACCGTCGGCGACTACGACGCCGCGCTGCCCAAATTGAACCTGTCGCAGCGCCAGGTGCCGATCGTGGTGCGGCTGAAAAGCGAAGCGCGCAACGACCTCGACCTGCTCGGCCGCCTGACCGTGCCCGGCGTGCGCGGCCCGGTGCTGCTCTCCGAAGTCGCCAAGCTCGAGATGGCCGGTGGCCCCGCGCAGATCAATCGCTACGACCGTGTGCGCAACATCACGTTCGAGATCGAGTTGTCGGGCCGCGAGCTTGGCGAAGTGGTGAAGCAGGTGAACGACCTGCCGGCCATCGAAAACCTGCCGCCCGGCGTGCGCACCGTCGCGATCGGCGATGCCGAGGTCATGGGTGAGCTGTTCGAGAGCTTCGGCATCGCGATGGCGACCGGCGTGCTGTGCATCTATATCGTGCTGGTGCTGCTGTTCAAAAGCTTTTTGCATCCGGTCACGATCCTCGCTGCGCTGCCGCTGTCGCTCGGCGGCGCGTTCGTTGCGCTGCTCGCGTTCAAGATGAGTTTTTCGATGCCGTCGCTGATCGGCCTCGTGATGCTGATGGGCATTGCGACGAAGAACTCGATTTTGCTGGTCGAATACGCGATCGTCGCGCGCAACGAGCATGGCATGACGCGTACCGAAGCGCTGCTTGACGCCTGCCACAAGCGCGCGCGTCCGATCATCATGACCACGCTCGCGATGGGCGCCGGCATGCTGCCGATCGCGGTCGGCCTCGGCCCGGGCGACCACAGCTTCCGCCCGCCAATGGCGATCGCGGTGATCGGCGGACTGATCACGTCGACGTTTTTGAGTCTGCTCGTGATCCCGGTCGTCTACACCTTCATGGACGACATCGGCTACTGGACCGGCCGGTTGTTCGGGCGCGGCAAGCGCAGGCCGCCGAAGTCGGCGCATCCGACCGGTGCGCAGCCGGCGGTTGACCCAACCAAGCCGTAGCGCGGCACGAGCGGCTGGACATCCACGGCGCTGGCGCTGCGGCCCGTCGAGTGGCCGGTCACCTGACTGCGGCGTTTTCAGCCGTGTCCTACTGACCACACGCCGCGCACAGGGGAATGCGCTGCACGAGAGGCCTGTCGATGACGCGCTGCGCGTCGCTTCGAGCATGCGGCACAGCGATCGGCAAGCACGCATCGCGGCGAACTGCCCGCCCGTGTCGAAGTCATTGCGCAGCGGTGCAAGCGGACAACGTCGTGGCTCCGGCCGCGATGGGCACCCAATGCCACAACCGCCGGCACCGGCCCGCGACGCACAGCTCGTAGTCGGGCACGAACTCGGAACGCGCGAGCACCACCTCGCGCCGCCACGGGTCGGCCAGCCGGTAGTTCCAGACACCATGAACCAGCCGCGCATCGTCCGGCGGCTCCATGCCGGCACCGGACCCGCGAATACGCGCTTGTGACAGATACAGCCAATCACCGACGACTTCCCAGTCTTCCGCCCATTCGATTTTCTCGATCGAATGCTGCCAGCGCAGGGTGAATCGGGGGACGGGTAGTGTGACGTGCAGCGCGCCTGCTGCGAGGCACAACGCAGCAAGCGCGGGCATCGTTCAGTGCAATTGAGCGGGTGCGGAAAAGCACGCCGACTCGGCCGCGCGGTGTCAAGCCGTCAGCGGACGCCCCTTGCGCACGCGCCAGACATGCCAGGCGACCAGCGCAGCTGCGGCCGTCAAGCCGATCTCATCGGTCGCCGGCGCCGCCACCACCAGAAAGGCCGCCGCCGCAAACGCCCAGATCCGCTCCCACCAGGCAAGCGGCCCGAGCCAGAAGCCGATCGCCGCGCCGCCCCAGAGCGCGATCGCGATCAGCGCCTTGAGCACGACATAGGATGTATCGAGCCAGGTGCCGCCCTGCAGCATCAGCGCCGGCGCATAGACCGCCATGTACGGCACGATGAAGCCCGCGATCGCAATGCGCAGCGCCTGCATGCCGATCTTCATGCCACTCTCTCTGGCGATCGGCGCGGCCGCGAACGCGGCGAGTGCGACCGGCGGCGTCAGGTCGGCCATGATGCCGAAGTAGAAAACGAACATGTGCGAGACGATCAGCGGCACGCCCAGCTCGAGCAGCGCGGGCGCGGCCAGCGAACTTGTGATGATGTAGTTCGGAATCGTCGGGATGCCCATGCCGAGCACGAGGCACACCAGCATCGTGAGCACCAGGCTCAGGAACAGGCTGCTTTTGCCCAGTTCGATGATGTAGCCCGCGAACAGCGTCGCCGCGCCTGTCAGCGTCAGGATGCCGATGATCACGCCGACCAGTGCACACGCCACGCCGACCGGCAACGCATGGCGCGCACCGTCGGCCATCGCGTGCAGCGCAACCTTCAGCGTCTCGCGTCCGCCTTTGGCGAACCAGAGCGCCGCGCCCAGCGCCAGCGCCAGTCCGATCACGGCGCCGATGCCGTATTCGAAGAAGCTCGACGCCGCCAGCCCGATCATGATCCAGAACACGATCTGCAGCGGCCGGTTGCCGAACCGCTTCGTCAACGCCGCGCCGAATATCAGGATCACCGTGAGCGCCAAGCCCACCATGCCCGAGAACAGCGGCGTGTAGCCCGAGAACAGCAAATACACGAGGATCGCGAGCGGCAGGATCAGATACCAGCGCAGCTTCACGGCCGCCCACGGGTCCGGGCATTCCTCCTTCGGCATGCCGACCAGACCAGCCCGCCCTGCTTCGAGGTGCACCATCACGAATGCGGTCACGAAGTAGAGCAACGCGGGGATCGCCGCGGCCTTGCAGATCTCGACATAGGGCACGTCGATCGTCTCGGCCATGATGAACGCGACCGCGCCCATCACCGGCGGCATGATCTGGCCGCCCATGCTCGCGGTGGCTTCCACGCCGCCCGCGAACGCCGCGTTGTAGCCGAAGCGCTTCATCAGCGGGATCGTGAACTGGCCGGTCGTCACCACGTTGGCGACGCCCGAGCCGTTGATCGTGCCCATCAGGCCCGACGAAGCCACCGCGACCTTGGCCGGCCCGCCCTTGGTGTGGCCGAACATGCCGAGTGCGAAGTCGGTGAACAGCGCGATCATGCCGGCCTGCTCCAGGAAGGCGCCGAACAGGATGAACAGGAAGATATAGGTCGACGACACGTAGGTCGGCGTGCCGTAGATGCCCTCGGTGCCGAAGCCGAGCTGCCCGACGATCTGATCGAGCCCGTAGCCGCGGTGCGCGAGCGCGCCCGGCAGGTATTCGCCGAACAGGCCGTAAGCCAGGAACATCAGGCAGATCAGCGGCAGCGCAAAGCCCATGATGCGCCGCGCCGCCTCGAACACCAGCACGATCGTCAGCACGCCGACGACCATGTCGGCGCGTCGTCAGGTCGCCGGCGCGGAACACCAGGTCGGCCTCGAACACCCAGTGGTACAGGCCCGCGACGAACGCCGCCACGCCGACCGCCCAGCCGATGCCCTTCGGCCCGAACGGCGGATGCAGCGCGAAGGTCAGCAGCAGCAGAAAGCCGACGTGCACCGCGCGCACGACCGAACTCGACAGCGGGCTGAACGCGGCCGTGACGATCTGGAACGTCGAGAAGACAATCGCGATCCAGAACAGCGCGCCGACGAACGACGGCGCGTGCTGTTCGGGCGGCGGCCCATGGCCGACGCCCGGGGCGGGATCAGAACTCTTTGCGCGGGACGTGCGCGGCGCCGTGCGTGGCGGCGTCGGCGTTCTGCTGGGCGGGTGTGGCCATGCTGCTGCGAGACCGCGCTTACTTCATCAGTCCGACTTCTCTGTAGTACTTCTCGGCACCCGGATGGAACGGCACCTGCGTGCCCGTGACGGCGCCGTCCTTCTTGATGCCCTTGGCCGCGTTGTGCGCGGCCACCAGCGTGTCCAGGCTCTCGAACATCGCCTTGGTCATCTGCATACACCGCGTCGGCCGGCACGCCCGAGTGCGAGACCAGGAAGTTCTTGATCGCGATCGTCTGCGTTTCCGCGGTCTGGCCCGGGTAGGTGTTGGCCGGGATCATCGCGGGCTGGTACGCCGCGTCGTTGATCTTCTGCGCCACTTCGGGCGGGATCGGCACCACCTGGATCGGCACCGAGGTCGCCAGGTCGCGGATCGAGGAGACGCCGAGGCCGGCCGACTGCAGCGTCGCATCGAACTGGCGGTTTTTCATCAGCTCGACCGATTCGCCGAACGGCAGGTACTCGACCTTGCTGAAGTCGTCGTAGGTCATGCCGGCGCCCCTGAACACCGCGCGTGCGTTCAGCTCGGTGCCGGACTTCGGCGCGCCGACCGAGATGCGCTTGCCCTTCAGGTCGGCCAGCGTCTTGATGCCGGATTCGCCGCTGGCCACGATCTGGATGTAGTTCGCATACATGCCGGAGACCGCGCGCAGCTTGTCGAGCGGCTTCGCAAAGCCCGACTCCTTGTCGCCTTTCCAGGCGTCCGACAGCGCGTCGCCGAGCACCAGCGCCATCTCGCCTCGGCCCGCCTGCAGCAGATTCAGGTTCTCGGCGGAGGCTTTCGTGCTCTGCACGGTGACCTTCGCGTCCGGCAGCACGCGGCCCCAGATCTGCGACAGTGCCACGCCCATCGGGTAGTAGACGCCGCTTTGGCCGCCGGTCAGCACGTTGACGAACTTGAGGTCGGCAGCGAATGCGAGCTGCGAGAACGACGACAGCGACAGCGCGCCGCCGCCGAGTGCGCCGAGCACGAGCGAGCGGCGAGGGATGGTTGCAGCGGATGTTTTCATGGAATGGTCTCCTTCAGGCCAATGATGAACGCGGTTCGCGCCGATCGAGCGGGCGAAACTTGCGGATGACTTTATCGCAAGGTCCGCGGCCGTTACCAGAGCGTTTTCCCGTGCGTCGTGTCAGCGGCTCAGCGTGCTCGGGCCGGATCGATCTTCTACGCTTCCGGTGCGCCGACATCACCTTCGAGAAACTCGTGCAGGCCCTCGGCCACGTGCCGGTCCGGCACGATCACGTGTTCCAGCCCGAGCTGCTTGCAGACCGGCAGCAATTCGAGATCCTCGATGCGCACGACGATCTTCTTGAATTCCATCGACTGCGCGACCACCGCAGCCAGCACGTTGGCGTTGTCGTCGTCGGCCAGGCAGAACAGCACGTCGGTGCTGGCCGGGTCCACGTCCTGCGACATGCTGGGGCGCGAGCCATTGCCGTGCACGAAGCTGCCGTCGTGGTCATCGCTGATTGCCTCGACGATGTCCGCGTCCTTGTGGATCACGGCGATCTCATGATCGGCTTCGAGCAGGATGCCCACGGTGGCCTTGATTGGAGAACTGGCGCCGACGAATACGACTCGCATGAATCGGTCTTTCGTTTCAATCTTGCGGCGGCTGCGGTGGCGGCGGCAGCGGCGGCCGATCCAGGTGCGCGGCGCGATCAGCACGAGCAGCACGATCACTTCCAGCCGCCCGAACAGCATGTCCGTGATCAGCACGAGCCCGAGCGGCGTCGGCAGATCGGGGGTGGTGATGCCGATGCTCAAGCTCGCTGTGCCCAGCGCGGAACACACCTCGAACAACGATCGCATCGGCGAACAGCCGTAGACCATGAACACGAACCAGGACACGGCCAACACCAGCGCGAATGCGGCAATCGGCGCGATCGCGTCCTCCAGGCTTTCCTTGTCGGTGCGTTGCCCGGCCATGCACACCTCGACGAATACGCGGCGCGGCAGCGCAGCCCGCACAAGCGCGCTGCGCTGCCGCTCCAGCACGACCAGCAGCCGCCCGAGCTTGGTGCCGCCCGAAATCGACCCGATGCCGCCGCCCGCCACCATCGACAGGCACGGCAGCATGGCGAACCACTCGGGCAGGGTCGCGATGTCGGTGCTTGCGAACCCGGCCGTGGTCTGCGCCGAGACGACCAGGGTGAAGATGTCGCCGAGCGCGACGTTCGCGTTCGTCCACGCCGCCATCGCCCAGACCAGCGCCGTGCCCCGTGCGATCACGATCAGCAGCGCGAACAGCCGGTTGTCCAGCGGCTTGCCGCGGCGCACCGCGAGCAGCGAAAAATAGCAGACGTGAAACGAGATCGCACCCGCGACGCACGACAAGTTCACGATGCCCAGGTGCAATGCGCTGACCAGACCCCAGGCGATCGCCATGGTTCGCAAACCCGCCGGTGGAGACCGCCGCCATGCAATGCGCGACCGCGTCGATCAGCGAAGCGCCCGACGGCAGCAGCGCCGCGACGCCGGCCGCCGTGAGGCACACGCAGATGATCACGACCCGCTTGGCGTGCGTGCGCGTGCCGCCGACCACGTCGGTCGTGACGCCGGAGACCGTTTCGAACCCCGCGTTGATGTACGGCATGCCGTAGCCCGGCAGCGGCACCGTCATGATGAGCGACGCGCTGACGAACAGCAGCGCCACCACCGACGGCGCCTCGTTGTCCTGCACGCGCTGCGGCTCCGGCAGCCAGCGGCCCAGCAGGCACAAGCCCGCGAGCACACCGACGACGACAAGACAGCGCCAGCCGGCCGGGCTGCTGCCGGTGAAGAACGCCACCGCCAGCGGCACCACCGTCAACGCCGCGAGCAGCCCGTAGCGTTGCGACAGCAGCTTGCCCACCACCCGCGGGCGGGCGACGAAGCGCATGGCGTCGAGATTGCGCACCGGCTGCTGCTTTCCAGGCCCGCGTTCAGCGATCGGCTGGGCGAACCGGCGCCCGGCGCGCAACAGGCCTGCGGTCGCGCTGCCGCGGGAGCGCCGGTGCTGCGAGTGAGGGAAAGCGCTGCTACATGCGCCGTATTCTGCAGGGTCGGGCAAGCGCGCCGCGACCAGCCGCTGCACTGGAGCTGAATCGCTGCCGGTGCCGTACCGCTATACCGCTGCCGCTGCCGCTGCCGCTGCCGCTGCCGGTGCCGGTGCAGGTGCAGGTGCCGGTGCGAACAGCGATCGGGAGCAGCTCGTGCAGCCTGGCCGCGGCACGCGGTCCCGGCTATTCCGAACTGTTGCCGAACGCCGAAGAATCGGCGAGTGCAGGGCTCGGGGTCGGCCAGGCCGACCCACTGGCAAGACGCTTGATCAGCCAGTCCGGCGGCCCCGCCGCGGCTGTCGCACTGCAGGTCTGGCGCAGCAATTCGTCCAGGGTCGGTCTGGCGCCGAGCAGCAGGACCCGCCAGGCCGGGTAGGTCGCCGCCGACAGACCGAGCAGAAGAATGGTGACGCCAGCGGCGGGACGCCAAGCTCGCCCGGATCGCTGCGGATCGACGGATTTCATGCTGTCGGCTTCGCCTGCGCACGTTGCCGGCGCGCCCCCGAGCGCAGCAGCAACCAGCCACCGATTGGCATCAACGCGCCCCAGACCAGAAAGCCGATGTCCCACGCGAGCCACTGCGCCTTGGGCACCAGTTCGTTCACGTGATGCACGCCGAGCAACTGGTGGTCGATCAGCCCTTCGACGACGTTGAAGATGCCCCAGCCGATCAGCACCGCGCCGACCATCATGCGGCTCGACCAGTACAGGTGCCGGGTGTGCGCCACGCGCCAGAAGAGATACAGGCCGAGCACGATGAACACGTACGTCGCGCTGTGAAAAATGCCGTCCCACAATGTGTTCAGCCGCAGATGCTCGATCGTCGTGGTCGGATACCAGCTGCTCAGCATGTGGTGCCACTGCAGCATCTGGTGCAGCACGATGCCGTCGAAAAACCCGCCGAGCCCGAGGCCGAAGAAGATGCCGGCGCCGGTGGGAAAGCGCGCGGTTTCGCGGTCGCTCAGCGCGTTCATCGGGACCCGGGCATGCATGCCGCGACCGCTTCGATTGAAATCATTGCAGGCACCTTTTGGACGAATTGCGACAGTCCGATCGGCAAGCGATGTACCCAGGGGGTGGACGGGCCGCATTTGCTCGATATCTCGGAGTGGCTGTCAGCGCACGATGGATAAGCGTCTGCAGCTATCAAAAGTGTAGTAGTGAAACGCGCAGACCGATCATCCCCGCCCGTAGAATTGCGCCATGCTTCTGGTCACACAAGAACTGCTCGCGGCCTTTCGGGAAACGCTCGAGCGCATCGCGCCAGGCGCGGGTGCGCGGGCGGCGTTCGAGTCGCCCAAGGTCGCCGCGCATGGCGACTTCGCGATCACCGCGGCGATGCAGCTTGCCAAGCCGCTGCGCACGAATCCGCGCGCGCTGGCCGAAACATTGCGCGCGGACCTGCTCGCGCAGCCCGCGTTCGAACGCTGGGCCGAAGCGGTCGAGATCGCTGGCCCCGGCTTCATCAACATCCAGCTGAAGCCTTCTGCCAAGCAGCAGGTGGTGCACGACGTGCTCGCGCAGCGAGACCGCTATGGCAGCCAGCCGGCGCGTGACGCAGAGAAAGTGCTGGTCGAATTCGTCTCGGCCAACCCGACCGGCCCGCTGCACGTCGGCCACGGCCGGCAGGCGGCGCTCGGCGACGCGATCTGCAACCTGCTGGAGACGCAGGGCCTGCAGGTGGCGCGCGAGTTTTATTACAACGACGCGGGCCGCCAGATCGCGACGCTCGCCGAATCGGTGCAACTGCGCGCACGCGGGTTGAAGCCGGGCGATGCCGACTGGCCCGAGCTGGCCTACAACGGCGACTACATCGCCGACATCGCAGCCGACTTCCTGGGCAGAAAAACCGTGCAGTCGGACGACCGCGCCCCGGTGGTGGCGAACGGCGACGCGAGCGACCTCGAGGCGATTCGCGAATTCGCCGTCGCCTATCTGCGGCACGAACAGGACAAGGATCTGGCCGCTTTCGGCGTGCGCTTCGACCGCTACTTTCTCGAGTCGAGCCTGTACTCGAGCGGCGCGGTGGCAGGCGTGGTCGAACAACTCGTCGCGTCCGGCCATGCCTACGAGCAGGACGGCGCACTCTGGCTCAAGTCCACCGCGTTCGGCGACGACAAAGACCGCGTGATGCGCAAATCGGACGGCAGCTTCACCTACTTCGTGCCCGACGTCGCCTATCACCTCGACAAATGGCAGCGCGGATTCGCGCGCGCGGTGAACATTCAGGGCACGGATCACCACGGCACCATCGCGCGCGTGCGGGCCGGGCTGCAGGCGCTGTCCGGGCAGCAGGATCTGGCCATCCCGGCCGGCTACCCCGACTACGTGCTGCATACGATGGTGCGGGTCATGCGCGGCGGCGAGGAGGTGAAGATCTCCAAGCGCGCAGGCAGCTACGTGACCTTGCGCGACCTGATCGACTGGACGAGCCGCGACGCGGTGCGGTTTTTCTTGCTTAGCCGCAAGCCGGACACCGAATACCTGTTCGACGTCGATCTCGCGCTCGCGCAGAACAACGACAATCCGGTCTACTACGTGCAGTACGCGCATGCGCGCATCTGCTCGGTGCTGGCGGCCTGGGGCGGCGACGAGCAGCGGCTCGCGCAGGTCGATCTGGCGCCGCTGACCGGCCGCGAAGCGCTCGCGCTGGCCGCGCTGGTGGCCAGATATCCGGCGATGTTGAGCGCCGCGGCGGCCGACTTCGCGCCGCACGACATCGGTTTTTATCTGCGCGAACTCGCGGCCAGCTACCACAGCTACTACGACGCCGAGCGCATTCTGGTGCCCGAGGAGCCGGTGCGCCTCGCGCGGCTCGCGCTGGTCTCGGCGGTCGCGCAGGTGATCCGCAACGGTCTGGCGTTGCTGGGTGTCGGCGCACCGCGCAAGATGTGAAACCCCCCCCCATGCGCGACCATGAACAGGCAGCGTCGAAAAAACCAACGGCGCAACGGGAAAATATGGCGATGAACAAGCAGTTTGGCGGCACCATGCTGGGCCTGATGATCGGCGCCGGCATCGGGCTCGCGGTGGCGTTGCTGGTCGCGGTCTACGTGTCCAAAGTGCCGGTGCCGTTCATGGATGCGCGCACCGCAGCCGTCAACGGCGCCGAGCGCGACGCGTCGGAAGCGAAGAAAAACAAGGACTGGGACCCGAACGGCGCGCTGGCCAGCAAAGGCCGCGTGCCGCCGCCGCCCGTGGCCGAGACCCCCGGCCTCGGAGGTGTGCGCAATCCCACGGCGCTGCCGCCGCTCGAAGCGCCCGCGGTGATCGGCAACGGCAGCCTCGGCAGAAACAGCGCCACCACGACCACCGCCAACGGTGCCCCCGGCAACGGCAGCCCCGCCGTGATTGCCAGGGCCGATCCGCGCGCGGGCATCGGCGATCCGCTGGGTGACTTGGCGCGCAGTCGCAGCGGCACGACCGGCAGCGCCGCCGGCAACAGCGGCGCGGCTGCCCCAGGCGATCAGTTCGCGTACTTCGTGCAGGCCGGTGCGTTCCGCGGGCCCGGCGAGGCCGACGCGCAGCGCGCCAAGCTCGCGATCATGGGCCTGGAGGCGCAGGTGTCCGAGCGCGAGCAGGCCGGCCGCGTCATGTACCGCGTGCGCATCGGCCCGTTCGGGCGCAAGGACGATGCGGACCGCACCAAGGAAAAACTCGATGACGCAGGTTTGCCGACTGCTTTGGTGCGCGTGATCAAATAATCGCGGCGAGCTGCCCGGCGCGCTGCGCTGGATCGCCGCCGCAGCCGTCTGGCCCAACTCCGGACCACTCGATCCCCCGGGCTGCACTGAACTTAATGCGCAACGCGCCGGTCTATCCCCGGCTTGTCCATCTACCCCAGCGAATCTTTCTAAAAGGAGCCACCCTATGAAACGTCGCGAATTTTCCCGCTCGGCCGCCGCAGGCGCAACCCTGGTCGCTCTGGCCGGCGCCGCTGCAGCGCCGGTCTGGGCGCAAGGCCCCGGCGTCAAGCCGAAAGCAGGCACCGACTACCTGCAGCTCGACAAGCGGGTCACCACGGACGTGCCCGCCGGCAAGACCGAAGTGATCGAGTTCTTCTGGTACAACTGCCCGCACTGCAACACGTTCGAACCGCGCTTCGAGAGCTGGAAGAAAAGCGCGCCGCCGGACGTCACCGTGCGCCGCGTGCCGGTCTCGTTTCGCGATGACTTTCTGCCGCAGCAAAAGCTCTACTACACGCTCGAGGCGCTCGGCAAGGTCGACGAGATGCACGGCAAGGTCTTCCATGCGATCCATGACGAGCGCGTGCAACTCGCCAAGGACGACCAGATCGTCGCCTGGGCCGTCAAGCAGGGGCTCGACAAGGACAAGTTCGTCGAGACCTACAACTCGTTTGGTGTGGCGACCAACGCGCGCCGCGCCACGCAATTGCAGGACGCATACAAGGTCGGCGGTGTGCCGGCGCTCGGCATCGCGGGCCGTTATTACGTGGACGGCACCCTGGCCGGCAACATGGAGCGTGCATTGCAGGTCACCGAATATCTGCTGGCCGACCTGCGCAAGGGCAGCTGAACGAAGCCGCATCAATCCGGGTCCAAGCTTGGCTACAAGCACGCCTGCCGAGCCTGGATCCGGAACTTCACGCCGCGCTGAAGTCGTGCGGCGCCGATCGGCCGAGGTAGCGCTCATCGACGAGCGGGGCGCCAAGCCAGCGATCGACACTTCCGCGCTGTTCGCGACGCAAGGCAGCCCGGCCCGCTGACCGTGCAGGAATACCGGCCCAGGCCGTGCACCGGGTCGGGCCACGCCGGGCGCCGCTGCGTACAATGGCCAGCAAGAATCATGCCGCCATGAAATCAAACACTTCTTCCTTTTCCAGCCTCGGCTTGGTCTGCGGCGCACTTTCGCTGTTTCTGTCGCTGTCGGCATTGCCGGCCCATGCGGAAAAAGCCGATTCGGCCAAACCGATGAACATCGAGGCCGATGCGCTGCGCTATGACGATCTGAAGCAGACCAGCGTGTTCACGGGCCGGGTCGTGCTGACCAAAGGCACCATCCAGATTCGCGGCGCGCGCCTCGAAGTGCGCCAGGATGCGCAGGGCTATCAGCACGCGGTGGTTACGGCCGGGCCGGAAAAGCTCGCGTTCTTCCGGCAAAAGCGCGAAGGGCTCGACGAATTCATCGAAGGGGAGAGCCGCACGATCGAGTTCGACGGCCGCGCCGACACCGTCAAATTCCTGCGCGACGCCGAGTTGCGCCGCTACCGGGGCGCGACGCTGGGCGACGAGGTCAGCGGCGCATTGATCGTCTACCAAAACACCACCGACGTGTTCACCGTGGACGGCACGCCATCCAACATCACCGGCCGCGGGGCGCCCACGGCGGATGGCGGCCGCGCAAACGGCCGCGTGCGCGCCGTGCTGATTCCGCAGAGCGCGTCGCAGTCCGGCAAGCCGTCGGCGACACCGCCATCGGTGGCCCCGCCCAGCCCGGTGCTGCGCCCCAGCAGCCGGCTGGGCGAGCCGGGTGAGGGCCGCAATTGAAGCGGGACGGTACTGTGGAGCACGCAGGCGAGGGCGTCGATCTGCCGATCGAGCCCACCCTGGGCGCGGCGCCCCAGGCCCTGCCGCCCGACAGCCGGATCGATCACGAGCTCGACAGCCGGCTCGACAGTCTGGCGCCGAATCCGCGCAGTGGCCTGCATGAAAGCCGGCTTGAAGCGCTGCATCTGCGCAAGTCCTACAGCAGCCGCACGGTCGTCAAAGACGTCTCGCTGTCGGTGCAAAAAGGCGAAGTGGTCGGCCTGCTGGGCCCGAACGGCGCGGGCAAGACCACATCGTTCTACATGATCGTCGGGCTGGTGCGCTCGGATGGCGGCGACATCCGGATCGACGGCCAGTCGGTCGGGCATCTGCCGATCCATCGGCGCTCGCGGCTCGGGCTGTCCTATCTGCCGCAGGAAGCGTCGATCTTTCGCAAGCTCAACGTCGCCGACAACGTGCGTGCGGTGCTCGAGCTGCAGAAGGACGAGCGTGGCCGCGCGCTGTCGCGCAAGGAAGTGGAGCAGCGACTGACGACGCTGCTGAACGAGTTGCGCGTCGAACATCTGCGCGAGTCGCCCGCGCTCGCACTCTCGGGCGGGGAGCGCCGGCGCGTCGAGATCGCGCGCGCACTGGCCACGCAGCCGCGCTTCATCCTGCTTGACGAGCCGTTCGCGGGGATCGACCCGATCGCGGTGATCGAGATCCAGCGCATCATCGGGTTTCTCAGATCGCGCGGCATCGGCGTGCTGATCACCGACCACAACGTGCGCGAGACGCTCGGTATCTGCGACCACGCGTTCATCATCAACGACGGCCACGTGCTGGCTCAGGGCACCCCGGCCGAGATCGTCGAGAACGCGGATGTGCGCCGCGTCTACTTGGGCGAACACTTCAGGATGTGATGAAGAAGCTCTCCCCCAGGCTTCGCTCCCTTCGGTCGGCTTTCGCCTACCCCCTCACCGGGGGCGGCGCCTGCGGCCCGGCAAAGCCGGCTCCATGGCCCCTGCCGGGGGGTGCACCCACCTTTGGGCGACGCGGTTCGGCATCCGCATCTGCATCCGCATCCGCTGCCAACCAGGGCGGCGATTGCCGCATGGCGAAGCCACCGTCGCCACGTCCACTGGAGCAGCCCAGGCTCCTTTCGGTCGGCTGTCGCCCTGCCTTTCTCGAAGGCGGCGCCTGCGGCCGGGCTTCGGCCATTCCGCTGCTCCCGCTGGAACGAGTGATTGCGGGGCGTGGCCTGCCAGCGGACGCCACGGAGCCGGCTTTGCCGGTCCGCGGGCGTTGTTGCCCTAAGCGGGGGGCGGGCCAGCGCGCGCGCAGCGATCGAAGCCCGGGGGTGAACGCGTGACCCCGAGTCTTCAGCTGCGCACGTCGCAGCACCTCACGCTGACGCCGCAGCTGCAGCAGTCGATCCGGCTGCTGCAGTTGTCCACGCTCGAGCTCGTCGCCGAGATCGAGCAGATGCTGGACGACAACCCGTTTCTGGAGCGCAACGCCGACGAAGCGCCGCGCGAGGAGTTCGGGCTCGATCGCTCGGATGCGCCCGTGCACGAAGCCGACCGCGAGGCCGATCACGAAGCCTTCGACCGCGCGCCGGACTACAGCGCCGAGCAGACCGTCTCCGCGAGCGCGTCGGAAGCGAAGGAGACCGAGCCGCTCGGCGGCAGGCGACGAGCCGGACTGGGACGGCGACGGCGGCAGCGACATCGCACCCGACGACGGCGAATGGGGCGGCGAAGCGCCCGCGCATCGCAACAACCTCGACGGCGACAACATCGCGGACGCGACCGAGTTGAGCGCAAGCCAGCTGTCGCTGCAGGATCATCTGCACCGGCAGGCGTTGTCCATGCGGCTCGGCGCCGAAGACAGCGCGGCGCTGCGCTTTCTGATCGAGTCGCTGAACGACGACGGCTATCTGGAAGACACGCTCGAATCGCTGGCCGAAGGGCTGGCCGGCGGCAGCGGCGCCGAAGCGCAGGCGTCGCGCGAGGAGCTCGTGCACCGCTTCACCGTCGCGCTGCGGCTGCTGCAGCACCTCGAGCCGGCGGGCATTGGCGCGCGCAACCTGAGCGAATGCCTGAGCCTGCAGTTGCGCGCGATGTCGGCGACGTCCACGCCATCGATGACCCCACAGCAGGCGGCGGTACACCACTGCGCGCTGCGCATCTGTGCGCAGCCCCTCGACCTGCTGGCGCGCCGCGATCTGCGACGGCTCGTGCACCTGTGCGGCCACCCCGAGGCGGACGTGCGCGCCGCGATCGCGCTGATCGCGCGGCTCGAGCCCAAGCCGGGCCGGCGCTTTGTCTCGGTCGAGCGCAACATCATCGTTCCTGACGTGATCGTCTCGCCGATCGGCAACGGCGCGTCGCAGCGCTTCTCGGTGCGCCTCAACCCCGACGTGATGCCCAAGCTCAAGGTGCACGACCTGTACGCGAACGCCCTCAAGTCGCACCGCAGCGGCAGTGGCGATGCGGCCGGCCATGCAGCGCTGCAGCAGCGGCTGCAGGAAGCCCGCTGGTTCATCAAGAACATCCAGCAGCGCTTCGACACGATCCTGCGTGTGTCGAACGCGATCGTCGACCGGCAGAAGAGCTTTTTCACGCACGGCGCGCTGGCGATGCGTCCGCTCGTGCTGCGCGAGATCGCCGACGAACTCGGCCTGCACGAATCCACCATCAGCCGCGTGACCACCGCCAAGTACATGGCGACGCCGTTCGGCACCGTGGAGCTCAAATATTTCTTCGGCTCCGGCCTGAACACCGAGACCGGCGGCAACGCGTCGAGCACCGCGGTGCGCGCACTCATCAAGCAGTTCGTCGCAGCCGAGAACCCGGCCAAACCTTTGTCCGACGGCGCGATTTCCGACATGCTGAAAGAGCAGGGCATCGAATGCGCGCGCCGCACGGTGGCCAAGTACCGCGAAGCGCTGAAGATCGCGCCAACGTCGCTGCGGCGCACGCTGTAGCGGGCTGCCGTGGCAGGCGTGTGCCGCGTGCGTAATTACGACCTGCCATGGATGGTTGTCAGTATCGCCCGGTGATACAGCCCACATGAGACATCTGCGATGGATGCAACGTCGGTCCACAGCAAGGCTCAGGGCACCACGCGCGAGGTGCGGCAGCGCCTGGGCATCCGCCAGGGCAGTCGGATCGAATTCCTGCTGCGCGGCGGCCGTGTCGAGTTGCGCGTCGGGCAGCCTCCCGCGCCAGTGGCGCGCAGCGGCTTCGGGCTGCTGAAAAGCCGTCGCAAGGCGGTTGCGGTCGACCTGGATCCGGCCATGCTGGCGAACGCGAAAAAGCCGTCATGATTGCCCTCGACACGAATCTCCTCGCACGTTATTGCGTCGAAGACGCGGGCGATGACGACCCGCAGCGCACAGGGCTCGCTCTCGGCCGCCATCGTGCCGGCGCTGACCACGACCGTGCAGCGGCTTGCCGTCGTCGGCGAGCGACACGCGGTCGAGGCCCAGCCAGGAGTTGTGGGCGCCCGAAAAGTCGATGCCGTTGCGCCGCCACTGGCAACGCCATGCAGCGGAGTCGCCGCCGCGCACGCGAACCGCGCGAAACAGCGCGGGTTCGCCCTCCTCGAGCGGCAGCGATTGCGGCTGCGCCTGGACCGACATCGCGCTGCCGCCCTCCGGCTGCAGGGTCGCGGCCTCGTGCGCGCGGTCGGCCGGGGCATCGGGACTGCCTTCAGCGCCATGTGTGGCGGCGGCCCAGCAGGGTGGACAACAGGGTGGCCGCAACGGAGCGCGGTTTGCTTGCAGCAAAAACGGCCATCGGGTTCCTGGAAGCTCCTTCCTCGATTTCGGATGCGGGGCAACGGCGACCGTCGGCGCTGTGGCGGCTGTGGTGGTTTCAGCGTCGGGTCACAGGGCTGTGGTTGCCGACCATGGCGGGCACGCCGGGCAGGGTGAACGTCCGCCCCGCGCCGTCGGTGATTTCGACCGTGTAATGCGCGCCTGCTTCGGCCGCGTCGGCGTCGCCGGGAACGTACGAGGGCTGGTTCGTGCCTGGAATGTCGACGCCGTCGCGACGCCATTGATGGTGCTGCGCGATCCAGCCGGAACGCATCGCGCGGGCGCGCAGCCGCGGCATCGAGCAGATGACCCTGCCGTCTGTCTCGCAGGATGCGTGCTGCGACGCGACCGGGCGCTCGTCGCGGTTGAAAGAAGCCGGTTCGGCGGCGAGCGTCTTCGGTTCCTGCGGACCGGCAATTCCGGCGTTGTCGCCGTCGATGCTGCTGCCGCACGCGCCAAGCAGCAGCGAGGCCACCAACAGGCAGGCACCGGCACGACCCGTCGAAATCGCGAGCGCGAACTGTCTTTCAAGCGGGTTCATGCAGCTCTCCTTTTCTCTGCTCGATTCAGGCGCCGCACCGATGGCGCAGCTCCAATCTAGAAAAGTCCGGCGTCGCTGCCAATCACGCAATCATGCGAAACCATCCCGCGTCGATGCGATGGGCGGGTGGCCTCTTCGCGTTTTTTGTTTCACAACAAGCCCATCTGGCTGGCTTCATGAACCGCTTCGCCACGCGTATGCACCGCGAGCTTGGCGTAGATTTTTCTCAGGTGCGCGACCACGGTATGGGGCGAGATTTCAAGCAGTTCGCCGACCGCGCCGAACCCGAGTCCTTTTTCGATCAGCCGCAGGATTTCGGTTTCGCGCGCGGTCAGCCGCGCGCCAGTGGGAGCGGCGGCGGCCGGTGCGTCCGGGCTGCGAAGCCGCGGCAACACGTGTCCCTGCACGGCAAGGACGGAGCGCGCGCCGTCGGCGTGTATGTCGTGGATGCCGGCCGCGATCCGCTCGGGCGAAGCGTCCCGCGGCAGGCAGCCCGATGCCCCGGCCGCAAGCGCCGCGGCGCCACGTTCGTCGCCGCTGAACCGCGTGATCGCTAGCACCGCGCAGCACGGGTGGCGCTGCGCGACATGGCGGACCAGTTCGATGCCGTCGGGCACGCACCGACCCGGGTCGATCAGCAGCACGTCGGGCGTCGTCGCGTCGAGCAGCGCGATCGTCGCTCGTCCGTTGCGCACGGCCGCGGCCAGTCGCAGCGCCGGGTCACCGAGCACTGCATCGACATGCCGGCGCAGTGCCTGCGCATCGTCCATGACGACCAGAACGTTGATCAGGCTCATGATTTCTTCCTTCCGGCAGATTCGACGATTCAAGTCCCCGAGCGTCGGCAGGGCAGGCCGGCTGCTGCGGATGAATCGATATCCACCGAAGCTAACCGGTGCCCATCGGACGGCGCCACTGGCATATGCCGTAGACGGAAGCAACTCCGCAGCTTCCCCGCTCCCCGAAAGCGGAGCGACCCGCAGCGACCCGCAGCCGATCGGGTCGCGCGCCCGGCTTTCAGGTCGGCGCGACGGGCGCAGCGATCGGCTGCGCGCTTTGCAGCAGCAGCACCAGCTCGGCTTGGCGGTGCGTGCCGGTCTTCGAGAAGATGTGTTCGAGATGCGCGCGCGCGGTGCTGAAGTTCATGCCGAGCGTGGCCGCTGCGGCTTTCAGCGAATGGCCTGTGGCCAGCGCCGCGCAGAGCTGCGCTTCGCGCGGCGTCAGGTCGAACAGGCCGTGCAACAGCGGCATGTCGGGCAGCGCTGCACCGGTACCGAAACTGGTCGCGATCAACAGCAGCGCGGCGCCGGAAAACACGTCGTGCGCGGCGCCGCGCACCGGCACCAGATGCAGCACCGCGGGCGTTGCGCGGTGCGTGCCGACCGCTACGGGAATCGAGCGCACGACCGGTGCGGCGGCGCGCTGCGCTTCCTCGATCGCCTTCTCGAACAGCGCCTGCGCCGCCGGCGCCGCGATGACGATTTTGCCGAACGCGCCCGGCAGCAGCAGATCGCTTGCTCTCTCGAATGCCGGATTCACGGCGAGCGCGCGGCCGTCGGCCGAAAGCGCCGCAGCCGGCAAGCCGGCCGCTTCGAGCGAGGCGACCATCGAGCGCGCGCGCTCCAGGCCCAATCGCGCCGAAACCACGGCCGCGCGCGCCAAGTGGGGCCGCAACGCATCGAGTCGCGCGAGGTCCGCCGTAGGATGCCGGCCGTTGGGCCGCCAGCGTTCAAACGTGAACGCCGCGACATCGCTGCTCGGCAGGCGAACGAGTGTGGAGACCTGAAAACCGATCCCGATACGGCGCTGGATCGACTCGACCAGATCGTCCTTGATCTCCCGCGCGCTGAGCAAATCTTCAAAACGCGCGAAGCCGATCGCCATCGGCGAGTCCGGCGCCAAGCCGCGGCGAATGCGCGGGGAGTCCCAGCAGCCAGGGTCACTCATGAATTGTTGAAAAGCTGCGTCGCTGAATTCGGAGGCGATCCCGCGGATGGTGTGGTCGCGTTCGCTCACGCAGAGGATGCTGCCGCTGACCGATGCCGAAACCGCGCAGACCGCGTCGATCGCCGCCCGCCACAACTCGGGCACCAGCGAAGCTTCGTAGATGCGGTCGATCAGCGTTTCGGGATCGATGGACATGAACGCGCTCCGGTCGGTTGTGCAAGGGCGGAAACACCGTTGTACTACGGAGCAACAAGGGTGCCGGTTCGGCATCGCCTCACGAACCGCCTCGCCGCGTGAACGGGCACCAAGCTGGCGATGGAATTTCTTTGCCGTCAGCGAAGCGTCGTCGATGTGGTCGACCGGCGGATCGGGATCGGTGGACATGAAAAGATGCGCTGCCGGTGGTGGCGTGAAGCGTGGTTGCGGGCCGCACCTGTCCGCCGCATCTGTCAGCTGCTCGGGCCTTTCGGCAGTTCGCCGTGCACGAGCGCGATGGTTTGCGCTGGCCGACCAGCCCGCCTGGACCGGGTCGGTCCGGCTTGCGGCGGCTGCACGGCGACATCTTCTTTTTGTTCAACTGGCGCGGGAGCCTGCAATCCGGACATCCGGGCCGAGCGGCTCGCGTGTGCCGGCCGGTGCAGATGCAGCGCAACACAGGTGCCGCGGTCGCTCGAGCGCAACTCGATCCGGCCGCCCAGGCGTGCCGCGCGACTCTGCATGTTGGGGATGCCGTGGCTGTGGGGCGCGGGCCGCCCGGCCAGGCCGGCGCCGTTGTCCTCGATCTCGAGCAGCAATTCGTCGTCATGGCGTGCCAGTCGCACCTCGACCTGCGTGGCCTGCGCGTGCTTGAGCACATTGGTCAGCGCCTCCTGTGCGATGCGCAGCAACTGCAAGGCATCGTGTGGCGCAAGGTCATGCGCGTCCAGCCCGGTGTCGATGTCCCAGTGCGGTTGCACATCCGCGGCGCGCAGCAAGGTCTCCCAGCGGAACATGAAGTTCGCCAGCGCGCTGCCGACATCGCTGCTTTGCGACGCGAGCGCGTCCAGCGTGAGCCGCATGTCGGCAATGCAGTCGCGCAGCACCGAGGCGATCTGCGCTTCGTTCATGTCGCCGCGCTCGACACGCAACAGCGAGGTGAACAACCGCGAACCCAGGCCGTCGTGCAGGTCGCGCATGATGAGTTGGCGCTCCTCGGCCGCCGCGCGTTCGCGCTGCAGCGCGGCAAGCTGCTCGTAGTTCGCAGCCAGGGCGCGCTCGCGGTCGGCGACGCGGGCTTCGAGCGTGGCGTTCAGTTGTTCGAGATCGCTGACCGTTTCGATGAAACGCAGGGTCAGCAGCCCGCCCATCGTCAGCAACAGAAAATTCGCCGCGTGATAGAGCAGAAAGATGCGGTCTCCAGCCCATTGCGGCACCAGATGGCCGACGACGTTCGGGTGCCAGACGGTCAACCAGTCATGAATTCCCGCCAGCAGTGCGATGCCGAGCGCCAGCGGCAGCGCCGCCGAGCGCGCCGTGCGCTGGTGCCAGACCGTGCGCAGCGCCACGACCATCATCGCGATGCCGATCGGTATCAGCCCGCCGGTCCAGAGCCGATTCACCAGCGGCTCCGCAGCCGTTCCCAGCATCACCAAGAGCAGCGGTCCGGCCAGCCAATAGCTGAGGAACAAGCGTTCGACCCAGGGCTTGTGCACGGACGACAGACGCAACGTGAACAACGCGAGCACCACGACGAACCCGATGGTCGCGCACAGCACGATCAGTCGCCACAGATCCCACTGCCGTGTCGGCAGCAGTTCGACCACGAAGGTCAGCGTGCGCACACCCCAGAGCGCGGCCGCCAGACCGAACAGGCCATACAGCACTTCGCTGCGGCGGCGCCACCAGATGAACAACACGAAGCCGGCAACCAGCAGACACACGACGGTCGTGATCTGCGGCATGGTCCGCGTCCAGAACAGTCGCCTTTCGTACAGCGGCAACAGTTCGTCGAGGGCGCCGATGACGACGCGCGAAAAGCGCGTGGAGCGGCTGTCGGTGTCGATCGCCGGGCGGACCAGCAGTTCGTTTGTTCCGTCATGCAGCGACTCTGCCGGCACGGGAAGCAGAAATGGCCGCTCCCAGCGCGCATGCATCGTCGATGTGGTGCTCGGCACATCGGCCAGCGGCGAACCGTTGATCCAGAGTTTGCCGCCCGCTACGAGATAAGGCAGGTAGACCGCCCAGGTCGTGTTCGCATCCGCGACCGAGTGCCAGTCGAACTCGATGCGAATCCAGTCGACGGCTCGGTCGGCAGGGAAACGGCCAGACGAGGACACGCGCGGCACTTCGACGCGCTGCCACGAACGACCCTGCGCCGGCGGGGTCTCATCGGCGGTTTCGAGCACCCAAGCGTTGCCGAACTCCTGCAGGCCCGCCTGTACCGCACTGGAGAACAACACCAGCAGGACGGCCACGAACGCGGCGCGCATCCGCGGCGCCGAATCGCTACAGCAGCCCCATCTGGCTCGCTTCATAAACCGCCTCGCCGCGCGAATGCACAGCAAGTTTGCGATAAATCTTCTTGACGTGCGCAACCACCGTGTGCGGCGAAATTTCGAGCAGGTCGCCGATCGTGTCGAAATTCAGGCCCTTCGCGGTCAGCCGCAGGATTTCGGTTTCGCGCTCGGTCAGCAGCGAGGGTGCCGGCTGCGCTACCGACGGCGCACCGCTCGGTGCGCTCTGCGGCGTGACGCCCAGGCGAAAGCGCCCGAGCACCCGGCGCGCGATGCTCGGGCTGATCGGCGAGCCGCCCGCGCGCAGTTCGTGCAGCGCGGCGGCGATGCGGGCGGCCGATGCGTCCTTCAGCAGATAGCCGGTCGCACCCGCCTCGATCGAGCCCATCACATGCTCGTCGTCGCCGAACATCGTGACGACCATGATGTCGCAGCCCGGGTGGTGCTTTGCGGCATGGCGGATCACTTCGATGCCGCTGATGTCGGGCAGGCCCAGATCGACCAGCATCGCGTCCGGTGCCTGCGCGTCCAGCATCGCGATCGCTGCTCGGCCACTTGCGACCACCCCGGCCAACGACAGTCCCGCATCGGCGAGCACCGCGTCGGAGAACCGGCGCATGAATTCGGGCTCGTCTTCGACCACCAGCACGCTCGTGCTCATCGCGGGACCTTCCAAAGCTGTCGTCGGTCCCATTCTTGCACCACCGAACGCGTGCGCGTGGGCGGTTGCCCACTTGCGGCATTCATTGGCTGCCGCCGCGGTCGTGATCACGCGACAGGCAGGAGCCCGTCGGGCCGTTCAAAACGTCGGTGCGGATTCGGCGCTGGCATCGCCCGATGGGCGCTTGCCGGCGTACAGCGCTTCCGCGGCCGACGGCAGCGATGGATCGCTGTAGGCAACAGGCCAGGCGACTGTGGCTGTCTGTGCATGGTTCGTGGTTGCCACCGGCGCCACGGCGGTCGACGTGCGGTCCGAACAGGCAAGCACGCCGTAGGCAACCACCGACAGCACGAGCACGGCCGCGAACGGCCGCCCCCCCGATGTGCTGCCGGATTGTCGGGCAGGTGAGGGATCGAAGGGGCAGCGGGATTTCATGGCAGCGTCCTTGGTGTACAACTGGATCGGTTGGATCACTCGCCACGCGACGTTTCGAACGTTGCGTGTGCCAAACCAATCTAGGCCGCTGCCGCTTTAAAGGGAATCGCGCTTATATGCGATGGCCCTCCCGTATTCATGCGATCTGTGCGGACTGCGTTGCGCGTTCCGCGGTGGCAACCAGATCGGCCGGGGCCGTTTGCAGCGGCCGCGGGGTGCTCGTCGCCGTGCCGGCTGGCTGCCATGGCAAGGTCAACACGATGCCGGTGCCGCCGGCAGCCGACGCATGCAGCTCGATCGTGCCGCCGAGCCGATGGGCGCGCAGTCGCATGTTGCCGAGGCCGTGGCCTTCGTGCGCCGATGGGGTGCTCGGCAAACCGACGCCGTCGTCTTCGATGCGAAGTTCGAGCCCGCGCGCGGTTTCCGCCAGCCGAACCTGCACGCGGGTGGCCTGTGCGTGCTTGAGCACGTTGGTCAACGCTTCCTGCGCGATGCGCAGCACCTGCAGCGCCGCATGCGGCGCCAGCGTGGTCGCATGGTTCGGCAGGTCCACACGCCATTGCGATTCGACGCCGGCCACGGCAAGCTGCGACTGCCAGCGGAACATGAAGTCGCCGAGCGCAGCGCCGAGATCGTTGTCGCGCGAAGCGAGCGTATCGAGTGCCAACCGCATGTCGGCGATGCAGGCGCGCAAGGCGGATGCGATCTGCTGCGAATCCATGTCGCCGCGCTCGACCCGCAGCAGCGACGTGAAGAGCTGCGAGCCGAGCCCGTCGTGCAGATCGCGCATGATGGCCTGCCGCTCTTCGGCCGCCGCGTGCTGGCGCTGCAGTTCGGCCAGGTGCTCGAAGTTGGTCGCCAGCTGCTGCTCGCGGTCGGCCACGCGGGATTCGAGCGTGCGGTTCAGGTCTTCCAGCGCCGCCAAAGACTTGATGAAGCGCGCAGTCAGCAGGCCGCCCATCGTGAGCAGCATCGCGCTGGTGCCCAGATGCAGCAGGAAGATGCGATGCCCGGTCCATTCCGGCAGCACGCGCCCAAGCACCGAAGGGTGCCAGGTCAGCAGGTAGTCGTGCATGCCGAACAGCACCGACAACACCATCGCCACGCGCAGGGTCGCGGTCAGCAGCTTCTTCTGCCGCGCCAGCGCCGGCAACGTCACCACGATGATCACGACACCCACGATCATCATGCCGCCGAGCCACCAGCGGCCGACCGCGGTGTCGGCCGAGAATCCGACAAGAGCCAGCCACAGCGGCCCGATCAGCCCATAGCCGATCAGCGCGCGCTCCATGCGGGGCCGATCCAGCCGCGCCAGCCGCAACGCGAACAGCGCCATCGCGATCACGAAGCCGCCGGTCGCGCATTGAAACAGCACCCGCCACCAATTCCATTGCTGCCACGGCAGCACGTCGATCAGAAACGTGATCGAGCGTATGCCCCAGAGCACGGCTGCGACGCTGAACAGGCCATACAGGATTTCATCGGGCCGGCGCCACCAGATCAAGAGCATGAAGCCCGCGACCAGCACCGAGCCGAACACCGTCATCTGCGGCACCGCACGGGCCCAGAACTGGCGCCGCTCGAACAGGGGCTGCACCTGGTCGAGCGGCCCGACGATCACGCTGGACAGCGGCGCCGGCAACGCGTTGCCGGAAGCGGCCGCGCGAAGCGCGACTTCGTTGTGGCCTTCGCGCAGCAGCGCGGCCGGCAACGAGATGAGCCGCGGCTGATACGAACGTGCAAAGACGTTCTCGTCAACGATGGGAACGCGCGCGAGCAGCACGCCGTTGAGCCAGATGCTGCCACCCCAGTAGAAGTAGGGCAGATACAGGCCCCATGGCGGCGCGTCGGGCGTCGCCGGTGATGGCCGTTCGAAGTCCAGGCGCAACCAGAGCGGCTGCCGCGCGGTTTCGGGCCGCGACCGCACGGCGTCATTGGGCAACAGCAGCAGCGACCAGTTCGCGTCCGGGCCGGGCGGCGTGTCGGTCGAGGTCGCATCGGGCAGCACCCAGCCGCGGGTCAGCTCCAGCACGGAAGCGCTGCCCGCGGCGGGCAGCAACAAAAGCAGCAGCATCGACATCGATACGAGCCACCGCTTGCAGGCTGAGCGGATTGCGTGGATGGCCGGCGCCTGATCGATGTTCATCGAGGTCCTGTCCGTTCGGGATGCGGGCTCGGCACGAATTCTGGCACCCGACGTGGATGCCGGGCGGCGTCCTGCCATCACGTGAACACGCGATGGACACGGCTGCGGGAATGTGTCCTGGCCCTGCGCCGAAGCAGCGCAGACAGCCGTAGCATGGCGCGTTGCCGATGCCGAAGCAAGACTTCGTTTCGCTCGGGCGCCGATCCAAAATGGCGTGACGACCACGGAGCCCGGGGAATCGGTGCACCTCGCGGCCGGCCAAGCGCTGCGCGATGCAGCGCCTGCGTATAAGCCCTGGTGCCCAGAAACGGTGCATGGCCGATCGAGAACTGCCCGGTAAAGCCCGCGGGCAGCATCAGCCCCTGCCCGCGATGCCGTAGATCAGCATGAAGGCCGGTGGCGCGAGCCAGTACGCCTCGATCAGCCAGGGAGCTGCCGCCAGCTGCACGCCGAGCAGGCCGCACCAGAACGCGTGCCCGTTGTGCCGCGCGAGCGCGATGTGCTGCTCGTACCGGGTCTTGAAGACAAAGCGCATCGCAGAAGGATGCGGAGAAGATCCCAACCTTCTTGCTCAACTTGTCGCCGAACAGCCCGGTGGGGCGAGTCGTCAGCATCAGCAGCACCACGATGTAGGGTGCGATGTCCTTGAATCCTTCGGGCAGATAGAAGCCCGACAGCGACTCGACCACGCCGATCACGAGCCCGCCGACAATCGCACCCGGCAGCCTGCCGAAGCCGCCCACCACCGCGGCCGGAAACGCCTTCAGCCCGATCCGCCCCATGTTCGCGTGCACGAACGTGATCGGCGCGAGCAGGATGCCGGCAATCGCGGCCACGGCCGCCGCCAGAGCCCCCAGACCCGCTCGTTCAGCCGCTGCACCGGAATGCCCATGTGGTAGGCCGCCAACTGGTTCTGCGAAGCGGCCTGCATCGCGATGTCGAGCTTGCATCAGTTCGCCCTGCGCGAAGCTGACCGTCTCGGTCGCCTTCTAGATCAGCACGAAGCCGAGCGCGACCAACCGGTAGATGCAGCCCTGCGAAATGCGCGACAGAAGGACTTGAAGTGCCTGCACCGTCCGTGCCGCTGTGCCGTCTGGCTCGTCGGATGCGACGAGGCGACACAGCCGGAATCGCGCCGCCTCGGCGACGCAGCAACGCCGCACGCCCAGCGCAACTTGAGAAACGGCAGGGGCTTCTGAGCAACGGGCGACGCATGCGCTGCGCATGCTATCGAAGCAGGCCGCGACCGCCTGCCAATGCGGCGCGCGGAGTTGCCGCTGGTTTCCCCGCGGCAGCAGGTGTCCCGCCGAGCGCCCGCGGGGCGTTGCCGCGGCGGCTGCACGGCCGCGCGGTTGCTGTGTGCGGTGCCAACGGTGCGCCCCGCCGACCGGGGGCCCCTTGCGTGCAAGCGAAGCGGTCCGGGCGCCGCTTGGGCACATCGATGGGATACTTTGCCGTTCCGTCCCAGCTTGCCCCATGAACGACTTCCGACTCTTCCTGCCGTGCGCCGCCGGCGCCGAGCGACTGGCTTGCCCAGGAGGTGCACGGGTTGACGGGCCTTCTCGGTGACGATCTGATCGTGCTGCGCGGTGGCGTGACGGTGCGCGCGGGCTGGCGCGACGCGCTGCGGCTGAACCTGCACAGCCGGCTCGCGCAGCGCGTGCTGATCGAGGTCGCGCATGCGCCGTACCGGCACGAAGGCGATCTCTACGACATCGCGGGCGGCGTCGCGTGGGAGAGCTGGTTCACTCCGCAGCAGCGCTTCAAGATCGAGACCACCGCGCAGCACAGCCCGCTCAAGAGCCTGAACTTCGCGACGTTGAAGATCAAGGACGCGCATCGTCGACCGCTTCCGCGCCAAGGCACGGCGGCGTGCGCCCGAGCATCGAGACGCAATGGCCCGACGTGCGCGTGTTCGCGCATCTGACGCACGGACAGTTGCACGCTCTACATTGACACGCGGGCGAGCCGTTGTTCAAGCGCGGCTGGCGGCAGGACAAGGGCGATGCGCCGCTGAAGGAGACGCTGGCTGCCGCGATGCTCGCGGCCTGCGGCTGGTGGGAGCCGGAAACCGGCAACGTGTCCGACCTGCCGCTGTACGACCCGTGCTGCGGCAGCGGCACCATCGCGATCGAGGCCGCGCAGATCGCCTTCGACATCCCGGCCGGGCGGCAACCGCCGGTTCGGCTTCGAGAAACTTCTGCCGCACCAGCCCCATGTCTGGGATGCTATTAAAAAAGAAGCTGAAGACGCACATGGGACAGGCGTCCCAGGCACATTCGATTCAAAAACCAGTGCGCTGCCCGCGATTTTCGGCAGCGACGTCTCCCACCGCATGGTCGACTTCGCCGAGCGCAACGCCGAACGCGCGGGCGTGGCCGATGTCGTGCAGTTCCGCGGCGGCGATGCGTTGCAGCGGATGCCGCCGCCGGGCGCGCCGGGCTTGCTGCTGCTGAACCCGCCGTACGGCGAACGCATCGAAGTCGCCGGTGTGGCCGGTGCCCGCGCGGCTGCCGCGCCCAGCGGCCGCGAGCAAGCCCAGACGCAGGACGGCGGCGAGTTCTTCAGTCAGTTGAGCAGCCACTGGAAAAAACAATACGTGGGCTGGCAAGCCTGGCTGCTCACGCCGGACCTGAAGCTGCCGAGCCGCATGCGCCTGAAAGAATCGCGCCGCGTGCCGCTATGGAACGGGCCGATCGAATGCCGGCTGTTTCGCTTCGATCTGGTCAGCGGTTCGGCGCGGGGCGGCAAGCCGCCGGGCCCGGCCACGCCGCTTGAGCCGGCCGGCCGAGCGGTCTGATGCCAAACGGCATGCATTGACATTGGAAGTTGCGGCGTCAAAGGCGACCGGTCGTTCAACTACGAAGCACACCCCAAAGCGCGCGACAGACCTCTGCAGGCCCATCGGTCGCTGCAAAACCCCTGTATCCGCAGCATCCACAACCTCGCTCGCAAACCAGAAGAAGCGCCACCTTCGAAGCCACAGGCCTCCCCGGTCATTGAATGCAGTTCGGCATGAGCGGACCTGTGCGCGGCGCCGAGCCTGCAATCGACCGCCAGCCGGTCGGCCGGCAGGGCTGTCGAGACCGAACGACTGGCCACGCGCCTTGCCGAGCCGCCGCGGCACAGCATGAAAGGCCCGCGCAAGGCGCGGCGATGCCGTCCACCGTTCGACCGGCGTCGCATGCGCTGCGCATAATCGCCGACCTCGTGATTGCCCGCATCCGCCAGTTTTTCGACTACCTGATTGAAGCCTTCTGGCTGCTGCCGGCGCTGCTGGTGGCCGCCGGCGTGCTCGGTGCGATGGCGCTGGCATCGGCCGATGCCGATCCAGGGCGGCCGGGCTGGATCGTCGACAGTGCGTGGCTGTTCAATGGCGATGCGGCTTCCGCGCGCACGCTGCTGGGCGCATTGGCCAGCGCCACGCTGGCGGCGGCCGGCACCTTGTTTTCGGTCACGATCGCGGCGCTGTCGCTCGCGGCCGGGCAGATGGGGCCGCACCTGCTGCGCAACTTCACGCACGACCGCGGCAACCAGTGCACGCTCGGCGTGTTTCTGGCCACCTTCGCCTATGCGCTCGTGCTGCTGCACCGTACCGGCCCGGCCGGGGACGACGGAGAAATCGCGCGGCTGTCGCTGACCACGGCGCTGCTGCTCGCGCTGCTGTGCGTAGGGATGCTGATCTACTTCGTCGGCCACATGGCCGGGCGCATCAATGTGGAGACCGTCGTCACGCTGGTCGGCAACGACATGCAATCGGCCATCCGCCGACTCACCCACACGCATGCGCAGCCGCTGCCGCCGCCGGACGCCTGCTGGCACGGCGCCGCGCCGATCCGCAGCGCGAAGCGCGGCTACCTGCACAACGTCGACAGCGACGGTTTGGCCGACTGGGCGGCCAAACGCGGCGCGGCCGTGCGGCTGCTGGTGCGGCCGGGCGACTACGTGTTTCCGAACGCGGTCGTCGCGTTCGTGCAGCCGGACACAAAGGGTGCCGACCAGGCCGTGCAGAACGCGCTCGCGCTCGACGCCGATCGACACAGCACGGAAGACCTCGAATACGCGGTGCGCGAACTGGTCGAAGTCGCTGTGCGCGCGCTGTCGCCCGCGATCAACAGCCCGCTGGCCGCGATCGGCGTGCTCGACCGGCTCGGCGCGGGGCTGTGCATTCTGGCGGGCCGCACCTTGCCGACCGGCGTCACGCTGCGCGCGGGGCGCGCGGCGCTGGTCATGCCCGGCTTTGCATACGACGGGCTGGTCAACACCATGTTCAACATGATCCGCCAGTACGGCTCGACCAGCCCGGCGGTGCTGATCCGGATGCTCGAAGTGCTGGCCGCGGCGGCCGGCGTTGAAACCGAGCCGGACCGCATCGCGTCGCTGGCACGCCACGCCGATCTGGTGCTGGCGGACGCCGAGCGGGGCCGGTTCACGCCGGGCGACACCGAAGACGTGCGCAGGTGCCACCGGCGCTTCGACGACGTGCGGCGGCACGGGGTGGCGCCACGGCTCAACGGGAGCAAGTGCTGACGCAGCGCCTGCGCCCGGCACCGTGTTTGCCGTGACGCCACCAGATTCACCAATCCAACCTTTCGACCATGGAATTTCTCGGCATTAAATGGGTCGGCATCAATCCCGAGAACGGCCAGAAGCTGCTTTTGTCGATCGTCTTCATCGCGATCGTCATCCTGCTGGGCAAGCTCGCGCGCTGGGCCAGCCGGAAGTTCATCGATCGGTCGGGCCAGGCCGGCGTGCAGGCCGCGTTCTGGACGCGCCAGGGTATCGGCCTGATGGTCGCGGTGGTGCTGATCCTGGGCCTGCTGTCGATCTGGTTCAACGACCCGACCCGGCTGTCCACCGCGTTCGGCCTGGTCACCGCCGGCCTCGCGTTCGCGCTGCAGCAGGTGGTGACGTCGCTGGCCGGCTATTTCGTGATCCTGCGCGGCGCCACCTTCACCGTGGGCGACCGGATTTCGATGGGCGGCGTGCGCGGCGACGTGCTGCAGCTCGGCTTCATCCAGACCACCATCATGGAAATGGGCCAGCCGCCGAGCGTGCAGGGCGCCGACCCCGCGATGTGGGTGAGGAGCCGCCAGTTCACGGGTCGTATCGTGACGGTCAGCAACTCGAAAATCTTCAGCGAGCCGGTATTCAACTACACGCGGGACTTTCCGTTCATCTGGGAAGAGATGACCCTGCCGATCGCCTACAAGGACGACCGCAGAGAAGTCGAGCGCATCCTGATCGAAGCCGCCACGCGCCACGGCGAAGACCCGAACGCGTTGGCCGCCGATGCGAAAGCCGATCTGCAACGACGCTTCGCGATCGAGCAGATGGATCTGGAGCCGCGCGTGTTCTTCCGCATCACCGACAACTGGCTCGAGCTGACCGTGCGCTTCATCGTCGCCACGCACCGGATTCGCGGCGCGAAGGATGCGATGAGCCGCTTCATCGTCGACGAGCTGGATGCGGCCGGCATCGGCATCGCATCGGCCACCTACGACATCGTGGGTTTTCCGCCGATCGAGTTGCGCCGGGAGGCGCGCAGCGGGCCGCGTCCCTCGCCGGCCGCTGCGCCGCAGCAGCCGACGTTCGACCCCATCGCGCCGCAGCCTCGAGCGACGTGAGCGATACGATGCGGGCGATCGGCAGCGCAAAGTCGTCATAGACACCAATGTCGTGCTGGACTTGTTCGTGTTCGACGACCCGCGCGCGCAGGCATTGAAGACCGCGCTGCAGGAGCGCTCGCTGCGGTGGCTTGGCACACGCGCGATGCGCGACGAGCTGGTGCGCGTGCTCGGCTATCCGAACATCGTTGCGTGGTCGGCCAGGCGCGGCCACGACCCGGCGGCGATCTGCACGGATGTGCTCGCACGGTTCGACGCCGGCACGCAGTGCGTCGACGCGGCTGCGACCGCACCGCTGATCTGCAGCGACCCGGACGACCAATGCTTCATCGACCTCGCCTGGGCGCACCATGCGGACCTCGTCAGCAACGACCGCGCGGTGATCGACGTCTGGGGGCGGCTGCAAGCGAGCCGCGACCTTTGACGAAGCGGACGCGATGCCCGCCCGGCAGCAACCACCCACTCGATCCGGATGCGTCACGCAAGAGCCGCTGGCCAACCCGGGTCAATGCGACCGGTACGCTGCCGGCGGGAACACTCAGGAGCAAGTCCCCTGACCCACGCACAACTCCCGAAACGCGGTCGCAAGCGTGGCGAACAAATCCGGCTGGCCGCGCAGCTCGGCGGCCAGGTCCGGCCAGCGCCAGGGCGGGCTGCTGAGCGTGCGCACCGCCGCAAGCACCGCGGGCAATTGCACTTCGCACCGGCAGCCATCATCGATCACGACCGCATATTCGCTGGCCGCATGGGTGCGGGAGGTGCTCTCGATCAGCACGCAGGCCCGGTCGGCGCACGGCAGATCGACGCGGTTGCGCTGCCACTGATAGCGCAGCGATGCGGCTCCGGCGCGGCTCGGCGCGCGCAGGAACACGAGCAGGCGGTCGTTGTCGGAAGTCGTCGGCATGAGGGGGCCGATTCTGCAGCGCTTGCGGAAGACCGCGCCATCCCGCATTTGCGCGATGGATCCGGGTCTGCGAGGTGACACGGGAGCGCTTGCAGCGATGTCGGGCCGTCTGGCTGCATGCATGCAGCCAGCGGGGTGCGGCTGCCCCTGTGGGTCTTGGCGGCGGGCACGGCCCACAGCCAGGCGGCGCGCTCCGTGCCACGGAATCGGGGGACCTGTTGCCGAAGCCTGTTACTTGAATACGATGCACGACATGAATGAGCAAACACCCAATGCGACACCCGCCGACACGGCCGACGCAGACGCCAGCCGCAGCGCAGGCAACGACATCGATGCGAACGAGGACGGCGAACGCTACGAAGAACTCGAGTCGATCCTGGACGACCTGCGCGAGCGCGCCGGCGACGCGCCGCAATGGGAGTTCTGCGAAGGCTATCTGGCCGCGTTGCTGTGCTGCCGGCGGCCGATCGCGGTCGAGGAATATCTGCCGCTGTTGCTCGGCACGGCCGATGGGGCGGCTGCCGCCGTCGAGCCGCCCGAAGACGGGATGGCAGCGATCCCGTTCGCCGACGAAGCACAGCGGGCGCGTTTTCTGGCGTTGTGGAACGCGCGCTGGAGCGAAGTGGCGGCCGCGCTCGACGCGGACGTGGAAACCCTCGACGACGAGCGCGCCTATCACCCGCAGCTGTTCGACATGCGCGGGCTCGTCGCGCGCATGGACGACGCCGAGCGCGCCGACATCGACATGGACGAGTTGCCCGCTTTCGCGCAGCTGTGGGCGCTCGGTTTCATGGAAGTGGTCGATCTTTGGTCCGATGAATGGGCGCCGCCACGCGACAAGGAAGCCCGGAAACTGATCGCGCAGTCGCTCGACGCGATCGGCGGACTGATGGAAGACGACGAGGCCGCGCCCGACGTCTCACCGTTCGACGATGCCGATCCCCCTTCGGTCAGCGCGCGCCGCTTCGACGCGTTCGGGTTGGCGCTCTGGGCCGTCTACGACCTGCACGACGTCTGGAAGCGCTTCGGGCCGCGCATCGATCCGGTCAAGAAGGCGACCGTCCCGGGGCGCAACGATCCGTGCCCTTGCGGCAGTGGCAAGAAGTTCAAGAAGTGTCACGGGGCTTGACCCTCCCCCAGGCTTCGCTTCGCGCCCGCCTTCCCCCCTCACCGGGGGCGGAGGCGGCTCCGCGGCCCCTGCTGGAGGGGGTTTTTCGCAGCCTTCGTGTCGTTCGGTCGGTTCGTGACGCCTCCTCACCGGAAGGCGTTCAGGTCCGGCGCAGCCGGGCCTGTGCGTCATGCCGCAAGGACAGGGCGAGCGGTCGGCGCAGCGTCAGCTGGCTTCGGCGAATGCGAAATCGACTTCCGGCTGCTTGCCGCTCACGATCAGCGCGATGCTTTTGCCGGAGCCGCACGAGTGCGTCCAGCCGAGCGTGCCGTGGCCGGTGTTGAGGTACAGGTTCGGCACCCTCGAGCGCCCGATGATCGGCAGGTTCGACGGCGTGGCGGGGCGCAGGCCGGTCCAGAACTGCGCGCGGTCGGCGTCGCCCGCGCCGGGGAACAGGTCTTCCACGCGGCGCACGATCGCTTCGCAGCGCACACGGTTCAAGTCGCGGTCGTAGCCGTTCAATTCGGCGGTGCCGGCGATGCGCAGGTTGTCGCCGAGGCGTGAGAACACGAGCTTGAATTCGTCGTCGGTCAAGGAGACTTGCGTCGCCATCGATTCGTCCTTCACCGGCAAGGTGACCGAATAGCCCTTGGCCGGATAGATCGGCAAGTCGATGCCCAGCGGCTTCACGTAGAGCGGGCTCAGCGACCCCATCGCCAGCACGTAGGCGTCCGCACGCAGCCGCTGAAAGCGCCCTTGGGCGTCGGTCGCTTCGACGTGCTCGATTTTGCCGCCCGCTTCGCGCAACGCGGTCACGGTGTGGCTCATCAGAAACTCGACGCCGTCGGCGCGGCAGCGATTCACGAGTTCGCTCGCGAACCGGTTCGCATCGCCCGATTCGTCCTCGGCCGTGAACGTGGCGCCGGCCAGCCGCGGGCGGATGTGGCGCAACGCGGGCTCGATGCGCACGGCTTCATCGGCCGAGATCACGCGCCGGTCGCAGCCGAGTTCGCGCATCTGCGCGGCCGGCGCTTCCGCGCCGTCGAACTCCTGCTGGCTCGTGTAGAAGTGCAGGATGCCCTGCGTGCGCTGGTGGTATTCGATGCCGATGTCGCGCCGCAATTGTTGCAGCGTGTCGCGGCTGTAGGTGCCGAGCCGCACGATCTGGCCGATGTTGTGGCGCGTGCGCGCGGGCGTGCATTCGCGCAGGAAGCGCAAACCCCACATCCATTGGCGCGCATCGGCGCGCACCCGGAACAGCAGCGGCGCGTCTTCCTTGCCGAGCCATTTCAGGACTTTCAGCGGCGCGGACGGATTGGCCCACGGCTCCGCATGGCTGACGGAGATCTGCCCGCCGTTGGCGAAGCTGGTTTCCGCAGCCGGTGAAGCCTGCCGGTCGATGACCGTGACTTCGTGGCCTTCCTTGCGCAGGAAATAGGCGGATGTGACCCCGAGCAGACCGGCGCCCAAAACGATGACTTTCATGGAGGAGAACCTTGCGCTTTCTTCGGATGAGAGCAGCCACGCGCGCGTGCCGGCAACGAGCGTTGCCCGGCCTCTGCTTGGCGTGGTTGCCGCTCCCCCTGTCCTTGGTACCTGAGAGATTCAACCGCGCGGAGGGATGTCTTCGCGGGTTTTGCTCCTTCGGTGCGTCACTGCGGGGTGACGGCTCTCCAGACGGCGTTTCGGGTGTCGCAGTACGGGACCTGAGCGTGCATGGGAGTTTGCGCCTTCGGTGGCATGCGGCCGATCGGTTGTCCAAATCGACGCATGCGCTCTCCTGCGAGTGCCTGACTTTAACAGTGGCTTGCGTGCCGGATCAAGCCAAGTCTATGAGCGCAGGCCCATCGATGGTCGCGCTGACTGTTCGCCGCCAGGCATGCGGTTGCGCTTTCTGTGCTGGCCACGTGGAACGTCGATTGCCTGGCTGCCGCAAGTCATCGTCGTGCCCACGCATGGATTTGCCGATCGCCGCATCGGTCGGGTCGACCCAGTACGCAACCATTCAGCAGGCGATCATGGGGCACCGATGGTTGGAGATCCCGTTGGCATGCCCCGGCACCAGTTCCACGTCGCCGATGCGCAGCCGCGCCGGGAGCCGCACGCGCTGTGCGTCAACCTGCGCCATGACCTTGGCGACCTCGGCATGGTGTGCTGCTGCCGGACTGAACTCATCCGATGCGGCTGGCGCGTCTGCGGGTCTCATCCCTTGCGGCTTGACGATGCGGCCTGCACTGGTGTCGCCGCAAGCGCCCCACCGTTCACTCCACCGCCAACGCAAATCGGTCCGTGCGCGCCTGCTTCCAGTAGTGTCGATAGATGTGGTGCTGCTGGCTCAAGTCGTCACCCAGCAACGCGCCGCGCACGACCTGCGGCAGCAGGTTCGACAGCGACCGCACGTTGTTCTCGTCGATGCGGCGCACGATGTGGTGCGCGCGTGATCTCGCTCGGGTGGTCGAGCCCGGCGGCCTGCACCAGCTCCTTCAGCGCATGCAGCGTGCTGCTGGTGGAAGTGGTGCACGCGCTCGGCCTTGTCGCGGCACGACCAGCGCCTGCTGGCGCAGCGGGTCCTGCGTCGTCACGCCGGTCGGGCAGTTGCCGGTGTGGCAGGTCTGCGCCTGGATGCAGCCGAGCGCGAACATGAAGCCGCGCGCCGCGTTGCACCAGTCGGCGCCGAGCGCCATCATGCGCGCGATGTCGAAGGCGCTGATGACCTTGCCGGCGCAGCCGACGCTTGATGCGGTCGCGCAGGTTCGACGCCGACCAGCGTGTTGTGCACCAGCAGCAGGCCTTCCTGCAGCGGCGCGCCGACGTGGTCGGTGAACTCGAGCGGCGCCGCGCCGGTGCCGCCCTCGGCGCCGTCGACGACGATGAAGTCGGGCGTGATGCCGGTCTCGAGCATCGCCTTGACGATGCGCGAACCACTCCCACGGATGGCCGATGCAGAGCTTGAAGCCGGTCGGCTTGCCGCCCGACAGCGTCGCGCAGCCGCTCGATGAACTGCATCATCTCGATCGGCGTCGAGAACGCGCTGTGGCGCGGCGGCGAGATGCAGTCGACGCCCGGCCGGCACGCCGCGCGCCGCGGCGATCTCGGGCGTGACCTTCGGCGCCCGGCAGCACGCCGCCGTGGCCCGGCTTGGCGCCCTGGCTCAGCTTGAGCTCGATCATCTTGACCTGCGGGTCGAGCGCGTTGGCCGCGAAGCGCTCGGCGTTGAAGCGTGCCGTCGTCGTTGCGGCAGCCGAAGTAGCCCGAGCCGATCTCCCAGATCAGGTCGCCGCCGTGCTCGCGGTGGTAGCGGCAGATCGAGCCCTCGCCGGTGTCGTGCGCGAAGCTGCCGCGCTTGGCGCCCTGGTTCAGCGCCAGGATCGCGTTGCGCCGACAGCGAGCCGAAGCTCATCGCCGAGATGTTGAAGACGCTGGCGCTGTAGGGCTGCGTGCGCGCGCCGCTGCGCCGATCGGCTGATCGCGGAAGTCGTGCGATGGCGAGCCGCGTCGGCTGCAGCGAATGGTTGATCCACTCGTAGCCGTCGCGCGCCACGTCGAGCTGCGTGCCGAACGGCCGCTTGTCGGGCTCGCCCTTGGCGCGCTGGTAGACGAGCGAGCGCTGCGCGCGCGAGAACGGCGCGGCCTCGGTGTCGCTCTCGATGAAGTACTGGCGGATCTCCGGGCCGGATGAACTCCAGCAGGAAGCGCAGGTGGCCGATCACCGGGTAGTTGCGCAGCACCGCGTGGTGCTTCTGCGACAGGTCGTAGATCCCCAACGCCACCAGCAATGCGAACAGCACCGGCCACAGTACCGAAATATCCAGCCACACCCAGCCGGCTGCCGTGCCCAGCAAAGCCAATGCGCACAGGCCGAGCGCCGTGTAGCGATAAGGGTAGAGCCGTTCGTTGGCGGTCCGCATGGGTGCTCCTTCGTGATGAATGCCGTGCCGACGGCGGTCGTCAGCCAGCGCGGGCCACGTGAATCGATGGGTCCGGGTCGGCGAGGGACCGCGATCCCCGCACATCGCCGCGATCGCCGCGATCGCCGAACACGGTGGAAAACGTCCTTGGGGGCCTGACCTCGGTTGCAGTGGAGGGTCCCCGGCTGGCGCGATTCGGCGGGAACCCGATCCGCAGAATTGCCAGCCAACGCACATTAACACCCGATGGCGCCAGCAACTCCGCTCGATCCGCCGTCGCACGCGACCGCCGCACCGCCGTTTCACGGCTTCGGCGCCGCCGTCTCCGGCTGCGCGGCGGTGGAGTCGATGCCGTGGCCGAGCGCGGCCGATTCGCAGGCATCGCCTCTGCCGGGCCGGCTGGCGGACGCCTGCGCAAGTCACCGCATCGCCGCTCGGCCGCGTGGTGGGGCGGCCAAGCGGTGGGGCGGACACGGTCTTCCCGCTGCCGTCCCCGCCTCGGCCGCCGACTTGCGCGATCATCGCTGTCTCCCGGCCGGTCACGGCGCCGTGCGATGTCTTTGCCCGGCGCGCCCGCTCGACCTGCCGTCGCTGGTTCTTCTCGCTTTTTTCCTCGCACCTTTTCCCGAATGACGCTCTCCCTGTCCAGCCCGGCCGAGCCGGCTGCCGTCGTACTCGGCCGCCATCACATGCGGCGGTTGCGTGAGGTCTACCGCTCGGCGGGCTGGCCGTGTCACGACATGGTCGAAGTCGAACTGCTGGCCGCCGGCCTGCTGGAGCGCGTGCGCGACGCGGCCGGCCACGAAACGCTGCGCCTGACGGACGACGGCATCACGCGGCTGTCGCAGACGCTGGCCGCGAACCGCGCGGTGCGCACGAATCACGAACGGCTGGCGCTCAAGGTCGCGCGCGAAATGCTGCGCGCCGGGCGCATCGTCTGGCGCGAACTCAGCCTGCGCGCACAGGTGCCCGCGGGCGGTGCGTTGCCTGCCGAAGCGCCTACGGCGTGGATCGCGCTGGCCAGCGCAGGCGGCTGGGCCGAGCCGCCGCTCGCAGCGAAGCCGCCGATGCGCTGGTGCATCGCCAAGCCGGACGTGTTCTCGATCCGCAACACCAGCGTGGAGGCCTATGCGCAGCCGGTCGTGCATGAAGTCAAGGTCAGCCGCGCCGACCTGCTCGGCGACCTTCGACGGCCGGACAAGCGCGCCGCCTATCTCGACCTCGGCGGCGAATGCTGGTATGTGCTGGGCCGGGATGCGAAAGACCGGCCGATCGGCTCACCCGACGAGATTCCGCCCGAGTGCGGGGTGCTGATCGAATGCGGCGAGCGGCTCGAAGTCGCGCGCGCGGCGGTGCGCCGTGCGGTGCCGCGGCTGCCGTTCGCGGTCTGGCTCGCGCTGGCCAAGGCGCAGCCGATGCCCGGCTTCGACGACGACGCACAGGCGCTGCTGAACGACGAGCAAGGCTGACCGCGGCCAGCCGCCGCGCCGGATGCGCGGCGGGCTCCGAGACAGCCGCCGCGCCGGCGTCGGCCGCGGTCGACCGAACCGCACCTTGGGCCGGGTAGCATCCCGGCGATGAATTTACTTGCCACCGCCCCTGTTCTACGCACCTTGCGCGTGCGCCTCCGTCACCCCGGTCACGCCGGTCACCCCGGTCACGCCGCCGCATGCTGACCGGGCTGACTTTTGCAACCGTCGTGTTGCTGGCGCTGACGCTGATGCCGCTGTTGCGGCAGAAGCACTGGGTGGTGCGCAGCATGGACTTTCCGCGGCTGCAGCTTGCGGTGCTGGCGCTGCTGCTGATCGTTGCCGACATCTGGCTCGGCCTGCAGCGGCCGGCCGGCTGGGGGCTGCTGGCGATCGCCGTGCTGTGCCTGGTCTGGCAAGCCTGGTGGATCCTGCCGTACACGCGGCTGTGGCGCACCGAGGTGCGGCATGCCGACCACCCCGATGAAGCGCGCCGGCTGCGCATCATCACGTCGAACGTGCTCGGCACGAATCGCGATGCGGGCAGGCTGCTGCACCTGGTGCGCACGCGCGAGCCGGACCTGCTGGTCACGCTGGAGACCGACGACTGGTGGCAGGGCCAGCTCGACACGCTGCTGCCCGACATGCCGCACAGCATCAAGTGCCCGCTGGACAATCTGTACGGCATGCACGTCTACTCCCGGCTGCCGCTGGAGGCGCCCGAGATCGCCTACCTGGTGGAGCCGGACAAGCCGTCGATGCACATGCGCGTGCGGCTGCGCTCCGGCCACGCGATCCGGGTGCATTGCCTGCACCCGGCGCCGCCGAGTCCGAGCGAGAACGCGTCGTCGAGCGAGCGAGACGCCGAACTCATCGTGGTCGCGCGCAGCGTGGCCAGTCAGGACGCGCCGATCATCGTCGCGGGCGACTTGAACGACGTCGCGTGGTCGTCCACCACGCGGCTTTTTCGCAAGTTGAGCGGCCTGCTGGACCCGAGGGTCGGCCGCGGCATGTTCAACACGTTCCATGCCAGCTACCCGTTCCTGCGCTGGCCGCTGGATCACCTGTTCCACTCCGAGCATTTCACGATCGGCAAGATCGAGCGGCTGCCCAACATCGGCTCCGATCACTTCCCGCTGCTCGCCGAGATCTGGTTCACGCCGGCCGACGGCATGGGGCAGGAAGGGATCGATGCGGATGCCGAAGATCATGCACGGGCTGAAGCGGATGCGGCCGAGGAGGGGGTCGGCGCGGAGAAGGTGCCGACGCCGTGACGGCGGAGTTCACCCAGACTGGCGCGGGGCACTGGCTGCCGCGATTGAACGTGGAAGCTGCCGAGGCGCTGGTCTGGACGCTGTCCCGGGCCACTTGAGCCGCGCCAAACGCTCAAGGCCGGTCGTCAAGCCGATTCTGGCCAGATTCACCCCATCAGCCCCGGCAACCCCTGCACCAGCACCAGCCCGATCACTCCCTGCAACGTCACGCAATGCCACATCACGCGCGTGTTGTCGGCGCTGGCGCGCGCGGACGGTTGCAGCTTGCCGGCCCAGGAACGCGCGAGCGTGTAGCCGCCCATGAACAGCAGCACGACGGTGTGAAAGCCCTGGTAGAACAGCAGCGTCGCGATCGTCGCGCTCCAGGCCTGGGCGGTTGGGTCGAGCCCGGCCTGGATATGGCCGGCGATCGCCACGCCGAAGCCGGCCGTGCTCAGCAGCATCGCCGCGGCCACCCGCAAGCGCAGGCCGCGCTGGCGCTTCGCATCGCCGTTGTCGATGCCGCGCGAGGCGCTGGCCATCGCCGCCCAGCCGGCCAGCAGCAATGCGCCGGCCGCAACCGGCCACGACAGCGGCGGCAACAAGGCGCCCGGCGGCGGACAGACGTCGAGCGCCATCGACACATGCACGTGCGCGAACACGAAGCTTGCAAAGATCGTCATGTCGACTGCGAACAGCACGACCATCGCCCACCATGAGTGGGACTGGCGGCCGACCGCGCCGACCGGCAGCCAGACGCCGTCGGCGGCCTCCACCTTCGGCGCCGGCGCGGGCTGCTCCAGGTCCCAGAGCCAGCGCAGGATCGCGAGGATGGCCACGACGCCGCAGGCGAATGCGAGCACCGTGAGCTTCACGGTCAGCAGCAGAAAGAAGCCGGCCGTGCCGGCGGCCGCGACGAACGGCAGCCAGCCGTCGCCGGGCAGCCGCAGCAGGTGCATCGGTTTCGCGTCGATCATGCTCGTGACCAACGTGCTCGCGCCCGCCGAACGGCGCATCGGGCAGCCAGTGCCGGCCTGCCGTGACCTGCGCCCGCAGCTTCGGCTGGTCCCACAGCGGATCGCCCGACGTCACCTGCGGAATGCTGCGCACCGCATAGCTGCCCTGCGGCAGCCATTCGAGCGACGCCGCGTTCCACGGGTTGCCGCTGTCCGACGCGGGTTTGCGCAGGGTGCGCAGCACGTCGATCGCAAACACCAGCACGCCGGCGGCGAACGCGAAGGCACCGATCGTCGACAGCAGGTTGGTCGCGTTCCAGCCGAGATCGCCCGGATAGGTGTAGACGCGCCGCGGCATGCCGAGCAGGCCGGACAGGTGCATCGGAAAAAACGCGAGATTGAAGCCGCCGAACATGAGCCCGAACACCCAGCGCCCGGCGCGCTCGGACAGCCGGTTGCCGTTGAACTGCGGCGCCCAGAAATAGAACCCCGCGAAGATCGGGAACACCATGCCGCCCATCAGCACATAGTGCATGTGCGCGACGATGAAGTACGAGTCGTGCGCGAGCCAGTCGAACGGCAGCACCGCGACCATCACGCCGGTCAGCCCGCCGAGCACGAAGATGAAAAAGAAGCCGAGCAGGAACAGCGTCGGCACATTGATCTTGATGCGCCCCTGCCAGAAGGTCGCGATCCACGCGAAAATTTGCAGGCCGGTCGGTATCGCGATCAGAAAGCTCGCGGCCGACACGACGACCAGCGCGACCTCGTTCAGGCCCGTCGCGAACATGTGATGGATCCAGAGCAGGAAGCTCACCGCAGCGACGCCGATCAAGCCGTAGACGATCGCGCGGTAACCCACCAGCGGCGTGCCGGCCAGGGCGGGCACCATCATCGACACCAGGCCGGCCGCGGGCAGGAAGATGATGTAGACCTCCGGGTGGCCGAAAAACCAGAACAGGTGCTGCCACAGCAGCGGGTCGCCGCCGCGCGCCGGGAGGAAAAACGGCCAGTCGAACGCGCGCTCCAGCTCCAGCAGCGTGGTCGCCGCGATCACGGCCGGAAACGCGAACACGATCATCAGGCCGGTGACGAGCATCGCCCATGCATAGATCGGCATCTTCATCAGGCTCATGCCGGGCGGGCGTGTCATGAGGATGCCGACGACGAGCTCGATCGCGCCGGCGATCGCCGAGATCTCGATGAAGCCGATGCCCAGCAGCCAGAAGTCCGCGCCGAGCCCGGGTGAGAATTCCCTGCCCGTGAGCGGCGGATACATGAACCAGCCGCCGTCCGGCGACAGGCCGAAGAACAAGGTGCAGAAAAACACCAGCCCGCCGATCGCATAGGCCCAGAACGCATAGGCCGACAGCCGTGGAAACGGCAGATCGCGCGCGCCCAGCATGCCCGGCAGCAGGAATACCGCGAATGCTTCGACGATCGGCACCGCGAACAGGAACATCATCACGGTGCCGTGCATCGTGAACAGCTGGTTGTAGGTGTCCGGGCCGACCAGATCATTGCCCGGCACCGCGAGCTGGCTGCGCATCAGCAGCGCGACGCAACCCGCAAGCACGAAAAACAGCATCGCGCAGCCGATATACCAGGCCCCGACGTACGAGTTGTTCACGGCCGAGATCATGCGCCAGCCCTTCGGCGCGGCCCAGGCGCGTTCCAGCGTTTCGAGTTCCCCGGGCGGGCGCGGGCCGGACGACGGCAGCGCGGTGGTGCTGAAAGTGGATTCGCTCATCGCGGGGCGCCGTGTATGAACAGGAACATGAGCGGTCACTTCAGTTGCGACAGCCACGCCGCAATGGCCTGCGTGTCGGTCGGGTCGATGCGGCCGTGGCCGGACGGCATGCGCACACCAGGCTTGAGCTGCTGCGTCTGCGCGATCCAGTCGGCGAGCTGCGCAGGGTTGTTGCGGACCGTGCCTGCACCCAGGAACAACCGGCTGCCGACATGCGTCAGATCGGGGCCGAGCGACAAACCAGTGGCGACGCCGCGCACCGTGTGGCAGCTGTTGCAGCGATGTTCGACGAACGCGCTGCGACCGCGTGCAAGCGGGTCCGGCGCGCTGCCTTCGGACCGCGCACCGGCATCCGCGGAGCCATCGGCCACGACGACGGCCGGCTTCGCCTGCGCCGCGAGCCAGGCGTCGAACGCGGCCGGCTCTTGCGCGACCACGTGCAGCGCCATCAGCGCATGCTGCGTGCCGCAGTACTCCGCGCATTGCCCGCGGAACACGCCGGGCCGGTCGGCTTGCAGCAGCAGATGCTGCATGCGGCCGGGCAGCGCATCCATCTTGCCGCCCAGCGACGGCACCCAGAACGAATGAATCACGTCGGCGCTGGACAGCCCGAAGTAGATCGGGCGGCCCACCGGGATGTGAATCTCGTTGGCGCCGACGACTTCCGTGCCGGTCGCCGGATCGCGATAGCGCACCTCCCACCACCACATGTGGCCGGTGACGCCGACGATCAGCGCATCGGGCGGGGGCGGGGTGCGGTGCGGCGGTTTGTGGTGTTCGCTGTAGGCGAACAACGCGATCAGCACCACGGCCGGAAACGCAATGCCGCCGCCGATCACCCAGGTGCGCTCCGGCACCGGCCCCGGGTGCCGGCGCAGCCCGATCCACAGCAGTGCCATCACGAGCAGGAAGATCGCGGCCGCGCCCAGCACCAGCACGCCGGTCACGCCGAAGATCGACTCGGCGACCGGGCCGGCCGGGTGCAGCGCGGACTGCGGCTGCGACGCGAAGAATGCGGCGGCCTCGCTCATCGCAACGTCAGCAGATAGGCCGCCATCGCCCGCGCGTCGTCGGGCGAAGCCCCCATCGGCGGCATCAGCGTGTCCGGCACCAGCGCGCGCGGCTCGACAATCCAGCGCGCGAGCACGTCGGGCCCGTTCGGCAGATGCCCGGCGATATAGCTGCGCAGTCCGAACCGGTGCAGCGAGGGCGCGAAATTGCTGGCGGCTGCCGGCACGCCCGGAATCGCATGGCAGGCGCCGCACTGGTACTGCTCGAGCAACTGCTTGCCGCGCGCGATCTCGCGCGGCGCGGCGTCCGGGCGGGTCGCGAGGTCGTCGGGTCTGCTGCAGCCGCCGACCAGCAGCAGGCCGCACAGCAGCAAAACCGCCAGCAATGGTGGCAGCGGCGGCGCCTGTGCCACAGCGGACTGCCTGGGACCGCAAGCACATGCAGGCCGGAAGCGAATGGAGGAAAAGGCCACGCCGTGATAATAAAAAAACAGTGGAGCCGATGGTTCGCAGCGCAGCCGAGCCTGTTGTGCTGCGCACTCGAAGCAGCTTTGCACGTCAATTCCCGCCCGCCGCATGAAACCGTTGACCATCGTAGCCCTGACGCTCGCCGGCGCCGCGCTGGTCACGGCCGCAGGCGCTGCGATCGTGGTCTACGGCGGCCTCTACAACGTTGCGGCCACGGTGCCGCACGTGCAGCCGCTTTATTCGCTGCTTGAAACCGCGATGCACCACTCGGTGCAGCGCCGCGCCCGGGACATCGTCGCGCCCCCAATGGGCGGCGAGCAGACGATCGCGCGCGGTGCCGCCTGCTATCAGGCCAAGTGCGTGCAGTGCCACGGCGCGCCGGGCGTCGCGCAGCACGACATCGGCAAGAGCATGCAGCCGTTGCCCGGCCCGCTGGTCGACGCGGCCAGCCGCTGGAAACCACGCGAGATGTTCTGGCTGACCAAGCACGGCATCCTGATGAGCGGCATGCCGGCGTGGGGCTACCGGATGACCGAAGACGACATGTGGGCGGTGGTCGCGTTTCTGGGCCGCCTGCCCGAACTCACGCCGCGCGCTTACAAGGCGCTGACGCCGGATCCGGTCGGCTCGCAGTCGGTGCCGCCGGCACCCGTCTGCGAACGCCCGCCGGACAGTGCCGGGCCACTGCGCGACGGGGACCCCGAACTCGGCAAGAAGGCGCTGTACCAGTACGCCTGCACCGCCTGCCACAGCATCCCGGACACCACCAGCTCGAGCCCGCATGTCGGCCCGCCGCTGGCCGGCATCGCCCGCCGCGCGCTGATTGCGGGCCAGTTGGCGAACACGCCCGACAACATGGTGCGCTGGCTGCGCCACACGCACGAAGTCGACCCGTTGAGCGCAATGCCCGAGATGGGCGTCGGCGCGCAGGACGCGCGTGACATCACGGCCTTCCTGACCACGCTGAAATAGCGCTCGTTGCAGTTGCGGCGCTGCGCGCGGGTGGCGTTTCGCCGAGGGTACCGGCGGGCATGGCAAACCGCACGCACAGGGACAGGACGGCTCGAACTGGATAAAATTACAGCCTATGGATCTCAAACGCAAACTCATGATCCTGGCCGATGCGGCGAAGTACGACGCTTCGTGCGCATCCAGCGGCACATCGAAGCGCAATTCGGCCGACGGCAAGGGGTTGGGCAGCACCGAAGGCTCGGGCATCTGCCACAGCTACGCGCCGGATGGCCGTTGCATCTCGCTGCTGAAAGTACTGCTGACCAACTGGTGCACCTACGACTGCAAATACTGCGTGAACCGCGAATCGAGCAACGTCGAGCGCGCGCGTTTCTCGGTGCAGGAAGTCGTGAACCTGACGCTCGACTTCTACCGCCGCAACGTGATCGAAGGGCTGTTTTTGAGTTCCGGCATCGTGCGCAGCCCCGACTACACGATGGAGCAGGTGATCGAGATTGCGCGCGTGCTGCGGGAAGAGCACAACTTCCGCGGCTACATCCATCTCAAAACCATCCCGGATGCGAGCGAGGCGCTGATTCTCAAAGCCGGCAAGTACGCGGACCGCCTGAGCATCAACGTCGAGTTGCCCACGCGCGAATCGCTGGCCACGCTGGCGCCGGAAAAAGACGACGGCGCGATCAAGCGCTCCATGGCGCGCATCCGCATCCAGTTGGACGACAACAGGGAAGCGCGGACCGATGCGACCAAGGTTCGATCGATCGCCAACGCGACCCCGTCCCGCGCCCGCGTGCCGCGTTTCGCCCCTGCCGGCCAGAGCACGCAGATGATCGTTGGCGCCGATGATTCGAACGACCAGACGATCCTGGCCGCGAGCGCGAACCTGTACGGCGCCTATCACCTGAAGCGCGTCTACTACTCCGCGTTCAGCCCGATCCCGGATTCGACCGCCGCGCTGCCGCTGGTTGCCGCGCCGATGATGCGCGAGCACCGGCTGTATCAGGCCGATTGGCTGCTGCGCTTCTACGGCTTCGAGCAGCACGAGATCGTGACCGAGACCAGCGGCATGCTGTCGCTCGACGTCGATCCGAAGATGGCCTGGGCATTGGCGCACCGCGCGCGCTTTCCGGTCGATCTGAACCGGGCGCCCAAAGAGATGTTGCTGCGCGTGCCGGGTCTGGGTGCGCGTTCGGTCGAGCGGCTGCTCGCGGCCCGTCGCGTGCGGCGTTTGCGGATGGAGGATTTGCGCCGTCTCAAAGCACCGCTGTCCAAAGTGCTGCCGTTCGTCGAACTGCTCGACCACAAGCCGCGCGAGCACGATGCCGACGGCCTGCTGCGCAAACTGTCCGCCCCGCGCGCAGCCGCGCAACAGCAGCAGACGTTGTTTTAGCGCGCGTGGCGGTCGAGCTGTCGATGACAACCACCACGGCGGCAGCGCGGTTTCCGCCGACGCGGACGCGCAGCGCCGACGCCGCACAGACCATCGCGCTCGACGGGCCGATCGACTGGAAGGGCTTCGTGCATGCGGCCCGCGCGCTGGTCGAGGCCGGCGCCGCGCCCACCCGGGTGCGCTGGACCGACGGCACGCAACCGCAGTCGGGCGGCCTGTTCGATGAGGCGCGCTACGTTCCCGCGCTCGAGCTGCCGACGGCCCGCGCGCTGTCGCTGCCCGCGTCGTTCGTGGAGCGTGCAAAGACCGCGTTGCTGCACGCCGATCCGCTGCGCTTCGATCTGATCTACCGCATGGTGTGGCGACTCAGCCAGGATCGCAACCTCGTACACGACCTGCTCGACCCCGATCGGCTGCGGCTGGACACGCTGGTCAAGGCCGTGCGGCGCGAGGAGCACAAGATGCACGCGTTCGTGCGTTTCCGCAAAGTGGCGGCGGGACCGGTGGACGGCGCGGCCGATGCAGCATCGGGCGGCAGCGGTGGCGACCGCACCGCGGCTGCTAGCAGCGGTGGCACCGGCGCCGGCACGGGCCGTGCGCAAGTCGCTCGCGAATCGGTCGTGCGCCACGTCGCCTGGTTCGAGCCCGACCATCACGTGCTCGAAGCCGTCGCAGCGTTTTTCGTGCGCCGCTTCGCGGCGATCGAATGGGCGATCCTGACGCCGCGCGTGTGCGTCGCCTGGGACCGCAGGAAGCTCACGTTCGGCCCCGGCGCGAACAAGGCCGACGCGCCCGCGGCGGACGCCGACGAAGCGCTCTGGCTCGCCTACTACGGGAGCATCTTCAACCCCGCGCGCGTGAAGGAAGCCGCGATGAAAAAAGAGATGCCGCGACGCTACTGGAAGAACCTGCCCGAAGCGCAGCTGATCGCGCCACTGCTGGCCGACGCGCCCGCACGCGTGCAGCGCATGGTGGCGGCCAGCGGCACCGAACGCGCACGCCGGCGCGGCGTGGCGGTGGCCGAGCAGTCCACCAGCGGCGGCGAGGCGCAACTCCAGGCGGCTGCGGCGGCTCTGCTGGCGACCGATCCGCACCAGCCGCCCGATCGCGCGACCATCCAGCTGCTGCGCGCCGAGCCCGAATCACTCACCCGACTGGCCGAACGTGCAAGCGGCTGCCGCGCCTGCCCGATCGGCGCGGGCGCCACGCAGATGGTCTGGGGCGAGGGCGCCGCGCGGGCGCGCCTGATGCTCGTCGGCGAGCAACCCGGTGACCGTGAGGACCTCGCCGGCCGCCCGTTCGTCGGCCCCGCGGGCACCTTGCTTAAACGGGCGTTGACCGATCTGGACTGGCCGGCCGAGCGGCTCTACATGACCAACGCGGTCAAGCACTTCAAGTACGAACTGCGCGGCAAGCGCCGCATTCACAAGACCGCGAGCCAACGCGAAGTCGGCCGTGTGCGCCGGCTGGCTCGAAGCCGAGATCGCGGCCGTGCAGCCCGATGCATTGATCGCGCTCGGCGCCACCGCCGCCCGCAGCCTGCTCGGCCGCGCGGTGCCGATTGGCGCCAACGAAGGCGAATGGCTGAGCGACCGCGCCGACGGCCGCCCGGTGCTGATCGTGCAGCACCCGGCCGCGTTGCTGCGGACGGTGGATGGAGATGCGGAAAGCATCTATCGGCGCTGGGTCGAGCTGCTGCGGCGCGCGGATGCGCATGTCGCGCATCCAGGTGCGGATGCAGACGCGAACGCGGGTGCGGATACGAGCGCGGCAGCGGCGCGTGGGCCAGCGATCTGACCACAAGCCGGGCCCCATCACGGAAACCAGGCATTGCCCGGAGCGGTGAGCACGGCACGCGCCGGCCACTCAAGATTCACTGTGATCAGCCCGACAAAGCCTCGACGCAGAAAACGCGTCGCCGATCGGTCCCTCGGGAAAAAGGCTGGGCGCGCTGCTGTGTGTCGGTTTCTGCCCACAGGGCGATCCGGCGTCGTCCGACCGGCGAGGCGTCCGTTGCCCGCCTACAGTTCGGGCGTTCATTCCAACCTGCCAGATTTTTTTCTTGAAAAGACAACCCATGAGCACAGACTTTTCCTCCTCGCACGCCACCCTCTGGAAGCTGATCAAGGACATCAAGTTCGGCATGCTGACGCACCGCGGCGCGGGTGGCGCACTGCACGCGCACCCGCTGACCACGCAGAATCGGGACATCGACGAAGACTCGAGCCTCTACTTCTTCATCCCGCGCGACGGCGAAATTTATCAACGGCTGAATGCCGAACCGAAGGTGTGCCTTGCGTACGCGAATTCCAGCGACGACAGCTATGTGTCGGTGTCCGGCACCGCCGCATTCGTCGAAGACATGGACAAAAAGCGCGCGCTCTGGTCGGTCGCGGCGAAGGCCTGGTTTCCGGACGGCGTCGATGATCCCAACCTCGCGCTGCTGGCCGTGCGAATCGACGATGCCGAATATTGGGACGTGACGGAAAGCAAGCTGACCCAGCTGTTCAAGATGGCGACGGCGGCCGTCACCGGCAATCCGCCAAACATGGGTGAGCACAAGAAGCTTTGAGCGACGCGGGCGCCCGCAGTGGTCAAACCGGCGCTGCCGCGTCATTGCTTTGCGTCAATTCATCTTGATGCCCGCCGCCTTCACCACTTTGGCGGCTTGGCGGTCTCGTCCATGATGAATTTGTCGAACGGGGCCGGCTGGCATCATGAACGGCTCGGCGCCGAGCTTGTCGAGCCGCTCCTTCAGTTCGGGCGCGTCCATGATGCTCGCCGACTTCGGCCTGCAAGCTGCTCGATCACCGGGTTGCGGCGTTTTGGCCGGGGCGAACAGGCCGACCCAGAACAGGTACTCGGAACCCGGCACGCCGGCTTCGACCGTGGTCGGCACGTCGGGCAGCACGCCGGAGCGCTTGGCGGTGCCGACGGCCAGGGCCTTTAGCTTGCCGTCCTTGATCAGCGGCAGCGCCGACACCATCGGCGCGAAGAACCAGTCGATGCGCCCGGCCATGGTTTCGGTCATCGCCTCGGGCGTGCCGCGGAACGGCACGTGCTGCGCCTGGATGCCGGCGGCGAGCCGGAACACCTCGGCGTTCATGTGCGTGGCCGAGCCGTTGCCTGCCGAGCCGTAGTTGAAGCTGCCGGGCTTGGCCTTGGCCTGTGCGACCAGGTCCTTCACGTCGGTGAAACGGCCCGGCGGCGTGACCAGCACGTTGGGCAGGCTGGCCAGCGGCGTGACGCCGGCGAAGTCCTTGATCGTGTCGTAGCGACAGGTTCGGATAGATCGACGAGTTGACCAGGTGCCCGGCCGAATGCACCAGCAGCGTGGTGCCGTCCGGCGGCGCCTTGGCAACCTGCGCCGCGCCGAGCGTGCCGCCGGCGCCGGGCTTGTTCTCGACGATCACGCTGGTGCCCAGCGCCGGCCCGAGCTTGCTCGGCCACCAGGCGCGCGACGATGTCGGTGCCGCTGCCGGCCGTGAACGGCACGACCAGCTGATCGTCTGGCCTGCGCGGCCAGGCGTCCTGCGTCTGCGCCACGGCGGCATGACGCCGCAGCGGTCACGGCAAGCGCGCGGCCACGACGCTGCGGCGGGTGACGGAGGGCGCAGTGGGCATGGTTGTCTCCGGCGGGTTAAAAACGGGAACGGCAAAAAAAGTACGAAGCGTTGCCTGACTGGCCTTGCAGGCACCGGTGAAATGGCGCACGAGTGCAGCACCGGTGCCGGTTAAGCGCTGCGCGCAGCGCTCAGATCGGTGGGTGGCACGAGCGGATTCAAGCGGCGGGCGCTGCAGCGGCATCACCAGCGCGACGACCGCCGGCCGGTTGCTGCGGTTGATCGAGCTGGCGCTTCTCGCCGGGCGCGAAGCGGCACGCTGTCCTAGGGCTCGAGCACCTGCTCGTCGCGCTGGCCGCCGTGTTCGCCGATCACGTGCAGTCGCCTTCGAGCACCAGGTAGAGCTTTTCCATCGGCGAGCCGTCGAGGTCGGTGTGGCCGCCGGGCAGGATCTGGCTCATGCCCATCCACATCTGCGTCGACGGTCCGGCTTCCTTGCCTTGCAGGCGCAGGCAGCGCATGTCGAAGTGGTTCGGCGCCTCGTAGGGCGGCGCGTGCGTCGAAGCGGGTGACGTGCATGGTGATGGTCTCGAGTACGTCAGGGGTGGAGCACGACGCGGTCGGTGCTGCCGGAGAGCACCAGCCGGTACGCGTCGAGCGCCTCGTCGAGCGTGAAGGCGCGCGCCACCGGAAACGGCTTGAGCGTGCCGCGCTCGAAGCCTTCGCGCATGCGCATCGAGCTGCGCGGTCGAGGCGACGCAGTCCATCGCCAGCGAATCGATGCCGACGAAGGTGTGCATGCCGCGGTAGAACGCGAAGATGTCGAAGGGCACCGCGCGGTCCTGCGTGGCGATGAAGATCTGCGTCGCGCCCTTGGCCATCGACTTGTTGGCGGCTTCGAAGTAGGCGCTGCCGACGGTGTTGTAGACGATGTCGGCACCGCGTCCGTCGGTCAGCTCGCGCACCTGCGCGGCCACGTCTCGTGTCGCGCGCATCGATCACCTCGACCGGCGCGCAGGCGAAGCCCTCGAACGGCGCCGCGCGCTGCGCTGCACCGCGATCACCGTGGCGCCGGCCTGCGCCGCGAGTCTGCACCGCGGCCTGCCCGACCTTGCCGTTCGCGCCGAGCACCAGCACCGTCTGCCCGCGCCTGCGGCATGCCGCTGCGCCGAAAGCCTTCGTAGGCGGTGACGAAGGGCACGCCGACGGCGCCGGCTTCGTCCATCGAGATGCCGCGCGGCTTGTCGCGCAGCGCGGCTTCGGGCAGCACCAGGTAGCCGGCGTGCGAGCCGTCGCGCGTGATGCCGATGTCGCCGCCCGAGCCCTACACCTCGCGGCCGATCCATTCGCGTCGGGCCGGCCACCACCGTGCCCGCGAAGTCGCGGCCCGGCGTGCGCGGCCACACCGCTTGCGGCATCAGCGCCGAGCGCGGCCTTCACGTCGCTCGGGTTGACCGCCGCCGCCTGCACGCGCACCACGGCATGGCCGGCTGGCGCTCGGGCTCGGGTTGCGGCGTCGCCTGAGCTGCAGCGTGTCGAGTCGTGGCTGCCATTGCCCGGAGCGCGCAGCGCGTCGGTGGTCTGCGGTGCCGTTGGCGATTCATTCGCCTGCGAGTCACGTCGGACGTCGGCGGGGCGGCGCCGTCGAGTGCGCGCCGGTTACCGTGCCGCAGGTGCGTTCATCGCGCAAGCTCCGGCGGCTCGCGGCAGGCCCAGCATCTCGCGTGCTTCGCGCGGGTTGGCGACCTCGCCGCCCAGGCTCTCAGATGATGTCGCGCGCCTTGGCGACCAGCTGCGCGTTGCTGGTCGGCCAGCACGCCCTTGCTCGAGGTAGATGTTGTCTTCCATGCCCGACGCGCACGTGGCCGCCCAGCAGCCAGGCCTGCGCGACGATCGGGAACTCCATGCGGCCGATGCCGAACGCGCTCCAGAAGGCGCCGCGCGGCAGCAGGTTGCGGGCGTACATCAGCGTCTGCGGGCGTCGGCGCGAAGCCGTACTTCACGCCCAGCACGAAGGTCCACATGCCGGGCCCGTCGAGCGTGCCGTCGGCGATCAGGTCGCAGCGCCAGGTGCATGTCGCCCGAGTCGAAGATCTCCAGCTCGGGCTTCACGCCGGCCTCGCGGATCACCCGCGGCCATGCGGCGCACGTTCTTCGGCGTGTTGATCACCACGTCGGGGCCGGAGTTCATGGTGTTGAGGTCGAGCGAGCAGACGTCCGGCTTGATCAGCGCGATGTGCTCGACGCGCTGCTCGGGCGGCAGCAGCGTGGTGCCCGGCGCGGCGATCTTCGGGTCGTCTTCGCTCGGCACGAAGCGCCCGCCGGGGCCGGTCGTGAGGTTGATGATGAGCTCGCGGTTGCTGCGCGGCGGATGCGGCTCGACCACGTCGCGGTAGAGCTCGACTTCCATCGACGGCTTGCCGGTGTCGGGATCGCGCACGTGGATGTGCACCTGCGCCGCGCCGGCCTCGGCCGCGGCCAGGCATTCGTCGGCGATCTGCGTCGGGCGTGATCGGCAGGTGCGGCGTCTGCTCGGGCTTGACGAGGTTGCCGGTGACGGCGCAGGTGATCAGGGTCTTGTCGCTCAGTGAGTGTGGCGCGATCGGCTCACAGATGCCGCCCGCCGTCGACCACGATGCGCGTGCCGGTGACGAAGCGCAGGGTGGTGGCCAGCGCCTCGACCGTGGCGGCCACGTCGTCCGGCAGGCCGATGCGGCCCAGCGGCGTGGTGCTGGCCATCTTGTTCGCGAAGTCGGCGCCGCGGCCGGGCACGAAGCCCGACTCGACCGCGCCCGGCGACACCGACACCACGCGCACCGCGGGCGCCAGCGCCTTGGCCAGCGCATCGCCGACCACGTCGAGCCCGGCCTTGGCGGCGACGTAGGCGAGGTTGCTGCCGACGCCGGTGAAGCCCGCGATGGACGAGACGTTCACCACCAGCCCGTCGCCGCTTGCCTTGAGCAGCGGCGCGAACGCGCGGATGGTGGCGAACACGCCGCGGAAGTTCGCGCGCAGGATTTCGTCGATCAGCTCGTCGGTCAGCGCCTTCGAGGTCGCCCGCCGGCACCGGCCGGGTGTGGCCGGCGCTGTTGACCAGGATGTCGCAGCGGCCATGGCCGGCGTGCACCTCGGCGGCGGCCGCCTGCAGGCTGGCGTGTCGACGATGTCGGCCCGCAGCGCGCTGGTGGCGCTGGCGCCTGCGGCGGAAGGCAGCGCGGCCGCGCGCGGCGTCCGCATCGTCGCGCCTTGCGGTGCAAGCAGGACGCAGGTGGCGCCCAGGCGGCCAGCCGCGCGGCGCTGGCGTAGCCGATGGCGCCGAGGCCGCCGGTGATGACGGCGACCTTGCCGTCGAGGCGTGGAAACGGGATCGAAGCGCATGGAGTGTGGCAGGGTGAAGGTGGAAGGATAGAAGGGCGATCGCGGGGCTCAGGGAATCGGCGCGCTGCGGAAACCTCATCTCGCCCGGCTCCAGCTTGAAGTCGTATCGCAGCGTCGCGCTTTCTCCGTCGGCCGCCAGTGCGAAGCTGCCGATCAGCCGGCGGGTGACGCCGAAGGTCGGGTCGCTTTCCAGGTTTTCATCGTCGTCGGCATACACCTGCGTGACCAGCACCTTGTGGTCCGGCTTGCTGACCATGAAGTGCAGGTGCGCCGGCCGGTTCGGATGGCGTTGCTGCGCGCGCAGCAGAATCGCCGCAAGGGCCGTCGGTCGGCACCGGGTAGCCGGCCGGGCGCACGCTGCTGAAACGGAAGCGGCCCTGGCGTCGGTCTGAAAACGCCCGCGCAGGTTCATGTCCTCCTGCATCGGGTCCTGGTTCTCGTAGAGGCCGACCGGCGAGGCCTGCCAGACGTCGACCGTCGCGCCCTCGATCGGCACGCCGCGTGCATCGCGCACCGTGCCGCCGACTGTCAGCGGCATGCCTGGCGTGCCGGCGCGCGCGATCGATTCGCCGTGCTCGCACAGCGGGGCGTTGGCGCGCCAGAACGGCCCGAGCAGCGCGGCCGTCGATTCGCCCCGTCCGGCGCGCTGGTGGTTCATCAGCGCAACCAGCGGTCGACAGACCGAGGAGGTCGGCGGCCAGCACGACTTCGTTCTTCGTCTCGCCGCTGGCTTGGCCGATGTCGACCAGAAAGCCGAGCGCTTGCTCGAATTCGTTCTCGGTCAACGCCACCTCCTGCACGAACGCATGCAGGTGCCGCGTCAACGCGCCCATCACCGAGCGCAGCCGCGCATCGGGCGTGCGCTCCATGGCCGACAGCGCGAGCGCCAGCACCGAATCCGGGGTGGTCACCACGTTCATCTCGTCTCCTCTCATGGCATCGCTGTTATGCAAACGTTTGCAAATGATAGGGTGGCATTTTGAAAGACGCAAGATTCTTATGCAAAATCCAACGGGTTATAGGGTGGGATGAGCCGCGCGACGTTTGCATGAAAAGCAATTCCAACTCGGGGATCGTCACGATCCGTGAGGTGGCCGCAGCGGCCGGCGTGCACGTCTCCACCGTCTCGCGCGCGCTCGATCCCGCGCGGCGCAGCCTGATCAGCGCCGAGGTGCTGCGTTCGGTCGAGCACGCGGCCGAGCGGCTTGGCTACCGCGCAAACCGTGCCGCGTCCGCGCTGCGCACGGGCCGCACGCGCACCATCGGCGTGCTGGTGCCGGACATCACGAACGCGGTGTTTCCGCCGATCCTGGGCGGCATCGAAGCCAGCGCCTCGGCGCGCGGCTATTTCGTGTTCCTGGTCAACGTGCCCGATCCGGCGCTGGCCAAAGACGTGTTGGAGCGCATGCTCGCGCAGCAGGTCGCCGGCGTGATCTCGGCGATCGCCACGCGGGACGATCCGCTGACCGCGTTGCTGCTGCGCGCGAACGTGGCCGCGGTGCTCGTGAACCGCTTCGGATGAGAGCGGCCGCCTCTCGGCCGTCGTCAGCGACGACCGGCTTGCGATGAAGCTCGCGGTCGAGCATCTGGTGGCGCTCGGCCACAAAAGAATCGCGCATCTCGCCGGCCCGCAAAACGTGCCGACCGGCCTGGCGCGCCGGCAGGGCTTCGAGCAGGCGCTGCGCGATCGCGCGCTGGTGCCGCACGGAGTGATCGAATGCGAACGCTACAGCCGCGATGCGGGCCGCACTGCGATGCAGCGCCTGCTGGCCGAATCGGCGGGAGCCACCGCCGTCGTCTGCTGCAACGACCTCGTCGCACTCGGCGCCTACGACGCGCTGCGCGCGGCCGGCCTGCGCATCCCGCAAGACGTCTCGATCACGGGGCACAACGACATGCCGCTGGTCGACATGATCGAGCCGCCTCTGACCACCATCCGCCTGCCGCACCGCGAACTCGGCTGGCGCGCGGCCGAGATGCTGCTGGACCGGATCGGGCAGTCAAGCGCCGAGGCGCCAAGCCCTTCGACCGTGGTGTTGCGGCCGGAGCTGGTGGTGCGGGGGTCGACAGGGGTGGCTGCCGCAAGCCCATGAGTCCGAGCACGCTCTGCGCGAAATCCGTCTGAGACCGATGGGCAACGACATGCCTGGGCCCTATCCAAGCTGCGGCGATGGTTGACGAGGCACGAAACCGCAACGCGTTCCAGCAACCATGTTCGTCTCGAAGCCGGGGTGAAGTGGGCTGTGGGTGACTCGGCCCAGGCCAGTTGCGATCGGTCTCGATAGGACGGGAACGCCTTGCTCGCAATCAACTTTGCAATCCCGGCAACAAGCGCAACGCATTGCCGCGCCCGATCGCCTCCAGCTCCGCCGGCGAGAATCTGCCGTAGTCGATCAGCCCGGCGAAGTTGTCGGCCCCGGTGCGGTACGGATAGTCGGAGCCGAACAGCACCTGCGGCGTGCCGACCAGTGCGAGCAGCGAGGGCAGCGCGTAACGGTTCGCGCTCCAGGCGGTGTCGTAGTGGAAACGCTGCAGCTCGTGCAGCACGCCGTTCGGCACACGCGCTGCGAGCGTCTTGTCCAGCACCGGCATCTTTTGCAACCGCTCGGTCAGAAACGGCAGCGTGCCGCCTGCGTGCGAGAAGATGAAGTTCATGTCCGGGCAGCGCGCTGCGGTGCCGGAGAACACGACGTCGACGATCGTGCGCGTCGTGTCGGTGCCGAACTCGATCACGGTCGGCGGCACTTTGGGCAACAGGTCGACGCAGCAGGGCGCCACCGTCGGATGGGTGTAGAGCACGGCTTTGCGCCGGTTCAATTCATCCAGCACCGGCGCAAAGTCGGGGTGCCCGAGCCACTTGTTGCCGTAGCTTGTCAGCAGGCCGACGCCGTCGGCTTTCAGCACGTCGAGCGCATACGCGAGTTCAGCGAGCGCCGCGTCGGCCGACTGCATCGGCAGCATCGCGAACGAGCCGAAACGGCCCGGGTGGCTGCGGCCGAGTTCGGCCGCGTACTCGTTGCTCTCGCGCGCGAGCCGCTGCGCTTCGGCCACATCGGTGACGAAGCCGACCTGCGGTGTCGTGACCGACAGCACCGCGGTCGCGACGCCGGCCTTGTCCATGTCCATCAAGGTCTTGTCGATCGTCCAGTTCTTGACGATCGGCGCCGCCAGGCCGGCGGCGTCGAGCGCCCTGACGTATGTGGGTGAGAAAAAGTGATGGTGCGTGTCGATGCGGCGTCCCGCGCTTGCATCGGTGCCAGCAGACGCCGCCGCTGCAAGGCCGGGCAACGCGCCCGCGGCGCCGGCTGCGAGCAGACGGGTCAGAAAGCCGCGGCGATGGGGCGAGGTCGAAGGTGATTCGCAGCCACAGAAATGGGTCTCGGTTCCCATGCAAGCTCCCGGTACAGCAGGTGAAACAAAACGCAGCCGGGCAACGCACACCGGCACACCGCGGCTGCAGAACCCGCACTCTACCTGCGCATCCGCCGGTTCCGGCCTATTGCTGCAGGATCATCTGAAACCCGCCGTAGATCATCCGCTTGCCGTCGAACGGCATCTGCATGTCGGCCATGCGCGGGTCGGACGTCACCTTCTGCCAGCCTTCGTCGCGCACCGGCCTGGATGCCCAAGTGATCCAGGAGGACACGACAGTCTCGCCCGGCTCGCGCTTCCCAGCCATGGTGAACGACGTGAGCTTGCCCTCGGGTACGTCGTCGCCCCAGCATTCGACGATGGTCAGCGCGCCGAATTCCCTGAAGATGGCGGCCGCCCGCTCGGCATGTTGCAGGTGCTTGTCGCGACTTGCCGTGGGCACGGCGGCGACGAATCCATCGACCTGGTTCATGGCTCGCTCCTGGTGTTTTAAAAAAGAAGAAATGAGATCGCGGCAAGCACGACCGACCACGCCAGAGACACCATCGACTTCAGATCAGACAGGTGCCGCAGCGGCTTTAAGCGCAGCGATGTCCAACTTGGCCCTGGCCATCGTGGCGCCTGCCACTCGCTCGGCCACCGCGCGGTCCGGGTTGTTCCTCGATCCGCCCGGCCGGGGGGCCGGCACGGTCTGCCATGACACATGCCAGAGTTGCGGTGCGATTCGGCTCATCGCTGCGCATCCGAGCCGCCTGGCAATCGGACGCTGGCGCGCCGAGCTTCTTCCTGCGCGCGCAACTCCGGTGTGAATTCGGCGCCGAAGTCGGCTGCTTCATAGATGCGTCGGATCTCGATCTGCGAGGCGCCGAGCGTCGGCTTCGGGCAGCGCTGCGCCCAGCCGATCGCTTCCTGCAGCGATGTGCATTGCCAGATCCAGAAGCCCGCGATCAGGCCGCCGGTGCTGGCGTCGAACGGGCCATGTTCCACGTGACGCTGCTCGCCGTCGAAAGTGACGCGTGCGCCCCTCGCGCTCGGATGCAGGCCTTCGCCGGCCTGCAGCACACCGGCTTTCAGCAGGTCCTCGTTGAACCGGCCCATGTCGGTGAGCAATTGCTCGCTGGGCAGCGTGCCGGCTTCGGTTGCGGCGTCGGCCTTGATCAGGATCATGAAGCGCATGAAGGTGCCTTTCGTTCGTTGTCGGTTGAGGTTTCAGGGCCGTCGTGGATGCGTCCGTTGCTGGGCAGATCGCACTTACCGAGCCGCCTTTGTCTTGCGCGCTGCCGGCTGCGTTGGGCGTATGCGCTGCGGCCGCTCGAACAGCAGCTCCAGATAACGTCGCAGATGCGCAATCGACGCGGCAGCGGTTGCCGTGTCCTGCGTGGCTTTGGCGAGGATGAATGCGCCCTGCAGCACCGCCTGCGTGTGCAGGGCCAGCTTGTGCGCATCGAGTCTCTTTGCCGCGCCACTGCCGCCTTTGAGCGTCGCAGCGATGTCGGCTACAAGCGTGGCGGCATGGCCCGTGATGCTGCGTGCACACGCATCGCGGATCGCCGGGCTGGAGTCGTGCACCTCCTGCACCAGCGTGCCGGCCAGGCAGGTGTATTCGGCTACTGCGCCCTGCAGGATCGCGCTGCGGAAGTCGACATAAGCGAGCACGCGGTCGCGTGGATCGGCGGGCGCGTGATACGGCGCGGCGGCAAACAACGCACCGGTCTGCTGGGTCCAGTGGTCGGCCGCCGCCACGCCGAGCGCTTCCTTGCTGGCGAAGTGATGAAAGAACCCGCCCTTCGTCACACCAGCCGCTGCGCACAGTTCGTCGACCGTGGTGGCGGCATAGCCTTTGGCGCGGATCACGTCGAGCGCGGCGTCGAGCAGAAGAGTCTTGGCGGCGCGGGGAGGTACAGAGGTCGGCATGAAACGGAACTTTCAGTATGGGTAACATACCGACCGGTCAGTATGTTGTCATCGAAGGCGCGTATCTCATGCAGAACGCTTCCCCGCTCCAGCTGAATGACGAAGTCGATCAACCGGGCACCCGGGTCGTCGTCGGGCGCGGCAGCGCGTACGACCCGTTCCTCACCCGCGAACTGAAGTCCGCGACGCTGGTGCGCGTGGCGACCTCGCCGTAAGTCACCGACCAGTTTCTGGCGCAACAGCTGTAAGTGGCCGCCGGGGTGAAGCAACAACTCGAGGTCGATGCACAGCGTGTCGGCGGCGTGCGCTTGCTGCCTGGGCGCTTCATGGTGATCGAGCAGGCGATGGGGGTGCCCAAGGGCCGGGTTGCGGCTCAGGCTTGGCTCAGCCGTTTCATCGCGGAGATGAAGGGATTCGGCTTCGTGGCGGATGCGTTGAAGCGGCACGGCATCGCGGGCGCAGCCGTCGCGAAATGAACCCGGATGGCTCTGCTCGCTCAGCTGCGAGCTGGCGCGTCTTGTTCAACACCCTGCGGTGCACTTGCCTGCTTCGTCGAACGCCATCGTGCGTCCGGACAACGGGATGTGCACCGGGACCTCGGTGGCCTTGATGAACGCCTCCGTCCTGCTGCCCGCGCGGACCTTGCCGCCGGACGTGGCCGACCTCGTTTGCGTGCGAGGCGATGACCGATGCGGGCTTCACGAGGTCGTTGATCACATAAGCCGCTTCGGACGGGCCGGTGGTGAAGCCATCACCGATGTTCATGACCACGAGCGTCGCGCCGTAATAGTCCCGGACCACCAGACGTTGTTCCGCGGTGATGCCGGTGTCGCCCGATAGGTAAGCCACCAGTCCGTTGCTGAAGCGCAGCACGTAGCCGGTGGCCAAACCCACGTCGCCGGCGATGCCCGCTTCCTTCATGGCCTTGCCGAGGTCGCCGCCGATGTATTCGGGATCGACCCCGTTGCTGTGCAGCGCGGGCACGGTGGCGATGCGCACGCCGTTGATCGTGACGCTGCCGCCGAAGCGCGCAAGGATCGAGTTGGCGGGGTCGCCGCCACCGGCCTTGAGCTTGGCCGCGAAGAACGGCGGCATCTCGCTGCCGGTCACGATCTTCGACTTCTTGGTCAGCGCGATGTTCACCGCGTTCGACAGGGGCAGTGCCGACACCGATGCGTCCGGCTTCTCGCAAGTTCCCGAATCGGGCGCCTTGCCGTGCGCATTTCCGATGTGGTCACCATGCATGTGGCTCACCAGCACGACATCGATCTTGCCGAGTCGCGGATCCTCTGCGCCGGCAACCGTGCGGCCCGGGTCATAGAGGATGCGCGTGCCGTTCGGGTCCTCGAACACCAGCGCGCGGTCCTGTACACAGAACTCGCCCTCGACGCCGCCAAGCGGCGTGACTTTCACGGTCTGGGCAAGCGCGGTGGTTGACAGCGCGGCGCCGAACGCGCTGAGCGCGATGGTTGCAACGATCGAACGATTCATAGGTTCTCCCAGTGTGGTTTCGAGCCGAGCCAGCATCGGTCGGACGACACCCAGTGTGCCTGCCAACAGCCACATGCGGCGCTGTCCGGATATATCGATCGGGCCCTGCAAGCGCCAGTTCGATCAGTCCACCCGCACCCAAACGCGGCCCGCCTCGATCCTGACCGGGTAGGTCCGGATGGGTTCCGTCACCGGCTCGCACATCGGCGTGCCCGTCTTCACGTGGAAGCGGCCTTGGTGCAGCGGGCATTCGATCTCGTCATCCAGCAGGAAGCCTTCGCTCAAACGCGCCTGGCCGTGGCTGCAGATGTTGTCGGTCGCGCAGATCGTGCCGCCGACGTTGTAGAACGCAATGTCGCGGCCCTGCACGACGAGACCGATCACGTCGTCGGTGGGTACTTGATCGGCTGCGCCCGCATCGATCCATTCGGGAGTGCTCATGCTCAAGGTCGCCTTGTCAGATGGGGTAGATGATCGAGTTCGGAATCATTTCGCTGTCGTAGACAACCAGCCGCGACTTGAACTTCAAACCGGCTTCCGTGCGCACCACCACATCGAGATAACGCCCGACATTGAACACGGTGCTCAACTCCGACAGCTTGGTGCGGAACACCGCATAGTTCGCTTCACACTCGAACCGGTTGTCTTGCGCATTGCGCACGACCGGCGCGCCGACCACATGGCGTTGATAGTACGGGTCGTGGAACAAGGTTTCGCGGATGCCGTAGACACGGTCTCTGAGCATGCCCTTGCTCTCGAACGACAGCGTGGCCAGCGGCAGGCCGCGCTCGTGGTTCTCACGCGGCTGCAGGCGGTAGCTGCATTGTTCGGTGAAGAACTCCGGCCACAAGTCCCAGTTGCCGGAGTCGACCGCCGATGCGTAGTCGGCGTAGAGCTGCGTGAGCGCGTGGTAGTCGTCGAACGTCATTCGGGCCGCTCCATCACCGCCCGCCAGTAGCGGTACATGCCGCGGATCAGCGTTTCCGTGACCATATGGTCGGTGTGCTGATCGGCTTCGTAGCCGCCGAGTTCGGCCAGCGTGCGGTGATGCGGTTTCTGCTCGAAGCCCTTTTGCGACAGCTCGATGACTTCGCCGTCGTCGGCCGAGACGAAGCCGGCCGGGCCGAACAGATTCGCCTGGCGCAGCCGCCGCTCGGTCATCTCTTCCGTGTCGTCCTCGAAGCCGAAGTGCGTCCAGACGAAATCGAACACGCCGGGGCCGCGTGGCTGGATGTGCCGGGTCGACACGCTGTTGACCTGCTGCTGCAGGATCACGCTCGGGAAGATCGTCGTCATCACTGCGGACGGCCCGCCCCACCAGGGTTCCGGCACGATGTCCAGAAAGCGTGGGTCTTCGAGTTGCATGCTTTCCTTGAAGCTCGTGACTTGTGTGACCTGATCGGCCTTGCCCATCGCGCCGCGCGTGGAGATCATCGCGGCGTGGCGGTGATGCCGGTCGGTCTTCAACTCGCTCTTGTTGTCCGCGCGCCAGAGGCCGAACGTGACGAACCAGGTGTGCAGCAAGCCCGGGTGGTACGGATCCTTGATGTTCTCCTGCATCAGCTTCCAGTTGCCCGGAATCTGCTGGCGGTTGTAGCCGAGAATCCTGAGCTTGCGGCCGTTGAACAGACGGTCGAAATACCCGAGTACATCCGGCCCGAGGAAGTCTTCGAACGGCTCCACATCGGGGTCGAACGAGGCGAACACGACGCCGCCGCGCCGCGCGACCTTGAGCTTGTTCAGGCCGTGCGCCTTGATGTCGAAGTCCTTCGGCATGCCGCCGTTGACCTTGCCGTCCTGCTTCACACCGCGGCGAAACGGCACGCCCTGCAGGTCGCCAGCCAGGCTGTAGCTCCATTGGTGGTAAGGGCAGACGAAGTCTTTTTTGTTGCCATGGCGCTCACGGCAGAACTGCATGCCGCGGTGCGCGCAGACGTTCTCGACGACGTGAATCTCGCTGTTCGCATCGCGCACCAGCACGACGGATCGTTCACCAACCACCGTGCGCACGAAGTCGCCGGGCTTCGGCACTTCGGCCTCCAGCCCGACATAGCACCAGTGCTTGCGATAGAAAAAGCGTTCGAGTTCTTTTTGGTGTTGCGCATCGCCCTGATAGGCCATGAACGGGATGCGGCTGCTGCCGTCGTTCTCCCATTGGATGCATTGCGGAAAGGTCGTGGTGGCTGCGTCCATCGTGGCGTCCTGAATGAAGGGGTGGACGGGGCTAGGCGCGCTGCTCGCGCCAGATGCCGATCGCCTGCTGCACCGGCCGGTCGGAATAGCTGAACAGCGTGGTTTCCCGGTCTGCCTGCAGTTTCAATGCGTGCCACGGCGGCACGACGAACACATCGCGTTCGCCGAACGCGTGGCTGGTGCCGTCGATCTCGGCGGTGCCGCCGCCTTCCAGACACACGTAGACGGTGCCGTCGGTGCAGCGGTACGGTGCGGTCTCGAAGCCGGCCGGCAAACTTTGTGCGAATGCGCCCATCGTCGGCATCGGCGAGGCGCCGGTGGCGGGGTTCACGAAGCGCATCTTGTGACCAAGGTGCGGGTCGGGCGCTGCGCCCTGTGCAATGCGCTTGAGCGATTCGCTCGTCTGTGCATACGGATAGACGAACACGCGCGTCGGGTCCGAAGGCTTCTGCGCGAAGTCGACCGGCAGCATGTTCGAGCCGTAGCGCGCCAGCGCATCCCCTTCGGGACGCAGCGATTCCTGCGCGCCGCGCTCGTTCTTCTGCGCAAAGCCCGCGTCGAAAAACCGCAGCATCGGAATGTCGAGCCCGTCGAACCAGACCACCGGCTCGGTCCCGAGGTTGCCGTGGTCGTGCCAGGTCCACGACGGCGTGATGATGAAGTCGCCGAAGCGCATCGTGGTGCGTTCGCCGTCGACCGCCGTGTAGGCGCCTTCGCCGTCCAGCACCAGGCGCAATGCCGATTGCGTGTGCCGATGCGCAGGCGCAACCTCGCCGGGCATGATCAGTTGCAGGCCCGCATAGAGCGACTGCGTGATGCAGGACTGGCCGCGCAGGCCCGGATTCTCCAGGATCAGCACGCGGCGCTCGGCCTCTTCGGCGGTGATCAGCTGGCCCGACTCCATCACGTGGTTGCGAACATCGGCATAGCGCCAGATCGCGGGCACGGCGGGGGAGCGCGGGGCCGGCGGCACCAGCGCGCCGAGCACTTCCCAAAGCGGGGTCATGCTGTGGGTGGCAATGCGGTCGTAGAAGTCGCGGCGGGCATGGGTCGCCGGTGCAGCGGGTAGCGCGGTGCTCGGGCGTTCGGCGGTGATGGTGTTCATGACGGCGCTCCTGCGAGTCAATTCTTCGGGAAATGCGGACATGCATGCAAGTCGGACCAAAGCCGATCTGGGTCAATCGCCCATGATTGCGCGTTTTTCTCCATCAGCCAAGAGAATGCGCTGAATGGGGGAAATAGATTTCGTGAATGCGCAGACCGGTCCGTCCGTGCTCACCTCACCGTCAAGCGCATGGAGCTGAAAGACCTCGACCTGAACCTGCTCGTCGTGTTCGAGCAGTTGCTGGCCGAGCGCTCGGTCTCGCGTGCGGCCGACCACCTGGGCCTCACGCAGCCGGCCGTCAGCAACGCGCTGGGCCGTCTGCGCCGGTTGTTGGGCGACGAGCTGTTCGAGCGCACGTCCAGCGGCATGGCGCCCACGCCGCTGGCCGAGCGTCTCGCCGAGCCGGTCGCACATGCGCTGGGCCTGATCCATGCGGCGGTGAATCAGCGCACGGCGTTCGATCCACGCACCGCACAGCAGCGCTTCAGGATCGGCATGACCGACATCGGTGAGATCGATCTGCTGCCCGCGCTCATGAAGGCGCTGGGCGGCGCGGCGCCCGGGGTCACGCTGGCCACCGTGCGGCACACGGCGATCGATCTGCGGCATGAGATGGAGGCGGGCCGCGTCGATGTCGCATTCGGTCTGCTGCCACAGTTGCAGGCCGGCTTCTTTCAGCGGCGGCTGTTCACGCAGCGCTATGTGTGCCTGATGCGGCGCGGCCATCGGCTGCATGACACGCGCCTGTCGCTGGCCGACTTCAGCGCGGCCGAGCACGTGGTGGTGGAATCGGTGGGCACCGGGCACGGCAAGGTGGATGAGCTGCTGGCGCGGGCCGGCGTGGCGCGCCGGGTGCGGCTCACGGTGCCGCATTTCGTCGCGATCGGCCACATCCTGCAGGACAGCGACCTGATCGCGACCGTGCCCGAGCGGCTCGCACAAAAACTGGCCGATCCGTTCGGCCTGTTCTGGGTCCGGCACCCGGCCAAATTGCCACAGATCGCGATCAACCTGTTTTGGCACGCGCGTTATCACAAGGATCCGGCCAACGAATGGTTGCGCGCGCTGCTGGTGCGGATTTATGCGGGGTGACCGGTGGGTTTTTTGACCCGGGCTGCAACCGATTCGCGCGCTGCACCGAACTCTTCTGCAGAAAAAGAAGTCCTCGCGCGCCCTGACGGCCGAATAAACCTTCGGCAGCCTGCAGGGTCGAACGGGACCCTGAACGCCCACTGATGCCCCGGGCGCAGAATTCGATCACGACGAAACCGGAGAAGAGACACATGACGAATCGCAGAAATACCTTGCGCACCCTCGGTGCGGTCGCCGGTGGCGGTGCATTGGCCATAGGCGGCTTGCGCGGGCTTTTTGGCGGCGGCAACGCCTGGGCAGCAGCCGAACAACCGAGCTATCCCGTCCACCTTTCCGATGCCGAATGGAAGGCGCGCCTTACTCCCGCGCAATACGATGTGCTGCGGCATGAAGGCACCGAGCGCCCCGGCAGCAGCCCGTTGAACAAGGAAGCGCGTGCCGGCAGATTCCTGTGTGCCGGCTGCAAGCATCCGGTGTTTTCATCCGAGACGAAGTTCGAGAGCGGTACCGGCTGGCCCAGCTTCTGGAAGCCGCTCGAGGGCGGCGTGGTCGAGCGCGACGACTCGAGCTTTTTCTTCAAGCGCACCGAGATCGTCTGCAGCCAATGCGGCGGCCATCTGGGCCATGTGTTCAAGGATGGCCCGAAGCCGACCGGGTTGCGCTATTGCATGAACGGTGTGGCGCTGGAGTTTCAGCCGGCCTGATCGGTCCTCCGCTGGTTTGATCTTTGTGGCCCGGCGACTTCGCTGTGGCCGTACCCGCTGCCGATCGCGTCTGGCGCTTTGGCACCGCCCCCGATCCATTTCAGGAACCACCCATGACGACTTTGAACCGCCGCGAGACCTTGGTACGCACATTCGGCGCGATTGCCGCCGCAGGAATCACACGCTTTGCGCAAGCGGCCAACCCGGCCGCGGCGATGGGCCGAAGCTACGAGATCACGCGCACCGAAGCCGAGTGGAAGCAGCAGCTTACTGCCGACGAATACCTGGTGCTGCGCGAAGGCGCGACCGAGCGCGCCCACACCAGCCCGCTGTCCGACGAAACCGCTTCGGGCATCTACCACTGCAAAGGCTGCAACTTGCCACTGTATTTCTCGGAGAAGAAGTTCTACAGCCCGACCGGCTGGCCGAGCTTTTGGGCGCCGATCCCGCAGGCGGTGGATGAGTCGCGCGACGAGGCGTTCGGCACACTGCGCACAGGCATTTCATGCCACCGCTGCGGCAGTCACATCGGGCACGTGTTCAATGACGGACCGCAGCCGACCGGGCTGCGCTACTGCATGAACGGGCTGGCGTTGAAGTTCGAACGCATGGCCTGAGTCGCGCGGCAGCATGCGGCTGCTCGGACGGAAACAGACATTGCCGCCCGGCTGCGCCCGCTCGGTTTTTTGCGCCGATGACGGTCGGCACTTACCATCTGCCCCATGACGCAAGCAGCCACCGCAACCCCGTTGACACCGCCACTGGAAAGTGGTCCCTTGCGCGCGGCAATCACCGCCGCCACGCGCGCACCGGAGCCCCCCTGCGTGGCTGCGTTGTTGAACGAGGCGCGCATGGAGCCGGCCCTGGCCGCCGCCACGCACAGGCTGGCGTGCGACCTCGCGCGCCGCCTGCGCGAGCAAGGTCACGGCGGGGGCCAGCAGGGGCTTGTGCAAGGCCTGTTGCAGGAGTTCTCGCTGAGCTCGCATGAAGGCGTGGCACTGATGTGCCTGGCCGAAGCGCTGCTGCGCATTCCGGACCGCGCCACGCGCGATGCACTGATCCGCGACAAGATCGGCGGCGGTGACTGGGGCGCGCATGTGAACGGCCCGAACGCTTCGTTGTTCGTCAACGCAGCCGCCTGGGGCCTGTTGATCACCGGCCGGCTGGTCGCCACGCACAGCGAGGGGACATTGAGCTCGGCACTCACACGCCTCGTCGGGCGCGGCGGCGAGCCGCTGATCCGCGCCGGCGTGGACCGCGCAATGCGGCTGATGGGTGAGCAGTTCGTGACCGGCGAAGACATCGAGCAGGCGATAGCGCACGCGCGCGAGCGTGAACGCGACGGCTTTCGCTATTCGTACGACATGCTCGGTGAAGCGGCATTGTCCATGGCCGATGCGGACCGATACTTCGCGTCCTACCAACAAGCGCTCGATGCGATCGGCAAGGCCGCTGCCGGCCGCGGCGTGCTGCAGGGCCCGGGCCTGTCCGTCAAGCTCTCCGCGCTGCATCCGCGCTATCAGCGCGCGCAGGTCGAACGTGTGCAGGCCGAGCTGTATCCGCGTCTCCTGCAACTTGCGCAGTCCGCCTGCCGGCACGACATCGGCCTGAACATCGATGCGGAAGAGGCGGACCGGCTCGAACTCTCACTGGATCTGCTCGAGCGGCTGTGCTTCGAACCTTCCCTGCGCGGCTGGAACGGCATCGGCTTCGTGCTGCAGGCCTATCAAAAGCGCTGCCCGGCGGTGGTCGACTGGCTGATCGACCTGGCCCGGCGCAGCGGTCGCCGTGTCATGGTGCGACTCGTCAAGGGTGCCTACTGGGATGCCGAGATCAAGCGCGCGCAGGTCGACGGCCTACATGGTTACCCGGTCTACACGCGCAAGCGCCACACCGACGTCTCGTACCTGGCCTGCGCCAAACGGCTGCTGGCCGCGGCCGACGCGGTCTATCCGCAATTCGCCACGCACAACGCGCAGACGCTCGCTGCGATCCACCAGATGGCCGGGCCGGACGCCGCGCAGGACGCGTACGAATTCCAATGCCTGCACGGCATGGGCGAGCCGCTTTATGCGCAGGTGGTGCGGCCCGCAGCAAAAGGCGGGCTGGGCCGCCCCTGCCGCATCTACGCGCCGGTCGGCACGCATGAGACGCTGCTGGCCTACCTGGTGCGGCGGCTGCTGGAGAACGGCGCCAACACATCGTTCGTGCACGAGATCGCCGATCACAGCGTGCCAGTCGAACAGCTTGTGCAGAACCCGGTCGATGCGGTGCAGGCCGCGGCCGAGCAGGAAGGCACCCTGGGCCTGCCGCATCCGAAGATTCCGCTGCCGCGCGACATCTACGACGCCGCGCGGGCCAACGCCCGCGGGCTCGATCTGGCCAACGAGGCACAGCTGGCCGCGCTGGCCGAGACTTTTGCAGCCGACGCGGCGGTGGACTGGCAGGCCGCACCGATGCTGGGGAACACGTCTGACGCAGCCGGTGACGACGGCCGGTCGAGCCCCGATGGCATGGTGCGCGCCGATGCCGAATCCGCGCGTTCGTCCGACAACTCCGCTCCTTCGTTGGGCGCTGCGGCCCGATCGACCACGGCGTCCGCACACGAACCATCCGGTTCGTCCGCTGTGCGGCCGGTGCACAACCCAGCCGACCGGCGCGACTTGGTGGGCCATGTGCGCGATGCGACGCTGCAGGACGTGCAGACGGCACTGGCCGCTGCGCAAGCCGCCCATGCCGGCTGGGCCGCGACTGCGCCGTCTGCACGCGCCGACCTGTTGGAGCGGGCCGCCGACGAACTGGAGTCACGCACCGAGCGCTTGGTGCCACTGCTGGTGCGCGAAGCCGGCAAGACCTGCGCCAACGCCGTCGCCGAAGTGCGTGAGGCGGTCGACTTTCTGCGCTACTACGCGGTGCACGTGCGGCGCGATTTCGATCAAGCCACGCACCGGCCGCTCGGCACCGTGCTGTGCATCAGCCCATGGAATTTTCCGCTCGCGATCTTCGCGGGCCAGATCGCCGCGGCGCTCGCAGCCGGCAACTGCGTGATTGCCAAGCCGGCCGAGCAAACCCCGCTGATCGCCGCTGCGATGACCCGAATGCTGCATGCGGCGGGCATTCCACGCGGCGCGCTGCAATTGCTGCCCGGCCCGGGCGAGACCATCGGCGCCGCGCTGGTGGCCGACGAACGCGTGCAGGGCGTGCTGTTCACCGGCTCCACCGCAGTCGCGCGGCTGTTGCAGCGCACGTTGTCGCAGCGGCTCGGCGCGCATGGCCACCCGGTGCCGCTGATCGCCGAGACCGGCGGCCAGAACGCAATGATCGTCGACTCGTCCGCGCTGCCCGAACAGGTGGTGGCCGACGTGCTCGCGTCCGCATTCGACAGCGCGGGACAGCGTTGCTCCGCGCTGCGCGTGCTTTGCCTGCAACAGGAAGCGGCGCCGCACGTGCTGCAGATGCTCGAAGGGGCGATGCGCGAACTGCGCCTGGGCGACCCGCGCGTGCTGGCTGTCGATGTGGGCCCGGTGATCGACGCGGAAGCGTTGTCGAACATCGAACGTCACATCCAGGCGATGCGCTCGCAGGGCCGGCGTGTGCTGCAGCCGGCCGCGAGGCTCGGTGCGAACGGCACGTTCGCCGTGCCCACCGTGATCGAGATCGAATGCCTGGCCGAGCTCGAGCGCGAAGTGTTCGGCCCGGTGCTGCATGTGCTGCGCTATTCCCGAGAGCAACTGTCGCAGCTCATCGAGCAGATCAACGCGACCGGCTACGGCCTCACGTTCGGCGTTCATACCCGCATCGACGAGACCATCGCGCAGGTCACGGCAGCGGTGTCGGCCGGCAACATCTACGTGAACCGCAACATGGTCGGCGCCACCGTCGGCGTGCAGCCGTTCGGCGGCGTGGGGCTGTCGGGCACCGGGCCGAAGGCGGGCGGGCCGTTGTACCTGCTGCGGCTGCTGGCCGAGCGGCCCGACGATGCGGCGCGGCGCGCGGTGGCGCAGTCGGGTGTCGAAGCGGAGCCGGCCCAGGTGCCGGGGCCCAAAGACGACCGGCAGCGCGGCGCGGTTGCGACGCTGGATGCACGCCTGCGCTTGCTGCGCGATTGGGCCGAGACACAGGGGCTGCCGGAGGTTGCGGCGCAATGCGAGCGGTTCGCGCTGGACGCTCCCGTCGGTCAGGGCTCGCGGCGGTTGGACGGGCCGACCGGCGAACTCAATCTTTATGCGCTTGCGCCGCGCCGGGCGGTGCTGTGTCTGACCGACGCTGGGCCGAATGCAGAGGCCGACCGGCTGGTACAACTGGCGGCGGTGCTCGCCGTGGGCTCGCAGGCGCTGTGGCCGCAGGACGCACAGGCGTTGTGGCAGCGCCTGCCGCCGACGTTGAAGTCGTCGGTTCCGCTGGTGGCCGACGATGCCGTCGATGCGATGCCGTTCGACACGGTGCTGCAGCATGCATCCGCCGATGCACAGTGCGCGTTGGCCCGTCGCATGGCCGGGCGCGATGGTGCCATCGTTGCCGTCGTCTCGATGGACTGCGCCGACTGGCGGATTCCGCTGGAGCGATTGGTGACGGAGCGTTCGCTCTCGATCAACAGCGCGGCGGCGGGTGGCAATGCGAGTTTGATGTCGATCGAGGTATGAGGTGCGTCGACAGGTATTCTTGAAGCCCAGTCGTCTGCGGATGCGCATCTGCACCCTGCGAAGTCAATTTGCCCCCAAGCCCAGCAGGCGAAGCGCCTCCCCAAAAACCTCGGACCTCGGATCGGCGAGCCGCCTAAGCACCGTCATGTGGTTGTCGCCCGCAACGACCATGCTTGTCACCACCGTGGGCGATCTCCAGCGCGCTGCGATCAGCGCGGTCTGACGTTGGAACTCCTCGCTTTCGTCGCCGCCGACGACTGCAACGAGCCGGCCCGGCGGAGCCGGCAGCAAAGCCGGGCTCAACTTCCGCGCCGACGCGGCGGTGAGGCGCAGATCGTTTTGCAGAAACGGCACGTGCACGAGCGGGCTCAAATCGTGCACGCCGGAGATCGACAGTGCCGACTTGACGAGGTCCGCGGGCAGGCCTTCGCTCACGGCGCGCCAGTCGCAGGCCAGCATCATTGCAGCCAGATGCCCACCGGCGGAGTGACCGGCAACGACGATCCGTTGCGGGTCGCCGCCGTGCTCGGCCGCGTGTCGATGCACCCAGACCAGCGCCTGCACCGTCTGCAGCACGATCTGCTCGATCGTGACGCTCGGGCACAGGTCGTAGTCGGGCAGCACGACCATCGCGCCCCGCTTGACGAACGGTGGTGCGATGAAGCTCTGGTCGCGTTTGTCGAGCGAACGCCAGTAGCCCCCATGCAGGTAGACAAGCACGGGTGAAGCGGCAGCGGTCGCAGGAAAGAGATCGAGCCGCTCGCGCGGCTGTGGACCGTATTCGACCTCGATCATCTCCGGGTGCCGGGCGCGGGCACGCTGCGAATCATCTGACCAGCGCTGAAGGATCGCCGGATGCTCGACGATCCGGGCGCGGTTGTTGTACTGCGCATCGAACCAGGCGGGTGAGTGTGCGGTCATGCGGGCCTTCCTCTTCCTCGGTGCGGGTTGTGGGCGGAATTCGACTGGAACCGGGAGGCCGCCGCTGCGGGAGCCGGGCGCCGGCTGCGCGTGCCCGGGCTGTGCCGAATCCCTGAGTGCGGCGTCGATCAATGCGTCCGCCATCCACAACGCGACGCGCTCGACTTCACTGCTCGGTGCGGCCCAGATGTCCTTCAGGACGATGTACGACTCGATGCCGTAGACGATCGACAGCGCACGGTGCAGTCGGTGCCGAAGCTCGGGGTGCAGCAGCGGCGCCAGCGGCGCGATCGCGTGTTCGAGGATGCGAATCCGATGCCCGCGCCTGAACGGTGCTTCCTTCAACAACCCGGCTCGCTCGAGCGCCCAGTGTTCGAGCGACAGTTGCGCTGCCGCGCGCAGCTGCGGCTCGAACTCCTTGAACCGCGGGAATGTGTCCAAGAACAGCTCATGCACCCGCTCGCGCCCGCTCGGATTCGCAGACGCCAACGTTCGGACCGGCCCGAGCGAGTTCTCGATGACCGCCGTGACCAGCGCGCTGCGGCTTGAGAAACAGCGATAGGCGGTCGCCCGCGACACCTGGGCCTGTGCGGCCACATCCGCGACCGAAGGAATGTGGCCGGTGCTCTGGATCATGCGCATGGCGGTATCCAGCAACAGCCGGAAGGTCGATGCGCGGCCCTTGCCTGCCGACGTCTGCGACGGCGCAATCGGCTCGGGTCTCGGCCCGATCATCGGGTTTTTCCTAGGTCGGGCACAGTGGCAATTCGCTTGTGAGGATGGAAAACCCGATCGTATACTGCACGCAGCCGAGATTGAGACACCTGTCTCAATCGCGCTTCCGGAAGGCCGCAAGCCCTTGCTCTGCAAGACCGGTCGGGCAGGAGGCGTCAATTTTTTTCCGGTAGCCGGCCCCCCACTTGGAAATATCGAATTCATGCGCTTGGTCAGTTGGCACTGGGGCGGCAGGGACCACGTCGGCACCGTGTCGGCGGATGGCCGGGAGCTCACGCCGCTTGCGGTGGCCGACCCGGCGCTGGGTGTGCTGCCGCTGATCGAGCGCATGGCGCAAGGCGAGCCGTTGCCCGCACCGTCCGGTGTGCGGGTGCCGGCGGCGGTCGTTGCCCTTCGCGCGCCGTTGCCCCGGCCGCTGCGCAGTCTGTTTTGCGCTGGGCGCAATTACCGTGCGCATTCCAGGGAACTTGCGAGCACGGTGTTTCGCGACATTGAAATCGAAGACGATCCGTGGCCGATCGTTTTCGGCAAGCTCGCCGAATGCGTGATCGGGCCATTTGACATGGTGCGAATGCCGACGACCGCAGCGTCCATCCAGATCGATTACGAATCCGAATTCGCGGTCGTGATCGGGCGCGGCGGGCGCGACATTCCGCGCGACCGTGCGATGGAGCATGTGTTCGGCTACACCATCGTCAATGACGTGATCGCACGCGACGTGCAGATGCGGCATCGCCAGTGGAACCTGGGCAAGCGCTTCGACACTTTCTGCCCGACGGGTCCGTGGATCCGTCACGGCCGACGCGCTGGATGCGGCTGCGACCCGCGTGCGCGGCTGGGTCAATGGCGAGTTGAAGCAGGACGCGCAGACAAGCGACCTGATCCACGACATCCCGACCCTGATCGAAACCTGCTCGCGCGGCATCACGCTGTACCCAGGCGATGTGATTGCGACCGGCACGCCGGTGGGTGTCGGGATGGGCATGGAGCCGCTGCAGTGGCTCAAGGCGGGCGACACGGTGCGCATCGAGATCGACGGCATCGGCGCGAACGAGAACCGGTTCGAGTGATCCGAACGTGACGTTTCACCTGTTCGACCGCGTGGCCGTGGAAGACGAGGGCGAAGGCCCGGTCGTCGTCTGCGTGCACGGCCTGGGCGGCAGTTCGAACACGTTCACGCCACTCATGCCGGCCTTGGCGCGACACCGCGTGGTGCGCGTCGATCTGCCGGGCAGTGGGCGGTCGCAGCGCGTGGAAGGCGAGTTGTCGATCGAGCGCTATGTGGATGTGCTGACCGATGTGTGCGCGCGTCTCGGGTTGACCCGGGCGCACTGGGTCGCGCATTCGATGGGCACGATCGTCGTGCAGCACATTGCCGCATCGAAGCCCGAACGTGTCGCAAGCCTCGCGCTGTTCGGCCCGCTGGTCACGCCGCCCGAGCCGGCACGCGCCGCGATCCGCAGCCGCGCCCGACAAGCGCGCGAAGGCGTGGCTGCGATGCACGAGATCACCCAATCCTTAATGAGCGCGGCGATCTCGGCCGACACGCGCGAACGCTCGCCGCTTGCCGTGGCCTTCGTGCGCGAGAGCCTGATGCGCCAGGACGGCGACGCTTATGCGCGAAGCTGCGAGGCGCTGGCGAATGCGCAAGCCGCCGCGATCGGTCGCATCCAAGCGCCGGTGCTGCTGGTCACGGGCGACGAAGATGGTGTGGCGCCGCCTCAGGCGGTGCGCGCGATGGCCGAACGGCTGCACTCGGCGCGCAGCACACAGGTCGTGGTGCTGCCGCGCTGCGGGCACTGGACGCCGATCGAACGGCCTGAGGAGTGCCAGCGCGAGCTGCGGCAGTTCCTGGCCGCCAACGCAAGGAGTTGAACGACATGGCCGATACCCTTTTCTCCAACGTGCGCGTGTTCGACGGCGGCGGCGAAGCGCCGTTCACCGGCGACGTGCTGGTGCAGGGCAACCGGATCGCACGCGTCAGCAAGACCGGCTACGGCATGCGCGCGGCCCCGGTCGCAGGCGCACAGGTGATTGATGGTGGCGGCGCTTTCCTGATGCCCGGCATGGTCGAGGCGCATACGCATTTTTCGTGGAACGACCAGCCGAGCCTCGACGCGATCCAGCGCATGCCGCCCGAGGAGCACATCCTGTGGTGCGCCGAAGTCGCCAAGCGCTATCTGGACATGGGCTGGACCAGTTGCGTCGGTGCGGCGGCCGCCAAACCGCGGCTCGACGTGGTGATCCGCAATGCGATCAACGACGGCACGATCGAAGGCCCGCGCTATCTGGCCGCGAGCCAGGAGATCACCGTGCCCGGCGGCTTGGGCGACAGCACGCTGCCGCATCTGCCGCAACCCGAGTTCGCATTCGGCGCGATCGTCAGCGGCGCCGAGGAGATGCGGCGCTGCGTGCGCATGTTCGCAAAGTACGGCGTCGACTCGGTCAAGATCAACCTGTCGGGCGAGTCGATCACCGGCATGTCGAGCGAGACCAGCCAGTTCACCGAGGAGGAGATTCGCGTCTGCGTCGAGGAGGCCAAGGCCTGGGGCAAGCGGGTTGCCGCGCACGCCAGGGCCTGCAAGGCGGTCAAGCAGTGTGTGCGGCACGGCATCGAAGTGATCTATCACGCGAGCTTCACCGACACCGAAGCGCTGGATCTGCTCGAAGCGCACAAGACCGAGCACTTCGTCGCACCCGGCCTCGCCTGGTTGATCAACACCTGTCACCACGCGAGCGAATGGGGTCTCACGCCGGAAGTCACGCGCAAGATGGGCTATCACCGCGAGCTCGACGCGGCGATCGAGAGCATGCGCGCGATGCGCAAGCGCGGCATCCGCATCCTGCCCGGCGGCGACTACGGTTTTGCCTGGACGCCGCACGGCACGAACGCCAAGGATCTCGAATACTTCGTCAAGCACGTCGGCATGAGCGCGATGGAAGCGCTGCTGTCGGCGACCGCCTGGGGCGGGCCGATGATGAAGCAGGGCAAGGAAATCGGCTACCTGCGCGAAGGCTGCCTTGCCGACATCCTGCTGATCGATGGCGACCCGCTCGCCGACATCACCGTGCTGCAGGACAAGAAGCGCATCCTCGCCGTGATGAAGGACGGTGCGTTCCACCGCGCACCGCCGATGCGCAGCAGCTACGGCCGCCAGCGCGACATGGCCACCACGCGGGTGGGCGTACACAACGCGACGGCCGGCCCGACCCGCTGGGCAGCCTAGAGGAGAGGTTCACATGTCCGACATACTCTTCACCAACGTTCGCATCCTCGACGGCACCGGTCAGACGCCTTACTCCGGCAGCGTGCTGGTGCGCGAGAACCGCATCCGGCAGGTGGGTCGCAGCAGCGCGCCGATCACACCGGGCGGCGCGACCGTGATCGACGGCGCCGGCGCCACGCTGATGCCCGGCATGTGCGAGGCGCACACGCACTTTTCCTGGAATGATGCCGCGACGCTGTCGGCAATCCAGAACATGCCGCTCGAAGAGCACGTGCTCTGGTGCGCGAAGGTCGCGAAACGCTATCTGCAAGCCGGCTTCACCTCGTGTGTCGGTGCCGCTTGCGCGAAGCCGCGGCTCGACGTGGTCACGCGCAACGCGATCAATTCGGGGCAGATCCCGGGCCCGCGTTATCTCGCTGCGAGCCAGGAGATCACCGTGCTCGGCGCGTTGGGCGACGAGACTTTGCCACATCTGCCGTTTCCCGAGTTCAGTTTCGGCGTGAACATCTCGGGTGCGGACGAGATGCGCAAGGCGGTGCGACTGTTCCTCAAGTATGGCGTCGATTCGATCAAGCTGAATCTGTCGGGCGACAACTTCACGCCCGAGTCGCCGGCCGAAACCTCCTGGATGCTCGACGAGGAAGTCGCTGCTGCGATGCGTGAAGTCAAGCTGCGCGGCAAGCGCGGCATCGCGCATGCGCGCTCGTCCGAGAGCGTGAAGCAGGCGCTGCGCCACGGCATCGATCTGATCTACCACGCGAGCTTCGTCGACAACGAAGCGCTCGACATGCTCGAAGCCGCGAAAGACCGCGTGTTCGTCGCACCCGGCATCGCGATCCTGTATGCGATGCTGCACGAAGCCGAAGCCTATGGCATCACGAAGGCGAAGGCGACCGACATGGGCTACCAGACCGAATGGGATGCCGCGCTCGAATCGCTTTCCAAAATGCACAAGCGCGGCATCCGCGTGCTGCCCGGCGGCGACTACGGCTTCGCCTTCACGCCACATTGCCAGAACGCGCGCGACCTCGAGTTTTTCGTCAAGTATCTTGGCTTCACGCCGATGGAGGCGATCCGCTCGACCACGCTGTACGGCGGCCAGATCATGATGCGGCCCGATGAACTCGGCGTGATCAAGGACGGCTATCTGGCCGACTTGCTGCTGGTCGACGGCGACCCGTTGGCCAACTTGTCGATCCTGCGCGATCCGAAGCGGCTGCTCGCAGTCATGAAGGACGGCGTGTTCGCGAAAGCCCCCGACATCGCGGCGCAACGCACCTGGGAACGCGCAGCGTGAACGGTGGCTTCGGCTTGCCGCTGCAGGCACCCGCCGTTCTGCAGCAACGCGTTGATCGCCTGAGGCTGCACGATGACTGCTAGGCGGCTTGCGCTGTGGCTGTTGTTCGGCGTGCCGATCCTGGTGCTCTCCATCGTGGCCATCGTGGACAACTCGACGCTGTTCTTCAAGACCTTGCTGAACGGACTGACGCTCGCGTCGCTGTATTTCCTGGTGGCGAGCGGCTTCACGCTGGTGTTCGGTCTGATGCGAAATGTCAATCTGGCGCACGGTTCGCTCTACCTGTTTGGCGCCTACGTTGGCTGGTTCACCGGCGAGCACACCGGCTCCTGGGTGCTCGCGGTGTTTGCCGGGTTCGCGGCTTCCGCGCTGCTCGGTCTGCTCATGCAGTTGCTGGTTTTCCGCCACATGCAGGGCCAGGACCTGAGGCAGACGCTGGTCACGATCGGCCTGTCGATCGTGCTGGCAGATCTGATGCTCTGGGCGTTCGGCGCCGAAATCTACAGCTTCGATCCGCCCGCCTGGATCTACGGCACCGTGACGCTGCCGCTGGCCGAAAAATTTCCCGTCTATCGCCTGATGGTGCTGCTCGCCTCGATCGTGATCGGTGTTGGCCTGTGGCTGCTGCTGGCGCGCACCCGCATCGGCATGATGATCCGGGCGGGTGTGGACGATCGCGCGATGCTGGCCGCGTCCGGTGTCAATGTGCAGCTCGTGTTCGCCCTCACGTTCGCGATCGGCGCGGGCTTGGCGGGGTTTGCCGGCGTGGTCGGCGGCACGGCCCTGTCGGTGTCGCCGGGCGAGGACACCCGCTATCTGCTCGCCTCGCTGGTCGTCGTGATCGTCGGCGGCATGGGCAGCGTGGTGGGCGCGGCGATCGGCGCGCTGCTGATCGGACTCGCTGAGCAATTCGGGCTTGCGTATGCGCCGACCTACAGCGTGGTGTTCACGTTCGTGATCATGGTCGTCGCGCTGGCGTTCAAGCCGCGCGGACTGATGGGGAAACCCGCATGAGCGCTGCGCAGTGGCGGCGGGCGATGAAGCCACAGGCGACTGGTGCTTCGTCGCCCGTGCTGCGATCCGTGCAACCTGCAGGCGGTGGCGCGGCCAGGGTCCGACAGCGGCCCGTGTCCATTAATCACTCCGCCGCCGCCTCCACCGCCACGCCCTGGACATGGCTCAAAAGCCGCGTGCAGGGCATCGGCTTGCGTCATGTGCTGGTGCTGGCGTTCGTGCTCGCCTACCCGTTCTTCGCCACCCCGTTTTTCACGTTCCAGATCGGCGCGCAGTCGCTCGCGCTCGGCTTGATCGCATTGTCGCTGACGTTCCTGGGAGGCTACGGCGGCATGGTGTCGCTCGCGCAGATGACAGTGGCCGGATTCGCGGCTTACATGGTGGCGATCCTGGGCAGCAGCAGCAATCTGCAGATCAGCCTGGGCTGGCCGTGGTGGCTTGCCGTCATCCTCGCGTTGCTGGTGGCCACCGTGCTCGCGGCAGGGATCGGCTGGCTGTCGGTGCGCACCGAAGGCATTTACACGATCATGATCACGCTCGCGATCGGTGTCGCGTTCTTCTATCTTGCGCAGCAGAACTACACGCTGTTCAACGGATTTCAGGGATTCAGCAAGCTCGGTGCGCCAACCGTGTTTGGCGTTGCTTTCAACCAGCCAATGCCGTTTTATTTTCTGGTGCTGGCCTGCTCATTGAGCGCGTACTGGTTCGTCAAACACCTGATTTGCGCGCCGTTCGGCATCGCGCTGCAGGGCATCCGCGACAACCCGAGGCGCATGCAGGCGCTTGGCTACCACGTGACTGCGCATCGGGTCGGCGCGTATGCGGTGGCGGGTTTCCTCGCCGCGGTCGGCGGCGTGCTGATGGTCTGGTACAACGGCCGCATCTCGCCCGGCACGATCGGCATCGGCGCGATGATCAATATCCTCATCATCGCGGTGCTCGGCGGCATGCGGCATCCGATCGGTGCGTTCATCGGCGCGATCGTGTTCGTGCTGTTGCAGAACTTCGCGATCGATCTGGTGGACCGCGAACGCTTCAACCTCGTGATCGGCGGGGTGTTCCTCGCGATCGTGCTTTTTTCTCCCGACGGGTTGCTGGGGTTGTGGCAGATGCTGCGCAGCCGCCTGTCGGGTCGGTTCTCCCGCCCGCGGCACGACAGACCGCTTTTTTCTTCCTCATCCAGCAAAAAAAGGAGCGAGACATGATCAGAAACCGAAGAACCCTGCTTGCAAGAACTCTGGTCGGCGCTGCGGCGGCGCTCGCGCTCGCCGGCCTCGCGCACGCGCAGCAGGACACCATCAAGATCGGCATGCTCGCGTCGCTCGAAGGTCCGTTCGCGGCGCCGGGCCAGGACGGCATCCGCGGCGCCGATCTCGCACTGAAAGACCACAACGGCATGGCCGGCGGCAAGAAGATTGAGTTCGTCAAAGTCTCGTCCGACGCCACGCCCGACAAGGCCGTCAATTCGACGCGCAAGGCGGTCGAGCAGGACAAGGTCCAGATCATGATCGGACCGCTCTCGGGCGACGAAGGCATCGCGGTCAAAAACTACGCCAAGACCAAACCCGATATCACGTTCGTCAACGGCTCGTCCGGCGCGCAGGCCGCGACCTTGACCGACCCGGCGGCCAATTTCTACCGCTTCAACACCGAAGGCGCCCAGTGGATGGTCGGCCTGGGCGAACATGCGCTCGACAAAGGCTACAAGAAGATGTTCCTGATCGCCGAGGATTACGGTTTTCCGTACTCGCAGGTGCAGGGCTTCATGGCTAGCTACTGCGCGAAGGGCGGCAAGGTCATCGACAAGGCCTGGGTGCCGCTCGGCACGAAGGATTACTCGTCCGTGATCGCGCGCATTCCGAAGGAAGCCGACGCGTTGCTGGTCGTTCTCGGCGGCTCGGACGCGGTCAACTTCCTGTCGCAGTACGAGCAGGCCGGCGGTGACAAGCCGATGGTCGGCGGCTCGATCACGGTGGACCAGACCGTGCTGAACTACAAGGGCAAACGCCGCGAATCGCTGCTCGGTACCGCGTCCGCCGGCCCGATGGCCGATTCGATCGACACGCCGGAGTGGAAGAAATTCGTGGCCGATTACAAAGCGACGTTCAAGGACGGCTTCCCCAGCCCGTCGCTGTTCGCGTACCTCTACTACATCAACACCAAGGCGGTACTCGACGCGCTCGACGTGGTTAAAGGGGACCTCTCGAACGGCCAGAAAGCGTTCCGTGAAGCGCTGCAGAAAACCGACTTCAAAGGCCCGGCAGGCCCGGTTCGGATCGATGCGAATCGCAACGGCGTCGGCACCACCTACATCACCGAAGTCGCGAAGGCACCGGACGGTTCGTTCTACAACAAGGTCGTCAAAACCGCACCCGACATCTCGCAGACGCTGGGCCTGTCGGACGCCGAGTTCAAGAAGATGGGCCTCGGTACGCGCGACGTGCCGGACTGCCGGAACTAAGAGCGAAGAGCGGCTGGTCGACCAACGATCCGAACGCGACACGATGGCATCGGTCGGCTCCCTCCAGACGGTGACATCGCGCCGTGGCGCGCGCGGCGGTCTCCAGGCCACCGCCGTGCCGGACCACAGCGGCTCGCCGCTGTCCGGTGACGCGCTGACCTTGACAAACGTGACCCGTGCATTCGGCGCATTGCGCGCGGTCGACGACGTAACGCTCAACGTTGCGGCCGGTCAGAAGTACGCGATCCTCGGCTCGAACGGTGCAGGCAAGACGACGTTGTTCAACGCGATCACCGGCGACTTCCCGCCGACCGCCGGGCAGATTCGTTTTTTCGGCGAGGACATCACGCGGCTGCCACCGCACGAGCGGATTCGCAAAGGACTGCGCAGGACCTATCAATCCTCGCTGCTGTTTCGCGAACTGTCGGTGCGGGACAACCTGTTTCTCGCGGTGCGCGGCGTGGCCAGCGGACGCGGCAGCTTTCGGCATGCGCCGGCAGGTCACCCGTCGACGAACGCGACGCAGGACTTGCTCGAGCGCACCCGACTCACACACATCGCCGACGAGCGCGTCACCCATCTTGCGCACGGGCAGCAGCGTCAACTCGAGATCGGCATGGCGCTGGCGGGTGCGCCGCGGCTGATCCTGTTCGATGAGCCGGCTGCCGGCCTGTCGCCAGCCGAGCGGCGTGAGCTGGTGGCACTGTTGACTGCGCTGCCGCGCCACATCAGCTTCGTGTTGATCGAGCACGACCTGGACATCGCGCTGCGCGTGGTCGAGCGCGTGACCGTGATGCACAACGGCCGCGTGCTGTGCACCGGCACGCCCGACGAAGTGCAGAACAACGCGCAGGTGCAGGCGATCTACATCGGGAGCAAGCACTGAAGCCGAGCCTCAATTTTTCTGGCGGTCGGTTTCTCCGGTCGTTGTCCAATGGCATGGTGCGACTGCCTGTCGGTTGCATGCACCGCTGCAGGAGCATTCGCTGATGGCCTGGTTCGGAAAACACCGCGCCGAGCCGGCCGCGCGTGGCCCGGTGCTCGTGGTCAACGACCTCGACGTCTACTACGGCCGTGCGCACGCCCTGCAAACCGTGAGCTTCACGATCGAGCACGGCGTGCTCGGCATCGTCGGCCGCAACGGCATGGGCAAGACCACGCTGTGCAACGCAATCACTGGCTTGGTGTCGGCGCGCGGCAGCGTGCGGTTCCGCGGCGAAGAAATCCTGGGCGATGCGCCCAACGAGATCACGAAACGCGGCATTGCCTACGTGCCGCAGGGCCGACGTGTCTGGCCGTCGCTGTCGGTGGATGAGACGCTGCGGCTCGTGGCGAGCCACCGGCGCGAAGTCGAGCGCGTGTATTCGATGTTTCCGCGCCTGGCTGAGCGGCGCAGCAACGGAGGAGCACAACTTTCAGGAGGCGAGCAGCAGATGTTGGCGATCGGGCGCGCGCTGCTGCTTGGGCCGACCCTGCTCGTGATGGACGAGCCGACCGAGGGCCTGGCACCGGTCATCGTCGAGCAGGTCGCACAGGCGGTGCGCGAGCTTGCGGCAGAAGGCCAGATGGCGGTGCTGCTGATCGAGCAGAACCTCGGCGTTGCGATGTCGGTGGCCGACCGGATCGGCGTGATGGTCAACGGCCGCATCGCGCAGCAGTTGCCGAGCGCGCAACTGGCGGCCGATCGGGACCTGCAGGAACGGTTGCTTGGTGTGCGCTCCGGCGGCGCCGATGAAGAGGCCGATACGCCGGACCTGACGCACATACGAGACCAGCCTGCGCCGACGCAGGTGTTCACCGTGCGCCGTGCGCATGGCGATGGTACATCGTCGCTCGACGCGGTGGTGCCTGGCGCGGTGCGCGGCTACACGCGCTGGAACGCGGGTGGCACCGCTGCACCGGCCGTCGACGTCGTACGGGCACCTTCCTCGGCCAAAGGCACCGATGCGCCTGCCGACGGCCAGCGGCAAAAGCAAGCCAAGATCTTCGATTTCCCGGTCGCTGCGAGCAGCGGCCGCGCGGCCTACGTCGTCGGCACTTTCGATACCAAAGGGCGCGAATTGTTTTTCGTGCGCCAATGCCTGGAAAAAATCGGCCTTCGCGTGGTCACGGTCGACGTGTCGACCTCCGGCCATCCATCGACCGCAAGCGTGCATCCGCGCGAAGTCGCACGTCACCATCCGAACGGTGAATCGGCGGTCTTCACCGGCGATCGCGGCGCGTCGATCGCTGCGATGTCGCTCGCATTCGAAGTCTTCATCCAGACCCGGCGCGATCTCGGCGGCCTGCTGGCCGCAGGAGGCTCCGGCGGCACCTCGATCGCGACCCAGGGCATGCGTGCGCTGCCGATCGGCCGGCCCAAGGTGATGGTCTCGACGATGGCCAGCGGCGACACCCGGCCTTATGTGGGTCCGAGTGACATCTGCATGATGTATTCCGTCACCGACGTGCAGGGCATCAACCGCATCAGCCAGCAGGTGCTCAGCAACGCAGCCCACGCGCTGGCGGGCATGATCGCGCACCCGACGATCGTCTCGGACATGGTCAAGCCGGCGCTTGGCCTCACGATGTTCGGCGTGACGACGCCCTGCGTGCAGGCGGTCACGAAGCGGCTCGACGACGACTTCGACTGCCTGGTGTTCCATGCAACCGGCGTCGGCGGGCAATCGATGGAAAAGCTCGCCGACTCGGGTCTGCTTGCGGGCGTGATCGACGTGTCGACGACCGAAATCGCCGACGAGATCGCGGGCGGCACGCTGTCGGCCGGGCCTGCGCGACTCGATGTATTCGCGCGCCACGCGTTGCCTTATGTCGGCTCGTGCGGCGCGCTCGACATGGCCAACTTCGGTGCCTGGGACAGCGTGCCGGACCGCTTCAAGTCGCGCAACCTGTACCGGCACAACCCGACCGTGACGCTGATGCGCACCACCGCCGAGGAAAACCGCGCGATTGGTGAATTCCTGGCCGCCAAGCTCAATGCGATGCAGGGTCCCATCCGGTTTCTGATCCCCGAAGGCGGCGTCTCGGCGATCGACCGGCCAGGTCAGCCGTTTCACGATCCGCAAGCGGACCGCGCGCTGTTCGGTGCGATCGAGCAGAACTTTCGCAACCGCGCCGACCACAAGCTGCTGCGCCTGCCGCTGCACATCAACGACGAAGCGTTTGCCGAAGCGCTCGTCGCTGCGTGGCGCGAAATTGCCCAGCCGACCCAGCGCACAAGAAGCGCTTGAAGAGGAGACTTGGTATGCCCGGAATAGCCCGCACCGAAGTGCTGACCCGCCTGCGCGAGAAAATTGCCGCTGGCCAGCCGATCATCGGCGGTGGCGCGGGCACGGGCCTGTCGGCCAAATGCGAGGAAGCCGGCGGCATCGACCTGATCGTGATCTACAACTCGGGCCGCTACCGCATGGCCGGGCGTGGCTCGCTTGCAGGCCTGCTCGCGTACGGCAACGCCAACGAGATCGTCTGTGAAATGGCGTATGAGGTGCTGCCGGTGGTGCAGCACACGCCGGTGCTGGCCGGCGTGAACGGCACCGACCCGTTCATGATCGCCGATCGGTTTTTGAAGCGGCTGATCGACCTGGGGTTCTCCGGCGTGCAGAACTTCCCTTCGGTCGGTTTGATCGACGGGATGTTCCGGGCAAACCTCGAAGAAACCGGGATGGGCTATCAACTCGAAGTCGATCTGATCGCCCGTGCCCGTGCGTTCGATCTGCTGACCAGTCCCTATGTATTCAGCGCAGCGGATGCCCAAGCGATGACGCAAGCCGGTGCGGACATCGTCGTCTGCCATATGGGCCTGACGACCGGCGGTGCGATCGGTGCCGAGTCCGCGCTGAAATTGGACGATTGCATCCCGCGCATCAACGCCTGGGCTGCGGCGGCCAAGGCCGTCAACCCGGATGTGATCGTGCTGTGCCACGGGGGCCCGATCGCCACGCCAGAAGACGCCAGCCACGTGCTCACGCATTGCCCGGACTGTCAGGGTTTCTACGGCGCCAGTTCGATGGAGCGGCTGCCGACAGAAATCGCACTGACCGAGACGACGCGCCGTTTCACCCAGATCCAGCTCAGGCACAAGAAGTAAATTACAGGAGACAGTTTCATGTCCGGCTCCCAGTTCGGTGGTTTTTTGCTCGGCCTGATCGTGGTCGCGATCCTGGTCGGGATCGTGGTCTGGCTGATGCACTGGCTGTATCTGCGCAGCTCGAAGGAGCGTGCGTTCGTGCGCACCGGCTTCGGCGGCCAGAAGGTCGTGCTCGACGGCGGTGCGTTCGTGCTGCCGATCGTGCACGACGTGATTCCGGTCAACATGAACACACTGCGGCTCGAAGTCAGCCGTGGCCGCGACAAGGCGCTGATCACGAAGGACCGCATGCGGGTCGACGTGATCGCCGAGTTCTATGTGCGCGTCGCCGCGCACCCCGACGCGGTGGCCAATGCGGCGCAGACGCTGGGCTTGCGCACCATGGAGCCGGACCAGCTCGGCGAGTTGGTCGAAGGCAAGTTCGTCGATGCGCTGCGCACGGCGGCCGCCGAGATGACGATGGAAGAACTGCATGTGCGGCGGGGCGCCTATGTGAAGCGGGTGCGCGAAACGGTGGCCGAGGATCTGACCAAGAACGGGCTCGAACTCGAAGCGGCGTCGCTGACGCAGCTGGATCAGACCAGCATGGAGTTCTTCAACCCGAGCAACGCGTTCGATGCCGAGGGTCTGACGCGGTTGACCGAGCAGATCGAGCACCGAAAGAAGCAGCGCAACGACGTCGAGCAGGACACGTTGATCGCGATTCGCAACAAGAACCTCGAAGCGGAAAAGCTCTCGCTCGAGATCGATCGGGAAGGCGAATACGCGCGGTTGAACCAGCAGCGCGAAGTCGAGATGGCGCGCGCGCGTCAGCGCTCGGAAGTCGCGACCGAACGTGCCCAGCGCGAGCAGGCGGCCGAGAGCGCGCAGATCGCTGCGAAGCAGACGATCGACAGTGCGCGGTTGAAGTCCGAGCAGACGCTCGAGCAGGAGCGGATCGGCAAGGAGCGCGCAATCCAGGGCGCCGAGATCGAGCGTCGCCTGTCGCTCGAACTCGCCGAGCAACAGCGCGCGATTGCGATCGCACGCGAGAGCAAGGCCCAGAGCGAGGCGCATGCCGAAGCCGAAACCGCACGCGCATTGGCGATCGCGGCGGAAGAGAAAGTCTTCACCGCACGCGAAGTCGAGATGGCCGAGCGCAAGAAGACGATCGACCTGATCGCCGCCGCCCTGATCACCGAACGCGATGCGCTGCGCCTGACCTCGGTCGCCGAAGCCGAGAAGGCAGCGAGCGCCGACCGCGGCGCAGCGGTGCGCGCGCAGGCCGAAGCCGATGCAGACGCCGACAAGATTCGCGCGATGGCGATGAAGGTCCGCTCGGAGATCGAGGCCGAAAGCCTGCGTCTGATGAACGAGGCGCACAACATGCTGACACCGGAGGCGCGCATGTCGGCGCTGCGCATGAAGCTGGTGGACAAGGCCGAAGCCATCATCCGCGAATCGGTGCGGCCGCTGGAACGGATCGAAGGCATCAAGATCTTGCAGGTCGACGGGCTCGGCGGTTCACGCGGCGGCGGCAATCAGGGCGACGGCAGCGGCACCAACCTGTCCGACAGCGTCGTCAACTCCGCGTTGCGGTTTCGCGCGCAGGCGCCGTTGGTGGATCAGTTGCTGCGCGAGATCGGCATCGAAGGCGGTGACATTCAGCGGCTGGTCGGCGGCGCCAGCGGCGCCAAGATCGCGTTGCCGCCGGGGGTGACACCGAACAAGAAGAGTTGAGCCGTGGTCCAGGTCTTCATATCCAGCGTGATCGACGCCAGCGCGGCGAATGTCTGGTCGCGCATCCGCGACTTCAACGGCATGCCGCAGTGGCACCCGGGCATCGCCGACAGCCGCATCGAAAACGGCCAGCCGAGCGACCGGGTCGGCTGCATCCGTCAGTTCCATACGCGCGACGGCGGCATGATTCGGGAGCGACTGCTTGCGCTGTCCGACTACGACTACAGCTGCGTCTACGAGATCCTCGAGAGCCCGATGGGTGTCGAGAACTACGTCGCGACGTTGAAGCTCACACCGGTGACCGATGGCGAGCGCTGCTTTGCCGAGTGGAGCGCCGAGTTCGATTGCGCAGCAGGGCGTGAAGCCGAGCTGACGCAGCAGATCGGCAACGGCGTGTTTCAGGGCGGCTTCGAGGCGCTGAAGCGGCATTTCAGCGGCAGGAATTAGCGTTTCGCCGCAGCGAGCCGCAGGCCCTTCATGCTGCAGCGCGTAACCCGCTCGACCGTGATCGACGCGCCGATCGCGCGTGTCTGGGCGATCCTGCGCGACTTCAACAGCCACGAACAGTGGCACGACATCATCGCGTCGAGCCGCATCGAGGGCAATGAGCGCAGCGACCAGATCGGTTGTGTGCGCAACTTCGCATTGAAGGACGGCAACCGCATCCGTGAGCAACTGCTGACGCTGTCCGACACCGACCACAGAAGCACCTACTGCATTCTGGATGCGACCGTGCCGCTGCAGCGCTATGTATCGACGTTGACGTTGAAGCCTGTGACCGATGGCGACCGCACGTTCTGGCACTGGACGTCGACGTTTTCGACCCCGCCCGGCATGGAGCACGAGTTGCACGACATGGTCGCGCAGGGCGTCTACGAAGCCGGCTTCGTGAACTTGCGGCGTTATCTGCAGCAAGGCGGTGATGGGCGATCGACACGCGAAGCGCCGCTGCCGTCCGGCTTGGTCATGAGCACCCGACAGGTCGTCGCGGCGCGGCCGGGCAACGTCGACATGCTGCAAGTGCAGTCTCATGAAGTCGCAGCGCCGAGTGAAGGCGAGGTGCGCATTCGGCAGCATTCGATCGGCGTCAACTACATCGACATCTATCTGCGCCGCGGCTCGATGCCGGAACTGATGACCTTTCCCGGCGTGCCTGGCATGGAGGCGGCAGGCACCGTCGTCGATGTCGGGCCAAACGCAAGCGGCCTGCTGCCTGGCGACCGTGTCGCCTACGTCGGGCCGGTGCCCGGCGCCTACTGCGGGCTGCGCTGCGTGCCGGCCGATTGGGTGGTTCGATTGCCGGCCGCAGTTGAAGACGACACGGCCGTCACCGTGATGCTCAAAGGCGTCACCGCCGACCTGCTGCTGCATGACATCGGCCATGTGCAGCGCGGCACCCGCGTGCTCGTGCATGCAGCAGCCGGCGGCCTGGGGCTGCTGGTCTGCGCCTGGGCCAGGTCGCTCGGCGCGGTGGTGCTGGGTACGGTCTCGTCGGACGAGAAAGCGCGGGTTGCGCGCGCTTACGGTTGTGAACACGTAATCGTCACCCAGGACTATCGTTTTGCCGATGCGGTCCAGCGCGCGTGCGGTGGCGCCGACGTGGTGATCGACGGCCTCGGTCAGGCCGCACGCGACGAGAACTTGGCAGCACTTGCGCGGCGCGGCCACTGGATCAGTGTGGGCCAGGCCAGCGGTGTGCTGCGGCCGCTGTCGCCCGATGCATTGATGAGCAAATCACTGAGCTTCTCGCGGCCGGTCGTGTTCGATTACATCGACGGGCCGGGGCAACTCGCGATGCGCTCGCAGCGCATCTGGGAGGCGCTGGCCGGCGGCTCGATCCAGCTGCCGCCGATCGAGCGGCACGGGCTCGAAGCGGCTGCAGCGGCCCATGCGCGGCTCGAATCGCGCGCAACGATCGGTGCGTTGGTGCTGATCCCCTGATGACGAGTAAAACAGAAGAGGTGCGCAAATGATCGTCGGAATGAACCATTTCACCGCGATCGCCGCGGACGAGCAGAAGACGCTCGATTTCTACGTCGGCCTGCTCGGCCTTCAGGTCGGCTCGCGGCCGGCGCTCGGGTTCGCCGGGGCATGGCTCTATGCACCAGGACAGCAGGCCGCCGTGCTGCATTTGTACTTCGACCGAGCCGTACCCGCCGAAACCGCCGGCGTGATCGACCATATGGCCTTTTCAGCCAGCGACCTGCGCGCTGTCATCGAACGCTTCAATCAGAGCGGCACCAAGTACGACCTCAGGCGGCAGGCCGGTGCCGGCACTTGGCAGTTGTTCTGCCATGACCCGAACGGCGCGAAAGTGGAGCTTGACTTCGATGCGTCGGAGACGATTTAAGCGTCGCTGGCGGTGCGCTCCGCAGCCCCTTCCGACGGCTTCCACGGTGCCGCACGGCCCCGCTCAGTTCGGACATCTGCAAATTCGCAGGTAACGCGGCGTTGTTCGCAGTGGCGGCCGATCAGCGCCAATCCATGCACCCCTGCATCGTCTGCCGCTGAATGCCGATCGCATGCGCCAGCACACTGCATTGCCACTGCAGCGAAAACGGCGCGAACGCTTCCAGCAACTGGTCGCGCAACACGGCGCGTTGGGCCTCAGGAAGCGTGCCGCCGAACTTCATCTGGTGGTCGCCGCGCAGGGCCACGCGCATCTCTTCGCGGCTGCGGGTGCCGAACTCGATGACCGCCCCGGTCACCTCGGCCGGTGCGGCATAACGCTGCACACCATGGAACAGCAGGCCTTGGTAGTTCGGGCGGCTGGCGCCTTCGAAGCCGCCTTTTGTTTCCACGCGGTCGCGGCCCCACCACTGGCAGGCGCGCTGCCAGCCGGCATCGCCGGGTTCGTTGAAGCACAGAAAAAACGGCTCGCCGCGCTCACCGAGGCCGGTGTGCCAGTCGATCAACGCCAGACGTCGTACACCGCTCAGATGGCGCCTTACGAGGATTTCCAGCGTGTGGTTCGACCATTCCCGGCCGGCGCCGCCGTAGTGCAGCCCGTCGGCATGGCTGTACTGGCCGCGCGCGGTGACGTCGACGTAGGCGTTGTCGCCGTTGCGCTTGATCCAGCCCTGCCGCGCGTCTTCCGCAGCCTGCAACGCATCCGGCGACCAGTCCTCGGGACACAGGAAGCCATGCAGTTCGGCGTAGCCTGGATTGGCTGGCACTGGCTGCGCCCAGTCGATGAAGTTGCGGTTCAGATCGACGTTGTTCTCGGTGGTGCGGCTGATGGTTGCGAAGCCCCACGGATTGATCGCATGCACCAGCACGATTCGCAGGTTCGGTGGCATGCCATCGAATGCCAGACGGTCGAGCAGTGCGATCTGCGCGGCCGAGCCGACGAAGCCCTCGGGACCGTGCGTGCCGCTGACGATCAGCAATGCGTTCTCGGCATCCGGGGCCCCGAGCACCGCCACGTCGGTGCTCAGCGTGCCGCCGTCGGGCGCATAGGCGGTGTCGTGCGTGAAGATGTCCAGCCGCGCGCCGGCACGGTCGGCCGCCAGCGCGAAGCGGGCGCGGGCGGTGACATAGGTCGGGCTGAAACAGGCGGCGGCAAGCGCGGGGGTGACCGCTGCAGATGGAGTCATGGCGTTGCTTCCTCGGTGATGATCGTATGGGTGCTGCCGGCCGACCAGTCGCGCCCCGGAATGGCATCGATCAGCTCGCGCGTGTAGGCGTGGCGCGGCTGGGTGAACACGTCGGCCGCGGCACCCGCTTCGACCACCTTGCCGGCACGCATCACGACGACGTGGTCGCAGATCTGCGCGGCCACGCGCAGGTCGTGGGTGACGAACAGCATCGACAAGCCCAGTCGCGCCTTCAGGTCGGCCAATAACCGCAGCACCTGGGCCTGCACCGACACATCGAGCGCGGACACCGGCTCGTCGGCCACCAGGATTTCCGGTTCGAGCGCCAATGCGCGTGCCAGCCCGATACGCTGGCGCTGGCCACCGGAGAACTCGTGCGGGTATCGGTCGATCGACGCGGCATCCAACCCGACCAGTTCGAACAGCGCGCGCGCCTTGGCCAGGGCATCAGCCCTGCCCATGCCGTGCGCCATCGGACCTTGCGCCACCAGTTCACCCGCACGCCGGCGTGGATTGAGCGAGGCGAACGGGTCCTGAAACACCATCTGCACGCGGCGCGTGGCCAGCCGGACTTCGCGCTTGGACATGGTGGCCAGGTCGATGTCGCCGATGCGGATGTGCCCGCTGTCCGGGTCGAGCAGGCGCACGACGCAGCGCGCGAGCGTGGACTTGCCGGAGCCCGATTCGCCGACGACACCCAGCGTCGCACCTTTCGTGAGCCGCATCGACACATCGTCCAGCGCCTGCGTGACGCGCGCGCCGCGGCCGAGAAAGCCGCCGCTGCGAAACACCTTGGAGACGCCTGCGATGTCGAGCGCCAGCACCGAACCGGCGGCTTCCCGGCGTGGCGGCGGCGTAAGCGCCGGTACCGCAGCGATCAGCTGGCGGGTGTAGGCATGCTGCGGCGCATTGAGCACCCGTGCCGCAGGACCGAGCTCGACCAGCCGGCCGTGCTGCATCACCGCCACGCGGTCGGCGATCTCGGCGACCACGCCGAAGTCGTGCGTGATGAACAGCACCGCGGTGCCCTTGCGCTGCTGCAGGTCGCGGATCAGCCGCAGGATCTGCGCCTGCGTGGTCACGTCCAGCGCGGTGGTCGGCTCATCGGCGATCAGCACCTGCGGCTCCAGCGCCAGCGCCATCGCGATCATCGCGCGCTGGCGCTGGCCGCCGGACAGCTCGTGCGGATAGGCGCGCGCCATGTCGGCCGGCAGGCCGACTTCGCCGAGCAGCGCGGCCACACGTTGCTCGATCGCACCAGCCGCCAGCGCCGTGTGGATGCGGAACATCTCGCCGATCTGGGCGCCGATCGTGTGCAGCGGGTTCAGCGCCGTCATCGGCTCCTGAAACACCATCGCGACCTGCTCGCCGCGCACCTTGCGCATCTGTGCTTCGGTCAGGCCGGGAAGGTCCACGCCGTGCAGCCGGATGCTGCCGCTGTCGACTTCCACCCCCGGTGGCAGCAACCCCATGATGGCGCTGGCGGCCATCGACTTGCCGGAGCCGGATTCGCCGACCAGGCACAGGATCTCGTTGCGCGCGAGGCTGAAAGACACATCGGCAATCGCGTGGCTGCGTTCGGCGCCGGACGGCAGCCGCACGCTCAACGCGTCGAGTTGCAGCACCGGACCCTCGACGGTCGGCGGTGCGTCCGCCCGGGCCACGCTCATCGCTTGCTCAGGCGCGGGTTCAGCGCGTCGTTCAGGCCCTGGCCGACCAGCGACACCGCCAGCACCGTCAGCAGAATCGCAATGCCGGGAATCGCCGACACGTACCACTGGTTGCGCAGCACGCCGCGGCCCAGGCCGATCAGATTGCCCCAGGACGCGATGTTCGGATCGGACAGGCCGAGGAACGCCAGCGCACTCTCCATCAGGATCGCCGAGGCCATCACCACGCTCGCATAGACGATCAGCGGCGGCATCGCGTTGGGCAAAATCTCGCGGAAGATGATCGCGCCGTCGCGCAGGCCCAAGGTGCGGCAGGCCTGCACGAACTCACGGCTGCGCAGCGACAGGAACTCGGCCCGCGTGAGTCGCGCCGGCGCGGGCCAGGAGATCAACCCGATCGACAAGGTCACGGTCGTCAGGTTGGAGCCGAACACGGCCACCAGCATCAGCAGCAGCAGAAAGCTCGGCACGGTCTGAAACGCTTCCGTGATGCGCATCAGCACGTTGTCGATCCAGCCGCCATAAAAACCCGCGACGGCGCCGACCACGATGCCGATGAAGATCGCCAACGCGGTGGCCACCAGCCCAATCAGCAGCGACACACGCGCGCCATGAAAGATCTGCGCGGCGATGTCGCGCCCCGATGAATCGGTGCCGAGCCAGAAGCGCGGATTCTCGAACGGCCAGGACAAGGGGCGGCCGGCCAGCGCCAGCGGATCGCGCGGAAACAGCCAGCCTGCGGACAGCGCCATGCACAGCATCACGATCAGCAGCGCCAGCCCGATCACCGCGGCCGGGTTGCGCAGGTACAGACGCAGCAGCCGCACGCCTATCTGCCGGCGCCGATGCGCGGATCGAGCCGGGCGTACGCCACATCGACGATGAAGTTGATCGCAATCACCAGCAGTGCCGAGACGAAAACGATCCCCAGCAGCATGTTCAGATCGCGCTGCACCACCGACTCATACGCCAGCCGGCCCAGCCCCGGTAGCGCGAACACGCTCTCCACCACCACCGAACCGCCGAGCATCGTGCTGGCCTGCAGGCCCAGCAACGTGACCATCGGCAGCAGCGCGTTGCGCAGCACGTGGCGCACCACCACGCCGTACTCCGGCAGGCCTTTGGCGCGCGCGGTGCGCACGAAATCGAGCGTCAGCACTTCGAGCATCGAGGCCCGCATGATGCGCAGATAGATCGCGAGAAAGCCGAGGCCCAGCGTCAGCGTCGGCAGGATCAAATAGCGCGCGGTATCCAGCACGTTGGCCACGCCGGTCAGCCCGGAGCCGATGGTGCCGAAGCCGCCGGCCGGCAGCCAGCGCAGATGCACCGCGAAGATCACGATGCACATCAGCCCGAACCAGAACGAGGGCGTCGCGTAGAACACCAGACCCAGCGTCGAGATGGCCGTGTCCGCCGGCCGATTCACCCGCCGCGCTGCGATCACGCCCAGCGCCATGCCGGCCGCGAATGCGAACGACAACGCCGACACCATGAGCAGCAGCGTGGCCGGCAGCCGCTCCAGAATCACGTCGAGCACCGGTTTCGCGTAGATCGCCGAGAACCCGAGGTCCAGCCGGATCAGCCGCCACAGGTAGTTGCCGAGCTGCACCGCGACCGATGCATCGAGCCCGTAGAACTCGCGCATGCGCTGGATCATCGCCGGGTCGCCACCGCCCATCTGCGCGACCAGCGCATCGACCGTGTCGCCCGGTGCCAGTTGCAGCAGCAGGAACAGGCCGGCCAGCAGCAACAGCAACGTCGGCAGGCTGGCCAGCAACCTGCGCAGCGCCAGCTCGAACAACCTCATCTCAAGCGGCGATCCACAAGTCGGCCCAGCTGCTGGAGATCCAGCGCGGCGTGTTGTGGTGGTTCTGCAGCTTGTTGTTGGTGACCGAGATCAGCAGCCGCTCGATCGCCATCCAGAGCGGAATTTCGGTGTTGATGTCTTTTGCGAATTCCTCATAGTGCCGACGCCGCCTGGCCGGGTCGGTCTCGAATGCGGCAGAGTCGATCAGCTTGTCGATCTCGTCGGATTTCCAGCCCCACTGATTTGTCCATGGCGAGCCCTTCGGGCTGCCCGAGCGGTACCAGACCGTGGTCGATACTGCCGGGTCGCCGCGGTACTGGTGCCAGCCGGTCGCGAGGTCGAAATTCCATTCCTTGTAGACGTTGTTCAGAAAACCGGCGGCGTCGTAGCGCACGATCTCCACCTCGATGCCGATCTGCTGCAGCGACTGCTGCATGAAGGTCGCCCACAGTGCGATGTCTTCGCCCCAGGGCGCGGGCACCAGTCTCAGGCTGAAGCGTTTGCCGCCGCTGCCGCGCCGGTAGCCGGCTTCGTCGAGCAGTGCTTCGGCTTTCTTCTTGTCGAACGGATACTCGGGCAGGCCGGTCGGATAGAACTTCGGTGACGTGCTCGGGATCGGGCTGGTGGCGGGCCTGGCCAGACCGTAGAGGAAGTTGTCACAGAAGAATTTCACGTCGAGCGAGCGCACGATCGCCTCGCGCACGCGGTGGTCGGCGATCTGCTTGTTGCGGAAATTGAACTCGATCGTATTCATCACCGCGTTGCCTTCGTTGCCGCGGGTGGAGACTTCGAAGCGCGGGTCCTTCTTCAACCGGACCAAGTCCGCCAGTGCCAAAGCACCTTCCGGGCTGATCTGAATCTGGCCCGATTCGATCGCCGCGGCTGCCGCGCTCTGGTCCGGGATGAAGCGCCAGACCAGCTGGTCCAGATACGGAAAACCTTCGCGCCAGTAAGCGTCGTTGCGCACAGCCGTCACGTACTGGCCGCGTTCGTACTTGACGAACTTGAACGGGCCGGTGCCGATCGGCGCCGTGTTGGCCGGGTTCTCCAGCACGTTGGTGCCCTCGTAGATGTGCTTCGGCGCCACATAGCCCAGATCGGCCAGCGCGCGCAGCAGCAGGTCCATCGGCATCGGCCGCGAATAGCGGAACACGGCGGTGTTCGCATCCGGCGTGTCCACCGCGTCCAGATAGAGCTGCAGTGTGGTGCCGTAGTTCAGATGCTTCTTCCACATCTCCAGCGCGGTGAACTGCACGTCGGCCGAGGTGAACGGCTTGCCGTCGTGCCATTTCACGCCTTCACGAAGCTTGAACGTGATGGTCTTGCCGTCGTCCGCCGACTGCCATGAAGTGGCCAGGACCGGCGCCGCTTCGCCTTTCGCATCGAGGTCGACCAACGCCTCCATGATCTTGCCGCCAATCACGTACACGCCGGTGGACGCGCGCAAGGCCGGGTTCAGGATGCGCTGCTCGCCACTCATGTGAACGGTGACGGTGCCGCCGCGGCGCGGGTGGGTCTGCGCGTGCAGCAGGCCAGGCACGGTGGCCGACAACAGCACGGTGGGGACGGTGGCAAGGGCCTTGCGGCGGGTGATGGTCATCGAAATCTCCGGTTCGGGTTCAGGAATCGTCAGGCGGCTTCGAAGACCAGGGCCACACCGTTCGCGCGATCGGCCGCGGCCGTGACCATGTTGCCTTGGCGAGTGCTGTCACCACCGATGCAGCGCGCTGCGGCGTCGAGGTCCGAGACACGGCAGACCAATGCGGCCACGCCTTCGGCGGGCAGCTTGCTCCCGGCAAGCGGAGGATGGCGCGACTTGAACGCGTCGGCCGTCATGAATTCGAACACACCCCGGCCTGGCGCAGTGGGCACGCGCATGCCGTCTTCGCAAGGCTCGGGCGTCCCATCGATCAACTCGGCGAGCTGTCTGGCTGCAGCATCTGGCTGCGCCGTGACGATCTCGAGCCGCGCGATGCCGACCGCGGTGTTGGGATGCGACTGCAACTCGGGGATCCATACCGTATTGCGCGTGTGATGCTGGCACGCAAAGATGCGCATGTCGGCGGGCCGCGCGTCGGCCGGCCAGTGAAACACGCTGAACGCCGCTTCGCCGTGCCCGCCGTTGGGCAGATCAACCGGCCGGCTGAATTCGACCGGCCCGCTCGCGTCGATGCCGCGTGCCTTCAATGCGGCCACGCCCTCGGCCGCGTTGTGGGTGGTGAACGCAGCGCGTTCCATGCCCTCGCCGCGGCGCTGCAGAAACTCGCGGCTCGATGCATTCAGCGGGGTGTCCTGCAACACGCCGAGCAGCTCGACATAGTCGGTGTCGAACATGATGGTGTAGTTGCCGGTGCCCAGGTGCGCGCTGTGCGTGCCGCGTGGCGACAACGTAAAGCCGAGTTCACGCCATTGATCGGCGGCGGCGTCCAGATCCTTCACCATCACAACAATATGGTCCAGGCCTTCGAGACTGGCGAGCATGAGGCGTTCTCCTGTTCAAGCGTTCAGATTTCGCGGCGATCCAGCCGCCGATAGCGCAGCAGCGCGAGCGGCGCCACGCGGCGCGCAATGCCGTGCATCGGCAGCGGCGCGGGCTCGGTAAAGGGTAGCGCCAACTGCGTGTCGGGTGTGCCGCAGACGGCCTTCGCGAATTCGCGGCCGAGCGCGACCGACAAGCCGACCGCGCGGCCGTTGCAGCCGGCCCAGCCCCAGCCATCGGGCCCGAGCCGATGAAAGCGCGGCATGAAATCGTTGGTCATGCCGACATAGCCGTTCCACACCGGGTCGATCTGCAGCGTGCCGAGCTGCGGCCACAGTTGCTGCAGCCGCGCGGCAACCGTGGCCTTGAGGCGCTCGATCTTGCCGAACGGGCGCAACGTCACGCCGCCGCTGACGAGCCGGTTGCGGGCGTCGAAGCGCGCGAAGTACAACTCCCCATGTGTGTCCGACAAGGCCTGGCGGCCCGGAATCACCGTCTTGCGGACCGCGTCCGGTATTGGCTGCGTGGCCATCTGCCACGAGACCACCGGCACCACCTCGCGTGCGATGGCCGGTGCCAGACCGGGCGCGATTTCGCCGGTATAGGTGCCGGTCGCCAGCACCAGCGCGCGGGCGCGCACGGTGCCGTTGCTGGTGCGCACGCGCCAGTGCCCGTCGTGGTGTGCGTAGTCGAGCGCGGCGGTGTGTCCGTGGATGCGCGCGCCGGCCTTGATCGCCGCCCGTGCCAGGCCGCGGGCCAGCGCCAGTGGGTTGATATGCCCGCCGGTGCGGTTCCAGAAACCGCCGTGCCAGGCATCCGATCCTGTCATCGCGTGGGTCTGCGCCAGATCGAGCAATTCCACCGGTGCGCCGCGTGCCGACCACTGCCGAACCCGACGTTCCGCAATCGCCATGCGGCCCGGCGAATGCACGGGCTGCATCCAGCCGGTCTGTTCGGCTTCGGCATTGATCTGGTGCTCACGCGCCGTGTCGAACAGGATCGATGCGCAGTCGCGCAGCAGCGTGACGAGGCGAGCGCCGGCGTCGCCGTGTCTGGCTTCGATGTCGTCCGGGTCGGGCCGCGACAAGGTTGGAATGACTTGGCCGTTGTTGCGCCCGGAAGCGCCCCAGCCGGGCACGGCCGCCTCGAGCACGACCACATCGACGCGCGCCTTGCGCAGGTTTAGCGCGGTCGACAGGCCGGTGAAGCCGGCGCCGATCACTACCGCGTCGGCTTGCGCGTCGCCCTGCAATGGATCGCAGGCCGGGCCAGGTGGCGTCACCGCGGCCCAGAGCGAAGCAGGTTCAGCGAGGTCGGGAAGGGGCTGTTGCATTGATCGTCGTGGAACCATTCAAATCGATCTTGTGCCGTTCGGCGCGCGTTTGCAATCGGGAATGGGCGCAGGCACGTTGCGCTGGGATGCGCTGCACGGTCCGTCGCTGCGACCATTGATACCGACGTCTGTCGAGCCGCCGGGAACCACAGGCAACGACACGCGCGGCGCACCGCTCGCTACAGCCGCAACCAGGTCTCGCCTTTTTCCTCTGCGTTCGTGCTGCCCAGCGCATCGAGAAAACTCCTGCACCACCAATGCACGTCGTACTTGCGGATGGTGGCCAAGAGCGCGTCGTGGCGCTCCTTGCGTTCGGCCAGCGGCATCTGCAGCGCGAGGTGGATGGTCTCGGCGGTGGCTTCGATATCGTAGGGATTCACCGGCAGTGCTTCCTTCAACTGCTCGGCGCAGCCGGCGAATCGCGACAGCACCAGCACGCCGGGGTCTTCCACGTCCTGGGCGGCAATGAACTCCTTGGCGACCAGGTTCATGCCGTCGCGCAGCGGGGTGACCAGGGCCACGCTGGCAGCGCGGTAGAGCCCGGGCAGCTTGGCGCGCGCCATCGTGCGGTGGATGTAGCGCACCGGCATCCACGACAGGTCGCCGAAGTCACCGTTGATCTGGCCGCACAGCGCTTCGAGTTCTCGCAGGATGTCGACATAGGCATCGACGTCCTCGCGGCTCGGTGACGCGATCTGCACGAGCACCGCGCTTTGCCGTGTGTCCTCGAAGCGCTCCAGCAGCTTGCGGAACGCGCGGATGCGCTGCGGCAGGCCTTTCGAATAGTCGAGCCGGTCCACGCCGACCAGCAGACGGCGCTGCGAATAGTCGCGCTTCATGCGGGTGTACACCTCGCGCGCCTCCTTCGCCTGAGTCAGCGTGGCGAATTCATCCACATCGATGCCGATCGGATAGGCCCCCACCTGCAGCGTGCGGTTGAACGCGCGCCAGCGGTGTTCGCCTTTCGGCGTGGCGTGCCCCTCGCTGTCGATGTAGCGCTCGAAGTGCGTGAGATCGACTTCGGCCTGCAAGCCGACCAGGTCGTATGCGAACAACGCGCGCATCAGCCAGCCATGTGCGGGGATCGCGGCCAGGATCAGCGGCGGCGGGATCGGGATGTGCAGGAAGAAGCCGATTTTCTGCGTGCAGCCCAGCGCGCGCAACTCCATCGCGAGCGGGATCAGGTGGTAGTCCTGCACCCAGATCACGTCGTCGGGTTTGAGCAGCGGCAGCAGTTGTTGCGCGAACCTCTGGTTCACGCGCCGGTAACCGTCGATGAAGCCCGAGTCGAAGTCGGCCAGGTCGAGCCGGTAATGAAACACCGGCCACAGCACGCCGTTCGCATAGCCGAGGTAGTAGGCGTCGTGGTCGGCTTGCGTCAGATCGACGGTGGCCAGCGTGGTGCTGCCCGCCTTGGTGGTCTTCGGCTTCTTCGCACCTGACGCGTCGTCACCGATCTTGCCACTCCAGCCGAACCAGAGGCCGCCGGTCTCCGCCAACACTTCGCCGAGTGCGACCGCCAACCCACCGGCCGCCGCTTTGCGCGGGTCGGCGACCCGGTTCGATACCACCACCAACCGGCCCATCGGCTGCTCCTTGTTTGTTTGTTCTTGGGTTGTCGTTGGCGCTGATCCAGCGCGGCCGCCTACAGCAAGCGCGAGGCCCGTGCCAGCGCCGCGCGCACCGCATCGGGCGAGTCGAGGGAGAAGCGCGCGCAGCTCGGCTCCGGGCCGACCTTGATGCCGAAGCCGCCTTGCGCCTGCACCGCTTCGAAGCCGGCTTCATCGGTCACGTCGTCGCCGAGGAAGATCGGCTTGCGGCCCGCAAACGGCGCTTCCCCGAGCAGTGCGGCGATCGCGATGCCTTTGCCGATGCTCGCGGCTTTGGCTTCCAGCACCATCTTGCCCGGCAGCAGCACGAGGCCGTCGGATGCGGCCACGGCGTCCTGCATGGCCTCGGTGCAGGTTTCGGCCAGCTCCGGTGCGGCACGGTAGTGCAAAGCGAGCGAGCCGCGTTTTCGTTCGATCAACAGCGCCGGGTGCCGCGTCTGCAACGAGACGGCAGCGGCTTCGACACGCTCCAGCGAGGGCACGTCGGCCTGCGTCAGGGTGCCGTCGGCGGCCCGCCGCTCGGCGCCGTGCACGCCGGCGGACGCCAGCTTCAGGGGGCTGAGGAAATGGTCGAGCTGCTCGATCGGCCGGCCCGAGACGATCGCCAACGCGCCGCCAAGCGCATCGCGCAACGCGGCCAACGTATCGAGCAAGCCCGCTGAAGCCGACACGCCTTCGGGCCGCTCGGCAAGATCCACCAAGGTGCCGTCGAAGTCCAGAAACAACGCACTGCGCGCATCGATCCAGTCATCGGGCAACGGCACAGGGGAGGGGGCGGTCGGGGAGGCGGTCATGCTGCTGCTCATGCTAACAGTGCATCCGGACGGTGCGCTGTTTGCAGCGGCATGGGGACGCTCAGGTCTCGTGAATCCGCTGCAGGGACTCGAATCCCTTGATCTCGAGCGGGTTGCCGAACGGGTCCAGAAAGAACATCGTCCACTGCTCGCCCGGCCGGCCCGCAAAACGCTGCTGCGGCTCGATCACGAAGTCGATGCCGGCGCCGCGCAGCCGGTCCGCCAGCGCCTGCCAGTCGGCGCGCTGCAACGCCAGCCCGAAGTGCGGCATCGGCACCATGTGGTCGCCCACGCGGCCGGTCGCCGCGGTCGCGAACGGCTCGCCCAGATGCAGCGACAACTGATGGCCGAAGAAGTCGAAATCGACCCAGCTCGCGGTGCTGCGGCCTTCCGCGCAGCCGAGCATGCGGCCGTAGAAGTCGCGTGCGCCGTCGAGATCGCGCACGTTGAACGCCAGATGAAAAACGCTTTGCATGGTGCGCCGCAGGATAGCAGTCGAACACGCTGCGCTCGAACGTTCGGTGCCTACACAATGGCGAGCAAGCCCGCAAGCCAGCCCGACGCCTGCAGCCAGGCGCCGGCAAAGGAGAACCCAGCATCATGAGCCGAACCATCGACTACAGCCGCTACCAGACGCTGAACATCACGCGCCGCGGCCCGCATGACAGCGTGCTCGACATGCAGATGAAAGCCCTGAACGGCAAGCTGCCCACGGCCGGCCACGACGGCCACTGGGAGCTGGCCGAGATCTGGCGCGACGTCGGCGCGGACGATGCGGTGCGCGCGTCGTGCTGCGCGGCGAAGGCACAGGGATTCTCCGGTGGCGGCGATCTCGCGCTGGTGCAGGACATGGCGGACGACTTCGAGGTCCGCACGCGGGTCTGGAAGGAAGCGCGCGATCTGGTCTACAACGTGATCAACTGCGACAAGCCGATCGTGTCGCGCGATGCACGGCCCGGCCGTTGGCGCGGGGCTGGTGGCCGGGCTGCTGGCCGACATCTCGATCGCCGCGAACGACGCGAAGATCGTCGACGGCCACACGCGGCTCGGCGTGGCGGCCGGCGACCATGCGGCGATCATCTGGCCGTTGCTGTGCGGCATGGCCAAGGCCAAGTACTACCTGCTGCTGTGCGAGCCGATCAGCGGCGAAGGAGGACCGAGCGCATCGGGCTGGTGTCGCTCGCGGTCGATGCCGACGAGCTGCTTGCCAAAGCCTATGAAGTCGCCGACCGGCTCGCGAACGGCAGCCAGAGCGCGATCCGCTTCACCAAGTATGCGCTGAACAACTGGCTGCGGCAGGCCGGCGGCGGTCCGTTCGACACCTCGCTCGCGCTCGAGTTCATGGGCTTCGGCGGGCCGGACGTGAAGGGAAGGCGTGGCCTCGTTGCGCGAGCGGCGGGCGCCGAAGTTCTGACCGCCGGTGCGCGTGACCGGTGCGCCGAAGACGCGCACCGGGCCGCTATGCTCCGTCTGCCCGGATTTGTCTTTCCATCCACCCGAAGGTGTCTTGCGCCATGCCCACTCAATCCACTCGTTCGTTCGCGCTGCGGCTCGCATGCGCAGCCGCATGTTGCGTGCTCGTCCCCCTGGCGGCGCAGGCGCAACTCGCGCCCACCACGCAGCCGCGGCCGGCCGATATGCCGCAGCAGACCGCCAGGCCCGTCAAGATCGAGCAGGCGTGGATCCGTGCGCGGCTGCCCGGCCAGGACATCACGGCCGGCTACATGACGCTGACGGCCGAGCAGGCTGCGCATCTGGTGGGCGCCAGCAGCACGGTGGCCGGCAGCGTCGAGCTGCACCAGATGAAGATGGACGGCGATGTGATGCGCATGCGCGCTGTCGACACCATCGAGCTGCCTGCCGGTCAGCCGGTCGGGTTGAAGTCCGGCGGCTATCACCTGATGTTGCTGGACTTGAAGGCACCGCTTGCGAACAACACCTCGGCGCCGCTGGTGCTGACGTTCAGGGACGCAAGCGGCCGTGAGTTCAAGGAAGAGATGAAAGTGCCGGTGTCGACGGCCGAGCCCGCCGCCAACCTGACCGGGCCAGCCAGACCAGCGGGGAAATGATCCGGCAAGCGCTGCAGACCGCCGCCTGCTGACGCGCGCCGTCCGGGGAGCCCGCCAGTGCGCCGCGCTCAGCGGGCCCGCAGTTGCGCACGCAGATAGGCTGCCGCTCCGGTCAACGCCGGATGCTCGCTTTGCAGCACGTAGATCGGGATCGCAGCCAGGTAGTCGGTGAAGCGGCCTTTGTCTTCGAAGCGCGCGCGCAGCGGCGAGGCCGTGAGATGGTCGGCCAGCCGGGGCACGATGCCGCCGCCCACGTAGACCCCGCCGCGCGCGCCGAGCGTGAGCGCCAAGTCGCCGGCCGTTGCACCCAGGATCGCAAGAAACGCATCGAGCGCCGCGCGGCAATGGCGGTGCTTCGGTGCAGCGTCTGCCTCGAGCGCATATCGGCTGATCTCGGCAGCGCTCAGACGGGCCTGGCCCGGCGCGGCACCTGCATCGTTGGCCAGCGTCTCGTGGATGAACTCGAGGCCGGGGCCGGACACCAGCCGCTCGACCGACACGCGCCCGAACGCCTGGCTGCCCGCACGCCACAACAGCAGTTCCAGCTCGTTCGTCGGCGCGAACGCGACGTGCCCACCTTCGCCGGCCAGTGCCGTGAAGCCGCCGATCGCGTCGGGCACCAGCGCCGAGACACCGAGCCCGGTGCCGGCGCCGATCAACGCGCTTGGCGCGCCGACCTGCGGCGTGCCGCCGCCGAGTTGCAACAGCTCCTCGGACGGCAGGTGCGGCAGCGACCACGCCAGCGCAGTGAAGTCGTTCAGCACGAACAGCTCGTCGAGTCCGAGACCAGCGCGTGTGGCCTCGATCGAGAATCGCCAGTGATGGTTCGTCATCTGGACCCAGTCGCTTGTAACGGCCGTTGCGATACCGATCGCTGCGTGCCGCACCGCGCCGCCGATCGATGGCGGCAAATTCCGCAGGTAGTGCTGCAGAGCGGCTTCGAGCGACGAGTGATCCGCGCACGCGGACACTTGGACGTGATCGAAGTCGAGCCCGGCGGAGCTGATCGCAAAGCGCGCGTTGGTGCCGCCGACGTCGCCGAGCAAACGCGGCGTGTCGTGCAGGGCGGCATCGGAATCAAGGGTGCCAATAGACATCGAATTGCGCTCCGATCGGTAGGTTGGCCAGCAGCAGGCCGAGCGGCAGTTCGGGGTCGGCCCCGGCGCCGCGCGCCTGCTCGAATCGCGCGCGCTTGACGTCGCCGGACAGGCCGAGTTGCCAGTACCGCGCGGCCAGCAGGGCAGCCAGTGTCGAGCTGATGCGCGGCACGGCGGGGTCGGCAGCCGCTGCGTCGGGGTGCAGCAGTGCGTAGCGTGCCGACGTCGCGAGGTCGGTCGCCGCCGCGTATTCGGGTGCGGCGGCGAACAACGACGCGATGTGGCCATCGGTGCCCATGCCGAGCACGGCGATGTCCAGCGGCGCGTGCAATGCGTTGGCGTGGCCGAGCAGCGCCGCGATCTGCTTTTGCGTGGGCGCAGCCGGCCAGTCTGCTGGCACCAGACCGAGGCAGCGCGCTGCGCCGGCGCGCGCCTGCAGCAGGTGTTCGCGCAGCAACCGCTCGTTGCTGTGCGCATGGTCCGGCGCCACGAGCCGCTCGTCGACGAGTCGCACATCGACCCGTGACCAGTCCAGTGGCTGCTCACGCAACGCATGAAAAAACGGCACCGGCGAACGCCCGCCCGACAGCGCGAGCACGACCGGCGCGGCGTGCGCCGCCAGCCGTTCGTGCAGCTGCCCTGCCAGTGCCGCAGCCTGTGCCGCGGCGGCGCGGGCCGCGTCTGGAAACTCGTGAAAGTGGATCATGCGAAGCGGATGGGAATGGCTGCATTTTGCACAGCGGCCAGGCGGCGACCCATGGCAGCGAAAGGCCGCTTCAAGCAGCCACAAAGGGCCTGCAGCGGTTATCCTTGTATCGAAAGGTCGCCTGCGCGTCCCGTGCGACGACCACGAACCATAAAGAAAGAGGCAACCGATCATGAGCGACAGCAGCAATCCGTTCGGCTTCGGCAAACTGGTGCCGGGCTTCGATTTTTTGCAGAACCTGATGGAGCAGGCCGGCAAGACAAGCGGGCGCAGCGGCGCGCCGGGCTTGCCGGGGATGTCGAACTGGATCGCGCCGACGTTGAACGTCGAAGAACTCGAGCGCCGCATCAGCGAGCTGAAGGCGGTCAGCTTCTGGCTCGACCAGAACGCGAAGGCGGTGTCTGCCACGGTGCAGGCGCTCGAAGTGCAGAAGATGACGTTGGCGACGCTCGCGGGCATGAACGTCGCGATGGCCGACGTGGCCAAGGCTTTTCAGGTGAAGGCGCCGGCTGCTTCGGCCGCCAGTGGCCGCAAGCGCCCTGCCGACGCGTCGGCGAGTGCGTACGAAGGTTGGCCGCACAGCCCCGAGGCCGACGCCCCACTGAAAGCGGCAGGCAATCCGTACCAGAAATCGTTTCAGTCGCACAGCGAAGCGGAGCCGGCAGCGCCGCCGCCCGCGGCCGAGCCACAGGCCCGGTCGGAAGCGCCCGCTGCCGGTGCTGCGAAAGGCAGCGCGCAGCCGTCGCCTGACAATGCACCGGCCGGCGGTGGCTCCGTGATCGACCCGATGCAGTGGTGGGGCGCGTTGACGCATCAGTTTCAACAGATCGCCGCGAATGCGATGCGCGACGTGGGCAGCGCCAATCCGGCGCTTGCCGCGTCGCGCGAGATGGCCGGTGCGGCAATGAAGAACGCCAACCGGATGGCGGCCACGATGGCCGGCAGCGGCCGCGCGGCGGCGAAGAAAAGCAAGTCCGCGCCCGGAAAGACCGGCTCGACGGCCGGCAAAAAGGCCACTGCCGGCAGTCGCAAGACAGCAACGAAACACGCATCCAGCAGGAAGTGAGCGCGCATGGCACGCGGCGTCGCGGCCTATGCCGCAGCGTCGCCGGCAACGACGAGGAAGCGCTCGTTGCGACGCCGCACCGATGGAGCGGTCCGAAATGGTCGAGCCACATTGGCAGCCTGAGCTGCCCGGCACGATGTGCCTGCCGTCGCCATCCACCGATCCACCCGTACCTCAATCGATGAAATTGTTTCCCTACGCGCACGCGACGCACCCCGACTGGCAGATGGCCGCGGGGTTGGTGCTGGCGCAACTGCGCGCATTGATGGCGCAGCCCGAGTACGCGCGTGCGCCGACGCTGGCGCTGCTCTACATCACCGACCACTACGCGGCCGACGCGCAGGCGATCCTCGATCATCTGTCCGCCGAGCTGCCTGAAGTGACCGATTGGGCCGGCACCGTGGGCGTCGGCATCGCGGCCAACAACGTCGAGTATTTCGACGAGCCGGCGCTGGCGGTGATGTTGCTCGCGCTCCCGCCCCACCAATACCGCGTGTTCTCCGGCGTGGCGCCGCTGTCGCTCGGGTTCGAAGCGCATACGGCGCTGGTTCATGCCGATGCGAGCACGCCCGACACGGCTGGCCTGATCGCCGAGATGGCCGCGCGCACCAGCACCGGCTACCTGTTCGGCGGGCTCGCCGCGAGCCGCGACGCAGACCGTGCAGTTCGCGGTCGGCGGCAACGGCAACATGCGCGGCCAGGGTGCGGCCGGTGGCGTCTTCAGCGGCGGCTTGTCGGGCGTGGCGTTCGGCGCCGAAGTGAGCCTTGCTGTCGCGCGTCACGCAAGGGCTGCCAGCCGATCGGCAAGGCGCGTGAGATCACGGCCGGCGAACTCAACGTGATCACGCGGCTCGACGGCGAACCGGCGCTCGACGTGCTGCTGGCCGACCTGGGCGTCTCGCTCGACGAGCCGCAGCCCGCACTCGAAGCGGTGCGCGCGACGCTGGTGGGTCTGCTCGGCCGCCGGCAGCGACGCGGTGATGCGCACGGGCGCGTTCGGCAACGACGTGCTGGTGCGCCACATCATCGGGCTCGACCCGGGCCGGCAAGGCGTGGCGGTGGCCGACCGGATCGAGCCCGGCATGCGGCTCGCGTTCTGCCGGCGCAACGTGGCGGCCGCTCGCGTCGATCTGGTGCGCATCTGCGCCGAAATCCGCGAGGAACTGGAGCCGGAGGCGCTGACGCTCGAAACCGCGACCGCGCTGGCCGCATCGGAGGCCGAACGCGCACCGCACCCGGCACGCCGCATTGCCGGCGCCATCTACGTGAGCTGCGCGGGCCGCGGCGGCCCGCATTTCGGCGCGTCGAGCGCGGAACTGCAGATCGTCCGCCACGCATTGGGCGACGTGCCGCTGGTCGGCTTCTTCGCGGGCGGCGAGATCGCGCGTGAGCACCTGTACGGCTACACCGGCGTGCTGACCGTGTTCACGACCGAGCCTTGAGCGCGCTTGGAGCCTTCTGTCTTCAGCGGCTGACTACCCACCACACCACGCCCGCGCAGACGGCCAGCACAGCGAGCGCGGTCAGCCGCGACGCCACATCGTCACGCGAAGGCTGCGCCGCTTGCGCGAGTTGTTTGTCGCCCACGACCATCGGCCGCGTGAGGTTCTGCTGCTTGCGCCAGTGGTAGTAGGCGATCGCTGCGATGTGCAGCGCGATGAGTGCGAGCAGGATGTACTTGCCCCAGCCTGCGTGCCAGCTCGTCGCGTCGCTGACGGTCGCATTCGACACGAGATGCGTGAGCGGCCCGTTCCAGGCGATCTCGTCGTCGCTGAACAGGCCGCTCGCGACCTGCGCGCACAGCAGCGCCAGCAACGCGAACACCGACATCGCGCCCAGTGGCGAGTGGCCGATCGAATGCGCGGCCGGCGCCTGGCCACGCAAATAGGCAAGCACCGCGCCCGGTGCGTACACGAACGAGCCGAAGCGCGACCAGCGCCCGCCCACGAAACCCCAGACGAGGCGCCACAGCAGCAGCGTGAAGATCGCGTAGCCGCCGCGAAAATGCCACGCCATCGCGTTGCCACCGATCGACATGGTGACGAGTTGCGCGAGGATCAGCGCAACCAGCGTCCAGTGGAACAGCCGGGTCGGCAAATCCCAGACACGGACCTTGTGAGCGCGGGCAGCCGCGGCGTCGGCGGGCATGGACATTGAGGCGGTCGGGCGGCGAGCCGGGTCGTTGAAGGTCGGCACAGCATAAACCCGGGTTCGCTGCGCAGCGCACGGGGCGTGCCGGCCGGCATGGCCTGCGCCGATCGGCCGGCGCGATCGCGGCTGGTAAGCTGTTGCGGCCGCTTGGCGCAAGCGTCCCACGCGGTTCGATTCAAACCGTCCTCGATCAAAGGAGTGTCTTCGATGATGAGCATCTACAAACGGATTGCGGTGGCTTGCGTGGCCACGGGCGGTCTGCTGGCCGCCAGCGGCGCGTTGGCGCAGTTTCAAAAGCCCGAGGACGCGGTCAAATACCGTCAGAGCGCGCTGTTCGTGATGGGTACCCACTTCGGCCGCATCGGCGCAATGGTGCAGGGCAAGGTGCCGTACGACCCGAAGATCGCGGTCGAGAACGCCGAAGTCGTCGAAGCGATGGCGCATCTGCCCTGGATCGGCTTCGGCCCCGGCTACGACAAGGGCGGCACCACCAAGGCGAAGCCGGCCATCTGGACCGAGCAGGACAAGTTCAAAGAGCACCAGGAGAAGCTGTTTCCCGCGGTGCAGAAGCTGACGGCCGCAGCCAAGACGAACGATCTCGGCAACCTCAAATCCGCATTCGGCTCCGCGGCCGAAACCTGCAAGGCCTGCCACGACAACTATCGGGACAAGTAGCCAGCTGACCGACTCGAACGCTACGCTTTTAGTGGCTCAGAGCGATTGCGGAGAGGTGGCTGCGGGCCAAATCGATCCAAAAGACGGCCGGCCGCGCTGGCAAAACCGGTTGCTCAGGTGGCTGCGAGCAGCCGTTCGATCAACCGGTGCAACTCGACGAAGTCGGGCTCGCCCACATAGCGCTTCACGATCTGCCCCTGCTTGTCGACCAGGTAGGTGGTGGGCGTGAGTTCCACCTTGCCCCAGGCGTTGGCGACCTGGCCGGTGTTGTCGATCGCGACCTTGAACGGCAGCTGCCGCGTTTCGGCAAAGTTCACGACATAAGCCGGCGGGTCATAGCTCATCGCGACCGCGAGCGTGTCGAAGCCCTGCGCCTTGTACTTGTCGTAGGTGGCCACGATGCGCGGCATCTCGGCCACGCAGGTGACGCAACTGGTGGCCCAGAAGTTGACCAGCGTGACCTTGCCCTTCATCTGCTCGGTCGTCTGCTTGCTGCCGTCGAGCAGCACGAAGGTGGAGGCCGGCGCGGTGCTGGTCGGGTTGCTCAGCAGCCAGGCACCGCCACCGGCAGCCAGCACCAGTGCAACCACACCGAAATACAATGATTTTTTCATCTTTCCAAGACCAGTGGGGCACCCATGCAACGTCGCCAGTTTAGTGGCCAGTCGTTCACCGCCATCGGCGGCATGGTCTTGGGCTTGTGGGCTGCGCCCATGGTTCCTGCACCGGCCGCCACGCCGCTGGCCGACCTGACGAGCGGCGAGGCGAGTCAGGGGCTGAAGGCCGCGCTGGAGCGCGGCGTGGATTTCGCGGTGGATCGGCTCGGCCGCCCCGGCGGTTTTCTGGAGAACCCGGCGGTGCGCATTCCGCTGCCGGGTTTTTTAAACGATGCATCGGGTGCGCTGCGCATGATGGGCATGGGCCAGCGGCTCGACGAACTCGTGACCGCGATGAACCGCGCGGCCGAAGCCGCCATACCACTGGCGCGCGATCTGCTGGTCGGCACGATCCAGTCGATGAGCGTGGCCGACGCCAAAGCCGTGCTGACCGGCGGCGACACCGCGGCAACCGACTACTTTGCGCGCGCGACCCGTGCGCAGCTTTCTACGCGCTTCCTGCCGGTGGCCGCGCGCGCGACCGAGAACGTCGGTGCGGCCGCCCAGTACAACCAGATCGCCGGCAAGGTGTCGAGTTTCGGGCTCGTGAAGGCGGAAGACGCGAAGCTTGAGAACTACGTCGCCAACCGCGCGCTCGATGGCCTCTATCTGATGATCGGTGAGGAGGAGAAAAAGATTCGGCAAAACCCGCTGGCCGCCGGCAGTGAACTGCTGCGCAAGGTGTTCGGCGGGCTCCGGTAGCCCGGCAGCGCCGCCGTCGAATTTTCCAGGCCGCCCGGCTCCGGCAACATGCGGATTATTCGGCGCGCCTTGTCCTCGGTGGTCTGCCTGTCGCTGGCCGTGCTCGCAGCAGGCGGCTGCAGCCCGACGTTCAACTGGCGCAATGTGCAGCTCGACAGCCGCGCGGGCCCGCTGGCCGCGTTGCTGCCATGCAAGCCGGATCGGGCCGAGCGGCCGGTTTCGTTCGACGGCGGCGCGTCGGTGCCGCTTTCCATGGTCGGCTGCAGCGCGGGCGGCATCACGTTCACGCTGGCCCACCTGCCGGTGGCGCCGGGAACGCAAGCCGCTGCCGCGCTTGCGCAGTGGCGGGCGGCGAATGCGGCGCGTCTGGGCGCCGCCGAAGCCCAGCTCGACGCGTCGTTCAACCCGACCGGATCGCTCGCGTTGCCGGCGGCCGGCATGGCCACGATCGAATCGCGCGACGCCGCCGGCCAGCCGATGAGGCAGCGTGCCGCCTGGTTCGCGCGGGCCGGCAGCGGCGGCATCGAACTGTTTCAGGCCGCGCTGCTGGGCGGCGAGATCGATCCGGTCGTGGTCGAGACGTTCTTCTCGAGCTTGCGCTTTCACTGAACGCAGCGGGTTTGCTTCGACGGCTCGGTCGGCCTTGGTGGCGGCGCGGCCACACGGGGCAGGTTCCGCAATCCTTCATTGCGCTCGTCCTGTTGCCGCAGTCGCTGGACGACGACGCAACCGGTGGGCCGACGCCGGGCCGGACCGCATAATCGTGCATCGATGAACAACAGCATCCTGATCGTGGCGCATGCGCCGCTGGCCCATGCGCTGCGCAGTTGCGCGCTGCATGTGTTTCCGGATCTGGGCGATGCGGTCTCGGCCCTCGACGTGCAGCCGAACATGCCGCCCGAAGAAACCCTGGCCGCGGCGCGCATCGCGCTGGCCAACTCGGGCAGCACGCGCACGCTGATCCTCACCGACCTGTTCGGCGCCACGCCGTGCAACGTCGCGCAGCAGCTGGTCGATGGACAACGCGTGCGCTTGCTCGCGGGGGCCAATCTGCCGATGTTGCTGCGCGCGTTGAGCTATCGCGGCGAATCGCTCGAGGCGATGGTGGAGCGCGCGCTGTCCGGCGGCACGCAGGGCATCATGCCGGTCGCAGTCAGCGCGCCGCAGTATCAGCCGAAACGAATTCATGACGATCAAGACCACCACGACCATCAGCAATAAATTGGGCCTGCATGCGCGTGCATCGGCCAAACTGAGCAAGCTCGCCAGCAGCTTCCCCTGCGAAGTCTGGCTGGCCAAAGGTGAGCGCCGCATCAACGCCAAGAGCATCATGGGCGTGATGATGCTGGCCGCGGGCATCGGCAGCGAAGTGATGGTGGAGACGAACGGCGAGCGCGAGCAAGACGCGATGGACGCGCTGCTGGCGCTGATCGCCGACAAGTTCGCAGAGGGCGAATAGCGTGGCGCGAGGGGCAGGCGCGAAGCGAAGGTCGAGGAGCCCTGCTTTGTGGGGATCGACCCGTGCGGCGCCTGCCGGTTTGCGAGGGCCCGATGCCCGAGCAGATCGAAAGGGGGGTTGTTCCTGCACCCACGCAATCGGCCGACCGGCGAAGCCCCCGGGACACGCCTTGGGCTCGATGCCCAAGGCGTATCAAAAGGGTGTCGTGCCGGCGCGGTCTTTCGCTGGCCTGCCGCATTGCTCTGTGATGACGACTCCATGACGTTCAGCATCCACGGCTTGCCTGTCGCCCGCGGCATCGCGATCGGCCGCGCGGTGCTGGTGGCCTCGCGCCGCGTCGATGTCGCGCACTACTTCATCGAGCTCGATCAGGTCGAGTCCGAATTCGGTCGCGTGCTGGCCGCGCGCGACGCCGCGGCCGACGAGCTCCAACGGCTGCAGCATCAGATCGCCCTGTCGCCGCCCAAGGACACGCCGCCTGAACTCGCCGCGCTGCTGGAAGTGCATCTGATGCTGGTGCAGGACGCCGACCTGATCGACGGTGTGCGCCACTGGATCGCCGAGCGGCTCTACAACGCCGAATGGGCGCTGACCACGCAGCTCGAGCAGATCGGCCGCCAGTTCGACGAGATGGAGGACGCGTATCTGCGTGAGCGCAAGGCCGATCTCGAGCAGGTGGTCGAACGCATCCTCGGCTATATGAAGGGCGTGGCGCCGCCGATGGCGCAGCAGCCGCGCCGCGAGAACGCAAAAGCGCGCGAGCAGGACCTGCTGCTCGACGACAGCATCGACGTGCCCCTGGTGCTGATCGCGCACGACCTGTCGCCGGCCGACATGCTGCAGTTCAAGCAAAGCGTGTTCGCGGGCTTCGTGACCGACGTCGGCGGCAAGACCTCGCACACCGCGATCGTCGCGCGCAGTCTCGACATTCCGGCGGTAGTCGGTGCGCGCAGCGCAAGCCAGCTCGTGCGGCAGGACGACTGGGTCATCATCGACGGCGACACGGGCGTGCTGATCGCCGATCCGTCCGCGATCATCCTGGCCGAATACGGCTTCATGCAGCGCCAGGGCGAGTTGGAACGCGGTCGGCTCGCGCGCCTGCGCCACACGCCGGCCCTCACGCTGGACGGCCAGCCGATCGAGCTGCTCGCCAACATCGAGCTGCCGGAAGACACGCCGGCTGCGCTGCAGGCCGGCGCGGTGGGCATCGGCTTGTTCCGCAGTGAATTCCTGTTCATGAACCGCAAGGAGGGCGCCGGCCTGCCCGATGAGGACGAGCAGTTCCAGGCGTACCTGCGCGCGGTCGACGGCATGGCCGGGCTGCCGGTCACCATTCGCACCGTGGACGTCGGGGCCGACAAGCCGCTCGGCCGCACCGTGCCGAAAGAGGACGCACACCTGAACCCGTCGCTGGGCCTGCGCGCGATCCGCTGGAGCCTCGCCGACCCGGACATGTTCCTGACCCAGTTGCGCGCCATCCTGCGCGCTGCGGCTTATGGACAGGTCAAGCTGCTGATCCCGATGCTTGCGCATGTCAGCGAGATCCGGCAGACCTTGCTGCTGCTCGATCAGGCGCGCAAGCAACTCGACGAGCGCGCGCTGCCGTACGGCCCTTTGAAGCTCGGCGCGATGATCGAAGTGCCGGCCGCCGCGTTGACCTTGAAGCTGTTTTTGAAGTACTTCGACTTCCTGTCGATCGGCACGAATGACCTGATCCAGTACACGCTTGCGATCGACCGCGCCGACGAGTCGGTTGCGCACCTGTACGACCCCGCGCACCCGGCCATCCTGCGACTCATCGCGGAGACCATTGCCGAATGTCGCCGGCAAGGCAAGGACGTCAGCGTCTGCGGCGAGATGGCCGGCGACGTCGCGATGACAAGGTTGCTGCTGGGTCTGGGCCTGCGCAGCTTCTCGATGCACCCGTCGCGTATCCTGCAGGTCAAGCAGGAGGTGCTGCGCTGCGATACGCAGCGGCTCAAGAGCTGGGCGGATGAAGTGCTGGCGGCGGACGACCCGGCCGCGTTGCTGGCCGTGTAGGGCACCCACCGCTTCGCCAGAGGCTTGGCACTGAAGCTTTGAGTCGCAGACATCCGCCTGAGTCAGCAGCGGTCGCTGCATGCGGCTCGACGCGGTTGAACGACGGTTTCGCCTGTCTGGCCAGCAGCCTGCGCGTTCCCGCATCCGACTCAATCCCGCTTTGTGCAAGCCTCGCGCCCTTTGCCGTCCTGTGCCGCAACGAGATGTGGTGGGTCTGTCGCAGGGTTGTCGAAGAACGCGGCCAACCCTACCGTGGCTGCCGCGCAATGCGGTGGTGGACCCATGCGAACAATCAGCCAGAGACCGCGCCGTAGGCGGCACCCCAAAGCAAGCCGACGAATGCACCGGGCACCGTGACCGAGCAACCCGGTATGTGGTTGGCGAGCAACGACAAATGCTCACCGACATTCGGCCCCCCTTGACGACCAGCCAGACCGGGGCGAACCAGACGATCAGCCCGCCCACCAGCGCGAACACCAGCGCGAAGATGCGTGCCCGCAGGCGCACCACGGCGGCCTGGATCGCCCACTTTTGTTGCAGACCATCGGTCGTTTGCTGAACTCTCTGGCGCTCGGTGGGAGGGATGGCGCAGGAGCTGACAGACTATGGCTGCGTGTGGCGCTTGCGCATGGGTGCCCCAACCGCTTGAGGACTATGCGGTGCCGTTCGATCCGTTGCTGCACTCGCCGGCACAGCGGCGCGGCTGTCGCGCCCACTTGGCTGGACTGCTGCTGCCCAGGGATCGCAACAAGACATTGACGGCGCTGGGGCCGGCGCCGAACCAGTGGTCAAGGCACAGGCCGCGGCCGTGCAGCGGCTGCAGTTCTTTCTGTCCGAGGCCAGCCGGGAGGCCGAGGCCATCAACACGCGGCGCCTGGCGCTGCTGGCCGGGCAGACGGCGCTGGCGGCGCACCTGGGCGGGGTGCTGGAGCTCGGGCGACACCGGAAACCGCAAGGACGGTCACGCCACGACGCGTGTGGCACGCCAGTACCTGGGCTCGGTGGGCATGCAAGAAGGTCACCCGACGCTTTCATGACGGGCACACCGAACTCTGATGGGCCGCAGAATTGAATTCGTCGGCTATGGGCCGGACCGCGCGCGCCGCGCGATCGTGGCCACCACCGATCCGCGCCCGCGCCCGCCCGTGTCGAGCCGATACCTCAGCACCAGCATGACGCTGGCCGATGCGCTGCTGGCTGAAGTCGTGCGCCTCTACGGACGGCGCAACTGGACCCGAGACCGCTACAAGCGCGTCAAGGACGAACTCGGCTGGGCCGACTTGCGTGGGCGCTCGGACCGGGCGGTCCGCCGGCACTGGACGCTGGTGAACTGTGCGTTCTCGTCTTGCTGATGGCACGAGGCGCAACAGCCGGCGTCGCCGGAGACTGCACTGGCACGCTCCACGGCACACCGTGCGCCGCCCAGGGCGCGAAAAAAATCAGCCCGTCGCGACCACAGGTCTGCTGGCCACACGCACTGCGGCGTATGCGCGCCTAGGCTGGCTCCATGGAAGTGGCTCGAGACCTGCTGGCAGGCCTGGACCAGCAAACCCCTGCCAGCCGGGCTCGTCGCATGGCTCAACGCCGTCACCACAGGCAATGGGCTCCAGCCGTATCTGCGTGAATAACCAACCATCGCTGGCAGACAGTGGGACAGCTGCGTGACCGCGAACCCGTAGACGAGGTCGAAGAACAGCTTCTCGCTCGATACATTTGCGCCCGCGTAGGAGGGCCGCAGCAGCTGAGGGATGCCATTCGTTTGCGTCGTCCTGCTTCGGTGGATGCTTGGTTGTCAGGGAGCCCAGGCGCGGGGCCTGCGGGTGTTTCATCCGCAGCTCAGCCGAACTTCCACCGGACCAGCGCGGCGCTGGCGACCGGCACCGCGCAGACGCGTGAAGAGATCGGGAACTCCTCGGCCCACGAAAAGCCGTGTGTGGTGTCAACCCACATGTTCACGAAGGCGACGAGCAGCCACAGCGGGATGAACACCTTGGCGCCGGTGGCCTGGCCCGGCAGCAGGCAGGCCGCCAGCAGCGCGAAGCCGCCGCCCATGACGATCACGGCACGTCCAAAAACGCGTGTTGTCGTCAGAAAAAGGACGCGCCCGGGCAGAGCATCAGCAAGCGCGCGTCTGCCTCGCGTACGATGCGCGGGGCGCCGGCGGCCTGCCGGGCCATCACCCTTTCTCTTGCGAGACCCGGCGCCCTCGCCGCCGGTTTTCGCCCCCCGATCGGACTCATGTCGACCGCCATCGAACCTCGTTTCGTCGTCACGCCGAACGATCCTGCCCATGCGGCACGGAGCGGCAGGATTGCGCTGGCGGGCCGCTGGACGGCGGCGCAGTTCGCGCGCGGTGCGGTCTGGCAAGCGCTCGAGCGCAGCCTGCGTGCGCTGCCAGCCCAGAAAAGATCTGCCGATCCGGCTGTGGCAGACGGTACGCGTTGGGATTTGACCGCCGTTGAAGCACTGGACCATGTCGGTGCGCAATTGCTCTGGAACCATTGGGGCCGCCGTTGGCCGGATCGGCTCGAGCTGCTGCCCGCGCAGCGCACCATGCTGGAGCGGGTGGCCGAGTTCAGCGCACCGGCGCCGACCGTGCCCGCGCTCGGCCTGCGCCAGCGCTTTCTGAAACTGGGCGCGGCGTTGTCGGACGGCTTCGACCACGCGAAAGAGATGACGCGGCTGGTCGGCCAGTTGCTGATCGATCTGCTGCGCTTGGCGCGCGCGCCGCACCAGGGTCCGTGGCGCGACATTTCCGGCCATGTGTTCGCGATGGGCGCCTCGGCGCTGCCGATCACCGCGCTGGTGGGTTTCCTGATCGGCGTGGTGCTCGCGTATCTGTCCGCGCAGCAGCTGCGTGCGTTCGGTGCGGATGCGTTCATCGTCAACATGCTGGGCCTGTCGCTGATCCGCGAGCTGGGCCCGGTGCTGGCCGCGATTCTTGTCGCTGGCCGCTCGGGCTCGGCGATCACCGCGCAGATCGGCGTGATGCGTGTGAACGAAGAGCTGGATGCGATGCGCGTGATGGGCATCGCGCACGGCTTTCGACTCGTGATGCCGCGCGCCATCGCGCTGGCCATTGCCATGCCGCTGGTCAGCGTCTGGACCACGCTGGCCGCGCTGTTCGGCGGCATGCTGGCGGCGAACGCCGCGCTCGACGTGAAGCCGATCTTCTTCATCACCGCGCTGCCGGACGCGGTGGAAGTCGCCAATCTCTGGCTGGCCACGGGCAAGTCGGTCGTGTTCGGCATCTTCATCGCGTTGATCGGCTGCCACTTCGGTCTGCGCGTGGAGCCGAACACGGAGAGCCTCGGGCGCGGCACCACGGCGTCGGTGGTGGCCGCGATCACGATGGTGATCCTGGTCGATGCGCTGTTCGCGATCGTGTTTCGCGGGATCGGGTTGTGACGATGTGGAAAAACAAGCACGCATCGGGTTCGCCCGCCGAGCCGCGGCGCGACTTTGCCGACACCGTGCCTTCGGTCTTTGCGCCGGACGAGCCGGGTGGGCCGGGCACGGTGCCGACCGCCGCCGTGGCACCGGCTGCGGCAGCCGCGGCCCAAGCAGATCGATCGCCACAGCGCGTGGACCATGAGGCCGCGACCGTCGATGCGGCCAGAGACGTCGAGGACACCGAAGACCCGAGCGCGCCGATCGTGCAGATCGAAAAACTCTGGACCATCTTCGGCACCGGCACCGGCGCCGCCGTGGTGCACAAGGATCTGGACCTGACGATTCAGCCGGGCGAAATCGTTTCGCTGGTCGGTGGCTCGGGCAGCGGCAAGACCACGTTGTTCCGGCAGATCCTGGGCTTGGCGCAACCCTCGCGCGGCACCGTGCGCGTGCTGGGCCGGCCGCCCGCGAACCTCGGCGGGCGCGGCGCGGCCACGCGCATCGGCATGTTGTTTCAGCACGGCGCGTTGTTCTCCGCGTTCAGCGTGCTCGACAACGTCGCGTTCGCGCTGCGCGAGCTGCAGACCGTGCCCGATGACCTGATCTATGACACGGCGATGGTCAAGCTGCGTATGGTCGGCCTGAAAGGTGCGGACGCGACCAAGATGCCGAGCGATCTGTCGGGCGGCATGGTCAAGCGCGTGGCGCTTGCGCGCGCGCTCGTGATGGACCCGCCGCTGTTGCTGCTGGATGAGCCGACCGCGGGGCTCGACCCGGCCGCGTCCGACAGTTTTTGCGATCTGCTCGCCTCGCTGCATGCCGAACTCGGCCTGACGGTCATCATGGTCACGCACGATCTGGACACGGTGGTCGAGTTGAGCACGCAGGTCGCGGTGCTGGCCGACAAGCGCGTGGTGATCTGCGCGCCGCTGGCCGAGGTGGTCGAAGTGCCGCATCCGTTCATCCAGGAATACTTCCACGGCAAGCGCGGCGAACGCGCGTTGACCGCGCTCGACGAGCCGCACGGAACCCCGACGAATGCCCTGGCACGCACGCGGCAGGCGCTGCCGTAGAGAACCCGAAAGAAAACACAGCAATGGAAAACAAGTCGCACGCCCTGCTCGCCGGGGTCTTTTTGCTGGTGGTGACCGCGATGCTGATCGCGCTCACGCTCTGGCTCGGCAGCGACCGAAAAGCGGTGCGCGTGTACGAGCTGTCCACGCGCGAAGCCGTCAACGGGCTGAACCTCGAAGCGCCGGTGCGCTACCGCGGCATCAACATCGGCAAGGTGACCCGGCTCGGCTTCGACCCGAAGGCCAAGGGCAACGCGCTGCTGCGCATTACGGTCGATGAGAACGCGCCGATCACGAGTTCGACATTTGCGACGCTCGGCTTTCAGGGCGTGACCGGCCTGGCCTACGTGCAGCTCGACGACGACGAGAGCGAAGACAGCAAGCCGCTGCCGGACCCGCCCGATGGCCTGCCGCACATCCCGATCCGGCAGAACCTGCTGTCGAGCATTTCGGACCAGGGCACATCGACGCTCGCGCAGGTGGAGGAGACCAGCCGGCGCATCAATAACCTGTTCCGCCCGGAAAACCAGGAGGCCCTGATGGCCACCGTGACCAACCTGGGCCAGGTCGCGAGCGATCTCGGCAAGCTCACGGTGCAGTTGAACCGCACCATCTCCGAGCGGCTCGACCCCGCATTCGCCGAGATGCCGCAGTTGCTCTCGCAAGGCACCAAGACGCTCGCGTCGCTGCAAGGCACCGCCAACGAGTTCAGCAAGATCGCGCGGCAGGTGAACGCCGACAACGGGTTGCTGGACCGCCTCGGCAAAGGCGGCGATGCGTTGAGCCAGGCGGCTGCGCGGTTGAACAACACCACGCTGCCGAGCACCTCGCGGGCTGTGGAAAGCGTGAACCAGACTGCGCGCCAGGCGGACCGCGCGCTGCGCGGTCTGACCGACAATCCGCAGTCGCTGCTGCGCGGCACCGGCGCGATCCGGCCGGGCCCGGGGGAGCCGGGTTTCGCGGCGCCTTGAACCCCGCACGCCAGGTGCGAACCCACAAGCCATCCGCCACCGACTTTGGTCACACCGATGACAAACCTTGAGTTCCATGCCGCAGGGCCGATCGTCCGACACGCGACCGCCGCGTGTCTGCTGACGGCGCTGCTGGCCGGCTGCGGCGTGCTGCAGGAACCGCCGCGCGCTGCCGTCTACGACTTCGGCGTGCCGGCCGCAGTGGCAACGCCTGCGGAAAGCGACAAGCGCAAGCAGCTGCCCGCGCTGGTGCTGGCCCAGATCGGCGCCACCCAGACGCTCGACAGTCCCGCGCTGCTGTACCGGCTGGCTTATGCGAACGACCAGCAGTTGCGGCCGTATTCGCTCGCGCGCTGGAGCGCGCCGCCGGCCGAGCTGGTGCGCCAGCGGCTGCGCGAGCGGTTGTCGGCGGACCGCACCGTGCTCGGGCCGCTCGACCCGGGCGCCGCCCTCACGCTGAAGATCGATCTCGACGAGTTCAGCCAGCTCTTCACGTCGGCCGACGAAAGCGTCGGTGTGGTGCGCATGAACGCCACGCTCACACGCAGCACGCTGAGCGGCGAAGAGCCGGTCGCGCAGCGCAGCGTGACGGTGCGCCGGCCCGCACCCACGGCCGATGCGGCCGGCGGCGTGCAGGCGTTGACCGCCGCCACCGATGCCGCCGCCGACGACCTCGCGCAGTGGCTGAAGGCGCAACGCTGATCGGCCGCGCACCGGTCGAACCCGACGCGTCGTCCGCTATGCAAAATATAGCTGATGGGGAAGAAGGGCCAAGCGGTTCAGGCGGTTTCGATGCATCGAGCTGCGATCGTTCGCCGTCCTCGTTCGACCGATATCGATCCCGCATGGACCGCCCCTGTGATGACGAACCGCCGGAGCCGGCCGACGCGGCGTCGGATCGCCCGCCAGCACGTCCGGCCATGACGGCCGAGCAGTTCGCCGCGCGCATCGCTGCCGTCGCGCTGGTCCCCGACCACCGACTGGCTGCGTTGATCGCGCGGCTCGTGGCGCGCGACGAACACGCGTTGGCCGAGTTCTACGACGGCACGGTGCGGCGCGTGCATGCCGTCGTGCTGCGCTTTACCCAGGACGCCGCGCTCGCCGAGGAAGTCGTGGAAGACGCTTATTGGCAGGCCTGGTGCCAGGCGCCGCGATTCGACCCCGCGCGCGGCCCGCCGCTGGCGTGGCTGCTGTCGATCGCACGCTCGCGCGCGATCGATGCCTGGCGGCACAACCGCCGGTTCGACGTTCAACGAAGCGCCGACCCGGCCGAGCTGGCGGCGCACGCCGCGGCCGATCCGGCCGGCGAGCCGCCCGCGCTGCTGGACGCGGCAGTCGAAGCGCAGCGTCTGCACGCAGCACTGGCACGGCTCAAAAGCCGGGAGCGCGAACTGCTCGTGCTGGCCTTCTTCGGCGAGCTCTCCCACGACGAAATCGCCCGCCGCACCGCGCTGCCGCTGGGCACCGTCAAGACCCGCATCCGACGCAGCCTGCTGCGACTGCGCGCCTGGCTCGAGGAAATTCCGGTTGCAGCTGGTGACACGAGCGCCCGCCCCGCGCGCGCCGGGCTTTGTTCTAATCGCAGCGTATGAGTGAAAGCCCTGTGCCACGCGCGCCATCCGGGCCGTCTGACGCTTCGGCCGCACCCTCCGCAGCCACTGCCGGCGGCGCGTCCGACCTGCTCGATGCGCTCGCGTTTGCAGCCGAGGACAGGCACGCAGCATCGCCCGACCTGTCCGCGCTGCGGGCCCGGCTGATCCGGCGCGCGGCCGCCAGCGTGCGCGCAAGCCGCGCGATGGTCACGGTGCGCCATACCGCGGCGGCGATGGCGCGTGCGAGCGAACGGGCGCGGCTGCAGACGTTGTATCTGGCTGCCCACGGCGCCTTGCGGCCCGGGGAGCCGCTGCATGTGCTGCTCATCGAGCTTGCACCCGACGGGCAACTCCCGATCGATGCGCCGGCGCCCGGCGTGCAACGCGAATGGCTGCTGCTGCGTGGTCGCGCCGAACTGGCGGACGGCCGGTCTTCGGCGGTGGCGCTCGAACCATTGGACTTTCATTTCGCGCCGGCCGAAGCGGGCGAGGGCGCAAATCCTCCGGCCGGTACGACGTCGGCACCCCCGCTGTCGCCACAGACAATCCGTGCGGACGCGCACGGCGCGCTGCTGTTCCTGCGCGAATCGCTGCAGTCGCCTGAGCCCGGCGAGACGGCGCGCACCGTGCGCGATGCGGAGACGCCCTGGGAGCCGTATGCGCCGCGGGTCGAGCGGCGCGTGCTGTGGCGGCGCGGCCCGTTGGCCTCGTTGCTGTACCGCGCGGCAGCAGGCGCTTCGGTGCCGCAGCACGCACATGGGCACGACGAGGAGTGCCTGGTGCTGCGCGGCGAGACCTTTCAAGACGACTGCCTGCTGCGCGAAGGGGACTACCAGCTCGCACCCGCGGGCAGCAGCCACCTGAGCGGCCACACCGACGTCGGCGCGATCTTCTACATCCACGGCGACATCGAGTTGGACTTCCAGAAGCGCCCGACCGCCCCAGCCGTGCCGGCTGCGTGAACGCGCGGCGGGGCACGCGGCCCGGCGAGCGAACGGCAGGGAATGCGCGCGGGCCGCGCTCCGCTGGCTGACCACGCTGTGCCTGGCGCTCCTGTTGGCGCCGGCCGTGTTCGCGCAGGCCACCGCCCCCGCCGCAGGCCGTGGCTATGTCGAGCAGGTGAGCGTTTCGGCCCAGCCGCGCCAGATCGCGCTGACCGGCTGGGTCGCAACCGAGCGGCCGCATGTCTTCGTAACGAACCTGATCGTGCAGGTCGCGGGCCGGGAAATCTACCGCGGCCGCATGCACCGCTACGAGCGGCCCGACGTGGTGCAGAGCACCGGCCGCCGGGACTGGCTGCCCAGCGGCTTTCGCGCAACGATTGCGCTGCCGGCAGCGCTGCCCGCGGGTTCGCAGCCGCTCGAAGTCAGCGTGCGGCTCGGCGACGGGTCGACATTCGCGTTGAGTCCGGCGCCGCAGGCCGATCGCGTGATTGTGCCGGCCACCGTGCAGCCGACGCGCAGCGCGTCGCTCGCGGCCTTGCTGGCGCTGCTGGCGCCGCTTGCGATCCTGGTTTTTGCCGGTCCGATCGAACGCGTCGCGCTGCGGCAAGGCGCGCGCGCCGGACTGGCGCCGAAGCTGTTCGCGGCCGGCGTCGCGGGCTCGTTCGTGCTGCTGGTCGCACTCGGTCTCACCGGTTCGTCACTCGTGCTCGCGTTTCGTGATGCGGCGCCGCAAAGCCCGGTCGTCACGCCGCTCGGTGAGGTCCCGTGGGCGGGCGAGCCGCAGCCGGTGCGCAGCGACGAATGGCAGGTCATCACGCCGCTCGCGCTGGCCCAGCACGCGCACACGCCGCGCCTGCCGGTGCGCAATCGCAACCTCGGGCCGGACGGCGAGAACATGCTCGTGATCGGCATGACGGGTGTGCCGGTCGCGCACCTGTCGGCGCTCGCCAAACCGGCCACCTGGGGGTTCTTCCTGCTCGACCTGCGGCGTGCGCTGGCCTGGTACTGGTGGTTTCCGTTCTTCGCGTGCTTCGGCGCGCTGGCGTTGCTGCTGCATCGCTTGTTCGCGCTCGACTGGCGGCTGGCGGCCGGGTTGTCGGCCACGGTGGCGCTGGCGCCGTACTCGGTCGTGTTCTCGGGCTGGCCGGCCTACACCGCGAGCTTCGCGGCGACCGCGTTGCTGTTGGCGGAGCGGCTGCTGCACGCGCGCCGGTGGCTGCCCGCGGCGGGGCTGGGTGCGGCGCTCGGGCTGGCGCTGACCGGCTATGCGCTGGTGCTGTATCCGGCCTGGCAGATTTCGCTCGCATGGCTGTTCGGTGGCCTGGCACTCGCATGGGGCTGGCGCGAGCGCCGGGTGCTGGGGTTCGGCCGCGCGCAGGCCGTCGGCGCGCTGCTGGCGCTGCTGGTGCTGGGTGTCTTGCTCGGCAGCTGGTGGTACAGCGCGCACGACGCGGTCGAAGCGATTCGCGGCACCGTCTATCCGGGCCAGCGCAGCGCAGAAGTCGGCGGCGACATCGACCGCTGGTTTCTCGTCAAAGGCTTGCTCGGCCCGCTGACGATGTATCTGCCGTCGGCGGCGACGAACGCGACCGATGCCGGCTCGTTCGTGTTCCTGCTGCCGGCCATCGGCATCGCACTGCTGGTTGCGTGGTGGCGCGCGCGTCGGGTCGATCCGGTGCCGCTGGTGGTTGCCTCGTTTCTGCTGATGGCGCTGTCGTTCATGTTCGTCGGCTGGCCGGCGGGAATCGCGAAAGCGACGCTCTGGAGTTCGACCACCACATACCGGATGGACCTGGCGCTCGGCTTGGCGCAGGTGCTGCTGATCGCATGGCTGCTTGCGCCGCGGCAGCAGGCCGAACGGTCGTCGGGGCTGTTCTCGGCAGGCGCCGCACGCTTCACTGGCGCACTGGTCGCGCTGGGCACGCTCTTGCCGACGGTGTGGCAGCTGCAGCGTGTGCCGCCCGAGATCCAGATCATGCTTTCGCCCACGTTCGTGCTGCTGACGCTGGCCGCGCTCGGCATCGGCGCTTACCTGCTGCTGATGCGTCGAACCCGCGCGTTCGCCGCACTGTTCTGCGGCTGGACGCTGGCCAGCGCGCTGCCGTTCAATCCGATCGCGCAGGCACCGAAGGCGCTGGCGCTCGATGCCGAACTGGCCCGGCAGCTGGGGGAGGGCGAAGCGACCGCGCCCGTGGCGCAGCGCCGCATCGCCATCATCGATCAGCGCAACTGGGCGATGACGCTGCCGGCGGCCGGCGTGCCGGTGCTCAACAGCGTGTTCTATCACCCGCAGCCGGGCCTGTGGCGCAAGCTGGACCCGGACGGCCGCCAACGCGTGCTGCACAACCGCTACCAGCGCCTGCTGTTCACGCTCGGCGCTGTCGAAGGCCCGGACGCGCACCGCATCGACTCGCCGCGGCTCGACGAGGTGGTCGTCACGCTCGATGCGGCACGCTTCGATTTTTCGCTGCTCGATGCGGCGTTCGTGCTCGCGCCGCCGCGCGATGCGCAGGCACTGCGGACGAACCCGACGTTGGCGCGGGTCGATGCCGCATCGGCCGGGCATGCGTTGTATCGCGTCGTGCCCGGGGAGACGCCTGCAAGTCGCTGAAGCCCCGGCCGGTGACCATCCACACCAACGAGAGGCCCCGCCGCGTCGATCAACATCACGCGCGGCACCCGAGCCGCCATGCGGCACGTCGTCTCGGTCCGGGGCCACACGTTCGCGGGGGACGGGCCACCCGCGAACGGCGGCCTGGACCTCGGCCCGTCGCGGCATGATCTCCACGACAGCGCGCTTGGCGCCTGCACCGAACGCCTGAGATCCCGAGCGCTCAGCCGGCTCGATCGGCCTTCGGCGCAGCGCCCCCTGCGTCCGTCGCATGCCTGCGGCCGAACATCGAAAACCCCTCCATGTGCAGCACCTGCTCGCCGCGCTGGTTCCACATCTCCCACTTGGTGCGCACGAGTCCGACGTTCGGCTTGCTGGCCAGCGGGCGCGATTCGATGATGTGATGGCGCAGGCTCAGCGTGTCGCCCGGATGCACGGGCTTCAACCACTTGATGTTTTCCAACCCGGGCGAGCCGAGGCTCGACGAATCGCGCAGGAAGTTGTCCACCATGAGCCGCATCGCCATCGCGCAGGTGTGCCAGCCGCTTGCGCTCAACCCACCGAACAGCGACGCCTTGGCGGCTTCTTCGTCGAGGTGGAACGGCTGCGGATCGAACTGGCGCGCGAACGCGATCGTCTCTTCGGCCGTGGGTGTGACCGAGCCGAGTTCGCGCATCGTGCCGGGCACGAGGTCTTCCCAATAGTGCTTGATCTCGCGTGGGGCGGCCGGTGTGGCGGAGCTGGCGCTGCTCATCAGCGGCCCCCGGACACATCGAGCAGCGACATCGTCGTATAGCTCGCGCCGTCCGACAGCAGCCAGACGATGGCTTGCGCGACTTCTTCGGCGCTGCCGCTGCGCTGCATCGGCACCATGTGCACGAGGCGCGCGACGCGGTCCGGCTCACCGCCGGAAGCGTGGATGTCGGTGTCGATCAGGCCCGGGCGCACGGCGTTCACGCGGATGCCTTCTCCAGCGACTTCCTTGGCCAGCCCCATCGTGAACGCATCGATCGCGCCTTTGGCGGCCGCGTAGTCGACGTACTGGCCCGGCGCGCCCAGCCGCGACGCCGCGCTCGACAGGTTCACGATCGCGCCGCCGCTGCCGCCGCGCTTCGTGCTCATGCGGCGCACCGCTTCGCGCGCGCAGAAGATCGAGCCCAGCACGTTGATGTCGAACATGCGCTTGAGGCGCGCGCCGCTCATCTCGGCGACCGGGCTGGCGACGTCCACCACGCCCGCGTTGTTCACGAGCGCGGTCAAGGCCCCGAGTTGCTGGTCGACCTGCTCGAACAGCCGCATCACCTGCGCTTCGTCGCCGACGTCGGCCTGCAGCGCGACCGCGGTGCCGCCGCTGGCTTCGATCGTCCTGACGACCTCCTGCGCCGCCTTCTCGTTGGCTGCGTAGTTGACGGCCACCGCGTAGCCTTCCCTTCCGGCCAGCCGGGCGGTGGCGGCGCCGATGCCGCGGCTTGCGCCGGTCACGAGCAATACTTTGTTCATCTGGGTGGGTCTCCTGCAAAATAGGTTTTTCGCACTTGCCGATTTGATTAAACACCGAGGAGCCGCTGGATGCCGCACACCGTCGACTACTACCTGGCGCCGGCCAGCCCGTGGACTTATCTGGGCCATGCGCGCTTCGCCGAGATGGTGCGCGCTGGCGGCGAGGGCATCACGCTGCGCGTGCTGCCGTTCGATCTCGGCGCGGTGTTCAAGGTCTCGGGCGGGCTGCCGCTGCCGCAGCGCGCGCCGCAGCGGCAAGCCTATCGGCTGGTCGAGTTGCGCCGCTTCGCCGAACATCTGGAATTGCCGATGCACATCCAGCCGCAGTTCTTTCCGGTGGCGGGCGACCCGGCCGCGCTGTTGATCGTCGCCGTGCAGATGGAGGACGGCGCGGATGCCGCGATGCGTCTGTGCGAGGCCGTTTTTCGTGCGGTCTGGGAGCAGCAGCGCAACATTGCCGATGCCGACGTGCTGGCCGAACTGCTGCTGGATGCGGGCCTCGCGCAGACCCGGCTCGAACAGTCGCAGTCGCAGGCCGTGCAGGACCGCTACGCTGAAAACACCAAGGCCGCGACCGATCTCGGCATCTTCGGTGCGCCGACCTACATGGTCGACGGCGAAATGTTCTGGGGCCAGGACCGACTCGACTTCGTGCGCGCGAAGCTCGCGGCCTGACGCCTTCGCTCATCACCAACCGAAAAACCGGAGCACACCGACATGGGTGGACCCATCGAACTGAAGATGCCGCAGGGCCGGCCGACGCCTGCGTACCTGGCGCGGCCAGCCGGACCGGCAGCCGGCGCGGTCGTCGTGCTGCAGGAGATCTTCGGTGTGAATTCGCACATCCGCGCGGTAGCGGACGACTTCGCGGCACAGGGTTACGTCGCACTGGCGCCCGCCCTGTTCGACCGGCTCGAGCCCGGCGTCGAACTCGGCTATGAGGCAGCCGACATCGACACCGGCCGTGCGTTGAAAACGGCAGCCGAAGCACTGCCCGCACCGGGCGTGCTGGCTGCCGTCGAGGCAGCTGTCTCGCATGCGGCGCGTGCCAGCGACGGGTCGCCTTTGAAAGTCGGCGTGGTCGGCTACTGCTGGGGCGGGCTGCTGAGCTGGCGCGCGGCCTGCCTGCTCGACGGCATCGCTGCAGCCGTGACCTATTACGGAGGCGGCATGACGACCGACCAGGAAAGCGCGCGTACCCCGAAGGTGCCCGTGCTGTCGCACTTCGGCGAGCAGGACAGCGGGATCTCGAACGACTCGGTCGACGCGTTCGAAAAGCGCCATCCGCAAGTGCAGGTGCAGCGCTATCCCGCGCAGCACGGCTTCAACTGCGATCAACGCGGCAGCTTCGATGCGGCGTCTGCGACCAAAGCCCGCGAGCGGACGCTGGCATTCTTTGCGCAGCATCTGAAGTAGCTCGGACCAACCGTTGTGACAGGGAGACCGGAGGCGTTTTGCCCCATGGTCGCAACTTGCGCCGTCAGCAACGCCGCAACCGACCTCCGTCCTTTCCAGCAGGGGCCGCGGAGCTGGCTCCGCCAGGCCGCAGGCGCCGCCCCCGGTAGGGGGTAGCCGGGAGCCGACCGTAGGGAGCGAAGCCTGGAGGCAAGCCTCATCTCGTGCGTTCCAGATAGCGCTTGCGCCAGAAGAACACCACCAGCACGGCCGCGATCACCGCCATCGCACCCATCGCGATCCAGAAGCCATCGGCCTTGTGCAGCAGCGGGATCGATTCGAAGTTCATGCCGAAGATGCCCGCGATCAGGTTCAGCGGCAGGAACACCGCGGTCAGCACGGTGAGCACGCGCATGATGTCGTTGGTGCGGTTGCTCTGCGCGGAGAAATGCATCTGCACCGCAGTCTCCGCGCTTTGCTCGAGCCTTCTTACATGGTGCACCACGCGTTCGATGTGCTCCAGCAGGTCGCGGCTGCGCACCAGCAGCAGATCGCGCTCGCGTTGCGCGTGCTGGGTCGATGCGTCCGGCCAGGTCTCCACCGTGTCGATCCAGTCCTGCACGGCGGCGCGCTGGTCTTCGCAGATTTCATCGAGTTCGTGCAGCGCGAGCCGCACGTCGAGCATCGTGCTCCAGTTGATCGCGCGGCTCTTCGGGTTCAACAGCTCGGCCTGCCAATGATCGAGCTGCTGCGTGAGTTCGCGGCGCAGCTCCAGGAAGCCGTCGACCATCAGATTCACAAGCCGCAGCATCAGGTCGGCCGGGCTCGACGCAATGCGCACGGTGACAGAGCGCGGTGCGGGCGCGTCGGCCTGCCCGCTCACGGCAGCCGCCTGCACCGCGCCCGACAGTCGCGCGACGAACGCACTGCGCACCGCGCATCCGGCCGGATGCACCGACAGCAGCACGCGGTCGAACACCACGAAGCCGACCGGCGTGGTGTCGATGCGCGGCAGCAGCGCGCCGGTCCGGGGCACTGCGGACGCTGTCGCACCGCGCCGCAGCGCAGGCTGATCGCCCTGCGCGGCCAGCCGCCGGAACACGAGCAGATCGTATTGCGACGTGTAGTCGTACTGCGAGGGCAGTTGTCGGCTCAGCAAGTCCTGCACATGCAGGTCGACCAGCTGGGTGCCGGTCAGCCGCGCCAGATCGATCTGCAGCCGCGTCAGGCCCGTGTCGAACTCGGCCCGCTCGGCCGCGATCCAGATGAAACCTTCCGGTGGCCATACCGTCGGCAACGCAGTGAGCTCGGCCACCCGGCCACCCTGGAACAGGAAGAATTGCATGAGTCCTCGAGTATCGGGCAACGCTTTGCCTGGGCAAGGCAAGGCTTGCACGTGGCGCTCGGCAGCGGTCGCGCGCGGCGCCTGCGGCATGATGGCGAGCGCAGTCGGTTCGACGACCGTCGCACACCGCAACACCCGGAAAAAGAAGGAAACACGCTCATGGGCATTTTGAGAACCCTCACCGCGGCGGCGCTCGGCGCCGCGCTGGTCAATTGGATCGCGCAGGAAAAGCGCGAGCGCGGATCGTTGTCGGGCATCACCCACTGGCTCGACGACGACGGCGAGCAGGATGCAACCACCGCCCCCGGCTTCATGCTGGAGAGCCGAGAAATCGAGTCCGGCGGCACGATCGATGCGCGCTTCGAATTCAACGGCTTCGACTGCGGCGGCGACAACAAGTCGCCCGCGCTCGATTGGCGCGGCGCGCCCGAAGGCACGCAGAGTTTTGCAGTGACGCTCTACGACCCGGACGCGCCGACCGGCTCCGGCTGGTGGCACTGGGTGGTGATCGACATCCCCGGCCACGTGAGCGGCTTGAACGCCGATGCGGGCGCGGCCGACGGCAGCCTGCTCGCGCCCGGTGCGCGCCAGTTGCGCAACGACTATGGCCAGACCGGCTTCGGCGGCGTCTGCCCGCCGCGCGGCGACCGCGCGCACCGCTATGTGTTCACCGTGTATGCGCTGAAGGTGCCGAAGCTCGAGATTCCGGATGACGCGACGCCGGCGCTGGCGGGCTTCATGATTCATTCGAACCTGCTGGGCCGGGCGAGCTTCACCGCGCGCTACGCACGGCCGAAGCAATAGCCCCGAGCATCGGCGCAAGGGCGCGGCGGCGAAGGGAGGTTCACACGGCCTTCGCGCACGACCCTCGATGCCTGCACGCCATTTCTGCTGGTTCATCGAGGCGATGGACCCTGATCCGGAACGCTTGAACCAAGCGGGACTGAACCATGCATCGTGCTGCTGACGCGTCAAGCCGGATCGCCGGCCGCGGCCACCCGCCCATGAAAGAACGCCGCGTCCGGCAACACCCGAGCGCGCGTGCAAACCATGCAACCGAAAATCGAGGTTGTTGGTTATATTGAATCGCATGACACGCATCGGCGTGTCGAAATACCAAGACCATCCAGTGGAGACCAGTTCGATGAAGATGCTGTTGAAGGCGACGCTCGGTGCGCTCGCAATCGCTGGTGCGGCGCAGGCCGCATGGGCGGCCGAGGTCACGTTGCGGCTGCACCAGTTCCTGCCGCCCCAGGCGACCATTCCGGCGAAGGCGATTCTTCCGTGGGCCAAGAAGATCGAGACCGAAAGCGGCAACCGAATCAAGATTCAGCAGTTTCCGGCGATGCAGCTGGGCGGCAAGCCTTCGGACCTGCTCGATCAGGTGAAAGACGGCGTGGTCGACATCGTCTGGACCGTGCTCGGCTACACCCCGGGGCGCTTTCCGAAGGCGGAAGTGTTCGAGCTGCCGTTCCTCTCCGGCAACGCCGAGTCGTCCTCGCGCGCATTCCAGACGTTCGTCGAGAAGAACGCGATGGACGAATTCAAGGACGTGCACCTGATCGCGGTGCATGTGCATGGACCCGGCCTGTTTCACAGCCGCGAGCCGATCACCAAGCTCGAAGACTTGAAGGGCATGAAAGTGCGCGGCGGCTCGCGCGTGATCAACATCATGCTGGAGCAGCTGGGCGCCACGCCGGTCGGCATGCCGGTGCCGTCCATCGGCGAGGCGTTGTCCAAAGGCGTGGTGTCGGCCGCCACCATTCCGTGGGAAGTGGTGCCCGCGCTGAAGATTCAGCAGATCGTGAAGAACCACACCCAGTTCTCCGGCGACGAAGGCCTGTACACCCAGACGTTTGCCCTGATGATGAACAAGGCCAGCTACGACAAGCTGCCGGCCGATCTGAAGAAAGTGATCGATGCGAACAGCGGCTCCGACACGGCCGCGCTCTACGGCCGCGCCATGGCCGAGGGCGACAAGGCCGGCCTGGCTGTCGTGAAAGCCGCCGGCAATCACATCGTCACGCTGGACGCGAACCAGACTGCACGCTGGAAGCGCGAGGCCGAAGGCACGCGCGCGATCTGGTTCAAGGAAGTGGCTGAGAAGGGCATCGACGGCCAGAAGCTCGCAGCCGAGGCTGAAGCACTGATCGACAAGTACGCGAAGCAGAAGTGAGCCTCCGCGCATGCGGCGGGCCGCCAACGTCGTTTGTCTTGCGCTGGTCGTGGCTGGCATGGCGCGTTGAATCACTGGGCAGCATCTGATGTTCAAGTTCGAATGAGATGAAGCGAAAGCCGCAGTGATCGGGAACAAGCATGTTTTCTGACATGCATTGAATCCGCCCCCTCACTCCGGAAGCCGCAGCACAAGTGATCGCGCTGTTTCAGAAGCCGTACGGCGAAACCCCGTTCCTGCTGTTCGAAGTCGGTGGGTCGGTGCCGACCGAGCAGCGGCGGCGACAGGCGATTTCCGATGGTCTGGAGCAAGGCACGGCTGCGACGATGATGTGCGAAGCCGGCGACGAACGGGTCGGCGCGGCTCTTGGATTTGGCGGCTTTGCGCGGCGTCAGCGGCACGCGATGCACTTGGTTCCCGGTGTTGCGAGGGCGCACTGCGGCTGCGGCATCGGCGGCGAATCGTTGGGTGCGGTCGAAGCGCCGGCGGTGCCGCGTGGAATCAGACGGCTCGAACTGTCGGTGCATACGAACAATCCGCGCGCGATCGCCCTCTACGAGCGGTGCGGCTTCTTCCTGCATCAGGGTACCGAAAAGGGCCCGCTGATCGTCGATGGCGCCGAAGCCGACGAACACTTGATGGCGAAGCGGCCGGCCGCGCCGGTGTAGCGCTCGACAGGACAACGCCATGCAGGTCTTGCTGAACATCGACGTACCCGGGATCGAGCCGGCGGTGGCGTTTTATTCCTCTGCCTTCGGCCTCACGCTCGGCCGGATGGTCAGCGACGATGTGGCGGAACTGACGGGCGCTGCGGCGACGATCTACCTTTTGCGCAACAGCGAGGGGACGGAATCTTCCGTTCCCGGTTCGCAGCGCCGCAGCTACGCGCGTCACTGGACGCCGATCCATCTGGATTTCGTCGTGGACGATCTCGACACGGCCAGCCGGCGCGCACTGCAGGCCGGCGCTGTTCAGACAAGCGACTGCATGCACTGGAACGGCTCGAAATGCATCACCTTCAGCGACCCGTTCGGCCATGGCTTCTGCCTGATCGAATTCGCGCACGGCAGCTACGTCGGCGACGACGCCTGAAGCGCGGCTCTTGAAACGTACCCGCACCCAGGTCCTGATCATCGGCGGCGGCCCTTCGGGTCTGATGCTCTCGCATCTGCTGCATCGCGCGGGCATCGACAGCGTGGTGCTGGAACGCGCGTCACGCGCGCACGTGTTGCAGCGCATTCGCGCGGGTGTGCTCGAGGACGGCACGGTGCGCATGCTGCGCGAGCATGGTCTGGGCGAGCGGCTCGAGCGCGAAGGCAGCGTGCACAACGGCACCGGGATCGTCTGGGCCGGAGACGCAGCAGTTCTTCATCGACGTGAAGAAGCACACCGGCCGCGCCATGATGGCTTGCGGCCAGACCGCAATCACCGAAGATCCGTACACGGCGCGGGATGCGGCCGGCGGCCTGATCGTGGAGCAGGCGGAAGACGTCGAGCTGCAGGACATCGACATCTGACAAGCCCTGGGCGAGCTACCGCAAGGACGGCGCTGCGCAGCGCGTCGGATGCCGATTTCATCGCCGGCTGCGACGGCTTTCACGGCGTCATCCCGCGGCGCGATTCCGTCCCCGGTGCTCAAGACCTTCGAGAAGGTCTACCCGTTCGGCTGGCTCGGCATCATGTCGCGCACCCGGCCGGTGCCGGAGATCATCTACGCGAACCACCCGCGCGGCTTTGCGATGTGCTCGCAGCGCAATCCGCAACTCAGCCGCTATTACGTGCAGTGCCCGCTAGCCGACACGGTGGACGGACTGGAGCGACGACCGATTCTGGAGCGAGCTGACGACCCGCATGGGCCCGGAGATCGCTGCGCAGATCGAAACCGGCCCCTCGATCGAGAAATCGATCGCACCGCTGCGCAGCTTCGTCGCCGAGCCGATGCGCTGGGGCAAGCTGTTCCTGGTGGGTGAGCGGCGCACATCGTTCCGCCGACCGGCGCCAAGGGACTGAACCTCGCGTTCTCCGGACGTGCACTATCTGTCGACGCGCGCTGATCGACTCACTACCGCAGCGGCGCCGACGATCTGACGAAGCCTATTCGCAGACCGCGTTGAAGCGCGTCTGGAGCGCAACCCGGCTGTCGTGGTGGCTGACCAATTTGCTGCACCGGTTTCCGGACCAGACCGAAATTCGACCAGCGACTGCAGGAGACCGAACTCGAGTTCCTGCGCCGCAACGACGACGCGCAAAGGGCGCTGTGCGCGCAATATGTCGGGTTGCCGTTCTGACCGCTGATTCAGGGGCCAACACATGCCGCATCTAAGCCCCGTACCGCTCGCCGAAGTGCCGGACGCCGACATCCGGAACCGCTTCGGGCACTACAGGAACACGCGCGGCCTCACGCCGAACGGCATCATGACGTTGGTGCGCCGGCCGAAATTCGTGTGCGCCTTCATGGCGCTGAACCAGGCCGTGCTCTGCGAAGGCACCGTCCCGACCGAAACCACAACGCCCGTGAGTCTGGCATCGAGCCATGCCGCGGGCTGCCGCTATTGCCAGTCACACATGGCGAGTCTCTCCAGCATCTGCCACGCGTCGGATGAGAAGATCGCCGCGCTCTGGGATTTCGAAGGCAGCGAGCTGTTCAACGATGCCGAGCGCGCCGCGATTTCGCTGGCGCCGAAGGCCGGCACCTTGCCCCATGAGGCCAGCGAAGCCGACTTCGATGGCTCAAGAAACATCAGGACGAAGGCCAGATCGTCGAAATCGTCGCCGCGATCTCGCTGTTCGGCTTCCTGAACCGCTGGAACGACACGATGGCGACCGAACTCGAGCCGCTGGCCGCGCAAGTCGGCGATCGCGCGCTCGGCGGGGTCGGCTGGGAGCGCGGCAAGCACGTGGCTTGACTGCCCGCCGAACCCGTCTCGTGGCCGACCCGCGTGACGCATGACCGTCGGTGCCCCACACGGTCAGGCCACCGCGCCTCGATCGTTCAGCCGAACACCTTCGTCGCCAGCTCCGCGATGCGCTTGCCCTGATAACGCGCGCCGTCGAGCTCGTCGGCACTCGGCTGGCGCTTGCCGTCGTTGCCGGCGACCGTCGTCGCGCCGTACGGCGAGCCGCCGCGCACCTCGTCCACGCCCATCTGCCCCTTGAAGCCGTAGTCGAGCCCGACGATCGTCATGCCCTGGTGCATCAGGTTCGTGATGATCGAAAACAGCGTTGTCTCCTGCCCGCCGTGCTGCGTCGACGTGGAGGTGAACGCGCCGCCGATCTTGCCGACCAGCGCGCCGCGCATCCACAGGCCGCCGGTGGTGTCCCAGAACGCCGTCATCTGCGTCGGCATGCGGCCGTAGCGCGTCGGTGCGCCGACGACGATCGCGTCATAGCCGGTCAGCGCGTCGGCGCCTTCGATGACCGGGTGCGGGCTGTCGGTCTTGAAGTGTGCGCCCTTGGCAACTTCCTCCGGCACCGTCTCGGCCACACGCCGCACGTCGACCGTGGTCGCGCCGCCTGCACGTGCGCCTTCGGCGACCGCATCGGCCAGTTGTTCGACGTGGCCATAGGAAGAATAGAAAAGCACCAGTACCTTGCTCATGCAGGATGTTCCTTGAATGGGTTGCGAGTGAATAGAACGGAGGGCGGATGTTGGCAGCTTGCGGCCGGTACCCTGCGGCTTTGCAGCAAATGCCGTGCGGGCGCTGGGGGCAGAGCCGTCAACGCGCACCGTGGCCGTTGTCTTCCGCCCCCCAGAACCGCTCCATCGCGATGTATGCATAGGACGCTGACCAGCCGATCAGCAGCAGCCCGTTCAACGCCTCCACCCCGGCGATCAACCGCAACGGGCCGGTGGGCGTCAGGTCCCCGAAGCCAAGCGAGGTGTAGGTTTCGGCCGAGAAGTACATGCAGTTGACGAATGAGAAAGGCTTGCCGGCCAGACTGCCGACGGCGCCGTACCGGATCAGCAGAAAGATCGACAAGCCGTACACCGCAATCTCCAGACCGTGCGCGAAGAAGGCTGAAAACATGACGGCCAGCAGTTTGGTGCGGCTTGGAATCCGCAGCGACGGCAGCCGCTGGTTCACGACGCGCAACACCTCGTAGTGAATGACGGTGGACAGCCCGATCAGAAAGACACAGACCAGAATGACGATCAGCATGGCGCGCCTTGCTCGCGCTGCGGCGGGTGCGCCCTATGATGGTTGCGGACCAAGAATCTTTTCATCATCGATCGAACAAGGAGACCCATCTCATGATCCACGTCGTCGCCGTCATCACCGCCAAGCCGGGCCAGCGCGCCCACATCCTCGAAGCCTTCGCCGCCAACCGCGCCACTGTGCTGGCCGAAGACGGCTGCGTCGAATACAACGCGACCGTCGATGCCAAGGGCATGCCCACGTCTCCCGGCAGCTTCGGTGACGACACATTCGTCGTGGTTGAGAAATGGGAGACGCTGGCCGCACTGCAGGCGCACGCCGCGGCGCCGCACATGAAGGCGTACGGTGCCAAGGTCAAGGACTGGACCGACAAGCGCCTGATCCATGTGCTGGAGCCCGTGAGCTGACAAAAACGACCAGCAGAAGCGGCAACGCGTCCCGAAAGACGCGTTGCTTGACTCACTCGTTTTCAGCGCCCCTCGTAAGCCGCCGAAGCGCGTTACTTCCCGCCACCACGCGCGCCATCTCGAGGCACTTGTTCGAGTAGCCCCACTCGTTGTCGTACCAGCTGACGAAGCTTGACGAAGGTGCCTGTCCAGCGCGATGCCGGCGTCGGCGTCGAAGATGCTGGTGCAGGGTCGCCGCGGAAGTCGGTGGCGACCACCTTGTCGTCGGTGTAGCCCAGGATACCCTTCAGCGCACCTTGGACTGCGCCTTCATCTCGGCGCAGATTTCTTCGTAGCTGGCGTCCTTGAGCAGTTCGACAGTCAGGTCGACCACCGACACGTCGGACGTCGGCACGCGGAAGCTCATGCCGGTCAGCTTCTTGTTCAGCTCGGGATCACCACGCCGACGGCCTTGGCCGCGCCGGTGCGACGTGGGGATGATGTTTTCCAGGATGCCGCGGCCGCCGCGCCAGTCCTTGTTGCTCGGGCCGTCCACGGTCTTCTGCGTCGCGGTGGCGGCGTGGACGGTGGTCATCAGGCCGCGCTTGATGCCCCACTTGTCGTTGCAGCACCTTGGCCAGCGGCGCCAGGCAGTTGGTCGTGCAGGAAGCGTTCGAGATGATCGCCTCGCCTTTGTAGGTCTTGTCGTTGACGCCGAACACGAACATCGGCGTGTCGTCCTTCGAGGGCGCCGACAGGATCACCTTCTTGGCGCCCGCTTCCAGGTGCTTCTGCGCCGTGTCCTTGGTCAGGAACAGGCCGGTGGATTCGATCACCACCTCGGCGCCGACCTCGTCCCACTTCAGGTTCGGCCGGATCGCCTCCGGCGGTCAGGCGGATCTTCTTGCCGTTGACCACCAGCGTGTTGCCTTCGACCGCGACCTCGCCCTTGAAGCGGCCATGCACCGAGTCGTAACTGCAGCATGTAGGCCAGATAGTCCGGCTCGAGCAGGTCGTTGATCGCGACGATCTCGATGTCGCTGAAGTTCTGCACCGCCGCGCGGAACACCATTGCGTCCGATGCGTCCGAAACCGTTGATGCCGATCTTGATGGTCATGATGGAGTTTGCCTTTTCTTTCAGATGAAAAAC
>CAVXGG010000011.1:0-236141 GCA_963761295.1 uncultured beta proteobacterium
AACTTCAGCCCGGCGCTGTTCCCGAAGGCGCAGCCGCACGAGCAAAGCCTGCCGCTGGACTTCACAGTTGTCGATTTTGCGAAGTAGCGGTCGCCAGCGACCAAGTCATCTGCAGCCCCGTCTTTCACCGTGCTGCCGTCGATTCGTAGACCAAAAGAGCTGATCGCAATGCTTATTGGTGAACGTGTCATACCGCTGCGGATCGAGAAAAGACGCTTGGTTAAATTAAGATTCGCTCCACCTCATCGAGCGACACCTGATCCTGCCGCCGGTCGTAGAGCCCGTCGTCCGGGCACTCTCATGGTTGGCCATCTGCTGCGCGACCTCAAGCTTGCCGCCGTTCCTCAGGTACTCGGTAATGCCGGTGGCCCGGAATGAATGGCAGCCGATCCGCGTCTCGACTGACGCGGCCACTGCTCGCCGCCCAATCATCCGATAGACATCCGCCTGGCTCATCGGGTTGTCCGACAGCACGCCCGCGCGCGCCTTGGGGTCCCTTTGTTTTCGGTGCCAAAAGTGACGGTTCGGGCGCGAGCACTGGCGCGGGTTCTGACGGTTGACACTTGCAAGTGCCTGTCACGCCTTGAGTTTCTGTTGGTCTCCTGAACGGCCGCGGAGGGCGTGTTTGCGTGGTCGATTTCAGCCGCTGGCGCTTGTTTTCGCTGCCGTTTGTGACGGCAGGAGCTGCCCGGCGTATCGCTCCACGGGGAAGCGGAAGACGCCACGCAGGTTGATACCCTCCAGCCGCGTCGGTGCGATGCGCCCGAGCAACTCCGGCGGCACGATCTGACGCCGGTTCGCCCAGCGATCCAACACCGCCTGCATCTGCGCCGTGTTCCATGCCATCACGACGTTGGCCAGCAAGCTCAGCGCGTCGGCCACGGCCTGCATCTCGTCGGCTCGCCGGGCCTGCGCCGGACTACCCGGCCGGTGTAGATCGCGCGCTTGAGCGCGTTGACCGCTTCGCCGCGGTTGAGCACGCGGCGCAGCTCCCGGCGGAAACTGGCGTTGACGAAGTAGTCGGCCAGGAAGGCCGTTCTGAGCAGCTTGCCCAGCTGTACGCCGGCGTCGTAGATCGGATCGCCCCGGGCCGCCGAGCCGAACCGGGCCAGTGCCGCCACCGCGCTGGCGTGGCCCGACATCACCGAGGCCGTGAGATGCACCAGGCTGTCCCAATGGGCTTCGATCAACGACGTGTCTACGCTGGCCTCGCACACCGAGGCGATCTCCTCGGGGACCTTCATTCCCCGCGGCACGAAGAGATGGCGCTGCTTGCAGGTCCCTGAGCCGTGGGCACAGAGTCGAAGCCCAGCAGTCGGGACAGACGCCATCGCGAAGTCGGTATAGCCGTGCGTGTCAACGGCGAGCTGGGAGGTCTCGATCCGCTCCTGTCGCACGACCCCTTCGATGGCCGCGCCGGCCTGGCGCTCGTTGAGCACGATCGGCTGGGCGTGGAAGATGCCCCAGCGGTCGCGCACGTGGCTGTAGATGCCGATGGAGGCCGTCTGCCGCCGCGGGTCCTGGCGGGCCTGCCAGACCCGCCGGCTGGTCTCCAGGCTCATCATGTCCGAGGAGGCCAGATCGGCGCGGCCCCAGGTGGCCGCGATGGCATGGCGCTGCATGAACTCCAGCACCGCCTGGCAGGCCTGGGCCAGACGCCGCTCGTCGCCGGCCCAGCGCATGGCCTGGCGGATGCTGGTGGCCGACAGCTGCGGGATCATGCGCGCGCACTCGGCGGCCGTCAGGCTCGTGCCGTGCGCCAGGATGCCGGCGTAAGCCATCAGCAACTCCTGGCCGGACCTCGGCTCGCGCCCGAGCATGATCCAGCTGAAGCGCACCTCGGCGTCCACGGCCAGGATGACCTCGGGCAGTTGCACCTCGCCGATGCGCTGGTCAAGCCGGGCGCGCAGCTTCGTGACTTCGGGGTCTTCGTCGTCGGCGGCCAGCGCGCGCCAGGTGCAGCTCGTCGTCCACGCGCAGCGTGCCCGCGCGCGTCGCGGCGGCCACGGCGTCGACGCCGGCGCGAACGCGTGCAAGCAGCGGCGCGAGGAAATCGCTGGCCTTGGCCGGCAGCTGCAGCCGGGCGTAGTGACGCCGGGCTTCGGTCTTCCAGCGCTCGTCGGGCAGGAACAGCCGCTCGCGGCCGCGGAAGCTCAAGGAGTGTGCGATCCAGACCGAGCCGTTGCGCAGCGCCCGGCGCAGGGCGAACAGGGTGGCCACCTCCAGTCGCCCGGAAGGCGCGCTCGCGGTCGGCGTCGGCGATGGCGTCGCGCCAGGCCGGACCCAGGCGCGGCGCGTGACATCGGCCGGCAAGGTCTTGGTGCCGGCAGCATACTGGGCGCGCAGCTTGTCCAGCGCGTCGAGCACCGGATGCTCGCCCGTGGCCTGCCAAGGCAGCCTGCTCACCGCCACCAGCAGGGAGCGCACCGGCGCGATGGCATCGATCAGGTGCTGCCGGATGATCGACGCCCGACTCGGTGCGCGCTGCTGCGCGCTTGGCGGCGACGAGATCGGTCAGGCGCGAGCGCAGTTCGGCATCCGGCAACGACATCCTGCGCCGCAAGATCGGCCAGCTCCTGAAGCAACTGCTGGTACCGCTGCGGCCCAGTCGACCGTGGCGGTCACGCCATCGGCGCAGCGTCGCCACAGGTCGGCTACGCGGCGCTGGAACATGAGAATCAGCTGGTCGGTGGCGGTCAGCAGGCAGTAGCGCAGGAAGCAAGCCACCTCGACAGTGCGCGCCGGCTCCTTGATCCGCGCGCTGACCGAGGGCGGCCGGGCGGCCAGGCGCCGCGCGTAGCGGCGCACCAGCACGTCGTTGAGTCGCCCAAGTGACCGATCGATGCCCAGCTCCGTCAGGTAGCGCGATGCGCTCGAGAACCTCGGCGATCTGGCGCGTGGAGTGCTTGGCCGGCGCGCTCCACAGCCAGCTCTGGCAGTGCTGGCCGTCCGGGCGCGGCGTGTTCAGCGCCGATGCCCAGCGCTTGAGCGTCGACGGCTGGCACCGGCGCGCTACGGATGGCCGGCCTGTGGCGGCCTCGAGTTCGAGCAGCGCGGCGGCCACCAGGGCGCGGATGACGCGGTCGTGCACGATCAGCAGCCGGTGTTCGTAGAGCCAGTGCCGGGCATGGAGCAGCAGCTGCTCGCGGTCGGCGCAGCTGCGCCACTTCGTCGCGCAGCACCCGCACCAGGGCGCGGCGCTGGTGCTCGGTCATCCAGCCGAAATCCCAGGGCCTCGCAGGCCTGCTGCTGATGGTCGAACAGGGTGCGGCCGCGGGCGTACAGGGCGCGCAGCGAGGCCAGATCGGGCGCGGCGATGCCCAGCTCGTGGCCCAGGTGGCGCCAGCAACACGGGCGGCACGACCCGCACGCTGTTCAGCGGCCGGCCGCTCATGCGCACGAAGCCGATGTGCAGCGCCAGGCCCAGCTTGAGGCTGTCGCCCCGCCGGCGCGCGATCAGCTCATGCTCGGCGCGGCTGAAGCTGAAGAAGGCCTGCAGCTCGAACTCGGTGAGTTCGCGCGGGAGGTCGCGCAGGCCCAGGTATGGCGTCTGCCAGCCTTGCATCGCAAAATCTCCTCCTCAGCCCAGGAAGCAAGCCAAGATACGCCCCGAAAAACCGAACAGCAATCCTTTTGAAATCAACAACTTACTCAACGAGCGACCCGCGCCGTTGCTGGCGATTTGAACCGTCACTTTTGGCACTGAAAACAAAGGGACCCCTCGGTGGGCTGCTTCTCGTACGCGCTCCTCGGCCAAGATCGGGCAAGGCTTCATTTCCACGCGGGGGCAAGCGCCACCGAGTCCCCGCTTTCGGCAGGAAATATTCATCTTCGTCGACGTGAGCTGGCTTTGCTGCTGTCGAAGCTGAGCGCATCGTCTTCGGATTCCATGCAACTCGTTGGCGCGTCCTGGTTGTACAACCTGCCGTGCTACCGACGCTTGTTCCCCGAACGATTTCTTGCTGGTCTGCAGCCGATGGTGCATCCCTATCAGCGGATGCCTTTGTGGGGTCAGTTCCTCACCCGCGGTCGACGCGTTCGACCAGAGGCAAGGGCAAAGTTTCTTGAGGACGTTGAGAAGGCAGCTACTTTGTCAGAGCTGGACCGATGCTTTCCACTCTCCGTCTTGACAACCACATTGCCCGTGAGTTGGCTGTGCGAAGATTTGAGCCTACGGGGGCTTCAATGACGCCCAATGCCTTCTTTTGGCGGACCCGTCTACGGCAGGCGCCTGCGATTTCCGGGGCGATTCCCAGTGATTCGGTTGGATGCATCGGTGTGATGGCCCTTCACCAATGGGTTATCGGCCGAATCGAGATTCAGCTCAATGTTTACTCGAAATCTATCTCGCTCCAAATCAAACGTTGGGAGGTGGTTCGGAGCGTAAATGTCCGGGTCATCCGTTGGAGCTGAATCCGGAGCTGCGTTCAACGACGTGAACGATAAGACGCGCGAGATGTTCGTGTAAATATGCAAGGGCGCGTCAGGGCGAACAACGATCTTGGCGATTCGTTTCATGCTGGCTGTGCGGAAACAGAAGGGAACGTACTGCAAATGCTCGACGCGCAGTCGGAAGTTTCTATTCAGCGACCGCCGACGGCTTCAGCCAATGGGGTCGATCGACCGAAAGCGCTGACGATCGGCGGCTGGCAGAAGGTCGCCGTCGCAGTCCATCAGCAGGTCGCCGAAGTCGTTCAACGTGCGCCAACTGGCCTCGTATTCGAAGCGTGCCGATCATGGGATTCGTCTTCCACGCTCGCCTCGATCTGCACGAACCCGGCCGGGTCGAAACCGAGCCGGTCGACCGCAGGGTAGGATCGTCATCGCCAGCACGGCCCGCTCGCGTTACGAACGAGGCGGCTTGCTCCGGCCACCCCCTCCAACGCCTGCAGCCGTCCGCGCAGCATCGCCGCTTCCTCGCGCGCCTGCGCCGCATCGTGTCGTGCTTGCGCCGCTTCCTTGTGCTCGGCATCGCGCTCGCCTTGCACCTTGGTGTAGCGCTCCACCTGCCGGGCCGTCTCCTGCGCGGTCCGCCGGCGTTGCTCCTGATGCACTTCCTGGTCGGCTTCGGCCTTGGCCTTGATCGTCACCAGCTCGGCCTGCAGGGCATCGCGTTCGGCTCGGGCCGTTTCCTGTGCGGTGCGCAGCTCCCCGCGCTCGCGGTGCGCGTGGTCGAGTTCGGTGCGCAGTTCGGCCGCACGCGCCTCTGCGGTCGCGCTGCGCTCCTGGCTGGTGGCGAGTTGCGCACGCAGCCGGTCGCTCTCCTCCCTCGCTTTCGCCCGTTCGGCCAGCGCCCCGGCCAACTGCTGTTTGATCTCCTCGAGTTCGGCTGCGAGCTGGTCGGCCAGCTCCGCGGCTTCCTGCTGCTGCGCTTCGAGCTTGATGCGCATCTCGTCGAGGGCCGCGCGCTCGGTGGCCAGCCGCTCGTTGGCAATGCCGAGTGCGACGCCCCAGACCTCGGCGCCGAGTTCCTGCAGCCGATCGGCCACCGCCTGCGGCGCCGGATCGTGCATCGGGGCTGCGACACGCGCTGCGCGCTGCGCGCGCCATGAGCCCATCGCTTCCGAAATCGTCGTGAAGCTGCCGCCGCCGACCGCGCGGCGAACTGCTGCCAGCGTCGGCTTCTGACCGGCGGCTTCCAGCTCATCGGCGACGGCATGAATCTGTTCGAGCGACACGGCCATGACAGCTCCTGTTGTATGTAGCTCATAGCGTACTACATACAACATACTACGACAAGCTTGACTTTGCCTTCGATCGACCGCCGGGACAGCGACCGCTTGCGCGCCGGGCCGATCGTTTTCTTGAAGCTGGCGGGGGGTGGTCGCTCGGGATAGAGCCCGCGCCACTACAGCGCACAAGCCCAATGACAGCTCCCGTTGGGGGACCTGCTGGGGAGCGATGCCGGAAAACAAGACGCAACGTCGCCTGAGCAACCGATGGGTGCCGGCCGGGTGATCCGCTGTCAAGCTCCGCTTGTCTCGGTTTCAGCGCTGTACGTTGTGCGTGGACTCAACACGCACCAAGCCCTCGACGTGCGCCGCGCCACACTGTCCCATCTGCTGGACGGCAAAGCCGCCCTGACGCCCGAGATGGCGCTGCGCATCGAGAAAGCCTTCGGCCCGAAGCTGGATGCAGCTGCTGCGGATGCAACTCGCCTGCGACATGGCCCAGCAGCGCAGCCCTGAGGCGGACATCAAAATCAGCCGCTACGCGCCCGCATGACGCACGGCGCAGCCATCGCAGCCGCTTGCATTTCTCGATCAGTCGTGCTACGTTTGTATATACATGAGCTTTGAATGGGACGAAAGCAAGCGCTTGGCCAACATCGACAAGCACGGCGTGGATTTCCGCCTGGCGGCGGCCATCTTCTTCGGCCCCACCCTCGAAGCCGACGACACGCGCGAGGACTATGGCGAGCGGCGCCGCCTGGCCCTTGGCCGTGTCGGGACCGAGTACCTGGTCGTGGTCTACACCCTCCGGGGTGAGACGAAGCGACTGATCAGCGCATGGAAGGCAGGACGACATGACCGCAAGCGATACCAAGAGCTACTCGGCGAGTGACATCGCCCAGATGGTTGCCACGTGGCGACCACGCCCCGACCGCCAAACGCGCGAAAGAGGCCGGACCTGAGCTGGACCGGGCCTTCTGGGACAACGCCCGCGTCGTGATGCCGGCAGAGGCTCCGAAGGTGCCGATCTCGATGCGGCTGGACCCGGATGTGCTGGCCTGGTTCAAGCAGGGCGGCAAGGGCTATCTGTCCCGCATGAACGCTGTGCTGCGGGCCTATGTCGAGGCGCAGAAGCCGCCGCACGCCTGAGCTGCAAAAAGGCCTGGCCCGTCGTGTTCCGGCAGGCTATAAAAACCAGAAGAAGGACAGGGAGAGGGGATGACCAATGAAGCGTTCTCGCGCGTAAAAATCGACGCCCAGCTGCGTGACCAGGGCTGGGAGATCACCAACACCAACGCGGTTCGCTTCGAGTACGTTCTGCCCGACCGCACCAAGGCCGACTATGTGCTGTGCGACCGCAATGGCCGCTCACTGGCGGTGGTCGAAGCCAAGAAAGCCGCAATCTAATCCGGCCGAAGCAGAAGCGCAGGCCAGGGCCTATGCGACTCAGCTCAAAGTCCCCTACATCTTTCTGGCCAACGGCGACGAAATCCGCTTCTGGGAATGGGAGACCGAAGCGTTTCCACGGCTGGTCAAGACCTTCTTCTCGCAAGGCGACTTGGAACGACGGGCTGCGACCGCGCAAGTCAAGCGCGATGTGCTGTCGGTCCCGATCGACCGGCACATCGTCGAGCGCGACTACCAGACCGAATGCATCGACACCCTGTGCCGGGAGATGCTTGCCGGCCGGCGCAAGCTGCTGGTCGAGATGGCCACCGGCACCGGCAAGACCCGCACCGCTGCGGCGTTCATCAAGCGGCTGTTCGAGGCGGGAGCCATCACGCGAGTCCTGTTTCTGGTCGATCGCATTCCACTGGCCAAGCAGACCGAAGATGCGTTCGCCGAACATTTGAGCGACTTCCCGGCCTATGTGCTGCGCGCCGGCCGCCGCTTCCAGGACGAGAAGCGCATCACCATCACCACGCTGCAAAGCATGGTGAACACCTACCGCGAGTATTCGGCCGGGTATTTCGACCTTGTGATCTCGGACGAGTGCCACCGCTCGATCTATGGCAAATGGAGCGGCGTGCTCAAGCATTTCGACGGGGTACAGGTCGGCCTGACGGCGACCCCGTGCGTTGCCGATCCTGCGATGTTTGGCGATGACGAAGACAAGCTTGCGATCCGCGACACGCTGCGTTTCTTCGAAGTCGACAAGCCAACGTTCAGCTACAAGATGAAGGATGCGATCCGCGAGGGCTACCTCGTGCCGTATCAAATCTACAAGGCCAAGACCGTCAAGACAGCGGCCGAAGGCGGGTTTCCGGTGAGCCGGGACGAGCTCGACTGGTGCGCAATGGATGCCACGACCCAGGCCGAGCTGGACGAGCTGTTCGGCGACGAGAAGACCATCACCATCGACCCGGCCGCGCTTGAGCGCAGGATCACCATTCCGGAGCGCAACCGCGCCATGGTGCGCGAGTTCCGCCAGGTGATGGACCACGGCTACACGGATGCCAAAGGCCGGCTGCGCCATCCGCTCTTGGGCAAGGTCATCGTGTTCGCCGTCACCAAGCGGCACGCCGAGACCCTGGCCAACATGTTCGATGCCGCGTTCGCCGACAAGAAACCCTCGCCCGAAATCCGCTATGCCGACTATGTCGTCTCCGGCATGGGCGAGGAGGACACGGTCGACGGCATGACCAAGATCAAACGCTTCAAGAAAGAGCCGTTTCCGCAAATCCTGGTCTCGGTGAACATGCTCGACACCGGCTTTGACTGCCCGGAAGTGGTGAGCCTGGTCTTTGCGCGTTTCACCAAGTCGGCGATCCTGTATCAGCAGATGCGCGGCCGCGGCACGCGGAAATCCAAGGGCAAGCCGGTTTTCACGATGTTCGACTTCGTCGGCGTCACCGACTTCCATGGCGACGACGAGGCGGAGGGCGAAGGCGGTCTCGTGGTCGAGCGCCCGCGCAAGCCAGCCGGCGAGCCGCGCAAGCTGCTGTCCCTCGACATCAACGACCATATCGACCCCACCAGCCGCGCCTGGGTGACGGTCGACGACGATGGCAACCTGATTTTTCCCGAGGCGAGCGAGCAGCAGCAGGCCAAAGTCGGCGCGCGCTTCGAGGCCTGGCTGCTCAGCCGCGAAGACGCCTTCACGCCCGAGCAGGAGCGCTGGCTGCGCACCGTGGGCAGCCAGCTGCGTGCCAATGCCGACACCTGGGACGCGTTCAGCGACGGCCACTTTGCATTTCCCCCGTTCACGCTGATGGGCGGCCTGCCCGAGGCCCTGCGCGTGTTTGGCGGCGCGGAAGCGCTTGATGATGTGATTGACTCGCTCAATGCCGCCGTGTTCATTGAATCCGATACCGACACCCCCAATGACGCCGCGCAACCGCGCGCCGCGTCCTGATCGAAAGTAGCCTGATGCCCCTGACCCCTGACATGCGCCGCGATGTCGACCAGATCCGCAACTACCTGTTTGGCGGCGGCTATCCTGACCCGGTCAGCAACGCCGAGCAGATGGCTTTTCTGTTTTTCTTCTACCTGGTCGAAGGCATCGATGCCGAGAACCTGGCGCGCGCCAAGGTGCTCAAGCAGCCCTACACCAGCATGTTCAATGGGCTCTGGACGCTTAGGAATCCACTGAATGCGCCCAGCAAGGGCGAGACCACGATCCCGAAGGATCGCTTCCGGTGGTCGATCTGGGCCACCGGGCTATCCGGCGAGCCCCTGGTGCGCTTCCTGCGCGATGAAGTGTTCCCGTTCTTCACGGAAGTGGCGGGCGGCTCGGCCGTCAACTTCATGCACGGCGCGCGGCTTGTCATCGACGAGCCGACCGTGCTGACGCAGGTGGTGACACTGGTGGACGGCCTGCGACTGGACCGCTCGGATGCCGACACCAAAGGCGACCTGTTCGAGCATGTCCTGCGGCAAATCAAGCAGGCCGGCGAGCTCGGCCAGTTCCGCACGCCGCGGCACATCATCCGGGCGATCGTCGAGATCGTCGATCCGAAGATCGGCGAGACCGTCTACGACCCGGCCGCAGGAACGGCGGGCTTTCTGGTGGCCGCCTACAACCATATCCGGCTGGCCAACTCTTCGCCAAACGCGATTCAGCGCGTCGAATTCGACGGCAAGCTGCAGATGAGAGGTTTGGGCGACAAGCTCTCGAGCGCGCAGCTTTCGGCGGTCCAGAACCAGACGTTCTTCGGCAACGATGTCGACCCGAAGATGATCCGGCTGGCGACGATGAACCTGACGCTGCGCGGCCTGGCCAACGTGCGCATCCTGCTGCGCAACGTGCTGACAACCAGCTTCGACAATGAACGCAAGGAAGAGCTCGGGCTGCCGCTAGAGGGCTATCACGTCGTGCTGGCGAACCCGCCGTTTTCGGGGCGCGTGGACAAGGATCGCATCGTCGATGACGTGAAGATCGGCACCACCACGGCGACCGAACTGCTGTTTCTCAAATACATGATGGACAGCCTGCGGCCAGGCGGCCGCTGCGGCGTGATCGTGCCGGAGGGTGTGCTGTTTGGCTCGACCGGCGCGCACAAGGAGCTGCGCCGCCAGCTTATCGAAAACAACCGCGTCGAGGCGGTATTGAGCCTGCCGGGCGGCGTGTTCCAGCCTTACTCGGGCGTGAAAACCTCGGTGCTGTTTTTCCGCAAAGGCGGCAAGACCGAAAACGTCATGTTCCTGCATGCCGACAACGATGGCTACAAGCTGGATGCCAACCACGACACCGCAATCGAAGCGGATGACCTGCCGGTACTGGTGGCCGCGTACCGCGAGCGCGAGGCAAATCTAAGGGCCTGGGAAGGCCGCGATGCAAAGGCGGAGTGGAGCGCATCGTGGTGGTTCGCTGATGCGGCCAGCCTGCGGACGAACGACTTCAACCTGTCAGCAGGGCGATACCGTCCGATGAGTCAGGTTCAGGCACAACACCAGGACCCGCGCGAGCTGCTGGCTGAGCTGGCAGCGATTGAGACGGAAATCGTCGAGGAAGTGGAAGCATTGCGCGCCGCGTTGAGTGAGGCGGCATGACCAGAGTCAGGGTCGGTGAACTCATCATTTCTGACGAAGCAGGATTCGCTTGCAGCAAAAGCAAGCTCGTCGAGGATGGACTAACGCATCTTCGCCCCTTCAACATCTCAAACAGTGGGCAGCTCGACTTTACGCAGGTCTATCGAATACCGCCCACCGAAGCTCCGAGAGGAAGATCCCAGCTTCTTGCTGGCGACATTCTCTTCAACAACACGAACAGTGCTGAGCTCGTAGGGAAGTCTGCCATCGTGAGCGAGCCTATGACAGCCGGCTTCTCAAACCATCTCACCCGTATTCGCGTGGACTCAAATCGGCTTGATTCGTCATGGTTTGGCTTTTGGCTACGTCGTCTGCGGTCAACTGGTTACTTCACCGCACACGCTACACAGTGGGTCAGCCAAGCAGCCTACCGCACGTCGGACCTCCGCAATCTGGATTTGACCCTTCCGCCCCTAAAGGAGCAGCGGCGCATCGTCGATCTACTGTCGCGGGCCGAGGGCATCGTCCGACTCCGACGGGAGGCGCAGAAAAAGGCGCAGGCCATCATTCCGGCCCTTTTTATAGATATGTTCGGCAATCCGGTGACGAATCCGAAAGGGTGGAATATCCATCCGCTGAGCGAAGTGTCCGACGTGATTTCGGGCGTGGCCAAGGGCCGCCAGTTGACTGCCGATGAGAGCATCGAACTGCCGTACATGCGAGTCGCCAACGTCAAGGATGGACATCTCGATATGGACGAGGTGAAGTCCATCAGCATCAAAAAAAGTGAAGTCCAGAAACTTCGGATCGTGCCAGGGGACCTGTTGATGACCGAGGGCGGTGACCCTGACAAGCTGGGCCGCGCGGCACTTTGGCGCGGCGAGATTGACCTCTGCGTTCATCAGAATCACATCTTCAAAGTGCGCAGTCACAAGGACAAGCTGGTCCCTGAGTATCTACGCTCGCTGGCTGGGAGCGCGTATGGCAAAGCATATTTCCTCACCGTGGCCAAGAAGACGACGGGGATAGCTTCGATCAACAAGACGCAGTTGAATGCCTTCCCGGTTCTCCTTCCACCCCTGGCTAGCCAAGTGAATTTCAAACAGCAGGTTGACGCCGTGGAGGGAATTGTCGCGCTCCAGAACACTGCAGCCAGAAAGGCAGAAGCAACATTCGGTTCCCTGCTAGCGCGGGCATTCTCTGGGGAGAGGCCATCAACGGCAGTACACGAAGCCGACAAGGTGGCCGCGTGATCCCCGACTATCAAAGTCTCATCCCCGAAGATCAAAGATAAGCGATGGACCGTGTTCGGTCATTCAGGGGGCCAGCTCACGCCCCCATGTCAATGACCGACCACACGCGGGAGATCCGGTTAGTTTGGAGCTGAGAAAATAGGTTATCAAGATCATGAGCAGTAAAGGCTGAATCTTGTAGCAACATTGCTACTTTGGAGGAGCGGAAGGTCTATTTGTAGTAACATATCTACATATCGATTCGGTTGGAGTTACCCATGACCACCTTGACCACCATCTCCAGCCGCGACTTCAATCAAGACGTTGGCCGCGCCAAGCGCGCCGCTGAGTCCGGTCCGGTTGTTATCACCGACCGCGGTCGCCCAGCCTTCGTGCTGCTGCGCCATGAGGCCTACCAGCAGCTCGCTGGCGAACGCCCGAACATCCGCCAGTTGCTGGACCAGCCTGGTATCGAAGACATTGACTTCGATCCACCTTGTCTAAACGGTGGGCTGTTCCGCGTAGCGGACCTGAGCTGATGTTCCTGCTGGACACCAACGTGCTGTCCGAGCTGCGACGGCGGGACCGCACCGATGCGAACGTTGCCGCCTGGGCCGATGCGGTGGACACCGAAGCCTTGTTTCTGTCGACTATCACGGTGCTCGAAATTGAGATTGGTGCCCGCTTGATCGCTCGGCGCGACGCGGTGCAAGGCGCGACCCTGCGGCAATGGATCGACAGCAAGGTGCTGCCGGCGTTTGCAGGTCGCATCCTGTCGGTGGACACGGCTGTGGCGCAACGCTGCGCGGCCTTGCATGTGCCGGACCCTCGTGCCGAGCGCGATGCACTGATCGCAGCGACAGCACTCGTGCATGGTCTCAAGGTGGTGACGCGCAACACCGCCGACTTCAAGGCAACTGGCGTTGCGCTCATCAATCCGTGGGAGGTGCCAGATGCAAGCTGACGATGGACTGCTGGATCGGAACATAGCGTCGGCCGAGCACGCCGCGCATTGGCGGAACTTCGACCGGACCTTGCAAGAAGCAAAGGCGCTGCTCGCCGACATTCCTGCGCACGAGCGGCAGGCCGTAATCGTGGGTGTTGGGTGCTTGCTGTAAGAGACGGCTGGCTTGGCCTGTCGATTCCATCGGACCTGAAATAAAGTCGGTTCCGTTCGTCATGCGAACAGTGCCGTGACACCGGCGTTGATCGCGATGCCGCCGCCGATCAGCCATGCGAACAGCAGCGCCGCGAGCGCCAGAGGCTTGATGCCGGCGTTGCGGATCGCCGAAATATGGGTCGTCAGGCCGAGCGCGGCCATCGCCATTGCCAGCATCACGGTGTCGACGTCGATCGCGGCGCTGACCACCGATTTGGGCAGGATGGCCAGCGAGTTCAGACCGGCTACCGCGACGAACCCAAGGGCGAACCATGGAATCACGATGCGGCCGGGCTTTTGCGTGGCCTCGCGGGCAGCGGCGCCGTGCGTGGCCTCAGCAGCGTCCTTCGAACGTGACAGATAAGCCGACAACACGATCAGGAACGGGGCGAGCATCATCACGCGAACCATCTTCGCGATGACTGCGGTGTTGCCCGCATCAACGCTGATGGCGTTGCCGGCGGCAACGACCTGGGCGACTTCGTGAATCGTCGATCCCGCGAAGATGCCGTAGGCGCTCGGCGACATCGAAATCAGCTGGTACTGCTCGTTCAGGTGATACAGCACCGGGTACAGGAAGATCGCCAGGGTACCGAACACCACCACGGTCGAGACGGCCACCGTCGCCTGTTCGGCCCGCCCGCGCACCACCGGCTCTGCGGCCATCACTGCGGCAGCGCCACAGATCGAACTGCCGGCGCCGATCAGCATCGCGGTCTTGCGGTCCAGCCCGAACACGCGGGTGCCGACGAACCACGACAGCGCGAAGGTACTGCACAGCACGGTGGCGTCGATCACCACGCCGATCAGGCCGACATGGCCGATGTCCTGGAAGGTCAGGCGCAGGCCGTACAGGATGATGCCCAGGCGCAGCAGGTTCTGCTTCGAGAACGTGACGCCTGGTGCGCTCGCTGCGGCAATTCGCGGGTAGGCGGTGTTGCCGACCAGCATGCCGAGCACGATCGCGAGGGTCAGCGCGCTGATGCCGTTGGCTTGCAACCAGCCGATCTTGCCGAGTAGGGTCGCGACGAAGGCCAGCCCGCCCGCCAGCACCAAGCCGGGCAGGAAGCTGCCGATGCGCTCCCAGCCCCGGTACGAGCGATGGTGTGGAAGGACGGCGACGGCAGTGGCGTGGGCGGACATGAGGAACTCCTGGTTCGCTGGGTTCGGGTTGGTGGAACGCATGAGCGGACTTTGAGGCTCTCTCATCAATCTGACAAACGGATAGTTTCGGTATAACCTAGCGACTAATTAACTAACAGGGAATTCGGTGTGCGACTCACGCTGCGCCAGCTGCAGATCTTCACGGCGGTGGCGGACACCGGCAGCACCACCGCCGGCGGGCTGCACGTCTCGCTGTCGCAGTCGGCGACCAGCGGCGCCCTGAATGAGCTCGAAGCGCTTCTCGGCGCGCGGCTCTTCGACCGAGTCGGCAAGCGCCTGGTGCTCAACGACACCGGCCGCGCCCTGTTGCCTCAGGCGCGCGCGCTGCTGGATGGTGCCCAGGGCATCGAGAATCAGTTCGGCATCGGCGACATCGACGAGTCAGGCCAGCGCATCGCCACGCGCCTTCGTGTCGGCGCCAGCACGACCATCGGCAACTACCTGCTGCCCGCCTTGATGGCGAGCCATCTGCGCGCATCGCCAGGCACAGGCATCGACGTGAGAATCGGCAACACCAGCGACATCGCCGCGGCGGTGGCGCGGCTGGAGGTGGATGTGGGGCTGATCGAAGGTCCGTGCCACGAGCCCGAACTTCGGGCGCGGCCCTGGCTGGAGGACGAACTAGTGATCGTCTGCGCTCCGTCGCACCCGCTCGTGCGTGACGATCCGGCAGCGCGCGTTAGCCTGAAGTCACTGCGGCAACAGCGTTGGCTGCTGCGCGAGCCTGGCTCCGGAACGCGCGAAGCCGTCGAGCACGCGCTTGCTTTCGCACCTGCACCAGTGGGAGCATCCGATGCAGCTCGGCAGCACCGAGGCGATCAAGCAGGCCGCCGCAGAAGGCCTGGGGCTGACCTGCCTGTCACGCTGCGCGGTTCAGGACCTGCTCACGCTTCGCAGGTTGGTGCTGATGAACAGCACGCTGCCTCGGTTGACCCGGCGCTTTTATCTGATCCACCACCGCCAGAAGCAATTTTCCGGCAGCCTGCTGGGTTTCATCGCGCATTGCATGGCAGCGACCCATCCATCGTGACTGCAGGATTTCAACGCCCCCTATTTGGGCTGCTCGTTCCCGTAAGTCTTGACCAGGTAATCGACGATCAACGGGATGTCGGCGTCGTCCACCGGTGCGTTGAAGACCCCTTTCATGCGCTTGACCATGGCCTCCCAATACGGGCGCGGGGCCGTCGGCGGCTGGTACTGCATGTATTCGGCCGAGTGGCAGATGGCGCACACGGCCTGCGCCTTGGCGTAACCCGGCAGGCTGCTGGCCTTCAGCGGGAAGGAATCCGGGGGGAATTGGATGGTGTTCTCTCCGGCCCAGACCAGCCCGGCGGTCACGGTGGCCAGCAAGACAGATGTCGCGGCGGCGACGAGTTTCATCTTCATGGCGAAGCTCCTCAGGCGGCAGTGACTTTGACGGATTCGACGACGTTGCGCATGTAGCCTGACGGCTGCCACAAAGCTTCCATCGGTTGGCTCTCACCCGAGCGGTTCCAGGCCCGCACGCGCAGGTCGTGGCTGCCTTTCTGAGGCGTGAAGCCGAAACTGAACTCGCGGAACGAATAGCGCCCCAGGTCGGCACCCAGCGTCGCGCCGCGCCAGGTCTGGCCGCCGTCGGTGGAATAGGCGACTTCGCGGATACCCTGACCTCCGTCGAAGGCGATACCACGGACCACGTTCTCGCGACCGACTGCGAGCCGCGCACCGTCGCTCACCGAGGTGATGAACGAGCGCGTATTGAAGCGTCCGATCGGCCGCGTGGCTGCCGGTGCGGTGCCGGGCTCCACACAGGCGCAGGCGTTGTCGGGAATGCGGTAAGCCGGCTTCATCCAGAAGCCGTCGAATTCGTGGTCGATGACCTCGATCTCCGACAGGTGCTTGACCCAGTAGGTACCGTAGTAGCCTGGCACGATCAGCTTCACCGGGTAGCCGTTGAGGAACGGGATATCGGCGCCGTTCATCTGATAGGCCAGCATCACTTCGCCGTCCATCGCATGGTTGACGTTGAGCGCTTTGACGAAGTCGCCACCACCCATCAGCGCCAGGTCGAGACCATTGAAGGTGACCTGCCGCGCACTGCTTTTGACTTCAGCCTTGGCCAGGATGTCCTTCAGCGGCACGCCGACCCAACGCGCATTGCCCATCGCGCCGTTGGCCAGTTGGCCGCCCTGCACCCGCGGGTTCAAGAAGCCGCGGCTGTTTCCCGAACACTGGTTCACGGCCACGATCTCGACCGGTTTCCACTGCGTGCGCAAGTCGGCCATCGACAGGTTGAAGGGCTTGCCAATCGCATTGCCGCCGATTTTGATGACGTGCTTGTCGGCATCGATCGTGGTCGGAATGCCAGCGTTGTGGTAGCGAACGAAGAAGGCGTCGTTGGGTGTGATCACGCCGTCGTTGAAGACTTCGAAGGGCGTTTCAAGCTGCGGCGGGCGCGTCGTCAGCACGATCAGCGGGCGCTTTCCGGGGAAGGCCACCAGGTTGCGCTGGCCGTTGGCGAAGGGCAGTTCGGTGGTCGCTTGAGCCAGCGCACTGCGGCTGAAACAGCCGAGGCCGATGCTCGCGATCAGCCCGGCCCCGCCGGCCACAAAGCGTCGACGTTTGCTGTGTTGATCGCGGAGGAACTGGCTGCGGTCGGGATCGTTCATGGTGTCTCCAGGTGAAGGTGCCGCGCTCACGCGGGCGGGTTGAGCAGGATCGCTGCCGCGACTGCCAATGCTCTTTTCTGCTGCGCGACCAGCACCAGCGGTTTGCCCTCACGCGACGTGACGACCTGCCAGTGCACGTTGCCCCACCAGCCACTGCTCTGCTTCAGGGAAACCGGCTGGTCGAATGCGAACACCGTGACCATGCCACCCTTCTCGAAGAAGGTGGTCAGGTGGTAGGCCAGATGGCCATCGATGTCGCAGGGGCGCATCAGCTGCGGGAATCCGGGCACGACCTTGCTCTGTCCCAGGCCCAGATGCTCCAGCAACGTCTGCGCCTGCATGAAGCGGCCACGCAGCGTGCGTTCGTGGTACTCGTGTTCAATCGCGCCGCGCACCAGTTCGGGTGGGCGCATGGCCAGCACGGTGCCGGTACCGGCACCGGCCAGCAGCAGCGCCGCGATGGCGCGCTGCACGGGCCGTCGCTGCAGCAGGGATGGCGGTCGACGCAGCAAATGCGCCGGCGCCTCGCCAGGTTCGAAGGCCAGTGCCATCTCGGCGCGTGCGCGCAGGTCAAAGGCACTGTCTTCGAAGACGCTGTCGCCAGGGATGTCGGAAGCTTTGCTGTCGGTGCTCATCTCATCACTTGCGCAAGCGCACCACGGTTGCGCCTGGATCGGCAGCGGCGCGGGTGGGTCGATGTCCGGCCATGGCCGCCTTGAGGGCGTCGCGAGCACGCGCCAAGCGCGACAGCACCGTGCCCTGCGCGATTTCCAGCGCCTCGGCCATCTGCGCCGTTGGCATGTCGTCGAAGTAGTACAGCACCAATACCTCGCGGTGGATCGGCGCGATGCGTGTCAGCGCGCTCACCACGTCGAGGCGGTCATCGGTGCAGGGGTCGGCAGCCGCAGGGTCGTGTGCCGCGTTCTCGTCGTCCAGGGATTCCGTGTGTGGCGCCAGTTGGCGCAGCGCGCTGCGCCGCATGATGCGAAACAGCCAGGCCCGCGCGAACTCGTGCTGGCGCAACTGCGTGCGGTGCTTCCAGGCGCTGGTGAAGCAGTCCTGCACCACGTCCTCGGCCACCGCGCGCGATCCGGTCAGCGCCCAGGCGCTGCGCAGCAGGAAGCGGTAGTGCTCGCGCACCCATTGGTTGTAGCGGGATTCGGCCGACTGGAACATGCGTACAAGAGCGCACCTCGCGGCGACTCATTCCCTCCAGTTTGCAGAAATCTTGCTGGTGTTTACCCGCAATGCCTGAAACTTGCTGCCGTTCTCAGTTGGGCGTCCGCCGCGGCTGACGCTCAGAACGGCATCAGGCATTGGCGCGTCGATCGATCCGGGTGCGGGCCGCAGCAGACTTGGCCCCGCCGGCACGCGAGTCAGGGACTGCTGCAAGATGGTCGAGGGTCACGGACGGGTTGAAAATTCCGAAGCGCTCTGAGTTGCTGTGCCGCCCGCCTTTCGCAGCTGCCCAAGCGCATCAGCGAACCCAGCCTTCGCTTTTCATGATCTTCTGTCCCTCGTCGGAGATCAGGAATTCGATGAATTTGGCGGCAGCCGGATCGGCAGCGGGTGACAGCGACACGTTGATGTCCCGCCAGACCGTGCGGTCGCGCGAGATCTCGACCATGTCGGCCTCTTGCGGATGCGTGATGGGCCAGTTCGGCCACGTGATCCAGGCGTCGGCGTTCTGCTCCTTGAATGCCTTGAAGCTGGCCCCACTGCCCTTGGCGAACGCAATGATGTTCTGGCGCAGACGGGTGACGTCGCCAAGCCGTCCGAGGCGACCCGCGACGTCTTCCCAAACGCCCGTTCCGGAGGTGTTGGAGACACCGGCGCCTTCGGTCACGACGATGCGCATCCCGGGCTTGAGCAGATCATCGAATCCCTGAATCTGCTTGGGGTTGCCTTTCTTTACCGCGATGATCGAAGGTCGGATGTAGATGGGCACCACCTGGCTCGAAGCGAACGAGGTGTAAGTTTCCAGAAACGCCGTCATGGATTGCTCCGAGGTGCCCCAAATCACATCCGCATCGGCCTGAGCCCGCTTCGACCATGTGGCTTCCGGGCCTGCAATGATTTCGATCCTGGCACCGGTGTTCTTCTCGAATACGTCTGCCACTTTGCGGAACGCCGTATGCGGTCCACCGGCACCATAGAGCTTGACGATGCCGTCTTTGGGCTGGTGTTTGATCGACGGATCGTCGAGCTGCGTCGCGCCCACCGCCGTTGACGCCAGCAGCATGCAGAAGACGGGCATGAACACGAGACGGAATGGTTTGATCATTGGAAGAATTCTTCTTTCGGTTGATGGGCTTGCGCCGAATGGTTAAGGATTCGAGAGAGAGAACAGGCTCCCGCTCTCTGCCGGTCACATCGATCGATCGCGCCCTGAAGGAGCGGCTTTTCTTGCTGCAACACAGCGTAAGAGCGCTTGGCAAGCACTTTCATTCCATCGGCGGAAAATCGTGCACTCGCACAACCGCCTGGCAGCTCGACCGAATTCGATCGGCCTCGATGGCGTCAGCAAGTGACACCCGCCCTGGTCGCAGTGCTGGCGCTGCTGGGTGGCTGCAGCGCCGCGGCCTTCATGACGATCGACCCGGCGCTGCTGAACCGGCAGCACCACCGTCCCTGAGCGACGCTCAGAAATCTTGCTGGGGTTTACCCGCAATGTGAGCGGGCTGCGGCCTATTGAACCGTGGCGTTCAGCTGTCGATACACCTCGCCGGAAACCCGGGCCAGCGCGGCACGGTCGGCATCGGCCGAGATTGCGTAGCCAAACGGGCCTTCGATCCAGTAGAAGACATTGACCTTGCCTTCGCGGGCAAAACGGAACGCGGTGTCCTTGTTTGCGTCGGTCGGCGTGCCGGCGGTCGTGTTGGGCTTCGTGCCACGAGACGTGCCCAGTTCGCCAATCTCGTTCGAGACGTACAGCGTCAGCCGGCTGCCCGACTCATCGCGGTACATGAACTGCGCAACTGGCCCTTGCCCGCCGGGCAACAGGCGGCCTCCTTCCAGCGCATAGCCCACCGCCTGCAGGTGCGGCGGCTTCATCGGCGAACCCATGCGCTTGGAAAGCCAGGCGACCAGCTGGTCCTCATGCGCCGCGTCGACTTCGACCGGGCGGCGCTGCTCGGGGCTGTAGACCGCATGCGCCACGGCCGCGCGCTGGGCAAAACCGGTGGCCGACGCCATCGTGATCGAGGCCGGGCCTTGGGGTGCGAGCGCGGTGGACGATGCGCGATTCGACACACCGCCGTGCAGGCCCCAGCCGGTGGCGCCGCTGACAAGCGCGATGGCGATGCCGGCCGCCAGACGCTGCAGGTACCACGGCGTGCGCGGCTGCGCGGCGCGCAACACGCGCTGCGGCAAGGCCTCGTCAAGCACCGGGTCGAACAACGCGCGCAGCTCGCGCGTCTGGGCGCGGTAGCGTTCCACGCGCAAGGCTTCGTCGGGGCGGCTCGGCGAGTACAGTCTCGATCTCGCGCTGCCGCTCGGGGGTGAGTTGCCCATCGACGAGGGCGTGCAACTCCGCTTCGGTGATCGGGGTGATCGGAGGGTTGGGAATCATGTTGAGCCACTCATTTGACGACCTTCAGGCGCACGGGTTCGTCGCGTCCTTCCATCAGCGCCCGCAGGCGCTCGCGCCCTCGCGACAAGCGCGACATGACGGTGCCGACGGGAATGCCCAGGGTTGCGGCGACATCGACATAGGACATGTCTTCCAGCGCGATCAGCAGCACGATCTCCTTCTGCTCGACGGGCAGCAGGTCGAGCGCGCCTTGCAGGTCGAGCACGGCCAGGCGTTCGCCCTGGGTCGGCGCGACCGCGACGTCGGGGGTGTCGTCATCCATCAGGACAGTCGCCAATTTCGGCCGCCGAATGCCATCGACGTGCAGGTTGTGCATGACGCTGAAAAGCCAGGCGCGCATGTCGCGAACCTCGCCGCTGCCGCGCCAGAGAGCCGACTTGGACCAGGCACGCTCCAGCGTGTCCTGCACCAGGTCGTCGGCATCGTCGCGGTTGCCGGCCAGCGCCCGCGCATAGCGGCGCAGGCGCGGCACCCAGCGTCAGCAGGGTCCGGTCGTCGTGCATGGTTGATCGGCAGACAGGCGCGGTAGTCACTCCTTGATGATGTGCCACACGTCCTTGAAGTTGTCGCCGCTGCGGTCGCCGGCCTTCTGGTCGGCCTTGTAGGTGTACACCGGCTTGCCCTTGTAGGCCCACTGGTGCGATCCGTCGTCGCGGGTGACGATGCTGTAGGCACCCACCGGCTGGTCGGAGGCCGTGGCCACCATCGGCGGCCACAGCGCTGCGCAGGGGCCGTTGCAGGTGCTCTTGCCGCTGTTGGCCACGTCCTTGTCGAAGGTGTACAGCGTCATGCCGTTGGGCGCCACGAGTGCGCCGCTGGCCAGCATAGCCGGGGCCTTGGGTGCAGCTATGTTGGCGCAGCCACCGGTGAACAAGAACGCCGCCGATGATGCGGCGATGCAGAGGGTCTTGAGCATGGAATCTCCGTGAAGTCTTGTTGGCGGTTGGGTCGTTGTCGATGGTGAGCAATGCTGCTCACAACGGGGCAGACGGAAGGTTGAGGCGCGCCATTCCCCGTCAATGCAAAAAAATAAATCGACCGCGCTTCGGAACGAACCAATGAATATCGACGATCAATAGGCCGCTGCCACCGCGAGCTTCGGGTCGATTTGCCACGTCTCGCTGACGATCTTGCCTTCGCGGAAGGTCAGCACATAGCGCACTTTGATGGGCATCTTGCCGTCGAACTGTACGTTCGCGGAGACGGTGGAGCCTTTCGGGTTGCCCGACTCTTCGAGCTTGTCGATACTGACCTTCAGGGGACCCACCGACTTGGTGAACTTCTCCCACACACCGCGGATCGCGTCGGCGGACGCATAGGTGCCGTCGAACGGGCCGCCAACCCAATTGAATTGCGCGTTACCGGCGTAGCCGCGCATGACCGCAGCGAGATCACCCGCGCCAATGGACTGAAAGTGGGCGCGGGCGTCATCGGCAGGCGCGGCGAAGCTGCTGGCCGCGGCAAACGTCAGCGCGGCAGCTGTAATGGAAACGAAGGATGCTTTGAACATGAGGAGCTCCGAAAGAAGTAGTGGAAGCGGTGTCGGGTGAACCGGAAGACGGTGCAAGCGCTTTGCTCACATAGGGGCAGACGCCAAGCGGGCGCCGCGTATTCCACCGTCACAGCCAAAAATGGTTTTTGCAGGCCGCGCAATGTGCTGACCGCAAATTCCGACTTCGATCTTGAGCCGGTTCTCGGGAGTCGCGACTCACAAATCACTCGCAAGGCTTGGTACTGCGCGAGGGCCAAGCCGACACCACCGACCAAGGAGTCGCAAGTGCTCAGGTTACTGTCAAGCTGAAGTTGGCATCGGGACTGGCAGCTCGTGGCGGGTTCGCTGCTCGCGATTACCCATCAATGGCGCGCGAGAAAATCGACCAGCGTGCGATTGGATGCGGCAGGGCTCCTGACGGTCGCGTCTCCGGCATTCGCGTCGCCCGTATGGGCGCCACTGCGCCGCCGAAGGCGCTGACGGCGGCCTTGCCTTCGGGCGTGTTGACGTTCAGGCTGCCGATGCGTCGGTTCATGCAGCGACAGGCTGCGGAACAGTTCCGGGTGCTGGCTCGCCGCGAGCGTCGCTACCGAGCCGCCGTACGACCAGGCCACCACATGCACCGGTCCGGCATGCAGCGAGCGGATGAAGGCCATCAGGTCGGCGGCATGCGTCGCTTGCGAGAAATTCCTGCCGTCATCGCGCCACGGTTCGGGGCCGAAGTAGCGCTGGTCGTAGGCCACGTAGCGGTAGTTCAGCGCGATGTCCGGGCGCTGCGCTTCCCAGATGCGCCGGTCGCTCATCGAGCCGTGAACGAACACCACCGGGATGCCACTGCCGTGTTCGGTGTAGCCGATGTGGACGCCATTCACTTCCACATGCCTGAGCACGGCCATGGGCTGCCACAGGGCGGTCTGGCAGGCCGACAGGCCCGCAGTGCAAAAAGGGTGACGATGATGTGGCGCAGCACGGGGACCCTTTGCACGGAGGGGCGCAAGGCCGGCAAATCCGGCGAGGTCGACCCGTTCGATTTTCAACTGCGGTGGCAAGTGCCTCGCCGCTCACGTTGCATCGGGCTGGTTTTCGGGAGCGGCGCGCTGAAATGCCGGGTGGGCGAGGCAATGATTGTCGATGCGCTCAATCGTGGGCAGGTCCGACAAATCGCAGCCGAGGCGTCGTGCCATGCGCACTTGGGGAATCAGGCAGATGTCCGCCAGCGTCGGCTCATCACCGTGGCAACAGGTGCCCGTTCGCGAGTCCTGAGCCAGCAAGGCCTCGAACGTGCGCAGGCTGGATAGATTCCAGTGCCTGAGCCATGCCTGCTGTTGCTCTGGCGTCAAGGCAAGTTCACGTTCCATGTAGCCGATGACCCGCGCAGTGGCCAGGGGGTGAATGTCGCTCACGACCAGTTGTGCCAACGCACGCACACGCTCCCTGTCACCCGCTGCGACGGGCAGGATCGAGGGCGTGGGAAACATGTCCTCCAGGTACTCCATGATGGGCAATGACTGGGCAAAGAGGCGGCCCTCGTGTTCGAGCGTGGGCACGACCCCCTGAGGATTCACCTGAAGGTAGGCGGGCGAGCGCAACTCCTGCGAGCCTTGCCCGCCACGGACGAAGATCGGCTCATAGTCGATACGCTTCAGGTTGAGCGCGATGCGCACGCGGTATGCCGAACCCGATTGAAAAAACGTGTAGAGCTTCATCCGTGGGTGGCGCGACAAGCGCGAGGAGGTCACCGTCACCCCGAACGCGCGGACTCGGGTGAGGCACGCTTGGTGGAAGAATTACTTGAGCTGCACCTGAATCGGCGCACCGGGCTTGTCGTCGGTGTTCGCGGCGATCACCAGGTAGCGCCGCGGGCCTGCCGCGCCGCCCTGCACCGCCATGCGCAACGGCCCGATGGCATTGACGATGGCCGCACCGGCCGGGTTGGCCATGAACTTCGCGACCGGATCGAGGACGCCCGATCCGTCGGCATTCATCGATAGGGCCAGCAGATAGGGCCTCTTGGGTTCGAGTCCTGTCACCGCCGCTTGCAGCAGGTCCACAAGGCCCTGGTTGTTGACGACCACCGTGGTCGCTACAGCGCTGGACCCGGCAGCGCCCATCGTGAGGTGCACTGCGTCACCCAGGGCGCCGAGCGGTGTCAGGTTGTCGGTGCCCGGCCCGCTGGGCACGGCGTTCGGGATGTACACCATGCCCTGTGGCGATTGGCCCGTGGCCGTGGTCGAGACGACCTTGTTGCTGGCGGTGTCGATCGCGGTCACCGCGTTGCCGTTTTCCAGGCCCACATACATGCGCGTGCCATCGCCCGACGGCCACAGGCCGTGCGGGAGCTCACCCGTCGGGATGGTCGCGACCAGCGACGGCTGGTCCGTGGTGGTGAACACCTTCACCGCATTGAGCCCGCCGACCGTGACGTAGGCGAACTGGCCTTGCGCGGTGCGCGCGAAGTTGACGTGGTTGGTGATCGGCCCGGTTTCGAGCAAGGCAATGTTCTGGAACGGCGGCTGGGCATTGATCACCTGGGTCTTGCCGACGTCCTTGAGCGTAAACCAGAGCTGCTGGCCATCCGGCGTGGCCGCCAGGTCGGGGCTGAACGGTGACGCCTGCTTGACGCGGGCCACGACTTCGTGGCTCTTTGTGTCGATCACCACCATTTCGGGCATGAAGCTCGACACCACATAACCGTACTTTCCGTCGGGCGAGAAGATTGTCATACCCGGACCGTTGGGCACGGTGATGCGGCGCAGCGGCGCATAGGTCTTGCCGTCCAGCACCTGCACGTAGTCTTCGCCGCGTATGGTGATCCACACCTCTTTGCCATCGCGCGTGAACATCGCTTCGTGTGGCGAGCGGCCGAGGTAAGCGGTGTGCTTGACTTGGTTGGTCGCGGTGTCGATGAAGGTCGCCGAGTTCGAGCCGATGGACACCACCACCAGGGTGCGGTGATCGGGCGAGAAGCCCATGCCGTGCACCAGCAACTGGCCACGGTACAGTGGGCTCAGGTTGCCCGGTGTCAGGGCGCCCAGCTGAATCACGCCGAGCAGCTTGTCGGTCGAGGGGTCGACCACCGACACGGTGTTGGACGACTGGTCGCTCAGGTAGACGCGGTCTTGCGAACCGATGGGGATGTCGGGTGCGCTGGCGGCGCCAGGCGCCTGGCCGGCAAAGGCAGGGACGAACACCATTGGCGCCAGGGCCAGAATGGTTGCGGTCAGTCGATTCAGTGTCATGGTACGTTTCTCGTTGTGGTCATGGTTTTCCGCCGAAGGCGGGGCGGGTTGGTGCGGCGGTACGAGCCGCCTCGCCTCTGTCAAGTTCGGCCCGCATCACTGCGATTTCTGAACCCTGAGTGACGATGATTTCCTGCGCCAGACGACGCAGCACCGGGTTCTTGCCGTAGAGCAGGATCGCCTTGGCCATGTCAACGGCGCCCTGGTGGTGCGGGATCATCATCGAAGCGAAATCGTGGTCCGGGTCACCGTTCATTGGTGCGCGACCCATGCCGTCGTTCATCACGTTCATGGCATCGTCCATCAGGTCCGAAAAGGCTTTGGCGTTCGAGGCAACAAACGCCGGGGGCGGCGCGCTGGCGCCCGGCGCAGCGGCATGGTGGTGCGCCGGGGACGCGGTTTCCGCCGCGCTGGCACTCAACGTGACCACGACCGCCAGTAGGGCGCAGCAGGCCAGCCTGGCAAATGGTTTTAGCGTCATGGTCTCGGATTGAGGTTGTGTTTTGGCCGGCAGTTGACTTGTAGAGGGGTGCGAGGGAGGTTTTATTCCATGCCCGAAGTAATTTTTGTCGGGCAACCTGCTGGCGGAACGACGACGACCATTCGAGCGAACCGCTATTCGAGCCCGCCTGACTGTGTTTACGGGTTGAACCGCCTGCTTGGTTCTTTGCCCCCACGACACGCCCGGCATCTGATCGGTACAAGAGGCAAGCCGATGCCACAAGGTAGACGCACGCTGATCTCCTTGCGCAAGTGCCGGTAAAGGTCGCCCGTTCAAGGGTCAAGTCAATGCCGATCAGGTCACCGTGCCCCACGACGTTTTCACTCCACCGCCCGCCGCCGGTTGCTCAAGATCCTGCCCGCACTGGGATTGGTGCTTCGACGCCGCAAACGCCCCATCCGGGGATGGCCGGCGCATGGACGAGACCTACGTCAAGGTTTCCGACCAGCGGAAGTGTCTGTACCGTGCCTTGATCGGAGCCGCCACGCCGTCATTGCCCTGCAGCTCTTTACGCGACACCACTGCCAAGAGTCTGCGCCAGCAGCACGGCGCCGACCGGACGGAACTTCGTTCGATCGACAACGAAAGCTCAGCCGGTCGGGGTGTTTGCCGTCGCGTCCCGCACGGGCACCGCGTGACCGTTGTCAGGCTTTTTTCCGTCGGCGCTGGAATAGACGTCGCCCGCGCTGCGTCCACAGGGAGGTGAGCTCCGCTCATCGCCGCCATCCTGTCGGCGTTCACGCAGCATTCAAACCGGAAACAACATGATTACGTCACGACCTTTGCCCCGCTTCTCCCGAACCACGCTGGCCACGCTGATGAGCGGCGCGGCACTGCTCGCAGGCTGCGGCGGCAGCGACCAGCCCGACACGACGCCGCTGATGCACATCGTCTCGCCGCAGGCTGGCAACTCGGTAGCCCGCGGCGAGGGCGTCGCCGGCACGGGCAGCTTCAACGGCGCTGGCTTCTCGATCAATCTTGAGATGATCACGCGCGATGCCGTCGGCATCGGGGCCGAGGAAGGACTGAACATTCGCAACACGAGCCTGCTCGGACAGCCGAACCCCAAGTTTTCAACGCTGGTTGTGACGGTCGATGCAGACCTCATCAAGCCCGACGGAACGCTAATTCCGAGCGGAACGAATCTGGCCTCGCTGTTCAACATCGCGGGTAGCGACGACACGCCAGGGCCGGGGATCACGGTATGGGCCGGATGGCACGTGCTCGAGTCGCTGAAGGCCGACGTCACCGCGGTCACCATCACCGCCAGCGTCACCGACAAGAGCGGCCGCGTCGCCACCGACCGGGTGTCTTACAACGTGCTTGCTGAACGCACTTCGGGTCAGGCGCTGACGCCGCAGGTGGCTGGTCTCGCCGGCGATGGCGTCGACGACGCCGACGGTCCCGAAGTGACGCTGATCGCTCCGCGTACCCCGTCGAGCGTGGCCACAGGTCCGGTCAGCGGACGCCCGACGCCGCCGGCCAACGCCTCGCTGTTTTTCGTGCAGGTTTCGGCGCTCGACAAGACCGGCGCCGGGATCGCCGTCAACGAAAACGGCGCGGGCAAGGTCGATGCCGATCGCGGCACGATCCTCGACGGCAGCCAGATCCAGCTGAACGGCCCGAACGCGGCGGGCGGGCCGAACCGCAACTTTCCCGGCCTGAGCTTCACTTTTGACGTGCCACTGCTCCAGCCCAACGGTAACGTAATCCCGGCCGGCGCCAATCTGGCGCCGATCTTCAACATCGCCGGCAGCGAGCGTGATCCGAAGGGCATCCGCAGCACCGCGAGCTGGGTGGTCGGCGGCAGCCTGGTGATGCCGGCGGGGAAGACCACGGTGACGGCCAAGGCGACCGTGACAGACAACGCGGGCCGTACCGGAAGCACGCGCAGCACCTTCGATATCAGCCCGGTGCAGAACGGTCAGGACCTGACCCCGGCGCCCTGACGGCAGGGCGAGCTCCCAGCCGCCTGCCTGTCCTGCAGAAGCGAACCCGGGTCAACCCAGGCTCGGCCTGCAGGCCGCCTTGGCCACGATTTCGGGCGTTACCTGGTCTCGACGCCAACGCAACCTGCGCCGACTTGGCTAGCCCAGATCGTCATCGCTATTGTTCATCCGCTCGACCAATCATCAGATCGGGTTTCAGGGTTGATGCGACTGCTGCGGTCTTTCGCGACGGCGACACACCCGACATTTTTGCCGCTAGAGCGGTTTCACGCTGAGCTGCCATAACCGCAGTGGCGGATGTAGTTGGCGCACTCGGCGGGTGAGAAGTTGTCGAGCAGTGCCCCGATGGCGTCCCAGAGCGATTCGCGGGTGCGCGCCTGCCGCTCTTCGCAGCAGGCCTTTGAGCTTGGCAAAGACCTGCTCGATGGGGTTGAAGTCGGGGCTGTAGGGCGGCAGGTAGCGCACCGCCGCGCCGGCTGCCTCGATGGCCTGGCGCACGCCGTGCACCTTGTGCGAGCCCAGGTTATCCATCACCACGATGTCGCCGGGGCATAGCTCGGGCGCCAGCATCTGCTGCACCCAGGCAACGAAGGCCTGCCCGTTGATGGGGCCGTCCAGCACGCAGGGCGCGGCCAGGCCGGCATTGCGCAGCGCGCACACGAAGGTCGTCGTGTGCCAGTGGCCATACGGGGCTCGGCCCCGGCAGCGCCGACCCCTGGGAGAGCGACCACGTGTGGGCGTCATGTTCGTGGTCGCCCACGTCTCGTCGAGAAAGACCAGCCGGCCAGCTTGTAGGGCCGCGCGCTCGGTCGCCCAGACCTCACGGGCGGCTGTCTACGTCGGCGCGCTCCTGCTCGCTGGCATGCAAGGTCTTTTTTTGAGGCTCAGGCCCAACCGGCCAAGCGTCTTCCACATGGTGGTGACTCCCACCCGCACGCCGTGCTCGCTGCCGCACCCAGCCGCACCACTGCGCCAGCGTCTGGTCGGCCGCCACCGCCACCTGAGCGGCCAGCGCTGACTCCAGGCCCGCCAGCCGCGGTGGCACATGATTGCGCTGGACGCCGGCGCAGACCTCCCCCAGCCGGCGTCGCTTGCCACGCGCCCGCGCCACGTACGAGTCGCTGACCGCATAGCGCTCGGCTACCGCGTGAACCGTGCCTTCAGCCTCCAACACCCGGTCCCGCAAATCCTGGCCATAGGCCTGCCCTGGATGCCATGCCATAACCGCCTCCCTTTGCAACAGCAACAAATGGCACAGCAATCTTGCACCTGCATCAAAACCCCTGCAGGCAGCATGTAGGGTCAGCGCGAAAACACCTAGCGCACAAAAGGCTTGAACGATGGCGAGTATGCGTCTGTGTGCGGAATCGGAGCTCGTCATGCGCCGCGACTGGACAATGTTTCACCTCCGTCAGGCCGAAACCGGGCATACAACCATGCCATCAGCACGAAGAACACGGTGTGCGCGACGGCGTAATACGCCATGCCGGCAAAGCTCAACTGGCGACTGCCGGCAATGCCTTCTCCGATCCACGGCAAGAGAACGAAGGCGTTGATCAGCCAAAGCCCGCAGGCGTAGAGCAGCCCCTTGCGCCACGGCGAGCCGGCCAATCGTGGCTCTATGAACGCGGCATAGACGAGCGCCATCGCCAGACCCACGGCAACGTGGAATCCGGTCTTAAAAATTGCCGAATCGGGCGCCGGCAGTTGCAGCTGAAGCCAGATTTCACTGATCGAAGAACGTGCAATCACGTCGCCGAAACCCAGTTTCAGGAGCTTCAGCAAGCCCCCTGCCTCCGTCTTCAGCGGGATGACTTCCGCCAGATGAAGCAACGCGGTGTTGACGACGATGGCGATCAGCCCCGCCCAAAACGCGGCCCGGCCTGACATGGGTAGTCGGGTCATAAAAGTTCCTTCCTTGATGATGAATTCAAAGCGGGCGGCAGTGGTGCGAGCGGCACAAGACAGCCGCCGAAGCCGATCGACAAGGTGGCATCAAAGGCTTGCAGCACCGCGCTCATGTTTCGCTGGCCTCGGGCACACTGATCGCAGCGGGCGTGGTGGACATATCGACGGCCCGTCGAACAAGCCGGTCTCACCCGACAGGTACGACGCAACGAGCAGATAGCCCTGGTACGCACCGTGCAATGTGCGCATCGACACCAGCAGCCAGAAGCCGGCCAGCGCGACGACAAGCACGCCGCCGATGGTCGTAAACAAGGCCATGTTGGTTTGCCGCCCGAGCGCCAGCATGGCGACAGCGTAGACGCCGATCGGAAACGTGAAACCCCACCAGCCCATGTTAAACGGCAGCCCCTCGCACAGGTAGCGCAACGTGATGAGCACGGCCATCACGAACCACCACAGGCCGTAGCCCCACATTAGCAAGCCCATCACCAGACCGAAGCCTTGCACCACCCGGCCGATGCTCGCCAGGCCGTGGGCCGCCAGGACGCGCGGCGCATCGGCGCATCGGCGCCGAGCAACAACATGCCGAGCGCACCGGTGCCGATCGGCCCAAGGCTCAACCACGATCCTTGACGCGTTGCGCCTCGCTGATGGTGACGCCTGCACGCATGGCGGTCTAAGAAAAAGGCGAGCCTGACCTTGATGATTTATGGCTATGGGGTGTCCCGAGGGTGCTGCAATGCGGCCGGCTTTGCGTGCGTCTCGCTCATCAACGAAGGAGCCAGATCGAGCATGCTGCGGATGCGCTGTGCCGATTGGCCGGCCTTGCGAAGCGTGATGGCCCCGGTAGCGATCGCGAGCATGGCGCCACTGCGTTTGCGCGAATCCGCAGGCGTAAATCCAAGTTGTTGCACCCAACTCGTCACGCGTCGATCCACCCCGCTGAGGTAGCGCTTTGCCAGGGCGGTGACATCGGCGTCGGATGGCACCAGTTCAGAGACCGAGTTGACAAAGAAGCACCCATGCGCGGGCTCGCGCGTGCAGGCGACGACCTCAAGAATGGCCACTATCGCTGTTCAAGCGCTCGGTTGTTGCTTGATCGCTGCTTTGAAAACCACCCTAACCTCCAGCCCCGCCCCGCTCTCCGGCGTATGCAGGCTGACCTTCGCCTGGTGACGCTCAGCAATTGCTTGCACGATCGAGAGCCCGAGCCCGCTGCCATCGGGCTCGTGGGTGGCCGCGTGCTCGCCGCGGTAAAAGCGGTCGAACACGCGCAGACGTTCAGCAGGCGAAATCCCTGGTCCGTTATCGATTACCCGCAGCGCGGGCCGCTCGTCCAAACACTCCGCCGCAACGTCCACCACGCTGCCCGCCGGGGTGTAGCGCAACGCGTTCTCGACGAGATTGTTGAGCAGCACGGTGAGCTGGTGGCGGTCTCCGATCACTTGGACCTCAGCCGCCGCGTCCGCGCCCAGATCAATGTCCTTGCGATCCGCCTTGATGCTCATCGCGCCCACTACCGAGCGCGCAAGGCTGGCCAGATCGATTGGCTCTGAGCGCAAGGCTTCGCCGTCGGCGCCGGAGCGTGCGACCTGCAACAACTGTTCGATCAGCCGCTGAGAACGTTCGATGCCCGCTTTCAACTCATCCAGAGCCACCGCACGGGTGGCCGCGTCGGGCGATTTTTCGAGCAGTTGCGCCTGCAGGCGAATGGCGGTCGCCGGCGTGCGCAGCTCGTGCGCCGCATCGGCCAGAAAGCGTCGCTGCGCTGTCAACGCGGTCGACAGCCGACTCATGAGGCCGTTGACCGCGACAGCAAGCGGCATCAGCTCTCGTGGCACGTCGTCGGTTGGAATCGGCTCCAGCGAATGCTCACTGCGTGCTGCCACGTCGCGCGCTGCCGCATTGAGCGGCAGGAGACCTCGGCGCAGCGCGAACACCATGAGCCCGCCGACCCCCACGATCAGCAGCAGCATGGGCGGCAGCACTTGCGCCGCCGATTCCTGCGCAATCTCGCTGCGGCCCGCCTTGCGTTGTGCCGCCTGCACCACGCCGTCGTCGCTCACGGCGGTATAGACAATCCAGGCCTCACCGTTCGATACGGGATATGACAGCCCCTCGGTGGCAGAGAACGGCAAACGGACACTCGGGTCCGAGACAAAGACCCGAACACCCGCTCGGTCCCATGTCTGCGTCACGATGTCGGCATCGTCACGCCCGCTTGCATCGACCGATGCCAAAACGGCTGCCTGGTTCGGCTCCTGCCCATGACCCGAGTGATGGTAGGTCGCCACCGCGGTCGCCACGTTCTTCAAATCGACGTTGAACACCTCGTTCATCTCGTCGACCGTGACAAGGTAAGTCACGAGCGTGACCAAGGCCAGACCCAGGCTCAGCGCCCCGACCACCCAAACCACGAGATAGCGTTCGATCGAACGCATTCAGCCTTCCGTCACGCGATAGCCGACGCCGCGAACGTTTTTGATGGTGGCGCTGCCCAGTTTCTTGCGCAGATGGTGCAGATGCACCTCGATCGCGTTGCTGCCGATCTCGTCGCCCCAGCCGTAGACCGATTCCTCCAGTTGCTCGCGCGACAGGACCGCGCCTGGCCGCTGCATCAGAGTTTCCAGCAACGCGAATTCCTTGGCCGACAGCTCGATGGCGACATCGTCCTGCACAACCATCTTGCGCAGCGGGTCCAGCACCAGAGCGCCGCACTTAAGAAGCGGCGATCCGCTGCCCGCGTGACGGCGCAGCAAAGCACGCACACGGGCCACCAGTTCGTCCAGATCGAACGGTTTGAGCACGTAGTCGTCGGCACCGGCTTCAAGGCCCGCGATGCGATCGGCCACCGTGTCGCGTGCCGATGCGATCAACACCGGAATGAAATTGCTCGCCGCCCGCAGACTGGCCAAAATCGCCATCCCGTCCTTCTTGGGCAGACCGAGGTCGAGAATCGCCAGGTCGTAGACGCCGTTGCCCAGCGCCAGATCGGCTGCACGACCATCGGTGACCCAGTCCACGGTGAAGCCGGCGCGCATCAAGCCCTCGCGCACCGCCTTGCCGATCATGTCGTCGTCTTCAATCAGCAGCAGGCGCATGTGGGCTGTGCGATGTCTGGTCTCGCTTCACGTGTGGTGGTCTCGGCCGAGCTTGGCCGTCGCGTACTTTTCAGCACGATGATAAAGAGCCAGGATCGAACTGATGGTCGGTTTCACCGGCTGGCGCAGCGCATAGGCAGCGACAGCACCCGCCGCGGCCACTGGAAACGCAGCCAGCACGTCGAACGGAAAGTGCACGCCCAGATAGACCCGGCTCCAGCCAACCAGCAATCCCAGGGTCAGCAGCGGCAGCCCCCAGACTGCAAACCGCTTCGCGCCGAACGCTGCCAGCGCGAGGGTCCAAAGCACGGTGACATGGTCGCTCGGCAGGCCCGGATCGTCGGCGTGCGCCAGATACTGCGTGCCCAGGTGCAGTGCGAAGGGACGCGGTTGCGGCCACAGGTGCGTGATCACTTGCGCGATCCACAGCGCGATCAAGGTTGACAAAAGCATTCGCAGCAGCTCCCCGCGCGCCGTCTCGTCGCCTCGAACCCAGGCAACCGTCATCGCGACGGGTACCAGATAGATCGTCCAGTCGGCCAACGCGACTGCCCAGGCCAACCGCATGTGATCGAGGCCCGGCGCCGCGTTGATGAGTTCGAACAGGTGCAAGTTGGTCATGTGGGGTCGCGCGATGGCAAAGGCCGTCGCACCACACCGGCTCATGTTGTGCGTGTCGGGCTTAAGACCGACTTAAGAGCAGTGCGTGCAGAAGGCCCAATGCTTGAGTGGCAGTGAGACGCTATCGCGGACGCCGACAATCGCCGCTCGATGAACATGGCTGTCTTCCAATGTCTTTGATCACCGGGCACGAACCATCCAACCGTATCCCGCGCGGCATCTGGGTGCTGGGCTTCGTAAGCCTGCTGATGGACATCTCCTCCGAGATGATCCACAGCCTGCTGCCGCTGTTCATGGTCACGACGCTCGGCGCGAGCGCTTTCGCGGTCGGCTTGATCGAGGGGCTGGCCGAGTCGACCGCGCTGATCGTCAAAGTGTTTTCGGGCGCGTTGAGCGACTACCTCGGCAAGCGCAAGGGCCTCGCGCTGTTCGGCTACGGATTAGGGGCGTTGACGAAACCGCTGTTCGCGCTCGCGCCGGGCCTGGGCTTGGTGCTGACCGCGCGGCTGCTCGACCGCATCGGCAAGGGTGTGCGCGGCGCGCCGCGCGATGCATTGGTGGCGGACCTGGCACCCGCACACCTGCGCGGCGCGGCGTTTGGCCTGCGCCAGTCGCTCGATACCGTCGGCGCATTCGTCGGCCCGTTGCTCGCGGTCGGGCTGATGCTGTTGTGGGCAAACGATTTCCAGGCGGTGTTCTGGGTTGCGGTCATTCCCGGCCTGCTTGCCGTCGCGCTGCTCGGGTTCGGCCTGCGCGAGCCGGAACATCGGCCTGCCGGGGTACAACGCGTCAATCCGATCCGGCGCGAGAGTTTGCTGCGACTGGACCGCACCTATTGGTGGGTCGTCGGCATCGGCGCGGTGTTCACGCTCGCGCGCTTCAGCGAAGCGTTTCTCGTGCTCAGAGCCCAGCAGGGCGGCGTGCCGATCGCCTTCGTACCGCTCGTGATGGTTGCCATGAACGGGGTGTATGCGCTCTCTGCCTACCCGTTCGGCAAACTGTCCGATCGGATAAGCCATACCGCGCTGCTCGCGCTCGGTCTTGTGGTGCTGATCGCGGCCGATCTGGTTCTCGCAGCCAGCAGCGGGATCGGCTTTGTGCTGGCCGGCGTCGCGCTCTGGGGCGTCCACATGGGCATCACGCAGGGGCTGCTCGCCCGCATGGTGGCCGACAGCGCACCGGCCGACTTGCGCGGCACGGCGTTCGGGTTCTTCAACCTCGCAAGCGGCCTCGCGCTGCTGCTGGCCAGCGTGCTCGCCGGGCTGCTGTGGGACCGGCTGGGTGCGGCGGCGACGTTTCATGCGGGAGCGGTTTTCTGCGTGGTCGCACTGGGTGTCATGGCGCTTCGGCGACGTACGCATTCGTAGGCGAATCGACCTGCAACCCACAGTAAGTTCTGCATCGATCCAAAAAAGTGCCGCGTGCTCAGTGTCAGCTAAGTCTGCATTTTTAAGCTCTCCCCCACGCAACCTTCTGCGTGCAACCTGTCAGGAGCTTTCTCATGCAAACCCGCAACAAAACCCGCTACACCCACGCAGCCATCGCCGCTGCCGTGCTGGCCGTCACGGCCGGTGCCTACGCCGCCACCAACGCGACAGGCGGCGCGGAAAACGACGCGATGGCCATCAACAACGCCAAGGTCTCGATGACTCAGGCGGTCGCCGCGGCCGAGCAGCACACCAGCGGCAAAGCCGTGAAAGCCGAGTACGAGAACACCAAGGCCGGCTGGGCCTGGGATGTTGAAGTCGTCAACGGTGCGAAGGTGTTCGACGTTCGCGTCGACGCGGCCAACGGCACCGTGCTGTCGTCCAACGAAGACAAGCGCGACCACGACGACGATCGTGACGAGCGCGATTGAGCCACTGCAGGCAATGCGATGAAGTGACCTGTTCGCCGAACGCATTGCCTCGATGAAATCGCACAGCCGGATCGGTCCGCAACGACCGATCCGGCTTTTTTATGGGCGACTGATGAGCAAATCAAGCCGCATCGGCACCTGCTAAGTCTGCGTTAAGTGTTGCGCGCTGACACTGACTGCAACGCTGCGATGGCACCTGCTTGAGCGCTCTACAGGCACGCAACGATTCAGCCACACCAAAAACCGATTGAGGTCACGCATGAACGCATCCATCACCGCCGAAGACGCCATGCCGCTGCGGCGCATGCTCAACAAGGTCCCACAAGCCACGCTGGCCTTCTGGATCATCAAGATCATGTGCACCACCGTCGGCGAGACCGGCGCAGACTTCCTCGCGGTCAATGTCGGATGGGGAGCGGGCACGACACAGGCGGTGATGGGCACGCTGCTCGCGATCGCACTGTTTCTGCAGTTGCGCACCGAGCGCTACACCCCGTGGATTTACTGGCTCACCGTGGTGCTGGTCAGCGTGGTCGGCACCCAGATCACCGACTTGATGACCGACAAACTGGGCATCAGCCTGTATGTCAGCACCGCCGTGTTTGCCGTGCTGCTGGCAGCGATCTTCGCGGTCTGGTACCAGGTGGAGCGGACCCTGTCGATCCACGAGATCTTCACACCGCGCCGGGAGTGGTTCTACTGGGCCGCGATCCTTTGCACGTTCGCCCTGGGCACGGCCGCGGGTGACCTTGCCACCGAAGCGCTGGGGCTGGGCTTCAAGTGGGGAGCGGTCGCGTTCGGCTTGCTGATCGCCCTCACGTATCTGGCCTTTCGGCTGGGCGGCAATGCGGTGCTGACCTTCTGGATCGGCTACATCCTCACGCGGCCCTTTGGCGCTTCCTTGGGCGACCTGCTGACGCAGGCCGATACCTACGGCGGCCTGGGCCTTGGGGCCATGTGGACGAGCGCCCTCTTTCTGACGGTCATCGTCGTGCTGGTGGCCGTCGCTCAAGTCACTTTGAACAGAACCAGCTTGCCGGCAGTCGGTAAGCACGCCTGAGTCCAGTCCATCACTCTTGAAGGAAAACAGCATGAATACCATTTCTTCCCTGATCCGTCCTGTCACCGCCTTGTCGGCCATTGCCCTGTTGACTCTCGCCGCCGGCTGCTCGAAGTCGTCGGAGACCGCCCCGACCGCGGGCAAACCTGTCGTCACGAGCAGCCCTGCGACCGTGCAGGTCACACCTGTTGCGACCGGCAATCCGACATCCAAGCTGGGCGATCTGTCGCAATTCCGCACCATCGCGGCGGACGCTTCTGCCTTGGTGGACAAAGGCGACCTCCCCACAGCCAAAACCCGCATCAAGGATCTCGAAGTGGCCTGGGATTCGGCCGAGGCGGGTCTGAAGCCACATGCAGCGGACGACTGGCATGTGGTGGACAAGGCGATTGACCGCGCGCTGAGCGCGTTGCGCGCCGACACGCCCAACGCGGCGGAATGCAAGCAAGCGATGACCAACCTACTGAGTGCGATGAACGCCCCAAGCGCAGTCAAGTAGAGCATCCGCAACGAACCACACACCGACTTCCGAACACCGCCAGGATCATCCGCCGACTCAATCGGCTGTCCCGGTTGAAGTCGTCGATGGACCCCGGAGCGAAACGGCAGCGATCCCAGTGAAAGCGAAACCCCTCATGTCAAACCATCCACAAGAAACACAAGACACGCTAGGCAAGGTAGCCGCCGTCGCCTTCGGCTTTTGGATCATCAAAATCGCCGCGACCACGCTGGGGGAGACCGGCGGCGATGCGGTCACGATGTCCATGAATCTGGGCTACCTGACCGGCACGGTCATCTTTGCTGCGCTGTTCATTGTGCTGGTCAGCGTGCAGATCGCCGTGAAGAAGTTTCATCCATTCCTGTTTTGGGCCGTGATCGTCGCGACCACGACGGTCGGCACCACACTGGCTGACCTGCTCGATCGCTCACTCGGCATTGGCTACCTGGGCGGCACGTCGATCCTGCTGACCTTGTTGCTCGCCACCCTCGGGCTGTGGCACTGGTCGCTCGGCTCGGTGTCGGTGTCGGACATCTCGACGCGCAAGGCCGAGGTCTTCTACTGGGTCACGATCCTGTTCTCCCAGACGCTGGGCACTGCCTTGGGCGACTGGATGGCAGACGGCAAGACCGGACTCGGCCTCGGCTATGAGGGCGGCGCGCTGGTGTTTGCCGCGGGGCTGGCTGTGGTGGCGGCGGCGTACTTCTGGACCAAGATCTCGCACACCCTGCTGTTCTGGGCCGCTTTCATCCTCACGCGGCCGCTGGGCGCGACGGTGGGGGACCTACTGGACAAGCCACATGCGAGCGGTGGCCTCGCATTGAGCCGCTACGTCGCCTCCGCGGTGCTGGCGGTTTTCATCATCGGCTGCATCGTGCTGATTCCTCAGCGAGCCGAAAAGCTTCGGACTTGAGATGAGCAGCAGCGGAGCCCGCCAAGCATGAGGGTGCTACTGGTCGAGGACGACGCGATGATCGGTGAGGCGATCGAGCAGGCCTTGAAGGATGCCGCGTATGCGGTCGACCGGGTCCACGACGGCGAGATGGCGTTGCGTGCCTTTGCAGGCCAGAAATACGACGTCGTCTTGCTGGACCTGGGTCTTCCCAAGAAAGACGGTGTCGCGGTGCTGGGCTCCATCCGCAAGGCAAGCGACCCGGTGCCGGTGCTGATCATCACGGCGCGCGACCGGGTGGAGGACCGCATCCTTGGGCTCGACGCGGGCGCCGATGACTACGTGCTCAAGCCGTTCGAGATGAGCGAGTTGCTGGCCCGGATGCGCGCCGTGCTACGGCGCAAAGGCGGCAGTGCCGCGCCGGTTCTGAGCAACGGCGTGCTGACGCTGGACCCCGCCACGCACGAGGTCGGCGTCGATGACAGGTCGGTGCGTCTCTCAGCGCGCGAATTTGCGCTGCTGCAGGCGTTGCTGCTGCGTCCCGGCGCCATTCTGTCGCGCAGCGATCTCGAGGACCGGATCTACGGCTGGGGCGAAGAAGTTGAGAGCAACGCGGTCGAGTTCCTGATTCATGCGCTGCGCAAGAAGCTCGGCCGCGAGGCCATCAAAAACGTCCGAGGCGTGGGATGGATGGTTTTCAAGCAGGCATGAGGCAGTCGTTGCAATTTCGGCTCTCGCTGTGGCTGTCGATCGTCATTGTGGGGGTGGCGCTCGCCGCTGCTGCGTTCTCGTTCTTCTCAGCCTTTGACGAGGCGATCGAGCTGCAGGATGACCAGCTGCGGCAGCTCGGCGCATTCATCAGCCATCAGCATCTGTCACCAATCGACGCGTCCAAAATCCCTGAAGGTGATCACGATGCGGAGCGTCGGGTCGTTGTGCAGCCACTTCCCCACCTCGGCGAAACGCAGGCCGCCGGTAACCCGACATCGACGTCGGGCGGTGATCTGGCTGGATTGCCGGCGACCATCGGCAATGGCCTGCAGACCGTGACTGCAGGCGGCCAGCCTTGGCGGCTGGTGGTGGTCGACACCGATTCGGATGGTCGCTATGCGATCGGCCAGCAAACCAGGGTGCGTGACGAGATCGCGCGCGACAGCGCGTTGCGCACGGCGCTGCCGCTGTTTGTGCTGGTTCCGATCCTGTTGCTGGTGATCGGAGTGCTGGTCCGAAGCATTTTCAGACCGATCCGGTCGATGGCATCCGAACTGGATCGGCGCAGCGTCGAGGATTTGGGCGCCGTGGCCGAAGCCCCGATGCCGAGCGAAATCCGGCCGTTCGTCACGGCGATCAATCGCCTGCTGGTGCGCGTCGGACAGTCGATGCAGGCGCAGCAGCGCTTCATTGCGGACGCAGCGCACGAGTTACGTTCACCTCTGACAGCGCTGACCTTGCAAGTGGAACGCGCCGAAGCGGCGTCCACGCCGACCGAAACCGTTGCACGGCTGGTCACGGTGCGCCAAGGCTTACACCGTACCCGGCTGCTGCTCGACCAATTGCTAAACCTCGCGCGCGCGCAGGCGCCGGCGGGCGTTGCGGCCGAGCCGGTGTCGATCCAGCCGATCGTGCGTCAGGTGCTCGAAGAGCTGATGCCGCTGGCCGACGCCAAGCGCATCGATCTTGGCATGATCGACACATCGGACGGATGGATCGCCACCAGCGAAGTCGATCTGAAGACACTGATCAAAAATCTGCTGGAAAACGCGATCCGCTATTCGTCCGAAGGCGGCAAGGTCGACCTGGCGGTGCTGCAAGACGACGGCCGTGTAGTGCTGCTGATCGAGGACACCGGGCCCGGCATCGCCGAGGCCGAGCGGAGTCGGGTGTTTGACCCGTTCTATCGGGTGCTGGGCAGCGGCCAACCGGGCTCTGGTCTGGGCTTGTCGATCGTGCAAGCGATCGCCGCGCGGATCGGCGCGCAGGTCAGTCTGTCGGGTTCGCGCATTCCGGGCAGTGCAAGCGGTCTTGGCGTGACGGTGGTGTTTCCTCCCAGTCAGTAAGCGCAATAGGTGCTGCGCCGCTCGCATTTTTCGAATCAACGCTCAGCAAACGGCATAAGGCGGTGTTGGGCCACACCCAAGTCGAAACGCAACAGATGCCGGATCATGCAGAACGCGTCCGCTCCACGAGTGCACTGTGCACTGCTGAGCCATGGAATTCGGCAGCGCAAATATGTCAATGTTCCAGCGCATGATGCGGGCGGCGCATTTCGCGCACACCTTTCGCCGAGCCAAGCACCGCAGAGATGACGCTTTCTCCTGACCAAGCCCACCTCGCCTCCTGGGTCGTCGCCGCCCTTGCCACCGCGGGCGTGATCGTCCGCCCCTTCAAACTGCCCGAGGCGGTTTGGGCCGTGGCCGGCGCGGTGCTGCTCGTGGTGCTCGGCCTGCTGCCGATCGAGCAGGCGCTGCAGGCCGTCGGCAAAGGGGCCGATGTCTACCTGTTTCTGATCGGGATGATGCTGTTGTCGGAGACGGCGCGCCGCGTGGGGTTGTTCGACTGGGTTGCCGCGAAGGCGGTGAACCATTCGCATGGCTCGCCTCGGCGGCTGTTTGTGCTGGTCTACGGTGTGGGCGTGCTCGTGACGACGTTTCTCTCCAACGACGCCACCGCGGTGGTGCTGACGCCGGCTGTCTTCGCCGCGGCGCGCAAGGCAAAAGTCGAGCCGTTGCCGTTTCTGTTCATCTGCGCGTTCACCGCCAACGCGGCAAGCTTTGTGTTGCCGATCTCCAACCCGGCCAACATCGTGCTGTACGGCGGCCGCACGCCCGCGCTCGGGCAGTGGTTGGCCAGTTTCGCCCTGCCGTCGCTGCTCTCGATCGGTGCGACCTATGCGGCGCTGCGATGCACGGAAGGCGCGCGGCTCGAAGCGTGCTGCGAGCGCGCTGTGCAGACACCGCCCCTGTCGCCGGGTGCCTGGGCAGCGGCAGCCGGCATCGTGCTGACGGCTGTCGTGCTGCTGGGGGTATCGGCGCTGGACCGGCCGCTCGGCCTGCCGACGGCCGTCATGGGCATGCTGACGACGGCGGTGGTGCTGGTGGCCACACGGTCGTCACCGTGGGAGACCGTCAAAGGCGTGTCGTGGTCGGTGCTTCTGTTGGTGGCGGGGCTCTTCGTCTTGGTCGAAGCGTTGGTCGCCACCGGCGTGATCGCCGAGCTTGCCGGCATCCTGACTCAGGCAGCCCAACACGCACCCGTTGCCACGTCGTGGGTCTCCGGTGGTTTGATCGCGGTGGCCTCCAACCTGACCAACAACCTGCCGGCGGGCCTGGTTGCGAGTTCCATCGTGCAGCTTGCGCAGCCGCCGCAAATGGTCGTCGATGCGCTGTTGATCGGCGTGGATGTCGGGCCGAACCTGTCGGTGACGGGCTCCTTGGCGACCATCCTGTGGCTGACCGCCATTCGGCGCGAGGGCGAGACGGTCGGCTTCTGGCGCTTTCTGAAACTCGGCGTCCTGGTCATGCCGCCGGCGCTGATGTTGGCACTTGCGGGGCGGCTAATGCTCGCGTGAACTCAGTGTTCGTCGAAGGCTTGGTCAATGCGCAAGCGTGCGTTGAAGCTGAGCTTGAACACAGCCAGCCCAACAGATCGTAATGGGGCTAACAAATGCGTTATGCAGCAGATGCAGCAGATGCAGCACGAATTCTCAGATTCCGTGTTTGACTTCAGTGCGCCGCTCGAGCCAACGGGCCGATGCGCGGCGCGGAACGCTGAGCCAACCAGAACGCCGGCAGCGCCAAAAGCGATGCTGCCGCCAGTACCATAAACGCATGCCCGAATTGATGGGCGGGACCCACCACCAGGTTGGCCAGACTGGGACTCAGCGCAGCGCCGACGCCTTGCATGGTCATGACGAAGCCCAGCGCGGTGTTGAAATAACCGCTCCCTTGGGCGAAGCGTTGAACCAGAAGCGGCGTTGCAATGCCCAGCGCACCGGCAGCCAGACCATCCAGAATTTCCACTGGGATGTTGCCCCACGCATGAGGAATTAAGTAGGCCAGTGTGCCACGCACCGGAAGCACCAGGATTGCCGCATATACGAACCAGGTCACGTCGAAGCGCCGGCTGCGCGAGACCCACAGCGCGACAGGAATCATCGTGAGCTGCGCGACGACAATTGCAATGCCGGTCCACAAAAGGGGGGCCGAATCGGCCACGTTCACAGCGAGCCGCTGGTTGAGCAACGGCAGCATCGCCGCATTGCCCAAGTGGAAAAAAGCACAAGTGACCGCGAACAACAGCAAAGGCCGGTTGCGCAGCAAGGTTGTGATACCGGCAGCGGGGCCATCGCTTTCGCCGTCGGACGACTCGCACCCCCGCGCGGCCTCATGGTCGATTTCGCTGGGCCGAATCGCAATCGTCGCCACCACCGCACCGGCCGTCATCACACCCATCACAGCCAGAATCCACGGTGCGCCGAGCCAGTAAGCGATGAGCCCGGCGCCGATCGCCGAAATCATGTTGCCGGCGTGGCTCCACGCCTGATTGCGACCGGTCTGGCGTTTGAAGCCCGAAGCATGTGCAAGCCCAAGAGTAAGGGCAGCGAGCGTTGCGAGGAGCAGCGCACCTGCAATACCGGTTACCACCTGCGAGGCGATCAGCCAGATTTCGTCGGTCACGGAAAAGGCGACCGCGCTGGCCGCGAGGATGGCCAGAGCAGCAATGATGGTCATTGGCCGCTTCGCCTTGAAGCGATCGACCAAGGCACCTGCAATTGGTGTCATCGCAACCGCGGCAAGTCCGCCAGCCGTCATCGTGTAGCCGATGACTTGCTGCTGGATCTGTGTCTGCTGCAGATAGGTCGCCAGGAAGGGGCCCAGCCCGTCCTGAACATCGGCCATGAAAAAGGCCAACACCGTCAGGGCCAGGACAGAACGGGACAGCGTCGGCTTGCCGCCGCCCGTCGCTGCAGGGCCGCTTGCCGGAAAGCCGGCAGTGGCGGCGCCGGATTCAGGCATGCGCGGGGCCGACCGGCACGCCATTGATCCGCCGTGCTTCCATTACCCCGCCATGGCCGGTCGCGAGGGGGCGCATATCGCCTTCGGCTTCGACCTTGTCGCCGATCTTCAGTTGGAGCCGAGCCATGCCTTCGGGTTTGGTATGGACGAAGTCGCCCGTGTCCAGCACCACGCCGTTGGCAGCGCCATGCTTGGCGTAGTTAAATCGCACCACCGTACCCACCGCGGTATCGGCGTCGTGTCGCGCTCTGACCGGTTTGCCATCAATGGAAACCAGCCGCTCGAGCCGATACACCGTGTGCTCTGGCTCTCCTTTTGGCGACGGTTCGGCTTCGGTACCTTCGATGACAAGCGCCTGACCGGGGCGCAGCGCCATGAAGCTGTCCGACACGCCAGCATCATGCGGGTCGCAAACGAACTGGGTCGGCACGCCGTCGGTGTCGATCATCAAGCCCTCGACGGCGCCTTTAGGGCTGAAAACCAGCTGTTGGAAACGGCCTTCGACGGACCAGACGTCCACTTCGTCATCAGGATGCGGCATGGTGAGATTCTTCCTCGATAAGGCATTGAATGGATGAGGTTTCAAGGCCAGGCGCACTGAGCGCGCTCATGACGCAGGGCCGGGCTGTTGCGCAGGCGCGGGAGGAGCACGGTCAGGCATGGGGGGACGTGGGTCCCAGGGTTCGCCTTTGTGCTTGTGTTTCCCTTTATGTTTGTGTTTGGGCTCACCGCCGGGGCCGGCGAACAAATCGCTCATGGTGTCCGGCGAGGTGCCGATGGCGGTTGCCTCGATCGCACTGCCCTGCGGACCGATGCTCCCCCAGCCCTTTGCAAACACCGTCTGGCCCGGCTGCAGCATGGCCACCAGCCCGGCGCTGACGTGCGGCGCAAAGCGGACGATCGCGCCGCTGTCGAGCAGGATGCCGTTCGCGTCGCCGCGCGGGGTGTAGAGCAATCGCGCAACTTTTCCGTTTGCACTCATCGCGTTGAGCGATCCCATGTCATGCGCCCGCGACCGCGGTGGCGCTTCGACCACAGTGCGGCCCCCGGCAGTGACGCTGGTCGCGCGCAGCACCGGCACGTTCGGGCTGCGCAACCCGGTCACTTCCACGGCATCGCCGGCCTTGACTAACTGCAACAACGTGGTCGAGAGATGCGGCGGGAAGCTGACCTGGGTACCGTCCGACAACAGAAAACCATCCGTGTCGCCGTTCGGGTTGACCAGCCACCGTTCAACCTTGCCGGAGACGGTGGAGCTGGATCCGGCCGCCTGCGTGGCAACGGGCGGCGTGGGTGCTAGCTGACCCGCAACGGGAGATGCCGACCCGGCGCCAGACGGCGGGGGCGTCATCTGGGCGAACGTGCTCGCGCTGAACAAAAGGGCGGCACCGAGCGCCACGGCTCGTAATTGGAATCGCATGAAAATCTCCTGGAAGTTGATACTGAAGATTCGCATGACCCGTGCCAGCTGAAGAACCCTTATCGATCAATAACTTGCATGCGTTGGGACGCTATGGGTGGATGCGATCCATACACAACCCTGTCCGCTTTCAAGACATCATGTGCTTTGCACCGGCCAATGCACAAGTCGGACTTGGGCAACACGGACTCGCCGCCGATCCGGCCGGTGAAGTCGGCGCCGCATCATTAGCCGGCGATGCTCAGTCGAGCCCGTACTGAGCCAGCTTGCGATATAGCAGCTGTCGATGAATGCCGAGCCGGCGTGCTGCTTCGGCACGGTTTCCCTGACTCGCCGCCAGTGCGTGCGCGATGAGCTCACGCTCGAGTCGCTCCACGGCGGCTGGCAAATCGAGTTCCCGCCAACCTTCCGGCAGCGCGGCTTCCATCGCACGAGGAGCAGGCGCCGCATTGAAACCGGTTTCCAGATCCAATTCGCCGATCACGCGATGGCGCACCAGCGCCTGGCAGCGCTCCATCGCGTTGCGCAGCTCGCGCACGTTGCCCGGCCAGTTGTGCCGCAAAAGTGCTTGGGCTGCGGACGCCGAGAGCGCCTTCGCAGGATTGGGCGCTGCAGCTGCGCGCAGGAAATATTCAGCCAGCGGGATGATGTCGGCAAGACGTTCGCGCAGGGGCGGCACGCGGATGGCGAGCACATCGAGTCGGTAGAAAAGGTCTTCGCGGAAGCTGCCCTCCCCTACAGCCGCCGCCAAGTCGCGGTGCGTCGCAGCAAGCACGCGCACGTCGACCGGCAGGCTCTTGTGGCTTCCGAGCGGCGTCACCGCGCCTTCTTGCAGCACGCGAAGTATCTTGGCCTGCACGTCAGGCGCCATGTCGCCGATTTCGTCAAGGAGCAGCACGCCGCCGTCGGCAGCCCGAAAGCAGCCAAGCCGGTCACCCGTGGCTCCAGTGAAGGCGCCGCGTGTATGACCGAACAACTCGCTCTCGAGCAAATCCCTGGGGATGGCCGAGCAGTTGATCGCGATGAACGGCCTCTCGGCGCGTGTCGAATGGCGATGCAGTGCGCGCGCCACCATTTCCTTGCCGGTTCCGGTCTCTCCGAGTATCAGCACCGGTGCCGCGCCGGCGGCGGCAAGCCCGATGCGCTTGTGCACTTCGCGCATTGCGTTGCTCGGCCCAATCAGCGCGTGCTCGTCCTCATCCTCGTTCGCCGGCGCGCTGGCGTCGGCCGCCGTCTCATACCGCAACGCGCGGCCGAGCACTTCGATCACGTCGCCGCGACGGATCGGCTTGCTCAGGTGATCGAAAGCGCCGAGGCGCATCGCCTCGATCGTGTTGCCACCGCTGGCATAGGCGGTCAATACGATGACCGGCGGCACGCGCGGCAGCTTTGCGTGCATTGCAGCGAGCGTCTGCAGGCCGTCCATGCGCGGCATGCGTTGATCGAGGAAGACCGCGTCGAAGCGCTGGCGCGACAGGGCGTCGAGCGCTTGCACACCGCCGGCGGCCATGACCACCGCATGGCCCAGGCCCTGCAAGGTTTCGGCAATGGTCTCGCGAAACGCGTCGTCGTCATCGACGATCAGGATATGCGCCACGGGATCTCCAGTTCGAATCGGGTGCCGGGATGCAGCGCGACATGCCGAAGGTCGCCGCCGTGAGCCAATGAAACCTCGCGCGCCAGCGCCAGCCCCAGACCAGTGCCGTCGGCGCGTCCCGTCGCAAACGGCTCGAACAGCCGGGCCTCGAGTTCGCTGGGTATGCCAGGGCCGTTGTCGTCGACTGCGATCGTGAGGCTTTTCGATTCGACTGCTGTTGCGGTCAGCAAGACCTTGCCGCCTGACTGCACATGACGCACTGCGTTGTCGAGGAGGTTATCCACCGCGCGTGCCATGTGGACCGGATCGAACCGCGCTTGTGCCGGTCCGCTGATCCGGATTTCGAGATGGATGTCGCGGGTGGCGGCGCGCTCAATCAGCAAATCGACGCGCTCTTGCAGGAAGGCCTTCAGCTCGACCGACCGGGGCGACAGCGACACCGGTTGAACCAGTGCGAGCAGACTTTGGACCAAGCCTTCGAGCCGGTCGATTTGCCCGACGATCGCGTGCAGGGCATGCGGCTGGCTTGCGGGCGACCCTGCGAGTGCGTTTTCGGCCTTGAGGCGCATCGCTGCGATCGGGTTGCGAATCTCGTGGGCGACGCTGCCTGTCATGCGGCCAAGCGCGGCCAGTCGCTGATCGCGGCTGCGCTGCTGCGCTGTGGTTTGCAGGTGGGCAAGTGCGTCCTCCAGGCGCAATCGATAGGCGTTGAATCCATCGACGATGCGATCGAGCTCTCTGACCCCCGTGCGCTCGAGCTCGGGCATTGCATCGCTGCCAGCCACGGCGAGTCGCGCTTCGATGCGCTGCACGTGGCGCAGTCCGCGCAGCAGAATCGTGCCCAGCCAGAATCCCGATGCCAGCACCACCAGCAGCAGAACGCCCAACCCCAGCCGCAAGCTGGTTTGGGATGCGAACGTGCCGGCCTGGGTGCGTGTCATGGTCCAGGACACGAGATCTTTATCGGGTGCGATCAAGGGGCACGAGGAGACAATCAACGCTTGCGTGCTTCCGCGCACGACTTCGGTCTGAGGTTGCTGGGTACGCGCTGCGAGTTCGGACATCTGGAAGATCAGGGGTTCTTCGGCCTCGGGCACATCGCGCTTAACGCCGCTGCCTTCATAGGTCGGGTAGGCGTACGCCAAGACGCCTTCCGACGCCTGCCAGATACCGCCCTCGGTATGGGGAGCTTCAATCAGCACGAGCTGAAGCAAGACCTGCAGCAGATCGAGTTGAGGCTGCGACGGCAACGGCTTGGGAACCGAGTTGGCGTAGCGCGTTGCGATCGCCTGACAGGATTGCTCTGTCGTCGAGCGGCCTTCCGCAATCTGAACGCCAGCGCTGCTGCGATAAAGCCAAACCATCGAGATGGCCAGCGTGACGCACAAGACGAACAGCAATATCCAGAATAAAACCATTTGGCCGCGCAGTGATTTCATGGTTGATAACTTACTGCGTAGATGACGCGCTTCGATTCAGACAGAAAATTCTGCGCGAATGTCGGTCTGTCCAATGAGGTCGGATGTCGAATTAGGGGTCGCCTCAGAAGATGGGAAAAAAAACGTACGTCAAGCCCCGCCAGCCGGCCGCAGCGGCCGGAACTCACCGGCGCCGAGCCGGGCGCTTTGGCGCTAGAGGTAGTCGACGGTCGGGTTGATATGCTCCCAGCCCAGCGGTGACAAGAACGCCAGCAGCGCTTCGTCAGGAGGCTCGCCGTTGCGATGCGCCGCGGACCGGTCCGGGTGGCCGGTGGCCCGCAGATCGTGATTCAGGCGATTGCAAGCCAGATGCCTCCAGCAGCCGTCAGCGCCACGACGATCCAAGGGGGCGCTTGCCAGATCGTCAGAAGCACGAAGGCCACGGTCGCGAGTGCAAAGTCGCGGGAGTTGCCAACGGCACTTGTCCAAACGGGGTCATAGAGAGCCGATCCCAGGATGCCGACCACCGCCGCATTGGTGCCCCGCATCGCAGCTTGCGCGAACGGACGGGTGCGAACGGCGTCCCAAAACGGCAGCGCCCCATAAACCAGAAGAATGCCTGGCAGGAAAATGGCGACCAGAGCAATGAACGCGCCGAGGATGCCGTTCGGAACAGGTTGGACCACCGCGCCGAGATAGGCCGCGAAGGTGAAGAGCGGCCCGGGCACGGCCTGGGCGGCACCGTAGCCGGCGAGAAATGCGTTCGAGGCGACCCAGCCAGGATTGACCACCTCGGCCTGCAGCAACGGCAGCACGACGTGGCCGCCGCCGAACACGAAGGCACCCGACCGGTAGAACGCGTCGAACAGCGCGAGGCCTTGCGAATCAAAATATCCAGCCAGTAGCGTCGGCACGACGAGCATGGCAAGGAAAACGGTCAAGGCGACGATGGACGCCCGCCGTGAAATCGGGAAGACGAGGTGGCCGGCGCCAGCGACAAACCCCGTGCGGCACAGGACAAGGCCGGCAGCTGCCCCGAACACGATGGCCGCGACCTGCCCGAATGAGCCCCCAACGAAGATGGTCAGGAGAACGGCGAGAAGGGCAATCGAGGCGCGCTCGCGGTCCGGCGTCAGGCTCCGTGCCATGCCCCAGACCGCCTGCGCCACGACCGCCACGGCAACGATCTTGAGACCGTGGATCAGGCCATCCGCAACGGGACCATGGAACGCGCTCGCTCCGTAGGCGAAGCCGATGAGTAGAAGCGCGGATGGAAGCGTGAAGCCAGCCCACGCGGCCAGGCCGCCGAGCAGGCCGCCTCCCCTCAGCACACCCAGCGAAAACCCCACCTGACTCGAAGCGGGGCCGGGCAGGAACTGGCAAAGCGCGATCAGGTCCGCAAAGCCGGCTTCGTCGATCCATCGCCGACGCTTCACCAGTTCTTCACGGAAGTATCCGAGATGGGCGATAGGTCCGCCGAAGGATGTCAGGCCAAGCATCAGAAAAACGGCGAACACTTCGGCGATGGGCCGCATTGGCGGCCGCCGAGCTGTATCAGCTGAAACGGTGGTCGTCATGGATGGCGGGCTCGGCTGCACCGTCTCAGCCGGACGGTCGGTCGTCGGGTTTTCACGCATGGGTCAGGCGGCGCAGCGGCAACATCGTCGATGGGGCTCGCCACTTTACGGGGGCATGACAGCGAAGGACGGCTTGTCGCCGAGGGGAGCCTTAAAGCACGAGCGGCCATAAGCCGGCATCAAACCCAGGATCAGTCATTCGCGTGACAAGTCGAAGTCAAGATCATCGATCAGCTTCTGGACCTCAGCGTACGATTTGTCTGTTTTCTGAGGGAGCCCACTTTGGCTCTCGGAAATCGTGCCTTTCAAAGGCAAAGCGATCTCAGACGCACTCCGGGGGTACGAATTGGCGGGATGATAAGTGTCATTATCATCCGTTGCGCAATGCCTTCCAACGTCCTCAGTCATTGAGGCGAAGTAGTTCTTGCCACCAGCAGGAGAGCCTGCACTACTTCCTGCTCCACAGGCTCGAGCCGATCGACTGGCCCGTGCACACCCAAAGCGTAGCTGCGCCCGAATCGACGATCTTCGAGCAAAACAGATATGCCCCCCGCGCCCTGCTCGATCAGGTGTCTTGAAAACATGTAGCCGTTTTCGCGACAGCAGCGCAGCTGAGCGATGACGTCTGCCGCAGTCGGCCGCCGCTTGTCCAGCCGGTGGAAATTGATGCGCTTCACGATCTTCCGCACCTCCACATCGCGCATGCGCGAAAGCATCATCAGTCCGCTGCCCGAGCCGGTAAGTGGCCGCAGCGTGCCAATCGGAATCGGGTACCAAATCGGCTTGCGCGACTGGATCAGGTAGAGGTATTGCGCATAGAGGTCGCTTTGCACCGCAAGCGTGACCGTCTCACCAAACTGTTCTGAGAGATCGTTCATGGCCCGAGCGATGCGCCCATCGCCAAGAACGACGTTCTGCACCCAGCCGCCGAGGTCGGCGATCTTCATCGTCGGCATGTAGTTGCGCTCGGCCTTGTTGTAGTCGAGGTAGCCGAGCGACACCAGCGACTTGAGCAGCACCGATGCGCTCGACGCTGGGTAGTTGAGCGCGCCGCAGATGTGGGAGAGCGTAAGCGGCGTCTGGCGAAGCTGGAAGTATTCGAACACCTCGAAGCTCCGGCGCGCACTCTTGATCGGGTCAAGCATTGCGGGCATTTTCACATATGTGTAAATCGTGCTTACAGAGCTCGGCAGTGTTTCCACCGCGCCGGTTGCTCGCTACATTCGCTTCAGCAACCGGAGACGAGCCCATGCAACTGATTCCCCTGCACGAAGATTTCGGCGCTGAAGTCCGCGGCGCGAGCCTTCTCGACATCGTATGTTCAGCCGAGTTGCACCATGAGGTGCGATCGGCGTTCGAGCAGCACTCGGTGCTGGTCTGGCGCGATCAGGAAGTCTCCGACGACATCCAGGCGACGTTTGCGCGCGGCTTTGGCGCGCTGGAGAAAACCAAAGCCGGCTCCGGCGGTGCAGGCACGATCTATTCGCGCATGAGCAACATCGGACCGGATGGCGGCGTGGTCGCGCCGAGCGACCGCGCCATGCTGATCGCCAAGGCGAACCAGCTGTGGCACACCGACAGCTCGTTCAAGCCACTGCCGGCGCTGGCCTCGGTGCTGTCGGCGCGCGTGATCCCGGCCCAGGGAGGTGGCACCGAGTTCGTATCGATGCGCGCGGCTTGGCGTGCACTGTCGCCGGAGCGCAAGGCCGCAGTCGGCGACCTCGAGGTGCTGCACAGCTATGCGACCTCGCGCGACAAGATCGACCCGACGATGATGAGCGCCGAAGAGCGTGCCGCGCTGCCGCCGCAGCGCTGGCGCATGACTTGGCAGAACCCGGTCAATGGCCACAAGGCGCTGTACCTCGCGGCGCACGCCGGCGCCATCGTCGGCATGGACGAGGCTGAGGGCAAGCAAGTCATCGGCGACCTGATGGAGGATGCGACCCAGCCCGAGCGCCGCTATCTGCACGTATGGCGACCCGGTGACGTGGTCATGTGGGACAACCGCGCCACCATGCACCGCGGTCAGCCGTGGAAAGGGGGCCAGCCGCGCTCGATCGTGCGTGTGACGATTTCTGCCGAGGAGTCCGACGGCCTTGCGTCGGTGCGGCCGGGCCGCGCGCTGGCGCTGGCCCTTGCCGAAGCGGATGCGTAGCCTTCTTGATCACCACGACAACGGAGACACGATGACCAAACTCAACGCTGCGTTCGGGGGCGCACTCAAAACACTGCCCACCTTGGTGCTGGTCGCCCTGTCGGGCCTGGTGACAGGCGCGCGAGCCGACACCGGCTACCCAATTAAACCCGTCAAGATCGTCGTGCCCTACCCGCCCGGCGGCTCCACCGATGCGATCACCCGGATGCTCGGGCAGGCGCTTTCTGAGGAATGGAAGCAACCGGTCGTGATCGAGAACAGGGGCGGCGCGTCGGGCATGATCGGCGCCGAGCTGGTCGCGCGCAGCGAGCACGACGGCTACACCCTGCTGATGAGCGCGAGCGGTCCGCAGGCCATCAATGTGAGTCTGTTTCCAAAGATTTCCTACGACCCGGTCAAGGATTTCGAATCGGTCGCGCAGTCCGCGGTGCTGCCGCTGTTAATGGTGGCGCCGGCCAATGCGCCGTACTCGACGGTCGAAGCTTTTGTTGCGTGGAGTAAGGAAAACAGGAACAGCACGAACTTCTGCTCTATCGGCACCGGCTCACCGTCGCACTTGGCCGGTGAACTGTTTGCTTCAATGGCCAAGCTCGACATGACGCATGTGCCGTACAAGGGCAGTGGCCCGGCGTTGATCGACACCATCGGCGGCGTCTGCCAGGTAATGTTCGACAGTGCGTTGTCTGCTGGTCCCCATGTCAAATCGGGCAAGCTCAAGCTGCTGGGTGTCAGCACCGACAGCCGCATGGCGGTGTGGCCGAGCGCACCTACAGTTTCCGAGTCCGGCGTGCCGGGTTTCTCGGCGTACACCTGGACCGCATTGTTCGCGCCGGCTGGCACACCGCCCGACATCGTCAACAAGATCAATGCCGACGCCAACAAGGTGCTGCAGTCGCCGAAGATTCGCCAAACGCTGGAAGCACAGGGCGCGATTGCCGGCACCGGCAGCGCTGCCGACATGGGGGCGTTCCTGAACGTCGAGATTGCCAAGTGGGCCCGGCTCATCAAGGATCGGGGTCTCAAGCCGGATTGAGCAACGTCCGCAGACAGCGGCCTCACCGACTGGTGCGAGTCAGAAGTTCACTTGTTTCCGTAAGGTGCGCGTCGTTGGCCGGTTTATGCAGAATGAGGAGCGCTCTATACCCCGACCGCACGCGCACGTCATTGATCTGAGCGAAGCCGATCGGCCCGAACTGCAGCGCTGGGCGCGCCGACGCAAGACCGCTCAGGTGCTGGCACTGCGGTATCGCATCGTGCTGGCTCATGCATAGCCGGTCGCAACCAATACACCGTTGGCTTCTGCGCTTGTTGTAAGTCTGCTGACGGCATATAACTGGTTACCCCCGCCTAGGCTTGGTCGGCCTGGACGATGCGCCGCGCTTGATCTTGGACGAGTAGGCGGAAGCAGTAGTGCAAACGACTCTGGAGTCTGCGACTGACAACGCCACCCATTGGTCCAGCCGCATGCTAGCGGTCCGCCTGGGCTTGAGCCAGACTGACGCCTTGCGCATCTGGAGAGCGTCTGTGCTGGTGCCGTGCCGTACCGAACGCTTCAAGCTGTCCGCCGATACACACTTTGTGGACAAGGTGCGCGACATGGTCGGGCTGTGTTTGCACCCCTTCAAGTGCGTGCTGGTGCTGTGTGTGGATGAGAAGCCTTCAATCCAGGCCTCCACCGATACGGCGCCCGCCTACCCTACGCGCCCCGGACAGCTGGAGCGCTACACGCACGACTACATCCGCCGCGGCACAAACGATCTGTTTGCTGCTTTGGACGTTAAATACAACCGGACCATCGCCCGGGAAGTCTCGGTCGGCAGCTATGGGCAATCGCAGACAGTCATTCGCCAAACCCGAACTGCCGCTAGTAGTCTGCAGCAGTCACTCGGCCGAGCCGTCAGGCAGCAGCTTGCCCTAGAAGGACATCGAATGGGCGGATCTCAGCGCCAGATGATGTGCTCATCGCTGCCGATTGACCCTACCCGCCCCTGGCGGCGCCAGCCAACCTTCGTTGTCAAATTGAGATTTCCAGTTCGCGATCGCGATTCGCATCGACGTGCACGGCTCGATCTGTAGATGCTGGAGGCAGCTCAGGCATTGCAAGCTCATTGCGCCAAACCCAGCAGCCGTTGCCAAGTTTCGCGACGGCGTGCTCTTTGGCGGCTTTATCACGCGGATCCAAGAATGCGCTGATCACATGCATCGCAAGAGGCGCACCAACGCAGTCGAGCAACAGAACCGAAGCGAGATCGGCGACCGACTTCAAGTCGTACCTCAAAGGCTTGACGAACCTTCGGCCCTGCTGTTGCAACGCTTCGATCAGGGGCAGTTCGTACAAACCCGCCAGCGGAACCCACTGATCCGAGACGAGCATGCAGGTCAAGGTATCGACTTCGTACCGGCGTTCGCTCTTGGCGCCGATCAGCAAAGCCATCAACACGCGCGGCTTGTGCGCGACGTCGGAATGGATCGCTTCGAAAATCTCTGCGTGCTTTCGGACTGCTCTCTCCCATGTCTTGCTGTCCAGATGCAGCGGGACATCGGCCATGTGCTTGATCCTGATGACGTGCCCACTGCCCGTTTGCTCGGCGCCGCCGAACTCGCCCACCACGATCGCCAGCTTGCGGCGATTGCTGTCAGCTGACGAAACGAGTATGGACAGTTTGCGGCGGCGCCACTCGGCAACATCCTCCTTTCGGTCCAACCGGAATGGTTCGGGAACGTATAGCCGCTCTTCGAGTGCTGCCCCGTTGAGGCGGATTCCGGTGGATGCCAGCATCAGGTACTTGTGCAGCACGCCATGCGAGCGTTTGCCATGCATGGCCGGGTACCACCGGTTGAACCCGGCGCGCTCGTACAGAAAGTGAAGCAGTGCCCGCAGACTCATCCCTTTGACTTCGGTCTGTACTTCTGACGGCGAGCCTCGGTTGGGGCCGCGTGGAATCGCCCTGCCCGACATCCGTGCCATCGGAAAATCGGTGCGAACTTCGAGCTGCGCAGGAGTGTGCTCGACGATCGATTTACCCATCAAGTCGCCGAGCCCGGATCTGGCAGGCTCGGGCTCAAAACTTTGGCAACTCGGGTGATGACGTCCCCCTGTCTCCGGCATTCGCTTGACGATGTAGTGGGCCAGTTTGGCGACGTACATTTCCACGCCTCCAGGCACACACATGCAGCGCGGCCGCTCGCTCGAGCCGTGAATTCGGGCGAGCGCGTCCTGCAGCGCGGGGTCTTCGCCCGCATACCTCCGCCCCCGCACAAGATAGACCGCCTGCTCCATGAAGTGTCAGTGCCCCTAGAAATGCCGCGCGGACACATCGGCCCCCTCCGCTTCCCAGTATCCAGACGTCGTGTTGCCTGAGCGTCTACCAGTCTCGGCGCGAGCCCGTGAGCGCTGGTAAACCACCGCCTTCGTCGGCGCCTTGCCTCGCCTCAATCGCTCGCCCCGCCCCAAACCGGATCAAGCGATTCCCGTCTCCAGGCGCCTGTTGGACCGGCGCTGCCCAGCCATTCAAGCTCAGGTTCCAGAGACCGTCATCGCGGGTAAAGCGCCCGAGCGCCCGGACGTGCCCAGCGTTGCCGTACCTTGATTCGCTGTCGCTTGGAAAGTCTGTCGAGCGGCGATGGCGCATTCCGGCGTCCGATGACATGAAAAAGAATGCGAGCCCACCAAAATGGGGGGTGCCTCGCGCACGGCAGGGGTCGGTCGCGGATGAGTGGTGTTCACTTGGTCACACCAGGGTTTGGGTGATGGATACGAGGGGCCGCCGCTCATTCGCGAGCAAGCGGAGCACCGCGCGTTCGCTGGTGAGGCCGAGCAGCTGTGCGACTTGGTCCAACTGAGCTCCGTTCTCGAAGAGGCGACGGGTCACCATCCGCCGCACGGCCTGCGCTGTGAGGCCGGACCAGCCAGCCCGCCGGAACGCCAGACGCAATGTCGCCGTCATCAGCGGACACGTCTCACGCGTGTCGCGAGCGTTGCGCGGCCTGATTTCGAATCCGATGCCATTCGCGGTCAGGAACAACGCACTGTGCGGATCCAGCCCGCGATAGTCGCTGCTTTTGCCCCGGCCAATGCTGCGCTTCGTGCGCTCCAACAGATAGTCGTCGACTGCAGCGCGAACGGAGATCGATGAAAAGTAAATCGGCCGCGCTCGCCGGTTCGCTGCTGCCTCACAGCGCATCCGGGCTTCCGTTCGCACGGTGCCGTCCGCGTTCAGGTAGTCGCCCACCTCCAGTCGCGCAACCTCAACCGGCTTTGCCCCGGTTTGAAAGAGCACCGCAATCAGCGCCAGATCGCGTTGTGCGTTCTGGCTTCGTCGACGCAACCGCGACCTTGCCTGCTCAAGGTCCACGTCCGTGATGGAGATCATCGGTTTGACCTGCGGCCTCGGCTCGTAGCTCCCCAGCGCGCGCAACACCTCGTCCGACGCTTTGCGCACCAGTGCAAACGACGTCAGGCCATCTTCGTCCAGGCCCGCAATGCAGCCGCTGCGCACCAGATCGCGCAGCAGATTCTTGACGTTGCGCTCGACGGTGGAGCGGACCAGACCGAACGGCTTGCCTGCCTCCGCGTAGGAAGCGCCCTCCTCCAGCAGCATGGTCAGCATTGCCTTCGCGTTTTCGACGGTGCGGGGCTTCATGGCTGGCAGTTGGCGCGGCTTATGTGAAGCGTGTTGATTGGTGCAAAGCGAAGGCATGCAGTATTGATGCCACCACTCCGATCGCGCCACCACGAAACCAGGGGCTTAAAGTGCAGGGAAGCGCGAAATTCCAGGCGCCGAAAGCCGGGCGGGGCAGCAATCTGTTCAATCGCTGAACTACGTGCATGCGATAAGCGCGACGGCGCGATGCTTGCGGCTTGATCGCGCCTGAGTTGGTTCCACGCTCGGGACGCGCTTGCGGCCAGGCTTGCAGCCATGCATGATCGGCTCTCGGCACTGCGAGAGGAGATGGGCAGACCGTTCGAGCACGAGGAGCGCCTGTCGGCGTTGTTCGTGTGCTGGTGAGAACTCGACCTCGATCGAGACGACATCGGCACGGACGGCATGGCCATCGAAGAAGAACGATTGACGGCGCGGCGAAAGCCGCCGTTCCTGAAGGCCTCACACCGGAAGTTGTGGGGCCTTTTTTTCTGTGCGCCCGGCCTGTGCTCACTCTGTGAGGCCCAAGCGTTCCCGTTGTTTGATAACAGTGAGTGAATCGAAGCGCAACTGCAAGCAGACGACAACAAGTGCGACTCTGCCAAGTGAGCGTGCGACATGCGGGGCAACGTTCTTGACGCCTCGCATCCCGTCACGTTTACTAATCGTGAGACCTGCCCCGCCTGCTGCAGGATCTTCTGTCGACGCAGGTCGTTAGCGGTCGTGACCCGCACTTGAATCGGCTCCTCCGGGGGAGCCAAGCCGTCCGACGGACGGTGAGCTGCCCGCTGCAGGTGCAGCCTGTCTCGCTGCCCATCGCAGCCACACCCGACGCGCCTATCTGCACGTACCGCCGAGCGGCGGTCGCGCCTGTGATGTCTGGAACGTGAGTTCCAAACGTTGATTTAGGGAATCTACGGCAGCCGATGCTGCGAGCGCAATGCACGCAACAGCCGTGAGATTTCCTCTCAGTCCTGACCATTTTTCAGCCCATTAGGGGCCGACCGGGCATCAGCCAAGTTCGCCTTGGACCTTGGCGCTGCCGAACCGCTGCGTGAATGAATGCGCGAGTCGCTTGGCGCTGCTGATGGTGGTGGCGAAAGGCTGTCCCTCTCAAGAACGAATTTTCAATACGGACCGCCGGTACGAGGCCGCCGTCGGCCACAGAGCAAATGGCTTCTCCAGCAGAGCGCGAATCGGGACGTCGCGATACCGCTGTTTCCTGTCTCGTCCCACGGTTTGCGGCCACTCAAGCTCGGGCGGCCCTGCGAATGGAGCTTCACATGCAGACGCGCAAGTTCTCGAATTTCCTTTACCAAAAACCTACTTACGTTCATCGAGTACCGCAAGGCGCCCTGGAACACTCCGGAGCTGCCCCAATCCCGTTTCGGGCGGGATCGCACGACAGCTTGCGTGTGCCGGGTTCCTCTTCCTGCGTCGGCGCATCTGCACGCTGCGCAGAAGACGAATTGCCGCGGTCCGTTGATGCCTATGGGGACGCGATTGGGGGCCCGCTGTGAGGCGCGGCATGAACAGCGCCGAGGCGATGGAGTATCTCGGCATCAAGCGTCGGACCTTTGAACGGGACGTGCGCCCTCGCCTCAAGGCGCTGCGCCTGGGCACAAGTCTCGTCTATGACCGACAGGACCTTGACCGCGTCTTCGACGAGTTGAAGCAATACCAGTCCGACGCCCCAGCGGGCGCCATCGAAACGCTTGCGGCGGAGCACAATGACGGCTGGAACGGACGGCCCGTTACATCGAAAGGAGTGAAACGATGGGCCGAAACACACGGGGTATCTACCCCGAAAAGGACGGTTCCTGGCAGGTCGACAAGTATTGGCGGGGCACTCGATTTCGCCAGCGCGGCTTCCCGAGTTTTGAAGAGGCCGAGTGCTGGCTGATCAGGCAGCTCGAGGAACTCAGAGCTGTGCAGCTGCACGGCGCTCGGCAAGCGCGCACGTTTGACGAGACGGCGGCGCATTACCTGTTGACATTCCAGGACAAGGTAACCATTGAGACCGAGACGTATTTGCTGAAGACCGTCATGCCGTTCATAGGCCACCTGCAGCTGCATCAAGTGCATGACGGCACCCTTGCCGCCTATGCAGAAAAGCGGCTGAGCGACGGGCGTGCGCACAAGACCGTAAACCTTGCACTGGGCGTCGTTCGCCGGATTCTGAATCTGGCGGCGAAGTCCTGGCGCGACGAACGCGGCCGCACGTGGCTGGAGCATGCACCGATGATCACCATGCTTCCGCTTGTGGGGCATCAGCGCGAGCCGCAGCCCATCACCTGGGCCCAGCAGCGCGCGCTGTTGCAATGCCTGCCAAACCACCTGGCTCGCATGGCCCTGTTTAGCTTGAACACGGGGGTGCGCGACGACGTGGTGTGCAACCTGCGCTGGGCTTGGGAGATCAAGGTGCCGGAACTGGGCATCTCGGTCTTCGAGGTGCCGCGCGAGCATGTGAAGGGTCGGCGGCGCGTGCGGGTGGTCGTGTGCAACAGCGTGGCCCAATCGGTGATCGATGCCCTGCGCGGCAAGCACGAAGAGTTCGTCTTCGTGTATCGCCGCGAGCGGGTGAAGAACACCGACTTGGCACCGACGATGCCCTATCGCTCGATCGGGACGATGAACAACACCGCGTGGCAGCGCGCGCGACGCGAGGCCGCTTTGGCGGATCTGCACGTGCACGACCTGCGCCACACCACAGGCATGCGCCTGCGCGAAGCGGGTGTGCCGGAGAGCACCGTCGCCGACATCCTCTGGCACAGCAGTCCGTCAATGACGCGTCACTACAGCACGGCGCAGATCGTGGAGTTGCACGCGGCGTTGGAGAGGATCAAGGAAGACACGGGCCGCTGGAACAAGAGCCTGGCGACACTGCGGCGGGAGCACGAAGCCGCAGTCTTTGGGGGATTTTCGGGGGGTGAGTCCCCCAAAAGTCCCCCAGCAAAGAAAAACAGCCTAGAGGCCGAAACCGCTAAGCTGTTGATGTAAAAGAGAAAAAGTGGTGCGGCTGGCAGGAATTGAACCCACGACCCCTTGGTTCGTAGCCAAGTACTCTATCCAACTGAGCTACAGCCGCAGCAGGCGGGATTGTAGCAGGGACGTCGGGTCCGACCGGGGCCACATCCATCGCGTCGCCGCGTGCGTATTCAGATGGCGCTGACGGAACTGTCGGTGGATGAATCTGCTGAAGACCGATGAGGCGTGCGCGGCTGTGGCTGAAAGGGTCACATCAAGCGTCGGATGCAAGCTGGCGAAAGCGCCGATGAATGGCGCACCTCGCTACTTGCCGCACAATGCGGCGATGAACCCCGCCGCTTCCGATACCGAATTAATTGACCTACTCGACCGCGTGGCGGCGCATGACCAGACGGCACTCAAACTCTTATATGAACGCACGGCGCCTCGTCTGTACGGACTGGCGCTGCGAGTGGTCGGGCAACGGGAATCCGCAGAAGACGTTCTGCAGGAGGCATTCTTGAGGATCTGGCATTCTGCGGCCGACTACCGTGCAACACTCAGCCCACCAATGGCTTGGCTCAGCTTGATCGTGCGCAGCCGCGCGCTCGACTGCCTGCGGCGGCTGAGCGCCAGCCGAAGTCACTTGACGCAACCGATCGATGAACATCTGACCGCTGTGCTCGAGGGAGACCAGCCAAGCCCACTGGCCGATGCAGACGCAAGCCAGCAGGCCTCCGCGTTGCATCGATGCCTTGGCCAGCTCGATTCCCGCCAGCGGGATGTGATCACTTCGGCCTATCTGCGCGAGCTCAGCCACAGCGAACTCGCCAAACAGCTCAGGCTGCCGCTTGGCACGGTGAAGACCTGGATTCGAAGGGGTCTGGAACAGTTGCGCGGTTGCCTTGCGCATTTCGCCTGATGCGGCTTGCCATCTTGCGATTGACGCGAAAAGATTGACCCGTGCGCCTGTCCGACCACCCGCAACTGCTTGACCGATTGGCGGCCGAGTACGCGCTCGGCAGCCTGCGCAATGGCGCCCGACGAAGATTCGAATCGCAGGCACGCGCAGACGCCTTTGTGCAGGCTGCTGCGCTGTCATGGCAGGCGCGACTGGCGGGGCTGAACGAGTTGCAGCCCAGTGTGCAGCCGGATCCGGCTGTCTGGCAACGCATCGCGAACTTGGTACACGCAGAGCAGGCAAGGCGCGTACAGCAGGGGGTCCTGGCAACTTCAAATGTGGGGATGAGGGAACGCAGCACCGGCTGGCGCAGCCTCGCGCTTTGGCGCACGCTGGCATTCAGCGCTGTGCTGGCGACGGTGCTGGTGGTGCTGAATACAAAACAGCTCGAGCGTCGCTACGGCGCCACCGTGGCCAGTCTGCAAAGCCGTATCGAGGCAACGCCGGTGATCGAATATGTCGCGGTGCTGTCTGGCGAGGCCAAGAACAAGCCCATTCTTGTACAGTTCGATCCGAAGAACCGTCAGCTCACGCTCAAGCACATCGGGTCGCCCGAGGTCGCCGCCGACAAATCATTGCAACTGTGGGCATTGGTCGCGGACCAAGCGCCACGCTCGCTCGGCGTGCTCGGCGACGCTCAAATCGAGCGCATCAACGCGAATCCGAGCGCGGTCTCCGGTGTGCCGGCGCTTGCGATCAGTCTGGAGCCACTCGGCGGTGTACCGAGCGAAGGTGGGCCGACCGGGCCGGTGATTTATCAAGGTGCGCTGCTGCAGACGGTTTTGTAGGAAACCTTTTTAAAGTCACCTGACGGCCAGGCGGCCTTCGCCTCGAGCCGCAGACTGCGACTCGGCGGCATCAAAGTGGATACGGCCGGGGGTTGCATAGCAGAGGAAACGCCGATGGGTCGCACGACCAACGGCGCAAAGTCCAAGCCGCTCGGCAATGTCGAGCCCCATTTGCGTGATGCCGCTGCGAGAGATGACGATCGGCACCCCCATCTGCGCAGACTTGATGATCATTTCGCTGGTCAGCCGACCGGTCGTGTAGAACACGCACTCTGCAGCGAATGAAACCGACGGCTCGCCTTGCTGGAGCCACATCCAGCCGGCGATGGTGTCGATCGCGTTGTGGCGCCCGACGTCTTCAACGAAAAGCAACAGCTGCGGGCCGCGAAACAGCGCGCACCCATGCACGGACCCTGCTGACTTGTAGGTGCTCTCCTGCAGGCGGATTGCGTTGACGATTTCGTATAGCGTCGCTTGGGTGATCCAGGCCGCAGCTGCCGGCGGCAAGCGAATCGAGTCGACCTCATCCATCAGACCGCCGAATACGCTGCCCTGGCCACAGCCCGTCGTGACGACGCGGCGAGCGGTGCGCTGCTCGATGGCGTCGATCCCGGCGCGCGTTTTTACCGCGGCGGTGTTGACTTCCCAATCCACAGTAATGGATTCGACATCACCCATTGCATTGACCAGCCGCTGATTACGCAGAAAGCCAAGCACCAGCCACTCGGGCTGCGAGCCGAGCGTCATGAGCGTCACAAGCTCGCGATTGTCGACGTAGATCGTCAATGGCCGCTCAGCGGGTATCGAAACCGTTATCCGTGCGCCAGTTTCATCGATGGCGACTGCCGTTTCCGTGACCGGCGCCCGGGCTTCAGTGAGACGAGGCGTCACGGTCGGTGCTGACGAAATGGTAGTCAAGGCGGGAGTCCGATCGGTACGCGCTGAGCCGCTGAGAAGCCTCGGACAGTAAGCAGATCAACTACGTCGGCTTCAGCCCCGGGGACTTCGGGCACATCTCGGCTTTCATGGTCATGGCGGGGGCACCGGGACAACGAACAACCTGGCGAGCTTGATTGGAGCGGAGGGGCAGACTTTGGATACCAACCTCCCCTCTCAAGCACACATGACTCAGGGCTTGGGTGTTGTGCTCACCGTCGAGCGACTCGCAGGCGATGGGGCAGAGGTCTTGCCAGCAGCGGTTTCTGCTGCGGTTGTCGCCGCCGCAATGGCTGCCTCGACCGACGCCCCCGCCCGCGTCTGGGCCATTGCACCGGACGACGACGGCGCGATGACTGTCGCTGGCGGAAATGATTCCGTCGTGGAAGCCGCACCCACAGGAGGTACGGTGCGATTCGCATCGCCGCCGCTTGCTGGTCCGCGGATGACTACGGGAACGGCGGAACCGGCCACTGTCGGAGCGCTCGCTGCAACCACTGGTGCCGCAGGACCTGGCGACACAGAGAAAGGCGAGCTCGTGGTCGGCACAGGCGCGACCGCGCGTGCCGCCGCGCTGGCTGATCCTTGAGTCGACGTCACTTCCGACTGGGAAGCAGCCGACACTGGAGCGACCGTTGCCGGACGGCGAACAGGGTCAGGATTTGATCGGCTCGAATCAACCGGCCGCGCGGGAACCGCGATCGATGCAGCAGAGACCGTGGATGGCGGCGCCACCGCCGTTGCGGCAGGCGAATGCGCACCTGCTGCTTCGATCGGACGTGACGCTGCCGTCGCTGGTTGAGTCATGGGCGTTGCCTTGCTGGCCTCCGCAGGTTCGACGGCGTTCTTTCTCTCGCTGATAACGGGCGGCGAATCCGCCGTTGCCGGTGGTGAATGCGCACCTGCCGCTTCGAGTTTTGGCGCGGTCGCGGACGCTGCCGTCGCTGGCGCTGCCGCTGTCGCTGCGGGTTTTTCCACTGCGGCCGCAGCGTACGGACCAGGATCGACACACTCCGGCAACGGTTGCGGGGGCTTGTCGGATGCGGCGGACTTCGCGTTCTGCCGGTAACTCTTCACCACATCGTCTTGTGCGACACACAGTTTGTAGGACTCGACCTTCGCATTCCAGCCCGCTTTCGCTGTGGCTTCCGCAGCCTTGGCTTTGCCCGCGTCATCGAGAGGCGGCAGTTTCGCATGTGCGGTTGCTGCAAGCAGCACTGCCGCTGCAACCATCTGAATCTTACGCATCGAATCGGGTCCTTCTATTCGTCAAGTTCTAACGGCCGGTGTCCGGGCGGAGCGACTGCCGGCGCGCGGCAGCTGCCTGGATCGCTGCACGGGAATAAGGCCATTTCGCACGTCTTGATACCAGTACCCGTGGTGCTCACGCGCCCATGTTTCATCGACCCAGCCTTTGCGCATGGCGTGGTATGCGCCTTCCATGCCCAATGTGCCGATGTAGATATGCCCCGCGATGGCGCCCATCATGAGCACCGTCGCAATCGCATGCACCATGTGGCCGAGCTGCATGGTCTGCCGGTCGTAGACCAGATAAGGAATCAGATGATCAAGTACCAGGCCGGACGCGACCACGATGCTGCCGAGGAACAGCACGGCGCCCCAGAACAGCAGTTTCTCGCCGGCATTGAAGCGGTGCGAAGGCACTTCCGCTCCGCCGAACATCCCGCCGCCGGCTTTGAGCCAGGCCCAGTCGCCGCGCTGGGGGAAATTGTCCTTGATGAACGTGACGATGACGACCAGCAAAGACACCACGAACAAGGGACCGACGAAATTGTGTATGGTCTTCAGCACGTAGGTCACCGGACCGAACACTGCGTTCCCGGCCCAGGGAATGATCAGGTAACGGCCGAAAATGATGGTCAATCCAGAAATGGCCAGGATGACGAACGCGATTGCGTTGGCCCAATGGGCAGAGCGCTCGAACGGTGTAAAGCGCTCGATGCTCCGGCCTGTCTTGCGCCCATGCGTACGTATGGGGCCGACCGCGAAATACATCAGAAAAAGCGCGCCGAGCACGATCAGCAGCAAAGCTCCGCCGTATGGAATGATCCAGCGATTACGCACCTCGCGCCAGGCCTCGCCAGCGCTCGTCGCGCGCATGCCGAAGTAACTGACGGGCGGTTGAATCAGCACGCCAGCTTCCGGAAACCGATCGGCTGGCAGGCTGCTGTAGCCGGCTACGCCGCCCTGAGCCTTGCGCCACATCGGCGCATTGTTGAGCGGTTGCACCTGGCCGCGGGCTGCATTGGATTGGGTGCTGTAGCCAGGTTCGGTGCTGGCATCGGGCCGGACCTCAAAAATACTCTGGCTCTGGATGCCACCCGGGTTGGGAGGCGTCGTTGCGGTTTGGGACCATGCGCCCGACACAAGGCAGGCGGCCGTTACAAGAAAAACAACAATTGAGCGCTGCACGAAAAAGTCTCCTGGCCGCTTCTACATGCGGTTGTATTCGTTTTGACCGCGTTGCGTTCGCACGCGCAGTTGTTCCCGCCAGCTCTTTTGATCGCCCGCAGTCCAACCGGGTGCCGTGTACGGATACTTGGAACCCGCATACGGCACCTCGTCAGCGACGCGGCTACTGCCGATCGTCTGCGGTTTCTCGGTACAAGCAGTGGTGGCGATCGTGACCACAAGCACAACCGTCAGGTGCCAGAAGGTCTTCACTTCTTCGCTCCTGCGACTGCTGCGGTTGCATCGGGTTGACCGGCCTGCCGAGAAGCATAGGCTGTGCCCCAGCCCCACACCTCGGCGCCTTTGCCGCGGTGCACGACGCGCGTACGGAAGATGTCGGCAACCACATCGCCGTCACCCGCGAGCAACGCCTTGGTCGAACACATCTCGGCACAGGACGGCAGCTTGCCCTCGGCCAGCCGGTTGCGGCCGTACTTCTCATACTCTGCTTCACTGCCGTTGGCCTCCGGCCCGCCTGCGCAGAACGTGCATTTGTCCATCTTGCCGCGAGCGCCGAAACGCCCTTCGGACGGAAACTGCGGCGCGCCGAATGGGCAAGCGTAGGAGCAATAGCCGCAGCCGATGCAGATGTCCTTGTCGTGCAGCACGACGCCTTCATCGGTCTTGTAGAAGCAGTTGACCGGGCACACCGCCATACACGGCGCGTCCGAACAATGCATGCATGCCACCGAAATCGACTTCTCGCCCGGCACTCCGTCGTTCATGGTCACGACGCGTCGGCGATTCACGCCCCACGGAATGTCGTGCTCGTTTTTGCAGGCGGTGACGCAGCCGTTGCACTCGATGCAACGCTCCGTGTCACAGATAAATTTCATGCGTGCCATCGAAGCGCTCCTGTCAGGCTTTCTCTACGTTGCAGATCGTCGTCTTGGTTTCCTGCATCATCGTTACGCTGTCGTAGCCGTACGTGGTGCCGGTATTGATCGCTTCACCGCGCACGATGGGCGCTGCGCCGTCGGGGTAGTGCGCAAGCATGTCGACGCCCAGCCAGCGGCCGGAGAAGTGGAACGGCATGAACGTGGTGTCCACTCCGACGCGCTCGGTCACGAGCGCCTGCACGTTCAACCGGGCACCGTTCGGTGTGCTGACCCAGACCCGATCTCCATTGCGGAAACCGCGCGCGGCAGCGATCTTTGGATTGACTTCGATGAACATCTCCTGCTGCAACTCGGCAAGCCAGGGGTTCGAGCGCGTTTCTTCGCCGCCGCCCTCGTACTCGACCAGACGCCCCGAGGTCAGGATCAACGGAAACTTTTCATACATGCGATCAGCGATCGCTTTTTGCTGGACCGACTTGTATAACGTCGGCAGCCGCCAGAATGCCGCCTTGTCGTCATGCGTCGGATATTTGGCTGCGAGGTCAGGCCTTGTGCCGTAGAGCGGTTCACGGTGAATCGGCACGGCGTCGGGGAAATTCCACACCACCGCACGCGCCTTCGCATTGCCGAACGGATAGCAACCGTGATTCTTCATGACGACGCGGATGATCCCGCCGGACAGATCGGTCTTCCAATTCTTGCCTTCGGCTGCCGTTGTCTCGGCAGGCGTCAGCTCACTCCACCAGCCAAGCTTTTTAAGCAGCACATGATCGAATTCGGGATAGCCTGTCGTGATGTCCGAACCTTTCGAATGCGAGCCGTCGGACGCCAACAAACTGACGCCCTCACGCTCCACGCCGAAGTTGGCGCGGAAGTTGCCACCTCCGTCCATGACATGAAGCGAGGTGTCATACAAATTCGCACTGCCCGGATGTTTGAGTTCTGGCGTTCCCCAACACGGCCAGGGCAATCCGAAGAAATCGCCTGTGAGGTCGTAACCGGATTCCTTGTCGGTTCCTGACTTGGCACGCAGCGTGGTCGGATCGAATGCGCTCATGTTGCGCATATGAGCCTTTAGCCGTTCGGGCGTCTGGCCGGTGTAGCCGATGGTCCAAACCGAGCGATTGATCTCGCGCAGGATGTCTTCCACCATCGGCTCGTCCAAGCCACCAACCTGCTGCAGCTTGAAGTTTTTGACCAGTTCGTTCCCGAAACCCAGCTTTTGCGCGAACTGGTACATGATCATGTGGTCGCTGCGGCTTTCCCACAGCGGCTCGATCACCTTCTCGCGCCACTGGATCGAACGGTTCGACGCGGTACATGAACCCGACGTTTCGAACTGCGTGGCAGCAGGCAACAGATACACCGCACGATTCGGATTCAGATCCTCCGCCCGGCCAGGCATTGCCGCCATCGCAGCAGTCGCCGACGGATACGGATCGACCACGACCAGCAGGTCGAGCTTGTCCATCGCCCGCTTCATCTCAAGCCCACGGGTCTGCGAGTTCGGCGCGTGTCCCCAATAGAAGACCCCGCGCAGGTTCGAGTCCTGGTCGATGAGGTCGTTTTTCTCCAACACTCCGTCGATCCAGCGCGACACCGTGATGCCACTCTTGCTCATCATCGCGGGCGCCGAGAACCGGGCTTTGATCCAGTCGTAGTCGACCCCCCAGACTTTCGCGAAATGGCGCCAGCTGCCTTCCGCCAGTCCGTAGTAGCCGGGCAGCGAATCGGGATTCGGGCCCACATCGGTCGCACCCTGCACGTTGTCGTGGCCGCGGAAAATGTTGGCACCGCCGCCCGACTTGCCGATGTTGCCAAGCGCCAGTTGAAGGATGCATGACGCGCGCACGATCGCATTGCCTGTGGTGTGCTGCGTCTGGCCCATGCACCAGACAATGGTGCCGGGCCGGTTCTCATTCAGCCAAGTCGCGACTTTCAGCATCTGCGCCTCGGGCACGCCGCAAACTTCCTCGACTTTCTCCGGCGTCCATTTATTCAGCACTTCCTCACGCACCTTGTCCATGCCATAGACGCGGTCGTTGATGTACTGCTTGTCTTCCCAGCCATTCTTGAAGATGTGGTGCAGCAGGCCGAACAGGAACGCGATGTCGGAGCCTGAGCGAATGCGGACGTACTCGTCGGCCTTGGCCGCCGTGCGTGTGAACCGCGGGTCCACCACGATCATCTTGCAGCCGTTTTCCTTGGCGTGCAGCATGTGCAACATGCTGACCGGATGCGCTTCCGCTGCGTTCGAGCCGATGTAGAGCGCGACCTTGCTGCGCTGCATGTCGTTGTACGAATTTGTCATCGCTCCGTAGCCCCAGGTGTTGGCTACCCCGGCGACCGTGGTGGAATGACAAATGCGCGCTTGGTGGTCGCAATTGTTGCTTCCCCACAGACTGACGAACTTGCGCAGCAGGTAGGCCTGCTCGTTGTTGTGCTTCGACGAGCCGATCACATAGACGCTGTCCGGCCCGCTGGCCTTGCGCAACTCCTCCATCTTTGCGGTGATCTCGTTGATCGCCACGTCCCAACTGATGCGCTGATACTTGCCGTTCACGAGCTTCATCGGATAGCGCAGGCGGTGCTCGCCGTGCCCATGCTCGCGCAACGCGGCGCCCTTGGCACAATGCGCGCCCAGGTTGATCGGTGAGTCGAACACGGCTTCCTGGCGGACCCAGACACCGTTTTGCACCACCGCATCGACCGCGCAGCCCACCGAACAATGCGAGCAGACCGTGCGGCGAACCTCGATCTTCGCGTCCGACACCGCAGGCGCCTTGTCCGCCGCGCGCGCGCGTTGCACCAACGTCAATCCCGACGCTGCCACGCCGACACCGACGCCCAGACCGGAGCGGCGCAAAAACCGGCGCCGATCCATCGTGGGCAATGCATGTGAAATCTGACGTTGCAGACTGCGCAACATCGGCGCATCAGCAGAGGCGCCAACGGACTGCGGCGCGGCGGTGGTGACTTTTCTGGTCAGCAGCATGGCAATCGACCCGTTAAACAAGGGTGGTTTTGTAATAGCGTTTGATGTGCTCGCTGGCATGGTAGCCACCGCCACGCTCAGGTTTCGCGCGAACGACCTCGGCCACCACAGGCGGCGAGGCGACGAATGGAACAACGGTCGCAGCAGCGGCTGCGACACCGGCGGTGGCGGACAGCGTCACGAAACCACGACGCGATGCCTGGGGTGTGGAGCTTTTGAGTTTCGACATTTCGATCTCGGGCCTCGGTAGACGGGTGAACCGCCGCCCGGTGGGTCGACGGAAAGGACGGTCTGGACAGCGTGCGATCATGCCTTATCTCGGCATGCAATTCCGTGCACGATAACCCCCGAAATGTGGTCTTCCAGCGCAATTTTCCTGATTAAATTTCGGCCGACGTGTTGTTGCCGAGTTCCATCATCTCGAATGCTTGTCGTTCGATCGCGACGAAGACCTGCAACAAATCTGCCAGACGCGCATAAAAATCGGCTTTGGGATGCTTCGACAACGCTTCGCAGAGCGCGTCGCTCCAGCTTGCGATGTGGCGTCCGAACAGCTTGTACTGATGTGCCAGTGCAAGGTCGGCCGTCTGCGCCATCGGCGTGCCCCCATCGCCCCTGTTATGCGGGTTACTTGCCTCGACGATCAAGTGCTGCATCGCGTCGAGCAGGCAAGCGATGTGATCTTCGGTCTCAAGCACGCTGTCGGACCGGCTGACGCCGAAGCTGCGCAGATCGTTACGCAGATCGACCAGCGGCTTCTCATTCAAGAATCCCGCCAGATGGTGCGAACCGAACAGATAGATGTCCGGCTTGCCGACGCCGCCGAACAGCGCGTCGTGCTCGGCCTCGATCTGCGCGCGGCTCAGCCGATCGGCTGCACCGAGCAGCGCGCTCCACGCGGCCATCAGATCTGTGTCGTGCAGGTCGCGCGGCGCGGCGCGAAGCTGGGCATGCAGGCCGACGTCTGGCGCACGATAGAACAACGTCGACAGCAGCGCATACCACCCGGCACGCCCCGCTTCGATGTCGTCGGCCCCATCTGCGCCGGGCGATTCCAGATTCGACGTGCTCACAGGTCGGTGATCCGGGCTTCGTTGTCTGACGAGTACAAGTCGATCACACGGCAGTCGCTGCACATCTTGAGGCGCTCCAGCGCCGCGCCCTGAAACATCGAGTGTCCGACCAGCCGGCCGAGCATGGTCTCGATTGCCTTTTGCGTGCCGAACGGCTCGCCGCAACGCACGCAGGAATACGGCGCCATTTCGTTGAGTACACGCGGCTGCTGCCGCTCGCGGGTGGTCAACAGACGAGGCACCAGCGAGATCGCGTCCTCCGGGCAGGTGCTTGCACACAAGCCGCACTGCACGCAGTTCTTCTCGATGAAGCGCAACTGCGGCGCCTCCTTGTTGTCTGCGATCGCTGCCGCCGGGCACGCACTCACGCAGCTCAGGCACATGGTGCAGGCCTGCTTGTCGACTTCGATCGCGCCAAACGGCGAGGCAATCGCCGGCAGCGCGATGGTGTCGGCGCGGGTCGGGGCGTGAGCAACCAGATGATCGAGTGCGAATTCCAAGGTCGCCCGCTTGTCGGTGCCGATCGCGAAACGGGCGGCTTGTGCCGGTCCGCTCGGGGTCTGCCCCCCCACCCGTGTCAGTTCGCTGTCGAGCTCCGTGGCCGATCGCGCCGTGATTTGCACCAGATGGTCGCTGCCATATCCAAGGCCCGACAACAGCGCCTGACCGACCGCCATTTGCTGATCCAGGCCCACGCGGTAGTCGGGCGCCTCCTCCTCGGTCAGCAGCACGACGACGCGCGCCGCACCCATCGCAATCGCCGACAGCCACAGCTCAAGCCCCACCGACAGCGTGTGCCACAGCGCCACGGGGATCACGTTTGCCGCAAGTCCGGCTGCGCTGCGCAGCTTGGCGGCACGACCGACTTCTTCGACCAACCGCTGCCCGCGTTGTTCGCTGTGCAGCAGCAGCACGGCGTCTTGTCCACCGGCTTGCGCGTAACTCGTCAGCAGCGTTTTCAGCTTGCCGCCCTGATCGCTCGCGCGTGGCCACGTGAAGCCGATCGCACCGGTCGGACAGACGGTGCTGCAGGCGCCACAGCCGATGCACAGGTGCGGTTCGACGACGATGCGCTGATGCGCCTTGTCGCTCGAAATCGCCGACGCCGAACAAATGTCGATGCAGGCGCGACAGCCAATCTGGTCATTGCGGCTGTGCGCACAGATCTTCGATCGGTAGTCGAAGAATTTCGGTTTTTCAAACTCACCCACGCGCTGGCGCAACTCGATCAGTGGCGCCGGATCAATACCGTCCCAGTGCAGATAGCCCTGCGGCGGCGCAGGGTGCGCAAATGCAGAGACCTCGCGGAGATCGAGCACCAGATCGAACGTCTCGACTTCGGTGCGGGCCACCCGGTTGAAGTCGATCGCCGCTGCCGCGCCACATGCGGTCACGCAGTCGCGGTGGCCGGTGCAGCGCGTCATGTCGATCTGATAGTCGAGCCCGATCGCCTGCTCCGGACACACCGCCAGACACGCGTTGCAACGGGTGCAGGCGTCCAGATCGATCGGGTTCGTGTTCGACCATGAGAGCTCGAACGCACCGAGCCAGCCGGTCAGCCGCTCGATTCGCCCGCTCAACACCGGCCAGGCACGGGTCTGCGCGCCGCTTCCGCCGGTAGCAAACAAGGTGGGTGCGAGTGCGTCGCCGAGCAACGCAGCGGCGCGTTCGGCCTGCTCCAGCGCACCGATGATCAGCAACCGGCCGCTGCTGCGGTAGCCAACAGTTGCCACCGGCTCGGGGGGTGGTCGTCGTGCGGCAGCCAGCAGCGCGGCGATTTTTGCCGTGGCGGGTTGTCCGCGCGCATTCCAGCCGCCGGTTTCACGGATGTTGACGAAGCGGATGGTGGCAGCCGCTGTCGGCGTCTGTGCTGCCAATTCAGTAAACAGCCGCTGCTCCTGCGTGCACGCGACCAGCACCTCGTCCGTGGACTGGATCGCCTGCTGGAATGCGCCGGCTTCACGCCGGCACAAAGTGCTGTGCCGCGCGAGCGGCTCGCCAACTGCATGGCCGAGCGCCGGGAGGTCGAGCTGCATCGTGCGATTGCAATCGCAGACAAGTGTTTTCATCTGTGTCATGAAGAAGATCGGGTTTCGGTTCTCGAGGCAGCTGGCGTTTCATCCGGCGGCTGCACAGGCTCGATGGCATCGATAGGTGTCGTCGCATCGAATGTTGCGCCGCCAACGCCAGCGTGCAGCTCGGTCGGCAACGCGGCGACGGCTGTTGCGCCAATGCTCGAATCCGCCGCTTCCGCTTCGCGTTCTGGCTCGTCATCGAACAGGCCCATGAACTGAGCCGCCGCCATGCGCCTGATCACAGCCGTCGGCAGCGGCACGGTTTTCGTGTAGTCGTCGATGTAGATGTCGAGGCCGTCCATCACGTTGTAGTGCGGATCGGCGAACAGCTGCTTCATCGCTGCGTTGCGCACCTCGGGTGAAACGCCGCGTGCCATGAAAGGCACGAAGTCGGATTTGGCATGGAGCGCCCTTGCGTCATTTAGCGACAGCGGTCTGACCGGCTCCTGTACCTCGCCAGTTGCATTCGTCGGCGCGTTGTGCGGGAGTGGTTCGTCTGCGACAGCCACGACCCGGCCGGGCACCGAGTGCGTCGTCTCGAGTGACTTCGCGGCGGGTTCCTCCACCGGCGCGCCTTGGCGTTGCGCGTCTTTGCGGCGCGACCAGCGGCTGAAAAAACCGCCGCCGGGCGGCGCGGTCGGTGTGTGGTTGGTGGTCATCTATGCGGAGTCTCGGTTGCGCAGGGTCACGACTGGCGTCTCGGCATCTTCCGATCGGTGCTGACCGACGCGGGATTGCCGAAGCGGTCTTGCAGCGTGCGAAAGCTTTGCGGGCGCTGGCGGCGTCTGGGTTCGATCACGTGATGCTGCTCGGTGAATGCGCGCATCCAGTTGACCACCGGCAACGGTGCCGCGACTTGCTCCACCGTCTCCTGCGCGTCCAGCCACCGGCCAGCGACGTGGTAGCTGAGAGAGACCGCCTGAGGACGTGCGAACTGCTCTGCCGCATCGCTCGGGTCGGCTTCCATTCGCCACATCACAAACCAGCAAGGCGCGGCCGTGGTGACGTTCAGGTAGTAGCCTTCGGCGTCATCGGTGAACAACTCGACGTGGTGGCCCGGATGCAGCCAACGCTGCTCGTGCTCGCTTTCGAACAATTTGCGCGCCTCGTCGCCGAAACCCTTATGGTCCGGCACCACATCGGCCAGTTCCCAGCGCCAAGCTTGCCAGCGCGCCGTCGCGCCCACCGTTGCACGCCGGTGCATCACAACCGCAACGGGCATGGTTTCGGGGTTGTTTTTCATTTATCGGCTTTCAATGGTGGAGGCGCCCGTGGTCTATGCGGGGTCGGCGCATCGCCTACGAACCGTCGAGCGCGCGGCCTGCAACCGCACACTTCGCATTATCGGAGCGCCGAGCGCGGGCCTACGTGGATGTCGGCAATTCCCGTAACCGCACGAACGGTGGGCAGACACCGGCGGCGTCCGCAGCCTGAGCGTGCAAAATCCCTCCGATGTCAACTTCGTCGGACCCCACCGCCCGTACCGCAATCTTCGTGACCGGAGGTGCGGGCTATATCGGATCGCATACTTGCGTGGAGCTGTTGAAGGCCGGATTGGACGTGACGGTGTTCGACAATTTCAGCAACAGCCAGCATGAGGCGTTGGCCCGGGTGCAACGAATTGCCGGGCGGCGCCTTTCGGTCGTCGAAGGCGACGTCCGCGATGGGCCGGCGCTCGAGCAGGCACTGCGCATCAGCGGTGCCGGTGCTGTCGTGCATTTCGCGGGGCTGAAGGCGGTGGGAGACTCGGTGCGGCAGCCGTTGGCCTACTATGACCACAACGTGCTGGGGTCGATGCACTTGCTCGAAGCCATGACCGCGTGCAACGTTCATCAGCTGGTGTTCAGTTCGTCGGCCACCGTCTACGGCGAGCCGATGCAGTTGCCGCTGACCGAGCAGCATCCGTTGCGCGCCACCAACCCGTACGGACAGACGAAGCTGGTGGTCGAGCAGATGCTGCGCGACTTGCACGCGAGTCAGCCGCAACGCTGGCGTATTGGGATTCTTCGCTATTTCAATCCCGTGGGCGCACACGAAAGCGGGTTGATCGGCGAAGACCCAAGCGATGTACCGGGCAATTTGATGCCGTTCGTCGCACAGGTGGCCGTCGGAAGGCGCGAGCAGCTTCAAATCTGGGGGGCAGATTACGACACGCCGGACGGAACAGGCGTACGCGACTATGTGCATGTGGTCGACCTGGCACTGGGCCATCTGGCAGCGTTGAAGCGGCTTGCAGATGAGGCCGGGTGCTGGGCGGTCAACCTCGGCACCGGGCGCGGCTACAGCGTGCTGGAGATAGTGGCGGCTTTCTCGGTGGCAAGTGGGCGTCCCATCCCCTATGCGGTGCAACGGCGCCGGACCGGCGACGTGGCAGCCTGTTGGGCCGACGCGAGCCAAGCGGCCGAACATCTCGGATGGCGTGCCCGGCTTGATCTGGCCACGATGTGCAGAGATCATTGGCGCTGGCAGGAACAAAACCCGCAAGGATTCGCCGGCTCATTATCGGGCGACGCGGAGATCGATTGAGCGCGTGCCGGCAGCGCTTCTGCCAGTGATTTGAACCGCTGTTCGAAACGCTACCCCCGTCGTATCCCGATCGAAAAGATGCCGCATCGCGGACCATTCATCACGAAATTCGGCTGCCTGCCTTCACCGACGCGTCCTACTCGATCGCAAAATCCTTCACATCCTTTCCCTGAATCCATTTCGGCTGACGGCCTCGACCGGTCCAAGTCTCATTTGTCTCAGGGTTGCGGTATTTGGCAGCGACCTTGCGGCCCGCGGTCGGAGTGCGTCCTTTGCGCGACCCGCCGAAGATATCGGCCTGCGTCAGCCCGAACTCATCAATCAGCTGCTTGACCCGCGACACGGCGTCCGACAGTTCGCTTTGCCGAGCCTTGTCAATCTGACTGTCAAGGGCTTCCCGTTGCGCCAGCAGTTCTTTATATGTTGCCAATATTCACTCCCGTTAAATCTAAAAGTTTGAAATCGATCCTGCTTCGGTGACTTGTTAGATGGTTCCATCTGACCCTGCATCAGCTGGATCATTACACGACCCGCAAGGTCAGTGCCATTATGTCAGCGATTGGGTCGTTAATGGTGAAAATTCGGCTAAATGCCGGTCAGACCCTGCGTGCGAATGCTGCATGGCGTGTTCTCGGTCGCGTATGAGCGGACATGTCATCGGGATTTGGACGCTGTCCGTTGTCTGTGGTGTAACCATGTTGCGAAGTGCAAAGCAGTGCCGAGTTCGCAGGCAGCTCTGGACGAACGTCGCATCGAAGGAAGTGACCGCACATACCCTTGGGCGACTCCACCGGGTAGACGATTGCAGGGCAGGACTGCGGAAGGCCATGATTTTGTTTCGAACCTTTCAGAACCATCCGGCCCCGCAGCGCTCTATCACTCGTGGAGGCAGGCTTTGGCGCGCTGGACCACGTCATTGAAGTCGCCGGTTGGCACAACGTTTGCTGACCGATCTCCGGGAACACGGCGTTTGCCGTGCTCAGGCTGGCAGGGGGCGGACGCCGCCCGAACAAAGGAGTTTCGATGGATGTCGTTGGCAATTTCCTTGCACGGTATGAACAGACGCGCGAGGAGGAAATGTCGCTCGAAGCGTATCTGGAGGCCTGTCGCAGCGACCCGCTTGCCTATGCCACGGCGGCCGAACGCATGCTGGCAGCGATCGGGGAGCCAAAGGTGGTCAGCACGCGCGACGACGCGCGGCTTTCGCGACTGTTCGGCAACAAGGTGATCAAGATCTACCCGGCGTTCAAGGACTTCTTCGGTATGGAGGAGCCGATTGAGCAGGTCGTGTCGTATTTTCGCCACGCCGCACAAGGTCTGGAAGAAAAAAAACAGATTCTCTATTTATTGGGACCGGTCGGCGGCGGCAAGTCCTCGATTGCCGAGCGACTCAAGCAACTGATGGAGCAGGTACCGTTCTATGCAATCAAAGGCTCCCCGGTCAACGAGTCTCCGCTGAGTCTGTTCAGCAATGCGGAAGATGCGCCTCTGCTGGAGCAGCAATACGGCATACCGCAGCGCTATCTGCAGCGCATCATGTCACCGTGGGCTGTCAAACGACTGGAGGAGTTCGGCGGGGACATCCGCCAGTTCCGCGTCGTCAAGCGCCGGCCATCGATCCTCAAACAGCACGCGATCGCCAAGACGGAACCGGGCGATGAAAACAATCAGGACATCTCGTCGTTGGTCGGCAAGATCGATATCCGGAAACTCGAGACATACGCTCAGGACGACCCCGACGCCTACAGCTACTCAGGGGGTCTTTGTCTGGCCAATCAGGGTTTGCTCGAGTTTGTCGAGATGTTCAAAGCGCCGATTAAGGTGCTGCATCCGTTGTTGACGGCGACCCAGGAAGGCAACTTCAAAGGCACCGAAGGTTTCGGTGCGATCCCGTTCGACGGCATCGTGATGGCGCATAGCAACGAAAGCGAGTGGAAAGCGTTTCGCAACAATCGCAACAATGAGGCCTTTCTTGATCGCATCTACATTGTCAAGGTGCCTTATTGTTTGCGCGCGTCCGAGGAAGTACAGATCTACGAGAAATTGATCCGCAATTCTTCGCTTGCAGCGTCGACCTGCGCACCCGGTACGTTGAAGATGATGGCCAGATTCGCCGTGCTCACGCGCATCAAGCAACCGGAGAATTCGAGCATCTTCAGCAAGATGCTGGTCTACGACGGCGAAAACCTGAAAGACACCGATCCGAAAGCGAAGAGCTATCAGGAATATCGTGACTATGCCGGTGTCGACGAAGGCATGTCGGGCATTTCGACCCGGTTCGCGTTCAAAATTTTGTCCAAAGTGTTCAATTTCGACTCGACCGAGATCGCGGCGAACCCGGTGCATCTGATGTATGTGCTCGAGCAGCAGATTGAGCGTGAGCAGTTTCCGCCAGAGACCGAGCAGAAGTATCTGGCGCTGATCAAGGAGAACCTGGCGACGCGTTATGCGGAATTCATCGGCAAGGAAATTCAGACCGCCTATCTCGAGTCGTACTCGGAATACGGGCAAAACATCTTCGACCGCTATGTCACCTATGCCGACTTCTGGATTCAGGACCAGGAATACCGTGACGCCGACACGGGAGAAAGCTTCGACCGCGGCGCGCTGAACGCCGAACTAGAAAAAATAGAGAAGCCGGCCGGCATCAGCAACCCGAAGGATTTCCGCAACGAGATCGTCAATTTCGTGTTGCGCGCGCGCGCCGGCAACGCGGGCAAGAACCCGTCGTGGACCAGCTACGAGAAGCTGCGCACCGTGATCGAGAAAAAGATGTTCTCGAACACGGAAGACCTGTTGCCGGTGATCTCGTTCAATGCGAAGGCAAGTGCCGACGAGCAGAAAAAGCACGAAGATTTCGTCAACCGGATGGTGAACAAGGGCTACACCCCGCGTCATGTCCGGTTGCTCTGCGAATGGTACCTGCGGGTACGCAAGAGTTCCTGACGGCGCGCAGAGCAGCCGAGCCTCTGGCATCCTTTTCAGCACCGCCCTACCTCGGAGTCGCCATGCTGCACCACGTGATCGACCGCCGCCTGTCTGGCAAGAACAAGTCGATCGGCAACCGCGAGCGCTTTTTGCGTCGCTACCGCGAGCAGATCCGCGAAGTCGTCAAGCGCGCGGTATCGGGTCGTGGCATTCGCGATATGGAGCAAGGGCAGGATATTTCACTGCCGCGTCATGACGTGTCCGAGCCGGCGTTCGGCCACGCCGAAGGCGGCCGGCGCGAGATGGTGCATCCCGGCAACGAGGAATTCGTTCGCGGCGACCGCATCAAACGGCCCCGAGGTGGGCGCGGCGGCGGCAGTGGTCAAGGCGGGGCGCCCGACGGCGGCGACCAAGACGATTTCGTCTTTCGCATCTCGCGCGAAGAGTTCCTGCAGTATTTCTTCGATGATCTGGCGCTGCCGCACCTGGTGCGCACGCAACTGCTGAGCAACCCGCCGGAATGGAAGTTTCGCCGGGCCGGCTATCTGACGGAAGGCACACCGACCAACTTGCACGTGGTGCGCTCGATGCGCACCGGGCTTTCGCGTCGGATCGCGATGGGCAGCGCGCCCCAGCAGGAACTGCAGATGCTCGAGCTGCAACTCGGCTTGGCGGAACAAGACGCGGCCGTGCCGGCAATGGAGCTTGCCGCGATGCGTACGCAAGTCGACGCGCTGCGGCATCGGATTGCGCGCATTCCGTTTCTCGACCCCTTCGATCTGCGCTATCGCAACCGCGTGAAGGTCCCGCTGCCGGTGGCCAAGGCGGTGATGTTCTGCTTGATGGACGTCTCCGGCTCGATGGACGAAGCGCGCAAGGACATCGCAAAGCGCTTTTTCATTCTGTTGTATCTGTTTCTGACACGCCACTACGAGCAGACCGACGTGGTGTTCATCCGACATCACACCCAGGCGACCGAAGTCGAGGAGGAGGAATTTTTTCGGTCGACCGAGAGCGGTGGCACCGTGGTCTCGAGCGCCTTGAAGCTGATGCACCAGATCATCGAAGCGCGTTATCGCGGCAGTGAGTGGAACATCTACGGCGCGCAAGCCTCGGACGGCGACAACTGGCCGCAGGATTCGACTCTGTGTCGCCAGCTGCTCAACGACAAGCTGGTGCCGGCTTGCCGTCACTACGCGTATGTGCAGGTCGCTGAGGAAAACCAGAATCTCTGGGATGAGTACAGCGCGGTGGCGGCGGCGAATCCTCGCTTCGCGATGCAGAAGATCACCACGCCGGCCGACATCTATCCGGTGTTTCGCGAACTGTTCAAGAAAGAGGCGAGCGTATGAATACCGAGACACACGAGCATGCGGTGCGCGCCGCGGCCGATCTCGGCGCCCCCCTGACAGGTGGACCGCTGCCGAGCCCGTCCGAGTGGACGTTCGAGCTGATCGAGACCTATCATGAAGCGATTGCGTGCTGCGCCGAGCGCTTCAGGCTCGATACGTATCCGGTTCAGCTCGAAGTGATCACGGCGGAGCAGATGATCGATGCATATGCATCCGTCGCGATGCCCGTCAACTATCGGCACTGGTCCTTTGGCAAGCAGTTCATCTCCACCGAGAAAAGCTATCGTCGTGGCCAGATGGGGCTGGCGTACGAGATCGTGATCAACTCGAACCCCTGCATCGCCTATCTGATGGAAGAAAACACGATGCCGATGCAGGCACTCGTGATCGCACACGCCTGCTATGGCCACAACTCGTTTTTCAAGGGCAACTATCTGTTTCGGATGTGGACCGACGCGTCGTCCATCATCGACTACCTCGTTTATGCGCGCAACTACGTGGCGAACTGCGAGGAGCGCCACGGCGTGGATGCCGTCGAGCAGTTGCTGGACAGTTGTCATGCGTTGATGAATCACGGCGTGGACCGCTACCGCAGGCCGCAAAAGCTCTCGCTCGCACAGGAGCAGACGCGCGCTAAGGAGCGCGAGGAATATCTGCAGCGCCAGATCAACGACCTGTGGCGCACTCTGCCCCGCCCGGTCGGTCGTCAGCAGGAAGAAAAAGCGCAACGGTTTCCCGCCGAGCCGCAGGAAAACCTGCTGTATTTCATCGAAAAGAACGCCCCGCTGCTCGAGCCCTGGCAACGCGAAATCGTGCGCATCGTTCGCAAGGTGGCTCAGTATTTCTATCCGCAGCGCCAGACCCAGGTGATGAACGAAGGCTGGGCCACGTTCTGGCATCACACGCTGCTGAACACGATGTACGACGACGGTCGGCTGTCGGACGGCTTCATGATCGAATTCCTGAGTTCGCACACCAACGTGGTGTTCCAGCCACCGGTGACGCATCCCCATTACAGCGGCATCAACCCGTACGCGCTGGGCTTCGGGCTGTTCCAGGACATCCGACGCGTCTGCGAGTCGCCAACAGCCGAGGATCGCCGCTGGTTTCCGGATATAGCCGGCTCGGACTGGCAAAAGACGCTCGACCATGCGATGCGGCACTTCAAGGATGAAAGCTTCATCGGACAATTTCTGTCGCCGCAACTGATGCGTGAGATGCGGCTTTTCTCCATCCTCGACGACGCGGAGGCAAGCGAACTTGAGGTCTCGGCGATCCACGACGACAGCGGCTACCGGCTGATACGCGAAGCGCTGTCGCGCCAATACGACCTGAATTCGCGCGAGCCCGACATTCAGATATGGGACGTGAACGCGCGTGGCGACCGTGCGCTGACCTTGCGCCACACGCGGCACGACAACCGCCCGTTGAGCGACGAGGCCGGCGAAGTACTCAAACACGTGGCCCGGCTATGGGGCTTCGACGTGCGGCTGGAAAGCCTGGACGGCCGCGGCCGGGTGTTGCAGCAGTGGGAAATCAGCCCGATGCCGCAGCAACCGTCACAACGTATCTGAAGAAAACGAGGTCAGCCGTGATCGTCAGCAAGTCGAGCGCGTGCGAGGTCTCACGTCGGATGCAATGTGCGCTGCTAGGTACGCCGCCGATGTGCAACGCTCTGGCCTGGATTGCGCTGTCCATCGGTGTGGCCACGACGCCAGCGGCTGCGCTTGCAGAGGGCTGCGTGGCGCAATCCGGGTCCATGATCACGCCGATGATCGAGTTGTACACGTCCGAAGGGCATAACTCCTGCCCGCCAGCCGGCCGCCGGCTGTCCACGTTGAAGTTGCAGGCGCAACAGAGCCGTGTGGTGACCCAGGTGTTTCATGTGGATTAATGGGACTTCATCGGCTGGACCGACCGGTTCGCGAAACCCGCGTTCACCACACGCCAGCGCGCCATTGCCGCTTGGCAAGACCGTGCCGGCGTCTGCACGCCGCAAGCGCTGCGCAACGGCGAGGACTGGCGCACCTGGGGAGCGGCCCCCACGGCGGCAGTGCAGACGACGGCGTCCGCTCGAATGTCGATCATGTTGCAACATGCCGCCGGCGATGCGGGCCGTGATCGATTGACCGCTGAAGTCAACCCCACCGTGAGCATGGCGCTGGCAGTGATCGGCGTGCTGGTCAGTGACCGAGCACGGCCACGCGTCCCGCATCGCAGCGGGCGAAAACGCGGGCACCATGCTCGAGCACCACTTCGTGGTACCCCAGTACGTGCCGGTGGGCAGCTATTCGGGTGCGGCCAGGTTGTCCTTGCAGCCCATCGCGGCCGATCCAACGCATCCGCGCCAGATCAATCTGGGGGTGACAAACGTGGCCAGCGGTGCAGTGATCCGGGCGCTCAGCCTCTCCTGCATGGCCGCAGGATGAGCCGGACAAGCAGCCTGCGACGGCGCTGCGGTGTCGCACAGACTCCTCTGGCGGCGCCGAGTTGACCGAGCTGCTGAGCCGAGCGCTGCGAACCGTCGCGGTGCCCTTCGTCGTTCTTGCGCTGCTGTTCGAAGAATGGGGTTGGGTGCCACTTGCAGCAGCCGCGACCTGGCTCGGCCGACTGCCGGTCCTGCGCGAGATTGAAGCCCGGGTCGCGCGTCTACCACCGCGTGCCGCCCTCCTCGCCATCGCAGCGCCGGCGGTTGCACTGCTGCCGGTCAAGCTGGCCGCCCTGTGGCTGTTCGGCGCGGGTCACGTGGTGAGCGGAGTCGTGCTGTTGCTCGGCGCCAAGCTGGGCGGCACCGCGCTGGTTGCACGTCTGTTCGTGCTGACGCAGCCCGCCTTGATGCAAATCGCCTGGTTCGCTCGCTGGTATCCGCGCTGGAAGCGCTGGAAAGATGATGTGCTGACTCAAGTGCGTGAATCCGCACCATGGCGCGCGGCGGGGCGGTTGCGACAGCGGCTCCACCGCCGCGTCGCAGCGTGGTGGTCCCGTGCCGAGCCGTGACGGGAGCACAGCCGTCATGAGAGCGCCTCGCGTACCGTCGGCCGCGTGGAGCTCCGTGACAAGGGTCACGCACTAAAATGCAACCACATGGTCTACCGCGCACGCACATGACACCTATCACCGGCAGTATCGTGGCGATCGTGACGCCGATGCACGACGACGGCAGCGTCGACTACCCCGCGCTGCGGCGTCTGATCGACTGGCACATCGAGGAAGGCACCGACTGTATCGGCGTGGTTGGCACCACCGGTGAATCGCCGACCGTGACGGTCGACGAGCACTGCGAGATCATTCGCGTCTCGGTCCAGCAAGCCCGCGGCCGGGTGCCGATCATGGCCGGTTGCGGGGCCAATTCGACCGCCGAAGCGATAGAGCTGGCCCGGTTCGCCAAAGAGGTCGGTGCCGATTGCCAGCTGCAGGTGGTGCCCTATTACAACAAGCCGACGCAGGAAGGCCTGTACCGCCACTTTCGGTCCATCGCCGAGGCGGTCGCCGATCTGCCGATGGTGCTCTACAACGTGCCGGGCCGCACCGTGGCGGATTTGCAGCACGACACGGTGCTTCGGCTGGCGCAGGTGCCGGGCATTGTCGGGATCAAAGAGGCCACCGGCGACCTCGAACGCGCGCAATGGCTGATCGGCGCGGTGCCGAAAGGCTTTGCGGTGTACTCCGGCGACGACGCCACTGCGGTGGCGTTGATGTTGTGCGGCGGGCAAGGCAACGTGAGCGTGACCGCCAATGTGGCGCCGCGCGCGATGCACGAGTTGTGTGTGGCAGCGTTGGCTGGCGATGCGCGGGCGGCGATGTGTATACAACACCGTTTGTTGCCGCTGCACAAATATCTGTTTTGTGAGCCGAGTCCGGGACCGGTCAAATGGGCGATGGCCCGGCTGGGCCTTTGCGGCGCCGCGCTGCGGTTGCCGATGACGCCCCTGCAGGACGCCAACGTGGCAACCATCGAGTCCGCCCTGCGCAGCGGCGGGCTGCTCTAGCGCACTGCAAACGCGGGTCTAGAAACCTTGACATTCGCCGCCTCCGGGCGGCGGTCCCATTTTTTCCAATCACCAAAAGATGACCATTCAATCCACGCAGATCGCACGGCACATCGCGCTTGCCGGCTTGGCTATAGCCATCGCCGGCTGCTCGGTGCTCGAGGGCGACAAGATCGACTACAAGAGCGCAGGAAAGGCGCCATCGCTCGAAGTCCCTCCGGATCTGACGCAGCCGTCGCGTGACACACGCTACGGCGTGCCAGGGGGCGGGGCCGTCACGGCCAGCGGCTACCAAAGCGGCCGCGAGCAGGCCGCGCAAGCCACCGTGCCGACCGCCGCGCGATCGATCGGCGACCTGCGCATCGAACGCGACGGCAGCCAGCGTTGGCTGGTGGTGGACCGCCCGGCTGACAAGCTCTGGGAGCCGATTCGCGACTTCTGGCAGGAAAGTGGTTTTCTGCTCGCAATCGATCAGCGCAATCTGGGCATCATGGAAACCGACTGGGCAGAAAACCGCGCGAAGATTCCGCAGGATTTCCTCCGCCGCACGATCGGCAAGGTTTTCGACTCGGCCTATTCATCGAGCGAGCGCGACAAGTTCCGCACCCGGCTCGAGCGCACCGGCGAAGGAAAGACCGAAATCTTCGTGAGCCATCGCGGCATGGAAGAGGTCTACACCAGCAGTGCGAAGGACCGCACGGTGTGGCAGCCACGCCCCCCGAACCCGGAGTTGGAAGCCGAATTCCTGCGCCGTTTGATGATCAAGCTCGGTGCGTCGGAGGAGTCTTCGAAAACGCTGATCGCCTCACCTCAGGTCGCCCCGCCCTCGGCCCGTGTCGCGAACGTGGAAGGCACGCCTGCGGTGATTGTGGATGAGGGCTTCGATCGGGCTTGGCGGCGCGTCGGCCTGGCTCTTGATCGCACGGGCTTCACAGTGGAAGATCGAGACCGGACCAAGGGCCTGTATTTCGTGCGTTACGTGGAGCCGAATCCCGATCGCAAGGAGCCCGGCTTCTTCAGCAAAATCTTCGGCAGTGGCCCGGCGGCGCCGCCGCTGAAGTATCAGATTGCGGTCAAGGGCGAAGGCAACGCCAGCACGGTCACGGTGCTCGGCACGGACGGGGTGCCGCAGCGCTCGTCCAATGCGCAGCGCATCGTCAAGGTGATTGCAGACGACCTCAAGTGAACCGGGGGCTGACGTGCCGCGCAGGGTCGGACTCGTTGCGCGGCTGAGCTTCGACGCGGTGCATTCGCTCGGTCGAGTTTCCAACACATTCTGAGCCATGTTGCGTTTCACGAGTCTGGGCAGCGGCAGCAGCGGCAATGCGACCGTCGTCGAAGCCGGCTCGGGCAGTGGTCCGCCGACACGCGTTCTGATCGACTGCGGGTTGCGTCCGAAAGCGCTGGACGCGCGCCTGGCGCGTGCTGGTCTGCGTGCCGACCAACTCGATGCGATCTTCGTGACCGCACGAGCACGGCGACCACATCGGCAGCGCGCACGCACTGTCGCTGCGCGAGCGCATTCCTGTCTGGATGAGCCACGGCACGCATACAGCAATCGGCGCGCCGGATTTCGACGGTCTGCTGCGCACCGCCAGCAACGGTGTCGACATCGAAATCGATGCGCTGTTGCTACAGCCGTTCACCGTGCCGCACGACGCGCGCGAACCACTACAACTGACTTGCAGCGACGGCGCGACGCGGCTCGGCATCACCACCGACTTGGGACACATCACACCGCGCGTTTTATCGGCGTTGAGCGGATGCGCGGTGCTGCTGCTCGAATGCAATCACGATCCGGAGCTATTGGCCGCCTCGCGCTACCCGGCTTTTTTGAAGAACCGCGTCGCAGGCCCCTATGGTCATCTGGCCAACGCGGTCGGTGCGGAGATTGCGCGATCGGTGGCCGCAGCCGGGCTGCTGCGTCGTGTCGTTGCCGCGCATCTGAGCGAGCAGAACAACCACCCCGACCTGGTACGGGAGGCGTTGGTTGCCGCGCTCGGTTGCGATCCCTCCGACGTGGGGATCGCGAACGCCGCGCAGGGCTACGACTGGTGCAGTGTGTGAACGCAGACCGATTCGCGTTGAGCGCGCTTGCAGGCTTTCTTGCAGACAAAAAAAAGCGGCGTTGCCGCCGCTTCGATGAGCAAGGACCTGTCCTAGTTCTTGACCCCATCGGCTGCACTCTTGGCTGCGTCGGCAGCACTCTTGACCGCTTCAGCGGCAGCGCGCGCGGCGTCGGTCTGGCTGCTGCCGTTGGTCGAGTCGCTCATGCTGCTGCTTGGCGCCGCGACGGCTGAAGCCGCATCACGCGGGGCCATCGTCGTCGGGCTCGAAGCGGCATTGCGCATTGTCGAACCCTCAGCAGTCGCCGCACTGTCGGTCCCCGAGCCGGCGCTACCCATCGCGGGGCCGGCAGTGCTCGCCGTGCTGCCCATCTCGGCACTTGCCGCCGAGCCGGCATCGCGCGCCTTCGCACCCGTTGCCGAGGCGGCGTCGCGTGTGTTGGTCGCTGCGGCCGAAGTCGCGTCACGCACGGCCGAGCCAGCCGCCGAAGCAGCCGAGTTCATGCCTGAAGCGGCAGTGCGCGCCGTATCGCCAGCAGCGGATGCAGCGTCACGCGTGGCGGCGCCTGCAGCCGACGTAGCGTCATTCACCGCACTGGAAGCCGAGGACGCCGTACCGGCTGCTGCCGATCCTGCACTCGTTGGCAAACTCGCGGCCGCACTGGCGGCGGATGCGACCGCCGAGGCGGCAGGTGCTGCCACGCCTGCCGCTGGCGGCACCACCACGGCAGGCGTGGCAGGTGCAGCAGCCGGAGTCGGTGTGGACTTCGGCACCACGACAGGTGCTGGCGCTGACGGTTCTTCTTTTTTGCCGCAAGCAACGACAGCAACGCCCATGACGGACAGCAACGCAATTTGCCTTGTGACGGCGTGGACACGCGGAAATGACATGGCGGTGACTCCTGAACTGATTTGATGCGTGAATGGGACGAACTGCATGCTCCAGCCGAAGCTCGACTCCGAGCAGCAACGGGGTCGACCTACCGTCTCACGAATATAGGATTCAGGCGACGACCACCGGCTTTTTTCTGGAATCGAATCGCATGGGCGGATCGAGCGACCACTTAACGACAATTCATTATAGGGAGCAGCACGGCCTTGAAGCCGAAGCCCGCGGCAGCGAGTTCATAGCCCGAGCGTGAACGCGGCAAATCCCGGGACGGACCGGTGCAACAACCGATCGACGTGTTCCTGCATCGCCATTCTTCGTGCTCGATCGCTGCTCACCACACATACATCGCGTTGCGTATCGATCCTCTGCAGCGACCACGCTGGCGTTAGGAACGTGCTGGGCACCGCGATGGAGGTCGCCGCGGCGCGATACTGCCAGCAATCGATCCGGTGTGACCAGCGCCTGCGCCAGTGGACAAATCGGTCGTGTCGATGGACCAGCACATCGTAGCGTTGCGCCAGCAACGTGAACCTGCAACCGCTTCGAGCCCATGCATCGAGTGCACACGACAGGTTACGCCCGTCGAGCGGCCAGTCGGCAAAATCCGCATCACAGAACGTCGCGCACCGCCAGCCGCGCGGCGCGCCGCATTCGATGGCTGCAATGATCGTGTCGGTGAACGCCTGCCGACCTTCGAACCGCCGATCGGCAAGTGCGGGCGGCAAGTCCGTAGGTTGGTGTTCCGGGCAAGACGGCTCGTTCATCACGAGTCGCGCGGGCTGGCCTCGGCACCGCCTTCAGCGTGAAGCCAGCCCGCTTCGATCCACTCGATCAGGCAGGCTCGCAAGTCGGTGCTGCATCCGCGCAAATCGACGGCATCGAGCTGCCGCCGATCGGCCAGGCGCCGCAGTATGCGCGCTTCCCGGCCCGATGCCGCGCGACTTTCGCCGTTCAGGTAAATGCAGTGCGCGTCATACAGCATGCGGCTGCGCCGATCCAGCCGCAGCGGCGCCTGCAGGGGGTTCGTGTCGGACGGGGACGCGCCGGCCTCGAACCATACCGATGCATGCGGCTCGCTCAGTTGCTCGCCCAGCACCCGTGGGACCGCGTCGGCGACCTGCGACGCCTGCCGTACCGCGTTGCGCGCAAACTCGATCAGTTGATCCGGAATCCGACCCGGTGTGGCGACCGCCTCTTGCGCGGGATCGTGGAAGTGATGCCCCTCTTGCACTTCAGAAGCCCGATCGGCCAATCGCGCGAGCAGGTCGGCTGCCAGCTCGTGCTGCGCCGGTGCGCGAAAGCCGACCGAACAAGTGATGCAGTCGGCACCGACCGCGGTCCCTTCGTGGGCCCAGTTCGGAGGCAGATACAACAGGTCGCCGGGTTCGAGCAAGAACGCTTGCTGCGGCTCGAACCGCGCGAGGATCTTCAGTGGCAAGTCGGGCACGAAATCGGTCCCCACTCCCTTGGCCTGACCAATTCGCCAGCGACGCTGTCCGCGCGCCTGCAGCAGGAACACGTCGTAGCGATCCACATGCGCGCCCACCCCGCCTCGGTCGCTCGCGTAGCTCACCATGACATCGTCGAGCCGTGCCGCAGGTAGGAAATCGAATTGCTTCTGCAAAAATCGGTGCATTGCTTCGTCGTGCCGATCCACCCCCTGCACCAGCAATGTCCAGCCCGGGCGATCGAGCGCAGGCAACGCACGCCGGGGCAGCGGTCCATGCCGAAGTCTCCATTCGCCCGCGAAGCCGGTAATCAGACGAGATTCCACGTCGGCGTGTTGTGCAAGCTTGAACAGCCGGGCCCGGGCCACTGGAATCTCGTTCGCGTCGGCAACGGCTGATCGAACCAGCAATGGCTTCTTCTGCCAGTGTCGCTGCATGAATTGCGCCGGTGTCAATTCGCCGAGCAAACGGCACGGGACATCCGGCGCCGTCATCCGCCAACCTCACTGCGCTACGAGCCGAGCCATCACGATCGTTCGGCGACAATCGCCCCATGAAAATCATCAACGGTTGCGTGGTGGGACTGACTTGGGAGCTGAAGGACACGCTTGGCGGCGTGCTCGATGTGCTGACCACGCGAACGAGTTCTTATCGGCGGCACTGATCTGCTGGAATCCATCCAACGCTCATTGCAAGGGCGCACCGCCGGGGCTCGTGTCGATCTGCATCTGGAGCCGGAGGACGGGTTCGGTGACTACAACGAAAAATTGGTTTTTCTGGAACCACGTGGGCACTTTGCCGCCAAACTGAATGAAGGCGACACGTTCGATGCGCGGCAATTGCCTGAATTCGACAGTGGAGACAAATCGATTGCCGAAACCTACACGGTGACCGACATCTACCCTGAACACGTGGTTCTTGACGGAAATCATCCGCTTGCCGGAATGGCCCTTCGCATCTCGCTTAAAGTCGAATCGGTTCGTCAGGCGACCGCCGACGAAGAAGCCAGCGGAACTTGCGGCAATACGTTCTTCACGTTGCCGAGAGGGGAGAATGCTCATGCCGCGCCATACGTCGACGTGAGCGTCGCTCCCGACTCAAGCAGACGCCACTGACCACTTGCTCATAATTCAGCCGAGGAACAACTAGGCTGAATCAAAACCGCCGTCATCTGGCCATCAATCGATCAACGGTAGACCTGATCGCCTTCTACGCGAACACGCTCACCTTCACGCACGTTCGGCGGCTCTCGATAGTCGAACGTGCGAACCGAGTTGTCCTCCATCCGCACCGTTACACGGTAGTGCTCCTCGCTAGGCTGGCGCGTTCTGTCTTCGATCGCGCGGCCGATCAATGCACCGCCAACGGCGCCGACGACGGTTGCGATCGCCCGGCCACTGCCTCCGCCCACTTGATTGCCGGCCAAGCCGCCGACCGCACCGCCTGCAATCGTGCCCAATATACCGCTCGACTGTCCGCCACGGACCAGTTCGACATTGGTCACCTGACCCCATTGCGCATAGCTGTTTTGCGAGCGCGGATAACCGTCGGATACCGGACGGCTTACGCCGCTGTTGTCTCCGTACAAAGGTACATTGGAACAACCAGCGAGGGCAATCAGGGCGGCCAGTGCCGCTGTCTGTCCCAGACGTTTCGATTTCATCATCACCCATCTCCCTAGAAACGCGAGCCTCGAGTTCGAGCGGTATCGCGCAAGTTTATAAAAGCGGAGTCTTGACAGCTTCGAGTTCAAGCCCCAGCACCGGCATATGAAGTGCCAATCAACCGTAAGTCATTGGACCGCCGCGCAGCACCCTTGGAAATCGGCACAACGCATGCATCCGTGGTGCGGGATCGAGCCGGATTATGGTCAGAAAATTCCTACGCGGAGAAAAGCCGATGTGCCCCGTTCAACCGCGTCCGGTCGAGCCGTAGCCGCGGCCTCCCCGACTGCTCGCATCGAACGCCGGCACCACATGGAACACTGCCTGTACGACCGGCACGATCACCAATTGGGCAATCCGTTCGAACGGTTCGATGACATACGCTGTGGCACCGCGATTCCAGGCACTGATCATCAGTTCGCCCTGATAGTCGCTGTCGATCAGCCCAACCAGATTGCCGAGCACGACGCCGTGTTTGTGGCCCAATCCGGACCGCGGCAACAGCAGCGCCGCGTAGCCGGGGTCGGCCAGATGTAGCGCAATGCCCGTTGGCACCAGCTGCACGGCGTTCGCTGCCAACGTCAGCGGGTCATCGATGCAGGCGCGCAGATCGAGGCCCGCACTGCCGTCGGTCGCATAACGAGGCAGCCGCTGCGCCATGCGCGGGTCCAGCACGCGCACTTCGACCTTCACGGCAGTGCCTCTCCACGCTCGACGGCCAATGGCGTTAGTCGCGCTCCGATCTCGGCGATCAGATCGCGTGCGAGCCGATGCTTCGACGCCCTGGGCATCTCGCGCACGCCCAGCGCGTCGACGAGCAGCAGTGTGTTGTCGTCGGCACCAAAAGTCGCCGGACCGATGTTGCCGACGAGCAACGGCACACCCTTGCGCTCGCGCTTGGCTCGTGCGTGCTCGGCCAACCGTTCACTCTCCGCCGCGAACCCGACGCAGTACAGCGTCCCGGTTCGGGCGCGATCGGAGCGTGCGACGGTGGCCAGAATGTCGGCGTTCTCCACAAACCGCAGCATGGGGACAGCGCCGGAGCCGTCTTTCTTGATCTTCTGATCCGACGCATCGGCCGGACGCCAGTCGGCGACGGCGGCCGCGGCGATGAACACGGTGGCATCGTCCGCATGACGCAGCGTCGCCGCCATCATCTCGGCAGCAGAACTCACATCAACCCGCTCTACGCCGTGCGGCGTGGCAAGCGCCACCGGCCCCGCGATCAGCGTCACCTCGGCACCGGCTTGCTGCGCCGCGCGTGCCAGTGCAAAGCCCATCTTGCCGCTGGATCGATTGGTAATGCCGCGAACCGGATCGATCGGCTCATAAGTCGGCCCGGCCGTGATCAGCACGCGCTGGCCCTGCAGCCGCTTCGGCACGAATGACGCGATCACGTCCTCGAGCAGTTCGGCCGGCTCGAGCATGCGCCCGTCTCCGGTTTCCCCACACGCCTGCTCGCCTCGGCCTACACCGAGCACCTGGGCACCGTCGAGCGCGACCCGAGCGAGATTGCGGGTGGTCGCCGGATGCGCCCACATCTCGCGGTTCATCGCAGGAGCGATCAGCAGCGGCACTTGCGCGGCCGGCCGCGCAAGGCACAGCAACGACAGCAGATCGTCGGCGCGTCCTTGCGCGATTCGGGCAACGAAGTCGGCACTCGCCGGCGCGATCAGAATGCAGTCGGCTTCGCGTGAAAGCTCGATGTGCGCCATGTTGTTGGAGGGTCGACTGTCCCACTGTGAGCCGTAGACCGTACGGTTCGACAGCGCCTGCATCGTGACCGGGGTGATGAAGCGCTCTGCCGCTTCGGTCATTACCACTTGCACCGTGGCGCCTTGCTTGATGAGCAGGCGGCATAATTCAGCTGCCTTGTAGCAGGCGATACCACCGCTCAGGCCGAGCAGGATATGCCTGCCTGTCAATTCGTCCATCGCGGCAATGTAGCAGAGCAAAATGCTTCAGTGAACGTCCGCGGGCAGCGTTGACCCGCCGCAGGCCGGAGGCAACCGTCGCAGGCGTGGGCTACCACGATCCATTGCCAGCAACTCGATTCACTTGGTGCCGTGTCCCCTATGAAAATTTACTTTCTAGCTGCGCTGGTCGTGATCACGCTCAGCGGCTGCGGCGTTGACAAAATGATTCGTGACGACGATCTGCAGCAAAGTCGCTCGAAATGCGCGGAATACGGCTTCCGTCCGGGCTCGGTCGAATTCGCGAACTGCATGCAGCGTCCGGTTGGAGACGCGGAGCAGCAACGCGAGCGCAGCTATTTCGACTCCGAGCGCCGACGCGAGGCGCGAGGCGCGAGCGGAAGTGACGCGGTGATCGCACGTGACCGGAGTGAAGGTATGACCGAAACGCACACAATCCATTGCTCTGTAGCGGCCTTGGCGACATGACCAAGTACGTATTCGTCACCGGCGGGGTGGTGTCGTCGCTCGGCAAGGGGATTGCCGCGGCATCGCTGGCCGCAATCCTCGAGTCGCGCGGTCTGCGTGTCACGCTGATCAAGCTCGACCCCTACATCAACGTCGACCCGGGCACGATGTCCCCGTTTCAGCACGGCGAGGTGTTCGTCACGGAAGACGGTGCCGAGACCGATCTGGACCTGGGCCACTACGAACGCTTCATCACCACGCGCATGCGGCGTGCAAACAATTTCACCACTGGCCAGATCTACAAGTCAGTGCTCGAAAAAGAGCGCCGCGGCGACTACCTCGGCAAGACGGTGCAGGTGATCCCGCACGTCACGAACGAAATCCAGGCATTCATCGAACGCGGCGCGGGCGGGGGCGCGGCGAACGCACCCGCCGTGGCCATCGTCGAGATCGGCGGCACGGTGGGGGACATCGAGTCCCTGCCGTTTCTTGAAGCCGCTCGTCAAATGAGCTTGCGGCTCGGGCCGAACCAGTGCGCGTTCGTGCACCTGACTTATGTGCCCTACATCGCCGTGGCGGGCGAACTGAAAACCAAGCCGACGCAGCACACCGCGCAGAAGTTGCGCGAGATCGGCATTCAGGCCGACGCTTTGGTGTGCCGCGCCGACCGGCGCATCCCGGACGAGGAACGTGCAAAGATTTCTTTGTTCACGAACGTGCCCGAATGGGGCGTGATCTCGATGTGGGATGTGGACACGATCTACAAGATACCGCGCATCCTGCACGAGCAGGGTCTGGACGGCCTGATCTGCGACAAGCTGCGTCTGAACACGCCGCCCGCCCACCTGCAGCGTTGGGATTCGCTCGTGCGGTCGCTCGAGCATCCCGCGCGTGAAGTCTCGATCGCGATGGTTGGCAAGTACGTCGATTTGTCGGACAGCTACAAGTCGCTCAACGAAGCGTTGCGGCACGCGGGCATCGCCAATCAGGCGCGCGTGAAGATCGGCTATATCGACTCAGAGACCATCACGCCGGACAATGTTTGTCAGCTGGAACAATACGACGGCGTGCTGGTGCCCGGTGGCTTCGGCAAGCGCGGCGTGGAGGGCAAGATCATGGCCGCGCGGTTTGCACGCGAGACTCGGATCCCGTACCTGGGCATCTGCCTCGGGATGCAGGTCGCCACGATCGAATTCGCCCGCAACGTGGCTGGGCTCGAGCACGCCAACAGCACCGAGTTCGACGCCGACAGCCCGCATCCGGTGATCGCGCTGATCGACGAATGGACGGATGCCGATGGCACCATCCAGCTGCGCAACGCGAAGTCCGACCTCGGCGGCACCATGCGGCTCGGTGCGCAAAGCTCGGACGTCGCCGCGGACACGATCGCGCATCGCATCTACGGCGATGTGGTCACAGAGCGGCATCGCCACCGCTATGAAGCGAACAACCACTATCTCGATGCGTTGCGCAAAGCAGGCCTCGTGATTTCGGCGCTTACGCAGCGCGAACAGCTGACCGAGATCGTCGAGCTGCCGATTGCGGTGCATCCCTGGTATGTCGGCGTGCAGTTTCACCCCGAATTTCGCTCCACACCATGGGACGGGCATCCGCTCTTCAACGCTTACCTGGCCGCCGCACTCGCGCGGCACGACGGCTGTGCCGCCGAGCGCAAGCCGGTGGCGTCGAGCGACAATCTCACTGCGCTGAGCTGACTTGGCAGACGACCGAACATGAAATTGTGTGGTTTCGAAGTAGGCAATCGATTGCCGCTGTTTTTGATCGCCGGGCCGTGCGTGGTGGAGTCGGACCAATTGCAGATGGATACCGCCGGGCACTTGAAGGAAGTGACCGAACGGCTCGGCATGCCGTTCATCTTTAAAAGCAGTTTTGACAAGGCCAACCGCTCGTCCGGCGGGAGCTTTCGTGGACCTGGTCTGGAGCAAGGTCTGGCGGTGCTTGCACGCATCAAGCGCGAACTCGCGTTGCCGATCCTGACCGATGTGCATACCGAAAACCAAGTAGCCGCCGCCTGCGAGGTGGCCGATGTGCTGCAGACGCCGGCGTTCCTGTGTCGCCAGACCGACTTCATCCGCGCAGTCGCGCAGTCCGGCCGCCCGGTGAATATCAAGAAGGGCCAGTTCCTGTCACCACACGAAATGAAAAACGTGATTGACAAGGCGCGTGTCGCGGCAGCGGAGAAAAATCTTGCCGAAGACAACTTCATGGCATGCGAGCGCGGCGCCAGCTTCGGCTACAACAATCTGGTCGCCGATATGCGCAGCCTGGCGATCCTGCGCGAGACGCGCGCGCCTGTGGTGTTCGATGCCACGCACTCGGTGCAATTGCCGGGCGGTCTGGGCCACAGCTCGGGCGGCCAGCGCGAGATGGTTCCGGTGCTGGCGCGTGCGGCGGTTGCGGTCGGCGTGGCGGGGCTTTTCATGGAGACTCATCCCGATCCGGCGAATGCGCTGAGCGATGGGCCGAACGCCGTGCCGCTCAGGCACATCGAAGCATTGCTGGAAACGTTGCTCGAACTCGACCGCATCGCCAAACGCAGCCCCTATCTTGAAGACACCATTGGAGACTGAAACCCATGCCAAGCGCCTATGTCATCGCAAACGTCGACGTGACGAACCCGGAGCAATACGAACAGTACAAGCAACTGTCGAGTGCCGCGATGAAAGCGCACGGCGCCGAAGTTTGCGTGCGCGGCGGCGCCGTGGAGGTGCTGGAAGGCGACTGGGCGCCCGAGCGCATGGTGATGCTTAAATTCCCTTCCATGGCGGCCGCCCGCGCGTTCTACGACTCTCCCGAGTACGCGAAAGCCCGCACCGCACGCGAAGGCGCCGCGGTCATGCGCATGATCATGGTCTGCGGCGTCGACTGAGCGAGTGGCCCTGCCCCATTTTCTTTTGAAGGTAAATTTCGAATGAGTGCAATCGTAGACATCGTCGGTCGCGAGATTCTGGACAGCCGCGGCAACCCCACCGTCGAGTGCGACGTGCTGCTCGAGTCCGGCACGATGGGCCGCGCCGCTGTGCCGTCGGGTGCCTCCACCGGCTCGCGCGAAGCCATCGAGCTGCGCGACGGCGACGCGAGCCGCTACCTTGGCAAAGGCGTGCTCAAAGCGATCGGCCACATCAATACCGAAATCTCGGAAGCCGTACTCGGACTCGACGCGAGTGAGCAGGCGTTTCTCGACAAGACCCTGATCGACCTGGACGGCAGCGACAACAAGTCGCGGCTCGGCGCGAACGCAACGCTGGCTGTCTCGATGGCGGTGGCGCGCGCGGCCGCGGAAGAATCCGGCCTGCCTCTCTACCGCTACTTCGGCGGCATGGGCGCGAATCTGATGCCGGTGCCGATGATGAACGTCGTGAACGGCGGCGCGCACGCGAACAACGACCTCGACCTGCAGGAGCTGATGATCATCCCGGTGGGCGCGAAGAGCTTTCGCGAAGCGCTGCGCTACGGCGCCGAGGTGTTCCATGCGCTCAAGAAAATCCTGCATGACAAGGGCATCAGCACCGCGGTCGGCGATGAAGGCGGCTTCGCACCGAGCGGGCTGAATCACGAAGCGGCGATTCAGCTGATCCTGGATGCGATCGACAAGGCCGGCTACAGCGCGGGCACCCAGATCGCGCTCGGGCTGGACTGCGCAGCCAGCGAGTTCTACAAAAACGGGAAGTACGAACTCGAAGGCGAGCAGCTGTCGCTGACCTCGCAGGCCTGGACCGACATGCTCGCGACCTGGGTCGACAAATATCCGATCATCAGCATCGAAGACGGCATGCACGAGGGTGACTGGGACGGCTGGAAGCACCTGACCGACCGGCTCGGCGACAACGTGCAGCTGGTCGGTGACGACCTGTTCGTGACCAACACGAAGATTCTGGCCGAGGGGATCGAAAAACGCGTCGCGAATTCGATCCTCATCAAGATCAATCAGATCGGCACATTGACCGAGACGTTTGCCGCGATCGAGATGGCCAAACGCGCAGGCTACACGGCCGTGATCAGCCACCGTTCAGGCGAAACCGAGGACAGCACCATCGCCGACATTGCCGTCGGCTGCAATGCGGGCCAGATCAAAACGGGCTCGTTGTCGCGCTCGGACCGGATCGCCAAGTACAACCAGTTGCTGCGCATCGAAGAGGACCTGGGTGACGTGGCCGTCTACGCGGGCCGCGCAGCGTTCTACAACCTCCGCTGAGCGTCACCTCAGGCATTCCGGCATCACCCGTCTTCGCCATGAGCGCACGCGCGGTCTCGATCATCCTGCTTGCTTTGCTGATCATGCTGCAGTTGCAACTCTGGCGTGGGCGCGGCAGCCTGCCGCAGGTGCAGCATCTGCGCGAACAGATCGAGCAGCAGCACGCGAACAACGCGCGTGCCAAGTTCATCAACGAGCGATTGATTTCGGAAATCCGCGATCTGCAGCAAGGCCTGGACACGGTCGAATCGAAGGCTCGCGCCGAGCTCGGCATGGTCAAGCCCAACGAGATTTTCGTACAGATATCCAAATAGTCGGGAGTAGCTGTGCGCGGCCAGCCGCCGCCGCGCAGCCGATCGCTATTGCAGGGTGGACGTCCCTGGCGACTGGTCACCGCGTCCTGAAAAGATCTGCGCCGTGTCCACCGTGTCGAACCGGTACTGCTGACCGCAGAACTCGCAGCCGACTTCGATCTCACCGCGCTCGGCAAGGATCTCATTTGCCTCCGCCTCCCCCAACCCGCGGATCATTGCCTGCACGCGTGCATGGCTGCACGTGCATGCAAACCGGGGCTCCTTCGCGTCGGCAGCCGGTGCGAGCTGCAGCAATTTTTCATTCCAGAACAGGCGGTGCAGCACGTCCTGCAGCGGGAGTCGCAGCAGCTCTCCGGAGGTCAGGCTGGCGGCCAGTGTGGCCAAGCGATTGAAGTCGTCGTCGCGCCCGATACGGGCTTCGTCGTCCATGCGCACCGGGCCGTCGCCCTGCAGATTGCTTGATCCGGCGGTCGGCATGCGCTGCAGCAGCAGGCCGGCCGCGACGTGTTCGTCTGCTGCGAGCACCAACCGGCTGTCGAGTTGCTCGCTCTGCAGCATGTAGTGCTCCAGCACCTCACTCAGGCGTTCGATCTTCTCGCGCCGGTCACCGTGCAGCGGCACCACACCCTGGTACGGCTGTTGGCCGGGCAGCCGATCGCGCGGATCGAAAGTGATCGCGCAACGGCCCTGATTGCCGAGATTGACAAGGCTGCTCAAGCTCGCATCGAACGCCACGTCGCCGATCACGGTCGCCGTCGCGCGCAGCGACAGATCGGCCTGCGCCTCGGCCACCGCAAGCTTGACCGGACCGTCGCCGAAAATCTGCAGGATCAACGCGCCGTTGAACTTGACGTTCGACTGCATCAATGCGGCGGCTGCCGTCATCTCACCGAGCAACGCAGTCACCGGCGCGGGATAGGCACCGGTGGCGCTGTTCGCAGCGCGTCGACGCAGGATTTCCTGCCAGGGCGTGGTCAACCGCACGAGCGCACCGCGCACCGCCACACCGTCAAACATAAAGCGAGCGAGCTGCGGCGGCGGCGTTCCGCCCGGTGGTGGGGCCTTTGTGTCGCTCATGCCGGGCATCCCGGCTCGGCGCAACTGGCCGGGTGCCGCCAGTCGTCGTCCAGCCGCACGAATTCGTTTGCGAGCCCGTCCATTCCGAACAGGTGCTCGAGATCGCCCAACGTGAGGCGCACCCGGTGCACGACCTCGCCGTCGCTGCCCTCACTCACCACCTGCTCGACCTTGTCGTGCAAAAACACGTAGGCAGCGTCTGTCGTGCTTGCCGGATTGATCACGAGGTAGCGCAGCAGCGCGTCTGTCAACGCAACCAGCGAACGGCTGAAATCATTCGACCGATAGGCGATCGTGATGCCGATCGTGACGTCGGGCTCGATCGCAGGCACATTGCGTGTCAGCCGATGATCGAACAACGCCAGCAGCACGTTGCCTTCGACCGACTCGGTATAGTGGGGCGTCATGGCGCGGGCTCGACCGAACAGATAGACAACGTGGCGCCGTACAGTGGCCGATGCCAGCGGTGGTTCAACCGATCTTGCGCATGCCGGCTGCATAGCGCTGCGCGTTGTCGACGTAATGCTGAGCGATGTGCGCGAGATTCTCGATTTGCTCGGGTGTGAGCAAGCGCACCGCCTTGGCTGGGCTGCCGAGAATCATCGAGCCGTCGGGAAACTCTTTGCCTTCCGTGACCAGCGCGCCCGCGCCGACCAGGCAATTGCGGCCGATTCTGGCCCCGTTGAGCACGACCGCCTGAATGCCGATCAGCGAGTGGTCGCCGACGGTGCATCCATGCAGCATGGCTTGATGGCCCACCGACACGCCCGTGCCGAGCACGAGGGGTGAGCCCGGGTCGGCATGCAGCACGCTGTTGTCCTGCACGTTCGAGCGCGACCCGATCTGCAGCAACTCGGAGTCGCCCCGTGCGACCACGCCAAACCAGAGACTGCTCTGCTCGGCCATCCGCACATGGCCGATCGCATGGGCAGAGTCTGCAACCCAGGCACCAGACCCCAACTGCGGCGAAATCCCGTCGAGTTCATAAAGTGCCATGGCTATCGCGCTCCCCTTTCGAAGGTGTTTTTACAATTGTAAGGATGCCAAGTGCAATCCGCCATCCGCCTGTCTCGATTTACGAGTTGAGACACCTCGCGTTGCAGCTGCTATGTGAACGCGATCCTTTCGCGAAGGCGGCCGCTTTGACGTCCATGCACTTGGATGCGTTCGATCCGGACCCACAAGCGGTATGGGCCGAGCCGGCAAACGATTTTCCCGGCTGCCCTGCACGCCCGGTATTGGTGGCACCCCCGCAGCTCGCACGCCGCTCGGCGCAGACATTGCAGGGTCGGGCCACGCTGTTGCACGCGGTGGCGCACATCGAATTGAATGCGATCCACCTCGCGCTCGATGCGGTCTGGCGCTACGACCGCTTGCCGGTGTCTTTTTACCGCGACTGGATGCGGGTGGCTGTCGATGAGGCGCGCCATTTCAGCCTGCTTGCGGCGCATCTTCAGACGCTCGGCTTCGCCTACGGCGACTTTCCCGCGCATGATGCACTTTGGGAGATGGCGCATCGCACCCGCGGCGACGTGCTTGCCCGGATGGCGCTGGTGCCGCGCACGCTCGAAGCGCGCGGACTCGATGCGACGCCGGGGATGCGTGCGAAACTGGCCCAAGCTGGCGACCTTCGCGCCGCGGAAATCCTCGACGTGATCCTGCAGGACGAAATCGGCCATGTGGGCATAGGCAATCGCTGGTTTCGCTGGCTGTGTGCCGAGCGCCGCCTGGACCCACTGGTCGCATTCGAGCAGTTGCAGACCGAGTACCGCGCGCCGAAGCCGCGCGGCCCCTTCAATCTGCCTGCGCGACGCGCCGCCGGCTTCACGGCAGCCGAGCTCGACGCGCTGCAAACCGGCCACATGGCGATCCGAGGATGACCTCAGACCAGCGCACCGATCTGTCGGCGGAAGCCGGCTCGATCACCCGTGTCGCCGGCATCGAGGTCGGCCACTTCACCGACGCGCGGCGTCCGACCGGCTGCTCGGTGGTGCTCGCGCGCGGCGGTGCGGTCGCCGGTGTCGATGTGCGCGGCGCGGCGCCCGGCACGCGCGAAACCGATCTGCTGGAGCCCGGCAACTTGGTGCAGCAGGTCCATGCGGTCTTGCTCAGCGGCGGCAGCGCGTTTGGCCTCGCCGCCGCCGACGGCGTGGTGCAATGGCTCGAGCAGCAGCGCATCGGCCTCAAAGTGTTGCCGTCCGTGTATCTGCCGCTGGTGCCGGCTGCCGTGCTGTTCGATCTGACCGTGGGCGACCCGCGCATTCGTCCCGGCGCGCAAGCCGGCTTTGCCGCCTGTGCCGCGGCCTGCGCAGATCACCCCGCAGAAGGCAACGTGGGTGCCGGCGCTGGCGCCACGGTGGGCAAACTGTTTGGGCTGAGTCGCTCGATGAAAGGCGGCATCGGAACCGCATCGCTCACGATGGGCGGCGTCACGGTCGGCGCGTTGGTTGCCTGCAATGCGCTCGGCGACGTGATCGACCCGGACACCGCGTGCGCGGTGGCCGGCGCCCGCACACCGGACGGCAAGGCCTTGTTTGACAGCCGCCGCGCGCTGGTTCGCGGGGTGCAGCCGACCCCGGTGCTGGCCGGATCGAACACCACGATTGGCGTGATCGCCACCGACGCACTGCTCTCCAAAGTCCAGGCACGCAAGCTCGCGCAGCTCGGCCACGACGGCCTGGCGCGAAGCATAAATCCCGCACACGGGATGAGCGACGGCGACACGCTGTTCGCGCTCGGCACCGGCTGCGCAGGTGTCATGCCGGGCATGACCCTGCTCGGCGCGCTGGCGGCTGAAGTCACCGCGCGGGCGGTGTTGCGCGCGGTGCAGGCTGCTACCAGCCTGACGATCGGCACCACGCACTGGCCTGCGATGCGCGATCTACAGCCAGACCGCTGAGCAGTCACATCCAGGCAGCCGACGTCAAGCCAGCCTTGCCTCCCGACTGCGCCATTCAAGATCCCTCCCGATCAGTCCAGGCTCGAGCAACCCTGCATTTCCTCGCCGACGGGTTCGTGCCTGCTCTTGTGCAGTGACCAATCCGTCGTATGCGACTTCATGTATCTGCGAAGTTTCCGCTGGGTGGAGAAATCGCGTGCTTGCCGGGCAATCCGGGTCTGGCCAGCAGCCGACAAGAATCACCGAGCGAACACCCGGAATCGGCGGCTGCAACTCTCCTCGATCACACGACAGGTGATGCCAGGGGCTGCGTAGCCAAAGCGCGCCGTTCAATGCGTCATCTGCGCTGCTTTCGGCGCACAGCCGCTTGAACGCGGCCAGCGCCTGGCCCGCCACTTGATCCAAGTTGTAGTAGCAGGTAGCTGGCCAGCCGACCGACGAACGTGACATCGGGCAGCGCCTCGGCTTCTTCGCGGTAGCGCTTGAACAGCGCGGCGCTGGCTGCGGTGGGCGCCGGGTAGTAGGGGTCGCCGTCCGCGCAGGCATGCTCGCAGACGAGCGATGGGCCGGCATGCTTCTGGCCGGTCAGGTGCTTGATCGTGCCGACCGCTTGCCACTGCGCCGCCGGATGATGCACGTGCTCGTACGAAAGGCTACGGTACGGCAGCCGCCCGTGCTTGTGATTGAAAAACGCATCGATAGGGCCGGTGTAGATCAGGTGTTTCCAGTGCAACAGTCCGGCCACATCCTCGAAGTCGGTCTGCAGAATCACGCTGATGTTCGGATGCGACAGCATGGCTTCGAACGAACGCGTGTAGCCATGCTGCGGGCGGTCGACGCGTCGAATGGGTTGTAGCCTAGCGTCACTGCGTGGCGTTTATCGTGACACAGCATTGCACACTCCGTAGTGCGCCACGGTGCCCCTCGAACTGTTCAAAAAAGGCGCCTCGATCGTGGAATGGGCAGGAAGGACCCGACGTCGGTAGTCAGTCCGGGCGTTCGCGCATTTGAGGTCGGACTCCAGTCGCTGTTCTTTAAGATGGTATTTCACATGGATGGTAAGAGTCGCTGGCAGTGCCAACGGTAGCGGGAGGCAGAGTCAGGGCTCGCTGCCGTCAATGGCAAACGTCATGCCGACAGCCGATGCCCATGGTGGCGGGCCCCACGACGGCTCTGAGCGGGCCATTCGCGTTCGGCTCACCGGCGCGGGCCGCAGCCGCGCGAATGCGCCAACGATTGCAACGATCCGCTGTCGCATCGTCGATACTCGGCAACCCCGTCGCAGTCATCCGCCGTTCTGAATCGGGGACTCTTTCGCGAATCTGGGCGACGCCGGCTGGGCTGCGCACCAGGGCGGGTGTTCGGCCCAGGGGCTGAAGTTATCTCGGAACCATTGCCATCGGAGCACGTCTGGGCCCATCTCGCAGCATCGCCATCTCCGCGACGTTGGCGCTTGCGGCCGTTGCCGCCTGGCTGTTTGCGCGGTTGCATACACCCCTGCCCTGGATGCTCGGGCCACTGCTCACGGTTGCCGTGCTAGGCATGCTCGGTGCGCCGGTTCAGGCGCTTCCGACGTTGCGCGACGCAGGTCAGCTGGTGATCGGCGTCGCGCTGGGCCTCTACTTCACGCCCGACGTGCTGCGCACGATCGGGACGCTGGCACCCGCGCTGCTTGCCGGGATTGTCTGGGCTCTGCTGCTCGGGTTGGTGTTCTACCGACTGCTTTGCGCGGCGTCGCATGCTGACACGCCGGGCGACCATGCGACTGCGTTCTTTTCGGCGGCGATCGGCGGCGCGTCCGAGATGGTGGTGCTCGGCGAACAGCATGGCGGGCAAATCGACCGCATCGCCGCCGCGCATTCGCTTCGCGTACTGCTGGTGGTGTTGGTGATCCCGATCGGGCTGCAATGGGCGGGGCTGCGCGGCATCGACCTGACACCGCCGGGGCCGGCGCATTTTCACTTCGGCGGACTGCTGGGGCTCGGTGTGCTCGGCCTTGCCGGAGCACTGTTGTTGCGCCGGTTGCAATTCCCGAATCCCTGGGTGCTCGGCGCACTGGCCGTCACGCTCGGGCTCACCGGCAGCGGCATCGAGCTGTCCACCCTGCCCAGGGGCGTCAGCAACGCCGCACAGCTGTGCATCGGGGTGGCGCTCGGCACCCGTTTCACGCCTGCTTTCGCTCGCAGTGCACCCCGCTGGCTGGGCACGGTGGCGCTCGGCACGTTCGGGATGATCGCCTTGAGCGCGGGCTTTGCCTGGGTGCTCGCCGCCGCAACCGGCCTGCAATGGGTGACCGTGATGCTCGGCACATCGCCCGGTGGCATCGCCGAGATGTCGATCACTGCCAAGGTGATGCAGCTCGGCGTGCCGGTGGTGACGGCGTTTCACGTCACGCGCTATGTGGTCGTGCTGCTTGCCACCGCACCGCTGTACCGTTGGCTCGTCGCGAACAAAGAAGGAGTCGAATGACCAAGCGCATCGGTTTCGGCGGCGGCTGCCACTGGTGCACCGAGGCGGTGTTCGAGTCGCTGCGCGGGGTGACGCGTGTCGCGCAAGGCTGGCTCGCACCGGCGCACGCCGCAACCGATTTATCCGAGGCCGTGCTGATCGACTTCGAGCCCGATCTGATCGGGCTGTCCACGCTGGTCGCGGTGCATCTGCACACGCACAGCTGCACCTCGAATCATGCGCTGCGCGCCCGCTATCGATCGGCGGTATATGCGCTCTCCAGTGGGCAGGCGGAACAGGCAACGCGGGCAATCGCGCAGTTGCAGAGGACCGACTTCCAATTGCCGATCCTCACTCGGGTGTGCCGGCTCGGCGCGTTTCGCGGCAGCGATGAACGCTACCTGCATTACGGCCGGCGACACGCAGGTCAGCCGTTTTGCGAGCGCTTCATCGACCCGAAGCTGGCGCTGCTGAAAGCGCGTTTTGCAGCGCACGCGATTGCTTTGCCGCCGGCGGGCGACGCAGCAGACGACCCCAGCCGCGGCGCCAAGCAGCCGTGCGCAAGCGCGCCCAGATCTACTTCAGCGCCTTGAACCGCATCCGCTTCGGCTTCGCTCCCTCTTCGCCCAGGCGCTTTTTCTTGTCGGCTTCGTATTCCTGATAGTTGCCGTTGAAGAAGTTCCACTGGCTGTCCCCTTCGGCAGCCAGGATGTGGGTGGCGATGCGGTCCAGGAACCAACGGTCGTGGCTGATCACCATCACGGTGCCGGCGAATTCGAGCAGCGCGTCCTCCAAGGCACGCAAGGTCTCCACGTCGAGGTCGTTGCTCGGCTCGTCGAGCATCAGCACGTTGCCGCCCGCGATCAATGTCTTGGCCAGGTGCAGCCGGCCGCGTTCGCCGCCGGACAGCGAGCCGACGCGTTTTTGTTGGTCGTTGCCTTTGAAGTTGAAGCGCCCGACGTAGGCCCGACTTGCCATCTGGAATTTGCCGACACTCAGAATGTCCAGGCCGCCGGAGACATCTTCCCAGACCGTCTTTTCGTTTTCCAGCACGTCGCGGTTCTGGTCGACGAACGCCGTGCGCACGGTGGAGCCGATCACCACTTCACCGCTGTCCGGCTTCTCCTTGCCGGAGATTAGCTTGAACAAGGTGGATTTGCCCGCGCCATTCGGGCCGATGATGCCGACGATCGCGCCGGCCGGCACTTCGAAGCTCAGGTTGTCGATCAGCAGCCGGTCACCGAACGCCTTGCTGACGTTCTTGAACTCGAACACCTGATTGCCGAGCCGCTCGGCCACCGGAATGAAGATTTCCTGGGTCTCGTTGCGCTTTTGGTACTCGAAGTCGGACAGTTCTTCAAAGCGTGCGATGCGCGCCTTGCTCTTGGCTTGGCGGCCTTTCGGGTTCTGGCGCACCCACTCGAGCTCTTTTTTCATCGCCTTGGCCTGGGCTTCCTCGCCCTTTTGCTCGGCCTCCAGGCGGGCTTCCTTTTGCTCCAGCCAGTCGCTGTAGTTGCCTTTGTATGGAATGCCGCGGCCGCGGTCCAATTCCAGAATCCACTCAGCTGCGTTATCGAGGAAGTAACGGTCGTGCGTGATGCCGACGACCGTGCCGGTGAAGCGCTTCAGAAACACTTCGAGCCATTCGACGCTCTCCGCATCCAGGTGGTTGGTCGGCTCGTCGAGCAGCAGCATGTCGGGCTTCGATAGCAGCAGCTTGCACAGCGCAACGCGGCGTTTCTCGCCGCCCGACAGCAGCCCGATCTTCGCGTCCCACGGCGGCAGGCGCAGCGCGTCGGCGGCGATTTCGAGCTGATGTTCGCTGTCGGTACCGGCCGCGGCGATCACCGCTTCGAGCTTGCCCTGCTCGGCCGCAAGCGCGTCGAAGTCGGCGTCCTCCTCGGCATAAGCGGCGTAGATTTCATCGAGCCGCTTCTTGGCCGTGTTGACCTCGCCCATCGCTTCTTCGACGCTTTCGCGCACGGTGTGCTCCGGGTCGAGCTGCGGCTCCTGCGGCAAATAGCCGACGGTCAGGCCCGGCATCGGCGTGGCTTCGCCTTCGTACTCTTTGTCGATGCCGGCCATGATCTTCAGCAAGGTCGACTTGCCGGAGCCGTTCAGGCCGAGCACGCCGATCTTGGCGCCGGGGAAGAACGACAGCGAGATGTCCTTCAGGATCTGACGCTTGGGCGGCACGGTCTTGCCGACGTGGCTCATGGTGTAGACGTATTGGGCCATTGATTCAATCTTTCCAGTGTTCAGCCGCCGGCCATCAGGTCGACGAAGGGTTTGCGTGATTTCCAGCGGTAGGCACCGAAATCCCGGGCATCGGTGGTCAGGATGCGGCCATGCTTTACATGCTCTGCAAGCAGCACCAGCGATGCGTCGGCCAGGTCCATCGGCAGTTTTCGGTATTGGGCCATCAACGCTGCCATGCGCTCGATCGACTCCCTGGGCAGTGCCCAGACCAGAATGCCGCCTTCCGCAACTTCGGAGACGAACGCCACAGCGGCATCGGTGCCGAGTCGGGCCTGCAGCAGATAAGTGGTTTCCGTCACGACCGGCCATGTGGTGATCCAGCCTTCGGAGACCGTCGTCAGGAAGTCGAGCGATCGCAGATGGTTGGAATCCGACGCGTCAAGACACGCATAGAAAAACCCCGAGTCGACGATGATCAAGCGCGGACTGCCCTGGCTGGTGCCTTCTTGCCGGTGCGCTTGTGTTTGTCTACAAGATAGTCGGCCACCACCTTCTTCACCTGGGATGAAGTATTGCTGTGACCACTATGGAACCGGCCGATCAATGGCGTCAGATGGAGCAACGCCGGTGCCTGCCGGGCGCGTTGCGCCGTGTAGTACTGCGCCAGACTGGTCCGCACCACCTCGCTCACGCCCATGCCTGTCGTGGTGGTCAGATAGTCCAACTGAGCTGCGGCCTGTGCATCCAGACGCGCGTTGATCCGAACATCGGAGACTGCCACAACCTTCGGAGGTTTTGCACGAGCGACATTCATGTATGCCATTGTATGACAGAACTTCTCTGCGCATGCACAGGCGGTGACGGCTGCAAGCAACGAGCCGGCATGCGACAATCGGGCTGTTGTCGACAACAGTTGGTCGCAACATCGGCACCATGCCGGAGACTTCCAACCCCGATCACTGCGGTTGTCGAAGCGCTCACCCCCCTGTATTCATCGGCCTCTGACTGGCGGCGTCGTTCTCGCTGAACTCAGCACGAACGACGCGGCAGGCCGATGACCTCTGCGCCGAGGAAGGCGCATTTTTTCTCTCACATGAACTTTGAAGAACTGAAGCTGGCTCCGGCCATCTTGAAGGCCGTACACGAACTCGGCTACGAAACACCGACTCCGATTCAACAACAGGCAATCCCCGCCGTGCTGGAAGGCAAGGACCTGCTCGGTGGCGCGCAGACCGGCACCGGCAAGACGGCCGCCTTCGTGCTGCCGATCCTGCAGCGCCTCACGATGAGCCGCAGCGCGACCAACAAGTTCGGCGGCACCGGCATCCGGGCGCTGGTGCTGACGCCGACGCGCGAACTCGCCGCGCAAGTCGAGGAATCGGTGCGTGTCTACGGCAAGTACCTGCAACTCTCATCATCCGTTGTGTTTGGCGGTGTCGGCATGAACCCGCAGATCGACCGCGTCAAGCGTGGCGTCGACGTGCTGGTGGCCACGCCGGGGCGTCTGCTCGATCTGCACGGACAAGGCGTGCTCGATCTCGGTCAGGTGCAATTCCTTGTGCTGGATGAAGCCGATCGCATGCTCGACATGGGCTTCATCCATGACGTGAAAAAAGTGCTGGCCGTGGTGCCGAAGGACAAGCAGAGCCTGTTGTTCTCCGCCACGTTCAGCGACGAGATTCGCAACCTCGCGAACGGCCTGCTCAAAGATCCGGTCAGCATCCAGGTCACGCCCGCCAACACCACCGTGCAGCGCATCACCCAGGTCATCCACCCGGTCGGCCGCGGCAAGAAAAAAGCCCTCCTCGCGCACATCATCAACGAGCACGACTGGAGCCAGGTGCTGGTGTTCACCCGCACCAAGTTCGGTGCCAACAACGTGGCCGAATTCCTGACCAAGAACGGCATCCACGCGATGGCGTTGCACGGCAACAAGAGCCAGGCGGCGCGCACGCAGGCGCTGGCCGGGTTCAAGAGCGGCGAGATTCGTGCGCTGGTGGCCACCGACATCGCTGCGCGCGGCATCGACATCGACGACCTGCCGCACGTCGTCAACTACGAAATCCCGAACGTGTCGGAAGACTATGTGCACCGCATCGGCCGTACCGGCCGCGCGGGTGCAAGCGGCGCGGCCGTGAGCCTGGTCTGCCTGGACGAAGAAGGCTTCATGGAAGCGATCGCGCGCTTCACGCGCCAGGACATCCCGGTGAAGGTCATCGAAGGCTTCGGTCCCGAGTCGGGTGAGCAGGCCGAGCCGATCGCGATGGGCCGCCAGACGATCTGGGGCGGCGCGGGTCGCCCGCCAAGCCGCGACGTGATGCAGGCCGCAGCCAAAGCCGCGCGCACCGAGATGATGCAGCGCATGCGCGACAACAAGGGTCGCCAGGGTGCCAGTGGCAGTGGCCAGGGCGCTGCGCGCAATACCCCCGCTGGTGCAGGCTCAGGCAACGGCAGCCGCGGCGGCCGGTCTCAGCCGTCCAACGGGGGCGGTCGCTCCGGCCAGCCCGCACGCCCGGCGCATCACACGGCAGCCGCCGGCCGCGGCGGCCCGGCACCGCGCCATCGAAATGTCTCGCACGCCGAGCATGCGGGTGGCGATCGCAACGGCAATGTGCAGCCGCCTTATCAACCGCGCGACGAATTCGATCGTGACCATGACGACGACCGAGACCAAGCCCTGCCAGCCCGGGCAGACCCACTGCGCACCAGCGTCGACAGCATGGCCAGCCGCGGGCGCAATGGCGGCGGGGGTGGCGGTGGCGCCAACCGGGGCGGGCGCCCCGGTGGGAGTGGCGGCGGCGCGGGCCGCTCTGGTGGCGGGGGCTACGGGCCTCGTGGGCCGGGAAATTCTCAGCGTTCTTTCAACCGATGAACGCTGGTCGGTAGTCCATGCGCTGGGCCGCGGGCATCTTGAGGTCACTCATCCGAAAGTGACCGCGCACGTCGTCGATCTGCTCGCACTGGGTGCCTTGCCCAGGGTCGATGACGCGTTCATCGCGCTGGGCACGACCATCAAGACGGCAGGCAGTCGCGAAGCGTTCCGGCGCATCGACTTCGACGCCGTGCTGTCGGTTGCCGAAGCGGCGCGAGCAGCCGGCGCGACCCGGCTTGCGGTGGTCAGCTCGATGGGTGCCGATGCGGCTTCGCGCGTTTTCTACAGCCGCGTCAAGGGCGAAATGGAAAGCGCGATTGCCCGTCTGGGCTTCGAGTCGACGGTCATCGTGCGGCCGTCCATGCTCGACGGCGACCGCGCCGCTTTGAATCAGACCGCCCGTCCCGTCGAGCAGTGGACGTTGCGCGCGATGCGCTGGCTGCGGCCATTGCTGCCGGCCAACTACGCGCCGATCACCGCGAAACAGGTTGCCCGGGCGATGGTTGACGGACTTGTCGCCGGCAATCCGGGCAGACGCGTGCTGCTCTCCGGCGAATTGCAGCGCTTTTAGCAGCGGTTTTCCTACCCGCAGCGCGACGACCACGCTGCCTCAATCGCGCACGAACAGCGTCACGAGGGGATCAAGGCCCACTTGCCGGCTTCGATGCCCATGGCGCGCGGCATCGAAGGCCTCACCCGGCGGCACCGTATCGGCCGAATGAAAATGCTCGCCGGGCTGAAAGCGCCGCCGGCTGCCGTCGTGCAGTTCGATCTCCATCGTTCCGCGCAGCACGAACACCCATTGCGGTGTGACGGTGCAGTGAAACGCGCTCTCGAACCCGACCGGGCTGTGCCGCAGCTGGTAGCCGCCGCATGCGAGCAACGGCGACAGCCTCGCGCTCGGCATGCCTTCGGATAGGTCGATCGGCTCTTCACGAAACCGTGCCTGCCCGTCGGCATCCGTAAACAGCACGACTTTGGTGAACCGGGTCATTGCGCGTTGCCTGGGGGCGTCAGCGCGCAAGCGCTGGATCGAACGCGATCTGCACCTTCATCGCGTGCCGCTTGTCGCTGGCCAACTCGAACGCCTGCGTTGCCTGCTCGAAATCGACGATGTGACTGATCACCGGCTTGCCGTCGATCAGCCGCTGATTCAGAAACACGACCGCGACCGCGAACTCGGTGTGAAAACGGAACGTGCCGCGCAGATCAATTTCTTTGGCCACCAGCACATTCAGTGGCAACGTGACGTCACCGCCCAACCCGATGGTGACCAGCACGCCGCGCGGCGCCAGCACGTCGAGCCCGGCGCGCAGCGCCTTGTCGCTGCCGGAAGCCTCGAACATCACGTCGAACTGGCCCTTCTGCGCTGTGTACGGCGCAAGGCCGTCCGGTTGATCCGACAAGTTGATCGTCTCGTCCGCGCCCATCTGCTTCGCGCATTCGAGCGGCCGGTTCGCCAGATCGACCGCCACGATGCGCGCCGCACCGGCCCTTCGCAGACCCGCGATCAGCAACGAGCCGATCGGCCCGCAACCTGTGACGAGCACCTGCTTGCCGAACACCGAGCCAGCGCGCGCGATCGCGTGCAGCCCGACCGACAACGGCTCGGCGAGCGCCGCTTCTGACAGCGACAATTCCGGTGAGATGCGGTGCGCCTGCGAAGCATCGATCACCAGCGTCTCGCGGAACGCGCCCTGCACGTGCGGAAAGCGCATCGCGCTGCCGTAGAACCGCATGTCCAGACAATGGTTGTGCAGCCCCTGCTGGCAGAACCGGCAAGCGCCGCAGGGGCGGGACGGCGAGATCGCAATGCGCTGGCCAGGCTCGAATCCCATCACCCCGCTGCCGATCGTCTCCACGATGCCTGAGACTTCATGGCCGAGTGCCATTGGTTCCTTGATGCGCACCGTGCCGAAGCCCCCGTGCTGAAAGTAGTGCAGGTCCGAGCCGCAGATGCCGCCGAACGCGACACGCACGCCCAGTTCATGTGGCCCGGGCGTTTCAGGCTCCACCGCGTCGAGTCGCAGGTCGTTCGGGGCATGGCAGACCAGTGCGCGCATAAAGTTCTCCTGGTGTTCGATAAGAATCGCGCGGACTGCCGATCGAACAGCAAACTCGCTGGATCGATGCTACAACTGCGCCGTGACCCCACCGTCCACATACAGGATATGGCCGTTCACGAAATTCGATGCATCGCTCGCGAGGAACACCGCGGCGCCTGCCAACTCATGGACCTCGCCCCAGCGCCGGCTCGGCGTCCGGTTGATCAGCCAGCTGGAGAATTGCTCGTCATTCACCAGTTTTTCGTTCAACACGGTCTTGAAGTAGCCCGGCCCGATACCGTTCACGTTGATGCCCGAAGGGCCGAGATCGATTGCCATGCCCTTGGTGAGCATCTTCAACGCGCCCTTGCTTGCGGCGTAGGGTGCGATGCCCGGGCGGCCGAGCTCGCTCTGGACCGAGCAGATGTTGATGATGCGGCCACGGCCTCTTGCGATCATCTGCTGCGCGACCGCCTGGCCTACGAAGAATGCACTGTCCAGGTTGGTCGCCATCAGTTCGCGCCAATCCTGCAGCGCGAACTGCTGGATCGGCGCGCGCCGCTGAATGCCCGCGTTGTTGACGAGAATCTCGATCGGCCCGATGGCGTGTTCGATCTCATCGACGCACTTGCGCACCTGCTCGACATCGGTCACATCGAACGCGCGGTGATGGACCGCGGTCAAACCCTCGTCGTTCATCGCTGCCGCTGCTGCGTCGAGCTTCGATCGCGTGCGGCCGTTGAGCACCACACCTGCACCCGCCTGTGCCAGACCTCGCGCGATGGCAAAGCCGATGCCCTCGGACGAGCCGGTGACGAGTGCGAGCCGGCCGTTGAGCCGAAAGGTGTTCGCATCGATCATGTGCAAAGCGCTTTCAGGATTGGACAGAATGCCGCTGCGGACGCCAGCCCGTCACTCAAGCCGCCCGCCCGAAGACGAATCGAACACATGCGCCTTGCCCGGCGCCACCTCGATCTGCACGAAGTCGTCGGCTTGCGCGTCGGTGCGGCCGTGCATCACCAGCACGATCTGCTGGGAGCCGACTTCGAGCAGCAATTCCGTCTCGGCTCCGGTCGGCTCGACCACGATGACCTTGGCGCCAATTGCGCCGTCGGGCATGGCGGGTCCCACCGCCGGATCGACCAGCATCAGGTCGGTCGGCCGCACGCCGTAATCCACCGCCTGGCCCTCACGGCCCGCGCGCAGCGGCCGGCCGATCGGCCAACGGCTGCCATGCGCTTCGACCCAGGATCGATCGCCCTCCACGTGCAGAATCCCGGGCAGCACGTTCATCGAAGGGCTGCCGATAAACTGCGCCACGAACAGATTGCCGGGCCGGTCGAACAACTCGAGCGGCGTGCCGATCTGCTCAACGATGCCGTCGTGCATCACGACGATGCGGTCGGCCATCGTCATCGCCTCGATCTGGTCATGCGTGACGTAGACGGTGGTGGTTTTCAGCCGGTGATGCAGCGACTTGATTTCACCGCGCATCGCCACCCGCAGTTTGGCGTCCAGATTGGACAGCGGCTCGTCGAACAGGAACACCTTCGGATCGCGGACGATCGCGCGGCCCATTGCCACGCGCTGGCGCTGGCCGCCGGAGAGTTCGCGCGGATAGCGCTCCAGCAGCTTGTCGAGGTTCAGGATGCGCGCCGCATCGTCGACCCGCTGCTTGGTCAATGCGGCATCGGCATTGCGCAGCTTCAGGCTGAACGCCATGTTCTCGCCGACCGTCATGTGCGGATACAGCGCATAGCTCTGAAACACCATCGAGATGTCGCGGTCCTTCGAATCCAGGTCGTTCACGACCTTGTTGTCGATCGCGATTTCTCCAGCAGTGATTTCTTCCAGCCCGGCCAACATGCGCAGCAAGGTCGACTTGCCGCAACCCGAAGGACCCACCAGAACGACGAATTCCCCATCGGCGATATCGAAACTGATGCCGTGGATGATCTTGGTCTTGCCGAACGATTTCTCGACGTTGTCGAAAGTGACGGTTGCCATGCTGCTTTTTTCTTCTTATGAGGACTTAACTCTTCACCGCACCAGCGGTCAGACCGCCGACCATATAGCGCTTGAACGTGTAGTAGATCGCCGCCGGGGGCAGCGCATAGATCAAGCCGACCGCCATCAGCAACTCCCACGGTGAATCGTCGGCAGACAGAAAACTGCCCAGCGCAACGGACAGCGGGATGTTGTAGTCCTTCGACAGCAGCAGGAACGCATACAGATACTCGTTCCAGGCCAGCAGCAGCGCGTAGGTTCCGACCGCGACCATCGACGGCACCATCAGCGGCAGATAGACAAGCCGGAACAACTGCAGCGGCGACGCGCCGTCCATGCGCGCGGCCTCGTCGAGTTCATAGGGCAGTTTGTCGGATGCTTGCTTGAGCACCCAGATGCAGTACGGCGATGCGATCGTGACCATCGCGAGGATCAGCGACCACTGGTTGTTCAGCAACCCGTAGTTGCCCATGGTCTTGTACATCGGCACCGCCAGGAACGCAGCCGGGATGAAATACGTGAACAGCGCCAGATTCATCACCGTGCGTCCGCCGCGAACTTTGAGTCGGCTGATCGCAAACGCGGCGCAAGTGGCAACCGCCAACGTAATCGCGCCCACGGCCACGGCAATCACAAGCGAATTCCACATCTGCTCCCAGAAGTGGTTCAGATAAAAATGCTTCATCTGGAACACGATTGCGAAGTTCTCCAGGGTCGGATGGTCCGGCCACAGCTTGCCCGACGTGGCCGAGTCGCGCGGCGACAGCGCGAACAGGAACATGTGATAGATCGGAATGATCGTCCACAGAAACACCGGGATGCCGATCAGCAGCAGCTTGGCTTCGTTGCCGACCGACTTCATGCTGATCCGCCGGCTCATCGCGACAACCGCTTCATCATGATGTAGACCAGCGGCAGCAGCAGCGGCAGCGCCACCACGATGGAGGCCATCGACAGGCTCACCTGATCCAGCCGCAGATAGCGGATGCCCAGCGTGGCCAGCACATGCGTCAAGTCGGCCGGCCCGCCGCCGGTCAGCAGATACACGCTGTTGAAGTCGCCCATGGTCCAGATCATCGACAGGATCAGCGACGTCAGGTACAGGGACTTCATGGACGGCCAGGTGATGAACTTGAACTTCTGCCAGTTCGATGCGCCGTCCACCGAGGCCGCTTCGTACTGCTCCGCCGGAATCGCCAGCCTCCCCGCGACCAGAATCAATGTCCAGAACGGCAGCGATTTCCAGATGTGCGTGAGCATCGCGAACATCATCGCGAGCGTCGGGTCGTTCAGCCAGTTCGGCCCGTCCGCGCCGGTAAGCCGATAGATCGTGCTGTTGATCACGCCCCACTCCGGGTTCAGCATGAAGCGGATCGACAGGATGGTCGGAATCGACGGCACTGCCCACGGCAGAATGAACAGCACCGACAGCGCCTTCACCCACCAGCGCGTGTTCGTAAAAAAGCCCGAGAGAAACAGGGCGACCACCATCTTCAGATTGATCGCAACCACGATGAAAATGATCGTGTTGATCAGCGACCGAAAGAAGATCGGATCATCGAACAGCGCGACGTAGGTCTGCGGGTTGCTCGCCAGGAACAACCCGTAGCAGACCGGATACACCACCAGCACCACGAACACCAGCAGGTAAGGGATGACCAGCACCCTGCCCCAGAACTGGTATGCCGACGTACCCTGCCGAGGCGTCTCAGTGGGCCTCTTCAACGCCGCCGCGGTGGAAAGCGGAGGCGTGGTGGTCGGTATGGACATAGCTCAGCTTCGTGTGCAGACGGTTAAACGGCGAATCGCAGTTCAGTCCAACAGGGGACGCGGGGGCGGCTCTGCCGGGCCGTCGGCGCCGCCCCCGGCAGGGGGGGTAGGCGAGAGCCGACCGCAGCAAGCGGGGCCTGGGGGCGAGCGCTACCCTCCGGCGACCTCCTTGATCCGCGCCACCATGTTGTCGACCGCCTTGTCGACGCTCACTCCCTGGTTGATCACCTCGTTCATCGCCTTGGCCCAGACGTTCTCGTTGTTCAGGATCGTGAACTTCCAGTTCTTCGTGAATTCGAAGTTCACCGTGCCGTCCATGAACTGGTCATGCACGGCCTTGCGGTGCTTGTCGGCGTTCCAGAACGGCGACTGCTGCGCTTCCTTCATGACCGGGAACCAACGGCCGAGCGAGCCTTCGACGTACGGCGTCAGATTCTCTGGCTCGAGCATGAAGGACACAAACTTCTTCGCGGCTTCCTTGTTCTTCGCGTCCTTGAAGATCACGCCGGTCTTGACAGCTGCGCGGTAGACCATCGTCGAGCCGTCCGGCTTTTTCGGAAAGCCTGCGGTGCGGATCAGCTCGCTGTAGTTCTTCCTCGCCTTGGCCTGCTGCTCCGGCGTCAGGTTCGGGTTGTTCATGTCGTCGAGCCACTTGGCGACGATCGAGATCGTTGCGTTGTGCGTCAGGATCGTCGTTTTGTTGTGGAACGCGACGTTGTTGTCCGGGTCCTTCCAGCTGGTCGACGACGGCGGGGAGCACTTCGCCTTGTAGATGTTGGTGTAGTCGGTCATCGCACCGACCAGGCCTTTTTTGACCTGCGGATCGTCCACCAGCAGCTTGCCCTCGTCGTCCACCATCTTCACGTTGTAGGCGTCGGCGAACGTCAGGAACGAATAGAACGAGTCGCTCGAATCGACCCCCATCGGATTGCCGACCCCGTAGATGCGTTCGCCCGCTTTCTTGCGGTAAGCCGGCTGCACCTTGTCACACCAGAAGGTCCAGTATTCCTTCCAGGTCTTCGGGATGTCGGCCTCTTTGAAGCCGGCCTCCTCCAGCATGTCCGACCAGTACTGAATGTGCATGGTCTGCTGCTTCATCGGAAACGCGTAGTAGCTGCGCTTCTTGGTCTCGCCGTTCAGCAGCCAGGTCGTCTCGACCGTGTTCTTCGCAAACTTGTCCTTGATCGGCGTGATGATGCTCGAGATGTCTTCCAGCTTGCCGTCGAACGCCCACTTCCCCGTCACCTGGAAGTCGTAGACGTCGGAGTATGCAACGTCCGGCGGGCTGCCCGAATCGAGCGCCGAAACGGTCTTCGGAATCGTGTCCTGGATCGGGTACTGCGACAGGTCGATCTTGATCTTCGGGTTCGCCGCTTCGAACTTCTTGATCGCCGCGAACAGCGCGTCGTCTTCGGCCTTGTAGTAACCCTTGACCCACCAGACAGTGAGCTTCTCCTGCGCGAACGCGGAAGTTCCCGCGATCATGCCGGCGACACCCAACGCGGTGACCAGCAGCGTCTTGTTCATGATCATGTTCGTTTGTCTCCTGTGCCTTCGTTGACTTGTTGTACGTGCCTGCGTCGAGCCTGCAACTTCAATCGGCATCATGCGCCGATGGCTGGCGGTTTTCCGTCCGGGCTTTCCCGTAGCCTTTTGCCTGTCCGCGAAGCGTCGACCGCGCAATGTCGGCCCTCAAGTGCGGCACTCGGGCACCGGCGACAGCAGCGGCTTGCCGTCGAAGTGCGCCTTCAAATTGGCAAATGCCAGATCGGCCATCGCCTGCCGGGTCTTGCCGGTTCCGCTGCCCACGTGCGGCGTCAACACCACGTGTGGCAGCCTCAGCAGACGTTCCGGCACGTTCGGCTCACTGGCGAACACATCGAGACCGGCGCCGGCGATCACGCCGCGCTCCAGCGCGTCGATCAGCGCGTCTTCATCGACCACCGAGCCGCGCGCGACGTTCACGAGGATGCCGTCAGGCCCGAGCGCCTGCAGCACTTCGGCGTTGATGAGGTGCCTGGTGGCGGCCCCGCCCGGTGTGATCACCACCAGGAAATCGACCTCGGCGGCGAGCGCCTTGGCAGTCGGCAGATACTGGTGCGGCACGTCACGCTTGTTGCGTGCGGTGTAGGCGATCCGCATGTCGAACGCCTGTGCACGACGCGCGATCGCCTGCCCGATTCGTCCCATGCCGACCAGCCCGAGCCGCGCGCCAGACATCTTGCGCGCCAACGGCATCGGACCCTTGAGCCAGTCGCCGTTGCGCACGTATCGGTCCGCCGCGGGCACTTGCCGTGCGGCACCGAGCATCAGCGCGAGCGCCAGATCGGCCACGTCGTCGTTCAGCACATCCGGCGTGTGCGTGACCGTGACGCCCTGCGCTCTCGCGGCCTCGACATCGACCCCGTCATAACCCACACCCATGATCGAGATCACCTTGAGCGCAGGCAACCGTGCGATCAGCTCGGCCGGGATGCGCGACTCGCCGCCGCCGATCACAGCATGAATCTCGGGCGCGATTTTCTCGAGCGCGGCCGAATCGGTCTCATGCAACCGGTCGTGCACGGTAAACGCCGCATCCATCAGCGGCTGCAGCAACGGCGAGAGTTTGGCAACGGACAGGACGTGGGGTTTGGTAGCCAAAACAAGGTACTCCGGGAATGCCCGCAGGCGCGGTGGATGGGTGAGCCGCTCATACTATGCATTTATCCACCCCTTGGACACCGGGAAAGCGAGCACCGCATGAGCGACCAGCCCAGACAGAAGCGCACCACGCTGCGCAGCCAGCAATGGTTCGGCAAACAGGACCGCGACGGCTTCGCGTATCGAAGCTGGGTCAAGGGCAAGGGCGTGCCGCACGACCAGTTCGATGGCCGGCCCGTGATCGGCATATGCAACACGTTCAGTGAACTGACGCCCTGCAACTCGCACTTCCGCACGCTGGCCGAGCAGGTCAAGATCGGTGTGTACGAGGCCGGCGGCTTCCCGCTCGAGTTTCCCGTCATGTCGCTCGGCGAGACGCTGCTGCGGCCCACCGCGATGCTCTATCGCAACCTCGCCAGCATGGATGTCGAAGAAAGCATCCGCGGCAATCCGATCGATGGTGTCGTGCTGTTGATGGGCTGCGACAAGACCACGCCTTCGCTGATGATGGGGGCCGCCAGCGTCGATCTGCCGACCATCGGCGTATCGGGCGGGCCGATGCTGAATGGCAAATGGCGTGGGCAGGAGCTGGGCTCCGGCACCGGCGTCTGGAGCATGAGCGAACAGGTGCGTGCGGGCACGTTGAAGCTGCAGGACTTCTTCGATGCCGAGAGCTGCATGCACCGCAGCCACGGTCACTGCATGACGATGGGCACCGCCAGCACGATGGCCAGCATGGTCGAAGCGCTGGGCGTGGGTCTGCCCGGCAACGCGGCCTACCCGGCCGTGGACGGCCGCCGCAACGTGCTCGCGCGCATGGCCGGCCGGCGCGTCGTCGAGATGGTGAAAGACGACGTGATCCTGTCCGACATCCTGACGCGCGAAGCGTTCGAGAACGCGATTCGCACACTCGCAGCGATCGGTGGCTCGACCAATGCGGTGATTCACCTGATCGCGATTGCGGGCCGTCTCGGCATCCCGTTGACCACCGACGATTTCGACCGGATCGGCGGCGACCTGCCGTGCCTGCTGAATCTGCAGCCGTCGGGCCAGCACCTGATGGAAGACTTCTGCTATGCGGGCGGCCTGCCCGCGGTCATGAAGGAGATCTCGCACGTGCTGCACCTCGGCGCGATGACGGCGAATGGAAAGACCATCGGCGACAACATCGCCGACGCGGAGAACTTCAACCCACAGGTGATCTACCCGTTCGAGGCGCCGTTCAAGACCAACGCAGGCATCGCGGTGCTGCGCGGCAACATAGCACCGCGCGGCGCGGTGCTCAAGCCCAGCGCGGCCACGCCCGCATTGATGACCCACACGGGCCGCGCGGTCGTGTTCGAAAACATCGAAGACTTCCACGCGCGCATCGACGATGAGGATCTCGATGTGGATGAGACCTGCGTGCTGGTGCTGAAGAACTGCGGGCCGAAGGGCTACCCCGGCATCGCCGAAGTCGGCAACATGCCGCTGCCGCCAAAGGTCTTGCGAAAAGGCATCACCGACATGGTCCGCATCAGCGACGGCCGCATGAGCGGCACCGCGTACGGCACCGTGGTGCTCCACACGACGCCTGAGGCGGCCGCTGGCGGACCACTCGCAATCGTGCAAAACGGCGACATGATCGAGCTCGACGTGCCGAACCGCCGGCTGCACCTGCATGTCAGCGACGAGGAAATCACACGCCGCCTGAGCGATTGGAAAGCCCCGGAGCCGCCGCTGACCTCCGGCTACTGGAAGCTCTACATCGACCATGTGCTGCAGGCCGACGAGGGGGTCGATCTGGATTTCCTGGTGGGCAAGCGCGGCGCATTCGTACCGCGGGACAACCATTGAAGCGCATCCCCAGCCCTCGCTCCCCTCGGTCGGCCTTTCGGCTGCCCCTCACCGGGGACGGCGCCTACGGGCGGGCGGAGCCCGCCCCTGGCCCCCGCTGGACTCAGTCGTGCCACCGCTGTCGGACCGGTCAGGCTGTCGATGTCGACGCCAACAACCCTTGAAATAATGACCGCCGCTGATCGCCTTCTCGCCGTCGATTGGGGCACGTCGTCATTGCGCGGCGCGCTGCTCGATGCGAGCAGCCGGGTGCTCGGAGAACGCGCGTTCGAGCGCGGCATCCTGACCGTGCCGACAGGCGAATTTGCTTCTGTTTTGAGAGCGACATTCGATGACTGGCTGAGCGCTCCGGGCACCATTTGCCTGATTTCCGGCATGGCGGGCAGCCGCCAGGGCTGGGTCGAGGCGCCCTACTGCGCGTGTCCGGCGGGCTTTGACGAGGTCGCTGCACAACTGTCCTGGATCGAGCCCGGCCGCATCGCGATCGTGCCGGGGCTGAGTAGCGAGCACGATGGCGTGCCGGACGTGATGCGCGGTGAGGAAGTGCAGATCTTCGGCGCGTTGGCGTTGCTCGGCATCGATGCAGGCATGTTCGTGCTGCCCGGCACGCACAGCAAATGGGCGCAGGTGCAAGGCGGCCGCGTACACAGCTTTCGCACCTACATGACGGGCGAGTTCTACGCGCTGCTGGGCACCCATTCGATCCTCGCTCGCACGCTCGATGTGGCGGCACCACTCGACCAGCCCGCGTTCGTCGAAGGTGTGCGCCGCAGCCTGAGGGCGCCCTCGACAGGGCTGTTGCATCTCGCCTTCAGCGCCCGCACCCTGGCGCTGTTCGAACGCTTGAGCGCAGCCGAGCTGTCGAGCTACCTGTCCGGCCTGCTGATCGGCGACGAGTTGCGCACACAGCCCGACGATGCGGCCGTGGTGCTGATCGGCAGCGCCGCGCTGACCGAACGCTACGCGCTCGCGCTGGCCGAACGCGGTCTGCGCATCGCCGGCAGCTTTGGCGCAGAAGCCACATGGGCGGGGCTGCACGCATTGGCGGGCCGGCTCCCATCGACCACGACCACCTGGAACGCCGAGTTGTGATGACACCGATCGAAAAATTTCACCACGCGCTGACGCACCTGCCGCTGGTCGCGATCCTGCGCGGCATCGCGCCCGACGAGGCCGGACCCATGGGCGCCGCGATCGCCGACGCTGGCTTCACGACGATCGAAGTGCCGCTCAACTCGCCGGAGCCGCTCGCCAGCATCGCCCTGTTGCGCGAGCAGTTCGCAGCCGATACGCGGATGCTGATCGGCGCCGGCACCGTGCTGAGCGCGGCGCAGGTCGTGGAATGCGCAGCCGCCGGCGCCGAGCTGATCGTGTCGCCGCACTTCGATCCCGCCGTGGTGGATGCGGCCACGCGCGCTGGCCTGGTCTGCCTGCCCGGCATCATGACGCCGACGGAAGCGTTCGGCGCGTTGGCCGCGGGCGCTGCCGGTCTGAAGCTGTTTCCGGCCGAACTGGCCGCGCCGGCCGTCGTGAAAGCGCTGCTCGCGGTGCTGCCTCGTGGCACGCCGCTGCTGCCGGTCGGCGGCATTGCCGCGCATCACATGGCCGACTGGCGGGCAGCGGGCGCGGCCGGTTTCGGCATCGGCTCGGCGCTGTACCGGCCGGGCAAGCAATTGACTGCGGTGGCGCAAGACGCCGCGCGGTTTTCGGCTGCGTGGGATGGCACGACCATGGTGTAGAGGCTGCGCGCTCGGCCGCCTCGGTTTCTCCGGAGCACCGGTCGATCCGGCCCGGTTTGCGCATCTGACGGGCGCCGGCTCGGAGAACCCGCGGTGAATGCAACGCCTGCGGCAAGGCTCCAATCGACAGTCGAACCATCAGCGCTTGCTTGCCATCCGGCGTCACTTGTGGGCCGGCAGCGTTTTTCCAACGCACTCGACTCGGCCTGGATCGCCGCCCTGCCCGCGAGCACGGCACATGCCGCCCCGCTGTCCACCGGCTTCATCTGCGACAGCCCGGTCGGCGACGTCGGCTGGGTCGCTCAGCACGAGGCGGCGCGCAAGCAGGTCGAACGGGGATTCGGAGCCGAGATCAGGCTGCAGGTTGCCAAGAACGTGAAGGTCGGGCCGGACGGCACGCGCGTGATGCGCGACCTGATCGGTGACGGCGCCGGGCTGCTGGTACGAGCCAGCTTCGGCTGCCTGAACACAGGGCTGTCGCGGGCCGCGGACAACCCGAAGGTCCACTTCGTGCACGACAGCGGCTACAAGCTCCTGCCCAACTTCGGCACCTATAAGGCGCGCTGATTCAAGCGCGCCCATGCTGCCGGCATCGTCGCGGGCAGGATGACCAAATCGAACGCGATCGCCTATGTCGGCGCGATGCCGATTCGCGACGTGGTGCCCCCACCATCGACGCATTCGCGCTCGGTGTGCGCCGCGCGAACCCGGCATCAATGATGCGCGTTCTATGGCTGAATGAGGGGTTCAACCCGGGCCGCGAACGCGAAGCCGCGCACACGCTGGTCGATCAGGGCGTGGACGTGCTCGGCTCAACGTTCCAGGATTCGGCGTCCATCGTGCAACACGTGGAAATCAAGCGCCACAACGACGAACTGTCGGGCAACCGCTACCGGCTGCGCCTCTTCATCGGCCTGCCAAGCGCGCGCCACGAGCGCGTGCTGGTCAACTTTCAACCAAGCTGCGAGCACGCGGAGGAGGCATTCCTGCGCATCAACCCGTTCGGACAGTTGCCGGTGCTCGACGACAACGGCTTCGTGCTGCGGAATGCGCAGGCCATCCTGGTCTGTGTGGCGACGCCGCACAACCTGGACCAACGCCGATTTCCGGCCGGTGCGCAGGCGCGCGCGCAGTTCGTGCATTGGTGGTCGGTGGCCGGGGACATCACGCGCAGCGCGTCGGCTACACGGCTACACGGTGCGTTCGGCATCTAGATGGATGCGAAGCATGCCGACGCGCTGCGCACATGCTGTTCGCCCACTTGGAGGATCATCTGGCCGATGTCGAGATCGATGGCAGCGGCTGGCTCGCGGGTCGCTCTCCGACGCGGGCCGACATCGTGTGCTTCCCGTACATCGCGCTGGCGTCAAAAGGGAGGCGTGGCTTTGGATCCCTATCCGGCGCTGCAGGCGGTGGATGCAGCGCATCGAGGGGCTGCCTGACTTCATCGGCGTGCCGGGGAGCTTGGCACCAGGACTCGATCCAGCGCCGTTTTATCCTAGCGGCAAGGCCGATGCGGTGTGAGACATCGCAGGCCAGAGCCACCCGGGGGCGCGACGGCGGTTCAGACCCGCGCCAGCATCGCCTGCGTGCCGCGTGGCCAGCCGATGCGGCCGAACCAGACCCCGCCCGCGATTGCCAGCGCGATGATCGTGCCGTAGCACACCAGCGCCGCGGCCTGTGCGGTGAACACCTGGGAAAGGCTCCCGCCCCACCACAGGACCAGCCAGCCGCCGCCGGCTGCAACGCCAAGCCGCGCGAGGTTGCCGACCACCGGCCAGAACAGCCGGCCCGCGCCCTGTGACGCGAAATACATCACCAGCCCGACGCCGAAAAACCCGTAGCACGGCCCGACGGTGCGCAGGTACAGGCTGCCCGCGGCCAGCATGTCCGGCTCGCTGCCGAACAGCCGCAGCCAATGCTCGGGCGCCCAGGCGGCCAGCAGCCCGATCGACTCGGCAATCAAGAATGCAACGCCTGCGCCCGCCCAGGCCGCCTTCATCGCGCGTGCCCGATCCCCCGCGCCGATGCAGGTGCCGACGATCGCGAGCAACGGTGCGCCGAGACCGAACATCAAAGGCACCATCAGATATTCGAGCCGCGCACCGGTGCCATAGCCCGCGATCGCACCGGAGCCAAAACGGCCGGCCAGCGCGGTCGCAATGCCGATGGACAGGTTCGTGCTGACGGTCGCGATCGAGGCCAGCAGCCCGATGCGCAGGATGTCCCAGAACAACGCCCAGCGCAGCCGCACGCCGCGAATCGCGGGCTGCAGCAGACTGTGCCTCGACGCCAGCCACGCGCCCAATGCCATGCTGCCGAACAGGTAATAGGCGAGCAACGCGATCGCACCGCCCGCGATGCCGAACGCCGGCACCGGCCCGGCGCCGAAGATCAGCAACGGCGACAGCGGCACCACCAGCAGCACACCCACGAGCGTCACCTGCGCCGGCAGCAACATGTTGCCGGTGCCGCGGATCACGGCCGCCAACGCGTTGAACAGCCAGACCAGCGCCGCGCCCGCGAACACCCAGTTCGAGTACGTCACGGCCGCCGCCAGCGCCGCGCCCTGGCCGCCCATCGCCGCGTACAGCCAGCGCCCACCCAGCAGCAATGCGCACGAGAATGCGACCCCGAAGCCGAGTGCGATCAGCACTCCGTGCAGCACCAGCGCGTTGGCCTGTGCGACATTGCGCCTGCCCAGCGCGCGTGCGATGGCCGACGCGATGCCGCCGCCCATCGCACCGGCCGAGGTCATCTGCATCAGCATCACGAGCGGAAACACCAGCGCCATGCCGGCCAGCGCATCCACCCCGAGCTTGCCGACGAAGTAGGTTTCGATCAGACCGATCGATGCTTGCGCGAGCATCACCAGCACGTTAGGCAACGCAAGCTTGAGCAGCGTCGGCACGATCGGGCCTTCCAGCAGCAGCCGCGTGCGCGGATCGTGCGCGGGTGGCGGCGCAGGCGTAGCGGCGACGGCGGAAGGCGCGCTCATGCGGTGGCGGTCGATCGCAGCGGCGCGCGCTCGCGGATCGGCAGATGCACCAGCGCCGCACCGGCCGCCAGCGCGATGTCGATCCACCAGACGATGTCGTAGCTGCCGGTGGCTTCGAACACTTGCCCGCCCAGCCACGCGCCGAAGAAGCCGCCGATCTGATGCGCGAGCATCACGACGCCGAACAGCATCGCCATGTTGGCCGGACCGAACAGCTTGGCGACCAAACCGGCCGTCGGCGGCACGGTGGACAGAAACGTCACGCCCATCACGGCCGCGAATGTCAGCATCACCAGCGGCGTCTTCGGTGCAAGCAGGAACAGCAGCACCGCGGTGCCGCGCACCGCGTACAGCAGCGACAGCAACGACTTCATGCGCCAGCGGCCCACCGCCCAGCCGATCGCGATGCTTCCGACGATGTTGAACAGCCCGATCAGCGCGAGCGACCAACCCGCGATGCGCGGCGGCAACCCACAGGCGGCCACCACGCCGGGCAGATGCGTGGCCAGGAACGCCACATGAAACCCGCAGACCAGAAAACCCGCCGACAGATATCGAAAGCTCGGTGTGCCGAGGGCTTGGAAAATAGCCTGCCGCGCGGTAAGCGGCGCTGCGCCGGTGGCTGCCGCGGCCTGCGCCGCCAGCTCCCGCGTGTTGCCGCGCAGCAGGTAAGCCGCCGGCAATGCAAGCAGCACCAGCGCAGCCAGCCACTGCATGGCATGCGCCCAGCCGAGCGACGCGGTCAGCGCGATCGCGATCGGCGCCATCAGGAACTGGCCGAACGAGCCGCCCGCGTTCACGATGCCGGTCGCGATGCCGCGCTGTTCGGGCGCCACCAGCCGTGTGGCCGCGCCCATCAGCACCGAGGGCCCGGCCATGCCGGCGCCGCCGGCCGCCAGCACGCCGATCGCAAAGATCAGCCCGGCCGTGCTGGTCATGTACGGCGTGACGAACGTGCCGAGCGCGACCAGCGAGACGCCCGCCAGCAGCACGCGCGCGGTACCGATGCGATCCGCGATCGCGCCCGCGAACGGCTGCGTCAGACCCCACCACAGCTGGCCGAACGCGAACGCGAGGCTCACTGAGCCGACGCCCAGGCCTGTCGCGGTGTTGAGCGGCGACAGGAACAAGCCCATCGATTGGCGCACGCCCATCGTGACCGCAAACGTCAGACCGGCGGCGAACAGCACCAGCCAGAATGCAGGCACCGTGCGGTGTTCGACCGCGCCGCCTGCACCGGCGAGTGGACCAGGCGCCGGCTCAGACGCCATGCGCGGCCTCATGCAGACCGGCTTGTTGCAGCGCAAGCAGGCTCTCGTCGAGCAGCCCGTGCAGCGCGGCGACCTGCGCTTCGCCGAGCAGTTCGTTCAACTGCCGCTGCGCCGCGCGCCAGAGCACGCGCGCCTCGTCGCGCTTGGCCCGGCCCGCTGCCGTGATCGAGACGATGCGGCTGCGTGCATCCGCGCCCTTGCCGATCGTGAGCCAGCCCGCATCGAGCAGCGGCTTCAGGTTGCGCGAGAGCGTCGACGCATCGATGTCCATCGCAAGCGCGAGATCGACCGGGCGCAGCGGCCCGAGGTTCCGCACGATCGACAGCAGCGAGAACTGCGTGCACTTCAGACCGCACGCGGTCAGTTGCGCGTCGTAATGGCGCGACACCAGCCTCGTCACGCGGCGCAGCTTGAAATTGGTGCAGCCCTGCGGCGACGCGGTATGCTTCATGGCTATGATTGTAGCTGCAACTGTTGCAGCTGCAAGCAATTTTGTTTCGATACGACAGAAAGTTCAGGTGTCCCCCCATGTCCCAGGAAACGCTCGATCGCTGGCTCGCCGAAGAACACGAAGTCGCCGCCCGGATCAAGACCGGTGCCGGCCCCGGCGTGGCGCGGTTCGAGCAGATCGCCGGCATGACCGGCCTTGCGGTGATGCAGGCGATGTGCGCGGGCACGCTGCCCTATGCGGCGATCGCCGAGACGCTGGACTTCACGATCATCTCGGTCGAACAAGGCCGCGCGGTGTTTCAGGGCACGCCGCTGGCGCGCCATCTGAACCCGCTCGGCACGGTGCACGGCGGCTGGGTCTCGACCTTGCTCGATTCGGCGCTCGGCTGCTCGGTGCACACGATGATGCCGCCCGGGCGCAGCTACACCACGGCCGAGCTCGGCGTGAACTTCGTGAAGGCGGTCGGCCCGAAAGTTAAGCGCGTGCGCGCCGAAGGCCGCGTGCTGCACTGCGGCCGGCAGCTCGCCACCGCCGAAGCCCGGCTGGTCGGACCCGATGGCACGCTCTATGCGCACGCCACGACGACCTGTCTGGTCTACGAATTGCGCGGCAACTGATCGTTCGAGGTCTGCAAAGGCCTGCCGATTTCGGACGGCACCTACGCGCGATTGATGTAGGTGCGAATCATTCGTATTAACATTGGGCACTCGCCGCAGCAGCGCAAAACGCCGCTGTCCTGTCCCCTGCATGACTGTCTCCTCGAACCGAATGAATTTCGTCACCCACTCCGCCTCGCTCGGCCGTCTGGTCGCCGCATCGTTGGCCGCAGCCACGCTCCTCATTGCGCCCACGGCCCATGCGGCCGGCGATGAAGTCACGCTCTACACCACGCGCGAGCCCGCGCTGATCCAGCCGTTGCTCGACGCGTTCACACTGCGCAGCAAGATCAAGGTGAACACCGTGTTCATGAAAGACGGCTTGCTCGAACGCGTGCAGGCCGAAGGCGACCGGTCGGCTGCCGATCTGCTGATGACGGTCGACATCGGCAACCTGATCGATCTGGTGGACGGCGGCGTGACCCAGCCTGTGCAGTCGGCCGAACTCACGTCCGCGATTCCTGTGAGCCTGCGCGATCCCGCGAATCGCTGGTTCGCGCTGTCGACGCGGGCGCGCGTGCTGTATGCGGATCGGGCGCAGTCGTTCGGCCCGACCTTTAGCTATCAGCAGCTTGCCGATCCGAAGTACAAGAACAAGGTCTGCATCCGCGCCGGTCAGCACCCCTACAACACCGCGCTCGTGGCCGCGATGATCGCGCACGACGGCGAAGCCAAAACCGAAGCCTGGCTGCGCGGCGTGAAGGCGAACCTCGCACGCAAGCCGACCGGTGGCGACCGCGACGTCGCGCGCGACATCCTCGGCGGCATCTGCGACGTCGGCCTCGCGAACTCCTACTACGTCGGCCACATGAAGGCGTCCGCGCCCGGCACCGACGCGCGCAAATGGGGCGATGCGATCCAGGTGCTCAAGCCCACCTTCGGCGCGGACGGCGGCACGCACGTGAACGTGAGCGGCGCGGCGGTCGCCAAGCACGCGCCGCAGCGCGAGAACGCGGTCGAGCTGCTCGAGTACCTCGTCTCGCCGACCGCGCAGGCCATCTATGCCAAGGCGAACTACGAGTACCCGGTGCGCGAAGGCGTCGCGCTCGATCCGATCATTGCGCAAACGATCGGCTCGTTAAAGGTCGACTCACTGCCGCTGGCGGAGATCGCCAAACACCGCAAGCAGGCAAGCATGCTGGTCGACAAGGTCGGCTTCGACCAATAGGTCGAACGCGACGATAGCCCCATGACCAGCCCAGCCGGCACCGCGCCGTGGCTCGACGCCGAGCCATCGCGGTCGGCCGCGCTGCTGCTGCCTTGGTGGAGGCGCTGGCCATGGCGTGGTCGCCGCATTGGCGCCAGCGCGCAGCCGGCCGGTCCCTGGTGGCGGCTGGCCTGTACGCTGATCGCGCTCGGCGTGCTGGCGCCGGTGGCCTCGCTGGTGTGGCTCGCGCTCGGCTCCGGCGTCGCGCACTGGTCGCATCTGGCCGAACATGTGTTGCCGCGGGCTGCCTGGAACACGGCGCAGTTGCTGACCGGCGTCGGTGCGCTGGTGCTGGTGCTCGGCGCAGGCTGCGCCTGGCTCGTGAGCGCCTATCGGTTTCCGGGCAGCCGTGCGCTGCAGTGGGCGCTGCTGCTGCCGCTTGCGATGCCGACCTACATCGTCGCCTTCGCCTATCTCGATCTGCTGCATCCGATCGGGCCGGTGCAAAGCGGCCTGCGCTGGTTGCTCGGCTTCGACAGTCCTCGGCAGTGGCGGCTGCCGGACTTGCGTTCGCTGCCGGGCGCGATTTTTTTGCTCGGCTTCGTGCTCTATCCGTATGTCTACCTGACCGCGCGCGCGATGTTCATGACGCAGCCCGCGCACCTGCTCGAAGCCGCGCGCACGCTCGGCGCGACGCGCACCGGCGCGTTTATCCGCGTGGCGCTTCCGCTGGCGCGGCCGGCGCTGGCGGTGGGCCTGAGCCTGGCGCTGCTGGAGACGCTGAACGACATCGGCGCATCCGAATTCTTGGGCGTGAACACGTTGACGGTGTCGGTCTACACCACCTGGATCACGCGGTCCGACCTCGCTGGTGCGGCGCAGCTTGCGTGCGTGATGCTCACCGCCGTGGTGGCGCTGGTCTGGCTCGAGCGGCATGGCCGGCGGAACCAGCGTTACGGCTCCACCGAGCGGATGCGTGGGCTGCAGCCGCGCGCTTTGCACGGCAGCGCAGCGCTGCTCGCTGCCGCGATCGGCTGGCTGCCGGTGCTGATCGGCTTTGCGGCGCCGGCCGGCTACCTGGTCTGGCAGACCGGGCGCCGCCTGACGCAGGCGCAAGGCGTGTCGCCACAGTTGATTGCAAGCCTGTTCAACACCTTGACGCTGGCGCTCGGCGTGACGACGCTGGCTGTGGGCACCGGGCTGATCGTGGCATGGGCCACGCGCCACGCGGGATCGCGCCCCGGCGCTGCGCGCTGGCAGGCCCGATCGGCCACGCTCGGGTACGCGCTGCCGGGCACCGTGCTTGCGATCGGTTTGCTGACCCCGGCCTTGCAGTTCGACCGGGCGCTGGCCAGTGTGCTCGCGCTGCCGGGCCTGCCCCTGCTCGGCGCCGGAATGGTGCTCGTGGCGGCTTGCGTGATCCGGTTCGTGGCGATGCCGATCGGCAGCATCGAAGCCGGCCTGGCGCGCATCCCGCCCGCGCTCGAGCAGTCGTCGCGGCTGCTCGGCGAAACCGGCAACGGGACCTTGTGGCGCGTGCATCTGCCGCTGCTGAAACCTGCCATCGCGGCAGGCGCGCTGCTCGTGTTCGTCGACGCGATGAAGGAGCTGCCGGCCACGTTGCTGCTGCGGCCCGCGAACTTCGACACCCTGGCCACCTGGCTGTATGCCGAAGCGGTGCGCGGCACTTACGAGGAAGGCGCGATTGCCGCGCTGGCAATCGTGCTGGCCGGGCTGCTGCCGGTGCTGCTGCTCGCGCGCCAACAGCCGGGCGCGGCGTGGGCCGAGGAGCTGAAGGTCTGATGGGCGCCGCGCTGCTGATCGACCGCATCGAAGTCGGCTATGCAGCGGCGCAGCAACGCAATCGCGTGCTGCTCGCGTTTTCGCTGCAGCTCGAAGCGGGTGCGATCGGCTGCCTGCTGGGGCCGTCCGGCTGCGGCAAGACCACCGTGCTGCGTGCCATCGCCGGCTTCGAGCCGGTGCTGGCCGGCACCATCCGGCTCGGCGGCGTCCTGCTGTCGGGGCCCGGTGTGCAGCTGGCGCCTGAGCGGCGCCGCGTCGGCATGATGTTTCAGGAGTACGCGCTGTTTCCGCACCTGACGGCCGCGCAGAACGTCGCGTTCGGCCTGCGCCGGGCGGCCCGGGATGCGCGCGAGCGGCGCACCCATGAGATGCTCGCGTTGGTTGGCCTGGCGGACGCGGGCAGCCGGCTGCCACACCAGCTCTCCGGCGGGCAGCAACAGCGCATCGCGCTCGCACGCGCCATCGCGCCCGCGCCGGCGTTGTTGCTGCTCGACGAGCCGTTTTCCAATCTCGACGCCGGCACCCGCGAACGGCTTGTGCGCGAGGTGCGCTCGATCTGCAAGCTGGCCGGTCAGACCGCGATCCTCGTCACGCACAACGAAGCCGAAGCGCATGCGATGGCCGACCATGTCGGTGTGATGCACAACGGCCGACTCACGGGCTGGCAGCCCGTTGCCACGGCCGCGGGCCCAACCACGCCGCCAATCGATTCGGCGTCGCCGCATTGACCGCGTTCATCGGGTCAAGCGGCCGATGAACGCGTGGGCTGCAGGGTCTGTCTGCCCAAGGCACGCAGACCTTGCCCGCTTCGGCCGGCTCGAGCGAATCACTGCGCTCCGTGCACGATCCAGGTCAGGTAGCGACCGGGCCCGAAGCCCGACCGCGTGCTGAAGATCAACCGGCCGCTGCCCGCATAGAACATCTCGTAGCGCGCGTCGTCGCTGCCAAAATAGCGCAGCTGGCCCGAGTCGCGCTGCGAGACGTAGCTACCGTAATCGCTCGGCGCGCCGATCCGGGCCGCCACCTCGCGTGGCCGCATGCCGATCAAAAGCGACGCGAACTTGCCGCCCGGCACTGGCTGGCCGCTGACCTCGCCCTCCCAGCCGTTCAGCCCGCGCACCGGCAGCGCATGAGCGGTCGATGCGCGTCGCACCTCCTCCACAGGCGGGTTGAATGCGACCGCATCGACCTGGCCGTCCGGGCATTGCCAGACCGAGACCGGCAGCTTGCCTTCCGGCCGTGTGGCGCAACCGCCAAGGATCAACCCCATCATGCAGGTGCCGAGGATGAGGGTGAGGGAGCGGTGCGATGCAGTGGAAAACATGAGCGTCGGGTAAAAAGCGGGTTCGGGGCGCGGCCGCCTCGCGTTCAACGGCAACAAGACTCTAGCTGGGAGCCACGATTTTGCGACTTCTCCACACCATGCTGCGCGTCGGTGACCTCGACCGCGCGATCGATTTCTACACGCGCATCCTCGGCATGAAATTATTGCGCCGAAGCGAGAACCCCGAATACAAATACTCGCTCGCATTCGTCGGCTTCGGCGAAGGCAATCCCGATCAGGCCGAGATCGAGCTGACCTACAACTGGGGCACCGGTTCGTATGAGATGGGCAATGCCTACGGCCACATCGCACTCGCGGTGCCGGACGCAAAAGCCGCCTGCGACAAGATCCGCGCATCCGGCGGCAATGTCACGCGCGATGCCGGCCCGGTCAAAGGGGGCACCACCGTGATCGCGTTCGTGACCGATCCGGATGGCTACAAGATCGAGTTGATCGAGCGCAAAGCCGAAGCGGCGGGCGCGGGCCTGCGCTGACCGGGCTTGTTGAACGATCGGATCGGAGCCGCAACGGAGGCGGCCCGGCCATGGGATCGACCGCCCAGTGCCGATCACCGTTTGCAGCGGGATCGATCGCTGTCGTCGGTGGCGGCTGTTTTGCGACGACGGGACCGATGGCAGGCCAGTCGGCTCCGCTGTGCCCTACTCGACCCAGCGCGTGAAGCTCTCGGCCCCTTCGCGCGGCGTCTGAAACGTGTTCACCTTCGCCGCTTCGTCCGCATACCCGAGCGACATGCCACAGACCAGCATCTGATCCTCGGGCGCGCCGATATGCGGCAGGATGATCGATGCGAAGCCGTTCCAGGCCGCTTGCGGGCAGGTGTGCAGCCCTTGTGCGCGGGCCGCGAGCATCACGTTCTGCAGGAACATGCCGCAGTCGACCAGCGAGCCGCGCTCCAGCACGCGGTCGATCGTGAACATCAGGCCGACCGGTGCGTCGAAGAAGCGGTAGTTGCGCTGGTGCTGCGCATGCATCGCGTCCTTGTCGCCCTTTTCGATGCCGAGCAGCCCATACAGGCTCCAGCCGTTTTCGCGACGACGGTCGATGTAGGGGCTGACCCATTTTTTCGGGTAATAGTCGTAGGCCTCGCGGTAGTTCGCGGCCAGTGCCGGATCGGCGCGCACCGCGTCGTGCGCGGCGCAGACTTTTTCCACCAGCCCATCGCGCGCGGCGCCGGTCAGCACGTAAACCTTCCACGGCTGCGTGTTGGTGCCCGATGCGGCGCGGCTGGCCACGTGAAGGATGTGCTCGACGGTCTCTCGCGGCACCGGCTTGTCGCGCAGGAACGCGCGGCAAGAGAAGCGGCTCAGGATCGCCGCATCCACGCTGTGCGGATCTTGAATTGCTGTGCGGACCTGGGATTCGATCGTCGTTGTCATTGCTGCAATGCCTCCAAAACTTCTGTGAGCGCGGCCGGCAGTTGCGTGACCGGCCGCCGGTCCTCCCGGCCCACGTAAACGTGCACGAAATGCCCTTTGGCGGCCGTCAGCGGCTCGCCCTCAATGAACAGGCCGACCTCGTAGCGGACGCTCGAGCGGCCGATGTGCGCCACCCGCAGACCGGCTTCGATCACTTGCGGAAACTCCACCGGCGCAAAGTAGTTGCACTGCGTCTCGATCACGAGGCCGATCGTCGCGCCGTGCCGCACGTCGAGCGCGCCGTGCTCGATCAGGTGCGCGTTCACCACCGTGTCGAACCAACTGTAGTAGACGACGTTGTTCACATGCCCGTAGGCATCGTTATCCATCCAGCGCGTGGTGATCGTGCGAAACGCGAGGTAGCGATCTCGCGGTTCGGGCTGCGGTTTGGCCGCGCTGCTTGCATTCATATGGCGGCGAATTCTGCCAGCAGGCGGCGAACTCAGCCTCTCCAGCGCTTCCAGTAGCCGACGGCCACCTCCCAGGTGTTCATCTGCACCTGCACCGTCTCCTCCACCCGGTGCCCATACCCACCGGCCATGCTGAACGCGAGCGGCACGCGGCGCTGCCAGGCCCAGTCGAAGACACGGCGGTCGCGCGCTTCCAGCCCGTCGTAGCTCAGCTTCAATCGTCCGAGCCGGTCGCCTTCGAACGGATCGGCGCCGGCCAGATAGATGATCAGGCCAGGCTCGAAGCGGTTCTCGAGCTCGGTCAACGCACGCTCCAGCGCCGCCAGGTATTCGTCGTCCCGACACCCGTCCGGCAGCTCCACGTCGAGGTCGCTCGCCTCCTTGCGGAACGGAAAATTCCGCGCGCCGTGCAGCGACAGCGTGAAGATGCTCGCGTCGTTCCTGCACAGGTGCGCGGTGCCGTTGCCCTGGTGCACATCCAGATCGATCACGGCGACCTGCAGCGGCCGCGTGCGGTGCGATTCGGCCTGCATCCGGCGCGCCGCGACCACGCTGTCGTTGAACACGCAGTAGCCGCTGCCGCGGTCGGCGTAGGCGTGGTGCGTGCCGCCGGCGATGTTCCCGGTCACGCCCTCGCTGTTCAGACTCGCGCGGCAGGCGGCGATCGTCGCACCGACCGAGCGGCGCGATCGCTCGGCCATCGCTTCGCTCCACGGAAAGCCGATCTCCCGCATCGCGGCCGGGGCAAGCGTGCCGTCGGCGATCTGCCTGACATAGGCGGGCGTGTGCGCGAGCGCGAGTTCGCCGTCGGTCGCGCGCAGGGCCTGCTCGAGCCGCACCTCGGGCAATTCGTGCGCGAGCCGATCGCGCAGCAGCTGGTACTTGCCCATCGGAAACCGGTGCTGGCTGGGCAGCGGCAGCACGTACTGGTCGGAATAGAACCCTCGCATCGGCGCGATTGTGGCAAAGCGGCCGCGCCGAAGCCGGGCGTCAGGGTGCCTTCGCCGCGTGCGGCAAGCCCGACACCGACCGGCTCGCATCCAGCCCGAACAGGTCGGCGATCGCGGCTCGATACAGCGGCAGGCCGATCGCGTTGGTGTTGTAGTGGCTGCCGCCAGGCACCGGAACCCAGCGCTTCGGGTCGGGCGCGGCATCGAACAACCGCTTGCCCAGGCGCACGTCGATCAGTTGGTCCGACTCGCCGTGCACGACCAGCAGCGGACTCGACAGCCGCCGCACTTTGTCCTCGGAGTCGAAGCGCTGCGTGATGAACGGCCCGATCGGCAGCCAGCCGTACTTGAACGACGCCGCCACGTCGCGGATCGACGTGAACGTGCCTTCGACGATCGTGCCGCTCGCATCCTTGACGTTCGAAGCCAGCTCGATCGCGATTGCGCCGCCGAGCGAATGGCCGAACAGGTACCTCGCGCGCCCCGGATGGCGCTGGCCCAGCCAGTCCCAGGCCGCGCGCGCGTCCTCGTACGCGCTGGCTTCCGACGGCAGCCCGGATGAGCTTTTGCCGAAGCCGCGGTAGTCGATCGCGAGCACGGAAAACCCGAGCTGCTGCATGCGCTCGATGCGCGGCGACGACCCGCTCACGTTCCAGCGCGAGCCGTGCAGATACAGCAGCAGCGGCGCGGACTGCGTGCCGCCCGCACCGTGGTCGGCCTCCAGGAACAGCCCGTGCAGCCGCGCGGGCTGACCGGTCACGGCGCTGTCGAAGTCGATCCAGATCTCCTGCATGCCGCGCGCGTAGTCGGCCGTGTTGCCCCAGGCGCGGTCGCCCGGCTGAAAGATCCACTGGCGCTCGCGCTCGGCAAGGCTCTGGCAGCCGGCAATCACGGCGGCCGTCAACACCGCGCCCACGGCCAGACTTGTCAGCAGCATGCGCGGGGTCATGCGGCGATGGCCGCGCGGGATGGTTCGCTCATCACCACGAAAGAGCCGAGCACGCGCAAAAAGTTGCCGCTCTCAATGCAAAAATTCGACGTGGCCGATCTGGCGCAATGCGCCTGCCGCCGTCGCACGGTCCGAACGCCTGGCTGTGCTGAACCCGGTGGCTGTGATCCACCCACACCTCGCCGCTGTCGTCCGCTTAGGCAACGCAGAAAACGATGATGCGTTCCGGCTCGATCAGCCGGTCGAGCAGGCCGTGTTCGGTGCATTTCGGATGCTCGGCGAGGCAGGGGCCAGCGACAGCGAGGGACAGCCTGCCCCGGTGTTCAGCGTCCGCGCAGAAACAGCGTGTCGAGCTCGCGCAACGTCACCTGCCGCCAGGTCGGCCGGCCGTGATTGCACTGATCGGACCGCTCGGTCTGCTCCATCTGACGCAGCAGCGCATTCATCTCGGCTTCGGTCAGCCGCCGGTTCGCGCGCACCGCGCCGTGGCAGGCCAGCGTGGCCAGCAGTTCGTGCTGCGCACGCTGCAGCACATCGGCGCCCCCGTGCTGCGCGAGTTCGGCCAGCACGGCGCGCGCCAGCGCGACCGGGTCGGCCGCCGCCGCCAGCGACGCCGGCAGCGCACGCACCGCCAGCGTGCCGGCCGACAACGGCGTGACTTCGAGGCCGAGCGCGGGCAGCACCTCGGCGGCCGCTTGTGCGGTCGCGATCTCGAGCGCGGTGGCCGCGAAGGTGGCGGGGATCAGCAACGCCTGGCGCGCGATGGGCGCCTGATCGAGTTGCGACTTCAACCGCTCGTAGACGATGCGCTCGTGCGCGGCATGCATGTCGACCACGATCAGCCCGCGTGCGTTTTCCGCAAGGATGTAGACGCCCATCAACTGGGCCAGCGCGCGGCCGAGCGGCCAGTCGGGCGCGTCGGGTGAGGCCTGGAGCGGCGTGGCCGGCGGTGCAGCGGCCATTGGCCAGGCGGGGCGAGGTTCGGCCACCCGCAGCGCCTCGGACGCTTCGGCGAAGCGACTGCGCCGCGTTATCGAATTTCATAGCAGACTGTGCAGACAGCAGCTGCGCAGAAGGCGAATCCGGCGGGAAACCCGGCATCCGCGGCTCGCCCGTGTCTGGCGGCACGTTTGCGTCGGCCGCGCGCGGTTTCGCCAGCGCGTTCGACAGCGCCGCCTGCACCGCACGATGCACATCGCGCGGCTCGCGAAAACGCACCTCGATCTTGGCTGGATGCACGTTCACATCGACCCGCGCCGCGTCGAGCGTGATGAACAGCAGATAAGCCGGCTGGCGTTGGCCGTGCAGCACATCCGCATAGGCACTGCGCGCGGCGTGCGCGATGGTTTTGTCGCGCACGAAGCGGCCGTTCACGTAAACGTATTGCTGGTCCGCTCGCGCGCGCGCCGTCTGCGGCAGCCCGGCAAAACCCGTGATGCGCAGCGCCGCAGCGTCGTGGGCGTCGCCCGGCAGCACCTCGCGCGGCGCCAGCGGCAAGGTCTGCGCCAGCCAGTCGCTGCCGAGCACATCGGCGACGCGGCGACCGACCCGCGCCTCAGCCGTCGCGGTCGGGTCGGCTGCGTCGGTTTCAGGTGCGCGCCACTGTTCGATGAGCCGGCCGTCGTGCCAGATGGTGAAGCCGACATCCGGGCGCACCAGCGCGTGTCGGCGCACCGCTTCCAGGCAGTGCGCGAACTCGGTGGCGTCGGTTTTCAAAAACTTGCGGCGCGCCGGTGTGCTGAAAAACAGCTCGCGCACCTCGACCGTGGTGCCCACGTCGCGCGCGACCGGGCGAATCTCTCCACTGCCCGCGTCAAGCAGGTGGGCGCTGTGCGCATGCCGCGTGCGCGATGCAAGTGTGAGTTCGGCCACCGCGGCCGTCGCGGCCAGCGCCTCGCCGCGAAACCCCAACGTTGCAACCGATTCGAGCTCGGCCAGCGTGGAGATCTTGCTGGTGGCATGGCGCAGCAGCGCCAGCGGCAGTTGCTCGCGCGGAATGCCGCAGCCGTCGTCGGCCACCGACAGCAGCCGCACGCCGCCGGCGGCCAGTCGCACCGTGATGTCGCGCGCTCCGGCATCCAGCGCATTGTCGAGCAACTCGCGCAGCACGGACGCCGGCCGCTCGATCACCTCGCCGGCCGCGATCTGGCCGACCAGTTGCTCGGGCAGCGGCCGGATCGGCCGGGCGGGCAGTTCGGGCGGTCGTGGCGGCGGTGCGTTCACTGATCGGGGATTCTAGGGACGCGGGGGACGGCGTTGGCAACCGGACCGGTCGTGGCCCGCGGTGCGCAGACGGCCGTCGTCGGCGCATCGCGTCGCTGTGTTCCAATCACGGGTTGTGCGCACGGCCGGGTTCGCTGCCGATCGCGGCGTTCGCCTCCCGGCTTCTTCGTCTGGATGTGCATGCGGCCTCACAGCGCACCCGCAGACGCATGCCGAACCGGCAGCCGTCGCCACTTTTCGGTCGCCTGTGCGCCGCCTTGGCCCGCGTCAACCGCCCTACCACTTCTGCATCGCCCCACCCGCTGCCTTTTTCCCCTGCCATGCAACGTGTGACCGTGACTTTCGACCTCGTGTTCGACCTGCGGCGTGTGCCCGGCTCGCGTTTCAGTGGACGGCGCAGCCTGTTCAGCTTCACCGCCGGCGGTGAGACACACCGCGAGCTGAAAATGCAGGGCTGGCCGCGCTTGCAGGTGGGCGACACCATCACAGCGCTGCTGCGCCGCAAGGGCGACTGGAGCACGCTGGTCGGCTGGGTGAACCACGACACCGGCGAAGTCGTCGCCCCGTCGCCGGCCCGCACGCTCTTGCGCACGGTGCTGCTTGCGCTCGGCGTCGGCTTGTTGACCACCGTGCTCTGGAGCACGCTCACGATCGACATGCGACGCTCGGCGCTGCGCGACTGGTCCTGGCTGCTGTGGGCCGCCTACGGCGTGTTTTTGCTCACGCTGCTGATCGCCATGATGCTGCGCCAGTGGAGCCACCGGCGCGCCGAACGCCTGCTGCAGGAGCATCTGCGGGAACTGCGGCTCGCGCAACAGGCCGCTTCGACGGCGCAAGCATCGCCGCCCGCGCGCAGCGACGCCACAGCCGCGCCGTCGCAAGCCTCCACCCACCCTTCGAAGTAACACAGCACATGGAGTACGTTGCATTTTTTGTCGACTTTTTGCTGCATGTCGACCGGCACCTCGAAGTGTTCGTGCAGAACTACGGCATCTGGGTGTATGCGCTGCTGTTTCTGATCGTGTTCGTGGAGACCGGTCTGGTCGTGATGCCGTTTCTGCCCGGGGATTCGCTGCTGTTCGTGGTCGGCACGCTGTGCGGCGCGGGGCTGATGGACTGGCCGCTGGCCGGCGGCGTGCTGACGGCGGCCGCGATCGCGGGCGACCAGTGCAATTACGCGATCGGTCGTCACTTCGGCCCGCGCGTGTTCCAGTGGGAGAACTCGCGCTGGTTCAACCGCCGCGCGTTCGATCAAACGCACGCGTTCTATGAGCGCTACGGCGGCATCACGATCATCCTCGCGCGCTTCATGCCGTTTCTGCGCACCTTCGCGCCGTTCGTCGCCGGCGTGGGCGCGATGAACCGCGCCCAGTTCACGCTCTACAACTGCGTCGGCGCGTTCATCTGGGTCTGGGGTGTGACGGCCGCCGGCTACTTCCTCGGCAGCATTCCATGGGTCAAGGACAACCTGGAAAAAATCATCTGGGCGATGATTCTCGTGCCCGGACTGTTCGTGATCGTCGGCGCCTGGAAGGCCAGCCGGCGCGTCGGCGGCAACGACAGCGGGAGCCGGTCGAAGCCAGCCTGAGCGTGCGTCGAAGGGCGCAGCTCCGGCACGCCCCTCATCACGCATTTTCTCCAGTCCGCTGGGCGCTGGGCACGAACGCAGCATCAACGCACGTTCCTACCCCCACCCCAGCAGGGGCCGCGGAGCCGGCTTTGCCGGGCCGCAGGCGACCCCTCGGTTTGGGGGAAGCCGAAAGCCGACCGAAGGGAGCGCAGGCTGGGGGGTGAGCTCACCCTCCCGTCATGTCCTCCGCCCGCACCCATTGGTCGAACTGTTCGCCCGTCAGATGGCCTGAGGCGACGGCCGCCTCGCGCAGGCTGCTGCCCTCCTTGTGCGCCTTCTTCGCGATCTGCGCGGCCTTGTCATAGCCGATGTGCGGATTGAGTGCCGTCACCAGCATCAGCGAGCGCTGCACCAGGTCGGCGATGCGCTCGCGGTTCGGCTCGATGCCGACCGCGCAGTGTTCGTTGAAGCTCTGCATGCCGTCGGCCAGCAGCCGCACGCTCTGCAGGAAGTTGTGCGCAATCATCGGCCGGAACACGTTCAACTCGAAGTTGCCGGAGGCGCCGCCCAGGTTGATCGCCACGTCGTTGCCGAACACCTGGCAGCACAGCATCGTAAGCGCCTCGCTCTGCGTCGGGTTCACCTTGCCCGGCATGATCGATGAGCCGGGCTCGTTCTCGGGGATCGACAGCTCGCCGATGCCGCTCCTCGGGCCGGAGCTGAGCCAACGCACGTCGTTGGCGATCTTCATCAGGCTCGCGGCCAGCGTCTTCAACGCGCCGTGCGCGTGCACCAGCGCATCGCAACTGGCCAGCGCCTCGAACTTGTTCGGCGCGGTCACGAGCGGCAGGCTGGTCAGCTTCGCGAGTTCGGCTGCGACCCCTTCCGCATAGCCCTTCGGTGCGTTCAGCCCGGTGCCGACCGCCGTCCCGCCGAGTGCGAGCTCGCACAGGTGTGGCAGCGCGGCGCGGACATGCCGCTCCCCGTGCATGAGCTGCGCGACATAGCCCGAGAACTCCTGGCCCAGCGTCAGCGGCGTCGCATCCTGCAGGTGCGTGCGCCCGATCTTTACGATGTCGTCGAACGTGCGGGACTTGAGTGCCAGCGTTTCGCGCAGTTGCATCAGCGCAGGCAGCAGGTGCTTTTCGATTCCCGTGACGGCCGCCACATGCATCGCCGTGGGGAACACGTCGTTGCTCGACTGGCTCTTGTTCACGTCGTCGTTCGGATGCACCTTGCGGCTTTCGCCGCGCTCGCCGCCGAGCAACTCGCTCGCACGATTGGCCAGCACTTCGTTCATGTTCATGTTGGTCTGCGTGCCGCTGCCGGTCTGCCAGACCACCAGCGGAAATTCCTGCGCGTGCTCGCCGCCCAGCACCTCGTCGGCTGCGTCGATGATCGCTTGTGCTTTCGCTTCGTCGAGCAGCCCGAGCGAGTGGTTCACCGCGGCCGAGGCGCGCTTGACCTGGGCAAGCGCGAGCACGATCTCGCGCGACTGCCGCTCGCCCGAAATGTCGAAGTTTTGCAGCGAACGCTGCGTCTGCGCCCCCCAGAGCTTGTCGGCCGGCACTTCAATGGGTCCGAACGTGTCGCGTTCGATGCGGGTGGTGGTCATGGGGGAGGAGCCTTTCGTCAGCGGGTTGGATCGGGAGGGCGCACGGTGGTCCCGCGCAGCGCGGCAAATTATGGGCGCGCGCAGCAGGCCACCATAATGAACCCGTCTTGCTGGAAACCGGACCGGACCGTTTGTCCGACTTCGGTTCTTCCCACCCCCCGCCTGTCGCTCACCGAAGGTCTCGCCTCATGCTCATCCTGCACAGCTTTTATCTGTCGCTTGCAACCTATCGCGTGCGCATCGCGCTGAACCTGAAAGGCGTCGCGTTCGAGGAACGCACGCACGACCTCACCAAGGGCGAGCAGAACGCGGCCGACTTTCGGGCCGTGAACCCGGCCGGCGCCGTGCCCGCGCTGGAAGGCGCATGCGCCGAGCCGCTCACGCAGAGCCTCGCGATCCTCGAATGGCTCGAAGAAACGCATCCCGAACCCGCGTTGCTGCCCGCGGACGCCGCCGGCCGCGCCCGCGTGCGCGCGCTGTTTTTGCTGACCGCCGCCGACACGCACCCGATCGTGGTGCCGCGGGTGCGCCAGCGGCTGGCGCAGCAGTTCGGGGCCGACGAAGCCGCGCATCGCGAATGGTCCGCGCACTGGTTCCGCGAAGGCTGTACGGCCTACGAAGCACGGCTGGCCGACGGCGCAACGCGCTGCCATGGCGAGCAACTGAGCATCGCCGACCTGGCGCTGGCGAGCCACCGGATCGGCGCCGAGCGGTTCGGCGTGGACCTTAGGCCGTTTGCAAAGTTCGGCGCGGTCACCGAGTCGTTGATGACGATCCCGGAAATCGCCGCCGCGCACCCGAATCGGCAACGCGGTGCGCCGTCGGTCTGAGAGTCGAAGACGATAATCTCGCCGCCGTTTTGATTCCACTCCACCGTCGCACAGGATTGCATTCATGACCCCCATCCGACAGGCCGACCTGATCGATTCGATCGCCGGCGCGCTGCAGTTCATCAGCTACTACCACCCGGCCGACTACATCACGCACCTCGCGCGCGCGTACGAGCGCGAGCGGTCGCCGGCCGCGAAAGACGCGATCGCGCAAATCCTGACGAACAGCCGCATGAGCGCCACCGGCAAGCGCCCGATGTGCCAGGACACCGGCATCGTCAACGTGTTCCTCAAGGTCGGCATGGACGTGCGCTGGGAAGGCTTCACGGGGGGGCTGGAGGACGCGGTCAACGAAGGGGTGCGGCGCGGCTACAACCACCCGGACAACCCGCTGCGCGCGAGCGTCGTGGCCGATCCGCAGTTCGCGCGCAAGAACACCGGCGACAACGCGCCGGCGGTGATCTTCACGCAGATCGTGCCGGGCAACACGGTGGAGGTGACGGTTGCGGCCAAGGGCGGCGGCTCCGAGAACAAGTCGAAGCTCGTGATGCTGAACCCGAGCGATTCGGTGGTCGACTGGGTGCTGAAGACCGTGCCGACGATGGGCGCCGGCTGGTGCCCGCCGGGCATGCTCGGGATCGGCATCGGCGGCACCGCGGAGAAAGCCGCGCTGCTCGCCAAGGAGTCCCTGATGGACGACATCGACATGTACGACCTGCAGGCCAGATCATCGAAGGGCCAGCCGCTCACGCAGACCGAAGAACTCCGGCTCGAGCTGTTCGAGAAGGTCAACGCACTGGGCATCGGCGCGCAGGGCCTCGGCGGGCTGACCACCGTGCTCGACGTGAAGATCAAGATGTACCCGACGCACGCGGCCAGCAAGCCGGTCGCGATGATCCCGAACTGCGCGGCCACGCGGCATGCGCATTTCGTGCTCGACGGCAGCGGGCCGGTCTATCTCGATCCACCGAGCCTCGACCTGTGGCCTCAGGTGAACTGGACGCCCGACACCGAAAAAAGCCGCCGCGTCGACCTGAACACGCTCACGCGCGAACAGGTCGCGGCCTGGAAGCCCGGCGAGACGCTGCTGCTGAACGGCCGCATGCTGACCGGCCGCGACGCCGCGCACAAGCGCATCCAGGACATGCTGGCCAAGGGCGAACCGCTGCCGGTGGATTTCACGAACCGGGTGATCTACTACGTCGGCCCGGTCGACCCCGTCGGCAGCGAGGTGGTCGGCCCGGCTGGCCCGACCACGTCGACGCGCATGGACAAGTTCACCGACATGATGCTGGGCCAGACCGGGCTCATTGCGATGGTCGGCAAGGCGGAGCGCGGGCCGGAGGCGGTCGAGTCGATCCGAAAGCACAAGTCGGCTTACCTGATGGCAGTGGGTGGGGCGGCGTATCTCGTGTCGAAAGCGATCAAGACCGCCAAGGTGCTCGCGTTCCAGGATCTCGGCATGGAGGCGATCTACGAGTTCGACGTGGTCGACATGCCGGTCACGGTGGCGGTCGACGCGGGCGGCACGAGTGCGCATGTGACCGGGCCGGCCGAGTGGCAGAAACGCATTGCGACGGGCGAGTTCAAGAACATTGCCGTCACGGCAGCGTGAACGCGACCCCGGCTCTCGCAGCCAATGCGCCGATCGGCGTGTTCGACAGCGGCGTCGGGGGCCTGAGCGTGCTGCGGGCGTTGCGCTTGGAATTGCCGGAGGAGCGCTTCGTCTACTTTGCCGACAGCGGCCACGCGCCGTACGGCGAACGCGATGAGCAATTCGTGCTCGAACGATCGCGCGCGGTCGTCGAGCGGCTGCGGCGCGAGCAGGCCATCAAGCTGCTGGTGGTCGCGTGCAATACAGCGACCGCGGCGGCGATTCATCTGCTGCGTGCCGAGCATCCCGATCTGGCGATCGTGGGTGTCGAGCCGGCCTTGAAGCCCGCGGTTGCGGCCAGCCGCACGCACCGCATCGGTGTACTTGCCACGCGCGGCACGCTGGCAAGCGCGAAGTACGCGGCCTTGCGCGCAAGTCTGGGGGCGGAAGTCACTTTCATCGAGCAGCCATGCGACGGGTTGGCGGGCGCGATCGAACGGTTTGACACTACAAAAATCGCAGCGCTATGTGAAACATATACAAGCGCCCTGGGCACTTTCGGCGCAGAAATTGGCGAGATCGACACGCTTGTGCTCGGCTGCACCCACTACCCCATCGTGGCCGAACAGTTGCGCGCCTGCGTGGGCACGGCCGTCGCGCTGATCGAAACCGGCCCGCCGGTGGCGCGGCAGACACGCAAGCTGCTGCTGGCGCGCAAACTGTTGACGCCGGGCACCACAGGCAGCAGCGAGGTGACCTTTCTCGGCACTGGGGACGCGACCCTGCTGTGTGAGGCGACCGCGCGTTGGATGATCGTGCCGCCGCACCGGGTTGCGGCAACGGTCTGACCCGGCGGAGCGGCCGCGGGCCGAGAGGATGCATGACAGGGAGTTCAGCGGCACCCCTCAACCGGCGTCAAGCCGACTGGTGACGCTGCATCTTGGCTGCAAGCCGCTGATCGAACCGGGTATTCAGGATCAGCGAACGCGCGTGCGTGCCCTCGCCGATCAGATCCTGCCCGTCATGTGCCGACACCGACCACGTCAGTCGACGCTTGTCGATCGCAAGCAGCGTGCAAGTGGCGGTCACGTCGAACCCGGGCGGCGTGGCGGCCAGGTGGCTGACATCGATGTGCACACCCAGACTACCCTCGCCGGGTTCCAGATACGGTCCCAGCGCCAGCACGCATGCCCACTCCATCAACGCGACCATGTAGCCGGTGGCGAAGACTCTCGGAAACGCCGCAGCTTCGGGCGCATTGCGGTAGATGCCCTGCACGGTCTTGTCGTGGGGCACGCGGTAGGTGAAGGTGTGGCTTGCGCCGATCTCGAAGCCGGGTTTCATGACGGATCCTTTTGCTTGCCGAGAAAGCACAGCATGCTCCCGAGCGATTGCCTGAGGACAGGCTGCGCGCGAATCCAAGACTCCGCTGGCGTTCGTTTCAGCCTGCTCGGCACAGACGATCTGGCCCTGCTGAGGGAGACAAGCTGCGTGATGGCTTGAAACCGAACGTACCGAGGTCTTGTATGCGGTGCTGGCAGAAGGCGCAGCGAATTCATGAAAACAATGACGAGAACCGTCTGAGGAAAATGCGATGACAGATTCCGTCGAAAACCCGATGCTCGAACACCTGAAGCGGTGTCAGGTCGGCCAGGATCGCGTCGAACGAAAACTCGAAGAGGTCATTGTGCGGATTGGCCGGCTCGAAGTGGGTGCTGCCGGCTTGCGCCGCGATTTCGCCCATGCGGACGAAAACGCAGCGGGAATGAGCGTCCGGATGGACCGGATGAATAACCGCATCGAGCGAACTCAAAGGCGGCTCGAGCCGATCTGATCGCCAGCTGTTCGCGAGCGGTCCGCGGGTCTGCATCGTCTCAGTGCCCGTTGCCATCCATCGGCACGTTCTTCTCCAGTTCGTCGATCCACGCCGTCGCCTCAGAGTCACTCGGCGCACGCCAGTCCCCGCGCGGTGACAACGACCCGCCCGAGCCGACCTTCGGCCCGTTCGGCAGGCAACTGCGCTTGAACTGGCTGGTTTTGAAAAATCGCCAGAGGAACGTGCGCAGATGCCGCCGGATCTCGGCCACGCCGTATTCGTTGCGCGCCTGGCCGGCGCCTTGCGGCCACTGCCCTTTTTCGCGGTCATGCCATGCGCAATAAGCGAGGTAAGCCACCTTGCTCGGCCGGAATCCGAAGCGCAGGATGTAGTACAGATGAAAGTCCTGCAGCTCGTAGGGGCCGATCGTGTCTTCCGACCTTTGCTCGGGCTGGCTGGCGGTCGCACCATCTTGCTCGGCTGATGCGCTCTCGGCCGCCGGCACCAATTCCGGGCTGATCTGCGTATCGACCACCGCATGCAGCGTCGCGCTGCCAGCCGCATCGAACATCCCGCTCTCCGCAACCCAGCCGACCAGGTGTTTGATCAGCGTCTTCGGCACGCTCGCATTCACGTTGTAGTGCGACATGTGGTCGCCCACGCCGTAGGTGCACCAGCCGAGCGCGAGCTCGCTCAGGTCCCCGGTGCCGACGACGATGCCGTGATGATGGTTCGCGAGCCGGAACAGGTGGCTCGTGCGCTCGCCCGCCTGCACGTTCTCGAACGTGATGTCGTGGACCGGCTCGCCGCGCGCATACGGATGGTCGAGGTCGGCGAGCATCTGCGTGCAGCTTGGCCGGATGTCGATCTCGCGCGCGCTGCAGCCGATCGCTGCCATCAACTGATGCGCCTGCTGCAGGGTGCGGCCGGTGGTCGCGAAGCCCGGCATCGTGAAGCCGAGGATGTCGGACCTCGGGCGCTTCAGCCGGTCCATCGCCTGCGCGCAGACCAGCAGCGCGTGCGTCGAGTCGAGCCCGCCGGACACGCCGATCACGAGCTTGTCGATGCCGGCCGCTTCCACGCGCTGGACGAGCGACTGCACCTGGATGTTGAACACCTCGTGGCAGCGCTGGTCCCGCGTGGCCGGATCGGCCGGCACGTATGGAAATCGCTCGATGTGGCGCAGCAGCGCGCGCGGTGCATTGGCAGCGGCCGGCAGGTCGTAGGCGATCGTGCGCCAGCCCGTCAGCTCGGCACGGTGCCTGCGAACGCTATCGCCGAAGGTGGTCTGGCGCATCCGGTCGTGTTCGAGCCGCTCCAGATCGACGTCGGCCATGACCCGGTGCGAGGCGTTGCTGAAGCGCTCGCTCTCGGCCAGCAGCTCGCCGCACTCGTAGATCAGTGCCTGCCCGTCCCAGGCCAGGTCGGTGGTCGATTCGCCGATGCCGGCCGATGAGTACAGATAGGCCGCGACGCAGCGCGCCGACTGCTGGCCGACCAGTTGGTGCCGGTAGTCCGCTTTGCCAACCGTGATGTTCGATGCCGACAGGTTCGCGAGCACCGTCGCACCGGCCAGCGCCGCGTAGCTCGACGGCGGCAGCGGCACCCAGACGTCCTCGCAGATCTCGACGTGAATCTTGAGCAGCGGCTGGTCGCTTTGCTGAAAGATCAGGTCGGTGCCAAACGGCACACGCGCGCCGCACAGTTCGATCTCGCGGGAGAGCGCACTGTCGGCGCCAGCAAATTGCCGCGCTTCATAGAACTCGCCGTAGTTTGGCAGATAGGTCTTCGGCACCACGCCGAGCAGCCGGCCACCGGCGACCAGCGCCGCGCAGTTGAACAGGCGCTGGTCGACCCGCAGCGGCAGCCCGACGATCGCGAGCGCAGCCAGCGCGCGCGAGGCGTTCAGCACGGTCTGCAGCGCCGCTTCGCAAGCGTCCAGCAAGGCCGACTGATGAAACAGGTCGTCGCAGGTGTAGGCCGACAGCCCCAGCTCCGGAAACAACACCAGATCGGCGCCCGCGCGGGCCGCCTGCGCATACATCGCGAGGGTTTCCGAAGCGTTGAAGGTTGGGTCGGCGACCCGGTTGCGCGGCACCGCAACGCACATGCGCGCGAAGCCGTGGCGGTGCGGATCGAAAAAAGAGTCGGCGGTCGTCATCGATCGTTCTCCGGGGGTCGCGGCTCGACCAGGTCCACCTCGGAGCCGGGCGTGGTCGCGACCTTCAGCACCTGATCGTAGTGGACCAGTGCGGCCGCGTTGCGCACCTGGGACTGCGAGGCGACGCAGTCGCGTGGCACCACCACGTCCAGATCCCGCATGCGCGCCTCGGCGGCCGTGACGAGCACGCACTGGTCGCTCGAGACGCCCGAGAGCAGCACCCGGTCAACCGACAGATCGCGCAGCAGCAATTCCAGCGGCGTTGAGAAAAAGCCCGAGTGCTTCGGCTTCAGCACGAAGTAGTCGTCCGGGTCGGGCGCCAGCGCCTCGGTGATGCGCGCGCCAGGTGCGCCGCAGTCGCGCGATTCGCGCACCAGCGTGGCGAAGTCGGAGCGCCATTGCCCGTGGTTGTCGTTCGTGTAGATCACCGGCACGCCGACCGCGCGACAGCGCGCCTTGAGCGCACGCACCGCGGGCACGATCTCGAGCGCGCCGCGCACCAGTTTGTCGGCATCGGGAAAGTCCCAACAGGAGATCATGTCGATGATCAGCAGCGCGGTGCGGCCGACCGCGGCCGGCGCAGAGGGGTCGGTGGTCGAAGAACGTGGCATGGCAGGATCGGGTGATTGGGTGGCGCGACCGGCGTCGATGTCTAAGGGCGTTCCGGCGCGCGACAGTCGGGTGGAAAAAGTCAAATCGGCACTGCACTGCAAGCCGCGTTCCCAGCGACGCATGGAATCTGCGCGATGCGCTGTCCTGCTGGTCCAGCTCGAAGGACTCGGCGCGCCGGAGCAGAAGCCACTCCGGTGTCAGCTTGCCGCCTGCCGCAGCGTCTCCACCACCGGCCGCGCGAGCACGCCGCGCAGGCCCCACCAGCCCGCTGCAAGCGCCAGCACCGCGCCGCAGAGCGCGCCAGCCAGCGGCACCAGCGGCGATGCAGTCCAGGCGAACTCGAACACATAACGCGCCAACGCCCAGCCAATGATCGATGCGACCACGCTGGCGAGGAAGCCTGCAAGCAGGCCGACGCCGACCAGCTCGGCGCGCTGCACCTGCCGCAGCAGCGACGCGCGCGCGCCGACCGCGCGCATGATCGCAAACTCCCTGGCGCGCTCCTCTCGCGTGGCGCTGATCGCCGCAAACAGCACCACCAGCCCGGCCGCCAAGGTGAAGCCGAACAGGAATTCGACCGCGCGAATCACCTGGTCGAGCACGCGCTGGATCTGTGCGAGGGTGGCGCTCAGGTCAACCAGCGTGATGTTTGGAAATTCACGCACCAGTTGATTGTCGAAGCTGCGCGCATTGCCCGCATCGGCCACCGGCGCCCGGAACGCACCCATGTAGGTGGTCGGCACATCGGCCATCTGCGCCACCGGGAACAGCACGAAGAAGTTGGCGCGCAGCGATCCCCAATCGACCTTGCGCAGCGAGGTGATGCGGCCCAGGACCGGAATGCCGCCGACGTCGAAGCGCAGCCGGTCGCCGAGCTTCAAGTTGAGCCGCTCGGCCACGCCGTCTTCCACGCTGACTTCGCCGGGCTGGTTCGGCGCCCAGCGGCCACCGACGATCTGGTTGTGCGGCGGCGGCTCGGCAGTGAACGACAGGTTGAATTCGCGGTCCAGCGAACGCGGGGCGCCTTCGTCGCCGGACTCGGGCGCGGCGTCGGAGGCAGTGGCGAGCTTGCCGTTCACTTCCACCAACCGACCGCGGATCATCGGGTACCAGTCGTAGTTCTGGATGTCGGCGCGTTGCAGTTCGCTTCTGAACTTGTCGGCTTGATCGGGCATCACGTTGACGACGAAGCGGTTCGGCGCGTCCGGCGGTGTGGCGCTGCGCCAGCTGCCGATCAAATCGGTGCGCAGCAGCACCAGCAGCACCAGCGCGAGCAAGCCCACCGCCAGCGCGCTGACCTGCACCACCGCAAAGCCCGGCCGCGCCGAGATCTGCCGCGTGGCCAGCACCAGCCAGCGCGGCGCGGTCGCTTCGTTCACGACCCGGCGCAGCAGCCAGACCGCGACCCAGCTCAACGATGCGAACAGCAGCACCGCACCGGCAAAGCCGCCAACCGCGATCAGGCCGAGTTTGAGATCGCGACTGGTCGCCAGCAGCAGCAGCGCGAAGCCCGCCAAACCGAGCGCGAGCACCGCTGCCGACGCGGGCCGCAAATTGCCCACCTCACGCCGGATCACGCGGATCGGCGGCACCTGAGCGAGTTGCAGTACCGGTGGCAAGCCGAACGCGATGAGCAAAGTCAGCCCCACACCGAGCCCGAAGCCGACCGGCCACAAGCTGGGCGCTGGCAGACCCGCCGCCACCAGACCCGCGAGCAGCAGCACGAAGCCGTAATGCACCGCAAAGCCGATCAACGTGCCGAGCAGACTGGCTGCCACGCCGATCAGCGCGAACTCAAAGCAGTAGGCCAGCGCGATGCTGCGCTGCGGCGTGCCGAGCACGCGCAGCAACGCGCAGGCATCCAGGTGCCGCGCCGCGAAGCCGCGTGCGGTCAGCGCCACCGCCACCGCGCTCAGCAGGGCCGACAACAACGCCACCAGATTCAGAAACTTGTTCGCCCGGTCCAGCGTCTGCTTCATGGCCGGGCGGCCGGTGTCCATCGTCTCAATCCGCAGCCCGCGCGCGTCCGGCTTGGCGACTTCGGCCTCGGCCCGCGTGATGAAATCGGCCACTGGCCGTGCCTCACCCGCCACCGCCATGCGGTAGTTGAGCCGGCTGGCCGGCTGGATCAGCGCCGTGGCGGGCAAATCGGCGCGGTTCATCATCACGCGCGGCGAGAAGCTGGAAAACCCCATGCCGCGATCCGGCTCGATCGCGATTACGCGCGCGATGCGCAGGGACGTGTCACCGAGCAGCAGCGGATCGCCGACTTTCAGATTCAACGCGCCGAGCAACGCCGGGTCGACCCAGACTTCGCCGGCGGCGGGCACCTCGCGCGTCGGTGCGGCGGGCGCATCCAGTCCCGGCGCCACCCGCATCGTGCCGCGCAGCGGATAGCCGTCCTCGACCGCCTTGAGCGCGACCAGCCGCGCACCGCCGCCTTTTGCATCGGGCGCGCGGGCCATGGTCGGAAACGTCAGCGTCGTCACGCTGCGCAAGCCCAGCGACTGCGCGGCGGCGGCCAGAGCGGGTGGCGGCTCGCGGTCGCTTGATACCACCGCGTCACCTCCAAGCAATTGACGCGCGTCACGCGCCAGCCCGCCCTGCAGCCGATCGGAAAAAAAGCCAACCGCCGTCAGCGCCGCCACCGCCAGCGCGACCGCCAGGATCAACAGGCGCAGCTCCCCAGCGCGCAAGTCACGCCGCAGGTTGCGCCAACCGAGTTTCCAGAAAGGGGCATTCATGCGTGGGGACCATAGCGGAATGCCGCACGGCACTCTGCCAGCGTCCGGCAATGGCCCCGTGAGCGCTTGCGCCTGGGCGGGGCGCACGGCAACGATGAAGCGGAAGGGAGCAATCGGCCATCCGTTGCGCGGGCACTGTGCTGCATGACCCGTGCAGCAACGACCAAGCGTGCGATGCGTGCGGGTCGCCAGGCACCCGTCGATCCTCTCTGACGACAGGCGAGCTGCACCGCCAACAGCGGGTCTGCGCTGTGCCGCGGTGCTGCCCCGCGTCGCGCTATTCGAGCCCGTCCAGCAGTTCGACAAACGCTTCCGAACGGGCTTTGCGGGACGCACGGCGCGTCGCTTCGGCCTGCGGCAGCGCGGCACGGCCTGTCTTGACGGCCTTGACGAAGCGCGGCAGTGCCTCGGCAATCTCGTCCACCGAGTCGAGCCGGGCAATCGCGTCCAGCCCGGCCTCGCGCAGCACGCCTGCCGTGTCGCCGGCCGGGTCGGTCAGCGCCAGGATCGGCCGCGCCGCACGCAGGTACTCGTAGATCTTGGCTGGAATCTGCTCGTTGCAGTTGGCGGCCTGCAGCACCAGCAGCGCATCGACCGACAGCATTTCGGCCAGCGCGTCGCGGTAGCCGATGGCCGGGCAGATTTCGAGAAACTCGGTCGCGCCGTGGGCTTGCGCCAGCGCTCGAAGCAAATCGTCGTGCACCGACGCGCGAAAGCGCAGGCGCAGGTCGGCCGGGGTCAGCGCTGCGGACCGGGCGAGCCGCCCGAGCGCTTCGAACAGCTGCGCCGGATCGCGCTCGGACGGATAGACGATGCCGCTGTGCAGCAGCACGAGCGGCCGCGCCACGCCGGACACCTGGTCGGCGGATCTGGGCGGTGCTTCGGTCACGCCCGCGAAACTGTCCTCGTCGTAGCCGTTCTCCAGCACCACGATGCGCGCGGCGGCTTCCGGGTAGCGCTGCCGGTACATGCGCGCCGCCGACGGCGTGGTGAACACGCAAAGCCGCGCCCGGGCAATCGCGCGCTCTTCGATGCGCTTGAAGCTCTGCCACACCTTCGGGTCCGGCGGGTAGCCGTCCTGGGCCATCGGATCGCGAAAATCCGCGATCCACGGCAGGCCGCTCCTGCGTTGCAGCTCGGCGCCGATCTGGTGCGCGGTCGCGATCGGATAGGTCGACCAGATCGCATCCGGCTTGAACTTGCCGATCAGGCGCATCCCCTCGCGCACCGCGGCAAAGCGCCAGCTCGCCCAGCGATCGGGCCGGGCCATCCAGCCGAAGTAGCGGCCGCCGAGTGTCAGGTGCCGCGCGGTGTCCAGCGCGAACGCGCGGCGCACCATGGTTTGCGGCGGGATTTCTGCGGCCAGGTCCTGGCTGGTCTGCGCATAGGCGCGCGGATCGGCGCTCAACACCAGCGGTTGCCAGCCGAGAGCGGGCAGGTGCTGCACGAAGCGCAACGTGCGCTGAATGCCGCTGCTTCCCGCCAACGGCGGAAAGTGAAAGGCGATCATCAGCAGACGTTTCAACTGGGGAGCGTGGAAAAGACGACGGGGCGGTGCGCGGCAAGGGTCGAAAAAGCGAGCTGCCGGGATCATAAGCCGGGGGCCGCGTGCCTTCGGAATTCGCCCGCCTCGCCGGGAGGCCCTTCGATCCCTGCGAAAATAGCCGGATGTTTACGGGAATCGTCAGCGCGGTCGGTCAAATCTTCGAGGTGAAATCCCTCGGTGCCACGTCCGCGCATGGTAGGCGCGTGGCGATCGCGGTTCCGGCCGGCTATCTGGATGATGTGGCCGCGGGCGACAGCATCGCGATCAACGGTGCCTGCATGACGGTGGTGGCATTCGATGCGGCGGCGACACGCTTCGATGTCGATGTGTCGGCCGAATCGCTGGCCCGCACCGACGGTTGGCGGCCTGACACGCAGGTAAACCTGGAAAAAGCGCTGCGCGCCCATGATCGGCTCGGCGGCCATCTGGTGTCCGGCCACGTCGACGGCATCGGCACGGTGCGCCGCTTCGACCGCGTGGGCGAGAGCATCGCACTGCACGTCGCCGCGCCGAAGGCACTGGCGCGCTATCTCGCGTTCAAGGGCTCGATCGCGGTCGACGGCGTCAGCCTGACGATCAATTCCGTGACCGATGCCGCCGATGCGTGCGTGATCGCGATCAACCTGATTCCGCACACGCTGGAGCACACCGCGTTCGCCCGGCTGCACGAAGGCGCGCGAGTGAACCTGGAAGTCGACACGATCGCGCGCTATGTCGAACGCATGCTCGGCGTGGCCGCGGTGCCGACGACGGCACCTGCGGCCTGAATGCCGCGCCGGACCTGACACCGACACCTGACACCCGAGGATCGATTCACGATGAGCCAGCCTTCCTTTCTGCACGCCGTGGCTGCCGATCCACGCACGGCCTCTGTCGGTATCTCCCCGGTCGACGACATCGTGGCTGAGCTTCGCGCCGGCCGTATGGTGATCCTGGTCGACGAAGAGGATCGTGAGAACGAAGGCGATCTGGTGCTCGCGGCCGAGCATGTGACGCCGGCGGCGATCAACTTCATGGCGCGCTTCGGCCGCGGGCTGATCTGCCTGACGTTGACGCGCGAACACTGTGAGCGCCTGCAGCTGCCGCCGATGACCGCGCGCAACGGCACGCGCCACTCGACCGCGTTCACGGTGTCGATCGAAGCGGCGGAGGGCGTGACCACCGGCATCTCGGCCGCCGACCGCGCGCGCACCGTGCAGGCCGCCGTGGCACGCGACGCACGCGCCGAAGACCTGGTGCAGCCGGGCCACATCTTTCCGCTGCAGGCGGTCGAAGGCGGCGTGTTGATGCGCGCAGGCCATACGGAAGCCGGGTGCGATTTGTCCGCGCTGGCCGGCTGCGCGCCGGCCGCCGTGATCTGCGAGATCATGAAAGACGATGGCACCATGGCGCGGTTGCCGGACCTGCAGGCGTTCGCGGCCGTGCACGGCTTGAAGATCGGCACGATCGCCGACCTGATCGAGCACCGCGCCCGGCACGAATCGTTGATCGAGAAAATCGGCAGCCGCCCGATCGAGACCGCGTTCGGCACCTTTGCCGCGCACGCATATCGCGATCAGCCCAGCGGGGGCGTGCATCTCGCGCTGGTGCGCGGCAGCTGGGCAGCCGACGACGTGGTGACGGTGCGCGTGCATGAGCCGCTGTCCGTGCTCGACGCACTCGAGCGCGGCCGCGGCATGCATTCGTGGAGCCTCGAGCAGAGCATGAAGCGCATCGAATCGGTCGGCGCCGGCGTCGTGGTGCTGCTGAACTGCGGCGAAAGCGGCGCGCAGTTGCTCTCACAGTTCGAAGGCACCGCGCAGGCCGCGCACGCTCCCGTGCGCGCCGGCATGGACCTGCGCAGCTACGGTGTCGGCGCGCAGATCCTGCGCGACTGCGGCGTGCAGCGCATGACGTTGCTGGGCAAGCCGCGCCGGCTGCCGAGCATGGCTGGCTACGGGCTCGAAATCACCGGCTTCGTGCCGGATGAGGCCGGTGCCTGATGCCGCTGCCCCCCACCGAATCTGCAACACATGTTTGAACCGAACCAAAATTCGCGCCCGACTGCGCTCGATGGCCGCGGCCTGTCGATCGGCATCGTGCAGGCGCGCTTCAACGAACCCATCACCGATGCGTTGCTGGCCGCGTGCCGTGCCGAGCTGGGCGAGCTCGGCGTGACGGCCGACGCGGTGCAACTCGTGCAGGTGCCGGGCGCGCTCGAAGTGCCGCTCGCGTTGCAGGCGCTGGCTGACGCCAAACGGCACCACGCGCTGATCGCGCTGGGCTGCATCATCCGCGGCGAGACCTATCACTTCGAACTGGTCGCCAACGAGTCGGGCGCTGGCGTGAGCCGCGTTGCTCTCGATCACCGGCTGCCGATCGCCAATGCGATCCTGACGACCGAGGATCTCGCGCAGGCGCAAGCCCGCCAGCACGACAAGGGCCGGGACGCCGCACGTGTCGCGGTGGAGATGGCGGTTTTGTTGCGTACGCTGTCAGGGGCTGCATGAACGAGCCCATGTCACCGCCCCCGCCGTCCACCGCGGCGTCACCCGAGACAACCACCGCGCGCCCATCCCGGCAAGTGCGCACCGGCCTGACCAGCACCGGCGTACGCAAGGCCGCCTCCAAGCAGCCGCGCAGCCGCGCACGCGAATTTGCGTTGCAGGCGCTGTACCAGTATCTGGTAGGCAGAAACGACGTGGCGGCGATCGACGCGTTTACGCGGGACCTGTCGGGCTTCAACAAAGCCGACTCGGTGCATTACGACGCATTGCTGCACGGCTGCGTCGAGCAGGCCGAGGCGCTCGACGCGCTGCTGCTGCCGCTGTTGGACCGCAAGGCGACCGAGTTGTCGCCGATCGAGCACGCGGTGCTGTGGATCGGCACCTACGAGATGCAGCACTGCCTCGACGTGCCATGGCGCGTCGTGCTCAACGAGTGCATCGAACTTGCGAAAGCGTTCGGCGGCACCGACGGCCACAAGTACGTGAACGGTGTGTTGAACGGCCTGGCGCCGCAGTTGCGCGCGCCCGAAGTCGAACGCGACGTGGCTGGCCGGCGCGCACCCAAAGCGGCACCCGCATCGGACGAGGCAGCGACGTGACGCTGCGGCTGGCCGCGCGGGCCGAGCGGATCGAGCCGTTTTACGTGATGGAAGTGGCCAAGGCCGCGCGCGCGCAGTCCGCGGCGGCAGCCGCTTCGAGCGAGCCGATGATCTATCTGAACATCGGCGAGCCGGATTTCACGGCACCGCCGCTTGTGCGCGAGGCGGCCGAGCGCGCGATTCGCGCGTGCCGCACGCAATACACCGACGCGCTCGGGCTCGAATCGCTGCGCGCGCGCATCAGCGGTTGGTATGCAACGCGTTTCGGACTCGACGTGCCGAGCGACCGTATCGTGATCACGGCCGGTGCTTCCGCCGCATTGCAACTCGCCTGTCTGGCGTTGATCGATGTCGGTGACGAAATCCTGCTGCCGGACCCGAGCTATCCGTGCAACCGGCATTTCGTGGCGGCCGCCGACGGCGTCGCGGTGCTGATCCCGACCAGTGCCGAGCAGCGCTTTCAGCTGACGGCCGAGCAGGTCGAAGCGCACTGGGGCCCACGCACGCGCGGTGTGCTGCTTGCATCGCCATCGAATCCGACCGGCACCTCGATCCACCCGGCCGAACTCGCGCGCATTCGCGAGGTGGTGCGGGCGCGCGGCGGCATCCTGCTGATCGACGAGATTTATCTGGGCCTGAGCTACGACGAAACGTATGCGCAAAGCGCGCTCGCGCTCGGTCCCGACGTGATCAGCATCAACAGCTTCTCGAAATACTTCCACATGACGGGCTGGCGGCTCGGCTGGATCGTGCTGCCGACGGAGCTGGTGGCGCCCATCGAGCGCCTTGCGCAGAACCTGTTCATCTGCGCCAACACGATTGCGCAGCAGGCCGCGCTCGCCTGCTTCGAGCCGGCCAGCATCGAAGAATACGAGCGCCGGCGTGCCGAGTTCAAAGCGCGGCGCGATTACTTCGTGCCGGCGTTGAACCGGCTCGGCCTGCAGGTGCCGGTGCCGCCGGACGGCGCGTTCTACGCTTGGGCGGACTGCTCGCAGCTTGCTGCCGAGTTCGGCGTGCAGGGCAGTTGGGACTTCGCGTTCGAGCTGATGCGGCGCGCGCATCTGGCGGTCACGCCGGGGCGGGATTTCGGGCACGACCAAACCGCGCGCTTCGTGCGGTTTTCCACCGCGAGCTCGCTCGAGCAGCTCGAGCAGGCGGTGCACCGGCTGCAACGCGCAGCATCGGCGGGCGCCTGATGCGACGATCGGCGGACATCGCATCGATGGCGCTGGTCGTGCGGCATCTGCATTCGGTGCGCATTTACTGGGAAGACACGGATGCGGGCGGCATCGTGTTCTATGCCAACTACTTAAAATTCTTCGAGCGCGCGCGCACCGAGTGGCTGCGCGGCCTGGGCCTGAGCCAGCAGCAGGTGCTCCGGCAGACCGGCGGCATGTTCGTTGTGTCCGAGACCGCGCTCAAATACCACGCACCGGCCCGGCTCGACGACGAGTTGCTCATCACGACGCGGGTGCTGGACAAAGGCCGTGCATCGCTGCGTGTCGGGCAGCAAGCCGAATGGGTGCTGCCGGGGAGTGAACCGCTGCATCCTGGCGCAGCGAATTTAAATGGCACGTCCGTTTCTTCGCGGCTGGTCTGCACGAGCGAAGTGCGCATCGGCTGGGTTGGTGCGGCCACACTGCAGCCCGCCCGTATTCCGACGTCGATCCTCGATATTTTGTGAGTTCCCGAAAAGCGTTATGAATCAAGACATGTCGATCATCCAGCTCATCCTGCATGCAAGCTGGGTGGTGCAATTCGTGATGGCGTTGCTGCTGGTCGTCTCGATCGCGAGCTGGGCCGCGATCTTTCGCAAGCTGTTCGCACTGCGCCGGATGAAGTCGCTCAACGAGACGTTCGAGCGCGAGTTCTGGTCGGGCAGCAACCTGAACGATCTGTTCTCCGCGGCCGGCAAGAACGTGCGCCACGCGGGTCCGATGGAGCGCATTTTCGCCAGCGGCATGCGGGAATATCACAAGCTGCGCGAACGCCGCATCGCCGACGGTCTCACGCTGATGGACGGCGCGCGGCGCGCGATGAAGGCGGCGCTGCACCGCGAACTCGACGTGGCCGAGACCAGCCTGTCGTTTCTGGCCACCGTGGGTTCGGTGTCCCCGTACGTCGGCCTGTTCGGCACGGTCTGGGGCATCATGCATGCGTTCACGGGCCTGGCGGCGTTGCAGCAGGTCACGCTGTCGACGGTGGCGCCGGGCATTGCGGAGGCGTTGGTCGCAACCGCGATCGGGCTGTTCGCAGCGATTCCTGCGGTGGTCGCCTACAACCGGTTCGCGCGCGATATCGACCGCATCGCGATCCGGCTCGAGACGTTCATCGAAGAGTTCTCCAACATCCTCCAGCGCAATGTCGGCGCGCCGCCCGCACCGCAGCCGGCGCCGATTTCGCACTAGATTCGGCTCGCCCCCAGGCTTCGCTCCCTTCGGTCGGCTTCCGCCTTCCCCCACCGAGGGCGACGCTGGTGGCCCGGCAAAGCCGGTTCCACGGCGTCTGCCGGAGTGAATGGCGACGGCCGCACCTCACATCGTTTCCTTGATCGAGCACTTGAATCCTATGAACCGTCTGAGCACATTCGAATTCGGAGAGTTGGCAGCATGGCCTCTCTAGTTTCGCGCGGCCGCGGGCGCCGCACCATCAACGAGATCAACATGGTGCCGTTCATCGACGTGATGCTGGTGCTGCTGATCATCTTCATGGTCACGGCGCCGTTGATCACGCCGAGCATGATCGATCTGCCGAGCATCGGCAAAGCCGGCAAGCAGCCCGACCAGGTGATCCAGGTGATCATCGGCAAGGATCAGCTGGTCAAGCTGCGGATCAAGGGCCTGGACACCGCGACCAGCCTGCAGGACGTGGCCGGTGCGGTCACCCGCGCGCAAAGCGGACAGGACCCGGCGAACAGCGCGGTGGTGATCAGCGCCGACCGCGCGGTGCGCTACGAAACCGTGGTGGGCGTGATGGACCGGCTGCAGAAGTCCGGCGTGCAGCGCATCGGCTTGTCGGTGCAACTCGAAAAATAGTGCTGCTCGCCTGCCTGTCCCTGTCCTCGATTCGCCCCTGATGCAAGCCAGTCCCGACAACCTGCAATTTGCGCCCACGCAGCCGAGCGGCACGATCCGGTCCCTGCTGATGGCGCTGGCCGTGCATGTGCTGCTGATCGCGGCGCTGACTTGGGGCGTGAGCTGGAAGCGCGAGTCCGAGGACATCGCGGTGCAGGCCGAACTCTGGACCGGCGTGCCGGGCCCGGCCACCGCGCGCGCCGCCACCCCGGCGCCGCCGGTGCCACAGCCGCCACCGCCGCCGGCCGAGCCCGTGGTGCCGCCGCCGCCCCCACCCCCTCCACCGCCCACCCCCTCCACCGCCGCCCCCCCCGCCGCCACCCCCTCCTGTTGAGCCGCCGGCACCGGCACCGCCGCCTGTGCCACCGCCGCCACCACCGGAGCCGATCGTCGATCCGAAGCCGATGGACGCCGACATTGCGATAGAGCGCGAGAAAGAGCGGCTGGCCGAGTTGGAGCGAACCCGCTTGCAAGCGCAACGCGAGCGGGAGCGCCGTGAGCGGCGGGAGCGCGAAGCGGCAGCCGCAGAAGAAAAGCGCGAGCAGCAGGCTCTCGAGAAAAAACGCGAGGCCGAGGCCGAAGCGCGCATTCAAAAAGCGGCGGAAGCCGCAGCCGCCGCCGCGGCGGCGCGCGAACAGCGCCGTGCCGAAGAAAAGCGCGAGGCCGAGGCCGAAGCGCGCCGGGCTGCTGCAGCCGAGGTACGAGCCAAAGCCGCGGCTGAAGCCAAGGCGCAGGCCGCCGAAGACGCGCGCGAGCAGGCTCGCGAGCGCGCCGCGGCGCAGGCGCGCGAGAAAGCCGCGGAAGCCAAAGCCAAGGCGGCGACGGAAGCGCGCGAGCGGGCGGCCGAAGCAAAAGAAAAAGCGCAGGCCGAAGCCAAGGCCAGGGCCGCCGCCGAGGCACGTGAGCGCGCCGCGGAAGAACGCGAGAAGGCGGCCGAAGCAAAGAAAGCAAAGCAGATCGCCGAAGCGCGCGAGAAAGCCGCGGCCGAAGCCAAGGCCGCGAAGGCGGCCGACGATGCACGTGCGAAAGCCGCCGTCGAAGCGAAGGCCAAAGCCGCTGCTGAAGCCAAGGCCGCGGCGCAGGCCAAAGCCGCCGCCGATGCGAAAGCGGCGGCGGCGGCCGAGGAACGCCGGGTCGCCGCGATCAAGCGCATGCAGGGCCTGGCGTCGGGCAGCGACGAAGGCAGCGGCAACCAGAAGTCCAGCGGCCCGTCGCCGGGTTACGCCGGGCGCGTACAGGCCAAAGTGCGGCCGAACATCGTGTTCCCCGATGTGAACTTCATTGCCGGCAATCCGAAAGCCGAAGTCGAAGTGCGCACCACACCCGACGGCCAGATCACCTCGGCGCGGCTCGTCAAGAGCAGTGGCAACGCGGCCTGGGATCAGGCCGCGTTGCGCGCGATCAACAAGACCAGCCAGATGCCCAAGGACGTGGACGGCCGGATTCCGACGCCGATGATCGTGGAACTGCGACCGAAGCCCTGAGCGGCTGTCGGCCCGAGACCGAACGGCCTCCCGGCGCTCGGGCCCGCCGCTTCAGTTGCCGGCGATCTTCATCCGGTTGACAAGCACCGAGCCGACCGTCTTGGCGCCGTAGTTGTAGGCGTCCGCGCCGACTGCGATAATGCCGGCAAGCATTTCTTTCAGATTGCCCGCAATCGTGATCTCGTGCACCGGGTACGCGATGCGGCCGTTCTCGACCCAGAAGCCGCTCGCGCCGCGCGAATAGTCGCCCGTCACGTAGTTCACCCCCTGGCCCATCAACTCGATCACGAACAGCCCGGTGCCAAGCTTTTGCAGCATCGCGTCCAGATCGTCCCCGTCCTGCGTCTGTCGCGAGGTCAGCACCAGATTGTGCGAGCCGCCCGCGTTGCCGGTGGTCTTCATGCCGAGCTTGCGCGCAGAGTAGCTGCCGAGAAAATAGCCCTCGACGCGACCCGCATCGACCACCTTGCGCGCCGCCACGCGCACGCCCTCGTCGTCGAACGGCGCGCTGCCCTTGCCACGCGTGACGAACGGGTCTTCGGTAATGTCGATGTGCTGTGGAAACACCCGTGTGCCCAGCGCGTCGAGCAAAAACGTGCTCTTGCGATAGAGCGCCCCGCCGCTGACCGCCTGCACGAAGCCGCCGAGCAGACCGGCCGCCAGCGGCGACTCGAACAGCACCGGGCACTCGGTGGTGGCGATCTTGCGCGACTTGAGCCGGCTCAACGCGCGCTCGGCCGCATAGCGGCCGACGGCGGCCGGCGATGCGAGCTCGTCGGCGTTGCGCATCGAGCTGTACCAGGCGTCGCGCTGCATGCCGTTGCCCTTGCCCGCGATCGGTGCGACCGAAAGCGAATGGCGCGAACTCGCATAACCGCCGCGAAAGCCGTGCGTGTGGGCGCTGAAGAAATGGCTCTGCTGGGCCGACACGCCCGCGCCTTCGCTGTTGCCGATGCGCTTCGAAGTGGCGAACGCAGCCGCTTCGCATTCGAGCGCGATGGCTGCCGCCTGCTCGCTGTCGATGCTCCACGGATGAAACAGCTGCAGGTCACGTTCGGTATCGGGCGCCTGCGCCACATCGCCCTCGTCGGCCAGGCCCGCCACCGGATCTTCGGCCGTGAAGCGCGCGATGTCGAACGCGGCTTGCACGGTGCGCTGCACCGCCGCCTCGGAGAAGTCCGATGTGCTCGCGTTGCCGCGCCGCTTGCCCACGTAGACGCTGATGCCGAGCGACTTGTCGCGGTTGCGCTCGACGTTCTCGAGCTCGCCCAGGCGCACGCTGACCGACAACCCGCAGCCTTCCGACGCTTCCGCCCCGGCGTCGGTCGCGCCCAGCTTCTTCGCGTGCGCAATCGCGCCGTCGACGAGCTGCTCGAAAAACGGCCGGCTGTAGGAGAAGCCGCGCTCGGCGGTGGACGGGGCGGGAGCTGCTTGATTCATGTGCGGGCTATGATACTTGGCGGCTCTCTGCACGCGGCTTGGCACCCCGGGTCACCCCACGCCGAAGGTCCCTGGTGCCCGTCGACCGACCGCACCGGCCGGCTTTCCGGGCGATCCCTCTTCCGACTCTGCCCAACTCTTTCCAGACGCATCGCCGCCCTATGTCCCGCAAGCCAAAAAAAGGATATTTCGTGCGCGGCGAGTTCGTCGCCGCGGGCAGCGAACTCGACCGCGAACTGCAACGCGAGCAGCGCGGCGGCGAAGGCCCGAGCAAGACCGAACTCAAGGCCATCAGCAGCGAGCTGCAGCAGCTCGGCGGGCAACTCATCGGTCTGCGCGCCGACCTGCTGGCAAGCGCCGCTCTGCCGGACAAACTCGTGGATGCGCTGGCCCATGCGCGCACGATCACCGACTTCGAAGGCCGCCGACGCCAGATCCAGTTCGTCGGCAAGCTGATGCGCCGGTTGGACGCAGACACTTTGGCCGCTGCCCGCGCCGCGCTTGAAGCCCAGCGCACGCCGTCGGCCGAGGCCACGCAGGCGCTGCACCGCGCCGAGACCTGGCGCGACCGGTTGCTCGCCGACGACGCGGCCATGTCCGAATGGATCGCGCTGCATCCCGACACCGACGTGCAGGCGCTGCGTACGCTGGTGCGGCAGGCCCGGCGCGACGCGCAGCCCGACCCGCATCCGGGTGAAGCGCTGCGGCACGGGCGCAGCTACCGCGAAATTTTCAAGCTCGTGAAGGACCGCCTCGGCGGCGCGATGGCAGAGGCGCCGGTCGATGCAATCGATCACGATCAACCGCCCACGCAACCCGACCATGACGACTGAATCGACCTCGTCCGCCGCCGCCGCCTCGAAAGCCACTTCGGCCTCGGCTGCGTTCGAGCCGGTGCGCATCGGCATCGTGTCGGTCAGCGACCGTGCATCCAGCGGCGTCTACCAGGATCAGGGGCTGCCTGCCTTGCAGGAGTGGCTCGGGCGCGCATTGAAAAACCCGCTGACCTTCGATCCGCGCTTGATTCCCGATGAAGCCGATCGGATCAGCCGAGCGTTGATCGAGCTGGTCGACGCGGGCTGCGCACTCGTGCTGACCACCGGCGGCACCGGCCCAGCCCCGCGCGACGTGACGCCGGAAGCGACGCTGGCCGTGGCGACCCGGGAGATGCCGGGCTTCGGCGAGCAGATGCGGCAGATCGGCCTGAAATTCGTGCCGACCGCGATACTTTCGCGCCAGGTGGCGGTCGTGCGGGAGCAATGCCTGATCATCAATCTGCCTGGCCAGCCGAAGGCGATTGCGGAGACGCTGGAAGGGCTGAAGGGGAACGATGGGCAGTTGCTGGTGCCTGGCATCTTCGCAGCGGTGCCGTATTGCATCGATTTGATCGGGGGGCCGTATCTGGAGACGGATGACACGGTCTGCAAGGCGTTCCGGCCGAAGTCAGCGCGGAGGAATTAGGTTTTTTGTGCGCGGCCGTGGGGGGCTGGGTCTCGCCCTGGCCCCCCCGATGGCCGCGCACCAAACGAACTCCCGAGAACCCTCACTTCCCCAACATCCGATTCACCTCCTCCGCCTCGAACCGCTGCCTCCGCGCCGCGTCCGCCGGCACACAATCCCGCCGCGTCACATCGTTGTCCGCAGTCAGCTTCTCGATCGCCTGCCAGAGCAGCGCGATCTGGTGCTCCTGGTTCGCCGTGCCGTCGATCAGGCTGCGCATCGCCTGATTCAGCGGGTCGTCCTCCTGCGTGACGCCGTAGGCGCTGAACTTCTGCTTCGGTTCCGGCTCGTTCGCGGCTTCTGCAAGCGATGCGACGATGCGCGCCGGAATGCCGACCGCAGTCGCGCCCGCGGGCACCGGCTTGATCACCACCGCGTTGCTGCCGATGCGCGCGCCGTCGCCGACGGTGAAGCCGCCCAGCACCTTCGCGCCGCCGCCGACGACCACGTTGCGGCCAAGCGTCGGATGGCGTTTCTCGCCCTTGTAGAGCGACGTGCCGCCCAGCGTCACGCCTTGGTAGATCGTGCAGCCGTCGCCGATCTCGGCGGTCTCGCCGACCACCACGCCCATTGCGTGATCGAAGAACACGCCGTCGCCGATCTTGGCAGCCGGGTGGATCTCGATGCCCGTGAACCAACGCGACAGTTGTGAGACGAACCGGCCGAGCCATTTGAAGTCGCGCGTCCAGAGCCCGTGCGCGACCCGGTGCGCAATGACCGCGTGCAAGCCCGAATAGCAGGTCAGCACCTCCCAGGCCGTGCGCGCGGCGGGATCGCGTTCAAGGATGCAGTGAATGTCGGAGCGGATGCGCGAGAACATGAGGCGGCGAGCGGTGTGGGTCGAAAAAATGCAGCGTGCCAGTCTAGAAGGTTGCGTCGCACGCCGCTCGGAGCCGGCCGTTGCGCGAAATCATTCGCCGCGCTTTCCCACCGCCTGCTGCACCGTCTTCGCGATGCCGCGCAGGATGTGAATCTCCGGTGACGTCAGCCGCGCGCGATTGCAGATCTGCTGCAGGCGCGGCAGCAGCTTCTTGGGCGCTTCGGGATCGAGAAAACCGATCTCGACCAGCACCTGCCGCCAATGCCCAAGCAACCCCGCGACCTCGACCGCATCGGCCGCGGCAGCTTGGGCCGGCGCGGGTGCCGTCGATCGCGGCAAAACCACCGAGCGCCAGCCGCCACTCGTAGGCGATCACCTGCACGGCTGCCGCGAGGTTGAGCGAACCGAACGCGGGATTGGTCGGAATCGTCAGCGCCACATGGCAGCGGTAGACGTCCTCGTTGGCCATGCCGAAGCGCTCGCTGCCGAACAGAAACGCCACGCTCGACACACCGATTTTTTCAGCCGAATCGGTATTGACCCCAGAGCACTGCTGCGTCTCCTGCTCCTGTTTCAATAGCGCATCGAAATGCGCACGCGGCATCGCATTCGGTGGCCCGAAGTCGCGCGGCGTCATTGCGGTGGCGCACAGGTGCTGCACGCCCTCGAGCGCCTCATCCAGCGTGGCGACGATGCGCGCGTGCGCCAGCACGTCGAGTGCGCCGCTTGCGCGCTGGATGGTTTCCTGTCGGCGCAGCACGTTCGGCCAGCGAGGCGCGACCAGCACGAGGTCCTCAAAGCCCATCACCTTCATCGCGCGCGCCACCGCGCCGACATTGCCGGCGTGGCTGGTCTGGATCAGGATGAAGCGGGTATGCACGGGCGCGGGCCACCATGCGATGGGGCGGCGGATAAAATCGATCGATTGTCGCTGCGCGCATCTTGCCCAGCATGCCGGGTCCGGCGGCGTTCGCTTGTTGCCGCTGTCCGCGGCGTTCCGCTGCCGTTGGCGGTCGGTATCTCGCAATCGGCACGTTGCCGGCTTTGCCCTTTTTTCTCGTTTTCTCGTTGGCCGCTCCAACGCAACCCGTCTCATGCCCACCAACCTGCATCCCATGCTCAACGTGGCCGTCAAGGCCGCCCGCATCGCCGGCTCGATCATCAACCGTGCGGCGCTCGACGTGGAGGCGGTGCGGGTGTCGGCCAAACAGGCGAACGACTTCGTGACCGAGATCGATCAGGCGGCCGAACAGGCGATCATCGAGACGCTGTCCACTGCGTATCCGGGCCACGGTTTTCTGGCCGAGGAGTCCGGCAGCACGCACGGCGCCAAGGATTCCGAGTTTGTCTGGATCATCGATCCGCTCGACGGCACCACGAATTTCATCCACGGCTTTCCGGTCTACTGCGTGAGCATCGCTTTGGCGGTGAAAGGCAAGGTCGAGCAGGCCGTGGTCTACGACCCGACGAGAAACGACCTGTTCACCGCGACGCGCGGCCGTGGTGCGTACATGAACGACCGGCGGCTGCGTGTCGGCAAGCGCACCGAACTGCGCCAGTGCCTGCTGGCCACGGGTTTTCCGTACCGGCCAGGCGACGACTTCGCGCAGTACCTGCTGATGATGGGCGACGTGATGCAGCGAACCTCGGGCTTGCGCCGGCCCGGCGCGGCCGCGCTCGATCTGGCCTACGTTGCGGCCGGCTTCACCGACGGGTTTTTCGAGAAAGGCCTGAAGCCCTGGGACTGCGCGGCCGGTTCGCTGCTGGTCACGGAAGCGGGCGGGCTGGTCGGCAATTTCACCGGCGAGGCCGATTTCCTGCACCAGCAGGAATGTCTCGCAGCGAATCCGCGCATCTACGGCCAACTGGTCGGCATCATCGGCAAATACAGCAAGTTCGCCGGCGCGGGCGAAAAGGCCACCGTGCGCCAGACCATCGATGCGCTGGAAGCCGCCGCGGTGCCACAGGTCGCGCCCACCGTCGACGACGATCCCGCGCTGGAAGCAACGTCTCCCCGGCCCGCTCAGCCGGCCCAGCCGCAGCAACTCGCGGACTGAGCCGGCCGACCACTTCAGCCTGGTCGGCCCACCGGTTCGCGCTTCAGGCGAATCCGAGTTGCGCCAGTTCGGTCGCGCCGAGCCAACACCACTGCCCCGGCGCAAGCGTCTCGGGCAGTACCAGGTCGCCGATCCGAACGCGGTGCAGCGCCTCGACCCGGTTGCCGACCGCGGCGATCATGCGTTTGACCTGGTGGTACTTGCCCTGCGTCAACGTCAGCAGCAGTTCGGCATCGTTCGACGGCTCGCAAGCGGCGGCACATACCGGCTTCGGCGAGTCGTCGAGCACGACCCCGCCGAGCAGCAGCGCGATCTGGCTCGGCTCGTGCGGATGCTTCAGCCTCACCCGGTAGATTTTTGGCAGGTGCGTCTTCGGCGAGCCCATCCGGTGGATGAAGCGACCGTCGTCGCTCAGCAGCAACAGCCCCGTGGTGTCCTGATCGAGCCGACCGACCGCCTGCACGCCGGCCACCGCACCGGCGGCCGGCCGTTGCCGCAGCGGTGCGGGCAGCAGCGTGTAGATGCTCGGGTGATGGGAAGGCTTTTGCGAGCATTCGGTGCCGATCGGCTTGTGCAGCATCACATAGGCTTTCTCGTGATAGGTCCAGCGCTGGCCCATCACCTCGAACGTCAGGCCTTCGGCCGGCAGCTCCTGCGTCGCGTCGGTGCAAAGCCGCAACACGGTCGGCTGCGCGGGGTCGGCCACGCGCACCAAGCCTTGCTGCACCAGACCGGCGCAGATGCGACGCGTGCCGAAACCCTGGGAGTAGAGGATTTGTTGCAATTGCATGAGTTACCGCGTCAGGGCCGTGCGGGTCGATTTATTGTGGCGTGCATGTGCTGGCGAAGCGCAGCGAACCGTCGGGTCGAAGCAATTGGGCCTGCCCGCTTTGCCGGTCGATCGTCCACTTGTCGTAGCCGCTGCCGAACTGGATCTGGCGCGGCGTCACGACACTGCTGGCGAGCCACTGGTGGTTCACCGCAACTGCCTGCGCGCTCTCCGAATAGCGCAGCGGCACATCGGGTACCGGCTGCGTGCCGCCGTCGGGCAGCAGCGTGCATTTCAGCGCGCGCGTGTCCGCCGGCCCGCCGCTCTCGTAGAGGGCCTGAGCGATGGCGGGCGCTGCGCCCGGGCGCAGACTGGCCTGGCACGCGAACTGCGCCACCATCTGCGTGCCGTCGAGCAGCGCGCCGGGCTCGTAGTCCATCGCATCGACGGCAACCGGCTCGGCGCGCACCTCCAGGTATTGCGGCGAGCCGTCCGGATGCGTCTTGCCGTTCAGATTCGAAGACGACACCAGCGCCAGCCCGACCGGCTCACGGCAGTCGGCGATAAAGCGCGTGTAGCCGAGGATCGGGCTCGGCCGCTCCACGCTGACCCGCACGAACGTGCCGCGCACACGGCGCTGGTCCAGGATGGCAAGCGACACCGCGTCGACGCCGTAGAGCACGTCGTCGACCCGCTGCACCATCTGGAAGTTGCCGACTGGGGGGCCGGCAGGTGTCTCGGCCAGCACGCTGCTCGCAGCTGTGGACCAAGCCAGCAGCAGCCACGCGCCGACTCGCCGCGAGGAACGGCCGGGGATGGGTCGCGCGGACGTGGAATGGGGGTCGCCATCGTTTCTCATCGGCGAGGACCATACCATCGGTGTGCCGACAGCTCTTGGGCGACCGCGCTGCGCAGTGCATCCGCCCGCGCGAAAATGAACATCCGCTTAAACGCACGGCGCCGATCGACCTCCCGACGGCCGCGCCTCCCTGTCCACGCACCGGTTTCCAACTGAAGGCACCGCAATATGACCAACAAAGTCCGCATCGTCGAAGTCGGTCCACGCGACGGTTTGCAAAACGAGCCGCAGGCCGTCGCCACCGCGACCAAGCTCGAACTGATCGAGCGGCTGCACCGCGCGGGCCTCGGAGCCATCGAAGTCGCCTCGTTCGTGTCACCCAAATGGGTGCCGCAGATGGCCGATCATGCCGAAATCATGGCGGGTATCAGGCCCCACCCCGGCCTGCGCTATCCGGTGCTGACGCCGAACATGAAAGGCTACGAGGCCGCGCTGGCGGCCGGCGCACGCGAAGTCGCGGTGTTCGCGTCCGCCTCGGAAGGCTTCTCGCGGAAGAACATCAATTGCTCGGTGGCCGAATCGATCGAGCGCTTCACACCGATCTTCGAGGCTGCCACGCGCGACGGCGTGAAGGTGCGCGGCTACATCTCGTGCGTGGTCGAGTGCCCCTACGACGGGCCGGTCGCACCCGCGCAGGTGGCCGATCTGGCCGGCCGGCTGCTCGCGCTCGGTAGCCACGAGATTTCGCTTGGCGACACGATCGGCACCGGCACGCCGGCGAGCATCGAGGCCATGCTCGAGGCGGTGGCCGCGCGGGTGCCGGTCGAGCGGCTGGCCGGCCACTATCACGACACCTACGGCATGGCGATTGCGAACGTCTACGCGTCCTACCGGTTCGGCGTGCGCACCTTTGACAGCTCGATCGCGGGCCTGGGCGGCTGCCCGTACGCGAAAGGCGCAACCGGCAACGTCGCCACCGAGGACGTGGTGTATCTGCTGCGAGGGCTCGGCGCGGAAACCGGCATCGACCTCGACGAACTGGTGGGTTGCGCGGGCTGGATCAGCGAAGTGCTCGGGCGCGCCCCGAATTCGCGCGTGAGTCGGGCGATGCTGGCCAAGCGCGGGGTGTCCATCGCGGGGTGAACATTCGGGGTTCAGGCCGCACATTTTCGTCGTTCAAGGTCCGACAAGCACGCGCGGGCTTGCACTGAGCGCCACGCGCAGCAAGCGCAGCGAGGTCGATTACCCAAAAGCAAACTGCGGCCGACCACGCCCGGGCCATCAGCACCGCATCCGCGCGTTCGCACCGAACTGACGCTCCATGTCGAGCGTGCTGGTTGCTCCGATCTGCTCGGCGCACTCGGCCAGCCAGCGATCGGCGGCGCTGTGGCCGAGTTCGAACAGTTCGTGAATGAACCCGGCGCTCACCGTGAGCTTGCTCGACGCGCCGTATCGCTCCAGCGCTTCGCCGCCGCCGATCAGATGCAGATTGAGCCGTTTGTAGCGGCTTGCGTCGATGCAATTTTTATCCAGCAGCTGATTGATCAGATCGATCGTGCGAAGCTGACCGAGCAGGCTGGCGTTGAACGTGATTTCGTTGACACGGTCCGAGATGTCGTGGGCGGACTTCGGGATTTGCTCGCGCGTCTGCGGATTCAGCTGAATCAGCAGCAGATCGCGCGCGCTGCAGGCGTCGATCAGGGGTTTGAGCGGCGGGTTGCCGGAGAAGCCGCCGTCCCAGTAGTGGTCGCCGTCGATCTCGACCGCCTGCGCCAGCATCGGCAGCGTGGCCGATGCCATCACGGCGGCCAGCGTGAGCCGCCTGCCGCTGAAGATCTCGGGCTCGCCGGTGCGCACACGCGTGGCGCAGACAAACACCTTCGGATGCTGGAGCCGGGCGATCGCGTCGAAATCGATCGTGCGCGCCAGCAAGTCGCGCAGTGGGCTCAAGTCGAGCGGGTTCAGCAGATACGGCGACGTCAGGTTGCTGAACGCCTGGTTGAACCAGCGATAGGGCCAGAACAGGTTGGCGAACCCGACGCGTGCCGACTGCACGCCGCCGAGCGCGATGACGCCATTCCAGACGCGCGCCAACGAGGCGCGCGCGCCGTCTCGAGGGTCGCTTCCTTGTGCATGGGCGTGCGCGAAGCCGTCGGCCAGGGCCACCGCGTTGACGGCGCCCGCGCTGGCGCCGCTGATGCCATCGAATGCAAGGCGCGGATCGGCCAGCAGCCGGTCCAGCACGCCCCAGGTGAATGCGCCATGCGAGCCGCCGCCCTGCAGCCCGAGGCTGATCGTACGGGGGGGCTCGGCCCGTGGCTGTATGCGGCTGGCCGATGGCTGAGCGCGTGAAGACATGCGAAGCGACCCGGATGGCATGGATTGAAATGAAAACCGCAATGGTGCCATCCGCGCAGCGGGGGGCGCGGAACAGCCGCCTGTGAGAGGCCGAGCCGCTATAGCCGATCCACATCCAGCGTGATGCGGCCAGCCCGGCGCCAGCGCGGCACGAACAGCAGCAGCAGCGCCAGGCTCAGACCCGCAGCCATGACCAGCAGCGCCTGTCGCACCGACCATTGCTGCGCCAGCGCGCCGGCAAGCAGTTGACCAAAAGGGATGGTGCCCATGAACGACATCGTGAACATCCCGGACAACGCGCCGCGCAGATGGCGCGGCGCGATCTGTTGCAGGCTTCCGTTGGTGCCGGGTCCGGTGAAAGTGATGGATGCGCCCAGCAGCGCGAAGCTGAGCATGACGATCGCGGTCGCCTCGAACAAGGCGACGCTGCACAGCATCAGCGCTGCGAGCCACGGCATCCACAGCAGCAGTCGGCGCGTGACCGTCCGCGCCAGCCGCGTCGACAGCAGTCCCGCGGACACCAGCGAGCCGCCACCGGCGGCAGCGAAGAACAGCCCCGTGTATGCCGCGGTGTCGCCGTGCGCCTGGTCGGCGAGCACCGGCACCAGGGTCTGATAGCCACCGGCGAAGACGCCGATGCAGGCCAGCACCGGCAGCATCAGACTGGCCTGCCGGTCCGCGCGCACATAAGCGAACGCATCGCGCAGCCCGCCGCGCAGGACCGGCGCGGCCTCGGCTGCCGGGTCGATGCGCACGGTCTGCACGCAGCCGAGCATTACGAGCAGCCCGAGCGCGTTGCTCGCAAAGCCCCAGCCCGGCCCGCTGCTGGCGAACAGCAGCGCACCGAGCGCCGGGCCGATCATGCGGCCGCTGTTCCAGGCCAGAGAATTGATCGACACGGCGTTGGCGATCAGGCTTTTGTCACGCACGCACTCGACCAGCAGCACCTGGCGCGCCGGCATCTCGATCGCGTTGAACACGCCCGCAACCGCCGACAGGCCGATCAGCCAGCCGATGCTCAACTGCCCGGCCGCCGCCATCGCCGTGAAACCGAGCGAGATCGCGAGCGAGCCGCACAGGATCAGCGTCGTTGCCCGGCGCGCGTTGCCCGGCGTGATCAGGCTGCCGCCGAGCGGGGCCACCACCAATGAAGGCGCATACAGCAAAAAGTTCAGCAGCCCCAGCACGCCGGGCGAGCCGGTCAGGCCCCAGGCCAGCAGATTGATCGTGATGGTCTGCGTCCAGCCGCCGATCACCGAGACGATCTGGCCGAGCGCATAGCGCCGCACATCGGCTTCGGCCAATGCGGGAAACAGCCGGCCGATCATCGCGGCCCGACGTTGCGTGGCCGACCGGGACGGTCGCTCGGTGGATTGGCGTGACTTGCCGCTAGATGGTCCACTTCGCGACCAGTTGCTCCGGCCGCAAGCTGTCGTAGGTTTCGAACGGCTGGTGAATCCAGGGATTCGTCGGCAGCGCCTCGACCGAGTAGTCGGCTTCGAAGCTCGAGCAACCCTTGGTCCAGAGCACGGCGCTGCGCAGTTCGGTGATGGGCGGATAGTTGTTGCGCAGTTGCTTGACCACCGCCGACAGCGTGTGGCCGGTGTCGGCCAGATCGTCCACCAGCAGCACCTTGCCGGCGATCTCGCCCTTCGGCGTGGTGATGAAGCGCGCGATGTCCAGATGGCCCTGCACCGTGCCGGCGTCGGCGCGGTAGGAGCTGGTCGACATGATCGCGAGCGGCTTGTCGAACACGCGCGACAGGATGTCCCCGGGGCGCATGCCGCCGCGCGCGAGGCACAGGATGGTGTCGAATTCCCAGCCCGACTGATGCAGCTTGATCGCGAGTTTTTCCACCAGGTTGTGGTACTCGTCGTAACTCACGTAGAGGTGCAGGCCATCTTCGGTCAACATCCGGTTTGCTCCTGAATTAGTAGCTGACTACGCAGACGGCATCATGGCCTGCGCACGATTGGTCTTGACAGCGTTGCGGTGCGCGATCAATCCGGCAGAAATGGATGCCGCAGCACGATCGTATGGTCGCGGTCCGGGCTGGTCGAGACGATCGCGATCGGCACGCCGGTGACTTGCTCGATGCGCTGCAGGTACAGCCGCGCGGCCATCGGCAGTTGGTCGTACTGCGTGACGCCCACCGTGTTCTCGCTCCAGCCGGGCAAGGTCTCATAGACCGGCTCGCAGCGTTCGATCTGATCCGCGCCGAGCGGCAGGATGTCGATCATTTCACCATCGAGACGGTAGCCCGTGCACAGCTTCAGTTCAGCCAGGCCGTCGAGCACGTCGAGCTTCGTGATGCACAGGCCCGACAGGCCGTTGACCTGCGCGCTGCGCTTCAACAACGCCGCGTCGAACCAGCCACAGCGGCGGCTGCGGCCCGTGGTGACGCCTTTTTCCGCGCCCACGGTACTCATGTGCCAGCCGGGCGTACCTTCCTTTTGCCAGTCGAGCTCGGTCGGAAACGGGCCGCCGCCGACGCGCGTGCAGTACGCCTTGGTGATGCCGAGCACGTAGTGCAGCATGTCCGGCCCGAGGCCCGAGCCGACGGCCGCGTTGCCGGCCACGCAGTTGCTCGACGTGACGTACGGATAGGTGCCGTGATCGACGTCGAGCAAGGTGCCTTGGGCGCCTTCGAACAGCAGATTCGCACCGGCCACATTCGCATCGAACAGCGTGCGCGACACGTCGGCCGTCATCGGCAGCAGGAACTCCGCGTGGCGCATCGCCTCATCGAACACCGCGTCGAGTTCGACCGGCTCAGCCTGCAGGAAGCCGGTCAGCACGAAATTGTGCAACTCGAGCAGCTCGGCCAGCTTGGCGCGAAAACGCTCGGGGTTGCGCAAGTCCTGCACGCGCAGCGCGCGCCGCGCGATCTTGTCTTCGTACGCCGGGCCTATGCCGCGTCCGGTGGTGCCGATCTTCTCGACACCGCCTTGCTCGCGCCGCGCCTCGCGTGCGAGATCAAGCGCGACGTGCACGGGCAGGATCAGCGGGCACGCCTCGCTCACGAACAGACGCGAGCGCACCTCAACGCCGGCGCGCTCCAGTCCCTCGATCTCTTCGAGCAATTTGGCCGCCGACAACACCACACCATTGCCGATGTAGCACTTGACGCCCGCGCGCATGATGCCGCTCGGAATCAGATGCAGCGCAGTCTTTACGCCGTTGATGACGAGCGTGTGGCCCGCGTTGTGGCCGCCTTGAAAGCGCACCACGCCTTGCGCGCTTTCGGTCAGCCAGTCGACCAGTTTGCCTTTGCCTTCATCGCCCCACTGGGTGCCGACCACGACGACGTTGCGTCCCTGCGTGTTGTTCATTCGGGTAGTTCGAGTTTGCTGAAGGCGGGGCGTTGTGGGGGATGAACGCTCGGTGGAGCGAGCTGGCTGCGGCGGGGTCATGCCGTGTCGCGCGCCGCCAGCGCACGCACCGACCAGCGTCCGTCGGCCGCCGCCACCAGCTCTCGGTCGCATTCGAATGCTTCCGACTCGCTGCTCTGGCCAGGCAGCACGCAAAGCACGGTCTCGCCGGCTGCGCGCAGCTCGCGAATCGCAGCGCGCAGAGCGGGCTCCACACCCCAGGGCGCGCGGATCGCGCCGTGCTGGCCGCGCTCTGCAACGGCTTCGGCCAGCGCCTTCACGTCGAGGCTGAAGCCCACCGCCGGGCGATTGCGGCCGAACACCGCGCCGACCTCGTCATACCGGCCGCCGCGCACCAACGCGTCGCGCGCGCTCTGCGCGTAGATCGTGAAGCGCGCGCCGCTGTAGTAGCTGTAGCCGCGCAGGTCGGCCAGATCGAACGTCAGGCGGGCTGCGTCCGCCGTGTGCTTCGCAAGCCAGCGCAGATCGGCGAGTGCGGCACGCAGCGGCGCGCTGTCGGGCAGCACTCGCGCGGCTTCGTCGAGCACCTGCGCATCGCCGTACAGCTGCAGCAGTGCGCTGAGTTGATCGCGCTTGGCAGCGCCGAAGCCGCGCGTCTGCGCTTTCAGCTCGGTCGGGTCCTTGGCCGCAAGCGCCGTCTGGATGCGCGCGAGCTGCGCGGCGTCGCACGGCGCGTCGGCGAGCAGCGTGCGCACGATGCGCGCGTCGGTGAGGTCGACGCTCAGGGCTTCGACCCGCGCCACGCCCAGGCAGTCGAGCGCGAGCAGCAGGATTTCCAGATCGGCTTCGATGCCGGCATGGCCATAAATCTCTGCGCCCAACTGCAGTGGCTCACGGCTGCCGTGCGGACCGCTGGGCCGGGTCAGCAGCACCGGGCCGGCATAGCAAAGTCTCGCGACGCCCGCGCGGTTGAGCAGGTGCGCATCGATGCGCGCGACTTGCGGCGTGGTGTCGGCGCGCAGACCCAGCGTGCGGCCCGACAGTTGATCGACGAGCTTGAAGGTCTGAAGGTCGAGCGCTTCGCCGGTGCCGGACAGCAGCGACTCGATGTGCTCCACCAGCGGCGGCAGCACCAACTCGAAGCCGTAGCTGCGCGCGGTGTCGAGCAGCGCGCGGCGCAACGCTTCGATGTGCCGAGCCTGTTTCGGCAGGACATCGGCAAGATGATCCGGCAGGACCCAGGCGGACATGCGTGACTTTCGCGGGAGACGAGAAAAGAGGCGAAAAATGCGCGCAGCCAAAGCGGCGCAGTCGAGCGACCGATTCTACCGACGCGGTCTTGTGCGTTTCAACCGAGCCACCACAGCAACAGCAGCCCGGCCAGCACACTGCCCAGACCGAAGAAGCGCAATTGGCCATCCTGCAGCTGCAGCAACTGCGCAAACATGCGTCGCCACTGTGCGGGCGCGGCCAGCGGCAGCAAGCCTTCGATCACCAACACGAGCGCGAGCGCGCTCCACCAAGTGGCGCTGTCCATCGGCGCGGCGACTATGCCGGCTCAGGCTCGGCCGGCCGCGCAGCGCACCGGAGCGAGGGAGATCATTGCGGCATCGCACCCGCCGGCCCGACCACCATGTCGGCCGGCTGCGAACCGGGCGGCGCCTGCGGTGGCGCGGCTTGCTGAGTTTGCATCGGCTGTGACTGTGGCTGTGGCTCCATGCGCTGCGCCGCCTGCAGCGCCTGCCGTGCGGCCGCCAACGGCTCGGCCGGACGAGGCGACACCGACTGACGCTGCGCGGACGGCTGGGAGGCGGCACCGGGCGCCTGCGCACCGGGCGCTGCTTGGCCGCCGCTTCCGCTGCTGCGGTTGCTGTTGCCTCCGTTGCTGCCGTCGCCGTTGCCGAATCCGGTGGCACCCTGCATGGCACGGAAAAAGTCCGACGAAGGGTCGAGCACCATCACGTCGCTGCGCTTGTTGAAGCTGCCGCGGTAAGCGTCCAGGCTGCGGTAGAACTGCGCGAACTGTGGATCGCGGCCGAATGCGTCGGCATATACCCCGGCTGCGGTGCCGTCGCCCTCGCCTTTGATTTTCTGCGCGTCGCGGTAGGCGTTGGCGATCATGACCTCACGCTGCCGATCGGCTTCCGCGCGGATCTTCTCGCCTTCGGCCGCGCCGGTGGAGCGCAACTCATTGGCGACGCGTTTGCGCTCGGCTTCCATGCGCCGGTAGACCGACTCGGTGATCGCCTCGACGTAGTCCGCGCGCGTGAGGCGCACGTCGATGATGTCGACGCCCCAGGGCTTTTCGCCGCGCACGACTTCGAGCACCTTGCGCTTCACGTCGGTCATCAGCTCTTCGCGCTCGGTGGAGATGATGTCGCGCACCGTGTGCTTGTTGATCTCTTCCTGGAACGCGTTGCGCAGCACGCGGTTCAACTGCGTCGCGCCCGCTCCTTCGTCGAGCCCGACATTGCGAATGTAGGCGCCCGGGTCGGTGATGCGCCAGCGCACGAACCAGTCGATCACGACGCGCTGCTTTTCGGCCGTGAGCATCGGCTCGACATCGCGGCTCTCCAGGGTCAGCAGGCGCTTGTCGACATAAGACACGTTCTGAAACGGCGGCGGCAACTTGAAGTGCAAACCCGGCTGGGTGATCACGTCCTTGATCTGGCCGAGCGCGTACAGCACGCCGAACTGGCGCTGGTCCACCACGAACACCATCGAACTCGCGAGCGCAAGCACGATGAGGACCGAGACGATGATGAATCCGATGCGATGCATGACTTACCTTGTGTTGTTTCTTTATCGGCCGAGCCGATTCGGCCCGGCCCGACCGTCAGGTCCGGTGCGTCGGCGGACGCGACGCCGAACCCGACGATCCGCGGTCCGCCGTTGCGTCAGCGGCCGTCCCTGTCTCGGCTGCGCCCATCGACGCGCGAACGCGAATCCGGTGGATTCGATTGCTGCGTTTGCGGCTGGGTCTGCTGCTGCGACATCGGATTCGCGCCCGTGGTGGCGGCCGCCTCCATCGGCGCTGCCGCGCCGGAGATCTGCATCAGCTTGTCAAGCGGCAGATACAACAGGTTCGAGCCCTGTTTCGAATCGACCAGCACCTTCGATACGTTCGAATAAATCTGCTGCATCGTGTCCAGGTACATGCGCTCGCGCGTGACCTGCGGGGCCTTCTCGTATTCGTCGAGCACCGACGAAAAGCGCTGCGCATCGCCTTGAGACTGCGCGACGATGCGTGCCTTGTAGCCGTCGGCCTCTTCCTTCAGACGCGACGCGGCGCCCACCGCGCGCGGCACCACGTCGTTCGCGTACGCCTGCGCCTCGTTCTTCGCGCGTTCACGCTCCTGGCCGGCTTTCAGCACATCGTCGAACGCGGCCTGCACCTGCTCGGGCGGACGCACACCGCCCTGCTGCAGGTTGACCGCCACCACGTCGATGCCGACCTTGTAGCGATCGAGCATGGTCTGCATCAGGCGACGCACGCGCGGCGCGATCTGGTCGCGTTCTTCTGCAAGCGCAGTGTCCATGCGCATCTTGCCGACCACTTCGCGCACCGCGGTCTCGGCTGCCTGCACCACCGCTTGGGTCGGGTCCTTGCTCTCGAACAGGAAGTTGCGCGCATCCTTCAGCCGATACTGCACCGCGAACTTGATCTCGACGATGTTCTCGTCTTCGGTCAGCATCGCGGAGTCCTTCAGCCCGGTGGCCTTGATTACCACGTCGCGTCCGACGTCGACCGAGCGGATTTGCGTGACGAACACCAGTTCGTGCCGCTCGATCGGGTACGGCAGCCGCCAGTGCAGTCCGGCCCCGTCGGTCGACTGGTATTGGCCGAAGCGCGTGATGACGGCCCGCTGGCCCTCCTGCACGATGAAAAATCCGGTCGACAGCCAGATCAGCAGCGCGATCACCGCGATCAGCCCGATGCCAACACCCGCGTTCTTCATGTCGGGCTGGAAGCCCCCGCCGCCTCCTCCCCCGCTTCCGACGCCACGCCCCCCCCGATTTCCCCCACCGCCGAACAGGCCGCCGAGCTTGCGGTTGAAGTCGCGCCACAGTTCGTCCAGATCGGGCGGACCGGGGTTGTTCCGGTTGCCCTGCGGACGCGGCCGAATCGGCGTCGGATCGCTCGGCGGCGGCGCAGGTGGTCGCGGTGCGTCCGCCGACGGCTGTTCATCGCCATTCGACGCGTTGTCACCGCGGCCCCATCGCGGGTCGTTCAAATTGAACATTCCGCGGGCCCCGGCGACAGAAGCGGCCCAGCGGCTCGACAGATTGGATTTCATGCGAAGACGGATCGTGAGTGATTCAATGAGTGAGGCAAGGCGCGAAACCGCGCCCGCAGAAGCGAGGTCGGCCAACCGATTGTGCCGAATCAGACCGGCATGCCCAGCGGCGCGGGCAGTTCCAGCGGATGCGGCCGTTCGGCTGCAAGCGCGAGCTGCGCGCGCAACGCGGGCAAGCCATCGCCCGTGCGCGCGCTCACGAATACGCGGGTCAGCAACTGGGCATCGAGCTCGAACCGGTCGATCAACCGCGCTGGCCGACGCTCGGCCGGCAGCGCGTCGAGCTTGTTGAACACCAGCACTTGCGGCACGCCGGCCGCACCGATGTCGGCCAGCACGCGCTGCACTTGCATGATCTGCTCGGGGTAGCTCGGATTCGCCGCGTCGACCACATGCAGCAACAGATCGGCGTCGACCGCCTCCTGCAGCGTCGCTTCGAACGCGTCGACCAGCCCGTGCGGCAGATCCCGGATAAAGCCGACCGTGTCCGACAAAGAAACCGTGCGGCCAGCGTCCTCGAGGTAGAGCTGGCGCGTGGTGGTGTCCAGCGTCGCGAACAGCTGGTCGGCTGCATAGGCCCGCGCTTTCACCAGCGCGTTGAACAGCGACGACTTGCCCGCGTTGGTATAGCCGACCAGTGAGATATTGAACGTCTGCTGGCGTTCACGCCGGCGCCGCTGGGTCTGGCGCTGGCGCTTGACCTTTTGCAGCCGCTCGCGGATGCGCTTGATCGACTCGCCAATCATGCGCCGGTCGAGTTCGATCTGCGCCTCACCCGGCCCCCCGCGGGCGCCGATGCCGCCACGCTGACGCTCCAGGTGCGACCAGCGCCGCACGAGCCGGGTGCTCACGTATTGAAGCCGCGCCAGTTCGACCTGCAGCTTGCCTTCGTGGCTTCGCGCGCGTTGTGCAAAGATCGTGAGGATCAGGTATGTCCGGTCGTTGACCGGCAAGCCGAGTTCGCGCTCGAGATTGCGCTGTTGGGCAGGCGACAGCGACTGGTCGAACAGCACTTCGCTGGCCTGGCTCAGGCGCGCGACCTCGGCAATCTCGGCGGCCTTTCCGCTACCGACGAACAACGCGGCGTCGGGCGCGCTGCGCTTGCAGGTAAGCCGGTCCACGGGCTGCAATCCCGCCGTTTGCGCGAGCAGCCCGAGTTCCAGCAGCTCGGCATCGAAATGCGGCGTGCCGAAGTCGACACCAACCAGCAGCACGCGCGCGGACGCCTCGGCCGGTGGCAGCGACGGGATGGAACTCAACGCGACGAAACCTCGGCGACAACGCTCGTGGTTTCGTCGCCCGGCAAGCGGGTTTCCAGCATCGCGTTCACGCGGGCTCGCTGGCGGCCGGCGCGTCGGTGGCCTGCGAGAAATTCACCGCGCGTCCGGGCACGATCGTGGAGATCGCGTGCTTGTAGACCATCTGCGTCACGGTGTTTCGCAGCAGCACCACATACTGATCGAACGACTCGATCTGGCCCTGGAGTTTGATGCCATTGACCAGGTAGATCGACACGGGCACATGCTCGCGTCGCAGGATGTTCAGGAATGGATCCTGCAAAAGCTGGCCTTTGTTCGTCACGATATGGTCCGTGTTCAGAGATGTATTAGCGGAAATGATGAGGGACCATAACACAGCGTTTTGCAGGGCCCCGGCCTTTTCTTGTCTTGTCCTTACAGTCAGGCAGGTTCACGTGGACGACTTGCCGGCATAGGGATTTGCTTGCGTTTTCATCTCGATACGCATCGGCGTGCCGACCAGATTGAACGCTTTCCTGACTCTACCTTCGAGAAAGCGCTTGTAGGCGTCGGTCACGTGCTCGAGCGAATTGCCATGTACCACCACCACGGGCGGATTCATGCCGCCTTGGTGCGCATACCGCAATTTGGGACGGAACATGCCAGCGCGCTTCGGCGCCTGGAATTGCACCGCTTCAAGCAGCAGCCGGGTCAGCAGCGGCGTCGACATCTTGCAGTTGGCGGCCTTGTGCGCCTGTGCAATCGATGCCCAGACCGGCGCCAGGCCCTGCCGGCGGATCGCCGAGATCATGTGGATATTTGCGAACTTTAAAAAGGGCAGCCGCGTCTCGATCGCGCGCTGCACGAGCTGGCGCTGGTAGTCGTCGACCGCGTCCCATTTGTTGATCGCGATCACCACCGCACGGCCGCTTTCCAGCACGTAGCCCGCGATGTGCGCATCCTGATCCGTCACACCCTGGGTCGCGTCGAGCAGCAGCAGGACGACATTGGCGGACTCGATCGCCTGCAAGGTCTTCACGACAGAGAACTTCTCGATCGCTTCGAATACGCGGCCTTTTCTGCGCAGGCCGGCCGTGTCGATCAACTCGAAGCGCTGGCCCGCGCGCTCGAACGGGATCCGGATCGCGTCGCGCGTGGTGCCGGGCTGATCGAACGCGACCACGCGCTCCTCGCCGAGCCAGGTGTTGATCAGGGTCGACTTGCCGACATTCGGCCGGCCCGCGACCGCGAGCTTGATCGCGCCGTTCGCTGTGCCGTCCGCATCGCCGTCCGCATCGACGTCGTCGAGCCGCAACGGCGCGAGGGCGAGATCGACCAGGCTGCGGATGCCCTGCCCGTGCGCCGCGGACACCGCATGCACTTCGCCCAGACCCAGCTCGTAGAACTCGTTCAGTTGCGCACCGGCCTGCATGCCTTCGGCCTTGTTGGCGGCCAGCACGCAGGGCTTGCCGAGCCGGCGCAGGTAGCGCGCGATGTCGTGGTCCTGCGCGGATACGCCATCGCGCGCGTCGAGCACGAAGATCGCGACGTCGCATTCGGCCACCGCCGCCTGCGTCTGGCGTGCCATCTCGTGATAGATGCCGTCCTGCGCCTCCGGCTCGAAGCCGCCGGTGTCGATCACGATGAATTCGTGTGCGCCCTGGCGGCCGTTGCCGTAGTGTCGATCCCGCGTGAGCCCCGCGTAGTCGGCCACGATCGCATCGCGCGACTGCGTGAGCCGGTTGAACAGCGTCGACTTGCCGACGTTCGGCCGTCCGACCAGGGCGATGACCGGCTTCATGCGGGGACCGACAAGCGGATCATTCCGCGCGCAACGCGAACACGCCGCCGTTGCGCGTCACGACCACGAAGGTGCCGCCGTCGAGCAGCACCGGGCCGGCCGCGATCGGAGAGCCGTCGGTAGGAACCCGCGCAAGCAGCTTGCCGTCTTCGGCGGACAGCAGATGCACGTTGCCGCTGTCGTCGCCGATCGCGATCGCGCGACCCAGTGCGAGCGGAGCGCTCAGGCGCCGGTACTTGAGCAGGCTGCTGACCCAAGCCGGCTCGCCGTCGCTGCGGCGCCAGGCCTGCACGGTGCCGTCGCCTTCGGTGCCGTAGACGCGTTGCTCATCGCCACCGACGCCTTCGAAGCCGTTGGCCTGCCGCGTCCACTGCAGCACGCCGCGGCCCGCATCCACACAGCCGACCGCCGCCTGGAATGCACGCGCGCAGACCACATTGTCGACACGGCTCACGTGGTCTACCAGATCGACCAGCCGCTCAACGTCGTTGGTGCCGCGTGGAGAAGCGATCGCGACTTCCCAGCGCGCGTTGCCGCTGCTCGGGTCGATTCCGACCATGCGACCGGACAGACCAGCGACCAGCGTGTTGCCGACCGGGATCAGCAAGCCCGCCTGGCGCAGCGTGAGCGGCTCGCTCGAGCGCTGCTGCAACCACAGCCGCCGGCCCGAAGCGCCGTCGAACGCGGAAACCGAGCGATCGGCCGCAAGCAAGAACACGCGCCCACCAGCGACCAGCGGTGCGGTGTAGGACGGCACCGTCTGCGGCGCGCGCCAGTTGATCTTGCCCGCATCCAGCGCAATCAGATCGTTGTCGCGCGTGACCACCGCCCAACGCGCATCGGCGCCACCAACGCCGGCTGACAGATCGGCGCCGATCTTGTTGCGCCATTGCTCGCGGCCGGTCTGCGCATCGAACGCGACGACCTCGCCGCCGGAGTCGCCGACCGCGACCGAACCCTGCACCACGCGCACCTGGAGCGGAAAGTTGACCCGACCGACGCGCGCGGTCCAGGCCGTGCGCACCGAGAGCAGCGCCGGATTGCTCGGCAGATCGGCTGGCTTCGGCTTCGACGTGCCGCAACCCGCGATCAGCGCAAGCAGCACCACCGCCGAGCCGGCGCGGCCCAGGGTTGCGCGTACGGGTTTCTTATGCATCGGCATCAGGTCTTCGCTTCAGCAGTACCCGCACGCGCATCGACGCCGAGCGCGGTCAGTTTGATTTCCACCAGCCGGCGGTAGTCGGCCCGGTCCCCGAAGCCAGCCAGCGCCTTGCGGTATTCGGCCACCGCGGCGTCGCGCTGGCCCTGCATCGTCAGCACATCGCCACGCTGATCCGCCACCAGCGGCGCAAATGGCGCCGGGAAATCACCACCGAGCTGCGCCAGCGCCGCGTCGAACGACTTGGCCGCCGTCAGCAGTGTGGCCAAACGCAGCTTCGCAATCGCGCGCAGGCCCGTATCGGAGCCCTTGTCGGCCACCCAGCTCAGTGCTGCACGGGCCGCGTCGGGCTGCTGTTGTTCGAACAACGCGCGCGCGGTCAGCAATCCGGCCTGCTGCGCAAGCACGGAACTGCCGGCCTTGTCCCGGATCGTGTCGAACGCGCGATTCAGCCGCTCCACGTCGCGCTCTCGAGCCGCCTCATCGACCTGTTCATAGAGCACTGCGGCTTGCGTTGCCTGGTTGCGCTGCCACCATTGGTATCCGTTCCAGGCCGCATAAGCGCCCAGCACCGCAATCAGCAGCCAGGTGATCAGATTGCCCCACTGCCTCCAGAACGCCTTCAGCTGATCGAGTTGTTCTTGTTCTTCGAGATCCAGATGTGCCATGGCGGGTGTGGGCGCGCAAAACAGGCGCCCGAAATTGATTGGTTGCGGTCAGGCGACCGATTTTAGGGTTCGGGCCCAGTCGGCCAGTTGCGCAAGCGGCTGCCGGTGCTGCGCGGCGCCGTCCGCCCCGCGCAGTGCCTTGATCGTGACAGCGCCTTGCGCCAGTTCGTCGGCGCCGAACACGAGTGCGTAGGACGCGCCACTGCCGTCCGCGCGCTTGAACTGTGATTTCATGCTCGCCGGTGCCTGGGTTGCGGATGCATGCATCTGGGCCGAGACCCCCGCGTCACGCAGCGTCTGCAGCGCTTTCAGCGCCGTCGGCACGGCGGCCGCATCGGGTACGACCGCGTAGACGTCGGGCGCCGGTGCCTCATGGGCTTGCTCCCGCTGTTGCGCGAGCAGATCGAGCACACGCTCCACGCCCATCGCCCAGCCCACAGCCGGGGCCGGGTTGCCGCCCGCCAGCGCCATCAGGCCGTTGTAGCGGCCACCCGCGCAGACCGTGCCTTGCGCGCCGAGCCGGTCGGTCACGAACTCGAACACGGTCAGGTTGTAGTAGTCGAGGCCGCGCACCAGGCGGGGATTCACGGTGAATGCGATGTCGTTGTGCGTAAGGATCGCTTTCAGGCCGTCGAAATGCGCGAGCGACTCGGCACCCAGAAAATCGAGCAACTGCGGCGCGGATTCGATCACCGGCTGCAGCGCAGGATTCTTGCTGTCGAGAATGCGCAACGGGTTGCTGTGAAGACGCCGGCGCGCATCGTCGTCCAGCGCTTCACGGTGCCGCTCCAGATGCGCGATCAGCTCGGCCCGGTGCGCGGCGCGCTCCGGCGACTGACCCAGGCAGTTGAGCTCGAGCCGCACATCCGCAAGACCAATCGTGCGCATCAGGGTGTGAAACAGCAGGATCAATTCGGCATCGACGTCCGGGCCTGCGAAACCGAGCGCTTCGGCGCCGATCTGATGGAACTGCCGCAGCCGCCCGCGTTGCGGTTTCTCACGCCGAAACATCGGACCGACGTACCAGAGCCGTTTGCCGCCGTCGTAGAGCAGGTTGTGCTCGATCACGGCGCGCACCACGCCGGCGGTGTTCTCGGGCCGCAGCGCGAGGTGCTCGAACTGGCCGTTCTTGTCGGCGCGATCTTCAAACGCGTACATCTCCTTTTCGACGATGTCGGTGACTTCGCCGATGCCGCGCACGAACAGTTGCGTCTGCTCGAGGATCGGCGTGCGGATGTTGCGATACGCGAACAGGGCCATCACCGCACGCGCCTGCGCTTCGAACCATTCCCAACGCGCGGAATCGGGCGGCAGCAGGTCGTTCATGCCCTTCACGGCCATGATCTTGCGCACGACCTTCTCGCGCACAGCCGTCTGCGGCGGTGGCGGCGCTTCGTTGAACGCTTGCTGCGCTTCGGTATCGTTCATGCGGGAAGGGAGCTAAAAACAGGGACGTCGACGTCAAACAGCAGCCACGGCGCCCGCGACCGGCTGGCCAAAACGCTTTTCGATGTACCGCTCGACGAGTTCGTGGAATTCCGCCGCAATGTGCTCGCCGCGCAGCGTCAACGCCTTCTGGCCGTCGATGAACACGGGCGCGGCCGGCGCCTCGCCGGTGCCGGGCAGGCTGATGCCGATATCGGCGTGCTTGCTCTCGCCCGGCCCGTTCACGATGCAGCCCATCACGGCAACTTTCATCGTCTCGACGCCCGGATACTTCTTGCGCCAGACCGGCATCTGCGCGCGCAGATGGTCGTCGATCTGTTTGGCAAGCACTTGAAACGTCGTGCTGGTGGTGCGGCCACAACCTGGGCACGCCGTCACGCTCGGCACGAAGCTGCGCAGTCCGAGCGCCTGCAAAATCTCGGATGCGATGACGACTTCCTGCGTGCGCGACTCACCCGGCTGCGGCGTCAGCGACACGCGAATCGTGTCGCCGATGCCTTCCTGCAGAAGGATCGACAATGCGGCCGCCGACGCGACCGTGCCTTTGGTGCCCATGCCGGCTTCGGTCAGGCCCAGATGCAGCGCGTAATCGCAGCGCTTGGCGAGTTCCCGGTAGACCGCGATCAGATCCTGCACGCCGCTGACCTTGCATGACAACATGATCTGCTCGCCGGCCAGACCGAGCTGCTCGGCGCGTTTCGCCGAGTCGATTGCGGAAGTGATCAGCGCCTCGTACATCACCAGCCGCGCATCCCATGGCTGGGTGCGCCGGCTGTTCGCATCCATCATCTCGCTGAGCAGTTCCTGGTCCAGACTTCCCCAGTTCACACCGATGCGCACCGGCTTGTCCCAGCGCGTCGCCGCTTCGATCATCTGGCTGAACTGGCGATCGTGCTTGTCGCCTTTGCCGACGTTGCCGGGGTTAATCCGGTATTTGGACAGCGCCTCGGCGCAGGCCGGGTAGTCGGTCAGCAGCCGGTGGCCGTTGTAATGGAAGTCGCCGATCAGCGGCACATCGATGCCCATCTTGTCGAGCTGCTCGCGCACATGGGGCACGGCCTGCGCCGCTTCGGGTGTGTTCACCGTGATGCGGACCAGCTCGGAGCCGGCCACCGCGAGTTGCTTGACCTGGATCGCCGTGCCGATCGCATCCGCCGTGTCGGTGTTCGTCATCGACTGCACGCGCACCGGCGCGTCACCCCCCACGGTGACGACGCGGGCGCCCCAGCGCACACTCGCTTGCCGCGTGCGTCTTGCCACCGGCATCGCAAAGGCGATAGGCAGGCCGTCCACCGCTTCAAGCATCGCTTCGTCGTTCATCACTTCACCTCAAAGCGCGCCACGCCACCGCGGGACACCGGGCCCAGTTCATAAGGCTCGCCGCGCACCTGCACCTTGGTTTTGTCGGAGTGTCCGATCACGACCTTGAGCGGCAGCGCGTCGGACTTCAACCGCACTTTCTCACCCGCCGGCACGGTGCGCTTGACCAGCGCCGCGCCGGACGAATCCAGCACCTGCACCCAGGCCGGCACCACGGTTTCGATCAGCAGGGTCGCCTCGGCGCTGGCAGTCTGTGCAGTCGCACCGGAGGCCGCAGTCACTGCGGTCGCGGCACTGACCGCTTGTCGCTGCGCCTGAGCCACGGCCGCCGACGCGTTGGCCGCCGGTGCCTGCGCCGACGCATTGCCCGGAGTGGCTGCGGGTACTGCGGAAGCGGCTGCGGCAGCCGAGGCCACGGCTGCGACCGGTGGCCGCACGACCGCGGGCTCGGGGCGCTTCAGCGCATTGCCGGTCACGGACGGCTCGGCCGTCAGCGCGGCGGTGTTGCCGCTGCCGCTCGACCCCGCGCTGGTGGACCGATTCGACGCGGCGCCGTCGCGTGTGGCCATGCCGGGCAACTGCCAGCCGAAGTCGGGCGCAAAAATCAACGCGGCGGTCGCCAGCAGTAGCAGGACCACCACGATGCCGATGGGCTTCGACAGCCCCCCCGAGTGCGAGCGGCCACCAGCCGGCGCGTCGGAGCGAAACGGCGTCCTTGTCGCTGCAGACTCGACGGACGACGGCGCCCCCGAGGTGCGCGGCAGCAGTTGCAGCACCGGCTCGGCATCGATGCGCAGCGACCGGCACATGCTCGCGGCCAGCGCGCGCGCGAACGTCGGATCGGGCAGCAAGTCGATGCGACCGGTCTCGAGTGCCTCGATCCGGCCGGCCGGCACTTTCAACGAGGTCGCGAGCGAGCCCAGATGCACACCGGCTGCCTCGCGGGCTTGCCGCAACATCGCGCCGGCCGCGACCGGGCCATCGGCCACCGTGGGCCGCGCAGGGCGCTCGAGGCCCGGTACTGGCGTATCGCTCATCAGAATTCACCTCGCTCATAGGCGCGCAGTTCGGGTGCCTGCGGATAGCGGCGCTGCAACTGGCTCGCCAATTGCAGCATCGCTTCCCGGTTGTCCATGCGGCGTTCCACCCGCACGCCGAGCCACAACGATTCGGCGTTTGCGAGCTCGCTGTTGTTCAGACGGCGAATGTAGAAACGCGCGCGTTCGTAGTCGCCGCGGTTGTAGAGCAACCGCGCCAGGTTGTAGCCCGTCACCGGGTTGCCGGCATCCAGCTCGTAGGACTGGATCAGGCTGCGCTCGGCTTCGGCCGGCTGACCGGCGCGCTCTTCGCACAGCCCGCGCGCCATCAGCGTGCGCGAGCGGTTGCCGTAGCCAGGGTTGGCCAACGCTTTCGTAAATGCGTCTGCTGCTTGCGAATAGCGTTGTTGCTGGCACAGCAGCCAACCCTGGTTATGCAGGATCGAGCCGTCGCGCGGATTCAGCGCGAGCGCGCGGCGAAAACTCTCTTCCGCGAGCTGCTGGTCATTCAGCCGCATGTAGACCAGCCCGCGCATGTTGTACGCGTCGGCGAACTCGGGATCGATCGCAAGCGCCTGCTTGACCTCGTCGAGCGCGACCGTGGTCTGGCCCTGCTCCAGATAGCCGATCGCGAGCGCAAGCCGGATGCGGGCGCGTTTTCTGACGGCCGGTTCGTCCGACTCTGTCACGATGTCGTTGCCCGCATTGCGCGGCGCATCGCTTCGCGTCGGAACCGACGCGTCGGCGTCGGCCGTGCCTGGCGCGCCGGCGCCGGTTGCACAACCCCCCAGCAGCCCCGCCACGAGCAGCGCCGACGCGACGGTCGGCCACGCGCGCGGGTGCGGCGTCATGAAGAGAGCAGCTCGGTTCATGGTTCTCGTTCTCAAATTTCTTGCGGTATCGCGGCAGCAGCGTCCGCACGGCGCAGCGGGCGGGTCGGATGGCGCGCCATGCGCACTTCGACGCGGGTTCGATCCTGCACATTGCCAGCCAACTGGCCGCAGGCGGCATCGATGTCGTCACCGCGCGTTTTGCGCACCGTCGTGACGATGCCGGCGTCGATCAGCGAGCCCGCAAACGCCTGCACCATGGCCGCAGGAGAGCGCAACAGGCCGGAGGCCGGAAACGGATTGAACGGGATCAGGTTGATCTTGCAGCGCACCCCCGACTTGCGCAGCAGCGCGATCAGTTCGAGCGCGTGCTCGCGCTGGTCGTTCACGCCGTCGAGCATGCAGTATTCGAACGTGATGAAGTCGCGTGGTGCATGCTGCAGATAGGCCAGGCAGGTCTGCAGCAGTTCGGCAAGCGGATATTTGCGGTTCAGCGGCACCAGCTCGTCACGCAGCGCGTCGTTGGGCGCATGCAGCGACACGGCCAGGGCCACGGGGCAGTCGACAGCCAGCCGTTCGATCATCGGCACCACGCCGGAGGTGGACACCGTCACGCGGCGCCGCGACAGGCCGTAGCCGTGGTCGTCGAGCATCACTTTCAACGCCGGCAGCAACGCGTGGTAGTTCTGCAGCGGCTCGCCCATGCCCATCAACACCACGTTCGAGATCACGCGCTGACCCGTGGTGGCGAGCCGCGCGCGCAACTCATGCTCGGCAAACCAAAGCTGCGCAACGATCTCGGCCGTGGTCAGATTGCGGCTGAATCCCTGGTGCCCGGTCGAGCAAAACCGGCATCCGACCGCACAACCCGCCTGTGATGAAACGCATAACGTGCCGCGGTCGGTTTCCGGGATGTAGACGGTCTCGATCACGTCGCCACGGCCCACGTCGAACAGCCATTTGACGGTGCCGTCGGCAGACTCATGCCGCGAGACCACTGGCAGCGCGACAACTTCCGCGGCGCCTTCGAGCTTGTCGCGAAACGACTTGGCCAGATCGGTCATCTGATCGAACCGCATCGCGCCGCGCTGATGAATCCAGCGAAACAACTGCGTCGCACGAAAGCGCTGCTCTCCGAGCGACGCGCAGACACCGGCGAGTTGCTCCCGGTCGAAATCGAGCAGGTTGATCGTCATGGGTGGGTCGCGGGCGCGGTCGCTGTGCACGATTGTCCGTGCGTATACAGCACCCGCGCAGTGGCCACCATCAGCGCGACGCGATATGCATCGCGGCAAAGAAGAACGCGATCTCGGTGCTGGCCGTGTCGGCGCCGTCCGAGCCGTGCACGGCGTTCGCGTCGATGCTGTCGGCGAAGTCGGCGCGGATGGTGCCGGCGGCGGCTTTCTTCGGGTCAGTCGCGCCCATCAGATCGCGGTGTTTCGCAATCGCACCCTCGCCTTCGAGCACTTGGATCATCACCGGGCCGGAGATCATGAACTCAACCAGATCCTTGAAGAACGGCCGCTCACGATGCACGCCATAGAACGCTTCCGCTTCGCGGCGCGACAGCTGGGCCATGCGCGACGCGACGATCTTCAGGCCGGCGCTCTCGAACCGGTCATAGATCTTGCCGATCACGTTTTTTGCGACGGCGTCGGGCTTGATGATGGACAGGGTGCGTTCGGTAGCCATGGTGAGAATTCCTGAAACTTTGGTTTTCGAATGGATGCGATCGGCACATCGAATGCGCATCGGGGTCACTGGATTCGCCACGATCACCTCAGACTTGAGGCGTCAAAATTCGCTTGCGACCAATGGTCCGATTTTACGCAGTCAAACCGGTTCTGGCCGGGGTTCGCCGTCGATGCCCGCGCCAATCGACGGCTGACCGACTTGCGTCAGCGGCCTCGACCGCCACCGCCGCCGCGGCGTGGCCCGCTCGAACTGCCGCCGCCGGCCCGGTTGCCGCCCACACCACCGCCGCGGCCGAAACGATTGCCCCCACCTGCGGGACCGCCGGGGCTGCCGCGACGTGGGCCCGACCCTTCACGCTGTCGCAGAAAACTGTCGGCACCGATGTAGCCAAATGCGGTTTTCATCGGATCGGGCTGCTCGTTGCCGCCGCGCGCGTCCCCGCGCTCCTGCCGTGATGGCGGCTGCTCACGTGACCCACCCCCGGGCGGCCCGCCGCGGCCGCGACCGCCCGGACCGCGACTCGGGCGACCCACATCGGGCGCTCGCTCGAACGCGGACTGGTGCGTCGCGGGTCCTTGTTCGCCCGCGCCGCCGATGCCTCCATTGCGTCTGCCGCCGGAGCGCGCGCCGCGTCGGTCGATGCTCGCAGGCTGCTCCGTGGTGTGGCGCGGCGGCCGGGCTGAGCGCGCGTCGCCTTTCGCCTCGCGCCGATCGAGCGCAGCCCCGGCGGCTTGCGACAGCTGGCGGATGTCGCGCTCGTCGAGCTCGAGCCAGCCCCCGCGTTTCAGCCCACGCGGCAGCAGCATCGCGCCGTAGCGAATCCGGATCAGGCGGCTGACCGCATGGCCGACGCATTCGAACATGCGGCGCACTTCGCGGTTGCGCCCTTCGCTGATCGTGACCCGGTACCAGCAGTTCGCGCCTTCGCCGCCGCCGTCCTCGATCGAGCCGAAGCGCGCGCTGCCGTCGCCGAGTTCGACGCCGGACAGCAGCCGCGCTTTTTCCTCCCCGCTCAAACTGCCGAGCACGCGCACGGCGTACTCGCGTTCGAGCCCGAAACGCGGATGCATCAACTGGTTCGCGAACTCGCCGGAACTCGTGAACAGCAGCAATCCTTCGGTATTCAGGTCGAGCCGGCCGACCGACTGCCATTTGCCCTGGGTGAGCCGCGGCAGCTTGCGAAACACGGTGGGTCGATTCTGCGGGTCATCGGTGGTGACGACCTCGCCGGCCGGCTTGTGATAGGCCAGCACGCGGGCTGGCGGCGGCTCGAGCCGGTAGCGCACCGGTTTGCCGTTGACCTTGACCGAGTCGCCATGCTGGATGCGCTGGCCGATGTGCGCGGGCTCGTTGTTGACCGAGATGCGGCCTTCGACGATCAGCTGCTCCATATCGAGCCGCGAGCCCATGCCGGCCTGAGCGAGCACTTTGTGCAGCTTCGGTGTCTCGGCTTGCGGCGCGAGCACGCGTTTGCGCAGCAGCGGCGCCGTGTCGCCGTCTTCGGTCTGCTCATCGGCGTCGAACTGGCCGGAAACCACATCCGTGAAGTGAATCGACGGCCCGGCCGACGATATGGGTCGGCGTGTGCGTGGCTCGGAGCGATCGGGCACCGCTTCAGCGTTGTCCGACGCGGCCGTCGCAGGTGCGTCCGGTTGCGCGAGCGCTTCGGGCGCGCTGGCGGCAACGTCGGCGGGGACCGCTTCGATCGGCACCGAGCCGGCCTCATCGGCGTGCTCAGGTGGCTCGGTCGGTTCGCCGCGGCTCGGCAACGACTGCGCACGTTCATCTGCTGCAGCCGCGCAATGCTCGGGCACGGAGGACGGCTGCGGATCGGGCGGGTTTCGTTCGGTGTTTTCGTCGCTCATCATGATTTCCGTACGTTGGCCAAGCGCCCGGCCGGCTTCGGGGGCGGTGCGGCCGGTGCATTTGCTTGCTGTCGCTCGTGCGCAGCTCAGGTTGAGATCGACCAGCGCATGCCCGATGACCGATCGGCGCTGAATGGACAATCGGCAGCGCCCGAAGATCAGCCTTGGTTCGACGACCGCGCGGCGTGGTCTTCGTGCGCGGTCGCGTCAGCGGGCTCCAACGCCAGCGAATTGGCCGCGACTCCGGCCGCCTGCAGTTGCGGCAATTGGGCAAGCGACCCGAGCGCCAAGTCATCCAGAAACTGCGACGTCGTGGCCAGCAACGCGGGCCGGCCGATGCTGTCGCGGTGTCCCACGACTTCGACCCAGCCGCGCTCCTCGATCTGCTTGAGCACCAGCGAATTCACCGCCACGCCGCGGATCGCTTCGATCTCCCCACGCGTGACGGGTTGGCGGTAGGCGATCACCGCCAATGTTTCGAGCACCGCGCGACTATAGCGCGGCGCCTTGCCCGGCCGCAGCCGCTCGAGATACACGCTCACGTCGGCGCGGCTTTGAAACCGGAGGCCAGACGCGACTTCAACCAACTCGACACCGCGCGGCTCGTAATCCGTGGCCAACTCATTCAGCACCCCGGCAATTGCCGCTTCATCGAGCGCGTCGTCGAACAAGGCGCGCAAGTCGGCGCGTGAAACAGGCTCGGACGCACACAGCAACGCGGCTTCGACGATCCGCTTGGCATCCGCCAAGTTCATGACAGCAGTCGCAAGTCAAACATCGAACGGAAGGGAACCAAATGCGGGCGTTTCAACAGCGGCAGACCGATCCAGCCCTCGCCTCGTCCGAGCGCCTCGTGCCTTCCAAGTCATTCTATCCGACGCACCTCGGAACACCGGCTCGGCACGCAGCTGTCACAACACGCTCCAGCGGTTTTGCCGATCTCGATCGGACCGGCACGCACACGGCACCGCGCGATTCGAATGCGCCCCGGTGAGATCAATACCCAACGACATCGGTGATCCCCCATGCGGACAGCGCGTCTTGCAGGTCGGCTGGCAGCGGCGCTTCGAATTGCATGGATTCCGCCGTCACCGGGTGCTGGAAGCCGAGTCGCACCGCATGCAGTGCCTGCCGCGTGAGTCCGCCCGCGGCCGCGCCTCCGTAGGTCGCGTCGGCCACCAGCGGATGGCCGATCGAAGCGAGATGCACGCGAATCTGGTGCGTGCGGCCCGTGTGCAACGCGCATCGAAGCCAACACCCCGGCGCATCGGGTGCCTGCTGCAGCAGCCGGACGTCGGTGCGCGCCGACTTGCCCGGCGTGCGGGCGGGGTCGACCACCGCCATGCGCAGCCGGTTGCGTGGGTCGCGCCCGATCGGCGCGTCGATCCGGCGCTCGTCCGGTCCGCTCCAGGGCCGGTGGGCAAGCGCCAGATAATGGCGCCGCACCTCGTGCGCGGCGATTGCGCGCACCAGCGCGTCCATGGCGGCCCGGTTGCGTGCGACCACCATCAGGCCGCTCGTGTCCTTGTCGAGCCGGTGCACGATGCCCGCGCGCGGGAGCGCTGCCGCAGCCGGATCGTCGGCAAGCAGCCCGTTGAGCAACGTGCCGCTCCAGTTGCCCGCGGCCGGATGCACGACCAGACCGGCCGGCTTGTTCAACACGCGCAGGTGCGCATCCCGATAGACCGTATCGAGCGCGATCGGCTCGGGCCGAAACGCCTGCGCCTGCAGCGGCGCTTGCAGCTCGATCAGGCCCGCATCGCCCGCCTGCAGCCGGATCGCCGCCTTGCTGATCGCGACAGCGCTGCCTTGCATCCGGACTGCGCCGTGGGCGATCAACTGCTGCAGATAGCTGCGCGAGAACTCGGGCACGACCTGCGCGAGCACGCGGTCGAGCCGCTCGCCGTGCTGTGCTGCCGTGACCGTGAATGCACGCGACTCGGCCGGGTCGCCCTCGGGGTCGTTCGATAGAATGAGGTCGCTATGGCTCAACAGATCTGGTCCACCATGGTTCGTGCACGATTATCGACAGTACGGCTGCGCGCTCGCGCTCGGCGCCGCGGCGGCGCTTGGCGCTTGTGCGACACAGGAAGACAAGACCGCCAGCTGGAGCCCGAACCGCATCTACTCCGAAGCCCGGGACGAAATGGGCTCCGGCGCCTATGAGCGTGCGGTGCCGCTGTTCGAAAAGCTCGAAGGCCGCGCCGCCGGCACGCCGCTCGCGCAGCAGGCCCAGCTCGAGAAAGCGTATGCGCAGTACAAGGCTGGCGAGCAGGCCCAGTCGGTCGCGACGCTCGACCGCTTCATCAAGCTGCATCCGGCGAGTCCTGCGCTCGACTATGCGATCTACATGAAGGGCATCGTCAACTTCAACGACAACCTCGGCCTCTTCTCGTTTCTGACCCGGCAGGACCTGTCCGAGCGCGACCAGAAGGCCGCGAAAGAGTCGTTCCAGGCGTTTCGCGAACTCGTCACGCGCTTTCCCGAGTCGCGCTACACGCCGGACGCGCGCGCGCGCATGACCTACATCGTGAACTCGCTCGCGCAGTACGAAGTGCATGTCGCGCGCTATTACTACACCCGCGGTGCGTACGTGGCGGCGATCAACCGCGCGCAGATCGCGCTGACCGACTACCAGAACGTGCCGGCGCTCGAAGAAGCGCTCTACATCATGATCCGCTCGTACGACGCGCTCGGCATGACCGCGCTGCGCGACGACGCCAAGCGCGTGATGGGTGCGAGCTACCCGCAAAGTCGCTATGTGGCGCGCGGCTTCAAGCAGCAGGACGAGCCGTGGTGGAAGATCTGGTAGGCCTGCCGTCCGGCAGCAGCGCCTCCAGCAATTCTTCTTCGCTGTCCACGCGCCGCATCGGCGGAAGTGCCGCCAGCAGCCGGCGGCCATAGCCCATCGTCGCAAGCCGCGCATCGCAGACCACCAGCGCGCCGCGGTCGGTGTCACTGCGAATCAACCGCCCGGCGCCCTGCTTCAACGCCACTGCCGCCTCCGGCACGAAATATTCGTTGAACGGGCTGCCGCCTCCGGCCTCGATGCGGCGCGTGCGCGCTTCCACCAGCGGATCGTTCGGCGGCGGAAATGGCAGCTTGTCGATCACGACCAGCTGCAATGCGTCGCCGGGCACATCGACGCCCTCCCAGAACGACGCGGAAGCAACCAGCACGCAGCCGTTCGCATTCGCCTCCCGAGCGCGGCGAAAGCGTTCGATCAATTGCCGCTTCGGGCCTTCTCCCTGCACCAGCACGTCGATGGCCGCGTCCCCCGGCTCCTCGACGAACTGCGCCTTCAGCGACGCGCCGATGATTTGCAACGCGCGCAGGCTGGTGGTCAGCACCAGCGTGCTGCCGCCGAGCCGCCGGGCGCCTGCACCAGCGAGCCGCGCCACGCGGTCGCTGTGCGCGGCATCGCTCGGCTTCGGCCAGTCGCGCGGCACGAACAGCACCGCCTGATTCGCGTAATCGAACGGGCTGCCGACGCGCAGCACCTGCGCGTCCTGGAGACCGCACGGTTGGGTGAACCAAGACAGCCGCGCGTCGTCGCCGAGCGTGGCTGAGGTGAACACCCAGGCGCGCTGGCGCGCCGCCGCGTCGCCCTCGCCGTCGCCCGCGTCCTCACCCACGCGCAGCAGCCGCGTGCGCACGGCGTGCGCAATGTCCAGGGGCGACTCGGTCAGTCGCACCTGCAGACCCGCATCGATCCAGCGCACGCAGTCGGCCGGCGCGGGACCCGCGAACCGCGCCGCATCGGCGGCCAGCCGCAGCGCGCGCTCGTGCAGCCGCACGAAGTCGGGCGCGATCTCGCTGACGGTGTCGAGCGCGGCGGCGACCGCCTGGCAGCCGGCCTCGATCTGCGCGAGCGCATCGCTCCAGCGCGCCGCTTCGACGCCCTCCGGCACATTGTCGATCCAGCGCCGGCGCATGCCGTGCGCGCTGCTGGCGCCGGCGGCCACGCGAAGCTCGCGCGCCGCCCGGTCGAGCGGACTCACCGCGGCTGTCCAGTCGACCAGCCCGCGCGCGTGTTGCAGGCCGGCCGCCAACGTGTCGCGCGCGAAGTCGAGCAACTGCCCGCTGGACAGGTGATGCCCGAGGAACTGCACGCCGGTCTCGTTCAGCTGATGCGCTTCGTCGAACACCACCGTGCGCACCGATGGCAGCAGCTCGGCCATGCCCGATTCGCGCACCGTCAGATCGGCGAAGAACAGGTGATGGTTGACGACCACCACATCGGCAGCGAGCGCCTCACGCCGCGCGAGATTCACATGGCAGGCGCGAAAATCGGGGCATGCCGCGCCGAGGCAGTTCTCGCGCGTCGACGTGACCAGCGGCAGCAATGGGGAGCGTTCATCGATCGCGGCCAGCTCCGCCAAGTCTCCGCTTTGCGTGCCGACCGCCCAACGCTCCACCGCCGCCAGCACGCGCCGCGCGCCGGTCGATTCGGCGGCGGGGTCCTGCCGCGCGAGCTTGAGCCGGTGCAGGCACAGATAGCTCGCCCGGCCTTTGAGCAGTGCGCTGCGCACCGGCAGACCCAGCGCGCCGGCCACGCGCGGCAGATCGCGACCGAACAGTTGGTCCTGCAGGTTCTTGGTCGCGGTCGACAGCAGCACGCGCTCGCCGCTGAGCAGCGCGGGCACCAGATAGGCGAAGGTCTTGCCGACGCCCGTGCCGGCTTCGACCACCAACGCGCCGCCGTGCGCGATCGTGTCGGCCACCGCGAGCGCCATCTCGGTTTGCGCCGCGCGCGGCCGAAACTGCGGGTTCGCACGGGCCAGCGCGCCATCCGGCTCGAACACCGCCTGAACGGTGCTGGCGAGTTCGTCGGGCGGGGTGTCGTGATTCATGACATCGATTGGAACAGCAGACGGCGCCGGCTTTCGCAGATGGACCGGGAGGCTTGCCACCGCCCGACAGAAAATGCTCGATCAAAAGCAGCTTAATCACCTGCAGTATCTATGCAGTGTGCTATCTATTGAATAGCATATTCGATCTTTGCCCTGAGCATCAGCCGAGCCCCAGCGCCAGCACCCCGGCTGCGATCAACGCCGCGCCGGCCAGCCGCGCGAGCCGGTCGCCCTCGCCCAGCAACTGCCCGCCGAGCAACGCGGCGAACAGCATCGACACCTCTCGCGCGGGCGCGACGTGGGACAGGGGTGCGATCTGCATCGCGTACAGCACGAGCACATAGGCAACGGGACTTGCCACCGCGACCACGACCGCGTATTTCCACTGCAGCCGCCACAGGCGCATCGCCGCGGGGCGGTCGGCCAGCAGCGCAGGCAACGTGATCGCGGTGCGCAGCCAGCTCCCCAGATAGTCGAGCACGATCGGCGACATCGCCAGAAACTTGACACCGTAGCCGTCAACCACCGTGTAGCTCGCAATGAACAGCCCCGTCAGCAAGCCCCAGCCGACGCCGGCGCGGATGCGCGCGGCTTCGGCCGGGCTCAGCCCACCCGAAGCGGCACGGCGCAGCAGCCGCTGGCCCCCTGCGATCAGGAAGACGCCGAGCACGACGCCGCCGATGCCCGCCGCGCCTAGCAGACTCAACTGCTCGCCCAGCAGCAAAACAGCCACCGCGGACGACAGCAATGGCCCGGAGCCGCGCGCCAATGGATAAACCACCGTCAGGTCGGCCGCGCGGTAGCCGCGCAGCAACACCAGGAAGTACATCGTGTGCAGCACGGCGCTTGCGACCAGCAACGCCCACTGCGTCGTGCCCCAGTGCGGCAGTTCGCGCCAGGCGAACCAGAGGCCCACCGGCGCCCACACCACGATCATCACGAGGCCGCTGAACGCGGCGAACCGGATGTCGCCGCCGGCCTTCTTCGCTGCGATGTTCCAGCCCGCGTGCAGCAGGCCGGCCAGCAGGACCAGCGCAAGCGCGCTCAGCGGCACGGGACCGGCCGGCCGAGGCCCATCTGCGCGATATCCGGGGCAGTCAGCAGCCGCGGCCGATGATCGCGGCGGTCGCCATCAGCTCTTCGAGCAGCGCAAGCGACACCTTGCCCGACACGCGGTACGGATTGAAGTCCGGCATCTCCGAATACTTCAGCACGATCGAGTGATTCACCTTGGCGAGATTGACCTGCCCCATCGTCCAGCTGCCGAAGCGGCGCTCTTCGATTTCGGTGAACTGCAGCAGTTCGACGTCGCGGTGCCGCGCGTCACGCTGGATGTGCCCGTAGAGGTCGCTGACCGGGCTGCGGCCGCCTTCGATCGCCTGCAGGAAGATGCCGCCGCCATAGCACAGGATGCCGGTGATGCCGCTGCCCGGGTTGGCGTGGCGCGACTGCGTCAGGATGGCGTCGATCACGTCCGGCCGCGGATCGACCGCGCGACTCGCGTAGAGCAGGCGAACGAGCATGTCAGTCGCGCCGGTCTCGGGGAATCAGGGACAGGAATTCGCGGCGCAGGTTCGGATCTTTCAGGAACGCGCCGCGCATGACCGAATTGATCATCTTGCTGTCCATGTCCTTCACGCCGCGCCAGGCCATGCAGAAGTGGCTGGCTTCCATCACGATCGCGAGGCCGTCGGGCTGCGTGCTGCTCCTGGATCAGGTCGGCGAGCTGCACCACGGCCTCCTCCTGGATCTGCGGCCGACCCATCACCCATTCGGCGAGCCGCGCGTATTTCGACAGGCCGATCACGTTGGTGTGCTCGTTCGGCAACACACCGATCCAGAGCTTGCCGATCACCGGGCAGAAGTGATGGCTGCACGCGCTGCGCACCGTGATCGGGCCGACGATCATCAATTCGTTCAACCGCTCGACGTTCGGAAACTCGGTCAGCGGCGGCGCCGCGACATAACGGCCGCGAAACACCTCGTTCACATAAAGCTTGGCCACACGGTGCGCGGTGTTGTGCGTGTTGTGGTCGCCGTCGGTGTCGATCACGAGGCTGTCGAGCACGCCCTGCATCTTCTGCGCGACTTCATCGAGCAGACCCTCCAGGTCGCCGGGCTCGAGAAACTCGGCGATGTTGTCGTTCGCATGAAAACGCTTTTTCGCGGCCGTGATGCGCGCGCGAATCCGCTCGGATGTCGCAACGGGCTCGCTCGCACCGGCGCCGTCTGCCTCGGTCGGCTGCAGCGTGGCCATCAGGTTTGCGTCTCGGGGTATGTTCATCGTGGGTTTTCGAATGGTAGCAGCGGCTGCTTCAGTAGCGATGTTGGCCCGCCACCCAGAGCGCGATACGCATCAACACGAACGCCGTGCGGTCCAGCAACCGCTCGCGCCAGGAAAGCTGCGCCAGTGCGACAAGCTCGATGCGTCGGCCTTCTTCGCGCATCGCCGTTCGCAATCGCTCGCGCAGCGCCTGGGCGAAGCGCGGCGCTTCGATCACGACGTTCGCTTCGCGTGCCATCAGCAGCGACAACGGATCGAGGTTTGAAGAACCCACCGTCGCCCAGGGCCGTGCGCCGTCGGCATCGATCACGGCAACCTTCGCGTGCAGGAAGCTCGGCGCGTATTCGTAGATCTCCACGCCCTGCTCCAGCAACTTGCGGTAGACCGGGCGCACGCCGTGGTACTGCAGAAAATACTCGTAGCGGCCCTGCAGCAGCAGTTGCACGCGCACCCCGCGGCGCGCGGCGTGCAGCAGTGCGCGGCGCAGTTTGCGGCCGGGCAGGAAGTAGGCGCTTGCGATCACCACCTCGTGGCGGGCCGCGCCGATCGCCCGGCGATAGGCACGCTCGATCTGGTGGCGATGCCGCAGGTTGTCGCCGAGCAGCAGCGCCGACGGATGCGACGTCTTCGGCGGCGGGCCGTTGGCGCGACCGGGCACCTGCGAGGCGTCTGCGCCGAGCGTATGGTGCGGCTCGGTCTGCTGCGCCGCGCTGCGCTCGATCGTGGCTGCCGGCTCCTCGCCGGCGCCTGCCGACTTGACGCGCTGCCGCAGCCGGCGCGTCGCGGCCTGGATGTCGGTTGCGAGTCCGCCGCTCACCCGCACCGAGAAGTCGAGCCGCGGATGGCTCAGGCGACCCCAGTTCGGGTCGTACCAGTCGTCCAGAATGTTGATGCCGCCGCAGAACGCGACCGCGCCGTCGACCACGCAGAGCTTGCGGTGCAGTCGGCGCCAGCGGCTCGGCGCAAGCCAGCCAAACGCGCCGAGCGGCCGGTAGTAGCGAAGCATCACCCCCGCCTGCGCAAATCGATCCGGCCACGGCGCCGGGATCCGGCCGGTGCCGATCGCATCCACCACCAGATACGTCGGCACGCCGCGCCCGGCCGCGCGGATCAACGCTTCGGCGATCGATGCGCTGGCGCCCGTCACATCGAAGATGTAGGTCTCCATCGCGACTTCGACGCGCGCGCCGTCGATGGCGCCGACCAATGCGGGAAACAGCGCGCGAGCGCCTTCCAGCAATTCGATCTCGTGCGCTTCGGCCGGCTGTTGGGCGGCGCGCAGAAGCTCAGAGGCCAAACTCGGCCAGCAGTGGCAGGTGGTCGGACATTCGGTACCAGTCGGGCCCGCTCGGCACTTCGATGCCGATCGGCGTGAGCCCGCGCGCGTAGACATGATCGAGCTGCACGATCGGCAGCCGCGCCGGATACGTCGGGTTGGCGTCTTGAAAATCGCGCGGCTCGAACTCGATCAGATCGATCGCCCGAAGCGAGCGTTTCACCTGCATGCCCCAATCGTTGAAGTCACCCGCCACGAGCAGCGGCGCCTCGGCCGGCACCTCGCGCTCGATGAACTCGCGCAGCCGCGCGATCTGGCGAATCCGGCTGGCCGGGATCAGCCCCAGGTGCACCACGATCACGTGTACCGCGCGGTTGAACGCATTCACCTGCACATGCAGCAGGCCGCGCTGCTCGAACCGGTGATCGGAGATGTCTTGGTGCTGGTGCCGATCGACCGGCCAGCGCGACAACAACGCGTTGCCGTGTTCGCCGTGCCGCGTCACCGCGTTGGTGCGATAGACCGACTCATAGCCGGCCGGCGCGAGGAATTCGGCCTGCGACTGGCGCGGCCACTGCGACTTGAAGTGCTTCTCGAACTTGCGATGCATGAAGCGCACTTCCTGCAGGCAGACCACGTCCGCGTCGAGCCGCTGCATCGCCTGGCCGAGGTTGTGGATTTCGAGCCGCCGCTGCGGACCGATGCCCTGCACACCCTTGTGGATGTTGTAGGTGGCTACGCGAAATTTGTTCATGGGCGTTGCGACGGCTTGCGCGCGAGCCGCGGCAGCAACAGGATCGCTTCGGCGTTCGACGGAGAAAAACAACGGTCGGCCGCTTCGCGCCAGGGCAGCCACAGGTGGGCGTCGTGCTCGCGTGGGTTGAGCCGCACAGGGGTTCCTGCGGGCACCTCGAGCGCAAACAGGCTTTCGGTGTTGCGCGACACGGCCGGATCATAGCGGTGCCTCCACTGCGGGTAGATCTCGTAGACATTGCGCAGCGCCCAGTCGACCAGGCCCGCGGACAGCGGGCTGCCAGGTGCGCAGTCGATGCCGGTTTCCTCGCCGACTTCCCGCGCCGCGGTCATGGCCAACGGTTCGTCCGGCGTGTCTTTCGACCCGGTCACCGACTGCCAGAAATCGGCCGCGTCCGCACGGCGGATGAGCAGCACCTCGAGCGCCGCCGTGTGGATCACGACCAGCACCGATTCCGGCACTTTGTAGGGCCGGGTGGGGGGCTGGTGTTGCGTGAGGGATGCGGTCATGAAGGCGAAGTCGACACCGGCGCGCTCGGCCGCCAGCGCACAAATTGTGCCAGCCGTGACCGAATTGGCAGCGCGCCCGTGCAGTGACCCCATGGGCTGCGAAATCGGCGTTCTTGCGGTCGTGCCGCTTTCGTATCATCGATTTCCTTGCCGGCGTCGGCCGCCCGGCCCGGCAGCGCCCGCCCATTCCCTTTTCGAATCGCTCTTTGCCTCATGGCGCCATTCCATCACCTGTCGACGTTGCCGCGTGACAGCCGCGATACGCTGTTCCTGCTCGCGGTGGTGGGCTGGGTGGTGCTGCCGCAAGTCGGCAATCTGCCGCTGTGGTGCACGTTGCTGGCCGCTGGGGTGCTGTGCTGGCGCGGCTGGCTCGCCTGGGGCGCGCGGCCGCTGCCGGGCAAGTGGTGGCTGGTTGCGCTGTTGGTGGTGGCCACCGGCGCCACGTTGCTGTCGCATCGCACGGTGGTCGGACGCGATGCGGGTGTGACGCTGATCGTGGTGTTGCTCGCGCTCAAAACGCTGGAGCTGCGCGCCCGGCGCGATGCGCTCGTGATCTTCTTCCTCGGCTTCTTCACGATGCTGACGAACTTCTTTTTCTCGCAGTCGCTGCTGACAGCGGTGGCGATGCTGGTCGCGCTGTTGGGTTTGCTGACCGCGCTTGTGAACGCGCACATGCCGGTCGGCCGGCCGCCGCTGGCACAAGCCGCGAAGACCGCGGCCGCGATGGCGCTGCTCGGCGCGCCGATCATGCTGGTGCTGTTTTTGCTGTTCCCGCGGCTGGCGCCGCTGTGGGGGCTGCCGAACGATGCGATGAGCGGGCGCACCGGCCTGTCCGCCCAGATGCAGGTCGGCAACATCGCCAAGCTCGCACTGGACGACAGCGTGGCGCTGCGGATCCGCTTCGACGGCGCCGCCCCGCCCTCGTCGCAACTCTACTTCCGCGGGCCCGTGCTGTCCGACTTCGATGGACGCGAATGGCGACCCGCGAGCCCTCGCCCGGAAGACCCGTCGGACGTGCTGCAGCTGTTCGGCCTGCCACTCGACTATCAGGTCACGCTTGAGCCGAACCAGCGACCCTGGCTGATGGTGCTCGACGCCACCGGCGAGCCACCGCGGATCACAGGCTTCGAAGCCCGCCGCAATGCCGACCTGCAGTGGTTCGTGGACCGCCCGATCACCGACATCGTGCGGTATTCGACGCGCAGTCATCCGCAGTATCGCTATGGCCCGCGCCAGCGCACCGTGCCGCTGCGCGACTTCGTCGAGCTGCCGGCCGGCTTCAACCCGCGCACGTTGCAGTGGGCGGCCGAGCTGCGACGGGACCCGCGCTACGCGCAGGACGAAGGCACCGCGCTGATCCCCGCGGTGCTCGCGCATCTGGCCAACGGCGAATACAGCTATACCCTGGAGCCGGGCCTGTACGGCCGGCATACGGCGGACGAGTTCTGGTTCGACCGCAAGCAGGGCTTTTGTGAACACATCGCCTCCTCGTTCGTGCTGCTGATGCGCGCGCTCGACCTGCCGGCGCGCGTGGTCACCGGCTTCCAGGGCGCCGAGCGCAACGCGGTCGACGGCTACTGGACCGTTCGCAACAGCGACGCGCACGCCTGGGCCGAAGTCTGGTTGCCCGAACGCGGCTGGCTCCGGGTCGACCCGACAGCAGCCGTGGCGCCGAGCCGTGTGGCCGACATGACCCGGCTGCGTGCACCGGAAGGTGCGATGGCGGGTTTGTTCGCGTCGGTAAGCCCCGGGTTCGCCACCCAATTGCGCGCGGCCTGGGACGCGCTCAATAACGGCTGGAACCAGTGGGTGCTCAACTACACGCAGAGCCGTCAGCTCGATTTGTTGCGGCGGCTCGGCTTCACTGCGCCGAACTGGGAAGATTTGGGACGCGTGCTGCTCGCGGTCGTGGTCGCGGCAGCATTGGCCGCTTCGGCATGGGCCATGTGGGAGCGCCAGCAGCACGACCCGTGGCTGCGGCTGCTCGAGCGGGTGCGGCGGCGCCTGCTGGCGGCCGGCGTCCTCGCATCGAACAATGCAGCGCCGCGCGAGCTGGCCGTGCGGCTCGGGCAACTGCCCGGTATGCGCTCGGCGCGCGGCGTGCAGGCGCTGCAGGCCCTGCTGCTGCAACTCGAAGCCCAGCGCTACGCGCCGAACGGCGGACGCGGACCCGGTCTGGCTAAACTGAAGCTCGCTTTCGCAGGGTTCGACTGGTCGCTGCTGACGGGCCGACCGGCCGCCCGTCCTGAGGCATCTTCGTTCCTCGATTTTTTCCACCGACGATGACACATCCGCTTCGCTCAGGCGTCCTTGCCTTGACCGGTTTGCTGTGGCTGCAAAGCGCGTCGCAGGCCCAGACCGGCACGACCGCGCCTGCGCTGCTTCCGCTGGAGCCCGCAGTGCTGCGCCAGACGGACTCCTTCGAGCAAAGAGCCGAGCGATTCGCCGACCAGGTCGCCGCGCGCCACGGGCTCGACGCCGAGGCACTGCGCCGAGTGCTGGGGCAAGCGGAATTGCTGCCGACCGTGCAGCGCCTGATCCTGCCTTCGGCGCCCGCGCGTGCAAAAGACTGGCAGGCTTACCGGGCACGCTTCATCCAGCCGGTGCGCATCCGCGCCGGCGTGCGCTTTTGGGACGAACACCGCGCGCTGCTGGAGCGTGCGCAGGACCGCTGGGGCGTGCCTGCATCGGTGATCGTCGGCATCCTCGGTGTGGAGACCGGCTTCGGCCAGAACATGGGCAGTTTTCGCGTGCTCGATGCGCTGGCCACGCTGGCGTTCGCGTTTCCGCCGTCGCATCCGCGCGCTGCGGCACGGCAGAGCTACTTCATCGGCGAGCTCGAGAGCTTCCTGGTTGCGGCAGCCACCAATGATTTCGACCCGCTGCAGGCGCTCGGCAGTTATGCGGGCGCGATGGGCATGCCGCAGTTCATGCCAAGCAGTCAAAAAGCCTATGCAGTGGACTTCGACGGGGACGGCCGGATCGACCTGTACGGCAGTGCGGCCGACGCCATCGGCTCGGTCGCGAACTACTTGCAGGCGCACGGCTGGCAGCGCGGTGTGGCGCCGTTCTATCCGGTTTTGCTGCCCTCGGACCGCTCGGTCGACAAACCCACCCTGATGGCGCCCGACATCCTGCCTACCTTCTCGGTCGCGCAATTCACCGATCTGGGTGCGCTCCTCTGGGGCGATGCGGTGAACCATCCGGGCAAGCTCGCGCTGGTCGAACTCGAAAACGGCGGTGCGCCGCCGCAGTATGTGGCTGGGACCGAGAACTTTTATGTGGTCACGCGCTACAACCAAAGCAGCTACTACGCGATGGCGGTACTCGAACTGGGCCGTGAGATCGAAACCGCACTCGGTTCCTGAATTTTTCGTGCATTTTTGCCGTGGTGCGCGCGCGGCCCGCGCCTACCATGAACGCCTGATTCGTTCGCAATTTTTCCGCCTGCGCCGCTGGCCACAGCGGCATACCGAAAGCGCTCATGGACTTCACCACCGCACTCAGCGTCAGCTGGCCCGTTCTCCTGGTTTGCGTTGTCGCCGTTGCGGCAGCCGCGTGGGCCATGAAAAAATCAAACGACGCGCTGCGACAGTCGTTCGACCAGATTGCTGGCAACCAGACGCAACTCGGTAGCAAGATCGACGCGGTGGACCAGCAGATGGGCGACTTCGGCAAGCGCCAGAGCGAACTCGCGAGCCGACTTGCCAGTTGCGAGCAGAAGATCCAGCGCCAGGCCGAGGCACCCGCTGCCGTGGCAGCAAAAGCGGCCGCCCCGGAGGTCGAGACGATCGAAGTCTCCGACGAATCGCTGCAACGCTTCGAGGCGGCGAGCCAGGCTCTTGCGCAACTCGCCCAGGAACTCGGCGGCTTCGACACCAGACAGACCGAAAACTGGCAGCGCATCCGGGGCGACCTGGAAGAGCAAGGCTTCCATCTGCAACGCGTGCAGCAACATGTGGACGGGCTGTTCAACGGGTCGGCGCCCCACGAGGTCAGGCCCCGCTTGACAGAGAACGCAGCCTGAGCTGGGAACGTGGAAGCGCGGTTCATGCGCGCCGGGCCGCCTTCGACAAACTGCGTTCGAATGACCGATCGCCTGCGGTCCAGGGTGCCTGTGCCGCCTGTACCGCCTAAGCCGGCACCAGGAACTCGCGGCTGATCTGGCCGCCCAGTTCGTTCACGCGATCGAGAAACTGCGTCAGGTACGCGTGCAGGCCGGTCGCCAGAATCTCGTCGATGCGGCCGAACTGCAAGTCGGCGCGCAACCGGCCCGCGCGCCGCAGGCTCTCGCTTGTGCGGTTGCTCGTGACCTGATCGAGATTCGTGACCACTTCGGTCACGCTCGAATGCAGCGAGCGCGGCATGTCGGGCCGAAGGATCAACAGCTGCGCCACGCGCTCCGGCTTGATCACGTCGCGGTAGACCTTGCGATAGATCTCGAAGCCCGAGACGCTGCGCAGCACCGCGCTCCAGTGATAGAAGTCGTACTCCTGCCCCTTGTCGCTGACGGCGCCGAAGAAGTCGCCCTGCAACGCATGGAACTTCACATCCAGTATCCGAGCCGTGTTGTCGGCGCGCTCCAGGAATGTGCCGATGCGCACGAAATAAAACGATTCGTCGGCGAGCATCGTGCCGAGCGTGACGCCGCGCGACAGGTGCGAGCGGTGCTTGACCCAATCGAAGAACGTGCCCGGATCGCGCTCGAACGCGCCACCGCGCAGCATCCGGTTCACGTCGAGCCAGGTGGTGTTCAGCGTCTCCCAGACTTCCGTGGTCAAGGTGCCGCGCACGGCTCTGGCGTTCTCGCGTGCGGAGCGCAGACACGACACGATCGAAGACGGGTTCGACTCGTCCTTCACCATGAAATCCATCACGTGCTTCGCAGCGACCTCCCCGTGCAAAGCCTTGTAGCTCGCGAGCAGTTCGCTGATCGACAGCACCCCCTGCCAGCCGAGCTCGGCCGCGGCCGACGACTGCGGCAGCATCTCGGTTTGATAGTTCACATCCAGCATGCGCGCGGTGTTCTCCGCCCGCTCGGTGTATCGGGCCATCCAGAACAAATGGTCGGCGGTGCGGCTCAACATATTTCGACTCCCAAGGAACACCCCGAAGGCTGCCGCGAGCCTCCCGCGATCAAACATGCAAACTTATGACTGCGGGCGCAGTGGCGCCGGGTCCGCAAGGCCGTGCGCCTCGCTGCCAGCCAGCGGCAGGCGATGGCCGCATTGCAGCGTCGGCGGACAAGCTCGACCCCATGCGCCGACTCCAGCCGTTCGCAAAAGGAAACGGAACGCGGCGAGCGAAGCCCGAACCCAGCTGCCAACGAAATGCTGCAACCCGTCTTCACGACCGGATCCGTCAAAGGAAGGCCTGCACCCAAACGGACGCAGCGGGGCCGGCTCCGCCGGGCCCCTTGCGGCGCCCCCGGTCGGGGGAAGGCGAGAGCGCAGCGAAGCCTGGGGGCGAGCAGCATCCTCCTGGGGCCGAGCATCACTTCTCGAGGATCCACGTGTCCTTGGTGCCCCCGCCCTGCGACGAATTCACCACCAGCGAGCCTTGCTTGAGCGCCACGCGCGTGAGCCCGCCCGGCGCCATCATGACCTTCTTGCCCGACAGCACGAAAGGCCGCAGATCGATATGCCGCGGTGCGATGCCGGCGTCCACGAACGTCGGGCAGCTCGACAGCGACAACGTCGGCTGCGCGATGTAGCGTGCCGGCTCGGCGGCCACGGCTTTCCTGAACTGCTCGATCTCGTCCTTGGAGGAGGCCGGCCCGATCAACATGCCGTAGCCACCGGCGCCGTGCACTTCCTTGACCACCAGCTCATGCATATTGGCCAGCGTGTACTTCAAGTCTTCGGGGTTGCGACACATGTAGGTCGGCACGTTGTTCAGGATCGGTTTTTCACCGAGGTAGAACTCGATCATCCGCGGCACATACGGATAGATCGACTTGTCGTCCGCGACCCCCGTGCCGACCGCGTTGCACAGTGCGACGTTGCCGGCCTTGTAAGCCTCCATCAGCCCTTCGCAGCCGAGCGTGGAGTCGCTGCGAAACACCTGCGGATCGAGGAAATCGTCGTCCACGCGGCGGTAGATCACATCGACCCGCTCCGGCCCGCGCGTGGTGCGCATGTAGAGAAACTTGTCTTTGACGAACAGGTCCTGGCCTTCGACCAGCTCGACGCCCATCTGCTGCGCGAGGAACGCGTGTTCGAAGTAGGCGCTGTTGTACATACCCGGCGTCAGCACCACGACGGTCGGCTCGGCGGTCGCGGGCGGCGCGGCGTCGCGCAGAGTCTCCAGCAGCAAATCCGGATAGTGCGCGACCGGCGCCACGCGGTGCTGGCTGAACAGCTCGGGAAACAGCCGCATCATCATCTTGCGGTTTTCCAGCATGTAGCTGACGCCGCTGGGCACCCGCAAGTTGTCCTCCAGCACGTAGTAGATGCCCTCGCCCGACGGCGTCGGCGCGCGCACGATGTCGATGCCCGCAATCGCCGAATAAATCTGGTTCGGGATGTCCACGCCCATCATCTGCGCGCGGAACTGACTGTTGTGCTCGACCTGCTCCCTGGGCACGATACCCGCGCGCAGGATCTCCTGATCGTGATAGACGTCGTGCAAAAAGCGGTTCAGGGCCGTGACGCGCTGCACCAGGCCGCGTTCCATGCTGGCCCACTCGGCTGCCGGGATCACGCGCGGGATCAGGTCAAACGGGATCAGCCGCTCGGTGCCGGCGCCGTCTTCGTCCTTCGCGCCGTACACCGCGAACGTGATTCCGACGCGCCGAAAGATCACTTCGGCTTCTTCGCGCCGCGCGCGCATGGCTTCGTCGGTCTGTTTTCCGAGCCACTGCGCGTAGCCGCGGTAGTGGGTTCGTATCGCTGCGCCTGCCGTGTCCGCTGCCTCATCCGTCGGCGCCCGACCCTGCGACTGGCTTTGCGACCGGGCCGACGAAGCAGACGACCCGACTGCGCCCCACGGCGCGCCGTAATCCGCTTGCATGTACATCTCGTCGAACTTCTGCATGGCCACTGTCGCCTCCGTAGACGAGTGAGCATAGCAACATGCGAGCCAGCGCCGCCCCGTGGTGCGTGCGTCTCAAGGCGCCTGCATGGGTGCCCGATGGTGCCAATAGTGCGGGTTGGCGCTGCGCTCACACGTGATGCGCTGCGGCACCGCCGAGCGCCACAGCGCAGCTCCGCACCGGGTCGACTCGATCACTTCGGCGCCGCGCTCGCGCACGCGATCCAGCACCGACTCGGCCGGGTGCCCATAGCGGTTGCGATAGCCCGCCTGTACCACGGCGAAGCGAGGCCGCACCGCGTCGAGGAACGCGGTGCTGCTCGACGTCCTGCTGCCGTGGTGCGGCAGCAGTAACCAGTCGGCGGCAAGCTGCGGCGCGGCCTGTGGGTCGGCGACCAATCGCGCTTCCTGCACGCGTTCGATGTCGCCGGTGAGCAAGGCCGTCTGCTCGCCGTTGCTCACGCGCAGCACGCAGCTCATCGCGTTCGGCTTCGAGGCCGCCGCGTAGTCCAGTGCGCGGGGGTGCAGCAGCGTGAACTGCACGCCGTCCCAACGCCAGGTCCGGCCGGCTTCGCAGCGGTCGTTCGCAGCCGCGCTCCGCAGCGGGTGGTCGGGCGCGATCGAACTGAGCAAGCGCATCGACGGTCGACGCCGCAACAGCGCCGCGGCACCGCCGCTGTGGTCACTGTCGCTGTGGCTCACGATCAGCAAGTCGACCTGCTCGCCGGTGGCCTGCAACAGCGGCGCCAGCACGCGGCTGCCCGCGTCGCCGTCGCTCGAGTACCGTGGCCCGGCATCGAACAGCAGCCCGTGCGCGGCGGTGCGCACGAGCACCGCGTTGCCCTGCCCGATGTCGGCGGCCAGCAGTTCGAACTGACCCGGCGCAGGGCGTGGCTGCTGCCAGAGGAGCCACGGCAACAGCAGCGGCAGCCCGAGCAACCGCAGGCTCCACGGCAGGCGCAGCGCGAGCAACAGTCCGCCGGCCAGACCCGCCGCGCTGGTCCAGCCGTCGGCGCTGGCCAGCGCCAATGTCGCAAAAGGCAACGCGGCCAACATGTTTAGCACGCTGCCCAATGCCTGCACCGCAAGCGCCGCCAAGCTCCACAACGGTGCGAACAACACACCCGCCAACGCCAGCGGCGTGACGACGAGCGTGACCCACGGCACCGCAAGCAGATTGGCCGGCAGCCCGACCAGCGACAACTGGTTGAACAGCAGCAGCGTCAACGGCGCGAGCGCCAGCGTGATCGTCGCCTGCGACGCCGTCAGGCGCCGCAGCGCGTTCCACCATCTAGAGACGAATCCGGTCGAGGCGCTTGCCGCGTATTCTTTGTTTGCTCCGATATCCGTAGCGAACAGAATGCCGACCGCAACGAAGCTGAGCCAGAATCCGGCCTGCATCAGCGCCCACGGGTCAACCAGCAGCACCACCGCGCAGGCGCTCAACCAAACCTGCGGCCAGGGCCAGCGCCGGCCGGCCGCACGCAGCAGGGACACCACGGCGAGCATCAAAATGGTGCGCTGCGCGGGCACCCCCCAGCCGCTGAACAGCGCGTAGCCAGCCGCCAGCGACACGCCACCGACCAACGCCGCCGTCGCCGCCGGCAACCAGGCGCAGGCCCGCACCGAAAGGCGCCAGCCCCAACCGACAACCGCTGCGGCCAGCCACGCGAACATCGTGATGTGCAGGCCCGAGATGCTCATCAGGTGCGCCACGCCGGTGGCACGAAAGACGTCCCAGTCGGCGCGCTCGATTGCGGCCTGGTCGCCGGTGACGAGCGCGGCGAGGATGCCGGCAGTGTGCCGATCCGGCACGGCGTCGAGGATCGCATCGCGCACGTGTTGCCGCGCCTGCTCGATCGGATGCCTCCAGGTCGATTCGAGTCGTCTCGGCGGCAGGCTCCCCGCGCGCGCGCGCACCGAGCCGGTCGCATGCACATCCTGCTGCCAGAACCAGAGTTCGCTGTCGAAGCCGTGCGGGTTCACGTTGCCGTGCGGCGCCTTCAACCGCACCGTCAGCGCCCAGCGTTCACCGGCGCGCAGCCGGGGCGGTGGATCGGCGTCGACACGCGACGCCGACACGGGAAACAGGCCATTGTCCTGATACCAGTTCAGCAACAGGCGCTTCGGCAGCTGCACTGCGACACCGTCTCGCAGCACCGACTCCGGGATGAACAGGAAACGCTGGCCGATGTCGCTTCGTTGTGGCATGGCCGCGATGCGTCCCACGACCCGCAGGTCGATGCCTTCGAGCGCGGGGTCGAGCAGACCGCTTGCTCGGCTGTCGGCGCGCAGGCCCACCGCGGCAAAACCGATCGCCGTGCAGGCGACCAGCAGCGTGGCCGATGAAAGCCATTGCGGGCCGCGCCGACCGCACAGCACGATGAACACCGCCGCCAACGCCGCCAACGCCGCACCGAGCAGCAGCCCGTAGCTCCATGCACTCCACAGCACCGATTGCTGCATCTGCCAGGCGGTGCCCAACACCACGCCGAGCGGCACCGCGGCGAAGGCGGCGGCGCGCGTTGCGGGGACAGTCTCGGGCGGCATCGCGCGGATGCTAGGGTCATCGGGCCCCGGTGCGATTGCCGCGTCGGTGCGCTTCGTGAAAGGCTGCGCGAACGGGCCGCGCGGCGGATCGCCCGCCAGGGCGAATCGCGCGCTGCCGCACCGGTTGCGAAACCGGGCGAGCTGCCCGCAGCAGCGATCCGTGCGGCGGATCCACGCGGGCGCCGGCGGCGTGGCGCAGGAGTTGCTTGAGATGCAACTTGCTAGTATCGATGCCGACATCTCGAATCGTCGGCGGATCCGCCAGCGATCTCGACGCTCTGCACGGCTTCGCCGTCGGCACCCATGACGGCGCGCTTGTCCCCCCGGCCCGAAAAAGTACCACAGGCTCCACCATGTCGATCCACGCCGCGCTGCACCACGTCACCAGCTACCGCTACGACCGGCCGGTCCGGCTCGGGCCCCAGGTGGTGCGCGCTGCGCCCGGCGCCGCACTGCCGCAGCAACGTGATCTCGTACTCGCTGCAGATCGAGCCGGCGGATCATTTCGTGAATTGGCAGCAGGACCCGTTCGCGAACTGGCAGGCGCGACTCGTGTTTCCGGAACCCGTGACGATGTTCAAGGTCACGGTCGACCTGGTGGTCGAGATGGCGGTCTACAACCCGTTCGACTTCTTTCTGGAGCCGTACGCGGAAAAGTTTCCGTTCAGCTACGACACCGCGCTCGCGCAGGAACTCGCGCCCTACCTCGTGGTCGAGCCGATGACGCCGTTGGTCGCCGACTACCTGCAAAAGGTGGATCAAAAGCCCCAGCGCACGATCGACTTTCTGGTCGGCATCAATCAGCAGGTCGCGGGCGACATCAAATATCTGATCCGGCTCGAGCCCGGCATCCAGTCGCCCGAGCAGACGCTGCAGCTCGCCAGCGGTTCGTGCCGCGATTCGGGCTGGCTGCTGGTGCAGCTGTTGCGCCGTCTCGGCCTGGCCGCGCGCTTCGTCTCGGGCTACCTGATCCAGCTCGTGCCGGACGTGAAGGCACTCGACGGCCCGAGCGGCACCACGGTCGACTTCACCGACCTGCACGCGTGGTGCGAGGTGTACCTTCCCGGTGCCGGCTGGGTCGGGCTCGACGCGACCTCGGGCTTGCTGGCCGGCGAAGGCCACATCCCGCTGGCTTGCACGCCGACGCCGTCGGGCGCCGCGCCGATCGAAGGCGTGGTGGACGACGCCGAAGTCGAGTTCGGCCACGAGATGTCGGTCTCGCGTCTGTTCGAGTCGCCGCGCGTGACCAAGCCCTACACCGAGGAACAATGGGCCGATGTGCTGGCGCTCGGCGCAAAGGTGGACGCCGAACTCGACACGAACGACGTGCGCCTGACGATGGGCGGCGAGCCGACCTTCGTCTGCACGACCGACCGCGACGCGGCCGAATGGAACACCGCCGCGCTCGGGCCGACCAAGCGCGGCTACGCGACCGAACTCGTCAAGAAGCTGCGCGCCGAGTACGGCGACGGCGGCTTCCTGCACTTCGGCCAGGGCAAGTGGTATCCAGGAGAGCAACTGCCGCGCTGGGCGTTGTCGATCTGCTGGCGCGCCGACGGAAAACCCATCTGGCACGACCCCGAACTGTTCGCCGACGAGCGCGTGCCGAGCCACTACGACAGCACGGACGCGCACGCGTTCATCCGCCTGCTGGCCACCAAGCTCGGCGTCGGCGACGACACCCTGCTGCCCGCGTACGAAGACGTCTGGTATTACCTGTGGCGCGAGCGCCGGCTGCCGGTGAACGTCGATCCGTTCGATGCGAAGCTCGACGACGAGCTGGAGCGCGCACGCCTGCGCCGCGTGTTCAGCCAGAAGCTCGATTCGGTGATCGGCTATGCGCTGCCGCTGAAAGCCGAGCCCGATTCCCAAGGGGCGGTCTGGAGCACCGGCCACTGGTTTTTGCGCGATGAACGTCTTTATCTTCTGCCCGGCGATTCGCCGATGGGCTACCGGCTGCCGCTGGATTCGCTGCCGTGGGCGAACGAATCCGACCGCAGCTATCTCATCGAAGAAGACCCGTCGGCGCCGCGTGCGCCACTCGCCGAGCCGGCGGTGTTGGCCGAACGCTACGCGACGGCGGCCGACGCGGACGATGCATCTCGCGCCGGCCAGCGCGGCGGCGTTGCCGCCGTGGGCACGGCGGTGGCGACTGCGCGCACCGATACCGACAGCCTGCAGCGCACCCCGAAGCGCGGCGAGTCCGCGCACTGGATCACGCGCGGCGCGCTGTGCGTGGAAGCGCGCGATCCGAGCCGCGCCCACGGCCCCGAGATCGAGCTTGCCGCCGGAAAGCAGCCGAGCCGCGCGCTCTACGTGTTCATGCCGCCCGCGTCGCGTCTCGAAGACTATCTGGAGCTCGTCACGGCGGTGGAAGCCACCGCGCGCGAGCTGAAAGTCAAGATCGTGCTCGAAGGCTATCCGCCGCCGCGCGATCCGCGCCTGAAGCTGCTTGCGGTCACACCCGACCCCGGCGTGATCGAAGTCAACATCCATCCGGCGAACAACTGGAACGAACTGGTCGAGCACACCGAGTTCCTCTACGAAGCCGCGTTCGAGACCCGCCTGTCGGCCGAGAAATTCATGACCGACGGGCGGCACACCGGCACCGGCGGTGGCAACCACTTCGTGATGGGCGGCGCCACGCCCGCCGACAGCCCGTTCCTGCGCCGGCCCGAGCTGCTGACGAGCCTGCTGACCTACTGGCACAACCATCCGTCGCTGTCGTACTTGTTTTCCGGCATGTTCATCGGCCCGACCAGCCAGGCGCCGCGCGTGGACGAAGCGCGCAACGATCAGGTCTACGAGCTCGAAATCGCCACTGCGCGAGATCGAGCGCGCCGCAAGCCGAGCGCGGCAGCGCGATGCCGCCGTGGCTGGTCGACCGCAGCCTGCGCAACGTGCTGGTCGACGTGACCGGCAACACGCACCGCAGCGAGTTCTGCATCGACAAGATGTATTCGCCCGACTCGTCCACCGGGCGCCTGGGCCTGCTCGAGTTGCGCGCGTTCGAAATGCCGCCGCACGCGCGCATGAGCATCGCGCAGCAACTGCTGCTGCGCGCGCTGGTCGCGCGCTTCTGGCAGCAGCCGTACCAGGCGCCGCTGACGCGCTGGGGCACCGTGCTGCACGACCGGTTCCTGCTGCCGACCTTTGTCAAGACAGGACTTTGCCGACGTGATCGACGACCTGCGCGAAGCCGGCTATGCGTTCGATGCCGAGTGGTTTGCGCCGCACTTCGAGTTCCGCTTCCCGCTGGTGGGCTCGCTCGCGGCGACGCGGCATCGCGCTGGAGCTGCGCAACGCGCTCGAGCCCTGGCATGTGATGGGCGAGGAAGGCGCCATCGGCGGCACCGTGCGCTACGTGGACTCTTCGCTCGAGCGCATCGAGGTGCGCGTGACCGGCCTGAACGACAGCCGCTATGCGGTCAGCGTGAACGGCGAGCCGCTGCCGCTGCAGCCGACCGGCACCGCCGGCGAATTCGTCGCCGGCGTGCGCTACAAGGCGTGGAACCCGCCTTCCTCCCTGCACCCGACGATCGGCGTGCACGCGCCGCTCACGTTCGATCTGGTGGACAGCTGGAACCAGCGCTCGATCGCCGGATGCAAGTACTTCGTCTCGCACCCGGGTGGACGCAATTACGAAGGCTTTCCGGTCAACGCCTACGAAGCGGAGAGCCGGCGCATGGCGCGCTTCTCGCGCATCGGCCACACGCCGGGACGGCTCGAGGCCGCGCTGCCGTCGATCGCACTGGCGGCGAGCCGCGAATTTCCGTACACGCTGGACTTGCGCACCGCGCCGACGAGCACGCAAGTCGGACCTTCCGCGCTCGATCGGAGCGGCCGCGTGTCGTGAGTTCGGTGTTATCGATCAGCGCCGCCGCGACGATGGGGGACGCGCGCCAGCCGGCCGAGCCGGCGCCGGCGGGTGCGGTCTGGCAGCAGGCGGCCACCGCCGCATCCGGTCACTTCGACGAGTTGCGCGGCAGCGCCGCGCCGGACAACGACCGCGATGTGTTGGCCGCCGGCTGGCAGCACTTTGTCGAGCAACTCGGCGACACCGGCGGCAGCGTCGGGCTGAATTCGCGGGTGCGGCAGTTGCAGCGCCAGTTGGCTGACAACGGCGTGACCTACAACGTGCTGGCCGAGCCGGACGAGTCGCAGCGGCCCTGGGCGCTGGACCTGTTTCCGCTGATCATCGGCGCGCAGGACTGGCGCGTGATCGAAGCCGGCGTGCTGCAGCGCGTGCGGCTGCTGAACCGGGTGCTGGCCGATGTCTACGGCCCGCGCGAACTGCTGCAACGCGCGTTGCTGCCAGCCGCACTGGTGCAGGGGCACCCGGGTTATCTGCGCGCCATGCACGGCGTCGCACTGAGCGGCGACATGCATCTGCACGTTGCCGCGTTCGATCTGGCACGCGCGCCGGACGGCCGCTGGCGCGTGGTCTCGCAGCGCACGCAGGCGCCCTCCGGCCTGGGTTATCTGCTGGAGAACCGCCTGGTCATCTCGCGGCTGTTTCCGCGCGCGTTCGATGCGCTGCCGGTGCAGCATCTGGCCGCGACTTACAGCGCGTTCGCCCACCATTTGAAGCGGCTGTGCGCCGCGCGCTGCGGCGAGGACGAGGCGCAGGTCGTGCTGCTGACGCCCGGGCCGTACAGCGCCACATGGTTCGAACACGCCTATCTGGCGCGCTACCTCGGCCTGCCGCTGGTCGAAGGCGGCGATCTGACGGTGCGCGACCAGCGGCTGTACCTGAAGACCCTGCGCGGACTGCAGCCGGTGCACGGCGTGATCAAACGGGTCGACGACGAATACCTCGACCCGCTCGAACTGCGTGCGGACTCGACGCTCGGCGTGCCGGGGCTGCTGCAGGCGATCCGTGCCGAGCGCGTGGTGATGGCGAACGCGCCGGGCTCGGCGTTTCTGGAGTCGCCCGCGCTGCTCGGTTTTCTGCCGGGGCTTGCGCGCCATCTGCTCGGCGAAGAACTCGCGCTGCCGTCGCTCGCCACATGGTGGTGCGGCGAGCGGGCGGCCGCGCAGGCGGTGCTGCCCCGGCTTGCGCAGCAGATGCTCAAGCCGACCGCATACGGCTTCGACGGCGCGTTGCCGTTCGAGGCGGTGCGCGCGGCGTCGCTTGATGCGCCCGAGCTTGCGCGCTGGCGCGACCGCATCCAGGCCGACGGCGAGAGCGTCACCGTGCAGTCGTATCTGTCGATGTCGCAGCTGCCGACCTGGGACCCGGGCAGTGCGAAGGTCGAGCCCAGATCGGTCATGCTGCGCGTGTTCGCGGTCGCCGACGGCGTGGGCTCCTGGCGCGTGCTGCCGGGCGGCATGGCGCGCATCGCGACCGCGAACGAGGAGATCGCCTCGATGAACCGCGGCGGCAGCAGCGCCGACGTCTGGGCGCTGACCGACGATGCGGTCGACCGCAGCACGCTGCAGGTGTCGCGGCTCACGCCCGCGCTGATCGCCGAGCGCCGCGAACAACAGCGCATCACGAGCCGGGCAGCAGAGAACCTGTTCTGGCTCGGCCGCTACACCGAGCGCGCCGAGAACACCGCGCGACTCGCGAAAGTCGCGCTCGACGCGCTGTACGGCGAGGACGCCGAACAGCCCGCACTGCTCGCCTGGATCGACGAGATGACGCAGGCGCACGGCCTGCTGCCGCGCGGCGGCCCGTCGGCGCTGCGTTCACGCGGCGGCTTCGAGCGCGCGCTGATCGCGGGGCTCTGGCAACGCCCGACACCGCGCACAGCGTCGGCTTCAACCTGCGCGCCATTCGCCAAGCCGCCGGCGCGCTGCGCGAGCGGCTCGACGCCGGACCAGTGGTTCGTGATTCGGCGCAGTCGAGGACGAATTTCTGCTGCGCTGTCGAGGCATAGCGCCGGACAGTCACACGGCCGCGCTCGAGGCGCTCGGCGCGCTGCAGATCGCGATCCGCGATCTGGCCACGATGACCGGCGCGCACGCCGACCACATGCTGCGCGACGACGGCTTGCGGCTGCTCAACGCCGGGCGGCAGATCGAGCGGCTCGGGTTTTTCAGCGGCGCGCTGCGGCGCGGCTTCGACTGCCGAGCCGTCGACACAGCCGGCGGGTTCGACGGGGCAGTGGCGCTGTTCGACAGCACCATCACGTTCCGCTCGCACTATCAGCAAAGCCGCGACACGACCGCGTTGATCGATCTGCTGGTGATGGACCGAGCCAATCCGCGTTCGCTGACCTGGGTCGCGCACAACCTGCGCGGGCGTCTGGCCAGGATCGCGCAGGCTTCATCGCTCGAACCCGAGCCGCTGCTCAAGCGCGTGCCGGACCCGGCCGACTGGGTGCTCGCGGAGCTCGTCGAGACCGACGCGCGCGCGCGGCGCCCCGCCCTGCGCGCGTTGCTGCTCCAATGCGCGAGCAGCGCCTGGCAGATTTCGGAGCGCATCACGGCCGCCTGCTTCAGCCATTCGCGCGTGTCGGATCAGACCGTGAGCGCGTGACACTCGCTGCCACGAACGCTCCCCTCGCTGGAAATCCGGTCCATGCAACTCCGAATCACGCACGAAACGCGCTACGCCTACACGCCGGCCGTGCAGACCGCGCAGCACATGGCGCATTTGCGGCCGCTCGAGACGCGCAGCCAGGAATTGCTGGAACACCGGCTGCAAGTGCAGCCCGCGCCGGACCAGCGCACCGACACGCGCGACATCCATGGCAACAGCCGCACGTTTTTCTCGTTGCAGTCCCTGCACGACCGGCTGGTGGTCACGGCGCGCAGCGTGGTGGCCACCCGGGGTGCGCGCTGGCCGGCGCAAGACGCTTGCTGGGAGCAGGTGCAGGCGCTCTACCGCTACCGAGCCGGCTGCCGCTGGGAGCCATCGGCCGAGTTCGTGTTCGCGTCGCCCCTGGTGCCGCGTCATCCGGACTTCCACGATTACGCGCGTTCCAGCTTCCCCCCGGGTGCGCCGCTGCTGGAGGCGGTGGCCGATCTGACGCATCGGCTGCACCGCGACATGCGCTACGACCCACGCGCCACCGAGGTGAACACGCCGGCGGTGGTGGCGCTGCGCCAGCGCCGTGGCGTCTGCCAGGACTTCGCGCACATCGGCATCGCGTGCCTGCGCGCGATGGGGCTGCCCGCGCGCTACGTCAGCGGCTATCTGCTCACGCATCCGCCACCGGGCCGCGCGCGATTGATCGGCGCGGACGCATCGCACGCGTGGTTCGCGGTGCTGCTGCCCGCGCTGCCCGGCACCGGCATCGAACCGCTCTGGTGCGATTTCGATCCGACCAACGACCGCCGCGCCGGTGATGACTACGTCACGCTGGCCGTCGGCCGCGACTACGCCGACGTCACGCCGTTGCGCGGCGTGCTCCACGGGGGTGCGCGGCATACCCTCAAGGTCGCCGTCACGGTCGAGCCGTGGGCCGAACCGGTGGTCGATGCGGCGGCGGTGGCCTGAGAGCAGCGTCCGCAGTTCCGATAGACGCTCCATTCACTTTCCATCCTCATACCCAGCGAAATAAAGGAATCCCGATGGCGATCTATGAAAAACTCAAAAGCCTCGGCATCGAACTGCCCCCGGTCGTCACCCCGGCCGCTGCCTACGTGCCGTACGCGCAGGCCGGCAAGCTGCTGTTTTTGTCCGGCCACATCGCGCGCAAGGAAGGCGGCAAGCCGTGGGTCGGCCAGTTCGGCAAGGACATGCAGACCGAAGAAGGCAAGGCGGCCGCGCGCCGGATCGCAATCGATCTGATGGGCACGCTGCACGCGGCGGTCGGTGACTTGAACCAGATCAAGCGCATCGTCAAGTTGATGAGCCTGGTCAATTCGACACCCGAATTCACCGAGCAGCACCTCGTCACCAATGGCGCGAGCGAACTGTTCGGCGAAGTGTTCGGCCCGACGGTCGGGGCGCACGCGCGCAGCGCGTTCGGCGTGGCGCAGATTCCGTTCGGCGCGTGTGTCGAGATCGAGATGATTGTGGAAGTCGCCTGACCCACGCGCGGCGGACGACAGACACGCATGGGGCCGGGCGATACCGCCACGTGCGCCGCGTGGCCACGGCGTCGTGCGGGATTCAGCGCCCCAGAGCCCGAAGCCGCGCCGGCTCGACGATCTCGATCCAGTAGCCGTCGGGGTCCTTGATGAAGGCGACGTCCTTCATCTTGCCCTGCTCGGGCCGCTTGACGTAGACGCACCTCGTTCTCGTCGAACCAGCGCACCGCCGCGTCGAGGTCGGGGACCGAGAAGCAGATGTGGCCGAAGCCCTGCGGCTGCGCGTTGCCGTCGTGATACTTGAATGCCGGCGTCGTCCTCGGTGCCCCAGTTGTGCGTCAGTTCGAGGATCGCGCGCTGCGAGAAGGTCCATGCGGTGCGCTCGCCGATGTCCTCGGGCGGCGCATCGCCGGGCGCTCGGCCGATACAGGAAATAGAGCGAGAACTTCATCTCCGGAAAATCGAGCTTGCGCAGCACGCGCATGCCCATCAGCGCGGCTGTAGAAGTCCAGCGACACCTTCGGGTCCTTGACGCGCAGCATGCTGTGGTTGAGCACGAAGCCGTCGGAAGCGGCGCTCGGCTGCTCGCAGACGCCAGGGTGGATTTCGGTGGTGAAGCTCATGGCTGCTCGTTCTGGTCAGTGCAGGTTGAACTGGTGGCAGCGACGCGGCTCGGCAGCGCGAGAACGCTGCCGAGCGGCGTGGTGGCGCGTGCCGACGCCGGCCGCCGGCGGCCCGGTCTCGCTGCGCTGCGCGCGTTCGCTGGCGATCAGCCGGCGGCGCAGGTAGCGCATGCAGGTCACGCGCAGGAACGATGCGAAGTTCGGCACCTCGCCGCGGTGCGCCAGGATCTCGTCGTGGAACAGGGCGATCAGCGCGTTCGTCGTGCAGCCCTCGTCCTCGGCCGATTTCGGCCAGGATGTCCCACACCATGTTTTCCAGCCGGATGCTCGTGAGCACGCCGTGGATGCGCACGGTGCGCGAGCGCTGCTCGTACTGGATCGGGTCGGCCTTGACGAAGAATTCGCACATGACGCGGTCTCCTGCGTGGATTTGCTGGCCGAGTGCCGGGCGCGCCGTCAGATCGTGCGTGCCGTCATCTGCGCCGCGATGTAGTCGGCCTGCCGGATCGCCAGCGTCACGATCGTCAGCGTCGGGTTCTCGGCGCCGCCGGTCGTGAACTGGCTGCCGTCGCTGATGAACAGGTTGGCGATGTCGTGGCGTCTGGCCGTGCGCGTTGCAGACGCTGTCCTTGGCCGACGCGCCCATGCGGCAGGTGCCCAGGTTGTGCGTCGACGGATACGGCGGCGTGCGGAACGATTTGATCGCGCCGGCCGCTGCGTAGATCGCGCTGGCCCTGCTTGAATGCGTGCTCGCGCATCGCGATGTCGTTGTCGTGGTCGTCGAAGTGCACGTTGGGCACCGGGTTGCCCCATTTGTCCTTGACGTCGTTATTCAGCGTGACGCGGTTGCGTCTCGCGCGGCATGTCTTCGCCGACCAGCCACATGCCGGCCAGGTTGGTGTAGTTCTCCATGTACTCGGCGAACTCCGGTGCCCCAGCCGCCCGGGTTCAGGAACGCGGCCATGAACGGCACGCCGAGCGACAGCGTCTCCATCTCGTAGCCGCCGGCGAAGCCGCGCTTGGTATCGTTGTGCGCGGCCTCGTCGCGCACGATGCCGGCCATCGTCGTGCCGCGGTACATGTGCACCGGCTGCTTGAACATGCGCGTAGACCGATGCCGGTCATGTGCCGCATGTAGTTGCGCCCGACCTGGCCCGGAACTGTTGGCCAGCCCGTCCTTGAACATGCCGGAGGCCGACAGCAGCAGCAGCCGCGGCGTCTCGATCGAGTTGCCGGCGACGCAGACGATGCGCGCCTTCTGGCGCTGTTCCTTGCCGTCCTTGTCGAAGTAGACGACGCCGGTGACCTTGCCCCTGTCGTCGTGCTCGATGCGCGTGACGTGGCTCTGCGGGCCGCAGGTCCATGTTGCCGGTCTTCTCGGCCTTCGGCAGTCTCGGTGTACAGCGTGCTCCACTTGGCGCCGCTCTTGCAGCCCTGGAAGCAGAAGCCGAGCTGCATGCAGCGGCGCGCGGTCGTCGCGCGGCTCGCTGTTGATCGCCATGTTGCCGGTGTGCACCTCCTTGTAGCCGAGCTTGGTCGCGCCGGCGTACATGACCTTGAAGTTGTTGTTGCCGGGCAGGCCCGGGATGCCGTTGGTGCGCGTCACGCCCATCTTGTCCTCGGCGCGCGCGTAGTAGGGCTCCAGCTCCTGCCAGCGTCATCGGCCAGTCCATCAGGTTGGCGCCCGGCAGATCTCGCCGTAGTGCGTGCGTGCCTTGAACTCGTGCTCCTGCAGGCGCAGCGACGCGCCGGCCCAGTGCGTGGTGGTGCCGCCGACGGTCTTGCAGATCCAGGCCGGCAGGCCCGGGAAAGTCCTTGGCCACGCGCCAGTTGCCGGAGGTGGTGCGCGGGTCGAGCCAGGCGAGCTGGCTGAACGACTTCCACTCGTCGTTGATGAAGCTCGCGCTGCGACTGCGCGCCGCCGGCTTCGAGCACGACGACCTTGATGCCTTTCTGGCACAACTCGTTGGCCAGCGTGCCGCCGCCGGCGCCGGAGCCGATGATGACGACCACCGAGTCGTCGCTGTTGTCGAACTTCGCCATGCATGTCTCCTTCGGGTTTCCGTGCGATGCCTGAATCGGCTGGGCGGGGATCAGCCCATGTAGGGCGGCGGGCTGGCCTCCAGCGGCGGCGCGGGCAGCCACTTCAGGTCCTGGAAGCCGCGCGTGATGTAGCCGCCCTTGTCCCACGCCGAGCCCGGGTAGCCGAACGCTGCAAACGCCATGTCGTTGTCGTAGAGCGAGGTGACGCACTGGCCAGCGCACCGTGCCGAAGAACGGCTGCCTTCCATCGACCTTGACGATCTCGAGCTCTTCGCCGGCCGGCGCCTTGGCGAAGCTGCCGCCGGCGGCCTGGTCGAGCGCGGCGATGCCGTCTGCAGCATCGCTGCCAGCTCCTGGTCGTCGGTCGCTTGGCGTCGAGATCCTTGGCCAGCAGCGCATAGACCGCATCGGGCAGCTTCTTGTGCGGGTACAGCACGCGGCCCATCGCCATCAGCGTCTTGCCTTCGGACTGGCTCAGGTTTTTCAGCTCGACCGCCCAGACGCGTCGACGGCGCCAGCAGCGCCAGCGGCGAACCGGCGGCCAGCGTGCCCATCAGCACGCCCGAGCCCTTGCAGGAACTCGCGCCGCGCCAGCGGCAGCCGAACCGGCTTGATATGGCCTTCATGCTCGTCGGCGCAACCGGCGCCGGTCGAAGCCGCTGCCGGTGTGATCGGAAAAATCCGCATGATCGATTGCCTCCTGATGTGGGTCCGGTCCGCCTCGCCACGGGCCGGGGAACGAAATCAGTGTGGCACCCGCGTCTGCAAGGCGGGTGTTATCGGGATACTTACTAGGGAAAGTCCTCGGCTGCGGCGTTTGCAACGCGTGCCGAACCACGCATGGGCCGTTCAGCCGGCAGCCGCGAGAAGCGGACCTGCAATGCGGAATGGTGGCCGGGTTCGTTCCCGCTGTGAGCGTGTCGGCGGACCAGCGCCCCGTCGAGGGCCTGAAGGCCCAGGTTCGGCCCCGCATCCAGAAACCCGGGAGGGCTCTCCGGCCTGCAGTCGACTAGCGTTGCTGCGCGCGTCGCTCGCGCGCCCGACGCACCTGTCGGCTCTGGCCAGCCTGCTCGGCCGCTCGCGCCTGCGCAGCTTTCTTGTCGCGATGGCGGCGCGACCACCAGCGGCCGGCCGCGAAGCTCACAAACCCGCTTGCAACCAGGATCACGATGCCAACGGGTGGAATGTCCATCAATGCAGTTCGAACGAAATGGTCAACCAGGCGTCGTCGCCGTTCACTCGACGCGCGCGACGCCGGTCGGCTTGAACCCCAGGTCGGCCGCCTTGCCCTTGCGTGCACGCGCCGCGCGCGCGTTGTTCAGCGAGCGAATCTCAAGCGTCTCCTCGCGCGCCTTGCCGCCGCGACCGATGCCCAGCACACGCACGCTGCGGCGAGTAGGCAGCCGCGCCGGCCAGCGTGTCGCCCGGCTCCAGGTCGATCAGGGTCAGCCCGCGGCCGCCCGTGGGCATGACTTTCAACTCGTCGATCGCGAACGTCAGGACGCGCCGCTCGCTCGATGCGCAGGCCACGTGAGTCGCATCGACGACACGCGCGCGCGGCTGTCCAGCCGCACCGGTCAGCGGCCCGGCTGCGCCGGACACCAGACTGGGCGCGCACAGCAACTCATCGGCACCCAGCGTGATGAACGCTTTGCCGCCGCGCTGGCGCGAGCTCATCTGCTCGACGGTCGCCAGAAACCCGAAGCCGCCGGAGCCGGACAACAGCAGCACGGCATCGGCCGGCCCGGCAAAGTAATGCACGAGCCGCGTGCCCGATTCGAGTTCGATCAGGGTCGTGACCGGCTGCCCATCTCCGCGGCCGCCCGGCAAGCCCGCGACCGGCACGGTATAGATGCGGCCGTTGCTGCCGAACGCGAGCAGCACGGCGGTGCTGCGGCACTCGAATGCACCGTACGGCGTGTCACCCGGCTTGAAGCTGAACGTCGCCGCATCGAGCCCGTGGCCGCCACGCGCGCGTACCCAGCCTTTCTCCGAGACGATGACCGTCACGGCTTCGTCGGGCACGGCGAGCGCTTTCGCAGCGATGCGTTTGTCGGCCTGGATCAGCGTGCGGCGCGGGTCGGCGAACTGCTTCGCGTCGGCTTCGATCTCGCGCACCATCAGGCGGCGCAACGCGGCCGGGCTGCCGAGGATTTCGGCGAGCTTGGCGGCTTCGTCGCGCAATGTTTTGAGTTCCTGCTCGATGCGGATCGCTTCCAGCCGCGCGAGCTGTCGCAACCGGATTTCGAGGATGTCTTCGGCCTGCGCATCGCTCAACGCAAACCGCTCGATCAGCGCGGCCTTCGGGTCGTCGGCCGCGCGGATGATCGCGATCACCTCGTCGATGTGAAGCAGCACGATCTGCCGCCCTTCGAGGATGTGGATGCGGTCCTCCACCTTGCCGAGCCGGTGCGCGGAGCGCCGCTGCACGGTGGCCTGGCGGAATTCGATCCATTCGAGCAACAGCTGACGCAGCGACTTCTGCATCGGCCGGCCGTCGATGCCGATGCCGGTCAGGTTCAGCGGGGTGCTGGCCTCCAGGCTCGTTTGCGCGAGCAGTGTGTGGATCAGGTCGACGGCCGGGATGCGGCTGGTCTTCGGCTCAAGCACGATGCGCACCGCCGCGTCCTTGCTCGACTCGTCACGCACCGCGTCGAGCACCGCAAGCAGCGCGGCTTTGGCGCCTAACTGCTCGGGCGAAAGCGCTTTTTTGCCCGCCTTGACTTTCGGGTTGCTGAGCTCCTCGATCTCTTCGAGCACGCGCTGTGTGCTGACGCCGGGCGGCAGCTCGGTGACGACCAGCTGCCACTGGCCGCGCGCGAGTTCCTCGGTCTTCCAGCGCGCGCGCACCTTGAGCGAACCGCGGCCGGCGCGGTAGGCATCCGCGATCTCGGTCGGGCTGCTGATCAACTGCCCGCCACCGCGGAAGTCTGGGCCTGGCAGCAGTGCGAACAACGCTTCGTCGTCGAGCGCGGGGGTTTTGATCAGCGCGACGCAGGCGTCGGCTACTTCGCGCAGGTTGTGGCTCGGGATCTCGGTGGCCAGGCCGACCGCGATGCCGCTGGCGCCATTCAGCAACGTGAACGGCAGCCGCGCCGGCAACTGACGCGGCTCCGTGGTGCTGCCGTCGTAGTTCGGGCCGAAGTCGACCGTGCCCGCGTCGATCTCGGACAGCAGCAGGCCGCTGATGCGCGACAGCCGTGCTTCCGTATAGCGCATGGCCGCTGCGCCGTCGCCGTCGCGCGAGCCGAAATTGCCTTGCCCGTCGATCAGCGGATAACGTTGGCTGAAGTCCTGCGCCATGCGCACCAGCGCGTCGTACGCGGCCTGGTCGCCGTGTGGGTGAAAGCGACCGAGCACGTCACCGACCACGCGTGCGCTTTTGACGGGGCGCGCGCCGCGGTGCCGGAGAAGCCCAGCCCCATGCGCTGCATCGAGTACAAGATGCGGCGCTGCACGGGTTTTTGCCCGTCGCAGACATCCGGCAACGCACGGCCCTTGACGACCGACAGCGCGTATTCGAGGTACGCGCGCTGCGCGTAGTCGGCCAGATCGAGTTCGGCATCGGAGTCCGGCTGCAGCGGAATGTCCGGCAACGCGGCGTCGCCCTCGGACGGACTACTCATTGATCACGGTGACGTCCGACATCCCCATCGGTGTCAGGCCGTGTGCGTCGGTGCGCGCAGTGGTGCCGGTGCTGGCCAGGATGTGTTCGGTGCCGGGCGCCATCAGCGCGTGGGTGCCGGCCGGCAGCTCCATGCGCACACGGCGCGGGCCGATCTGGCGCGGCGGCGTGCCGATGGCGACCTGCTGTGCGGGTTTGCCCGCCTGATAAATCTGCAGCACGCGGCGCACGTAGGCTTGCGTCTCCGGGTAGTTCGGAATCTTGTTGCCCGCGCGCTGCACGGCGCCTTCGCCCGCGTTGTAGGCGGCCACGGCGAGTTCGAGCTGGCCCGGAAACAGATCGATCAAAAACCGCAGGTAGCGCGTGCCGGTGCGAATATTCGTCTTCGGATCGGTCAGCTTGTCTTCGATCGCGCCGAGCTTGTCGGCTCTGACGCCGTAGCGCTCGGCTGTGGCGGGCATGATCTGCATCAGGCCGACCGCGCCTTTGGGCGACACCGCGGTGCTGTTGAAGCCCGACTCGGTCACGATCATTGCCTTCAACAGGTCGTAATCGATCTTGTGCATGCGGGACGCTTCACGCAGGTGCGCAGTGACGTCGCGAAAGCTCGGCGACGAATCGACCAGCGCGGCCATGCGGATTTGTCCGGTCGATGCCACCTGTGCGCCGCTGCTGCTGCTGGCCAGTGTCATCAGCGGCGCAGCGCTTTTGCTGGTGTCGAAACTCTGACCTTGCCGGAAAAACAGTTCGTAGCGCTCATCGGCCTTCTTGGTCGCGAAATGCGCCACGCCTTTGGCGTCGACATAGCCCCAGATATCGGCTTGAGCGGTGGTGGTGGCCAGCGCGCTGCAAAGCAGCACGGTCAGCCAGCGTGAAGGAAGGCGTCTGCCTCGCGAGGCCATTGCGGCGCTGCGCTGGCCGCCGGCATCGCCGAGCAGTGGGGGGGTTCGTTTCACGCTCAGGCGGTGTGCTGACCTCATCGATGTCGATCCTTTTTTCTCGTTCCGTGTGGGGGCGGGCCGATGTCGCCTGGAAGGGCGACAAGGGCAACAATTACCAGCAAAAATCGTGCGATATGACACGACCCGGCGGGTGGGTCAGACGTCGACTTCGACCCCGTCGCCATGCAATTCCATCAGTTCGCGGCGCGAAGCTGCTTCGCCTTTGCCCATCAATTTGCCGATGAACCGCTCGGTCTGCTGGAAGTCGAACCGGCTCAAGGTGACCGGCAGCAACCGGCGCGTGTCGGGATTCAACGTGGTTTCCCACAACTGCACCGCGCTCATCTCACCCAGGCCCTTGAAGCGACTCACGTTCCAGGCGTTGTCGGCCACCCCGTCTTTTCGAAGCTTGTCAAGGATAGCGGCGAGTTCGCTTTCGTCAAGTGCGTAGGATTTCACAGCCGGCTTCTTGCCGCGCGCCGGCGCGTCGACCCGGAACAGCGGCGGCCGGGCGACGAACACGTGGCCTGCCTCGATCAGTTTCGGGAAATGCCGGAAAAACAAGGTCAGCAGCAGCACCTGGATGTGCGAGCCGTCCACGTCGGCGTCCGACAGGATGCAGACCTTGCCGTAGCGCAGGCCGGAAAGGTCCGGCGTGTCGTTGGGCCCGTGCGGATCGACGCCGATCGCGACCGAGATGTCGTGGATTTCGGTGTTCGCAAACAGGCGGTCGCGTTCGACTTCCCAGGTGTTGAGCACCTTGCCGCGCAGTGGCAGGATTGCCTGACTGTCCTTGTCACGCCCCATCTTGGCACTGCCGCCGGCCGAATCGCCTTCGACCAGAAAGACTTCGTTTCTGCGGATGTCGCGGCTTTCGCAATCGGTGAGTTTGCCCGGCAACACGGCGACGCCCGAGCCGCGCCGTTTCTCGACTTTCTGGCCAGCCTTCTGGCGCGTCTGCGCGGTGCGGATCACCAGCTCGGCGAGCTTCCTGCCATAGTCGACATGGCTGTGCAGCCACAATTCGAGCGCGGGCCGCACGAAGCTCGACACCAGCCGCACCGCGTCGCGCGAGTTCAGCCGCTCCTTGATCTGACCCTGGAACTGCGGATCGAGCACTTTTGCGGACAGCAGGTAGAAGCGCGCGCAAACACGTCTTCCGGCAGAAGCTTGACGCCTTTCGGCGCCAGCGCGTGCAGTTCGATGAAGCTCTTGACCGCGTTGAAAAGGCCATCGCGCAGACCGCTCTCGTGCGTGCCGCCGGCCGAGGTCGGGATCAGGTTCACGTAGCTTTCCCGCACCGGCGCACCGTCTTCGGTGAACGCGACGCACCAGGCAGCGCCCTCGCCCTCTGCGAAGTTCTCGTCCTTTGCGCCCGCGCTGCCGTCGCCTTCGAACAACGGAATCAACGGCTCGCCGTGCAGCGCCTGCGTCAGATAGTCCGAGAAGCCGCGCTTGTACAGCCAGTTATGCGTCTCGCCGGACTTCTCCAGCGTCAGCGACACCGCCACGCCCGGCATCAGCACCGCCTTGCTGCGCAGCAGATGAGCGAACTCCTGCTGCGGCAGTTGCGGCGAATCGAAATACTTCGGATCGGGCCAGACGCGCACCGTGGTGCCCTGGCGCCGGTCGCCGCTGCCAGCCGGGCGCAGCGAGAGCGGCTCGACCACGTCGCCGCCCGCGAACACGATGTGCGCGACCTTGCCCTCGCGCCAACTCGTCGCCTCCAGCCGCGTGCTCAGCGCGTTCGACACGCTCACGCCGACGCCGTGCAGCCCGCCGGAGAAGCTGTACGCACCGCCTGCGCCCTTGTCGAACTTGCCGCCCGCGTGCAGCCGCGTGAACACCAGTTCCAGCACCGGCGCATCCTCTTCGGCATGCTGGCCGAACGGAATGCCGCGGCCATCGTCTTCGATGCTGACGGAACCGTCGGTGTGCAGCGTCACGCGGATTTTCTTGCCGTGGCCGGCCAGCGCTTCGTCGGCCGCGTTGTCGAGCACTTCCTGCACGATGTGCAGCGGGTTGTCGGTGCGCGTGTACATGCCGGGGCGCTGGCGCACCGGCTCCAGACCTTTCAGGATGCGGATCGACTGTTCGGAATAGGCGGGCGCAGCGGCTTTCTGGGACATAGGCGCGGGATTGTAAGCGCAGCGGCCGGAAATACTGGTTTTACGTACAGTAGACAGGGCTGCGCATGACGTGCTTGCCCATGCAGCTGCGAATCGTCGAGCCGCGACCCCGTGCTGCGATAACCTTCGCGAAGACGCGCTCCATCCAGCGGCGCGAGTCGCCGACCACCCGGGTGAGCCTCGCTCAATCGCCGACAGGGGGCAGCCGGGAGCCGGCCCCACTGCGTTGGGCAAACCATGCAGGATGCGGCCGAACCCACTACCATCCACCGGCATGCGCTCCGACTCCCTGCCCATCGCCGCCGCGGCCCCGCTCTCGCTCAACCGCGTGCTGCTCTGCGGCGCACTGATCCTCACCTTGTCGATGGGCATCCGCCACGGCTTCGGCCTCTGGCTGCAGCCGATTACGCAGGCGCAGGACTGGAGCCGTGAGACGTTCTCGTTTGCGCTTGCGGTACAGAACCTGGCCTGGGGCGTAGCCGGCATCTTCGCGGGCATGGTGTCGGATCGCTTTGGCGCTTTTCGGGTGCTGGTGACTGGCGCGTTGTGCTATGCGCTCGGGCTGGTGGGCATGGCGATGTCCACCAGCAGCCTGGCATTTTTGCTCACCACCGGCGTGTTGATCGGCGTTGCGCAGGCCGGCACCACGTACGCGGTGGTGTACGGTGTGATCGGCCGCAACATTCCGGCCGAGAAGCGCTCCTGGGCGATGGGGATCGCAGCGGCGGCTGGGTCGTTCGGACAATTTTTGATGGTGCCCGTCGAAGGGTTGCTGATCGGTTGGTCGGGCTGGCAGAGCGCGCTGTTGATCCTGGCTGCGTCTGCTTTGCTGATCGCGCCGTTTGCGCTGTTCCTGCGGGAGCCCGCATTTGCCGCGAATCGTGCGTTGCCGCGCGATCAGAGCATCGGGCAGGCGCTGCGCGAAGCGTTCGGCCACACGAGCTTCAAGCTGCTGATGGCGGGTTACTTCGTCTGCGGTTTTCAGGTGGTGTTCATCGGCGTGCACATGCCGAGCTACTTGCGTGATCACGGTCTCGCGCCGCAGGTGGCGAGCTTCGCGCTCGCGCTGATCGGGCTGTTCAACGTGTTCGGCACGTATGCGGCCGGCGTGCTCGGCCAGCGGTTTCAGAAGAAGAACATTCTCGTGTTCATCTACTTGTCGCGTGCGGTCGTGATTGCGTTGTTCCTGCTCGCGCCGTTGACGCCGCTGAGCGTCTATCTGTTTTCTGCCGTGATGGGCCTGCTGTGGCTGTCGACGGTGCCGGCCACCAACGCGGCCGTGGCGCAGATCTTCGGCGTGGCGCATCTGTCGATGCTGTCGGGCTTCGTCTTCTTCAGCCACCAGATTGGCTCCTTCCTGGGGGTGTGGCTCGGCGGCTTTTTGTACGACCGCAACGGCAATTACGACGTCGTCTGGATCATCGCGATGGTGCTGGGCGTCGTGGCGGCGGTGATCAATCTGCCCGTCCGTGAAACGCCGATCCTTCGCACCGCTGGCCAGGGCGCCTGAACCGATGTCGCCGCGCACTTCGAAGTCCTTGCTCTGGGTCGGCGTGCTGCTCGGCGCAGCCGGGGTCTTTGCGCTTTACCTGCGGCCGGAGATGTTGCGCACGATGGCCGACCAGCTATGGGCGTGCTTTTGAGCGGTCGGGCGCAAGCGCGCGCCTTGCGCCGCGGCCACGTCGCATCCGTTCCGGTGATGCCCACGGCCTGGGTCGGTTGGCCCCGATGAAGAATCGAAGCGAATGAACCAGACACCCGTGCAGGCAAGCCTCGCACCGTCCGATTGGGTGCTGCGGTTCGGCCACCTGGCGCCGACCGGTGGCGATGTGCTCGATGTGGCCTGTGGATCGGGGCGACATCTGCGCTGGTTCGCAGCGCGCGGACACTTCGTGGTTGGCATCGATCGCTCGGCCGGTGCGCTGGCGGCGTGCGGCGACTTCGGCGAATTGGGCGACCTGGTGCAGGCCGACATCGAAAGCGGACCGTGGCCATTTCCCGGCCGACGGTTCGCGGCTGTGGTTGTCACCAATTATCTGTGGCGGCCACTGCTGTCGACGATTGTCGGCAGCGTTGCACCGGGCGGTGCGTTGCTCTACGAGACGTTTGCTGCCGGCAACGAAACCATCGGCAAGCCCTCGAACCCGGACTTCTTGCTGCGCGCTGGCGAGTTGCTGGCGGCGTGCGCCGGGCTGCGCGTGATCGCGTACGAAAACGGTTTCCGCAGCGACCCGCCGCGCTTCGTCCAGCGGATTGCCGCCGTGCGCGAACCGGTCACAGCGAACGCCGAGCCGTTTCGTTTTTCACTTTGACCTTCGTTGCATGCCGATTGCAGTCCGGCGTCGCTCACTCGTGGCTTGCGCAGCTGGCTCACCAGGTCCGCATTGACTCGGGCTGGCTGTGCGTGATGCCAGAGTATCTTCCGAGATCGCGACATCGGCCAAGCTTTCGCTGCGAAGGCAGCGGCTCAGCCGTTGGATGACCGACCCACGCGGTCGCCCTACTGGCGCAGCACATCCGCCCCGGCCGGGGGCTGGAATCGAAACGCAGAGGCATCCAGCAGCGGATTCACTTCGAAGCCGGTGAACGTCAACAGCGAACGCTGGCCGAAGCTGTCGAGGATATCGAGCGCGGCCAGTTGTGCGCCTCTGAAGCCGACCTTGACACTTTGCAATTGCCCGTCGCGCGACTTCGGCGTGGCTTCGATCCATTCGAGGCCATCGGCGAAAGGCGCGTCGCGCAACTCGAAATCCTTCTTCAGCGCCGACAGGTCCGGCGCCGAGGCGATCAGCGCGGCCGGCGTCGAGCCGAGCACCGCCGACTGATCGCGCGCAGTCACCTGGTTCAGGTCGACGTCGTACATCCACAGCGTGCGGCCATCGGCGACGAGGGTCTGCTCGAACGGTTTTCGGTAGACGAAGCGAAAGCGCCCCGGGCGCTCGAACTCGAATGTGCCGTTCGACGTTTTCTGGCGCGGCGCCTGGCCTTCTTTCGGCGGCGACGTCACGACCTGTGTGAAGTCGGCACGGCCCGAGCGTGTGGTCCCGACGAATTGTTCGAGGCTCGACAGGCCGCCGGCGCTCGCGGGCAGCGACGCGGACGCTACACAAAAAATAGCAATCGACTTCCACATGGGGATCTTTCCGCGGTGAAGGGTGGTCACAGACGGGTTCGACCGCCGCTGCCTGAAACGGTTCACTCGGCGCGCGTGGGCACCAGGATTTCGCGCTGGCCGCTGTTGCTCATGCTGCTGACGAGCCCGGCTTTTTCCATGTCTTCAACCAGCCGCGCGGCGCGGTTGTAGCCAATCTTCAAATGCCGTTGCACGAGCGAGATGCTGGCCTTGCGGTTTTTCAGCACGACTTCGACCGCTTGGTCGTACATCGGGTCCTTCTCGCCCCCCGCATCGCCCTCGAGGCCGAGTTCGCCGTCCCCGTCCACCGCACCGCCTTCGAGCAGGCCTTCGATGTAGTCCGGCTCGCCCTGCGCTTTCAGAAACTTGACGACCCGGTGCACTTCGTCGTCGCTCACGAACGCGCCGTGCACGCGCACCGGCAGCCCCGTGCCGCTGGCCATGTAGAGCATGTCGCCCATGCCGAGCAACGCTTCGGCGCCCATCTGGTCGAGGATCGTACGCGAGTCGATCTTGCTGGAGACCTGGAACGCGATGCGCGTCGGCACGTTGGCCTTGATCAGGCCCGTGATCACGTCGACGCTCGGGCGCTGCGTGGCCAGGATGAGATGAATGCCGGCGGCGCGCGCTTTTTGAGCAAGCCGCGCGATCAGCTCCTCGATCTTCTTGCCGACCACCATCATCAGGTCGGCCAACTCGTCGATCAGCACGACGATGTGCGGCAGACGTTCCAGCGGCTCGGGCGACTCGGGCGTCAGCGAAAACGGGTTGTAAATGAACTCGCCGGCCGCTTTGGCCGCATCGATCTTCGCGTTGTAGCCGGCCAGGTTGCGCACGCCCATCTTCGACAGCAGCCGGTAGCGCTTGTCCATTTCGCCGACGCACCAGTTCAGGCCGTGCGCGGCCTGCTTCATGTCGGTGACCACCGGCGCCAGCAGATGCGGGATGCCTTCGTAGACCGACATCTCAAGCATCTTCGGGTCGATCATCAGCAGCCGCACATCGCGCGGATCGGCCTTGTAGAGCAGCGACAGGATCATCGCGTTGATGCCGACCGATTTGCCTGATCCCGTGGTGCCGGCCACCAGCAGGTGCGGCATGCGGCCCAGATCGGCCACGACGGGGTTGCCGATGATGTCCTTGCCCAGGCCCATCGTCAGTAACGAAGGCGCGTCCGTGTAGACCTGCGAGCCGAGGATCTCGGACAGCCGGATGGTCTGGCGCCGCGCGTTCGGCAATTCGAGCGCCATGCAGTTCTTGCCCGGAATGGTTTCGATCACGCGGATCGAGACCAGACTCAGCGAGCGCGCGAGGTCTTTTGCGAGATTTACGATCTGCGAACCCTTGACGCCGGTGGCCGGCTCGATCTCATAGCGCGTGATGACGGGCCCGGGCGACGCCATCAGCACCGAGACCTGCACGCCAAAGTCCTTCAGCTTCTTCTCGATCAGCCGGCTCGTCATCTCGAGCGTTTCGTCCGACACGCTGACCTGCTGCGGCGGTGCGGCGTCGAGCAGGTCGACGCTCGGCAGCTTGCCGGATGCGCCTTCCGCGCCATCGGCATCGACGAATGCGAGCGATTTCTGGCCGGCCGGTTGCGGTTTTGCAGCGGCCCTGGCGGGCGCTGCGGGCGTCGATGCACCGCGTTGCTCGTCGGCGCGCACGAAACCGGACTCAAGCGCCGTAAAAACGAGAGGTTCGGCGCCGTCCGCGAGATCGCCGTCGTCGCTCTCCATCGATGCACCGGAGAACGCCGGCTCGACCGGCTCGGCCCGCCGGGATGCATCGCTCGGCGGGCGGGCCGCTCGTGCTGCCGCCTGCGGCACGGCGGTCTGCACGTCGGATGCGTGCGCCCCGTCCGGGGCCGCCTGCTCGCGTTCACGCACCGCCTGCACACCGAGCGCGACGTCCTGCGCCTGCTCGCGGCGCGCGCGGTGGCGCAGGATCAGCGCATCCAGCCGCTGGCCGATGCGCTCGGCCACCTGACTCCAGGAAAAGCGGAACACCGCGGCCGCGCCAAGCACGCCCAGCGCGATGCAGACGACCCCCGCGCCGTTGAAACCGAACCATTTGACGAACAACGGCCCCATCCAGTGGCCGAGCGCGCCGCCCGCGTCACCGGGCAACACCGTCTCGAAGCGGTACAGCCGCGACCATTCGAGCGCGCAACTCGCGCACAGCAGCAGCGCCAGTCCAGCCAGAAACACATAGCCACTGCGCCTGACCGGCAACGAAAGCGCCGACGAGCCCGGCGGATCGGTGGCCGCACGGACCGCCTTGGCAAGGCTCGCGAGCCAGCGCCAGACGCAAGCGGCGAACACCCACCAGACCGAAAACCCGAGCCAGAAATAGCTCAGATCCGCGATCCAGGCGCCTACGCGGCCACCCCAGTTGCGGGTGTGCTCGGCCATGCCGACCCCGGTGGTCGACCAGGCCGGGTCAAGCGACGAGTAGCTCAACAGCGCGAAGAACCAGCCGAGCAGCAGCAGAAACGCCAGCAACAGGCCGAACTCGCGCATGAAGCGGCCGAGGCCGAGCGGTTCATGCGCCGCAGCCGACTCGGGCTGCTGCAAAGTGTGTAGCGGATAAGACATAGGGCAAGCGGGCTAGCTTAACCCGAGCCGATGGCGGAAAGGGGCGGCGCGCGCAGTTTCGATTTGCAACGCCGTGCATCCATCGGCCCCGCCGAAGCACGGTGAGAACGGGCGCGGTCGGCGCGTTCAGGTCAACGTGGTCAGCCGTTCCTTGACGATCGTCGAACCGTTCGGTTGCAGTTCGACGAAGCCGCGGCCTTCCAGGTCCTTCATGACGCGGCTGACCATCTCGCGCGAGGCACCGACCATCTTGGCCACGTCCTGGCGTGAGATGCGGTCGCGGATCACGAGGTTGCCGTCGCGGTCCGGCTGCGCGGCCTCCACCAGCGCGCGCGCGACGCGGCCGTAGACGTCCATCAGCGCAAGCGACTCGATCTTCTGGTCCGCTTCGCGCAGGCGCTTCACAACGCCCTGCAACACCGCATGCGCGAGCGACGAGTATTCCGGCATGCAGGTCGCGAAGTCGGCGCGCGACAGCACCAGTGCATCGGTCTGCACGTCGGCCTGCACGGTGGCCGAGTGCGGCTTGCTGTCGATCAGGCTCATCTCGCCGATGCAGTCGCCTTGGCTCAACGTGGCCAGGATCACCTCGCGGCCGCGCCGGTCGGTCGTCATCACGCGCGCGCGGCCGGCCAGGATGATGTAGAGCGAATTGGTCTTCTTGCCTTGCTCGACGATCGCCTCGCCGCGCTTGAAGCGCTTTTTCACGACGGCCTGCGCGATGGTTTCGGCATGCCGATCCGACAGCGTGGAAAACAGCGGCACGCGCCGGATCAAATCGAGGTTGGTGAGCATCGACATGGCAAAGTTCTTTCTTGTGAGGCGATGAGTCCGACCGGCTTCCACGCCCGGTTCGGGTTCATACAATTCGGGCAGTGGCGCGACGAACACGCCTGACTTCTTCTTTGTGCTTCCGGTTGGTTCGAGGCACACGGCGGTCGCGGTCGTCGCGCGATTCTTGCCGCAGCCTTGCTGACTGTCCACGACCGGGCTCGTCTTTTTCTCCCAGGTGTCATCAATGTCCAACACGAAGCATGCCAAGGTCCTGATCCTCGGCTCCGGCCCGGCCGGCTATTCGGCTGCCGTCTACGCAGCGCGCGCCAACCTGCATCCGGTGCTGATCACCGGCATCGCGCAAGGCGGCCAGCTCATGACGACGACCGACGTCGACAACTGGCCGGGTGACCCGCTCGGCGTGCAGGGGCCCGAGCTGATGGAGCGTCTGCTGAAACACGCCGAGCGCTTCGACACCGAAGTGCTGTTCGACCACGTCAACGCGGTCGACCTCGCGCATGCGCCGTTCAAGCTGACCGGCGACAACGGCGAATATCGCTGCGACGCGCTGATCGTGGCCACCGGCGCTTCGGCCAAGTACCTCGGGCTGCCGTCCGAATCGGCGTTCATGGGCAAAGGCGTCTCGGCCTGCGCGACCTGCGACGGGTTTTTCTATCGCGACCAGGTCTGCTGCGTGATCGGCGGCGGCAACACGGCGGTGGAAGAAACGCTCTACCTGTCGAACATCGCGAGCAAGGTGTACCTCGTGCACCGGCGCGACAAGTTCCGCGCCGAGCCGATCCTGGTCGACAAACTCATGGAGCGCGTGCTGAGCGGCAAGGTCGAGCTGAAGACGTTTCGGACGCTCGACGAAGTGCTCGGCGATGCGAGTGGCGTGACCGGCGTGCGGCTGAAAAGCGTCGAGACCGGCGCGACGGAGGTGCTCGAACTCAAGGGCTGCTTCATCGCGATCGGGCACCACCCGAACACCGAACTTTTCCAGGGCCAACTCGAGATGAAGGACGGCTACATCCTGACCAAGGGCGGCTCGAACGGCTTCGCGACGATGACCAGCATCCCGGGCGTATTCGCCGCCGGCGATGTGCAGGACCACGTGTACCGCCAGGCGATCACGAGTTCGGGCACCGGCTGCATGGCCGCACTCGACGCACAGCGGTTTCTTGAACAGGTCGGGGAACTATAATCCCCGGTTGTATTGATTTCCCCTTAGGGCTACCGCCACCCTGCAATGGCGAGGTGAGGTCTGCGCAGGCATCTGGGCACTGTGGTGAGCAATCGCCGCGCTCCCAATCGCGTTGCCGCCGACCGTTTTATCGAAGAGAAGGAGCGTCGTCGCAATGGCACGCGTATGCGAAGTAACGGGCAAAGGCCCGATGGTGGGCAACAACGTATCCCACGCGAACAACAAAACCAAGCGCCGGTTTCTGCCGAATCTGCAGTACCGCCGGTTTTCATCGAATCGGAAAACCGCTGGGTCCGACTGCGTGTATCGAGCGCGGCGTTGCGCCTGATCGACAAAAAAGGCATCGATGTGGTGCTGGCCGACATGCGCGCGCGCGGTCAGGCCTGAGCGACCCGATCTCTCTTTCACCCCATATCTAAAGGAGTCGCATCATGGCTGCCAAAGGCGGACGCGAAAAAATCAAGCTGGAGTCGACTGCGGGTACCGGTCACTTCTACACCACCGACAAGAACAAGAAAACCACGCCCGAGAAGCTGTCGATGCTTAAATTCGACCCGAAGGCGCGCAAGCATGTCGAGTACAAGGAAGTCAAGCTGAAGTGACGAGCCGCGCATCGACCAGTCGGCTCGATAATCCCATGCGAATGCTCGAAGGCCCGCTCACTGCGGGCCTTTTCTTTTTGTCGGACCCGCCTCCACATCGCCCCCGCCCCGCACGCGGGCCAGCATGAAGCAACGCCTGCTGCTCACGACCACACTTGCGATGATCGCGTTCGCAGGCAATTCGGTGCTGTGCCGGCTTGCGCTCGGTGGCTCGGGCGGCATCGATGCGGCGAGCTTCACGACGATCCGGCTCGTATCGGCGCGCTGGCGCTGGCGCTGCTGGTGCGCGGGTCGCGCCGTGAGACGACTGTCCGGTCGACCGGCGACTGGCCGTCGGCGCTCGCTTTGTTCGCCTACGCGGTGTGCTTTTCTTTCGCGTATCGCGGGCTGCAGGCCGGCACCGGCGCCCTGCTGTTGTTCGGCGCGGTGCAGGTCAGCATGATCGGCTGGAGCCTGTGGCGGGGCGAACGGCTGGCGGCCGTGCAATGGGCCGGTCTGGCGCTTGCGGCGGCGGGATTGGGCGGCCTGTTGTTGCCGGGCCTGTCGGCGCCACCCTGGACCAGCGCCCTGCTGATGCTGCTGGCCGGCGTGGCCTGGGGCGTCTACTCAATCCGTGGCCGCGGCGCGGGTGACCCGCTGCAGGTGACGGCCGGCAATTTCGCGCGCGCCTGTGTGTTTGCGGCGTTGGCGAGCCTGATCGCCTTCGGGGCAGTTTCGGCTGGACACCGCCGGCATTGCGTACGCGGTGCTCTCCGGCGCGCTGACGTCAGGCGTCGGGTATGCGATCTGGTACACCGCACTGCGCGAGCTGTCCGGCACGGCCGCGGCCAGCCTGCAGCTGAGCGTGCCTCTGATCGCGGCGCTGGCCGGTGTGCTTTGGCTTGGCGAGCCGCTGTCGCTGCGGCTCGTGGTCGCATCCGTGGTGATCCTGGGCGGCATCGCGTTGGTGATTCGCCCCCGGGTCGCGAATGCCTGAGTGGCAGACACAGACCCGACTCGAATAGCTCCCGAAAAAAAGCCCGCTCACAAGATGTGGCGGGCTTTTTCTGCCGGCTCGAAGCCGACCGAGCCGTTCGTCGGCGACCCAGCCGTGGGCCGTGGACCTCAGGCGTGCGCCGCGCGCAGCCGCATGGAGAAATCACGCAATGCCGCCACACCGCTGGCCTCGGCCCGCTGGCACCAGGTCTGCAGTTCGAGCGCCAGCTGATCGCGCGAGCGCGTGGTGTTCAGCCACAGCTGGCGCAGCTCTTCGCGCATGCTGGCCAGCAGTTCGAGGTTCGGGTGCTCGGCGCGGGCTTGCGCCAAGTGCGGGCGCACATCCGCCGGCACCTTGTCGTCGTCGCGGTGCAGCCACTTGCGCGCGGTCTGGAGCACCGACACATCGGCCTTGTGCACCCTCAGCTGCTCGATCTCGTGCTTGCAGACACTGCGGATTGCGTGTGCGTAGCCGGCCATCACTTCGTAGCGATTGGCAATCAGCGCTTCAAGCGTGCGTTCGTCGGCCTGCGGCTTGATTACACCAAGCTGCAGTTTCGGCGGCGTCTTCTTGACTTTGGCCAGACCAACCGTCTGCATCAGTTGGATGTACATCCAGCCGATGTCGAACTCATACGGCTTGACCGAAAACTTCGCCGACGTCGGGTAGGTGTGGTGGTTGTTGTGCAACTCCTCACCGCCGATGATGATGCCCCACGGGGACACGTTGGTGCTGGCGTCGGGCGCCTCGAAGTTGCGATAGCCCCACCAGTGACCGATGCCATTGACCACGCCTGCCGCCCAGAACGGGATCCACGCCATCTGCACCGCCCAGACCGCGAGACCGGCCGCGCCGAACAGCGCCAGATTCAACACCAGCATCAGGCCAACGCCCTGCCAGGAAAAGCGCGAATACAGATTGCGCTCAACCCAGTCGTTCGGGCAGCCGTGGCTGTACTTGGTCAATGTTTCCTGATTCTTGGATTCGGCACGGTACAGCTCGGCACCCGTCCAGAACACGGTCTTGATGCCATGCGCAACCGGGCTGTGCGGGTCCTCGATGGTTTCGCACTTCGCGTGGTGCTTGCGGTGGATCGACACCCACTCCTTGGTCACCTGCCCGGTGGCCAGCCACAGCCAGAAGCGGAAGAAATGCGCGGCGATCGGATGCAGGTCCATCGCACGGTGCGCCTGGTGACGGTGCAGATACACCGTCACGCTCACGATCGTGATGTGCGTGGTAACAAGCGCATACAGCACGATCTGCCACCAAGACAGTTCGAGCAGCCCGTGGGCGAGCCATTGCAGCGCCGCGTTCAACAAGGGCCAGTCAGGTAGCAACATGCGTGGTTTGTCTCTCTAAACGTTGAAGGGGAAAACAGGGTCTCCGCAGCGGATCGGCCGCGCTGTGGCGCATTGCCGGCATCGCGCAACGAGCCCCTTCTGATTTTAGGGTTGTCCCCGGCAAAACAACGGCCGCTGCGTGCAAAGCCCTAGCAAATTGTTGTCAACTGACGGTTTCCCTCGTCATGCCGCCCTCGGTCACTGCCGCTGCCAGACCGCCGCGAAAAAACCGTCGGTGCGATGTCGATGCGGCCACAGGCGCAGGCAGTCGTTGCCCGCCGGCCCGGCGCACAGTGTGGCGGCGGCTTCCACACCGAGGGCTTCGAGCAGTGGCGCCGCCGGCAGCGGCGCAAAATCCCGTGCCTGCGCTTCGGTGAACTGGGCCGCGATCGCTTCGTTTTCTTCCGCCAGCAGGCTGCAGGTGGCATACACCAGCCGCCCGCCCGGCTTCACGAGCCGCGCCGCGCTTTGCAGGATGGCGGTCTGCAACGCCGCGAATTCGCCGATGCGCGCGGGGGTCAGCCGCCACTTCAGATCGGGATTGCGCCGCAGCGTGCCGAGCCCGGAGCACGGCGCATCGACCAGCACCCGGTCGATCTTGCCGGCGAGCCGCTTGATGCGGTCGTCCCGCTCGTGCGCGATCACCACCGGATGCACGTTCGACAAGCCGCTGCGCGCGAGCCGGGGCTTCAGCGCCGCGAGCCGGTGCGCGGAGGTGTCGAACGCATAGAGCCGCCCGGTGTTGCGCATCGAGCTTCCGATCGCCAGCGTCTTGCCGCCGGCCCCGGCGCAGAAGTCGACCACCATCTCGCCGCGCTTCGCGTCCAGCAGCAGCGCGAGCAACTGCGAGCCTTCGTCCTGCACTTCGATCGCGCCGCGCTGAAACGCTTCGAGTTTGGCCAGCGACGGCTTGCCCTCCACCCGCAGGCCCCAGGGCGAGTACGGCGTCGGCTCGCTGCGGATCGCGGCTGCGTTCATGTCCTTGCGGACATCGGCGCGTTTCGCGACCAGCGTGTTCACGCGCAGATCGAGCGGCCCGGGCCGGCCCAGCGCTTCGACGAGCGGCCAGAATTCCGCCGCGCCGAGTTGCGCCTTCAATCGCTCGGCAAGCCAGTCGGGCAGGTTATGCCGGTGCCGGTCCAGCAGGCCGTTCGGATCGATCGCGTCGCACTGGTCGAGCCAGCGCTTTTCCACCTCGCTCAAGCCGGTCTTCAGGAAATCGCGCGGCGCCGCGAAGCCGAGCAATCGCGAGCCGCCGCTCCTTCGCACCCGTGCCGGAGGGCGCGAAGTGCTCGAACAGCAGCCGCTGGCGCAGCACGTTGAACACGGTTTCGGTCAACGTCGAACGCTCGCGCGGGCCGAACGCCTGCGACTTGCGCTGATCATGAAAGAAGCGGGCCACCACCGCATCGGCGGGATGGTCGAAGCGCAGCACGAGGCGCAACAAATCGGTGGTGGCTTCGAGCAAGGCGTTTGGATGCATGCGGGGATTCTCACATCGCAAGGTCGCGCACCCCGGCGCGTGGGGCCTGCGTAGGCGCCCCACGCGGCTGCGTCCTGCAGCTGCGCCCGGGGTGCGCCCTGCCGCGAGGTGTGCAGCCACAGCCACCGCGGCTTTGCGCGATCCCCACACGGAGCACCCGACAACGGATCTGCCACACAAGCTGTTCGGTGAGACATCGCCGACGAACGTTGTCGGCCTGTTCGTTCAGCGCTCGCCTGCCGAAGTGGCGGCCGTTCAGGGCGCTGGCGCCGAAGTCTTCAGCGGCCTGAGCGGCGACAAGCCGTGTGGGATCCGGCTGTTCTCGCCTTTGAAGGTTTTGTCGCGTCGGCGCTTGTTCACGCTGCGGTTATTGCTACATTTTCTGTAGCATTTCACCGATGACGCGCGGATACAGCAGATGCTCTTGCGTCAGCACGCGTGCCGCCAGGTCGCCGCATCGTCGGTGGGCAGGATCGGCACCACGGCCTGGCCGAGGATCGGCCCTTCGTCGAGCGCCGCGGTCACCCGGTGCACGCTCGCGCCGGCGAACCGGCAGCCCGCGTCGATCGCGCGCCGATGCGTGTCGAGCCCCGGGAACGCGGCAGCAAAGACGGATGGATGTTCACGATGCGACCCGCGTAATGCGCCACGAATTCCGGCGTGAGGATGCGCATGAACCCGGCCAGCACCACGAGCGCGGGATCGAACGTGTCGATCCGGTCCCTCAGTTCCGCGTCGAACGCGGCGCGGTCCGGATGCGCGCGTGTATGTCGGAGCCGAGCCTACGGGCGCGGCCCGGCCAGGACCCGCTGGTGCCGCCACACGCCCGCGACCACCTCGTAGCCCAGCGCGGCGTTGACGCGACGGATGCCCGTGTTGTGCTCCTCGTTGTCGGTGAAGCACGCCAGCGCGCCCGCCTCCCGGGCGGCGACGTGCACGGCCTGCTTCGTGAGGCGAGCCAACCCGCGGCCGCGGTGGGCGGGGTCGACCCCGGTGTACGAGAGATAGGCGACAGGGCCGTTCGCCATCCCGAACGAGATCGCCGCCGGCGTGCCGCCGACGCGCGTGACGACCATGAGCGGGTCTCGTCGGCGGCGACCGTGCCGCGCAGCTGCTCGAGCCGCATCGCTCCGGAGTGCGCCACCTCGGGGTTGGTCTGGCTGGCGACGAGCATGGTCTCGACGGCCTCGGGGTCGGGGACGACCAGGTCGGGGTGGGCGTGCGTCGTGACGCCGGGCGGCAGGTCCGGCGGCGTCGCGGCCGAGACGTCGACGCGGGAGGTCATCGACCGCTGCAGCCGCGCGTACCCCCAGTGCACGGCGATGTCCCCGGAGCGGTCGTCGTCGTCGTCGTACGTCGTGGCCCGCAGCGACGTGACGCCGGCGTCGAGCGTGGCCAGCAGTCGGGAGTGCAGGAGCGTGCCCACCCCGTTCCCGCGTGTTCTGGGT
>CAVXGG010000012.1:0-249662 GCA_963761295.1 uncultured beta proteobacterium
CGCCCGCGCTACGCCGAGCGGCTCGCGTTCGAGATCAAGACGATCCTGAACATGGGCTTTCCCGGCTACTTCCTGATCGTCGGCGATTTCATCAACTGGGCCAAGGCGAACGGCTGCCCGGTCGGCCCGGGCCGCGGCTCCGGCGCCGGCTCGCTGGTCGCATACGCGCTCAACATCACGGACCTGGATCCGCTCGAATACAAGCTGCTGTTCGAGCGCTTCCTGAACCCGGACCGCGTCTCGATGCCGGACTTCGACATCGATTTTTGCCAAACGAATCGCGACCGCGTGATCGACTACGTGAAGGACAAGTACGGGCGCGAGGCGGTCAGCCAGATCGCGACCTTCGGCACCATGGCCGCACGCGCCGCGATCCGCGACGTCGGCCGCGTGCTGGACATGAGCTATACGTTCTGCGACGGCGTGTCCAAGCTGATCCCGAACAAGCCAGGGCAGCCCGTCACGATCCAGTACCCGCCCGAGCCGGCCGTGCCCGGCGACCGCAACAACTACGCGATCCCGATGGAGCCGCAGTTGAAGGCGCGCATCGAGCGCGAGGAAGAAGTGCGCACGCTTGGTCGAACTCGCGCAGAAGCTCGAAGGCGTCGCGCGCAACATCGGCATGCACGCGGGCGGCGTGGTGATCGCGCCGGGCAAGCTGACCGACTTCTGCCCGCTGTATCAGCAGCCCGGCAGCGATTCGGCCGTGAGCCAGTTCGACAAGGACGACGTGGAGGCGATCGGCCTCGTCAAGTTTGACTTTCTGGGGCTTGCAACATTGACGATCCTCGAGATCGCGCGCGAGCTGATCGTGCGGCGGCACCCGGCGCAGGCGAACTTCCAATACGACGACGTGCCGCTGACCGATCGGCGCACGTACCAGCTGTTTGCCGAAGGCCGCACCGAAGCCGTGTTCCAGTTCGAGAGCCGCGGCATGCAGGGCATGCTGAAGGATGCGAAACCGACCCGGCTCGAAGACCTGATCGCGCTGAACGCGCTGTATCGGCCCGGCCCGATGGACCTGATCCCGAGCTTCGTCGCAAGGAAGCACGGCAGGGAGCCGGTCGAGTACCCGCACCCGCTGGTCGAGGAGATGCTGTCCGAGACCTACGGCATCATGGTGTACCAGGAGCAGGTCATGCAGACCGCGCAGATCCTGGGGGGCTACTCCTTGGGCGGCGCGGACCTGCTGCGCCGCGCGATGGGCAAGAAAAAGGCCGAGGAGATGGCCGAGCACCGCACCATCTTCCGCACCGGCGCGGCGAAAAACGACATCGACGCGGACAAGGCCGACGAGATCTTCGACCTGATGGAGAAGTTCGCGGGCTACGGCTTCAACAAGTCGCACGCGGCTGCGTACTCGCTGCTGGCTTATCACACGGGCTGGCTCAAGGTCCACTACCCGGCCGAGTTTTACTGCGCGAACATGACGGTGGAGATGGACGACACCGACAAGCTGCGGCTGCTGCACGCGGACGCATTGCGCGAAGGCCTGACGTTCGAGCCGCCCGACGTGAACTTCGGCCTGCACCGGTTCGAACCCGTCACGGACAAGAGCATTCGCTACGGCCTCGGCGCATTGAAGGGCACCGGCGAGCAGGCGGTGCAGGCGATCGTCGCGGCGCGCGAAGGCCGTGGCACCGGTTCGCGCGGCACGCAGAACGGGCCGTTCACGAGCCTGTTCGACTTCTGCGCGCGGGTCGACCGCACCCGCATCAACAAGCGCGCGGTGGATGCACTGATCAAGGCCGGCGCGTTCGATTCGCTGAACGCCGACCGCGCGTCGCTCACGGCCTCGATCGACCGCGCGTTCGAATATGCGAACACGGTCGAAGCCAACGCGCAGCAAAGCGGCCTGTTCGACATGGGCGACGGCAGCGACGCGCACGGCTCCAGCACGCAGGAGCCGGACCTGGTCACGGCCGACCCTTGGGGCGTGAAAGAACGGCTGATGTTCGAGAAGGCAGCGATCGGCTTCTTCCTGTCGGGCCACCTGTTCGATGAAGTCGCCGCGGAAGTGCGCCGGTTCGCGAAACGCGAGATCGCCGAGCTGTCCGACAGCCGCGAACCGCAAACCATCGCCGGTCTGGTCAGCGACCTGCGCACGATCAACGGCAACCGTGGCCGACTCGGGCTGTTCAAGCTCGACGACAAGTCGATGCAGATCGAAGCGGTGGCCGACGAAGCGGTGTTGAACGCGAACCGCAATCTGCTCAAAGACGACGAAGTGGTGATCGTGAGCGGCCGGCTGCAGCCCGGGCGCGGGGGCTTCGAGGCGCGCTTTCAGGTGCAGCAGGTGTGGGACCTGGCGGCGGCGCGCTGCCGGTTCGGCAAGTTTCTGCGCGTGGCGGTGAACGGCAGCGATCCGGACATCGCGAAGCTGCTGCGCGACTTTCCTGCGAAGCGCGAGGCGTCCGAAGAGGGCGAATTGGTGCGGGGCCTGGGCGTGCGGCTCGCGCTGCAGCGGGGCGGCGCGGTGGCCGAACTGCAGCTCGGCACCGATGCGGTGTTCTACCCGAGCGACGCCGCGCTGGCCGGCTGGGCGCGCGAGGCGGACCGAGGCCAGGCGCAGGTCGTCTACGACTGAGTCAGCCGGTGCGAAATGGCTGAGGCGGCAAATCGGGCTGTCCGGCCGGCCGTGTCTCAATCCGTTCGTACTCCGAGATCACCTGCGCGCCGAACAGCAGCAGTGCGGCGGCGATCTCCAGGCTCAGCAGCACCACGATCGCGGTCGTGAGCGACCCGTACACCACGCTGACTTGCGAGAGTGAGCTGAAGTACCAGACCAGCAAATGCCGCGTGCCTTCCCAGAGAATCGCAGCCGTCAGGCCGCCGAACAACGCATGCCGCAGCTTCAGCCGCCCGACCGGCATCACGAGGTAGATCGCGGTCAGCATGAACACCTCGCCGGTGAAGCCGATCAAATACAGCAGCGCGCCGGAGAAGCCGCTGAGCGACCAGTACCGGCCGAACAGCAGCAACTCCTCCTTGCCGATCGTCTGCAGGCTGACCACCACCACCGTGACCAGCAGCAGGCCGAGCCCCAGCGTCAGGATGTAGCCGTACGGCAGCAGCGCCGACACCAGAAAATGCCGCCGCCGCACCGCCACCCGGTGAAAGAAGATCACCGACATCGCGTTTTCCAGCACCGTGAATGCGAGCGAGCTGAAAAACAGCATGGTGCCGAACAGCACCCAGCCGGTCACATTGCTGTGCGTCAAAAAATTGTCGAGCTCCGCGACGATCGCGGGCGACTGCCCGGGCAGCAGCCATTCCAGATAGCGCCCGATGGTGGCCAGCACGTTGGCCTGATCGGTCAGATGCGACAGCGCGATCACCGACAGGATCAGCAGCGGCACGATCGACAGCAACGCGTAGTAGGCGACCGCACCGGCCAGCAGCATGCCCTGATTGGCACGGAACGCCTTGAGCGTCTGCAGAAAAAAGCGGCCCGGCTGGGCCATCACGTGGCGAGCCTTGCGGCCGATGTTGCGCATGGGGGCGACGTTAGCGCATCCGGGCGAGCAATCGCTGCAGTCCGGCACGGTGCCCGACTGCGAGTCGCCCAACGCCAACCTCTGGGTCCGAACACATCCCTTCGAGGAACTGCGGTCGGCAGTCACCCGGGCCATTGTCGGGGTTTCGAGGACTCTGAGGCGAATGCACGCGCACGACGACGCACGGTCACGCAATCCGGCAGCATCCTCAGAACATGTTGCCGACGTTCAGCAGCGTCAGCACCCGAGAACCGCGAAGATCACGGCGGCGACGCCGTGGACCAGCTTGCATCGACACCCGCTTCGCAATGCCGTCGCCGAGAAAAACAGCCGGCACGTTCGCCAGCATCATGCCGAGCGTGGTTCCGCAGACACCACCGGCACGATGTCGTCGTACCGCGCGGCCAGCGCCACGGTGGCGATCTGCGTCTTGTCGCCCATCTCGGCGAGAAAGAACGCGACGACGGTGGTGGTGAACACGCCAAAGCGCCGCTCGTCGCCGATCGAGTCGGTGTCGATCTTGTCCGGGATCAGCATCCAGCCCGCCATCGCGAGAAACGACACGCCGATCGCCCAGCGCAGCACGTCCGGCCCGAGGGCGTCGGCCACCCAGGCGCCGACCAGGCCGGCGCCCGCGTGGTTGACCAACGTGGCCACCAGGATGCCGGCGACGATCGGCCACGGGCGCCGAACCGCGGCCGCCAGCAGGATCGCCAACAACTGGGTCTTGTCGCCCATTTCGCCAAGTGCGACCACGCCGGCGGATACGAGAAACGCTTCCACAAACACTCCAACAGTTGGCGACAGCAAGGTTCCACCACGTCACCAGAACAAATGAAATACGGCGGGGTCCCAAATTCCATCCGCTGTAAAACCGTCGAATGACCGACATCAACGCGCTGCGACCCATGCATCGGTCGATGCGTTGTTCGGCAGAGGTTGACCCGACGCCTGCGACAGAAGCTGACCGACACCTTTCGACATCACCGCCTGGGCGAGAACTGTGGCGTTCGCGAAAGCCGAGCCGTTGTCTCAGTGGATTTCGGGCTCGCCAGAATCAAGTGCCGCCGCGGTGCCCGCCTGCGTGCTGTCGGCCTCGTAGTCCGGCGCCAGAAAATCGAAGTCGCAGCCGCGTGTCGGCCTGCCCGACGTGCTTGAGATACAGCACACCGTAGCCACGGCCGAACTTGTGCTGGCGGCGCGCGCCACGCGGCTTTGCGCCGCGCCAACTCTGCCTCGCTCACATTCAGGTCGATCCGGCGCGCCTCGACGTCGAGCGTGATTTCGTCGCCATCGCGCACCAGCGCGAGCGGCCCGCCGACGTGCGACTCGGGCGTGACGTGCAGCACGCAGGCGCCGTAGCTGGTGCCGCTCATGCGCGCGTCGCTGATGCGCAGCATGTCGCGCACGCCTTCCTTCAGCAGCTTCTGCGGAATCGGCAGCTGGCCCCACTCGGGCATGCCCGGCGCGCCCTGCGGCCCGGCGCTTTGCAGCACGATCAGCGCTGTCGGCAGTGATATCCAGGTCTGGCGAATCGACGCGCGCGGCCATGTCGTTGTAGTCCTTGAAGACGACCGCGCGGCCCGTGTGGCGCATGAAGCTGCGGCTCCATCGCGGCCGGCTTGATGACGGCGCCGTCGGGCGCGAGGCTGCCGTGCAGCACCGCGAGGCCGCCGCTTTGCAGCAGGGCGTTGTCCCGCGTGCGGATCACGTCGTCGTTGTAGACCTTGGCGCCTGTCGATGTTCTCGCGCCAGCGTGCGGCCGTCACAGGTCGCGCTGGCTGCCGTCGATCAGATCGCCCAGCGCGACCAGCAAACCGCGCACGCCGCCGGCGTAGAAAAAATCCTCCATCAGATACTTGCCGCCGGGCCGGATGTTGCCGAGCACCGGCGTGCGGCGCGCGAGTTCGTCGAAGCGGTTCAGGTCCAGCGCAATGCTTGCAGCGCCGCGCCATCGCGATCAGGTGCACGATCGCGTTGGTCGAGCCGCCGAGCGCGAGCACGGTGGTCACCGCGTTGTCGAACGCGCGCGGCGCTCAGGATGTCGAGCGGCTTCAAATCCTCCCAGACCATCTCGACGCATGCGCCGCCCGGTCAGCGTCGCCATCTGCGCGTGACGCGAATCGGGTGCGGGGATCGAGGCGGCACCCGAGCAGCGAAAGACCCAGCGCCTCCACGGCGCTGGTCATGGTGGACGCGGTGCCCATCGTCATGCAGTGGCCGGCCGAGCGCGCGATGCCGTCTTCCACGTCTTGCCAGTCGCGCTCGTTGATGTTGCCCGCGCGCAGTTCGGCCCAGTATTTCCAGGTGTCCGAGCCTGAGCCGAGAAAGCCGCCGCGAAAGTCACCGCGCAGCATCGGCCCGGCCGGCATGAAAATCGTCGGCAGGTTCATTGCGATCGCGCCCATCAGCAGCGCGGGCGTGGTCTTGTCACAGCCGCCCATCAGCACGCAGCCGTCGGCCGGGTACGAGCGCAGCAGCTCCTCGGTCTCCATCGCGAGCAGGTTCCGATAAAGCATCGTGGTGGGCTTCTGGAACGGCTCGGCCAACGACATGCGCCGGCATCTCGATCGGGAATCCGCCGGCCTGCCAGATGCCGCGCTTGACCTCTTCCGCGCGCTGGCGGAAATGGCTGTGGCACGAGTTGATGTCGCTCCAGGTGTTGATGATCGCGATCACCGGCTTGCCCGCGTAGTCGCTGCGGTGATAGCCCATCTGCGCGGTGCGCGAGCGGTGGCCGAACGAGCGCATGTCTTTGACGCCATACCAGCGGTGGGTGCGCAGGTCTTCGGGGTTTTTCCGAGGAGTGTCGGTGCGTCATGTCGGGGGCTTTCGTGCCAGGTGGGACTCCGCTGCCGGCACCTGGATTGGTGTTCGGTGTTGGCTTGGTCGTCGTGCGTGCCGAAGCGGTCGAGCGAGATGGCGTGGCTTGCGCCGATGCGCTGAGAGAATCAGCCGCCCGCGCGCTTTGCCGTGAAGCCTTCGTGCTGCAGCAATGCGACGAGCCGATCCGCGTGATCGCCTTGAATCTCGATCGCGCCGTCCTTGACGGTACCGCCGCTGCCGCAAGCCGCCTTCAGCCGCTTGCCCAACGCCTGCAGCCCCGCCGCATCGAGCAATGCGCCGCGCGCCACCGTCACGGTCTTGCCGCTTCGGCCGGCTTTCTCGCGGGTGACGCGCACGGTGCCGTCGCCGGTCGGCATCGCGGTGTGCTGCTTGCAGATGCAGGCTGCCACCGGCCGGCCACATCGGGGACAGGTGCGCCCGTGTTCGGTGGAATAGACAAGGCGGCTGCTGTCGGCGTTCTTCTGCATTCGGGCTTGGATGGCTACGTCGTTTTGCTCAGGCGCCAGTGCGCTGCATCGATCGGTACGAAGGCTTCGACTGCAGCCGTCGCGATCACGTGCGTTGTCTCCTGCTCCGGGTCGTGCACATTGAGACCGCCATGCACCGCGCGGACCTCGGCGCGCCCCCGCGGCAGCTCGGCCGCAACCACGGCAACGTCCACCTTGTCGGGCTCCTGCACACCGATCGTGACCTGCACGCGCATCTCTTGATGGTCGTAGCCGAGGGACTTGAACAGCACGATCGACGAATGGTGGAGCGCATCGTGCACCGCGCGACACGCGGCCTTGGTGTAGTCGAGCCCGTACAGGTCGTTGCCGGTGCCCATCTCGAGGATCACGCGTTTGAGTGGCGCTTGGTCAGCCATGGTTGCGTGCCCCGGTCGGCTCCATGTCGAACGAGACGATCACGGCCGCGTTTGCGACCACGGTGATGCCGTCGCCGCCGGGCTTCGTGATGTCGAGCCCGCCCTTCACGACCGTAACCGCCGGCCGACCGTACGGAAAGATGTTGAGCAGCACGGCTTGGTCCACCGCATCGGGCTGCTGCACGCCGACCTCCACGTCGATCAGCATCTCCTCGCGCGGAAAGCCGAACGCATCGGCCACATTCAGCGAGTTGTGCCAGAGCGCATCGCGGATCGCGCGCGCGGCCGCTTCCGTGTAGTTGCGGCTGCGGATCGACGTGCCCATGCCGAACTGCGTGACCACCCTTTTCTTTGCCATCGTTGGCCTTTCGTGATTGCTGTGGTGTGGGTGACCTGCTGCGCGTCAGATCACGTTCTTGTCGCGCTGTTCGATCAGCTTTTCGAGCAACGGAATCATCTGCGACGGGCCGCCCAGATTGGGGTTGATCGCCACCGCGCGGCGGAAGAAGTCGAGCGCCTGCACGGGCCGGCCACCGCGCAGATGAATCTGCCCCGCGCCGCCGAGCGCGCCGAAATGGCGCGGATTCAGCGCCAGCACGCGGCTGCAGTCGGCCAGCGATTCGTTGTCCTGGCCAAGCAGATAGTAGACGGTGGCGCGCTTGTTCCAGCCTTCGGCGAAGTCGGGGCGGTCGCGCACGATGCCGTCGAACGCAATCAACGCCTCGTGCAACGCACCCGCATCCATCTGTTCGACGCCGCGCGCAAGCCGCTCGTCGACCGCTTCGTCGCCGGAGCGGCTCCAGATGCGCCAGATCGCCTGGCTTGCGGCCAGCCGCACGCGCGGGTCGGGTCGGCCAGTCGAGCCAGCACGGCATCGGCGTCGGCCGCCGTCCCGACATCGGCGAGCCGCTCGAGCGCGACGAAGCGGTCGATCGGGTCCCGAGCGGTCAGCGCCGACAGCGTCTGATCGCGCGTCGGTGGCTCGGCCCGGGCAGCGGCGCCCAGCAACGCGAGAACCAGCAAAGTGATCGGAATCGATTTCGTCGGCATCGGGTTCTTCATAAGCAGCCAAGCGCCATTCGGCCGGGCAATGCGGTTTTTGAACATCAGAAACGTATGGCCGGTCCGCGTGCGTTCAGCGCACGCCAAACGCCGCGACCAAGCAGCCGGCCGCAGCGCCCCATGTCAGGTGCAGTCGCAGCGGCAAGTATTTTGCGATTTCGTTCACCGGATAAAAGTGGCGATCCACCCCGTAGCAGACGATCAACACCGCGCCCAGCGCCCCGAGCGCAGCCGCCGGCGCCAACATCAGCGCAGCCGCAGCGAGCAGGGACGGGACCACGCCCCAGCCCAGCAACGCACCGGCCGGATCGGACTGCCGGAACGCAACGCCCCAGTAGATGCCGCCGAGGAACGACACCACCACGGCGGCATACGCGGCCGTTGCGGCGGCGGCGCGCACCGACCAGATGGCAGGCGCAAACCAGACGAGTGCCGCGCCGAGCGCGAACGGCAACAGGGCCAGATACCCGAGGCGCACGGCAACTGGATCGGGCGAATTCGGCGGCGTGCGGCTCATGGGCGCCACTCTAAATCAGCACCGAGCCGCCTGCCGGGCTGCCAGGCCATTTGGTGGCGGCATCCACCCGAAATGCGTGGCGGTTGCCGCAATGCGGCCGGCTCCCACCGCGCGCTGGCCATGCGATCGGTTGCGGTGAAGGCAACGACTACAGCGACGGCGCGAGCTCGATCCAGATCTCATTGCGTCGCATGAACCACGGCACATAAGGCGCGTCGTAGCGCGCGTAGACCGGCTCGCCGCGCGCTGCAAGCCCGGCGCTGTCCATGCGTTCGCGCAGCAGCAACAGGTGCTCGTCGTGGTTCGCGTCGGTCCAGCGGCCCGAATACCGGATCGCTGCCACGCGCATCGGCGGCAGTTCGCGCAATCGCACGCTTGCATCGAGCGGCTCGGGCAACGTGGCCAGGGTGTAGCCGGCCGGCATCGTGAAGCGAACGACGAAGTCGCTGCCCTGCTCGGCCACGGACTGGGTCACCGACGCGGTCATCGCCATGCGCACCGGCTCGGCCTTTTGTGTGACGGGCGCCGTCATCGCAATTTTTTGGTCGCCCTTGTTCTTGCCGAAGATGTAGCCGGCAAGCACCTTGAACGCCTGGTTGCCCGCTTGACCGGCCGGACCGGGCACGGTCGTCTCCGCCACCACCTGGGGTGCGTAGCGGCGCACCTCGAAACCTGCGTTCGACGGTTCGACGGTGTAGATGGGCTCTTCGACTTTGTTGACCATGGATGCACACGACGCCAGCAAAACGCTCAGGCCGAGCAAGGCAATGCGTTGGTTGTTCAAATCGGTTTCCGGTTGATCGATGTTTCGAGCATGAAGACGACAGATCACAGGCAGCTCAGCTCGGCAGATCGAATGCCTGAAGACCACAACCGCACTATGCTGCCAACCCTGTGTTTTCCTTGGATGCCAATCCCGGCGCCCTCACGATGAAGATGGAATCGCTGCCGCAAGGCTATCGCGCGCTGGTCGTCGGCGGCTCAGGCGGCATCGGCCGCGCATTCGTCGACGCCTTGCGTGCCGACCCACAGTGCGGCCACGTCGAAGCACTGCACCGACACTCGGCCGTGCCGATCGACTTCGCAAACGAAGCCAGCATCGAAGCCGCAGCGGCGGCGTTTACCGGCCAGCGCATCGATCTGCTGATCAACGCCGCTGGTCTGCTGCACACATCGGACTTCATGCCGGAGAAGCGGCTTGCGGACCTGAACGAAGCGCAGATGCTCGCCACGTTCCGGGTCAACGCATTCGGCCCGGCACTGCTGATTCGCCAATTCGCACCGCTGCTGCGACGCGAGCGCAGCGTCATGGCGATGCTGTCGGCCAAGGTCGGCAGCATTGGCGACAACCGGCTCGGCGGCTGGATCAGCTACCGCGCATCGAAAGCCGCGCTCAACATGATCGTGAAGACCGCTGCGATCGAACTCGGCCGCAGCGCACCGAACGCGGTGCTGGTCGCGCTGCATCCGGGCACACGTCAACACCAACCTGTCCGCACCGTTCAAAGGCGCCGAGATCGGCCGGCCGCCGGCGTTGGCGGCTGCGCAGATGCTCGAGGTGCTGGACGGGCTGCTGCCGCCGGACAGCGGCGGCTTCATCGGCTACGACGGCACACGCCTGCCTTGGTAGCCCAGCGGACACCGTCGGCTCGATTGATCGGCCCACTGCCGGCGTACCAGCAGCCCCGGGTGGTCGCATGGGCCCGGCACGGCGCTCACCGGGCGCTGGCGCATCGGCACCGCAAGGAGGCCAAACGAAACAGGCGTGCCAAGGTGTGCTCGACGATCGACCGGCAAACGAACAAGGGATGATGGGTTGCGCAGCTCGGACCTCATGATTTGCGATCCATTGCGCGGCACAGCGCCTGGTCCTTCAAGCGGGTTGCGCTGACGGCCGGCGCAGCGCTTGCCAGCCTGGCCGCGTTCGGGCCGACGGCAACTGCTCACACGCAGCCCCCTCCCGATCGCCCCATCAAGCAGCTCGTTCCGTTTCCGCCGGGCGACTGGTCCAATGGGTTGGGACGCATCATGACCGAGGGTGTGGCCAAGGACTTGGGCCAGCCCGTCACGATCAACAACATGGTCGCAGCCGTCGGCACCCGGCGGTATGGTCGACGTGCCACAGCGCTGTCGTCGGCCGGCCTCAATGCGCAGGGTCGTCGTGGCCACCAATCGGGCATGGCGGAGCGCCTTGCGTCGGCAGCACGACCGCCCAGCGGATCCGCACGTGTGGGCCGGCCGGTGGCTTCCTTTGTCTGCCCGACCAAGGCAGCGTCCAGACACCGCCGATACCGGCCGTTGTCATCAGTGCATCCAGTTCGGGATGGGGTTGGGTCGGGGTGTAGCGGTTGCCGGTGATGTCTTCGAGCACCAGCACGCCGCAGCGCTCGACCGCATCCGGCGCAACCCATGGCGTGTGGCGGTGCGAGCCGTCGATCAACACCTGCCGCGGCTGCCTGTGCGCATGCAGGAGCAGATTGCCGCCGAGCCAGCTGTCGGAGGCGATCAGGCGCAGCGGACCGGCGTCCGGGCCCGCCTGCTCCTGCCAAGTCGCCTCGGCCGTGCGGGCCAACAGTGCACCGGGATAGTTGGGCCGCGTCGGTATGCCCAGCCAGTCGGCACCCACGGTCTTGCCGATGGTCTGGCCCACGCACAGCACCAGTTGCATGGGCAGCACCAGCATCCAAGTGCAGCGCCACAGCCGCGCGGGCTCGGCCCGCTGCAGCCGCGCGCCTGCCAGCAGCACCGCATGTCCGCAAAGCAAAAAAGCGTTGGTGCCCCACCGCGCGGCCAGCGCGGTGCCACCGAACAGCCCGACGGCCAGCACGATCGCCAGCGGCGACAGCGCGGCGATCCAGAAAAACAAACGGTCGTTGCCCGCCAGCGGCAGCGCCGTGGCCGGCGCAGCCACGGCGCCTTGTGACGCGACCGTGCTCGCAGATTGCAGTCTGACCCACAGCACGCCGAGCACGAAGAACAGCGCAACCATCCGCTGCACCTGCGTGAACACGAAATCCACCACCTTGGGCAGCGGCGCCAATGTCTCGGGCAGTTTCTGGGCCACCAATTGCGCGTAGCGAAACGGCATGAAGTCGACCGACACGAGCCAGACCGCATGCGGCAGCAGCACGAGCACGAAAACCGCAGCGGCCAGCCCCGCGCCGAGCAGCCTGTCTTTTCGATGCAGCGAGCGGTCGAGCACGAAGTACAACGCCAGGCCGGCCAGCGGCGCGAACGCCACGTACTTGACCAGCACCGAGAGCCCCGCGAGCAGTCCGGTGGCCAGCCACAGCCATCCACCTCCGCGGCGCGTTGCCAGCTAGAACAACAGCACCGTGGCCGCCTGAAACGGCAGCAGCACGGTGTTGTGGTTGAAGCTGTCGCCGCCGATGTTGTAGTAGGTGACCAGCGACGTGAGCAGCGTGGCCGCGCCCGAGCGCAGCGGCGACATGAATTCGCAGCCGAGCCGCCAGATGAGCGCCAGCGCGATCGCAATGCACGCCTGCGCCGCCACCACCGGCAGTACCAGCGAAGGTCCGAACAGCGCAATCAGCGCATGCAGGATCCAGGTCGGCAGCGGCGGGTGCTTGAAGTAGCCGCCTTCCAGGCTGACCGCCCAGACGAACTGCTCGGCGCTGTCGACGTCGGGCGCCTGGTAGCCGAGCGCGGCGACCATGCCCCACAACAGCAGATAGCCAAGCGCCAGCCACAGGGCACCACGCCACTGGCGGCGTGCGGGCAACGAGCGTTCGATAACGATGGATGAGGATGGCGCCGCCGTCCTCGTGGCGGACGAGCCGCTCGCTCCAGCGCTCAGAGTGACCGGATCCATCAGGGAGAGCGTCGTTGTGCGGTGTTGCAGGCGGTGTCGGACATCGCCCAGGGGAGACACGGCACAAATGTCGCACCGATGCGTCGGACAGAAATCGTTGGGATTTGCCGCGCGCGATGCAGGATCGAGACACGACGTGGCGGCACGAGATTCTAGGCAGGCGGCCAGCCTCCGCGGTGACTGAAAAAGTGCACCGGCGCGCTCCCGATGCCTTTCCCGGCTATTGCCACTGAGGACAGGAAGCAGGCCGGTCTCGCCGTCCTCGCGTGGTCCTCGATCCACCACGGCGAGGCGGCTGCGATGGTGCTGTCCTGCTCGCCTGACCCGATCCTCGACCAGGTCGCGCAGCAGTGCGCCGACTTCGGCCAAGGACTCTTCGCCGACCGCGCGACTCGCATAACTGGCGTCGATGTAGGCGGCCCCCACAGCGGCGCGCCGCCGTGGGGCGGCTAGAGCGTTCTCGGGCTGACCGGGACAGGTCTTTTAAGGGCACGTCACTGCCTTTTAGATTCTGTCAACCTGGTGTGAAAACGCTTTCAATGCGGTGGCAATGCACCTCAGCTCGCAAACCGCTCAAGGAACGCGAGCATCTTGTTTTTGTCGTAGTCTTTCGACGCTTCCATCTCTGAACTGCTTTGCGAGTGCAGCAAAGCCCCAGAAGCGTCGAGCACAAAGAGATGCGGATAGGCAGTCACTTTGGGCCATCGGGACAGCAGCAGCTCATTCTTATTTTTCGGCGAGTAGTTGACCTTCACCCAAATGTATTTGGCGTCCAACAGGGCTCTGACGTCGTCGTGTCGGGCAATGAATCTGTCGAGCACATGGCACCATGGGCACCACTCGCCGCCCACGTCCACGATGACGCGCTTTCCTTCTGCGTTGGCGAGCGTCAGAGCATAGACAACATCGGCGGCAGCGTCGCGCCTTTCGTCGAACCGGCTCGGTAGCCCTTCTCTGGCGGCGGCCGTCAGGAAAGCCAGGCATGCGGCAGCTAGGAAGGCTCGCTTGTTCATGGACATAATAATTCTAGGCCCGTCACATCTGCATCGTGCAGCTGCGTTTTTAGACACCTCACAGCAACGCCCAATGAAGCCGAATGTCCTTGCTCTAACGTTGACCCTTTTCGGCTCTTTCATCGGCCCGGCCCAGGCGAGTTGCGGCTCTGCGTTTTGCTCCATCAACACCGACCTGGCCTCCGCCACGCTAGGGGTTATTGGCGAGGGAAGCCTCTTCGACCTTCGATACGAACACATTGACCAAGACCAACCTCGCACCGGTGCCCGAAAACTTCGGGTTGGTGAAATTCCACATCATCATGACGAAGTGCGGACGGCCAACCGCAATCTGGTGGCCACCTACAGTCGCAACTTTGCTTCGGGATGGGGCATTTCCGTGATTGCTCCCCTGGTGGACCGGCATCACGTCCACTTCCACAACCACAGGGGGGAGCAGCTTGTGGATGAGTGGCGCTTCCGGCAGCTGGCCGACGTACGGGTGCTGGGGCGGTTTCAGAAAGCACTGGGAGGTGACGAAGCCGCGCCGCGGACTGCGGGCGTGTCGTTCGGTCTGAAGCTGCCGTCAGGCCGATTCAGCCTGCGCAATGGAGAGGGAGAGGTGGCTGAAAGAAGCCTCCAGCCGGGTACTGGCACCACAGATGCCATTCTTGGCGCGTTTTTCCACCAACAGATGCCCCAGCGCAATGCCTCTTGGTTCGCGAACGCGCAATATCAGCATCCGCTGAACAGTCGGGACAACTACCGGCCCGGCGCGCAGTTCGCGGCCGACTTGGGTTATTCACACGGCTTGGCCGAGAGGCTGACGGGCCTGGTGCAGCTCAATGCGATAGTCAAGCGGCGCGACCAGGGGTCGGCATCGGAACCCGCTGACAGTGGCAGCCGAGCGCTTTACTTAAGCCCTGGGCTGAGCTATGAGTTCGGCAACCAATTCCGCATTTACGGTTTCTACCAGCATCCCTTGGTTCAGTCCGTCAATGGGGTGCAGTTGACGGCCAAACGGGCGATTGTGGTGGGAGTCTCCACCCGCTTTTGAGCGGGTGGAGAGCAGTGTCCCGACTTCAATCCCATTGAGCAGGTGTTTGCCAAGCTCAAGGCATCGCTGCTCGACAACTTCTCAGCAGCCGGGTGCGGGCGCCACATCCGACACCGCGGCATGGCAGCTCAGCGTGAAAGCGCTCTAACCGATCGCCACATCGTTGACGCCGGGCCCGTTGCTGCCGGTTTTGTCGCCGATGCGCCACTCCGGCGGCAGGCCGGCTTCGAGGCACTTCCCGGCGGTCTGACTCATCAGCAGCCCCTGCTGGCGGTCCAGCGATTCTTCGCCGCGGTCGACCCGGTGCAACAGGTGGCCGCAGGCCAGCAGCTTGAACGAGCTCAGCAGCATGAAGCGCTCGTCCGAGCGGTGGCGTATCCCGCGCCGGTGGCGCTGTCGAGGATGTGCTCTCCGAGCCGGCCCTGCACCGATGTTTCGATCTCGGCAGGCCGGCGTTCGATGCCGGCGGCCAGCGCTGTGGCCGTTGCTTGCACGTGCAGGGCCGCAAACCCATACGCCGCGGCTGGCAGCATCACGGCGAAGGTGTGTCGGTCGATCAGGATTCGTCTCTCGTCGGGCTCGATGTGGGGTGGGATGCGTCGGGCGCTGCCGCAATCAGCCGGTCGGCGAACGCCTGCCAGTTCGCGCTCGCGTCGAGGCCTTCGAACCGGCCAGCTGCGCTTTGCTCCGCGATGAATGCGTGCTTGGCCGCGGTGGCCGCCGCCATGGTCGCGGCGAAGCCGGACTCTTCGACCGTCACCGCGGCTTCACGCATTTCCTCGGCGCGGCGCTTGCCGTGCTGCGCGACCCGGCTGAAGAAATAGGCGCCCTGGCGCGGCCAGTCGATGCCCGGAAAAGTCTCGGCCAACGTGGCGAGCATTGCGTCTTCGACGCCATGTCGGCGGGCGGTCGTGAAGCTCTCGATCACGAGCGCCTCGAGTCCCTTGATCATGATGCTGCGGCTCATCTTGGTGGCGGACGCGACGCCGATGCGCTCGGCCACCGGCGTCGCGTCCAGGCCGAGCGGTGCCAGCCGTGCGGCCAGCTCGTGCGCCTTCGCGCCGCCGAGCAGCATCGGCACCTTGATGCCGTAGGGCGGCACCGAGGTCATCACGCCGGCTTCGACATAGTGCGCACCGGCCGCATCGATCGCTCGCGCGGCGCGCTGCTTGGTGCCGGGCGAGGCGGAGTTCAGGTCGAGAAAATAGCTGCCCGGCCGGATGCCGCGCGCGGCTTCTTCCGCCACGGCCAGCGTGTTCGACGCGGTCACGGCCGAGATCACGAGCGTCGAGCTTGCACACAGCGCCGCCGCCGATTCGCAAGCGACGACACCGATCCGCTCGGCCACCGCGCGCTCGCGCGCCGCCGTGGCCGCAGCGGCGAACTTGAGGTCCCAGGCGCGACATTCGCGCGACGCCCGGCTGGCCCCGCAAACCCGCCGCGAAGATCTTGCCGACTTCGCCGAAGCCGATCAGGCCGACGTCGAAGGCGTCGCGCCGCGCTCATTGCTTGGGGATCTCTGCGCGTTCGATGATGCCGCTCCAGCGTGTGATCTCGCTGGCGAGCAGCGCGGTGGCCTGCGCGCGGCTCGATGCGCGCGGCTCGACGTTCAGCGCGCGCAGCGACTGCGCGACTTCGGGCGCAGCGATCGCCGCCGCGACCGCCGCATTCAATCGATCGAGCACCGCAGCCGGTGTCCTGGCCGGCGCTGCAAGCGCATTCCACGACGACGGCGACGAGACCGTTCACGCCGCTTTGCTGTGCGGTCGGCACATCGGGCAGCGCCGCCGAGCGCTTGCTCGCCGATGACGGCCAGCGCACGCAGCGCGTCGCCCTTGATCTGGCTCATCACGGGCGCGAGGATTTCCACCGCGACGTCGACCTGCCTGCCGCGCAGCGCCTGCACCAGCGCCGGCGTGCCGTTGAACGGGACGATCTGCGCGTCGATGTCGGCGCTGGTCTTGAACAGTTCGGCCACCAGGTTTTGCGTGCTGCCGATGTTGATGCTGCCGATGTTGAGCTTGCCGGGATGGGCCCGCGCGAACGCGAGCAGAGCGGCGCAGCGTCTGATGCGGCGAATCGGCGGCCGACGAGCACCGCGATGTCGAAAAACCCGAGCGTCGAGATCGGCGCGAGATCGGCCGCCGTGTCGAACGGCAACGTGTTGAACAGGCCGACGCTGACCGCGTTCGCGTTCGACATCAGCAGCAACGTGTGGCCGTCCGGTGCGGCCTTGGCCACCGTGTCGGTCGCCACCACGCCGCCGGCGCCGGGCTTGTTCTCGATCACCACCGGTTGCGCGAGCGTCTCGCTCATGTGCCGGCCGACCGTGCGCACCGTGAGGTCGGCGACACCGCCGGCGCCGAACGGCACGACGATCTTGATCGGCTTGCTCGGCCAGGCTTGTGCCGACGCGGTGGCAGCGGCGAGCAGCAGCGGCGCGAGCAGCGCGGTGCGGGCGAGCCGGCGCAGAGAATCGGCCCGCGACGCCTGTCGAAGCGTCTTCATGACCGATTCCCCGCGATCGGAGCCGCGCCGGCCAGGCGAATCGTTCGAACGCCGCCATCGGCCGCAAGGTGGCGCCGGGTGCCAGCAACGGGCTGCGCGTGCGCGTGTGCCCGCAGGCTTGTTCGTACGCGTGGCCGAGCTGCAGCACCGAGAAATCCGCGCGCGGCGGGCCCATCAACTGCAGGCCGATCGGCAGCCCGTCCGCGATTGAAGCCGGCCGGCACGCACAAGCGTCGGCAGCCCGGCCATGGTCGGGCCGATCACGACTTCCATCCAGCGGTGGTAGGTGTCCATCGGCCGGTCGCCGATCTGGTGCGGCCAGTCGAGCTTCGCGTCGAACGGAAACACCTGCGCCGACGGCAACGCGAGAAGTCGAACCGTTCGAACAGCGCGAGCAGCGCCTGGTACCAGGCCGAGCGCTCGACCGACGCACGGTAGACGTCGGCACCGGTCAACCCCAGGCCCTGCTCGATCTCGCCCTGCGCTTCGAGCTTCAACAGGGGCCGGCGATTCGGGTCGGCATAATGCGCGCCGTAGACCCCCGCCACCTGAAAACTGCGCAGCGTGATCCAGGCGCGCCAAAGCCGCTCCATCGAGAACGCGGGCTGCGCTGCATCGACCTGCCAGCCCATCGTCTTGAACGAATCGAGCGCTCTGCACGCACAGGTCGAGCACACCCGGCTCGGTCGCCAGATGGCCATCGAAGTCGCCCATCCAGCCGATCCGCACGCCGTCGAACGAGCGGTCGAGCCGCTGGGTGAATTGCGCGGGGTCGTCGGCCAGCGCCAACGGCATGCGCGCGTCGGGCCCGGCCTGCACCGACAACAGCATCGCCAGATCGGCCACGCTGCGGCCCATCGGGCCTTCGGTGCTGAACTGGGAGACGAACACTTCCGGTGTCGGCCCATAAGGCACGCGCCCAAGCGAAGGGCGAAAGCCGAACACGTTGTTCCAGCCGGCCGGATTGCGCAGCGACCCCATCATGTCGCTGCCGTCGGCGACCGGCAGCATGTCGAGCGCAAGCGCGACGGCCGCGCCGCCGCTGGAGCCGCCCGCGCTTTGGGTCGGATCGAACGCGTTGCCGGTGGTGCCGTGGACCGGGTTGTAGGTGTGCGAGCCGAGGCCCAACTCGGGCGTGTTGCTGCGGCCGATGAAGATCGCACCCGACGCCCGCATGCGCGCGACCGAGACCGAATCGGTCTTGGGCACCTGGTGCTCGAACAATGGCGAGCCGAGCGTGGTGCGCATGCCGGCGACGCTGGTCAGGTCCTTCGGCGCGGCCGGAAAGCCGTGCATCCAGCCGAGCGGCCCGCCGCGCGCGATGCGGCCGTCGCGCGCATCGGCCTGCGCCAGCAATTGCTCGCGCGGCTGCAATGCGACCAGCGCGTTCACAGCCGGGTTGAAGCGCTCGATCCGATCCAGGTAGGCGTTCATCACTTCGCGGCAGGACACTTCGCGCTCCGCGATGCGTCGAGCAAGCTGGACGGCCGACCAATCGGGGATCCGGTCGGCGGGTTGCGAGGCGGTGGCTGCGTCGGTCGATTCGGGCGGATTCATGGCTGCGCATCTTAGTTTGTCGTCCTGGCCGGTTCGCTGCGAGCCGCCGTCAGAGGGCGGCCCTCGGGCTGCCGCGCGCGCGGGCGGCCGGCGCTGAAAACCTTCCCCGCCGCGCGGGTTATATGATGATCGGCGCCCTGCTCCAGGCAGCATCGCACCGGTTGCGACGGCAGCGGGTCCTGCACATTGCTGCCCTCCTCGTCCTTTTGTCCTTCGTCTTTTTCCAAGGGAATATTGCCAATGACTTCCATCCGTCTGAAAGGCTCGCTGCTCGCGCTGCTGCTCGTCGGCGCCAGTGCGTTCGCGCAACCGGCCGGCCAGACCGCCGCTGCGGTGCCGTCGGCTGCCGTGCGACCGATCGCCGATGAGGCGACCAGCGGCACCGCCGCCTGGTACGGCCGCAAATTCCATGGTCGCCGCACGGCCTCCGGTCAGCGCTTCGACGCAGGCGCATTGACTGCGGCACATGCGAGTCTGCCGTTCGGCACACGCGTGCGCGTGACCAACACCGAGAACAACAAAAGCGTGGTGTTGACGATCAACGATCGGCTGAATTCGGGCGCCGGGCGCGTGATCGACGTGAGTCGCGCAGGCGCCCAGCGGCTCGGGATGTTGAAGTCAGGCACCGCGCCGGTGCGCATCGAGCGCGTCGGCGCGCGCGCTTCCGGCAAGGCGGCGCGCGGCAACGCCGGGCGCGGCACGGTGAACCGCCCGCGCTGATCGCTGCATTCGGGTCGGTGCTGGCCGGCCGACCGGTGGCCGCTGGCCCGTGTTCGTTGTCCGAGTTCGAAGCGCAGCGCACAACGAAAGAGAGGCGGTGCCCGTCGCGGCACCGCCTCTCTTTTCTCTGGCGCGCGCGCGGCCGTTCAGCCCGCCTGCACGGCAATCCTGCGCGGCTGCGCATGCGCCGCTTTCGGGATGCGCAGAGTCAACACGCCGTGCTTCAGGTCGGCCGATACCTTGTCGGCATCGAGCTCCTTGCTCAACGTGAACACACGCCGGTAGCGCGACAGGTCCACATCGACGTGGCTGGCCTCCATGCCTGCGGCAGATCGAGTGCGACTTCGCCTTCGATCGTCAGCGTGTCGGCCTCGACCTGGATGTCGAGCTTGTCCTTCGACACGCCCGGCATGTCGGCCAGCAGCGTGATGCCGTCCTGGTTCTCGAACACATCGACGGCCGGCATCAAGGTGCCTGCGCTGCGCGGCTTGACGGCGGGCGACTGGGCCGGTTGTCTTTTTTCGCTGCGGGTTGGTTGTTCATGATTCGTGGCTCCTGGATTGGGTTGGATGGGGATTCAGGCGTTGACGGCAATGCGGCGCGGTTTGACCGCTTCCTTGCGCTTGACGCCGATGCGCAGCACGCCGTTTCGTGTAGCTGGCCGACACAGCGTCGGGGTCGACGTCGTCCGGCAGCGCAATCGTGCGGCTGAACGCGCCGCTGAACCGTTCGTTGATGTGCACGGTGGTGCGCGCATCGCCGTCTTGGTTCTCGGCCGATTCGCTGGTCGGCCGGCGCCGGCCTCGCGCCGGCCGGCCACGGTCAGCAGGCCGCGGTCCAAGCGCACGTCGATCGAATCCGGATCGAGCCCGGGCGCGAACGCGAACAGCTCGACCGATTGCGCGGTGCTGCCGATGTTGAAGGCGGGAAAACCGCTGCGACCGATGCCGCGGATGCTGGGGGATAGATTGAGCGACCGCTGCGCATCGCGCTGCAGTCGATCGAGTTCGGCGAACAAGTCGCGGGAAAACAAGGATCCGTACATTGCAATACTCCTGTTGCTGGAGGGCGGATGCCCTTTGAATGCTCGGGGCGCGTGGCGGCGCTTGCTCCAACCGCCGCCGACCGCGCCGACTGCATCGAATCTGAGGCTGCGGCGCCGGGTTTCAAGAGGCTTCGGAAGGCCGGGTCGATGGGGATCTGGACGGTGTGCCGGATGCCGCCCGGCAAAGCTGCATGACAATCGATCGACCATGAAGTCTTTCTGTTTCTCGCGCGTGAACTCCGGCGGCGGCTCAGCCCCGTTGCAGCGACGCGCCGCCACGTTCGCAGTTCGCAAGGCGGCGGCCTGAATGGGCATCGCCGTGTACCTGAAGGAAATCGGCCGCGGCAAGGACGGCGCGCGGCCCCTGTCGCGCGCGCAGGCTGCCGATCTGTTCGGCCAGGTGCTCGACCGCCGCGTGACCGATCTGGAGATCGGCGCGTTTTGCCTGGCGATGCGCATCAAAGGCGAGACGCCGGAGGAGATGGCCGGCTTTCTCGATGCGATCGCGCCGCGCACGCGGCTGCTGGCGCCGTCCTCACGGCCGCTGGTCGTGCTGCCGAGCTACAACGGTGCGCGCAAGTTGCCGCTGCTGACGCCGCTGCTGGCCTTGCTGCTCGCGCGCGCCGGGCTGCCGGTGCTGATCCACGGCGCGCCGACCGAGTCGAGCCGGGTTTTCGTATCGGATGTGCTTGAAGCGATTGTCCCATCATCGTTTCCTGCCATCAAAACCATAGCGTCGGATGCGCTCGGGCCGATCGGCGTCGCAGCCCGGCGAAGTCGCGTTCGCGCGCACCGAAGCGCTGTGCCCGCCGCTGGCCTGGCTGCTTGACGTGCGCCGCGTGGTGGGCCTGCGCAATCCGGCGCACAGCCTCGTCAAGCTGATGAATCCGTGCGCCGGCCCGGCGGTGATCATGGGCAGCTACACGCATCCCGAATACGCGCAGTCGATGGCCGCGCTGTTCGAGCTGGTGGGCGCCACCGCGCTGTTGCTGCGCGGCACCGAAGGCGAGCCGGTGGCCGATGCGCGCCGGATGCCGCCGATGGAAGGCTTCGTGCGCGGCCAGCGCACATTGCTGCAGGAAGCCCGAAGCGCAGCACGGAAGTCATGGCGGTCGAATTGCCCGGCGCGATCGACCCGCAGACCACCGCCGCCTACACGCAGGCGGTCTCGACGGCAACGCGCCGCTGCCCGAATCGATCGCGCGGCAGGTGGAACACATCTTGCGATCTGGCCGAAGCGTGTATGACCACCCCGACCGCCCTCGGCACCGCCTCATGAGCCACGCTCTTCTCGATGCCCGCCGCGCCTGCCCGACCGCGGCGTCTGCACGCTGGTCGGCGCGGGCCCGGGCGACCCGGAGCTGCTGACGATCAAGGCGCTGCGCGCGATCCAGGCGGCCACCGTGCTGCTGGTCGATGACCTGGTCAGCGAGGCGATCGTCGCGTTCGCGCAGCCCTCGGCGCGCGTGGTGCATGTCGGCAAGCGCGGCGGCTGCAAAAGCACGCCGCAGACGTTCATCGAAAAGTTGATGCTCACGGCCGCGCTCGAAGGCGAGAACGTGGTGCGGCTGAAAGGCGGCGACCCGTTCGTCTTCGGCCGCGGCGGCGAGGAAGCCGAGCACCTGCGCGCGGCCGGCGTCGAGGTGCGCATCGTCAACGGCATCAGCGCGGGGCTGGCCGCGCCGAGCAGCCTGGGCGTGCCGCTCACGCATCGCGAACATGCGCGCGGCGTGGTGTTCGTGACCGGCCACGCGGCGCCGAAAGACGCCGGGCGACGGCGGGTTGTCCGGCGAGATCGACTGGCAGGCGCTCGGCACCGCGGCGCGCGACGCGCAGTTGACGCTGGTGATCTACATGGGCGTGCGCAGCGCGGCGCGGATCCAGGCCGGGCTGCTCGGCGCGTTGTCGGCCGGCACGCCGGCGGCCGTGATCCAGCACGCGAGCTGCCCGCGCAGCGCCACGTCGTCTGCGCGTTGGGCGACTTGTGTGGTGCCATCGCGCGCGAGGATTTGGGCAGCCCCGCGATCATCGTCGTCGGCGACGTGTTGCGCGGGCTCGTGGCTGCCGAGGCGCACACCGAGCAACCCGGCTCCCGCGCCGAGCCGCGCAGCGCGCGTTGACGCACTGGCGCGGGCCAAGCCGCGCCGCAGGGCTGCCCAGGCCGCTCGGGGTAGCGCGTCCTTGCGCCAGTTGTCTACACTCGTCGGCCCGTTCCCGAATTTTTATTCCAGGAGTTGCCCGATGCGATCGACCGTTTCTGCCGCCGTGCTGGCTGGTGTCGTGTTTTTGGCCACGGGCTGCGCGTCTCGGGGACCGACCGCCGCGGTGACGCAGGCGGCAGCCGGTGCGCGCCAGCTCATGCTGGTCGCCAACGATGAGAAAATGACCTGGGACGATGCCGGCAAAGTGGTGGCGGGCCCGCTCGGCCGCGATACGGTGTCGGTGGTCGACATCGGCACCGATCCGCTGAACCCGCGCATTCTGGCCAACTTGCCGCTGCCCAACACGATCGCGGGCCCACCGACCAATCTCGCGATCACGCCGGACGGCACGCTTGCGCTGGTGGCCAATTCGATGCTCGCCACCGGCGAGGGCACGGCGCGCAAAAACGGCACCCGACAACCGGCTGTTCGTGCTGGACCTGACGCAGCAGCCGCCCGCGCTGATCGACACCGTGACGGTCGGCAAGCAGCCGTCGGGCCTGTCGATCAACCGGGCCGGCACGCTCGCGCTGATCGCCAATCGCGCCGACAACTCCGTATCTGTGCTGCGCATCCTCGGCAAGCGGGTCGAGCTGATCGACACCGTGCCGATGGGCGACCAAGTCACGCATGTGCGGTTCGCGCCGACGGCAGTCGCGCGTTCGCGGCCAAATTCGCGGCGCACAAGATCGCGCTGCTCGACGTGGAGGGCGAGAAAGTCAGCTACGACAAGGTCGATCTGCCGACCGGGCTGTGGCCGTACAACTTCGACGTGACGCCCGATGGACGCCTCTTGCTGACGGCCGACAACGGCAACGCGGGCGCCGCCGATGGCCATGTCGACACGGTGAGCGTGTTCGATCTGCAGGCCACACCGGTGCGGCTGATCGACAAGGTGGTGGTCGGCGACGCACCCGAAGGGTTCGTGGTCAGCCCGACCGGACGGATGGCGGTCGCGGTGCTGCTGCGCGGCAGCAACGCGGCCAAGACCGCACCGTTCTACCACCGCAACGGCAGCGTGGTCGCGCTCCGGATCGATGGCGACAAAGTCACGCGCACGCAACGAAGTCGAGGTTCGCGGCTTGCCCGAAGGCGCGGTGTTCAGCGACGACGGCCAATATCTTTATGTGGGCAACTTCAACGATGAGGACGTGTCGATCCTGCGCGTCGAAGGCGACCGGCTCGTCGACACCGGCAAGACACTGAAGCTGCCCGGCCACCCGGCGGCAATGCGCGGCCGCACGTTGTACTGAATCGGCCACGCGATTGAATTCCGAAGTGAAGTCGCGCCCGGTGCGGCACCCGTACGAAGACCTGATGCGCCATGTCGCCGAGCACGGCGTGTCGAAGTCCGACCGCACGGGCACCGGCACCAAAAGCGTGTTCGGCTGGCAGATGCGCTTCGATCTGAACGAAGGCTTCCCGCTGGTGACGACGAAGAAGGTGCACCTCAAATCGATCGTCTACGAACTGCTGTGGTTCCTGCGCGGCTCGAGCGACAACCGCTGGCTGAACCAGCACGGCGTGTCGATCTGGGACGAATGGGCCGGGCCGAACGGCGAACTCGGCCCCGTCTACGGCGTGCAGTGGCGCAGCTGGCCGACGCCGGGCGGCGGCCACATCGACCAGATCGCGAACGTGCTCGAGACGCTGCGCAGCAACCCCGATTCGCGCCGCATGGTGGTGAGCGCCTGGAACGTCGCCGAACTCGACAAGATGGCGCTGCTGCCGTGCCACGCGCTGTTCCAGTTCTACGTGGCCGAGGGCCGCTTGAGCTGCCAGCTGTATCAGCGCAGCGCCGATATCTTCCTGGGCGTGCCGTTCAACATCGCCAGCTATGCGCTGCTCACGCAGATGGTCGCGCAGCAGTGCGATCTGGCGCTCGGCGACTTCGTCTGGACGGGCGGTGACTGTCACCTCTATGCGAACCACGCGGCGCAAGTCGCGCTGCAGTTGAGCCGGGCGCCGTATCCGTTGCCGACCATGCATCTGCTGCGCCGCCCCGCGTCGCTGTTCGACTACGAATTCGCCGACTTCGATTTGCGCGACTACCAGTGCCACGGCGCGATCCCGGCGCCGGTGGCGGTCTGAGCCGCGCCGGTCGGAAATCAGCGATGACGCAGCTTCATCTGATTTTTGCGCGCGCGCGCAACGGCGTGATCGGCCGCGCCGGCACCCTGCCCTGGCACCTGCCGCAGGACCTGGCGCACTTCAAACGCACGACGCTGGGCGCGCCCGTGCTGATGGGGCGCCAGACCTGGGCGTCGTTGCCGGCGCCGGTGCGGCCGCTGCCCGGTCGGCGCAACATCGTGCTGACGCGGCAACCCGATTGGTGGCCTGAGGACGGGGCTGGCGGCAGCGCGCCGATCGCTCAGCGTGCGGCCTCGATCGAGCAGGCGATCGCGTTGTGCGGCGATGCGCCCGATGCCTGGGTGATCGGCGGCGCGGCGTTGTTCGAAGCCGCCATGCCGCTGGGCGGCCAGTGCCGTGGTGACCGAGATCGATGCCGATTTCGACGGCGACACCTGGGCGCCGTCGTTCGGCGCCGACTGGGTCGAAGTCGCGCATGTGCAAGGCCCGGGCAGCACGCCGGCATTGCCGTTTTCGATCCGGACGTTGCAGCGGCGCGGCGCGCCCGATCGCAGCGACCCCCGGATCGAGCGTGAACGCCAATGGACACCGCGATGAACCAAGTCTTCCCCACCTCTTTTTCCTAGTCGATCATGTCAAGAAGCACCACGTCTTCCGTTTTCCGCGCCGAAGCCGATCCGGACGTTTCCCCGCGCGGGAACCTGCGCCGCCATGCATCGTCGGCCGGTGGCACGGGCCTGGGCGGCGGCAGCATGACGAACCAGGTGGCGGCTTGCGTGCTGTTCGTGGCGCTGATTGCAATGACGTTCGCTTACCTCGCAAGCCAGTCCCAACTCGAAGCGGTCGAGGCCCGCGGCGAAGCGGCGAAGCGGCGCACACAGGCCGCGGTTCACACGAGCGACTTCCACGCGCGCCGCACCGATCAGGCGTTGGCCGAACTCGCGCGTGACGTGGTCGAGCCCGCGCGCAAAGCGGCGTTGCAGGCGCGGGCCGATGCGTTGAAGGACGAGAAGACCCTGTTGCTGAACCAGGCTCAGAAGCTGACCAGCGAAGCCTTGCTGTGGGACGAGCGCGCCGACTTGCGGCTGCTCCAGCAATATCGCTGGCTCGAAGCGCTCATCGCGCTGCAGGGCGCGTTGGCGCTGGCAGCCCTTGCGCTGTTCACGCGCAAGATCTGGCTCGAGTGCGCGATGATCGCCAGCGCGCTCGTCGGCCTGGCGCTCGGCGTTGTCGCATTGCTATTCAATTGATAGCTTCCGCTGCAGGCCAGCCCAGCGCCACAGCCGAATAATGCGAACGAATCCAGCCATGCGCATCGCCACCTGGAATGTGAATTCGCTGAACGTGCGGCTGCCGCAGGTGCTGGACTGGCTCGGCGCCGCGTCGGTCGATCTGCTCGGGCTGCAGGAGCTCAAGCTCGAAGACGCGAAGTTTCCGCACGAAGCACTCGCCGAAGCCGGCTATCACGCGATCAGCTTCGGCCAGCGCAGCTACAACGGCGTTGCCTGGCTGTCGCGGCTCGGCGCGTTCGAGGACGTGCAGAGGAACATTCCCGATTTCGCCGATGCGTCGGCGCGGCTGCTGGCAGCCACCCTATCGGCCGATGCGTCGGCAGCGACCCGGACCGGCGCTGCTGCCGGCGCGCAGGACGCCGCGGCCGTGGTGCCCCGGCTGCGTGTGATCTGCGGCTACATGCCGAACGGACAGGCGCCGGGCAGCGAGAAGTTCGAATACAAACTGAGCTGGTTTCGTGCGCTGCGTGACTACGTGCGGGAACAATTGGCTGTTCATCCGCATCTGCTCTTGATGGGCGACTACAACATCACGTTCGACGACTTGGACGTCTGGGACCCGGTTGGCATGGCGGGCGCGATCCATTGCACCGATCAGGAGCGGCATCAGTTGCGCGAGCTGCTCGCGCTCGGCCTCACGGACGCGTTCCGGCTGTTCGAGCAGCCGCCGAAGAGCTATTCGTGGTGGGACTACCGCGAGCTCGGCTTCCGGCGCAACCGCGGCATGCGCATCGACCACATCCTCGTCAGCGACGCGTTGCGCCCGCAGGTGCGGAGCTGCCGCATCGACCGCACGCCGCGCAGCAACGAACGGCCGAGCGACCACGCACCGGTGGTGATCGACCTGGGACCGCCCGGTGCCGCCGATCAGGCAGCGCAGGCCGTCGGGCCGGGCGTCGATTGAGCCGCGGGCCGGTCGCTTGCTGAGCTGCCCGGTTCTCCACCCATGCAGACGCTCTCAAACCCTTTGCGTTGGCTCGCTCCCGGCGATCCGTTGCCGCCGCTCGACGCCACCTGGGGCGAGCACGACCCGATACCGGGACTGCTGGCGGCGGGTGGCAGTCTCGAAGTCGACATGCTGCTGGCAGCCTACCGTCAGGCGGCTTTTCCGTGGTTTTCCCAGGGCCAGCCGATTCTGTGGTGGAGCCCGGACCCGCGCATGGTGCTGAGCCCGGGCGAGTTTCGCCTGCGCCGCTCGCTGCACCAATCGATTGCGCGGCTCTACCGCACCGCGCGCGGCGAAGTTCGCTTCGACAGCGCGTTCGACGCGGTGATTCGCGCCTGCGCGGCCAGTCCGCGGAACGGCCAGTCGGGCACCTGGATCGGCCCGGAAATGGTCGCAGCCTACCAGGCGCTGCATCGCGCAGGGCACGCGCACAGCGTGGAGACCTGGGAGGGCGGCGAACTCGTAGCCGGGCTGTACTGCGTCTCGATCGGCCGGGCGGTGTTCGGCGAGTCGATGTTCACGACCGTGCCCGACGGCTCGAAGATCGCCTTGGCCGCGCTGGTCGCGTTCTGTCTTGCCCACGGCATCGAGCGGATCGACTGCCAGCAAAACACGCCGCACCTGGCGAGCCTGGGCGCGCGTGAAATGCCGCGTTCCACGTTCGCCGCGCACGTGACGCGCAGCCGGTGCGAAGCCGCGCCCGACTGGCATTTCGACTGCGTATACTGGAACGAACTGCCGGGCATCCGCGTTCAGTCGCCGGGCCGGACTGCCTGACGCGCACCGATGACGCACCTGACCGACTTGCCGCTCAACACGTTGCAGTTCTATGCAACGGCACCCTATCCGTGCAGCTATTTGCCGAACCGGCAGGCGCGCTCCCAGGTGGCCACGCCGAGCCATCTGATTCGCAACGACACCTATTCGGAACTGGTCGCCCAAGGCTTTCGGCGCAGCGGCATGTTCACCTATCGCCCCTGGTGCGACGGCTGCCGCGCCTGTGTGCCGCTGCGCGTGCTGGTCGACCGGTTCGCACCGGACCGCAGCCAGCGCCGCGCCTGGCAGCGGCACGCGGGGCTGCAGGCGCGCGTGCTCAAGCTCGGCTATGTGCCCGAGCACTATCAGCTCTATCTGCGCTACCAGAGCGGCCGTCACGCGGGCGGCGGGATGGATCACGACAGCATCGACCAGTACGCGCAGTTTCTGCTGCAAAGTCGGGTCAACTCGAGACTGATCGAGTTTCGTGATGCGCCGCCCGAAGGCGCTGTCGGGTCGGCTGCCGGCTCGGCCGCAGCGCCGATGCTGGGGGCATTGCGCATGGTGACGATTCTGGATGTGCTCGAAGACGGCATCTCGGCGGTCTACACGTTCTACGAGCCCGATTCCGCGGCCAGCTACGGCACCTACAGCGTGCTCTGGCAGATCGGGCAGGCACGCCAGCTTGGGCTCGCACACGTCTATCTCGGCTACTGGATCGAGCAGAGTCCGAAGATGAATTACAAGGCACGGTTTCGGCCGCATGAGGTGTTGGGCGATGGCGGCTGGGTCGCGCCCGACAATGGGCGGCTGAGCCTGCGGTGACCACCGCCGATACCGGTGTGCGTGGCCACTTGTGCAGCAGAGCCGCCGATCACGCGTTCGATGGCGAGAAGCGATTCGATGCCCGCTGAACCGTTGCCGGACGACTCGCTGCTGCGCTTGCTGGCGGATGCCATGCCAGTGCGCGTGGCGTATTTCGACGGCGACCCGCCGCGCTGCCGCTTCACCAACCGCGCCTATGCCGAGCATGCGGGTTGCACAAGCGAGGCGCTCCTGGGGCGCTCGTTCGCCGACAGCCTGGGAGCCGGCGCGCCGGCCGGGCTCGACGCCGTACTCCAGCAGGTGCTGTGGACCGGCGATGCGGCTGCGCCCCACCACCCGCCGCGGCGGCCGACAGAGACGGCCGGCAGCACGATTCAATTGCTGCCGCACGGCGACGCGGGGGCGCCACCGCGTGGTGTGCTCGTCGTGATCGGGCCTGCTGCGGCGCCGGTGACGATACATCCGGAGGACACCGCCCGCCCGGCCGACTTCGAGCGCAGCACCCGGTTCGCAAAAGCCAGCATCGAGGGGCTGGTGTTCCACCAACAAGGCATTGTGCGGGATGCCAACGACGCGGCATTGGCATTGATCGGGCTGAAGCTGGACGAACTGGTCGGGCGTTCGGTGCTCGACTTTCTGCCGCCGGTCTATCGACCGCTGGTGCTGAGCTACCTCGAACAAGACCGTCAGGAGCCGTACGAGGTCGTGCTGCTGCATCGCGACGGCCACGACGTGCCGGTGGAAGTGGTCGGCAAGACGATCAAGGAGGGTGCGGAGCGGATGCGGCTTGCCGTGGTGCGTGACCTGACCGCGCGCCGCGCAGCGCAACGCCAGATCGAATTCCTCGCGCACCATGACGCGTTGACCGAACTGCCGAACCGCACCTTCATGCTGCAGCGGCTGGAGCAGATCCTCGCGCTTGCACAGCGGCACGAGACGCGTGTGGCGGTGCTGTTTCTCGACCTGGACAATTTCAAAGCGGTGAACGATCTGCTCGGCCACCATATCGGCGACCAGTTGCTGCGCACGATCGCGCTGCGGCTGCGCGGCGGCGTGCGCGACAGCGACGTGGTGTGTCGCCTCGGCGGCGACGAGTTCGTGGTGGTGCTGCCCGAACTGGCCACGAGCCAGGACGCTGCACTGGTGGCGACCAAACTGCTGGCCGCGGTGGGCGCGCCGGCGGAGATCGAAAATCACACGCTGAGCATCTCGCCTTCGATCGGCATCGGCGTGTTTCCCGACGACGGCACGAACGCCGACGAACTGATCCGGCACGCGGATGCCGCGATGTATCACGCGAAAGCGAATGGCCGCAACGACTTCCAGTTCTTCGAGCCCAGCATGCGCGAACGCGCACAGGACCTCGTGCTGCGCGAGCGGCGCTTGCGCGAAGCGTTGGCAAGCGGCGAATTCAGCGTGCACTACCAGCCGCAGTGGCGCGTAGCCGATGGCACGCTGGCCGGCATCGATGCGGCACTGCGCTGGCGGCACCCCGAGCACGGCCTGATCGCACCCGAACAGTTCGCCGAGTTCGCCGAAGCGCGTGGCCTCGCCGGCTCGATCGGCGTGTGGATGCTGCGCGAGGCCTGTCTGCAGCTTGCCGCCTGGCAGCGCGAGGGGCTTGCGCAGGTTCCGGTGGCCGTCAACCTGTCGGCTGTAGAGCTGCGCCAGCCCGGTCTGCTGCGCGCGCTGCAAGACGTGCTGGCCGAGACCGGTTTGCCCGCGCACCGGCTCGAACTCGGCATCAGCGAAGCCACACTGTCGACGATGAGCGACCACATGACGAATACGCTGATCGAGTTGAAAACCTGCGGCGTGGCGCTGGTGCTGACCGGCTACGACGCGGGCTATTCCTATATCCGGTTCGCGCGACGCTGCCCGCTCGACAAGCTGCGCATCGACCACCGGCTGATCCGCGAGATCGAAACCGAGCAGCACAATTTCGAACTTGCCACCGCGGTCGTTCAAGTTGCATCCAACATGTACCTGCTGACGGTTGCTGAACATGTCGATGATCTGCAGCAACTCAACTCGGTGCGTCGCATGGGATGCGACTACTGGCAGGGATTCCTGGGCGCCGGACCTGGCGACGCGGCGCAGGCGCGGCGCTGGCTCGAAGCGGGCCGGGTGTCACCGATCGGCGCGCCGGCCCGGGTCCAGGGCGGCCTGGCCGCTAACCCCCGCTGATCGAGGACACCCCCGTGGTGCGCAGCGACGGGAACGCGGGATGGGTGCTCTCGATCCAGCGGCGCACGCGCTCTGCGTCACCGATGCGGCTGAGCTTGCCGGCCGAATCCAGAAACACCATGATCAGCTTGCGCCCGGCAATCCGCGCCTGCATCACAAGGCATTGACCGGCTTCCGAGATGTAGCCGGTTTTCTGCAGTCCGATCTCCCACTCCGGGTTGTTCACGAGCCGGTTCGTATTGTTGAACTGCATGAGTCGATTGCCGACTTCAAGTTCGTAGCTCGGCGAAGTGGACAGCTCGCGCACCTGCGCGTTGTTGTAGGCGACGCCGACCAGCGTGGCAAGGTCGACCGCGCTGGACTGGTTCGCGCTCGACAGTCCGGTCGGCTCCACATAGCGCGTGTCGCGCATGCCGAGCATCATGGCGCGTGCGTTCATCTGGCTCACGAAACGCGAGATGCCGCCCGGATAGGTACGTCCCAGCGCATGCGCGGCGCGGTTCTCGCTCGACATCAGCGCCAAGTGCAGCAATTCGCCGCGGCTCAACGTGGTGCCGACCCGCAGCCGCGAGCGGCTGTGCTTTTCGGTGTCGACGTCTTCCTGCTCGATCGTGAGTTGTTCATCGAGCGGCAGACGCGCCTCGCTGATGATCAGCCCGGTCATCAACTTGGTCAGCGATGCGATCGGCAGCACGGCCGAATCGTTTTTGCGCAGCAACACCTGGTTCGTGTCCTGGTCCACCACCAGCGCGACGCTCGACTTCAGGTCGAGGGCGTCGGGCGTGCTGCGCAGGCCCGCCAGCTCGCCGTAGGACAGATGCGGCACCGGCGGCTCTTCGGACTCCACGCGCAGCCGCGAGCGAAGATTCTGCTGTGCTGCGAAGCCGCGCATCGGTGACGACTGTCGCAGCGAATATGACACCGAAGGCACCGCCCTGGACGACGCCTGGGAAGCCGCTTTACCGCCGGACTTCGCAAGCTCCTTTCGCGACGAATTCTGTTGTTTCGCGCTCTGACGGGCCGTCGACCGACCTTCCTTGGTGATTGTTGTGCGGCTTGCCACGCTGGACTTGCCCGTTGAGCGCTTGCCCGCGGCTGTCTGGACCGGCGCGGACTTGCTCGAGGCGTGCGCTGCTTCCGGCTTGGCCTTCCCGGATTTTTCTTTTGCCGGTGCCGGCTTGGCGGCGACTCGGGCTGCGGCAGGTTTCGCAGCCGCCCCTGATTTATTTGGCGCTGCTTCAGCTACCGCAGGGGCAAGCAGCATGGCACCGACGACGCTCAGCGCGATCAGGCTTCGCGTACCGAGTGACGGCAGCTGCACTAATTTACAAGCGGATCGGACAGCAGGCAGGGACAACGGCATGGACAACTTTCGCTGGGAGCGGCGTGACGGCTTGGCGCCGAGTGTAGCGGTACCAAAAAGTCGCGCAAGATCAGTCGCTTGCGAAAGTTTGTTGAGGAATGAACTGAGATGTGGGGGCTGTCGATCTCATTCCCGAAAATTGTCAGCAGATGATGCAGCAGGTTTCAATGCCGATTGCCGCTGGGTGGTCTCGCACCCGGGCCTTTGCTTCCAGGAAACCGCGCGTCCCCCGACTTAGCCCTGCGCCGCCACCCGATCCGCCTTGCTGTAGAGCTTGTTGAGCGCACTCAGATACGCCTTCGCCGATGCAACCACGATGTCAGGATCGGCGCCCACGCCGTTGACGACCCGGCCGCTGTTTTGCAGCCGCACGGTGACTTCGCCCTGACTCTCGGTCGAGCCGCTGATCGCATTCACAGAGTACAGCACCATCTCCGCGCCGCTCTTCACATGCGTCTCGATCGCCTTCAGCGATGCATCGACCGGGCCGTTGCCGTCGGATTCTCCACGCAGCTCCACGCCGTCGGCGGTGAAGACGACCGAGGCCTGCGGCCGCTCGCCGGTTTCGCTGTGCTGGGCCAGGGAGACGAACCCGTAGCGTTCGCCTTCGGCCATCACGCCTTCGTCACTGACGAGCGCAAGGATGTCTTCGTCGAAGATTTCGCTCTTGCGATCGGCGAGTTCCTTGAAGCGCATGAACGCGTTGTTGATCGCGGCTTCGCTGTCGAAGCCGACGCCCAGCTCCTGGAGGCGCTGTTTGAATGCGTTACGGCCGCTCAGCTTGCCGAGCACGATCTTGTTCGCGCTCCAGCCGACATCTTCGGCCCGCATGATCTCGTAGGTGTCGCGCGCCTTGAGCACGCCGTCCTGGTGAATGCCGCTCGCATGCGCGAACGCGTTGGCACCGACCACCGCCTTATTCGGCTGCACCACGAAGCCGGTGGTCTGACTCACCATGCGACTGGCCGCCAGGATCTGGGTCGCGTCAATGTTGAGATCGAGGCCGAAATAGTCTTTGCGCGTTTTCACAGCCATGACGATCTCTTCGAGCGAACAATTGCCCGCGCGCTCGCCGAGTCCGTTGATCGTGCATTCGACTTGTCGCGCGCCGCCGAGCTTGACCCCGGCAAGCGAGTTGGCGACCGCCATGCCGAGATCGTTGTGGCAATGCACCGACCAGATCGCCTTGTCGCTGTTGGGGATGCGTTCACGCAGTGTCTTGATGAACTCACCGTACAGCTCGGGCACCGCGTAGCCGACGGTATCCGGCACGTTGATGGTGCGCGCGCCCTCATGGATCGTGGCTTCGAGCACGCGGCACAGGAAGTCCATGTCGCTGCGATAGCCGTCTTCGGGGCTGAATTCGACATCGCCCGAAAGGTTGCGGGCAAAGCGCGTCGAGAGCTTCGCCTGTTCGAATACTTGGTCCGGCGACATGCGCAGCTTCTTTTCCATATGCAGCGCGCTGGTGGCGAGGAAGATGTGGATGCGCGTGGATTCGCCACCCGCAAGCGCTTCGGCCGCGCGTGCGATGTCGCGGTCGTTGGCACGCGCCAACGAGCAGACGGTGCTCCCCTTGATCGCTTCGGCGATCGCCTTGACGCACTCGAAGTCGCCGTTCGAGCTGGCGGCGAAGCCGGCCTCGATCACATCCACCTTCAGGCGCTCGAGCTGGCGCGCGATGCGCAGCTTCTCGTCCTTTGTCATGGATGCGCCCGGCGACTGTTCGCCGTCGCGCAACGTGGTGTCGAAGATGATGAGTTGGTCGGTCATGTCGCTGATCTCCTGAAAACGGTTGGGTGGCTTTGCGGCGCAGATGCTCGAGTCAAGACCATTGTCACGCCGCTGCGGGTACGGGCGCGCGGCGTGATACGCCGGTCTCATACGCGCGCCGCAAGCCGCTGAGAATCGCTTTGAGCGACGCCGAGATGACGTTCACGTCGATGCCGACTCCGAACAACGTCACCGCATCGTCGATGCGCAGTTCGAGATAGGCAACCGCCTTCGCATCGGCGCCGGCGCCAATCGAATGCTGGTGATAGTCGAGCACGCGGATCGTGTGCCCGGTCGCGTCGCCCAGGCCACAAACGAACGCATCGATTGGCCCGTTGCCACGGCCCGCGACTTCGATCGGCTCGCCCTGCCACTGCAGTTCGGCCCGCAGCGATACCGACGCGCCGGCTGCGTCCACATGCTCCTCGGTCGTCCGATATTGCGGCGCGGACGTCTGGCTGACCCGGTACTCGAGCTGGAACAAGTCCCAAAGATCGGACGCGCTGAGCTCTTTGCCTTGCACGTCCATCACCTGCTGAACCACCCGGCTGAACTCCATCTGCAAGCGCCGCGGCAGCTCGAGCCCGTATGCGCTCTCGAGCAGGTAGGCCATTCCGCCCTTGCCGGACTGGCTGTTCACCCGGATCACCGCCTCATAGCTGCGTCCCAGATCTTTCGGATCGATCGGCAGGTAGGGCATATCCCAGACGTCGCCGTCTTTGCGCGCCGCGAATGCCTTCTTGATCGCATCCTGGTGGGAGCCGGAAAACGAGGTGTAGACCAGTTCGCCGACATACGGATGGCGTGGATGCACCGCGATCTGGTTGCAATGCTCGACAGTCGCCCGGATCGCGTCGATCTGCGAGAAGTTCAGTTCGGGCGCGACGCCCTGCGTGTAGAGGTTGAGCGCAATGTTCACGAGGTCGACATTGCCGGTGCGCTCGCCGTTGCCGAACAGGCAGCCTTCGATCCGGTCGGCGCCCGCCATCAACGCGAATTCACCCGCCGCGGTCCCGGTGCCGCGATCGTTGTGTGGATGCACCGACAGCACGATCGCATCACGCCGCGCCAAGCTGCGGTGCATCCACTCGATCATGTCGGCAAAGATGTTGGGGGTCGAATGCTCGACCGTGGACGGCAGATTCACGATGCACTTGCGGGCGGGTGTGGGCGCCCAGACCTGCGTGACGGCATCGACCACGCGCTTCGAGAACGCAAGCTCGGTTCCCGAGAACATCTCCGGCGAGTATTGGAACGTCCACTTCGTTGCCGGTTGCCTGGCGGAAAGCGTGTTGAACAATCGGGCCTGGGTGATGGCCAGTTCCACGATCTCGTCTTCGTCCATGCCGAGCACGACACGCCGCATTACCGGCGCCGTGGCGTTGTAGAGATGCACGATCGCCCGCGGCGCGCCGACGAGCGACTCGAAGGTGCGCACGATCAACGGCTCGCGTGCCTGCGTCAGCACCTGGATCGTCACGTCGTCGGGAATCCGGTCTTCCTCGATCAACTTGCGCACGAAGTCGAATTCGACCTGCGAAGCAGACGGAAAACCGACCTCGATCTCCTTGAAACCGATCGCCACCAGAATGTCGAACATCGCGAGCTTGCGGGCGATGTCCATCGGCTCGATCAGCGCCTGATTGCCGTCGCGCAGGTCGGTGGAAAGCCAGATCGGCGCGCGGGTCAGCACCGTGTCGGGCCATGTGCGATCGGTCAGCCCGACAGGGGCAAACGCACGGTACTTCTGACTGGGTTGATTCAGCATGATGGCTGTCCTCGGATGGAATAGACGCTGCCAGCAACCCAAACAAAAACGGCCCGTTGCTGGAGCAAACGGGCCGTATGTGCAGGAAAACGAATGCGCGCGCTACCTGCTCCGCCCGTCGGAGATCGGTAGTAGGGCCAGCGAGATCCTGCACATGGGGTGTCACTCTAACACGGCGCCGATTACCTGTGCAGACCCTCTTCATCCGGCTCGTCGGTAGACGTGCTGATCACGCTCGTGGGAATGCCCTTGACCTTGCGCCAGCCGTAGACGGCATAGCCGCTGATCGCATAGCCCACAAACAGCACGAACAGCACGGTGGGCGGATGAATATTGATCACCGCGATGACCAGCGCGATCAACACGATCGCAGCGAACGGAACGCTCTTCTTCAGCTTGATATCCTTGAAGCTGTAGTAGGGTACGTTCGTGACCATCGTCAGGCCGGCGAACAGACAAAGCGCAAACGTCGGCCAGGCCGCCGCCGGCGTGCGGGCATCGGCTTCGGTCATCAACCAGATAAAGCCAGCGACCAGCGCGGCCGCGGCCGGTGACGGCAGCCCCTGGAAGTAACGCTTATCCACCACGCTGGTGTTCACGTTGAAGCGGGCAAGCCGCAGCGCCGCACATGCGCAGTAAACGAACGCCGCGATCCAGCCCCAACGGCCCAGCGGCCGCAATGCCCATTCGTAGGCGATCAACCCCGGCGCGGCGCCGAACGACACCATGTCGGACAACGAATCCATCTGCTCGCCGAACGCGCTCTGGGTGTTCGTCATGCGCGCGACCCGGCCGTCCAGGCTGTCGAGCACCATCGCTGCGAACACACCCGCTGCGGCCAGGTCGAAGCGGGCGTTCATCGCCATCACGATCGCATAGAAACCGCCGAACAGCGCCGCCACCGTGAACAGGTTCGGCAGGATGTAGATGCCCTTGCGACGCCGACGCGCGTGGGCGCCGTCCACGCGGTGTTCGGCTAATTCAGTGTCGTCGTGCATGAGTGGAAGGCGTGGCCGGAATGCATCCCGATGCAGGGTTTTCCCAGGGCGGTGCGCCCATGTTCATGCGGCACCGCGCTGCGCTCAGTTGCGGGTCTGATCCACCAGTTTGTTTTTCTTGATCCAGGGCATCATCGCGCGCAGTTTTTCGCCGACCACCTCGATCTCGTGCTCGGCCATCAACCGGCGCCGGCTGGCCAGCGTGGGCGCGCCGCCCGCGTTCTCCAACACGAAGCTTTTGGCGTACTCGCCGGTCTGAATGTCCTTCAATACCTTTTTCATGACCTGCTTGGTCTCGTCGGTCACGATGCGCGGGCCGCTCACGTACTCGCCATATTCGGCGTTGTTGGAGATCGAGTAATTCATGTTGGCGATGCCGCCTTCGTAGATCAGGTCCACGATCAGCTTCAGCTCGTGCAGGCACTCGAAGTACGCCATCTCGGGTGCATAGCCCGCTTCGACCAGGGTTTCGAAGCCCGCCTTGATCAACTCGACCGTGCCGCCGCACAGCACCACCTGTTCGCCGAACAGGTCGGTTTCGGTTTCTTCGCGGAAGTTGGTCTCGATGATGCCGGCTTTGCCGCCGCCATTGGCCATGGCGTAGGACAGCGCCAGATCGCGCGCCTTGCCGGACCTGTCCTGTGCGACCGCCACGAGGTGCGGCACCCCGCCGCCCTGGGTGTAGGTGCTGCGCACGGTATGCCCAGGCGCTTTCGGCGCGACCATCCAGACGTCGAGATCTTCGCGCGGCTGCACAAAGCCGTAATGCACGTTGAAGCCATGCGCAAACACGACTGAAGCGCCCTGCTTCACATGGGGCAGCACGTCGTTTTTGTAGACGTTGGCGATCTGCTCGTCGGGCAGCAACATCATCACGATGTCGGCCGATTTCACGGCTTCAGCGACTTCGGCGACCTGCAAGCCGGCCTTCTCGACCTTCGACCAGGAGGCGCCGCCCTTGCGCAGGCCAACCACGACCTTTACGCCGCTGTCGTTTAGGTTTTGCGCGTGCGCATGGCCTTGGCTACCGTAGCCGATGATCGCCACTGTCTTGCCCTTGATCAGGCTCAGATCGCAATCCTTGTCGTAGAACACCTTCATGTTGCTCAATCTCCTCGTTGATGGAATTTGGGGGAAGTTCAGACCTAAACGCGCAGCACGCGCTCACCGCGCCCGATGCCGCAGGCGCCCGTACGCACGGTCTCCAGAATCGCCGAGCGGTCGATCGCGACCAGAAATGCATCGTTCTTGGCCTTGTCGCCGGTCAACTCGACCGTGTAGCTCTTGTCGGTCACGTCGATGATGCGGCCGCGAAAGATTTCGGCCATGCGCGTCATCTCTTCGCGCTCTTTGCCGACCGCGCGGACCTTGACCATCATCAACTCACGTTCGATGTAGGCACCTTCGGTCAGATCGACCACTTTGACGACTTCGATCAGCCGGTTCAAGTGTTTGGTAATCTGCTCGATGACTTCGTCCGAGCCGCTGGTCTCGATCGTCAGGCGCGACAGACTCGCGTCTTCGGTCGGCGCAACCGCGAGGGACTCGATGTTGTAGCCGCGGGCCGAGAACAGCCCAACCACGCGTGACAAGGCGCCGGGCTCGTTTTCGAGCAGCACCGCAATGATGTGTTTCATGAACTGGAATGGAGAAGTCGCCGAGCTCTTCGCTGCCCTCCCCGAAGCGCACGGTAATGCGCCGGCTTGGCAGGCAATGGATCGGACGACTGGGTGAATCGGTCCTGGATCGACGCAAGGTGAGGTCAGGCGTTCGACCTCCTCAGAGGTCTTCCGATCCCAGCAGCATTTCCGTGATGCCTTTGCCGGCCTGCACCATCGGAAATACGTTCTCGGTCGGATCGGTACGGAAATCGAGAAACACCGTGCGGTCCTTCAGGCGACGCGCTTCGCGCAGCGCGGGCTCGACGTCTTCCGGTCGCTCGATCAGCAGTCCGACATGGCCGTACGCCTCCGCCAGCTTCACGAAGTTCGGCAACGCGTCCATGTAGCTGTGGCTGTAGCGGCCTTCGTAGTCAAACTCCTGCCACTGCCGCACCATGCCGAGGTAGCGGTTGTTCAGCGAGACGATCTTGATCGGCGTGTTGTACTGCAGGCAGGTGGACAGTTCCTGGATGCACATCTGCACCGAGCCTTCGCCCGTGATGCAAAAAACTTCGCTGTCGGGCCGCGCCATCTTGATGCCCATCGCGTACGGAATGCCGACGCCCATGGTGCCGAGCCCGCCGGAATTGATCCAGCGACGCGGCTCGTCGAAGCGGTAGTACTGTGCCGCCCACATCTGGTGCTGGCCGACGTCAGAAGTGATGTAGGTGTCGGCGTCGCGGGTCATGCTCCACAAGGTCTCGACCACGTACTGCGGTTTGATCACGGTGCCGTCGCCTCGGTCGTACTTGAGGCAGTCGCGCTTGCGCCAGCCATCCACGGCCTCCCACCAGCCAGCCAGCGCATCCGCATCCTGGCGGTGATCGGATTCACGCACCATCGCGATCAATTCGCTCAGCACGTCCTTCACGTCTCCGACGATCGGGATGTCCACTTTCACCCGCTTGGAGATGCTCGACGGGTCGATATCGACATGGATGATCTTGCGTTCGTTCTGCGCGAAGTGCTTCGGATTGCCGATCACGCGGTCGTCGAAGCGCGCGCCGACGGCCAGCAGCACGTCGCAGTTCTGCATCGCATTGTTCGCTTCGAGCGTGCCGTGCATGCCGAGCATGCCGAGAAACTTCGGGTCGCTGGCCGGATAGGCGCCAAGACCCATCAATGTGTTGGTGCATGGGCAGCCGAGCATATCGACCAGCGTGCGCAACTCGGCCGACGCGTTGGCCAGCAATACACCGCCGCCTGCATAGACGAATGGTCGCTTGGCCGACAGCAGCAACTGCAGGGCCTTGCGAATCTGGCCGCCATGGCCTTTCCTCACCGGGTTGTAGGAGCGCATGGACACCGTCTCCGGATAGCCCAGGTAGGTCGTCTTGTTGAACGACACGTCCTTCGGGATGTCCACCACCACCGGGCCGGGCCGGCCACTGCGCGCGATATGGAAGGCGCGCTTCATCACGTCGGCCAGTTGCCGCACGTCCTTCACGAGGAAGTTGTGTTTGACGATCGGTCTCGTGATGCCGACGGTGTCGCACTCCTGGAAAGCATCGAGCCCGATCGCGGGCGTCGGCACCTGACCGGTGACGATCACCATCGGAATGCTGTCCATGTAGGCGGTCGCGATGCCGGTGATCGCATTTGTCACGCCCGGGCCGGATGTGACCAGCGCCACGCCGACCTCACCGGTCGCGCGCGCGTAGCCGTCCGCCGCATGCACGGCCGCCTGTTCGTGCCGGACCAGCACGTGCTTGATCGTGTTCTGTTTGTAGAACGCGTCGTAGATATGGAGCACGGCGCCGCCCGGATAGCCCCAGACGAACTGGACGTTCTCGGCCTGCAGCGTCTTGACGAGAATTTCCGCACCGCGCAAATCCTGCGCACCGCCTTCGCTGGCGGCGGCCGCCGCGATTTCTGCTTGATTGATTTCCATGATGGTGATTGAACCTTTGAGAATTTCTCTGACGAAATACTTTCGGTGCTTCTTTGCGGACCCTTTTGAGGTTGCATCGAAACTTGAGGCCTGCGGCCATGGGCGCATGCTCGATTGAGCAACGCCGGACCAAGACCCGTTTGCCGTGCCTGACTTGCAGCTTGCATTATCACACTGCGCCCACCTGCGGCGGTTCAGGCGCCTCGCAGACGCACTGGCCGGCTTTTCGGCCGATGCCATAATTCCGCCGACGAAAAACAATCCGAGGACCGGCAGCGAAACGAATTCAGCGAAGCGACGCACCGCAGCTTCGGCTTGATGCCGCTGAACGCGACACCTCCCACCAGCGCGCAGCCTTTGTGGCCTGTGACCTTCGAATTGGCGACCGACCACGAACTGTCTGATTTCCTGAAGAGCGTGGAAAAGCGCGCATTCAAGCGTTCGCTCTATCACGTGCGAAACGAGGAGTCGGCGCTGGATATCGTGCAGGACAGCATGATGAAGCTCGCCGAACACTACGGCGACAAGCCCGCGAACGAGCTGCCGATGCTGTTCCAGCGCATTTTGTCGAACTGCACGCTCGACTGGTTTCGCCGGCAGAAGTCGCGCAACGCGCTGTTTTCCAATATGAGCGACTTCGAGTCCGACGCGATCGACGGTGACTTCGATCTGTTGGAAACCCTCGCGGCGCACGGCACGTCGGAGGCAACCGCCAGCGCACAAACGGTTACCGAGAGAACACAAATCTTCCACCAAATTGAGATCGAGATACAACAATTGCCGCTGCGTCAACGTGAAGCCTTCCTGTTGCGTTACTGGGAGGAATTGGACGTTGCCGAAACCGCTGCCGTGATGGGTTGTACGGAAGGCAGCGTGAAGACGCATTGCTCAAGGGCGGTCCATGCGTTGGCCAAGAAGCTGACCGCTAAGGGGTTGACACTATGAATCGGACGTCGATGTCTGAATTGCGCCGGGCGCAGTTGCTTAGCGACCGCTTCGGCCACGCACTGGCGGCACGCCTGTCGCAGGGTTTGGCGGACACGCCGCACGAGGTGCTCGAGCGCCTACGCGTGGCGCGACTCCAGGCGGTGGAGCGACGGCGACTCGCGCAGCGCACCCATGCGCTGATGCGCGCCTCCTCGGTGATGCGTGCGAACGCGGTGGCCACTGCGGGCGGCGATGACGAGGGCGGTTGGCGCTTGCGCTGGATTGCGGCACTGCCGGTCGTGGCCCTTGCAGCCGGCCTATTGCTGATCAACGTGGTGCAAAGCGACAGCCGCGATACCGAACTGGCGGAGGTCGATGCCGCCCTTCTCATCGATGATCTGCCCCCTGCAGCCTACGCCGACCCAGGCTTCATGCAATTCTTGAAGTTGCCGCGTGAAGTCGGTAGCCGCTGAAACAGCGCTGCGTTGATTGCTCGGGTTGATTCAGCCGATATGAAAAACACCCACTTTTTTTCAAAACAGACGCCTGGCAGGGGCTGGCACGCACGCGCGGTGCCTGTGGCTGCCATACTGGTGCTGTCGAGTGTCTGGGCCCACGCGCAGGTGGCGGCGGGGAGGACCGGCGTGTCCGCTGCGGTTGATCCGGCGGTCGCTGGCGCGCAGACTGAGGTGCTCAAGCAGCCCGCAAACATCGCCAAACCCGCTTGGCGTGAACTCTCCGAGTCTCAGCGCACCGCATTGACACCTTTGGCTGCGCAGTGGGACGCATTGAGTGCATCGCAGAAGCGCAAGTGGATCGCACTGTCGAAGAACTACCATGAACTGGGTGCGTCGGACCAGACGCTGATGCATGCCCGCATGGACGACTGGGTCAAGCTGAGCCCCCAGCAACGCCGCACGGCGCGGCTGAATTTTGCCGAAACGAAACGCCTGAGCACGGACGAAAAGCAGCAGAAGTGGGAGGCCTATCAGGCGCTGTCGCCGGATGCACGGCACAAGCTTACCGAGAGCGCGCCTTCATTGCCGCCAGGCGCCGCAGTGGCGGTGCGCCCCGTGCCGCCCAAGAAGCTCGCGACGGTGCCAATGACGGGACCGGATGCGGAGGCTCGCCCGAAGCTGGCGGCGCCCAACCAGATCAATCCCCACACGTTGCTGCCCCAGCGCATCAACCCGCCTACGCATGCGCGGGCCACATCGCCGGATGCGGGCGCGGCCAAGCCGTAAGTTCGTCGACAGGCAAGGTCACGCGGTATCTGGTCTGCAAGCGCTTCGGTATGTCGCTTACCATGCGGGCCGATGCGCCCCACGACCGTACCTGAAACTGCCGCCACCGTGCGTCATCCCACACCAGGGCTGCTGCGTCGCATGGCCTGCTGGCTTTACGAGGGCTTGCTGCTGTTCGGCGTGGTATTCATCGCGGGCTACTTGTTCGGCACACTGAGTCAGACCCGCAACGCGCTCGACAACCGACATCTGCTGCAGTTTTTTCTGTTCCTCGTGTTCGGCATTTACTTCGTCTGGTTCTGGAGCAAAGGACAGACACTGGCGATGAAGACCTGGCACCTGCGCGTGGTCGACAAGACCGGCAGGCCGCCGTCGCAAAAGCGCGCACTGGTGCGCTACCTGTGCAGCTGGCTCTGGTTCGTACCGCCGTTTCTGGTCACTGCGCCGTTCGCGCTCCCGGCCACGGAGCAACTGGTCATATGGCTCGGCTGGATAGGCGTCTGGGCATTGCTGAGCCGCTTTCATCCGCACGGTCAGTTCTGGCACGACGAGTTGGCCGGAACCCGCCTGATCACTGCCCTCCCCCATGTCAAGCCGTAGCGCCGCCGTGGCGCCCGAGCCGGCACGGCCGCCTGCGTTTTCGCTCTGCGTTTTCTGCGGCTCGCGCGCCGGCGTCGGATCGGCGTTTGCCGAGCAAGCCCGTGTCGTCGGTCGATGGATCGGCGCGCATCGCGGGCAATTGGTATACGGCGGCAGCCACAGCGGATTGATGGGACTGGTCGCCGACGCGACCCTCGAAGCGGGCGGGCGTGTGGTTGGCGTCATACCACGCGCACTGGTCGAACTGGAGCACGCGCATCGCGGCCTGCACGAGCTGCACATTGTCGAGACCATGCACGAACGCAAGCGCATCATGGCCGAGCGTTGCGATTCCTTTCTTGCATTGCCTGGCGGCATCGGCACGCTCGAAGAATTTTTCGAAGTCTGGACCTGGCGTCAACTCAAATACCACGACAAGCCGATCGGTCTGCTGAATCAGGCGGGCTACTACGACGCGTTGCTGTCGTTCCTCCAAGGAGGTGTGGCGCACGGCTTCATGCAAACTTGGCAGCTCGATCTGATTGCGGTCGACACCCAGCCGGAGGCGTTGCTGCACGCCTTGCTGGGCTCGCGTATCTGAGCCGGGCCAGCGACCGACGCGGTGCTCGCCGTCACAACGCCGATTCGTCCATTTCCCCGGTGCGGATGCGCACCACCCGCGCGACGTCCGTCACGAATATCTTGCCGTCACCGATCTTGCCCGTGTGGGCCGCCTTGATGATGGCTTCCACGCAGGGTTCGACGTCGTCCGACTTGACGACCAGATCGACCCTGACCTTGGGCAGAAAGTCGACCACGTATTCGGCGCCACGATAGAGTTCGGTATGCCCTTTCTGGCGGCCGAAACCTTTTACCTCGGTCACGGTGAGACCGGTCATGCCGACGTCGGCCAGTGCCTCGCGCACTTCTTCGAGCTTGAACGGCTTGATGATCGCGGTGATCTGTTTCATGAGGGAGCGCTCCGGCATGGGTTGGGGCAGCCCGTTGAGTAAAGATTGTCCGGCCGCCCGATTGAAGTCGGCGGCAGACCCGCGCCGCAATACCTACAGGATAGCGGCAAACAGGGTCGTCTTGCTGCGCCGCGAGGCGAGACCGCTCCCCTGCGCGATACTGCAAATGCATCGGTCACGCCCGCCTCCCTGCGCGGACCGGGTGGTATCCGATTCCCATTTCCAAGGATTGAGCAGCAGGCTATTTTGAAAACCGGCAGCGACAACAACAGCATCCCCTCTGAAGATCTCGAGGTTCGTGTGTTCGGCGATCCTGGCGAGATCGATGCCGACGCCTGGGACATTTTGGCGATGAGCCAGACGGCGTCGAGCCCGTTCATGCGCCACGCTTACCTCTCAGCGTTGCAGGCAAGCGGGAGCGCATCAGGCAAAACCGGTTGGACGCCGCGCTTTGTGACCTTGTGGCGTGGCAATGCGTTGCAGGCCGCCTGCGCGGTTTACCTGAAAAGCCATTCGTACGGCGAATACGTGTTCGACTGGGCCTGGGCCGATGCCTACCGTCAGCACGGTCTGCGCTACTACCCGAAGGCGCTCGCGGCGGTGCCGTTCACGCCGGTGCCGGGTGCGCGGCTGCTCGCCCGTGATGCTGACACAAGACACCGCTTGTTGCAGGCGTTGCTGGTGGACTGCAAGGAGTCCAAGGTGTCTTCGCTGCATCTGCTGTTCTTGAGCGATACGGACGCGGCCGCCTGTGCGCAGGCCGGGCTGCTGCTGCGGCACGGTGTGCAGTTCCACTTCGAAAACACGGGCTACCCTGACTTCGACGCTTTTCTGAGCAGCCTGTCGCAGGACAAGCGCAAGAAGATCCGACAGGAGCGCCGCAAGGTGGCCGATGCGGGCGTGGCGTTTCGCTCGGCACGCGGCTCGGCCATCACGGCCGCCGACTGGGCGTTCTTCTACCACTGCTACGAGCGCACGTACCTGGAACACGGCAACGCGCCCTACCTGACGCCCGACTTCTTCCGGCGCATGGCGGCCACCATGCCCGAGAACTGGTTGTTGTTCGTCGCGGAACGCGGCGCGCAGCCGATCGCCTGCAGCCTGATCGCGTTGCAACCAGCGCATTCGGATGGCACGGGGGCAGTTGCCTACGGCCGCTATTGGGGCGCGCTCGAGCGGGTCGATTGTCTGCACTTCGAGGCCTGCTACTACCAGCCGCTGGCCTGGTGCATCGCAAATGGGTTTCGGCGATTCGAAGGCGGTGCACAAGGCGAGCACAAAATGGCCCGTGCGTTGATGCCGGTGCGCACGACCAGCGCGCACTGGATCGCAGAGCCGGCGTTCGAATCCGCGATCGAGAATTTTCTGCAGCGGGAAGGCACCGGCATTGCCCACTACCTAGACGAGTTGCAGGAGCGCACGCCGTTTCGGCAGCCGCCCTCGCCTGCCATTTGATCGCTTCGAAGGAGAACACGGATGTCAACCCTCAGCAGCCACAGCGTCGGTTCGAACGCTTCATCGCAAGGCAGATTTGTCAGAGGCGGGGTACACGGTCACGTCCCGGTGCCCGGACAGGTTCCACCCAATGGCAACCCTTCACCGCCCCCACCGGGTGGCCCCCCCGGCAGCCCGGCTGAGACACCGCCACCGGTGCAGGATCCCACTCAGCCGGATGCAATTCCTCCGATTGAGGACCCGCCTGAGACGCCGCCACCCATCACGGTGTAGTCGGTCTGTCTACCAGAGCCACCCACAGCAAACAGCGCGCTTAGATGAGCACTTCCGCTGGTTTGACGGAGACGGCGAAGCGTCGGAGTCCGGGTACGGACACAGATGTAGGCGTTTGTTTGCCCAAATAGAAGGCGGAGACTCAGGCTGCCGAACCGCTGCCCCGGTAGTTCTTGATGCCGTCAACGATTTCCTGGCGCGCCGACTCGGGCCCTTCCCAGCCGAGCACCTTGACCCATTTGCCCGGCTCCAAATCCTTGTAGTGCTCGAAAAAGTGCGCGATCGTCTTCAGCCGCAACGGGTTCATGTCTTCCGGCTTTTGCCAATGCGTGTAGATCGCGAGCACCCTGTCGGTCGGTACCGCGAGCACCTTGCCGTCCATGCCGGCCTCGTCTTCCATCTTCAGAATGCCGATCGGCCGACACGGCACCACCACACCCGGGATCAGCGGCACCGGCGTGATGACCAGCACGTCGACAGGGTCGCCGTCACCGCTGATGGTCTGCGGCACGTAGCCGTAGTTGCACGGATAGTTCATCGACGTGCTCATGAAGCGGTCCACGAAGATCGCGCCGGTTTCCTTGTCCACCTCGTATTTGACCGGGTCCGCATTCATCGGGATTTCGATGATCACGTTGAACTCGTTGGGTGCTTTGTCGCCAGGGGGAACACGTTCAAAAGCCATATGGAAAATTGTTGGATGGAAGCGAAGAAAACGGCATTCTAGGTCGCGTCATGCGTGCTTTCCCGCGCCCCGGTGCCGCTAAACATTTCGGGTACATTGAACCGCGTTGGCCAATCGGCTAGGCCGTTTTTCGGAAGCGGCCGAGGAAGCAACGAACGTGGCCGGCATGCCTCTTCGTACATCGAGCGAACGGAGGTTCGGGGCCATGTGTCCGAACTCTATTCAATCATTCGAGGAGATGCACATGACAGGCAATGCCGCGCTGATGTTGGCGCTGGTCTGCGGACTGGTGGCCGTGGGCTACGGATTTTGGGCTCGCGGCTGGATTCTGGCGCAGGACGCGGGCAACGCCCGCATGCAAGAGATCGCTGCAGCGATCCAGGCCGGCGCGGCAGCGTATCTGGCGCGCCAGTACAAGACGATCGGGATTGTCGGCATCGTGCTCGCGGTCCTGATCGCGCTCTTTCTCGATCTGCGCACCGCGGTCGGCTTCGTGGTCGGCGCGGTGCTCTCGGGGGCCTGCGGCTTTATCGGCATGAATGTCTCGGTGCGCGCCAACGTGCGCACCGCGCAGGCCGCCACGCGCGGCATCGGCCCCGCGCTCGACGTGGCGTTCCGCGGCGGCGCGATCACCGGGATGCTCGTGGTCGGCCTCGGGCTGCTCGGCGTTACGGCGTTCTACTGGTTCCTGTCGGCCGGTGCTGATCTGACAAACGGCCCGGCGCTGGCCCAGTTGCTGACGCCGCTGATCGGCTTTGCGTTCGGCTCCTCGCTGATCTCGATCTTCGCGCGGCTCGGCGGCGGCATCTTCACCAAAGGCGCCGACGTCGGCGCCGATCTGGTCGGCAAGGTCGAAGCCGGCATTCCGGAGGACGATCCGCGCAACCCGGCCGTGATCGCCGACAACGTCGGCGACAACGTCGGTGACTGCGCGGGCATGGCGGCCGACCTGTTCGAGACCTATGCGGTCACGATCATCGCCACCATGGTGCTCGGCGCGCTGCTGGTCACGACCGCACCGGTCAACGCGGTGCTCTACCCGCTCGCGCTGGGCGCCGTCTCGATCCTCGGCTCGATCGTCGGCTGCTTCTTCGTCAAAGCGTCGCCGGGAATGAAAAACGTGATGCCGGCGCTCTACAAAGGCCTGGCGATCGCGGGCGGCTTGTCGCTGATCGCCTTCTACTTCGTCACCATCTGGCTGATTCCGGACAACGCCATTGCTACGACCGGCAGCCAGCTCAAGATGTTCGGCGCCTGCTTCATCGGCCTGGCATTGACCGCCGCGCTGGTCTGGATCACCGAGTTCTATACCGGCACCCAGTTCTCGCCGGTCCGGCACATCGCGCAAGCCTCCACCACGGGTCACGGCACCAACATCATCGCGGGCCTCGGCGTCTCGATGCGGTCCACCGCGTGGCCGGTGCTGTGCGTCTGCGTCGCGATCCTTGCCGCCTATCTGGCTCGGCGGGCTGTACGGCATCGCGATCGCAGCGACATCGATGCTGTCGATGGCGGGGATCGTGGTCGCGCTCGACGCGTACGGGCCGATCACCGACAACGCGGGCGGCATCGCCGAGATGGCCGAACTGCCGTCTTCGGTGCGCGACATCACCGACCCGCTGGACGCGGTCGGCAACACCACCAAGGCCGTCACCAAAGGCTATGCAATCGGCTCGGCCGGCCTGGCCGCGCTCGTGCTGTTTGCCGACTACACGCACAAGCTCGAGGGCTATGGTCACGCCGTCCGCTTCGATCTGTCCGATCCGCAGGTGATCGTCGGCCTTTTCATCGGCGGCATGATCCCGTACCTGTTCGGCGCAATGGCGATGGAAGCGGTCGGCCGTGCCGCCGGCGCGGTGGTGGTCGAAGTGCGTCGTCAGTTCCGCGACATTCCCGGCATCATGGAAGGCACCGGCGAAGCCCGAATACGGCACGCGCGGTCGACATGCTGACCTCGGCCGCGATCAAGGAGATGGTGATTCCTTCGCTGCTGCCGGTCGCTGGTGCCGATGATGGTCGGCTTGCTGCTCGGCCCCCGCGCGCTGGGCGGCCTGCTGATGGGCACCATCGTGACGGGTCTGTTCGTTGCGATCAGCATGTGCACCGGCGGCGGCGCCTGGGACAACGCGAAGAAATACATCGAAGACGGCAACCACGGCGGCAAAGGCTCGGAAGCGCACAAGGCGGCCGTCACCGGCGATACCGTCGGCGACCCGTACAAGGACACGGCTGGCCCCGCGATCAATCCGCTGATCAAGATCATCAACATCGTCGCGCTGTTGATCGTGCCGCTGGTGGTGCAGTTTCACTCGGACGATGTCATGGCGCCGACACGCGCCACGGGCACGGTGGTGCCGGTGCCGGCGGTGGTGATTCCGGTTGTGCCGACAGTGCGTCCGCCGGCCGCGAAAACGCCGGGCTGACACGCGAAGCGCACGGTCGATCCGATACGCCGCAGGAGGTGGCGACCGTGCGCGGCGTCAAGGGTCACCTGCTACAAATAGTGACCGTGTCGATGCGATATCCGTTGTGTCGACGCAAACGCGTCGAGCTAAAATCCGGCTTCGCCGCCCCTTTCGATCGGCACCCGCGCGCCTTGCGCCCGTGCCATGATTTTTGCCAAAGATGCCTGATCTCGAGCCGGCCCTTCGCAGCCGCCCGATCGCGTCGGAGTCGCCTGCCGACGTGCTGTCCGATACCTGCCAAGTGCTCGTCATCGGCGGAGGACCTGCAGGCTCGACCTGTGCGGCACTGCTGGCCCGACGCGGCATCGACGTGGTGCTGATAGAAAAGGATCAGCACCCGCGCTTTCATATCGGCGAATCGCTGCTGCCGGCCAATCTGCCGCTGTTCGAGCAACTCGGCGTGGCCGATGCGATCGCAGCGATCGGGATGAAAAAAGACGGCGTGGACTTCAACTCGCCCGATCACCCCGCGCCGACCCATGTCGAGTTTTCCGAGGCCTGGGACAAGACGATGCCGTCGGCGTGGCAAGTCAGACGGAGTGAATTCGACGAAATCTTGCTGCGCAACGCGCAGGCGCGCGGTGCCCGGGTGATGGAGCGTTGCCGGGTGCGGGATGTCGCTTTCGATCCTGCAGGGCTGGCGCCCGCGCAGGTGGAGACAACAACGGACGCAGGCGTACAGCGGCGTTACGCGGCGCAGGTCGTCGTCGACGCGTCCGGACGGGATACGTTTCTCGCCAACCGGCTGAAGACCAAGCAGAAAAACCGTCACCATCACAGCGCCGCGTTGTATGCGCATTTCACCGGTGTGGAGCGGTTGCCGGGCACGCTCGCGGGCAACATCTCGATCTTTTGGTTCGATCACGGCTGGTTCTGGCTGATCCCGCTGCGAGACGGCACCACCAGCATCGGTGCGGTTTGCTGGCCGTCCTATCTGCGATCGCGCAAGACCGATCTGAATCGATTCTTGCTCGACACGATCGCGCTGAGCCCGAAACTTGCCGAACGCATGCGCCACGCGCGGTTGTGTTCGAACGTCAGCGCCACCGGCAACTACGCCTATCAAAGCAGCGTCTCGCACGGCGACCAGTATCTGCTGCTCGGCGACGCCTACGCGTTCGTCGACCCGGTGTTCTCGTCCGGCGTGTTTCTCGCGATGCAAAGCGCGTTCGAGGCGGTCGGCGTGGTCGAAGCCCGACTGCAGAAGTCGCCTCGTGCAGCCAGGGCGGCGCTGCGCCGTTTCGACCGCCACATGCGGCGCGGCCCGCGCGAGTTCTCCTGGTTCATCTACCGGATGACGAATCCGACCATGCGCGAACTGTTCATGGCGCCTCGCAACGTGTTGCGCGTGAAGGAAGGACTGCTCGCCGTGCTGGCCGGCGACATCTTCCGAAACCGCGCGATCTGGCCGTCGGTCTACGCCTTCAAGACGATCTACTACCTCGACTCGATGTTGCATCCGCACCGCACATACGCTGCGCTGCGGGCCCGGGCGAATCACCTGAGCGACGCCGAGGCGGTCTCGGCCGTACCACCATGAGTTTTGTATTCCCGCAGCGGAACACTGTGGGCCGACCGGCTCTCACCGCACACCGGCCGTTGGCGATGCTGCTGCGCCGCGGCGCGCTGTACTGCTGGCGGGTGGTCGCGTTCTATGGCTGTCTGGTCGCGCTCGGTGCGCTGCTGCTGGGAGGTTGCCTGCTAAGCGGCTTGCTCACACGCGTGCTGCCCGTGCAGCGCCAACGCCCTTGTGGACGCGCTTTGATCAGCTGGTGCGCCCGGACGTTTTTTCAGCTCGCCGAGGCGCTGGGACTGATTCGACTCGACCTGTCGGCGCTCGACGCGTTGAATACGGAACGAGGCCTCATCATTGCGCCGAATCACCCGTCCATGCTCGATGCGTTGCTGATCGCCTCCCGGGTGCGGCGCACTGGCTGCATCATGAAGGCCGGGCTTTTGCACAACCCGTTTCTGGGCGCCGGGGCGCGGCTGGCCGGCTACATCCGGAACGATTCGGTCAACAGCATGATCCGGCAGGCTTCTGCCGACCTGAGCAGCGGCGAGAAGGTGTTGATCTTTCCGGAGGCCACCCGCAGCAGCACGCCCACTTCGGTGAGCCCGCTGACCGGCGGCATTGCGCTGATCGCGCAGCGCGCGAGCGCGCCGATCCAGACCGTGCTGATCGAAGCCGAATCTCCGTACCTTTGCAAGGGCTGGCCGCTGTTTCGGCTGCCGGCGTTTCCGCTGCGCTACCGCGCTACCCTGGGGCCGCGCTTGGTCGTGACGACCGAGCGTCACCGGACCTTGAAGGCGATGCAGCGCTTCTACACCGACGGACTCGCCGTGGAAGCCCGTCGTCGGGTCGCGTTGATACCCACAGGTCGAATCGGTGCGGCGGTGCCCGATGTCTGAAATCGCCGCCTCCCACACCCATCTGGTGTTGATCCCAAGCTACAACGCGGGAGAGCAGGCGTTGCACACCGTCCGGGCCGCGCTGTCTCAGTGGCAACCGGTTTGGGTGGTGATCGACGGCAGCACCGACGGCAGCGCTGCCGCGCTTGAACAACTGGCTCTCACCGAACCCGGCCTGCGGGTGTTCGTGCTTGCGCAAAACCAAGGCAAGGGCGCGGCCGTGCTGCACGGTCTCGAAGCCGCGCGACGCGAAGGTTTCACGCATGCGCTGACGATGGATTCGGACGGACAGCATCCAGCCGACCTGATCGACGGCTTCATGGCCGAGTCGCGTCGCCACCCCGGCGCGATGATCCTCGGCAAGCCGGTGTTCGACGCAACCGCGCCTGCGATCCGGGTGAATGGTCGCAAATTGTCGAACGGCTGGGTGCATTTGCAGACGCTCGGCGCCGGCGTCGGGGACTCGCTGTTCGGCTTCCGCGTGTATCCGATATCGCCGCTGCTCGACGTGATGCGCAACCGCCCCTGGATGCGCCGTTTCGACTTCGACCCGGAAGTCGTGGTGCGCTTGTGCTGGGCGGGCGTGACACCGATCAACATCGATGCCCCGGTCAAATACTTGAGCGCGTCCGAAGGCGGTGTCTCGCATTTCAAGTACGGCCGCGACAACGTGCTGCTGACCTGGATGCACGCACGACTGCTTGCATCGTTCGCGGGCCGGCTTCCCCGGTTGCTCTACCGGAAGTTCACCCGCCGGCATGCAGCCTGACGCATGCGGGCCACGCCCGCTGCTCGGCCTCAGGGTGTTTGCCGCATCACGTACCATCGGGGCGCCGAACCGCAGCACATTGCCTTTGGCGGATCAAGCGCGGCGACCAACGACCATCAAGACATGAGCAATTCCACTGCGGCCTCCGGCCAACCCGTAGAGCAATCCACCGAAGCAGGCGCTGCCGATGCCGCGCTCGTGCGGGAAGTCGCTGCGCTGATCGTGGCGGCATTGAATCTTGAAGTCGACCCGGATCAGATCGGCCCGGCCGATCCGCTGTACGGCGAGGGGCTCGGCCTCGACTCGATCGACATGCTCGAAGTCGCCTTGGTGGTGTCCAAACAATACGGCTTCCAGATGCGCGCAAACGACGAGAGCAACGTGGCGATCTTCGGCTCGCTGCAAAGCCTTGCCGATCACATCGCGGTGCATCGCACGCAGTAGCGCGTGGCTTGCCGCTTCGAGCCGTTGCTGCAGCCCGTCGCCCAACGCCTGGACATGTCGCGGCACCACCCCCCGCTGGACGCATCCGGCGAGAGAATGTGCCGAGCCGCTGCCGTGGCAAAAGGTCGCCACCGCCATTGCGGCGCTGGCGTTGCTGATTGGCTATCAGGTCACGGTGCATCGACTGATCGATGCAGGAACGCAGCCACTTGCGACGATGTTCCTGGGCCTGGTGCCGTTTGCGTTGGTGCTCGCCGCCGTTGCACTCGGTGCGGGCTGGCGAGTCGGCGCGCTGCTGGCACCGGTCGCGATCGCTGCGCTGGCTTGGTGGGGGCGCGATCGTCTGCAGGCAAGCTTCGGCTGGATCTACCTGGCCGATCATGTCGGTACGCAGTGCCTGCTGGGTCTCATGTTCGCCCACACGTTGCGACGCAGCCGAACGCCGCTGATCACCGAGTTCGCGCAACGCGTGCACACCGACGCGCTGAGCCCTGAGCAGATCGTCTATACGCGCCGCGCGACCTGGGCGTGGGCGCTGTTCTTCGCGCTCGACGCCTTGATCTCGCTCGTGCTGTTTGCCGGGGCATCGTTGTCGACCTGGTCGATGTTCGCCAATTTGTTGACCCTGCCGCTGGTGGCCTTGATGTTCATCGGCGAGTACGGCGTGCGGCGGATCGCGCTGCCACGGGCACCCCATGTGTCGCTGGCTGCCGGCGCGCGCGCATTCTGGAGCCGTCGTGATGCGGCCGGTGCGCCGGGCGCGTCGCGCTAGCCAAGCCGATGCCCGCGCTGCTCGGTCATCGCAAGCCGCACGCGCTGGTCGCATGGCGCCTAGGCCAACCGATCACGGCTGCTCGGTATCTGGCCGACGTGGCGCGGGTAGCGACGCTGTTGCCCGCGCGCGGCCCGGTGCTGAACTTGTGCGCGGACCGCTATCGGTTCGCGGTCGGCTTCGGCGCGGCGCTGCTGGCCCGCCACACCTGCCTGCTGCCGCCTACGCACGGGGATGCCATGCTCGAGCGGCTGCGGCTCGAGTACCCCGATTTGTACCTGCTGAGCGACCAGCCGCGGCGTGCGCTCAAGTTGCCGCAACTGGCCTACCCACCTGAGGACCCTGACGACGCGGCGGCGGCATCCTTCAGGCCGCCCGAGATCGATGCCGCATTCGTCGCCGCGCGCGTATTCACTTCGGGCTCGACCGGCCAGCCGACCGCGCACGACAAAACCTGGGGCAAGCTGGTAGTCAACGCGCGCGCCGAGCACGCGCGGCTGGCGGCAGGCCTGGACCGTGCGTTCACGGCGGTCGGCACCGTGCCCGCGCAGCACATGTACGGGTTCGAATCGACCGTGCTGATGGCGCTGCAGAGCGGCGCTGCGTTCGATGCGAGCCATCCGTTCTATCCGGCCGACATCGCCACGGCGCTGCAGCAGGTGCCGGCGCCGCGGCTGCTTGTGACGACGCCGTTTCATCTGCGTGCGCTGCTGGACGCCGAAGTGGCTCTGCCACCGCTGGCCTTGATCGTCAGCGCCACCGCGCCGCTCGCGCCGCAGCTTGCGGTGCGTGCCGAGAGCACGTTCGATGCGCCGCTGCTCGAGATCTACGGTTGCACCGAAGCGGGCCAGCTCGCCACGCGGCGCCCCGCCGATGGTCCGGCTTGGCGGACTTTCGACGGCGTGGCGTTGGAAAAGCGAGACGGCGGCTACGTGGCGCACGGCGGCCATGTGGAGGGCACGGTGCCTTTGTCAGACCAGCTCGAACTGCAGTCACCGCAGACATTTCTGCTGCTCGGGCGCAGCGCCGACATGGTCAACATCGCCGGCAAGCGCACCTCGCTCGCTCATCTGGATCACCAGCTGAACTCGATTGCCGGCGTGCGCGACGGCGCGTTCTACCTGCCTGCGGCGGCCGCCGACGAAGGGCTGGCAGGGCGCGTGCAGCGCACGCAGGCGTTCGTCGTGGCACCCGGGCTCGACGCGGCGCAGGTGCTGGCTGGTCTGCGCAGCCGGATCGATCCCGTGTTCATGCCGCGACCGCTGCACCTCGTGGCCGAGCTGCCGCGCAACAGCACCGGCAAGCTGCCGACGCAGGCACTTGCTGCATTGGCCGCGCAGCTCGCGCCGACCACACACTTGGCCGATGACTGAAATCGAACTGAGCATCGACCCCGCCCATCCGGCGTTCGCAGGCCATTTTCCCGGGAAGCCGATCCTGCCGGGCGTGGTGTTGCTCGACGAGGTCATGCGTGCGATCGATGGCGCAATTGCGGCTGAAGACATTCGAGACGGCGCGCCCTTCATCGACCGCTACACGTTGGCGCTGGCCAAATTTCACCAGCCCGCCAGCCCGGGCGCCCGCCTCCGAATCTGCCTCGATCCCCGGCCGAGCGGCGCGATCGCGTTCACGGTGACGGAAGGCGATCGCAAATTGGCGTCCGGCACTTTCGCTGTGAAGCGTCCCGGGGTATGAGCGAAGCCGCCACTTCGTGATGCACGCAGACCGTCGAAGCGCCCCCGGGGCGCCCACGCCGACAGCGGCCAGCGGGGCACCCGACACTCGCTTTGCGAGCACCACCTGGTCGACCGAGCGCGAGCGCGGCAGCGTGGCTCTGTTGTCTGCGTTCGCCTGGGTCGCCCTGCGCTTCGGCCGTCGCGCGGCGCGGCTGCTTCTTTGGCCGACCACGGCATATTTTTTTTGCTTCGGCGGCAAGGCGCGGCGCGCATCGAAGATCTGGCTCAACCGCGTGCTGCCGCGTCCGGCGACCTGGCGCGACGGCCTGCGTCACGTGTTCGCTTTCGCTTCCGTGACGCTCGACCGCGTCTACTTTCTGAACGCACGCTTCGATCGGTTCGATCTGCGGGTCTACGGCGCCGAGCATTGCATTGGCCACAATCCAGCCACGCCCGGCATCTTCATGCTCGGCGCGCATGTCGGCAGCTTCGAAGCCACGCGCGCGATCGCGCACCAGCAGCCAGGGCTTGAAGTCGCGCTGCTGATGTATGAGGAAAACGCGAAGATGATCGGCCGCGTGCTGCAGGCGATCAATCCGCAGGCCGCACAGGAGATCATCGCGCTCGGCCGGCTCGACTCGATGCTGCACCTGCGCGACCGGCTCGACCAGGGCGTGGTGGTCGGCATGCTGGCCGACCGCACGCTGGCCGACGACGACGTGCTGGTCGTGATGTTCTTCGGCGCGCGGGTGCGGCTGCCGGCAGGTCCGTTTCGGCTCGCTGCGATCCTGCGCCGACCGATCCTGCTGATGTTGGGGCTGTATCGTGGCGGCAATCGGTACGATGTGCATTTCGAGCCGATCCACGATTTCTCAGCACTGGCGCAGGCGCGCATTTCGCGCGCCGAAGGGGTGCAGCAGGCAGCCGAACGATACGCAGCGCGGCTTGAGCATTTCTGCCGGCTGCACCCTTACAACTGGTTCAATTTCTATGACTTCTGGCAGCAGGGGCAGTCCTCGAAAACACCTGCCCCATGAGGCGCGGCGGGGCTTCATCGCGTGGGTTCTCGCGCTGTCCGGCGGGTGCGTGCCTCTGGTTTCGCCGTCGTATGCGCAGGCGATGGGTGTATTCGATCTCGATGCGCTGCTCGCGGCGATCAGCAAGATCGGGCCTTCGCGCGCGACCTTCCAGGAGCGCAAGTTCCTGCAACAGTTCGACGCCCCGATCGACTCGTCGGGCGAGTTGCTGTTCCATGCCCCCTCGACGCTTGTGATGCGCACGCTGCATCCTCGGGTCGAATCGATGCGCGTCGATGGCCAGACCCTGACGCTGGAGCGTGGCCGCTCGCAGCGCACACTGCAACTAGCCGAGCACCCCGAGATCGCGGTTTTCGTCGAGCCGATCCGTGCCGCGCTGGCGGGCGATCGTGCAGCACTGGAGCGCGGCTATGTCACCCGTTTGCAGGGCGATGCAGCCCAGTGGAAGCTGCTGCTGATGCCAAAAGCCGGGGCCGGCGCGGCAGCAGATCAACCGGGCGGAGCGCCCGGTGCGGTCGCATCTCTGCTGCTGTCTGGCCGGCAGGGTCAGGTGCGCCAGGTCGAGGTGCGCCTGGCCGACGGCGACTACTCCGTCATGAACATCGAGCCGGCTGCCGAACGCTAGCCACAGCTCACCCGCATCGATGAGTCTGCAGCGCGCTTCGGGCCGCACAGCGCGCCCGCGCGGCACTTGGCTTGCGCTGGCGCTCTGGCTTGCATTCGCGCTGACCTGCACCGTGGTGATTGCTCGCACCGAATTCCGCGCCGACTTCTCCGCCTTCCTGCCGAGCCGCCCGACACCTGCTCAGCAAGTTCTGGTTGAACAGCTCAGAAGCGGCGCAGGCGCGAGCCTGCTGTTGGTCGGCATCGAATCGGCTGCCGAGGGCGCGCCGTCCGCCGCCGAAGCGGCCCGGCTGGCGCGGTTGAGCGCGCGGTTTGCCGCGCGGTTGCGGCAAAACAGCGACGTCCGGTCGGTGCAAAACGGCGAAGCGCAGACCGGTGAAGGCCACGCGAATGATGACCTGCTGTTCGCCAACCGGTACCTGCTGTCTCCCGCTGTCGATGCGGAACATTTCAGCGTCGCGGGGTTACGCGAGGCGCTGCAGGCAAGCGTCGATGCGATCGCCTCGGGCGGCGGACTCATGGTCAAGCAGCTGCTCGCGCGCGACCCGACCGGAGAGATGCTGCGGCTGATTGACCGGCTGCTGCCCACGGGAGCCGGGCCGACGATGCGCGACGGTCGCTGGTTCGATGCGGCCGGTCGCACCGCACTGCTGCTGCTGCAAACGCGCGCCGGTGGTGACGACATCGATTCGCAGCAACGCGTGATCGAACAGGTGCGCGGCACGTTTGCGGACGTGCTCGCAGCGGACCGGAGCAACTTCGACTTAGCCGGCAGCAGCGCCGCGAAGGCCCAGCCGACGCTGCTGATCAGCGGTCCCGGCACGTTCGCGGTCGCTTCGCGCGATGCGATCAAGAGCGCGGTCGAGCGACTGTCGATCGTCGGCTCAATGTTGATCCTGACGTTGCTCTACGCGATCTATCGGTCGGTCGCCGCGTTGCTTTTGGGTGTGCTGCCGGTGCTTACTGCGGTGCTCGCAGGCATTGCGGCGGTGAGCCTGGGTTTCGGCACCGTACACGGCATCACGCTGGGTTTCGGTGCGACGCTGGTCGGCGAAGCGGTCGACTACGCGATCTATCTCTTCGTGCAGCGCGGCGGCGGTGACACGACGTACGGTGCCACGGCAGCCGACGGCTATGCGCGCAATTTCTGGCCGACGATCCGGCTCGGTGTGCTGACCTCGGTCTGCGGCTTCGGTGCGTTGCTGCTGTCGGGCTTTCCGGGCCTGGCGCAGCTCGGCTTGTTTTCGATCGCAGGCATAGTGAGCGCTGCAGCGGTCACACGTTGGTTGCTGCCCGGTCTGCTGCCAGCGAATTTCTCGGTGCGCAACACCGCCTCGCTGGGCGCACGCCTTTCCCATGCGATTGCTTTTTCGCGTCGCCTGCGCATGCCTGCGCTTGTGCTCGCCGCAGCGGCCGTGGGGGTAGTGATGGCGGGCCAGCGACAACTCTTCAACGCCGAGCTGTTGTCGTTGAGCCCGGTGCCGCTTGATGCGCAACAGCTCGACGGCCGGCTGCGTGCCGAGATGGGCGCCCCCGATGTGCGGTACTTGATCGTGCTGCGCGGTGCGGATGCACAGGACGCGCTGCGCCGCTGCGAGCGGCTGGCTCCGGCGCTGGACCGCGCCGTGGCCGACGGGGTGCTTGAAGGTTGGCAAGCGCCATGCACTTACCTGCCGAGCGTGCAGACGCAGTCGGCCCGGCGCGCGGCGCTGCCGGCGAACGAGGAATTGCGCGCGCGCATGGCACTGGCGCTCGACGGGCTGCCTTTCAAGGCGGCAGCTATCGAACCGTTCTTTTCCGATGTGGCGGCAGCTCGGGCTGCCGCACCGCTGACCCTGGCCGACGCGCAGCGCGCGCCGTTCGCGGCCGCGCTGGAAGCCACGCTGACCGAAGTCAAGGCCGACGACCGCACCCTGCACTGGAACGCGCTGGTTCAATTGCAGCCGCCGCGGCTGCGTCCCGATGTGGTGGGCGATGCTCGGGCGGCAATCGGCGACCGTGGGGGCATCGACGCCGCCGCGCTGCGTGCCCGCATCGCACCGGTGCTCGATGCCGACACCGTGCTGCTCGATATGAAGACCGCCTCCGACGACCTGTACCGCGACTATCTGCGCCAGGCCTTGCGCCTGTCGGCGGTCGGCCTGTTCGCGATCGTGCTCGTATTAGCGGCCAGCCTGCGCTCCGCCCAGCGCGTGCTCACGGTGTTTCTGCCGCTGCTGGCCTCGGTGGCGCTGGTGACAGCCGGGTTGCACCTGCTCGGCGTGCAGCTCACGCTGCTGCATCTGGTGGGTCTGCTGCTGACGGTCGCGGTGGGCTCGAACTACGCGTTATTTTTCGAGGCGCAGAGCCGGCCCGGGCCGCACGACCCGCGCATCCATGCGTCGTTGCTGTTCGCAGTGCTGACCACCGTGGCCGGTTTCGGTGTGCTGGCATTCGCTTCCGTGCCGGTGCTGGCGGCGATCGGCATGACGGTCGGGCCCGGCGCGGTTTGCGCATGGTGTTTATCGGCTATTCTGAGCCGGCCCCCTCCTGCGGCGGTGACCGATACGGCGCCGATGCGATGACGCCCGATGAACCCATCCCTGCCTGCCGCCGCCTGCGCACGTCTCTGGCGCGGCCCGATGTCTGTTTTGCTGCTTGCCGTATGCGCCACTGCACTCACCGGCTGCCTGCCGCGGCGCGCCATCACCACCCCCATGGAACGACTCTTTGACGTCGCCCGCCCCGGGCAGCGCAGCGACACCTTGCTGGTGCTGCTGCCGGGCGCCTTCGATGTGCCGAACGACTTCGTGCGCGAAGGTTTTGTCGATGCGGTGCGCGCGCGCCGCATCGACGCCGATGTGCTGATGGTGGATGCGCACACCGAGTACTACATGCAGCGCATCGTGCTGGATCGGCTGCGGGACGAGGTGGTGCTGCCAGCGCGTGCACAGGGCTACAGGACGATCTGGTTCGCCGGCATCTCGCTCGGCGGTTACGGCTCGCTGTTGTTTTCGAAGGAGCACGGCAAATTGCTCGACGGCGTGTTCGTGATGGCTGCGTTCCTCGGCCGCCGGGACATCCCGGCGGCGGTCGCTGCCGCGGGGGGTCTGGGTGCGTGGCAACCGGATGCCGCCACGCCCGATGATCCCGATCGCTATCTCTGGCAGTGGCTCAAAGGCTACGCGGAGACACCCACCGGCGCTTCGGGCCGGCCGCCGCTCTACGTCGGTTACGGTCGCAGCGACCGCTTTGCGGGCAGCAACGAATTGCTTGCCCGCGCGTTGCCCGCAACCCGCGTGTTCACCACCGAGGGCAGCCACGACTGGGCACCCTGGCGCCGCCTGTGGCAGGCATTTTTGGACCGGGCGCTGCTGCCCCGATTGGACTCCCTATGATTCCGGCCGCGCAGCCGAGACCCTGGCGGATGAGCCCTTTACTGCGCGGCTCGATCGGCCTGCACGTCGGCGCCGCCGCAGTCACCGCGGCGGCGCCGGCGCTCTGGCCCTGGACGGTTGCCGCGATCGCTGCGGATCATGCGCTGCTGACCGCCAGCGGGCTGTGGCCGAGGAGCCACTGGCTCGGACCCAATCTGCGCCGGTTGCCCCCAGCGGCCGGGGCGTGCATCGCAGTCACGATCGATGACGGGCCCGATCCGGCGGTGACCCCGGCAGTGCTTGACCTGCTTGCACAACGCGGCGTGCGCGCGACCTTTTTTTGCATCGGCGAGCGGGTCCGCAAACACGCTGCGCTTGCACGCGAGATGGTGCGCCGGGGCCACCAGATCGAGAATCACAGCCACCACCACGCGCATCATTTTTCTTTGTCCGGCCCGACCGCGCTGCGGCGCGAATTGAGCGATGCGCAGCGCGCCATCGCCGACGTCACGGGGCGGCTGCCGGTGCTGTTTCGTGCGCCGGCGGGCTTGCGCAATCCGCTGCTGGAGCCGGTGCTGGCCCGGCTCGGGCTGCATCTGACAAGCTGGACGCGACGCGGATTCGACACTCGGGTGCGGGACGCCGACCGGGTGCTCGCGCGGCTGACGAGGGGGCTCGGAGCGGGCGACATCCTGCTGCTGCACGACGGGCACTGCGCGCGCACGCCGGACGCACAGCCGGTGCTGCTGGAGGTGTTGCCTCGTCTGCTGGACCGGACCGACGCGCTCGGGCTGGGATGCGTGCGGGTCGCCGATGCGCTCTGCGGCGTGCCCGCCGACGCTTTGCCGCAGCCCCCAGTGCATGCCCGATGACCGACCGCTCGAGACTGCCCGCTTCGCTGATCGAACGCGCCGCGGCGCCCTACCGCAGCGCCGGCTTGCATCCGTGGCTATTCGCCCGGGGCAAGCTTCGCGGCGATCCGGCCTTTGCCGGACTGCTGCGGCTCGGATTGATTCCGTCGCACAGCAGGCTGCTTGATCTGGGCTGCGGCCAGGGGCTGTTGGCGGCCTTGCTGCACGCAGCATCCGCGGAGCCCGTCGACTGGCCACGCAGCTGGTCGGAGCCGCCACGCAATGTGGTCGTACACGGAATCGATTCCGCTGCACGTGAGGTGCGCTGGGCGCAGCACCTAGCATCCGTTTGCTGCGGAAGCGACTGGGCGATGACCGGGATGCAGTTCGAACAGAGCGACATCTGCGACATCGAACTCGGCCAGCAGGACATCGTCGTGCTGCTCGATGTGCTGCACTATTTGCCGTTCGACGCGCAAAGACGCCTGCTCGTGCGGGTGCGGGATTGCCTTGCGCCCGACGGTCGGCTGCTGCTGCGTGTGGCGGATGCAGACGCCGGACTCGGCTTTACAGCCGGCGTGCTTATCGACAAGGTGGTGCTGGCCGCGCGGGGAGCGCAGCGTCTTCGCCTCAGCTGCCGACCGCTTGCCGAGTGGCGACAGCTGCTGCGGACACTCGGCTTCGTGCTGCAGACATTGCCGATGCATGCCGGTACGCCGTTTGCGAATCTGTTGCTGGTGGGTCAGCTCGATTGACTTGCAAGACCTTCTTCGACACGGGCCCCACAGCCATGAACACCGATCTGCAATCGCCATCCCCTGAAGCCGTCATCGTGTTCGCGCACGGTTCGCGCGATCCGCTGTGGCGCCAGCCTGTCGAAGCGGTCGCGCAGCGCGTGCGGGAACTGCATCCGGCGTCTGCTGCCTCCTGTGCTTACCTCGAACTTTGCGAGCCCGATCTGATGCAGGCGGCCGACGCGTTGATCGGCGCCGGCGCGCGTCGATTGGTGGTGCTGCCGTTGTTCATCGGTGTCGGCAAACACGCTCGGGAAGATCTGCCGGTGCTGCTGGCGCAGCTTTCTGCTGCCTACCCGGACGTCGAGATCGTGTTGCGACCCGCCGTCGGCGAAGACCCGGGTCTGATCGATGCGATGGCGCGACTTGCAATTGGTTGAAGCGGCGCGGCGCGCGTTCAGCCGCGCGTCCAGGCCGAATGGCTTGCCCAGCCCAGCAGGGTCATGGCGACCGAGCCGATGCCGTGCGTGAGCATCGCAGCGCCTGCAGCCCAAGGTCGGCCGGCTTGCAGCAGCACCGCGACTTCGGCGGAAAAAGTGGAGAACGTCGTCAGCCCACCCAGAAAGCCGGTCACGATGAACAGGCGCCAAGCCGGTGCAATCTGCGGGTGTTGGGTGAACACCGCCATCGCCACGCCAATCAGGTAACCACCCAGCAGATTCGCGATCAAGGTACCAGGCGGCAACGCGGGCCACAGCGCATTCAGGGACAGTCCGAGCAACCACCGCAGCAACGCACCCAGCGCCGCGCCGGCACCAATTGCGAATACGGAGCCGATCAGACCAAAAGGAAATTGGGCGCTCAAGGCGCGGATTATGGCGTCTGCCCGCCTCTCGAACCCGCGCGCGCAGCCAGCTTCAGATTACGGTCAGCCCTTCAGCCAAACTTCCTTCAATAGCGCCAGCCTGGGCCGCGCCCATGATGACGATGCCGCCAGTGGCCGCGCGGCTCCCAGTCGATCGGATAAACCGCTCGAGGCTGAACATAGACCGGTGGCGCGGCCACCACGGTACCGCCGTAATAAGGTGGCGGTCCCACGTAGACCGGGCGCGGCTGCACATACACCGGCTGGGGCTGCACATAAATCGGCCGCGCCTGCACGTAGGGCTGCGGATATGGCTGGGCATACGGTTGTGCATACACAGGTGCCGGCGCATGATAGACCGGCGCGCCGCCGAAAATGCCTACGGACCACGATACGCTCCCACCGGCCTGGGCCGCCGTCGGCAGCACCAGCGCCGCGAGAGCAACTGCAGCGCCACCGCAACCGAGCGCGATCAAACGGATGGACTTCATTGATAACCTCCAGATTGCCGATCCACATGATGAGTCGATCGCCTGTCGAATCACCAGAACCGAAACCGGTCCCTGCATGATTAAACGCGCCAGCAGCGCAACCGCGCACAGCCGCGTATGTGAAGAGCGTTGCAGATCGTAACGCCGGAGAGGCCAACCTAGAATCTTCGAGCTTATGACCACCGACCCGCATCTGTCGACACCGCTCGCCGAACCATCCCGAAACCCCGTCGGGGCTGGCAGTCCCGCATCGAGCAATTTCCTGCGTCAAGTCATCGAGCAGGACTTGGCCAGTGGTCGCTACGCCGGGCGCCGCTTCGCCGGCGCACCTGCAGACGCCGCCGGGCACCAAGCCGGCGCACCCGATCCAGCTCGCATCAGAACGCGCTTTCCGCCAGAGCCGAACGGCTATCTGCACATCGGCCACGCGAAAAGCATTTGCGTCAACTTCGGGCTGGCGCGCGACTATGACGGTATTTGCCACCTGCGGCTCGACGACACGAATCCGGAGAAAGAGGATGCCGAGTACGTTGCAAGCATCATCGACTCGGTGCATTGGCTCGGCTTCGACTGGAACGCCGGCGGCGTGAGCCATCTCTATCAAGCAAGCGACTACTTCGACTTCATGCACCGCGCGGCGGTCTACCTGATCGAAGCCGGGTTGGCGTATGTGGACGAGCAAAGCGCCGACGAGATGCGTGCGAATCGCGGCGACTTCAATACGCCCGGCACGAACAGCATATTTCGCAGCCGTACGGTGGAAGCGAATCTGGCACGCTTCGCCGAGATGAAAAGCGGTCGGCTGGCCGACGGCGCGGCGGTGCTGCGCGCGAAAATCGACATGGCCTCGCCCAACATCAACCTGCGCGATCCGGCCATCTATCGAATCCGGCATGCCGTGCATCACAACACCGGCGACCGGTGGTGCATCTATCCGATGTACGCATTTGCGCATCCGATCGAGGACGCGCTCGAGAACATCACGCACAGCATCTGCACACTTGAATTCGAAGACCAGCGGCCGTTCTACGACTGGCTGCTTGCGCAGTTGATCGAGGGCGGGCTGCTGGGCGCACCGGCGCCGCGGCAATACGAATTTGCGCGCCTGAACCTGACCTATGTGGTGACCAGCAAGCGCCGTCTGAAGGCGTTGGTTGACGATCGGCATGTAGCCGGCTGGGACGATCCACGACTGCCGACGATTGCTGGACTGCGGCGGCGCGGCTACACACCGGCCGCCTTGCGTCTCTTCGCCGAGCGTACCGGCGTGAGCAAGTCCGGTGGCTGGATCGACTACAGCACTTTGGAAGGCGCACTGCGCGACGATCTGGACGAGACCGTGCCACGCGTGATGGCAGTGCTGGACCCGGTGCGACTCGTGATCACGAACTGGAACGAACTGATGGGCGCCGGCACATTCGAACGCTGCAACGCGCCGCTGCATCCTCATCACGCAGACTGGGGCCAGCGCAGCTTCCTCTTCGGCCGTGAGTTGTGGATTGAACGCGGTGACTACGCGGAATCCCCCCCTAAGGGCTTCTTCAGGCTGTATCCAGGAAACAAGGTGCGGCTGAAGTACGGCTATGTCGTGCAATGCAAGGGCGCACTCCGCGACGCGGCCGGAGCGCTGACGGAGGTCCACGCCGAATTGCTGCCCAATACGAAAAGCGGCACGCCGGGTGCCGACTTGGTCAAGGCCAAAGGCGTCCTGACATGGGTTGGCGCCAGCGACGCGGTGGCTGCCGAAGTGCGGCTCTACGACAGACTGTTTACCCAACCGCATCCCGACGCTGGCGGTGCGGACTACCTAGCGGCGCTTAACCCGGAGAGCCTGCGCACCGTTGCTGCCTGGATAGAGCCGTCGATTCTCTCAGGAGGTGCGGTTGAGGCAGTCATGGAAGCCCGCTGTCAGTTTGAGCGTCACGGATACTTCGTGGTTGACCGAATGGATTCTCGACCCGGTGCACCCGTGTTCAATCGAATCACCGGCCTCAAGGATGGCTGGCCGCGATAACCGCTCGACAAGCCAGCGTTTGCCTCGGCGTGCCAAAGCGGTGAATGGAGCTGAGGATCGCGGGAAGCTCAGTGATAGAGATGCTCAAAGTACCGACGCACTTCACTGGGTCCCCACGTGAAGTCACCCATGGACGTCCGCCCCCTGTAATCCAGGCCGTGTCCCGCAGCCTTGTACATTGCAATCACCTGCTGCCTCGTCAACGGATAAAGGTCGCTGGGCCCTTCCGTCGCGTTCGCGAACGCAACGATCGCCATTCTCATGAACTCACGATCCTTCGGCATGGAGCTCGCCACATACGTGTCGACCTTCAGCACTTGATGGAGCGTCGCCTCCTGAGGGGGTGGGTCTGTCTGGGAAACCGAATGTATCTTGGAGTACGAACCTTTCCTGGAGAGCGGGCCTCTCTTGGCAGCATCGGTCGATTTGAACGGTTGGCCGGAAAGTTTGTCGGCTGTGTCGTTGTCGCCGTTGGCATAGATCATGTCACCGAACACAAAGGAGAATGTTGTCTGGTCGGTCTCCAGCCGGGCGATCAGTTCGCTGCGACTTGCCCGAAGCGTGCAATCGGCGCTGGAGTCCTTGTTCGGCCCGAACAACGACATGTTTCCAGAAAGCTTGCCCGATACCGTACAGAGGTACGGCGTTGCAGCAAACGCATTGCGACCGGTAATGCTGGCGAGCACTACCGGCAAGGCCATTCCGCCGCGGGCCAACCTGCGTCGGGATGGATTGGAAGGAGCTTGATCGATGTTCATGGCCTCATTATCCGACGGTATTTGATTCATGTTCTAGGCTTAGCATATTCTGTGCCAAAAAAAAAATCATTTTCTGACAACGACTTGTGAGTCGCGTCATAAATACTGCAGCAGCATTGTAAGAAAACTCGACACACATCTCCTGGATTGGAGCGTCGGCCTAGTTGGTCTTGGTGGGTGTGGTTTCGACTGCGCGCCGTGCCGCAGCCTTGTGCGCCAGATGCGGCAGCAGCAGATGCAGTGGCATGCGCAACCAGTGGCTGCGTACGTACAGCAGGCCTTGTGCCGTGCCGGTCAGCCGGGTGTGCAGGCTGTGGTGGGCGCTGGCCAGCCCATTCAGAAACAGACAATCGTGCAACCAGGCCGACCGATCGGCAGCCAGGTCTTGCGCCACATCCACCGGCACTGGGGTGTGCAGCACCCGCTGCGCATAGCGCAGCGCCAAGCGGAGTGGCATGCGCAGATTGAGTTCGGCAGCACGCGCGCACAGTGCCGGCCAGAACCCGGCCACGCGCGCATGGCCGCGCAGCAGCAAATCCAGGTCGCTCAGATCGCGCAGGCCATGCGCCCACTCGCCTTCGTGAAACAGATGGGTTGCGGAATGCAGCACCTGATCGACCGGACTAGGGATAAACATCTGCGTGTAGCCTGGCAGGCGGGTAGCCGCCTTTAACAGTCTTTCCGGACGCGTCTTGATGCGCGCGGTTTCCGGCAAGATGTTGTGATGCACGTCGAGCGGAGTGCGCCTTCGGATATGCAGCATCGGCGGCAGCTCATGCATCCAGCGCCGGTAATAGCGCTGGTCGTAGGCGCTCAGTTCGCTGCCGATCCAGCCGCTGATCACGAGCGCCCGCTCGACCGGCTCGAGCATGGCTTTCGGCACCAGGATGTCGACGTCGGAGAATGTGCGTCCGAGCGCAGCCGGGAGATCGGCAGCGGCATATGCTGCGCCCTTGAGCAACACCACCGGCACGTCCAGCGATTCCAGTGCTCTTGCGATCTGTCTGACTTCCCAATGCACGGCCGTCGTCTGACGCCGCACCGCCACCTGCGCGGCGTTCATCTGTCGTTGCACCGCAACCGGAAAGTGCGATGCCGTGCCGAGTTGCTGCGCCTGTGCCTGCAGCCGCGCCAGCAAACCGGCGGCGTTGGCCTGGCGCAGCAACAGACTCCACTCGGCCGCATCGAAATGCGCAAGCGCTGCCGGATCGCGCAATGCCCGCAGCAACGGCGCGCGCAACCAAGCGAGCGCGTCGCCGCCATTGGCTGCAGCGTCCGTGTGATCGTCGGGCGCCCCGGTCATGTGGACGTCAGCAACGCGTCGAACGTGCGCACCGCTTCCGCCAGGTCCGAATAGACGAAGTCGTAGCAATCACAAGCGTCGACCAACGCCGCGGCAAGGTCGAATCCAAGGCCGCCCAGCAGTTCGTAGTTGAATGAATGGTTGGCAACTTCCATGAACGCATCGGCGCGCGCGCGCGGCTGCAGTTGTGTCGCAGCAGCTGCCTGCCAGCGCGGAAAAATCAACAACGCCGGGTGCGCCTTTTCACCCGCGCGGCGCACGCTCTCGGCCGAGGGCTTCAGATGCGCGACCGTGCCCTTGTGCGTGTCGTCTACGATGTCACCGAACACCGCATGGGGCGCGAAGGCGCGGATGATGTCGATCGATGCGTTCTTCAGATTGACAGGGCGAGCCAACGGCACGAGCAGGCCGTCATCGCGGTCGATCACCCCCATCTCGTCGGACAGCAGGCGAAAGCCCGAAAGGCTCAGCGCCGCCGTCAGCGTGCTTTTGCCCGCGCCGGGATACCCGGGCAGGATCACCGCCCGGCCATTCTTCTCCAGCACCGCGGCGTGCAGCAGCAAGTAATGGTGCGCATGGGCTGCGATGCACCAGTTGAGACCCCACTCGAGCGACGCGAACGCATGATCGGCCGGCAGTGGCTTGAACGGGATTTGCTTGTCGAACTGGAACACGATCTGCGGCCGCCACACGGCACGCGGGCCCCAAACCGGGTCGACTCGCACGCAAAAATCATCGATTCCGTCGGCCGGCGACAGTTCGTGATTCGAATACAACGTTGCCAGCCCCCGCAGCACGGGCTGCGTGTGCGAGACGATCCGCGTGCGAAATGGCCCGGTCTGCAGCACCAGACCTTGTGCCAGCCGCGCACGCAATTCGGACGCGGGCAGCTGACCGATCGTGGGCTGCCTCAAGGTGAAGGCTCCACTATGCCGAGGCGCTTCAGCGCGAGCAGACTTTCGTCGACGTCGTCCCGATGCAGGTCGATCGCGATCGCCAGCTCGGCTGCGTTGGCAGAGGCCACGCGCAGCCGGTCGAGCAACTGGCCGATCGCCAGCGGCATCCGGTGCGTATCGCCCGCGGCGCCGTGCCAGATCACGCATTCATCGTCCCAGCAATGCATGCGCAGTCCGGCGTCGGGCGTCAACCGCCACGCGGGGTCTGGATCTGAAGGCAAGGTGGGGGAGGACAATGGAAATTGCGCTTTTCTTTTTCATCCCGCGGCGCAACCGTCCGGGGGTGGATGAGCATAGCTGCGATCATGCGGCGCCGCCGCAGCCCCGGCTGCTGGTCATCAAAGGCTTTCATGATTTTTATCCCACCACGGCGTCGATGAAAAATTTCGACGTCACCATCATCGGCGCCGGGGCTGCCGGGCTGTACTGCGCGGGCGTCGCCGGGCGGTTCGGCCTGTCGGTGCTTTTGCTCGACCACGCCCCGAAGATTGCCGAGAAAATTCGCATCTCTGGCGGTGGGCGCTGCAACTTTACCAATCGCGACATCGATGCGACCGCGCCACAGCGCCATTTCCTGAGCGACAACCCGCCGTTCTGCCGATCCGCGTTGTCACGCCACACCGCGCAGGATTTCATCGATCTGCTGCGGCGCAACGGCGTCGGGTTTCATGAAAAGCACAAAGGCCAGCTTTTTTGCGACCGCTCGGCGCAGGACGTGATCGATCTGCTGCTGGCCGAGTGTGTGGCCGGCGGTGTCACCCACTGGCAGCCATGCAGCGTCGAGCGCATCGTCCAGATGGCCGATGGCGCACATCAGGACTCCCACTCCAGCTATCGCATCGATAGCAACCGAGGTTCGGTGGCTAGCCGCTTCGTGGTCGTTGCAACCGGCGGCTTGTCGATCCCGAAGATTGGGGCGAGCGGCTTCGGCTATGCGGTCGCGCGCCAATTCGGGCTGCGCGTGGTGGAGCCGCGACCGGCGCTCGTGCCGTTGACGCTGGACGGCCCCGGGTGGCAGCCGTTCGCCCAGCTGTCGGGGCTCGCGCTGCCGGTCTGTATCTCGACCGGGCGTGACAAAAAGACCCGAGCCGCTTTTTCCGAAGACCTGTTGTTCACACACCGGGGTTTGAGCGGGCCGGCGGCACTGCAAATTTCGAGCTACTGGCGTGCCGGAGTCCCGGTGTCGATCGACTTGCTGCCTCAGCTCGACACGGCCGACGTGCTCACGCAAGCCAAAGCCACGTCGCAGAAAACGTTTGCCAATGAACTTGCGGCGCTGCTGCCCGCGCGGCTTGCCGCCGCTTGGGCGGAAGTCGAGCCGATGGCCGCGCGTCGCATGAGCGAAGTGCCACGTAGAGTGGTCGACATGATGGCTGCTCGACTGTCGGCTTGGCAACTGTCGCCAGCCGGCACCGAAGGTTGGAACAAGGCGGAGGTCACAGCGGGCGGCATCGACACGCGCGACCTCTCCTCGCGCACCATGGAGTCGCGCCAGCGTGGGCTCTATTTCATCGGCGAGGTCGTGGATGTGACTGGCTGGCTTGGGGGCTACAACTTTCAGTGGGCATGGTCGAGTGCACATGCGTGCGCCCAAGCCCTGGCTCAGGCGGCGGCGCAGACTGGCGCGCCCTCAGTGGAAGGCAGCAGCGCTCAACCGGCTACAATCCGAGGCTCTTCAGCACTGCATCGGGGCGAGGCCGAGAGTTCAGATCGCCCGACTGGGTTGATTGCCTCCAGGTCATAAGCGCCGGTTTGTGCGCTGCGGCGTTTGCCGATTTGACAAGCGGCTCACACTTGGTAGTGCAGGCTGGCTGGCATGTCGACCGCCTCGTGCGCTGTACGCACTTGCTGCAACGTGCCTGTTCGCGCAGCATCGAGTCGCCCCATTTCTCCGTTTTCATCCTTATTTATTTCAACCGATGACCACCATTCGCGTCAAAGAAAACGAGCCATTCGACGTGGCACTGCGTCGCTTCAAACGCACCATTGAAAAACTGGGGCTATTGACCGATTTGCGGGCGCGTGAGTTCTACGAGAAGCCGACGGCTGAGCGCAAGCGCAAGAAAGCTGCTGCTGTCAAGCGCCATTACAAGCGTGTGCGTAGCATGCAGCTTCCGAAGAAGTTGTACTGATCGATTCGATTGGAACGGATCGTCGGCCGGATCGATCGCACATTCGATTTGGTCGACGCGCAATCTGGCTCGCCATGGACGGCTCCTGGCGGGCTTTTTGACTTTTCGACGGGAATCATGGCGCTCAAGGAACGAATCACCGATGACATGAAGACCGCCATGCGCGCCAGAGATGCGCATCGGCTTGGCACCATCCGGTTGCTGCTCGCGGCCATCAAGCAAAAAGAAATCGACGAGCGGATCGAACTCGATGACGCTGCGGTGGTGCAGATCGTCGACCGGTTGCTCAAACAGCGAAAGGACAGTGTCGCTGCGTTCACGCAAGCGGGCCGTACCGATCTGGCTGACAACGAACTCGCCGAAAGCGCTGTGCTTGACGCCTACTTGCCCGAACGTCTCGATGCGGCAGCGGTGGCCGCGGAAGTGCGTGCGATCGTGACCGAACTCGGCGCGACTGGGCCTGCCGAGATGGGGAAAGTCATGGCTGTGGCCAAAGCCAGATTGGTCGGCAAGGCCGAGATGGCGCTCGTGTCGGCCGCTGTCAAGCGCCTGCTGACGCCGAGCTGATTTACCGTCCGGCAGGAGCAAGAAAGCCACCCGATCGGGTGGCTTTCTTGCTCTGAACGCCCTTCCCCCGCTCCGACGTTCGTTTCAATGGCTCGGCAGCCCGGTTTGCGCCCTGCCAAACGGCCTTGCTCAGCGCCGCGCCGGCTGCGCGATGACTGCGGGTGTGGTGGTCACAGCCGGCGTTGCCTCATCGAACAGCTCCTGCGCAGGCGTGCGCTTCAATGAATCGGCGACCTGCAGCTGGCTCGGGCTTTGGCAATCGTCGGCAAGCCGCTGGCCCACCTTCTGGTTCATCAGCATCGACTTGTTCGCCAACTGCAGCCAGACCACACCAGCTTGCTGATCTTCAAGCCGGATCGCGCCGGTTTTCGTCTCGACCGGCGACATGCGGAAACGCAGTTTCTGCAACTCGAGGTCGAAGTGCCCCGGCGCATTCGGATCGGGCGTGAGATTGACCACGTTGCCGAGCTCGCAGGGCATCCGGCCGATCTGAACACGGCCGGCCACCTCGAGTTCTTCGGGCGTCAGCGCTCGGTCGGCAGCGCGCGTGCCGGCAGCGATCTGCGCAGCCAGGCTGCGGAGTTCGTCGCGGTCGGTCGCCTCATTCAAAGACGCCGCAGTCTTGCTCCGGACTTTGCCATTGCTGGCCGTGCGCTTCGATGAAGAGGTGGCTTTGGTCGACTTCGCGGCCGGCGACCGGGCAGCAGCCGGCTTCGCTGCGGCACGCGTCGACGCCTGCGTATCCTTTTTGGGCGCTGGCTTGGTGGTCGTCTGGGCGGCTGCAAAAGCCGGCGCCAGCGCGATCAAGGTGACAAGGAGCAGTGACTTCATGGATGGCTTGCTGGTGTAGGTGGTTAGGAGACGATTGATATGAATCAACCGACGCCGTCGGTGGCCGTGTATTGCGCCCTGGATTCAAGCCGCTGACCGATTGTTCGACGACTCGAAATATTGTGCCGCTTCGGTCGGCAACCGCCGCCCGGTTCGATGCGCTCGATCGAGCACCTGCCAGTAGTAACGGTAGCTCGCCCGATCATGCAACTGCCCATCCACGGCGATCGGCGCGAAGTCAGCTTGCTGCGCTGCGAGCAGGATGCGCGTGGCTTCGTCGACTTCACGAGCAGCCGGCGCCATCGCTTCCAGAATCGGGCGAATCTGAGCGGGGTGAATGCTCCACATCCGGGTGTAGCCGAATTCGTGTGCCGCACGCGTTGCCGCAGCGCGCATGGCCGCTGGGTCGGCGAACTCCGTCACCACGCAGTGCGATGGAGTTTTGCCCGATGCATGGCAGGCTGACGCGATCTCCAGCTTGGCGCGCACCACCAGCGGGTGCGTGAACTGTCCTGCGGATGACATGCCGGCAGCGGGAATTGCGCCGCCATGGGACGACACGAAGTCCATCAGTCCGAAGCTCAGTGATTGCACACGTGGATGCGCCGCAATGGCGTGCGCGCGATGCACCGCGCCAGCCGACTCGATCAGCGCATGCACCGGGACATGGGACTCCCCGTGGTGGCAAGCGTCGATCGAACGAAGCGCGCGCGCCACGTCTTCCACCGACTCGACCTTGGGCAGCATCAAGTGAGACAAGCGGGCCCCCGCCCGGCCCACGATCGAAGCCACATCCTGCTCGAACGCCGGGTGGTCGACCGGATGGACCCGCACCGCAACCCGAGCGTCCATAGGCGCCTGCTTCAACAGCTCGACGACCAACGCGGCGTGCTCGGCCTCCCCTCCGACCGGCGCGCCGTCTTCGCAGTCCAGGCTCACGTCGAACACACAGGTGCCGAACTCCTGGGTCATCTCCGCCTGCAACTGCAGACTTTTTCTCATGCGCGCTTCAACACCGCTGTAGTGATCACAGACCGGCAGCACCGAAGCCGCCGCCTGGGGCCCCAACAACACATCGCGCGGGTGACTCAACTGCGCCACGTCGATTGCATCCCCAAGGAAGTCCGAAACGTCATGCCGCTGATCAGATCAGATGGGCAACGCCTGCCTGCTCGTCGGTCAGCTCTTTGAGTGTCTTGTCGATGCGCTGCTGGCTGAACTCATCGATTTCGAGACCTTTCACGATCTCGTACTTGCCGTCTTTGGTGGTGACGGGAAAGCCGAACATGACGTCCTTCGGGATGCCGTACTCGCCGTTCGACGGCACACCCATGGTGACCCATTTGCCGTTGCTGCCCAGCGCCCAGTCGCGCATGTGGTCGATGGCTGCGTTCGCGGCCGATGCAGCCGACGAACTGCCGCGGGCATCGATGATCGCCGCGCCGCGCTTGCCCACGGTGGGCAAGAACACATCGGCGTTCCAGACCTGATCATCGATCAGGTCCTTGACCGCTTTTCCGTTCACGGTGGCGAATCGGTAGTCCGCATACATTGTCGGTGAGTGATTGCCCCATACCGTAAGTTTCTCGATGTCGGCCACTTTGGCGTCGATCTTCTCGGCCACCTGCGACAACGCGCGGTTATGGTCGAGCCGCAGCATCGCGGTGAAGTTCTCACGCGGCAGGCTCGGCGCGCTTTTCATCGCGATATAGGCATTGGTATTGGCCGGGTTACCGACCACGAGCACCTTCACGTTGCGACTCGCGACCGCATCCAGCGCCTTGCCCTGAGCGGTAAATATTTTGCCGTTGACCGCCAGCAGCTCGGCCCGCTCCATGCCGGCCTTGCGCGGCATCGAGCCGACCAGCAACGCATAGTCGGTATCCTTGAACGCGGCCATCGGGTCGTCGTGTGCTTCCATGCCGGCCAACAAGGGGAATGCGCAGTCCTGCAACTCCATCATGACGCCGCGCAGCGCCCTTTGCGGGCCTTCGACCGGCACTTCCAGCAGTTGGAGGATGACCGGCTGGTCCTTGCCCAGCATTTCGCCCGAGGCAATACGAAACACCAGCGCATAGCCGATCTGGCCTGCGGCGCCAGTCACGGCCACACGAACGGGGTTCTTGCTCATCTTCCTGCCACTCCTGAATCAGCTTGGAGAAAAAAACCGGGCCTGGTCCGGTGAAGCACTCACACGGCACCGAGGCGCGAAAAGTGCGGGCTAGTTTAGCGCCGAGGCCACTGATGTCGGACTCAGGTCTTGTGTCTTATATAAGAATATGATGAAACCTCATCTTCTACATTCGACATGAATCCCGAATCCGTCAACCGACTGCCAGCCGTCAAAAATGCCGAACCTGTCGCAGGGTCCACTGGCGTCGTCGCTGCAGGCGAAGTCGACGGCACGCGCGGCAATGAAGCGGCGGCGACTGCAGCCACGCCGTCGTTCAGTCCGCTCTACCGCCAGATCAAGTCGCTGATCCTGGCCGACTTGAGAGCCGGCCATTGGCGACCCGGCGAATCGATTCCGAGCGAGCTCGAACTGGCGGCCCGCTTCAAGGTCAGCCAGGGCACGGTGAGAAAGGCGATCGACGAACTCGCTGCGGACAACCTGCTGAACCGGCGCCAAGGCAAAGGCACGTTCGTTGCGACCCATGCCGAGCAGCAGATCGAGTACCGTTTTCTGAAGCTGGTGCCCGACGCGGGCGATCCGTCGAGCGAAGGTCCCGCCGAGCGCCGCATCATCGGCTGTCGGCGGTTGCCCGCAGATGCGGCAGTGGCACAAGCGCTTGGGCTGGCCGACGCGCAACCGGTGGTGCAGGTACGGCGGGTGCTGTCATTTGCTCACGTGCCGACCATTCTGGAGGACATCTGGCTGCCGGCCGAGCCGTTTCAGGGGCTCACCACCGAGCGCCTGACCAACTACCAGGGGCCGATGTACGCGTTGTTCGAGGCCGAGTTCGGCGTGCGCATGGTTCGCGCGCAGGAAAAACTTCGTGCGGTGATCGCCAACGCGGAGCAGGCCCATCTGCTGCAAACTGCACTGAGTACGCCTTTGCTGCAGGTCGAGCGGGTTGCCTGCACTTACGAGAACATGCGGATGGAACTGCGCCGCGGCTGGTATCGAACGGACACCCATCACTACCACAACGAGTTGGGTTGAATGCGCGGTTTTGCGTCGTTCGAGAGAAGCTGGCAGACGAAGCGGGTATTTACGCTTGCAATAAAATTTTGCGTGTTGCAACGCCCTCTTTTCAAAGGGGCGGCGCAGTCTCCTTATTTCCTTACCGAGGTTTCATCCATGGCAGAGCTGTCGAAGAAGCGGCCCGTGTATCGCAACATCAACATCTTTCGGGATGTGATCGGCTATCGGCTGCCGCTGGCCGGCATCGTGTCGATCCTGCACCGGATCAGCGGGCTGCTGATGTTCCTGCTGCTGCCGTTCATCATCTGGATGTTCGACGCATCGGTCACCTCGGAGATCTCCTACGCGCATTTCACCGCGGTGTTCAACGATGGCCTGGGTGGGTTCCTGTTGAAACTGGTGGCGCTCGTGTTGTTGTGGGCACTGCTGCATCACTTCTTCGCCGGGCTGCGCCACATCCGGATGGACGTGGTGCCGAGCGCCGCCGGCAAGGAAGACGGCCGCACCACGGCGATTGTCACGTTGGCGCTGAGCCTGGGGCTCACGGTGATCCTCGGCGCCAAGCTGTTCGGGCTGTACTGACCATCGCCCCGCTTCATCAACCAAGGGAACTCTCGAATGTCTACCGTCAACTATGGAACCGGCCGCACCGTCGTCGGGGCGCATTACGGCACGCGCGACTGGCTGGCGCAACGCGTGACCGGCGCCATCATGGCGCTTTTCACCGTGATCGTCGTGCTGTCGTTGCTGTTCACGTCGGGGCCGATCGGCTACTTGACATGGGCCGGATTGTTCGCGTCGCAGTGGATGAAAGTGCTGACGTTTTCCGTGATCGTTTCGCTGCTATGGCATGCCTGGGTCGGTGTGCGCGACGTGACGATGGATTACGTGACCTCGCCGGTTTCGCTGCGGCTGGTGCTGCAGATCGCTGCGCTGATCTGGCTGGTCGGCTGTGCGGGCTGGGCGATCCAGGTGCTCTGGCGGCTCTGACGGCTCTCGAAATCGATCCCCGGTCATAGCGAATTCATCACCACTCCAATTTCCTAAAGAACCTCAGGGCATGACGTTTACCAAGCAGAACATTACCCGGCGCAAGTTCGACGTCGTGATCGTCGGTGCCGGTGGCTCCGGCATGCGCGCTTCGTTGCAGCTCGCACGCGCCGGGCTCAACGTGGCCGTGCTCTCCAAAGTGTTTCCCACACGCTCCCACACAGTGGCTGCGCAGGGCGGCATCGGTGCATCGCTCGGCAACATGTCCGAAGACAACTGGCACTACCACTTCTACGACACGATTAAGGGCTCCGACTGGCTCGGCGATCAGGACGCGATCGAATTCATGTGCCGCGAGGCGCCGAAGGTGGTCTACGAACTCGAACACATGGGCATGCCGTTCGACCGCAATGCGGACGGCACGATCTACCAGCGTCCGTTCGGCGGTCATACCGCGAATTACGGCGAAAAGCCGGTGCAGCGCGCGTGCGCCGCGGCCGACCGCACGGGCCACGCGATGCTGCACACGCTCTATCAGCAGAACGTGCAGGCACGCACGAGTTTCTTTGTCGAATGGATGGCGCTCGACCTGATTCGCGACGCCGAAGGCGATGTGGTCGGCGTGACCGCGCTCGAGATGGAGACCGGCGACATCCACATTCTGGAAGCCAAGACCACGCTGCTGGCCACTGGCGGCGCCGGGCGCATCTTCGCGGCCTCGACCAACGCCTACATCAACACCGGCGACGGCATGGGCATGGCCGCGCGGGCGGGCATCGCGCTGGAAGACATGGAGTTCTGGCAGTTTCACCCGACCGGTGTGGCCGGCGCCGGCGTGCTGCTCACGGAGGGCTGCCGCGGTGAAGGCGCAATCCTGCGTAACAGCAACGGCGAGCGGTTCATGGAGCGCTACGCGCCGACGTTGAAAGACCTGGCACCGCGCGACTTCGTTTCGCGCTCGATGGACCAGGAGATCAAGGAAGGTCGCGGCTGCGGTCCCAACAAGGATCACATCCTGCTCGACATGACACACCTGGGCGTGGCCGACATCATGAAGCGGCTGCCGAGCGTGTTCGAGATCGGCCACAACTTCGCCAACGTCGACATCACGAAGGAGGCGATTCCCGTCGTGCCGACGATCCACTACCAGATGGGCGGGATTCCGACCAACATCCACGGCCAGGTGGTGGCGCAAGGCGATGACGGCAACAGCGTGCCGGTCAACGGCCTCTATGCGGTCGGCGAATGTTCGTGTGCGAGCGTGCACGGCGCGAACCGGCTCGGCACCAATTCGTTGCTCGATCTGCTGGTGTTCGGCCGCGCCGCGGGCAACCACATCGTCGACTTCATCGCCACTTCGAAAGCGCACAAGCCGCTGCCCGCCGATGCAGGCGATGCGTCGCTGGCGCGGCTGAACCGGTTGCAGGAGTCGAGCGGTGGCGAGTATTCGCAGGACGTTGCCAACGATCTGCGCGCCACGATGCAGTTGCATGCGGGCGTCTTCCGCACCCAGGCCAGCCTGGACCAGGGCGTCGAGAAGGTGGCTGCGTTGCGCGAGCGGGTCGAGGCGATCGGGCTGAAGGACAAGTCGTTGATCTTCAATACCGCGCGCGTGGAAGCGCTCGAAGTGCAAAACCTGATCGAGTGCGCGCAGGCCACGATCGTGTCGGCTGCGGCACGCACCGAGTGCCGCGGCGCGCACACCGTGAACGACTATGAGCATCCGGCCGACCATCCCACTGCGCCGCTCGGCCGTGACGATGTGAACTGGCTCAAGCACACGCTTTGGTACAAGGAAGGCAATCGGTTGAGCTACAAGCCGGTGCAACTCAAGCCCCTGAGCGTGGACAGCGTGCCGCCGAAAGTGCGTACGTTCTGACCGGCGCCGAAGCCAAGGCACCCATCATTTCCAGAGGACACCCCATGGACAAACGCAAATTCCAGATCTATCGCTACGACCCGGAAAAAGACAACAAGCCGTACATGCAGACGATCGAGGTCGAACTCGACGGCCATGAGCGCATGCTGCTGGACGCGCTCATGAAGCTGAAGGCGCAGGACCCGACCTTGTCGTTTCGTCGTTCCTGCCGCGAAGGCGTCTGCGGTTCGGACGCGATGAACATCAACGGCAAAAACGGGCTGGCGTGTCTGACCAACATGCGCACCTTGCCCGGCGCGATCGTGCTGAAGCCGCTGCCCGGTCTGCCGGTGGTGCGCGATTTGATCGTCGACATGACGCAGTTCTTCAAGCAGTACGATTCGATCAAGCCGTACCTGATCAACGACAGCATTCCGCCCGAGCGCGAGCGGCTGCAAAGCCCGGAAGAACGCGATGAGTTGAACGGCCTGTATGAATGCATCCTGTGCGCGAGTTGCTCGACCAGCTGCCCGAGCTTCTGGTGGAACCCGGACAAGTTCGTCGGGCCCGCCGGCTTGCTGCAGGCTTATCGGTTCATTGCCGACAGTCGGGACCAGGCCACCGCGGAGCGGCTCGACAACCTGGAGGACCCGTACCGGCTGTTCCGTTGCCGCAGCATCATGAACTGTGTCGATGTGTGCCCGAAAAATCTGAATCCGACGAAGGCGATCGGCAACATCAGAGAAATGCTGGCGTTGCGCGCCATCTGATCGGTGGCGAACCAGGCGTTTTCTCGCTCGTTGTCGATGAATGGGAAGTCCGTTGATGCCGTCCACCAGTGAATTCATCGATGAGCGCGCCTTGAGCAAGTTGCGTTGGCGCTGTCGGCGCGGACTGCTCGAAAACGACCTGTTCATCGAGCGATTTTTTTCCAGGTACGAAAACCTGCTGACACCGAAGCGCGCCGAGGCGCTGGGCCGCCTCATGGAATTGGACGATCCCGAATTGCTCGATTTGCTGCTGGCACGAAAATCGCTCCACGACATCGACCCTGCATTGGTGTCGGACGCCAACCAAGAACTATTGAACCTGTTGAAAGAACATTGACCATGAAGTCAGCCGATTACAAAGCCACGCTGTCGTTCAGCAACGGCAATCCGAGCGTCGAGTTCCCTGTCTATCAGGGCACCGTCGGCCCGGATGTGCTCGACATTCGGAAGCTTTACGGCCAGACGGGTTCATTCACCTTCGACCCGGGCTTCATGTCGACGGCGGCTTGTGAATCGGCGATCACCTACATCGACGGTGACAAAGGCGAACTGCTCTACCGTGGCTACCCGATCGAAGAGCTGGCCGTCCATTGCGACTACCTCGAAACCTGTCATTTGCTGCTGTACGGCGATTTGCCGAATCAAGGACAAAAAGAGTCGTTCGACAAGCTGGTGACCAATCATTCGATGGTCAACGAGCAGATGCAGTTCTTCCTGCGGGGCTTCCGACGTGACGCGCACCCGATGGCGATCATGACGGGGCTGGTCGGCGCGATGTCGGCCTTCTATCACGACAGCACCGACATCAACAACCCGAAGCATCGTGAGATCGCTGCGATCCGACTGATTGCGAAGATGCCGACGCTGGTAGCGATGGCGTACAAGTACACGCAGGGCCAGCCCTACATGTACCCGCGCAATTCGCTGTCCTATGCGGGCAATTTTCTGCACATGATGTTTGCGGTGCCGTGCGAAGAGTACGTGGTGCGCCCGGTGCTCGAAAAGGCGATCGATCGCATCTTCATCCTGCATGCCGACCATGAGCAGAACGCATCGACTTCGACCGTGCGTCTGTGCGGCTCGTCTGGCACGAACCCGTTCGCTGCGATTGCCGCTGGCGTGGCCTGTCTTTGGGGTCCGGCGCATGGGGGAGCCAACGAAGCGGCGCTGAGCATGCTCGGCGACATCGAGCGAGCGGGCGGCATCGACAAGATTGGTGAGTTCATCAAACAGGTCAAGGACAAGAACTCGAACGTCAAGCTGATGGGCTTCGGCCACCGCGTCTACAAGAACTACGATCCGCGCGCCAAGCTGATGCAGGAAACCTGCAAGGAAGTGCTGGCCGAGATGGGGTTGGAAAACGATCCGCTGTTCAAGCTCGCGATGGCACTCGAGAAAATCGCGCTCGAAGACGAATACTTCGTGTCGCGCAAGCTGTATCCGAACGTCGACTTCTACTCCGGCATCGTGCAACGCGCGATCGGCATTCCCGTGCCACTGTTCACTGCGGTGTTCGCGCTTGCACGCACGGTGGGCTGGATCGCACAGCTGAATGAAATGATCGCCGAGCCGGACTACAAAATCGGCCGGCCACGCCAGCTGTATGTCGGCGCGCCACGGCGTGAAGTCAAGCCGGTGCAGCAACGCTGACACTCGCCGCAGATCGCGCGCACGTCGAGCGGCTGGCCACTTGCTTCGTACCGGGGGAGCGGTACAGTCGGCTCGATGATGATCACCGCGCATTGCTCCCATCTTTCGACCTGCGCCGATTCGGTCGCGCCATTCACGTCGAGCGCGCGCTATCCGGACCCCGCAGTCCAGATCATCGATCCGGCCTTCGCCGGCTACCGGCTGTTCAGCAGCGCGGTGGAACGCATCGTCTGCGGCTTGCGCTGGGCGGAAGGCCCGGTCTGGTTCGGCGACGGCCGCTATCTGCTGGTCAGTGACATCCCAAACAACCGCATCGTTCGCTGGGACGAGGCCACCGGTCATAGTGCCGTCTTTCGACATCCGTCGAACCACGCCAACGGGCTGGCTCGAGACACGCAAGGCCGACTGCTGGTCTGCGAACATCTGACGCGGCGCGTGACCCGCACTGAATACGACGGCCGCAGCACGGTGCTGGCCGACGCGCTTGAAGGGCGCCGCCTCAATTCACCGAACGACCTCGCCTGCGACGCCAGCGGCGCGATCTGGTTCACCGACCCCCCGTTCGGCATCGGCGGCGACTACGAAGGCGAACAGGCCACGTCGGAATTGGCGGAAGCGGTCTACCGGATCGACGGCGCCAGCGGCCGGCTCGAAGTCGTCTGTGACGATCTGTCCGGCCCGAACGGGTTGTGCTTTTCGCCGGACGGCAAGACGCTCTACATCGTCGAAAGCCGTGCCAGGCCGAACCGGCTGATCTGGGCATATGACGTCGCCGCTGCCGGCCGGCTGGCCAACAAGCGCCTGCACATCGACGCCAACGGCCCGGGTGCGTTCGACGGCATCGCCTGCGACCGCGACGGCAATCTCTGGTGCGGCTTCGGCAGCAACGGCGCGCCGGGTGTGGAGGCGCAGGCGCTCGATGGCGTCATGGTCTACGACCGCACCGGCCTGTTGATCGGCCGCATCGCGCTGCCCGAACGGTGTGCGAACCTGTGCTTCGGGGGCGCGCGCGGCAACCGCCTCTTCATGGCGAGCAGTCGATCGGTCTACAGCCTGTTCGTCAACACGCGCGGCGTCGGATACTGACCTGCCGACCATACGGCCACTCAGGGCAAGGCCGGGCGCACGGCCCGGCTTAAAATCACGGGTTATCCGCGCTGTTTGCAAACAAAAGGGCCGCACCATGGCACGCACCCTCTACGACAAAATCTGGGATGAACACGTCATCCACACCGAGGACGACGGCACGTCGGTGCTCTACATCGACCGCCATCTGGTCCATGAAGTCACCAGCCCGCAAGCGTTCGAGGGGTTGCGTGAAGCCGGCCGCAAGGTGTGGCGCATCAGCTCGATCGTGGCCACCGCCGACCACAACACGCCGACTACCGGCTGGGAGCGCGGCTACGACGGCATCACCGATCCGATCAGCAAGCAGCAGGTCACCACGCTCGACGACAACATGGCCGAGTTCGGCTCGGCCGCCTACTTCCCGTTTCTGTCGAAACGCCAGGGCATCGTGCATGTGATCGGGCCGGAAACCGGCGCGACGCTGCCGGGCATGACGGTGGTCTGCGGCGACTCACACACCTCGACGCACGGCGCATTCGGCGCGCTGGCGCACGGCATCGGCACCAGCGAAGTCGAACACGTGCTGGCCACGCAGACGCTGTTGACCAAAAAAGCGAAGAACCTGCTGATCAAGGTCGAAGGCACGCTGCCGCGCGGCTGCACCGCGAAAGACATCGTGCTCGCGGTCATCGGCAAGATCGGAACCGCAGGCGGTACCGGCTGTACGATCGAATTTGCGGGCAGCGCGATCCGCGCACTGTCGATGGAGGGCCGCATGACGGTCTGCAACATGGCGATCGAAGCCGGCGCGCGGGCGGGGCTGGTCGCAGTCGATGAAAAGACGATCGCTTACCTGAGGGGCCGGCCGATGGCGCCCGGCTACGACGAGAAGACGCGCAGCTTCGTCGGCGGGGTCGAATGGGATCAGGCGGTCGCGTACTGGAAGTCGCTGCAGACCGACCCCGGTGCCAAGTTCGATCGCATCGTCGAACTCGATGCGGCGCGCATCGTACCGCAGGTGACCTGGGGCACGTCGCCCGAGATGGTGCTGGGCGTGGATGCATGCGTGCCCGACCCCGAGGACGAGAAAGACCCCAACAAGCGCGACGCGATCGAGCGCGCGCTGAGCTACATGGCACTCACCCCAGGCAAGCCGCTTGCAGATGTGCATGTCGACAAGGTGTTCATCGGCTCCTGCACCAACTCGCGCATCGAGGACATGCGCGAAGCGGCGGCGCTGGTCAAAAAGATCGGCCAGAAGGTGGCGCGCAACGTGAAGGTTGCGATGGTCGTGCCGGGCTCGGGCCTCGTGAAAGAGCAAGCCGAGCGCGAAGGCCTCGACAAGATTTTCAAGGCCGCCGGCTTCGAGTGGCGCGAGCCCGGCTGCTCGATGTGCCTTGCGATGAACAGCGACCGGCTCGAGCCCGGCGAGCGCTGCGCCTCGACCAGCAACCGCAACTTCGAAGGTCGCCAGGGCGCTGGTGGCCGCACACATCTGGTTTCCCCCGCCATGGCCGCTGCGGCAGCGGTGCATGGTCATTTCGTCGATGTCCGCAAACTGCTCTAACTCAACCTGAAGAAAAGAGAGATCGCAAATGAAAAAACTGACTGCCATCCTGATGCTCGCCGTGGGTGTCCTTCTCGTGGGTTGCAACACCATGAGCGGCTTGGGCAAAGACGTGTCCAAGGCCGGCGACAAGATCGAAAACAAGGCGGACAAGGAAAAGAAGTACTGATTACCCGGACGCTTCCCTAAGCACAGCGCCCGCACGCATGCGGGCGTCGCTTAGAGCTTTTTTCTTTTCAACAGAGATACGTCGACCGGCAGCCGAATCGCCATGCAGAAATTCACCGTACACCAGGGTCTGGTCGCGCCGATAGACCGCGAGAACGTCGACACCGACGCGATCATCCCGAAGCAATTCTTGAAGTCGATCAAGAAGACCGGCTTTGGCGACAACTTGTTCGACGCGTGGCGCTACCTCGACCCCGGCGAGCCCGGGCAGGACGTGGAAAACCGCCGGCCGAATCCCGATTTCGTGCTGAACCAGCCCCGCTACGCAGGCGCATCGATCCTGCTGGCACGCAAGAATTTCGGTTGCGGTTCGTCGCGTGAGCATGCGCCCTGGGCGCTCGGTCAATACGGCTTTCGCGCGATCATCGCGCCGAGTTACGCCGACATTTTTTTCAACAACTGCTTCAAGAACGGCCTGTTGCCGATCGTGCTGAGCGAGACGCAAGTCGCGAGGTTGTTCGACCAGGTCTTCGCGTTTCCGGGCTATGAACTGACCGTCGATCTGGAGCGCCAGACCGTGGCCCAGCCGGACGGCAATGTAATCGCGTTCGAGATCGAACCCTTCCGAAAGTACTGCCTCATCAACGGCTTCGACGACATCGGCCTGACGATGCGGCATGCCGACAAGATCAAGGCGTTCGAAGCCGAGCGACTGGCCAGCAAACCCTGGCTTGCGCATACGCTGACGAGTTGAGTCTCGCGCGCGGCGGTGGCAGCGCTCTCTGTTGGCTGAACACCCACGCCGCCGCCCGGGCGTCTGGCCTGGTCGCCATTTTTCCCGGGCAAGAACGCAGCGCGCCGCGCGTTCGCGTCGCACCGCATTGAAATATGAACCTCACATGAAAATCGCAGTCCTCCCCGGCGACGGCATCGGCACCGAGATCACCGCCGAAGCGGTCAAAGTGTTGCAGACGCTCGAGTTGCCGCTCGAACTCGAGACCGCACCGGTCGGCGGTGCCGCCTACGACGCACATGACCATCCGCTGCCGGACGCCACGCTCAAGCTCGCGCTGCAGTCGGATGCGATCCTGTTCGGCGCCGTCGGCGATTGGAAATACGACAAGCTTGAACGCGCGTTGCGGCCCGAGCAGGCCATCCTCGGCCTGCGCAAGCACCTGGGCCTGTTCGCCAACTTTCGCCCGGCGATCTGTTATGAGCAGTTGGTGGGCGCGTCGAGCCTGCGGCCCGAGTTGATTGCCGGCCTCGACATCCTGATCGTGCGCGAGCTGACCGGCGACATCTATTTCGGCCAGCCGCGCGGGCGCCGCACCGCAGTCGATGGCCCCTTCGCAGGCAGTGAAGAAGCATTCGATACGATGCGCTACACGCGCCCCGAGATCGAGCGCATCGCGCATGTCGCGTTCAAGGCCGCGCAGGCGCGCAGCAAACGCGTGACCAGCGTCGACAAGGCCAATGTGCTGGAAACGTTCCAGTTCTGGAAGGACGTGGTCAGCGAAGTCGGCAAGCAATATCCGGACGTCGCGCTCGACCACATGTACGTCGACAACGCCGCGATGCAGCTCGTCAAAGCGCCGAAGAAGTTCGACGTGATCGTGACCGGCAACATGTTCGGCGACATCTTGTCTGACGAAGCCGCGATGCTCACCGGATCGATCGGCATGCTGCCATCGGCCAGCCTGAACGACAAAAGCCAGGGTCTCTACGAGCCGAGCCACGGCAGCGCGCCCGACATCGCGGGCAAGGGGATCGCCAACCCGTTGGCGACGATCCTATCGGCCGCGATGATGCTGCGCTTCTCGCTGAAGCAGCCGCAGGCGGCTGACCGGATCGAGGCCGCCGTGCAGGCCGTGCTTACACAAGGCCTGCGCACCGCCGACATCCACTCGGCCGGCACCCGGCAGGTTGGTACGGTGGAGATGGGCGATGCGGTCGTGGCCGAAATCCGGCGCACGGCGGCTTGAAGAGCCCGCACACGAAACGATTGAGGAAACGCAAGCAATGAATGCAACCACAGGGCGCCTGGTCGGCATCGTCGGCTGGCGCGGCATGGTCGGCTCGGTATTGATGGAGCGCATGCAGACCGAGGGCGACTTCGAGTTGATCGAGCCGGTCTTTTTTTCGACTTCGAACGCGGGTGGCAACGCACCCGCCCCGGCGAAGAACGAAACCAAACTGCACGACGCGCATGACATCGACGGCCTGAAGCGCTGCGATGTGATCGTCACGACACAAGGCGGTGATTACACCAGCGCAGTGCATCCGAAGCTGCGCGCGGCCGGCTGGAAGGGCCACTGGATCGATGCCGCTTCCACGCTGCGCATGGAGCGCGAGGCGGTGATCGTGCTGGACCCGGTGAACCGGCCCGTCATCGAGCGTGCACTGCAGCGCGGCGGCCGCAACTGGATCGGTGGCAACTGCACCGTGAGCTGCATGTTGATGGGCGTCGGCGCGTTGTTCAAAGCGGACCTGGTCGAATGGTTGAGCACCATGACCTATCAGGCTGCGTCCGGTGGCGGCGCCCAGCACATGCGCGAATTGATCTCCCAGATGGGCACGCTGCATGCGGAAGTGCGCGAGTTGCTGGCCGATCCCGGCTCCTCGATCCTCGAGATCGACCGCCTGCTGCTTGCGCGCCAGCGATCGCTGTCTGCTGCCGAGACCGCCAACTTCAGCGTGCCGCTGGCCGGCAGCCTGATTCCCTGGATCGACAAGGATCTGGGCCTGGGCAAGCAGCCCGGTGACGACGGCTGGGGCACCAGCAAGGAAGAATGGAAGGGCGGCGCCGAGGCCAACAAAATCCTCGGTCGGGGCGCGGGGTTCGACGCCGCCGCGGTGCCGGTCGACGGCTTTTGTGTGCGGGTCGGCGCGATGCGCTGCCACAGCCAGGCATTGACGTTCAAACTGAAGCGCGATGTGCCGCTGGCCGACATCGAAGCGCTGATCCGCGAGGACAACGACTGGGTACGTGTCGTGCCCAACACGCGCGAGGCGACGATGCAGGCGCTCACACCGGTGGCGGTCACCGGCTCGCTCGACATCCCGGTAGGCCGCTTGCGCAAGCTGGCGATGGGGCCGAGCTATCTCGGTGCGTTCACGATCGGCGACCAGTTGCTTTGGGGTGCCGCCGAGCCGCTTCGTCGCATGTTGCGGCTGTTGCTGACGCGCTGAATGCTGCTGCCGCCACCGGACTCCCAGCATTGCCGGGCCCGCCCGCCGACAGCAGGGGCGAACGCAATCGATCCGGCGTGAGCAATTCCTCGATCGGGCGATTCGACGCATGCATGCGGCTGGTGGGCATCCCATGTTGCTGCTAACTTCCGCATTCAGATTTTTGTTGCAAGGCGGGAACAGCAGATGTTTTACAGAATGCATACAGCGCGCCGGAATGATTTCGCCGTGCGATCGAATGCGCGGCGCCGTATCACCGACTGGCCGATGACAGCTGCTGCTGCTGCGGTGGCCACCGTGATGGCGTTCGGGGCCGTCGATGCAAACGCGATGGCGCTCGGCCGCGTCAAAGTGCTGTCCACCCTGGGCGAGCCGCTGCGCGCCGAGATCGACATCGCGGAGATCACGACGGCCGAAGCCGAGTCGCTGCGCGCGAGCCCGGCCTCCCCGGAGACATTTCGCGCCGCCGGGCTCGAGTTCGATTCGATTATCTCCAGCGTGCGCGTCGCGGTCCAGCGGCGTGCCAACGGGCAGCCCTTCCTGCGGCTGTCCAGCAGCCGGCCGGTGAGCGATCCATTCATGGACCTGATCCTGAACGTCAGTTCGTCGTCAGGCCAGATCTCACGTGACTTCACGATGCTGTTCGACCCGCAAGGCGGCCGCGGCAGCGCGCCGGGCGTGATTCCGCCGGTGGCGCAAAGCTTGGCACGCGCCGACGCCGTGGCGGCGTCGGCAGGCCGCGCACGCACTCGCCCTGTCAATCCGACTCCGGGGGAAGGCAATGCCGGCACGGGTGATGCCGCCGCTGCCGGCACCCCTTCCTCGGCAGCCAGCCTGCGCACGCCGCGCAGCGCCGCGTCGCCGACCGCCCGCAGCACGGCGGCGCCGGTGGCCCCGGCTGCCAAGGCACCCGCCGAAGGCGCAAGCCGCGTGAAGGTGCGCTCGGGCGACACAGCCAGCCGGATTGCCGCTGCGAACCTGCCTGCCGATGTGTCGCTCGACCAGATGCTGGTGGCCATGCTGCGCACCAATCCGGGCGCGTTCGTGGATGGCAACGTGAATCGGATCAAAGCCGGTGCCGTGCTTGATATGCCCAGCGCCGCGCAGGTGGCCGAGCAGACCGGCACACAGGCACGCGAGACGCTGAACGCACAGAGCAAGGATTTCAACGCGTTCCGTCGCAAGCTTGCCACCGCAGCGACGCCCGCAGCCGCACAGGCCAACGGTCGCGCCGACGGCGGCAAGCTGCAATCCGCGGTGCAGGAAAGCAGCCCCACGACTGCATCACCCGACAAGCTCACGCTCTCGAAGGGGTCCGTCGACCGCCCCGCGTCCGCTGGCGGGTCGGCCACCGGTTCGGTTGCCGCGGCAGCGCAGACCGCAGCCGCGATTGCGGACAGCCGTAGCGGCAATATCGCCAATGGTGCAACCACCTCGGGCAATCCCGGCACAACCACTACGGCCAATGGTGCAACCGCGTCGGGCGCGTCGTCTGCGACCACGACCGCGGCGGCCGGCACAGAGGCAGCCAATCCGACGGCTTCGAACGGCGCGCCCGTGGCGCTTCCACTGACCAAGCCCGCGGGCAGCGATGGCATGCCGGCCGCGACCGGCACGGGCGCGCCCACCGCCGGCTCGGCCACGAGTTCACCAGCAGAACGTGGCGGCAGCACGGGTGGCGTCCCCGGTGCCACGCTCACTGCCGGCGCCGCCCCGGCCGCTGCGGCCGAACCGGGACTCGTCGATCAATTGCTCGAGGAGCCGGTGCTGCCGGCAGCGGGCCTCGGTCTGCTGGCGTTGCTGGCGGGCTTTGGCATCTGGCGCTCACGCCGCAACAAGCGCGCGGCGGAACTGAACCACCTGCAGGCGGATTCACAGACCGGTTCGGAGTCGATCTTCTCTATGGCCGGCGGACGCAGCGTGGACACTTTGCACGGCTCGACCGGCGTGGCTTCCATCGCCTACTCACCGAGCCAGCTCGACGCGGGCGGCGAAGTCGACCCGGTCGCCGAGGCGGACGTCTACATGGCGTATGGCCGTGAGGAGCAGGCGCTGGAGATTTTAAAAGAAGCACTGCGCACCAGCCCGGCACGCGCCGATGTGCGCGTCAAGCTGCTCGAAGTGCATGCGCGCCGACGCGAAGTCAAGGCGTTCGAAGCGCTGGCCAGGGACACGCGCGGACTCGTCGGCAACGACAGCCGCGATTGGCGGCATATCTGCGAAATCGGCCGCGAGCTTGATTTCAGGAATTCGCTCTACCAGGCACCGATCAGCGCCGCCGTGCCGCTGGAGAACGGCGCCGCGACCGCTTCGATGGACACGGCTGACACGGGCACCTCGCCTTTTCCTGCGTCGATCATGCCAACACAGCTTATGGCCAGTGGCTTCGGCGGGCGGGTCGGCGCAGCCGGTGCGGTAGGTACGACCCCTTGGCGACCTTCGCAGAGCCTAGACCTCGATCTCGACTTCGGCGCAATCCGCGGCGCGGCCGCACCGGCCACGCAGCCGGTATCGTTGTCGCGGCCGGTCGAGCTCGACCTTGATCTGAGCGATTTCGGCAAACTGGAGCCGGCTCTGGAGCGCGCTTCTCCGGCGCCGCACCAGAAGCTACCGGTCGGGACGGCCCAGCCCGAAGACAGTGCGGACATATCCGCATTCATGGCAACCAAACGGAGCGCGCTGCCGACGATGTCGACACCTGTCGAAGCGTCGCGCTCGACAGCGCCCCAACCGAGCGTGATCGATTTCGATTTCAGCTCGTTGCGGCTCGAACTCGATGACCCAGTCGTCGCGCCCAGCACCCCAGCGTCCGTTATCGCCGCACCGCTGATGAAGCCGGAACGCACATCGGCGCCGGACCTCGGGTTCGGCGCGCCCCGCGCCGCTGCCGGCACGACCTCCGCCGGCGACGACCACGATGCGCTGTCAACCAAGCTCGCACTCGCCGAAGCCTTCAGCGCGATCGGTGACGCGGACGGCGCGCGCAGTCTGGCGCACGAAGTGATCGGCGAATCCTCCGGCACCCTGAAAGCCAAAGCCCAGCGCTTTCTGGCTTCGATCGACTGAGCATCGACGCCGCTGCAGAGCTGCCCGGGCGCGGGCAGCGCATCGCGCTCGGCGTCAGCTACGGCGGCGAGGCGTATCAGGGCTGGCAAAGCCAGCGCAGCGGACGCACCGTCCAGGACAAGCTCGAAGCGGCGCTCGCACAATTCGCTTGCGAGCGGATCGCCACGCATTGCGCGGGGCGCACCGATGCCGGTGTGCATGCATGATGCAGGTGGTGCATTTCGACACCGCGCGCGAGCGCACCGCGTCTTCCTGGGTGCGCGGCACCAACCGCTATCTGCCGCCCGACATCGCGGTGCAATGGGCACAACCGGTGCCGTCCGAAATTCCATGCGCGCGCGAGCGCCCGATCGCGCCGCTACGGCTATCGGCTGCTGGAGTCGCCAGTGCGCCCGAGCGTGGAAGCTGGCAAGGTTGGCTGGAGCTTTCGGGCGCTTGACGGTCCGGCGATGGAAGCGGCTGCGGCCCGGTTGATTGGTACGCACGACTTCACCTCGTTTCGCGCTGCCGCGTGCCAGGCCGCGTCGCCTGTCAGAACCTTGCATTCGATTCGCCTACGCGCGCGCGGCGGCCCCGGCGCACGCTACTGGTGGCTCGAGTTCGAAGCCGATGCGTTTTTGCACCACATGATCCGTAACATCATGGGTTGCCTGATCGCGGTCGGCCACGGCTCGCAGCCGCCCGAATGGATCGACGTGGTGCTTGCGGCGCGCAACCGCGCGGTGGCGGCACCCACTTTCTCGGCTGCAGGGCTGTACTTCCTCGGGCCGGTCTATGCAGCGCATTGGGATTTGCCGCAGCAGACCGCTGCGTATCATTGGATCGATTAGCCCTTCGCCCGCAGCCGTGGCCGAAACCAGGCGCCCCTCATGAACCCGACGCCGAGCCCGCTTCAACGCACCCGCATCAAGATCTGCGGAATCACGCGCGAAGCGGATCTGGATGCCGCCGTGGCGGCTGGTGCGGATGCGGTCGGCTTCGTGCTGTATCCACCGAGTGCGCGCTTCGTGACGCCGCAACGCGCAGCGGAACTCGCGCATCGGCTGCCACCGTTCGTCACACCAGTGCTGCTGTTTGTGAACGCAAATGCTCCTGAAATAGAGCAGCCACCGCATTGATTCCGGGCGCTCTGCTTCAATTTCATGGCGATGAGACGCCGCAGCAGTGTCTGGAGCAAGCGGCGACAGCGCGCGGCCTTGGATTCGCGCGGCACGCATCCCGCCGGGACAGGAGCAAGCATTCGACTTGCTAAAATTCGCAGCCGACTATCCCCTGGCCCAAGCCATCCTGCTCGACGCGCATGTCGAGGGATACGGCGGCGGCGGAATCGCCTTCAATTGGTCACAGCTTCCACCAAGCGTCAACGCTCACCTCGTCTTGAGTGGTGGGTTGCATGCTGCCAACGTGATCGATGGCTTGCTGCAAGTGTGGCCGCGTTGCAAGAAAACGCTGGCCGTTGACGTGAGCTCCGGCGTCGAAGGCCCTGCCAAGGGCATCAAGGACGCCGCCCAAATTCATCAGTTCGTCGCCGCCGTGCGCGCGGCCGACGAGCAACGACTTGGCCCCATTTCCGATCTATGCAAACCCAATACAGCCAACCTGACGCGAGTGGCCATTTCGGCCAGTACGGCGGCAGCTTTGTCAGCGAGACGCTGACCCATGCGATCCAGGAGTTGAAGGAGGCCTACGCGCGCTACAAAGAAGACCCCGAATTCCTCGCCGAATTCCATTGGGAACTCAAACACTTCGTGGCCGCCCTTCCCCCGTGTACCACGCCGCGCGCACGAGCCGCGACATCGGCGGCGCGCAGATCTATCTGAAGCGCGAAGACCTCAATCACACCGGCGCGCACAAGATCAACAACGTGATCGGCCAGGCAATGCTCGCGCGCCGCATGGGCAAGCCCCGCATCATCGCCGAGACCGGCGCCGGCCAGCACGGCGTGGCGACGGCCACGATCTGCGCGCGCTATGGGCTGGAGTGCGTGGTCTACATGGGCAGCGAAGATGTCAAGCGCCAGAACCCGAACGTCTACCGCATGAACCTGTTGGGCGCGACCGTGGTGCCGGTCGAGTCCGGCAGCCGCACGCTGAAGGACGCTCTCAACGAAGCGATGCGAGACTGGGTCGCCAACGTCGACCGCACGTTCTACATCATCGGCACCGTGGCGGGCCCGCATCCGTACCCGATGATGGTGCGCGATTTCCAACGCGTGATTGGCGAAGAATGCTTGACGCAGATGCCCGAGCAGACCGGCGGCCGTCAGCCAGACGCGGTGGTCGCGTGCGTGGGGGGCGGCAGCAACGCGATGGGGATTTTCCACCCGTATATTCCGTATGCGCAGACGCGGCTGATCGGCGTCGAAGCGGCCGGCAGGGGCATCGACAGCGGCAAGCATTCGGCCTCGCTGCAACGCGGCAGCCCCGGCGTGTTGCACGGCAACCGGACCTACATCCTGCAAAGCGAGGACGGCCAGATCACCGAGACGCACAGCGTCAGCGCAGGCCTCGACTACCCCGGCGTCGGGCCCGAGCACGCGTGGCTGAAAGACATCGGCCGCGCCGAGTACGTCGGTGTGACCGACGACGAGGCGGTGGCTGCGTTTCATCATCTGTGCCGCACCGAAGGCATCATTCCGGCACTCGAATCGGCGCATGCACTTGCATACGCGATGAAACTGGCCAAGACGATGCGCAGCGACCAATCGGTCCTCGTGAACCTGTCCGGCCGAGGCGACAAGGACATCGGCACCGTGGCCGATCTGGCCGGCGCCGACTTCTACGATCGGCCCTCGATGCGCGGGCATCAGCTCAAAGGCGGCGCACGGGTGCCCACCCCGTGAGCCGCATCGATGCCACGTTCGCCGCATTGAAAGCACGCGGCGCAAAGGCACTGATCCCGTACGTGACGGCCGGTTTTCCGCAAGCCGACATCACACCGAAATTGATGCACGGGATGGTTGGCGCCGGCGCCGACGTGATCGAACTCGGCGTGCCGTTTTCCGATCCGATGGCCGATGGCCCGGTGATTCAGAAAGCGGGTGAGCAGGCGCTTGCTGCAGGCGTCGGCATGAGCCAAGTGCTCGCGATCGTGCGTGACTTTCGAGCTCATGACGACCGCACGCCGGTTGTGTTGATGGGTTATGCGAACCCGATCGAGCGCTACGACCAGAAGCACGGCGCGCATGCGTTCGTGCGTGACGCCGCGGCTGCGGGTGTCGACGGCGTGCTGATCGTCGACTACCCGCCCGAGGAATGCGCGGACTTTGCGGCCCTCCTGAAGGCCGCCGGGATCGACCTGATCTTTCTGCTCGCGCCCACCAGCACCGAGGCGCGCATGCAGCAGGTCGCGGCACTGGCCAGCGGCTACGTCTACTACGTGTCACTCAAAGGCGTGACCGGTGCCGGCACGCTGGACACCGCGGCGGTCGAATCGATGCTGCCCCGGATCCGACGGCACGTGCAGATTCCGGTGGGCGTCGGCTTTGGCATTCGCGATGCGGCCAGTGCGCGCGCCGTCGGCAAAGTGGCGGACGCGGTCGTGATCGGCACCCGGCTGATCCAGTTGCTCGAAACCGCTGCACCCGACCAAGTCGTGCCGACGGCAGCCGCCTTCATCGCAGAAATCCGCGCCGCACTCGACCAATGAATCACCTTTCGCGCACGCGCAGACGGGACCTCCATTCATGAGCTGGCTCGGCAAACTGATCCCCGCGAAGCTGCAGCGCAGCGCAAACCTGGATGCTCGACGCGGCGTGCCTGAAGGCGTCTGGGTCAAGTGCCCGAGTTGCGATGCGGTGCTCTACAAGAAAGATCTGGAGAAGAACCAGAACGTCTGCCCGACCTGCGGCCATCATCACCGCATCGGCGCGCGTGCAAGGTTGAATGCATTTCTGGACACGCAAGGCCGTGAGGAAATCGGCCAGCAGGTCACCCCGGTCGATCCGCTGAACTTCAAAGACAGCCGCGGCTATCCGGAGCGCGCAAAGGAAGCAACGAAAAACAGCGGAGAGACCGACGCGTTGGTGGTTCAGAGCGGCAGCGTGCATGACGTGAAGCTGGTGGCTGCCGCGTTCGAGTTCGACTTCATGGCCGGCAGCATGGGCAGCGTGGTCGGCGAGCGTTTCGTGCGCGGCGTCGACGCCGCGCTGGATCGAAAAGTGCCGTTCGTGTGCTTCACCGCAACCGGCGGCGCGCGCATGCAGGAGGGCCTGCTCAGCTTGATGCAGATGGCCAAGACGAATTCCGCGCTGACGCTGTTGGCGCGGCACAGGCTGCCCTACCTGAGCGTGCTGACCGACCCGACCACGGGCGGCGTAAGCGCAAGTTTTGCATTCATCGGCGATGTCGTGATCGCCGAGCCGCGTGCGTTGATCGGCTTTGCGGGCCCGCGCGTGATCGAGTCGACCGTGCGCGTGACTTTGCCCGAAGGCTTTCAGCGTTCGGAATTTCTGCTCGAGAAAGGCGCGATCGATCTGATCTGCGACCGCCGCGCGATGCGGCGCACGGTGGCCGATTTGCTTGGCCTGCTGCAGAACCGGCCAGTCGACGCCGCAGTGGTGGCGTAGCTTCGAGCAGCCAGGTGAGGCGCTCGCCCGCTAGAGCGCCATCGCGCGCAGCCAGTCCGGCAGGGTTGCGGCTTTCTGCAGCGCGTGGTTGACCCAGATCATGGTTGCGCCGCCGGCAGCGCGGATCACGCCCGGCTCGCTCGAATATTCCATCGTGGCCCAGCTCTCGATCGTGGTCCGGCCCGGGTCGCTGATGTAGGTTTTCAGCAGTACGTCGTTCGGGTATTCGAGCTGACGATAAAAACTGCAAAACGCGTTCGCCACCACGAAGCCTTCACCACCGGAAGCGTCCGGCTGCCGGCCGATCGCGTGCATCCAGTCGATGCGCGCGGCTTCCATGTAGCGGAAGTACATCGCGTTGTTGACGTGGCCCATCGCATCCATGTCGCCCCAGCGGATCGGAAGCTCCATCTGGTAGGCGAGCTTCTTGCGCTCGGGAATCTCGAACTTCATGCGGCTCCTGTCGGTTGGATCGTCTACAGCGCAAAACCGTCATCGGCTGCGATCACTGCGCCGTTGACAAAATGGCTCTGGTCGCTGGCCAGCAACACCAGCAGCGCATCGAGGTCCTCCGGCTTGCCGATGCGCTTTCTGGGCAGCATGTTGACGAGCTTCTTGCCCTGCTCGGTTTCCCAGTGGTGGTGGTTGATCTCGGTGTCGATGTAGCCCGGGCAGATCGCGTTCACGTTGACGCCGAAGCGGCCCCATTCGAGCGCCATCGCTTTCGTCATCTGCACCACCGCCGCCTTGCTCATGCAGTAAACACCGATCTGCGGCAGCACTTTCAAGCCCGCCATCGAGGCGATGTTGATGATGCGCCCGCCGGTGTAGCTGCCCGGCGCCGAGCCGTTTGCGCGCGCGAGCATGCGTTTGCCCACTTCCTGCGCGACGAAGAACGCGCCCCTCACGTTGGTGTCGAAGATGAAGTCGTAGTCGTCTTCGCTGACGTCCTGCAGCCGCTGCGTGGTGCTCACGCCCGAGTTGTTCACGAGAATGTCGATCGAGCCGACTTCGGTCTCCGCATGCGCGACCGCCGCCCTGATCGAAGCGCGGTCGCACACGTCGCAGCCGACCACATGCGCGTCGCCGCCTTCGCCTTCGATCTGCGCGCGCAGCGACTTGAGTTTTTCGATGCGCCGGCTGGCCAGCACGACGGCCGCGCCCGCGCGCGACAACGTGCGCGCGAACTGGGCGCCCAAACCGCCCGACGCGCCCGTGATGAAGGCCACGCGGCCGGATAAATCGATGCTGTACGCCATGGCAATGGTGCTTCCTGCTGATGAGTTTCCGGGACTGGGCTGGGGGCTCGATGCGACGGCCAAAGCCCGCTGCCAGCCCGGCATAGAATGATTTTTCACGCCAAATACCGACCCATTATCGAGCGAGACAGCAGATGACCAAAGACGAAATTCTGAGCGCCCATGGCCCCCGCGAATCGATGGACTTCGACGTCGTGGTCGTCGGCGGCGGCCCGGCCGGGCTGGCCACCGCGATCCGGTTGAAGCAGCTGTCCGAGCTGTATGGCAAGGAGCTGTCGGTGGTGGTGCTCGAAAAAGGTTCCGAAGCCGGCGCCCACATCCTGTCCGGCGCGATCGTCGATCCGCGCGCGTTGTCCGAGCTGTTCCCGAACTGGCAGGAGCTCGGCGCGCCACTGACCCAGCCGGTGACCGACGACGCGATGATCTTCCTGAGCGAGGCGAGCGGATACCGCACGCCCAACTTCCTGCTGCCGGAATGTTTTCAGAACCATGGCAACTACGTGGTCAGCTTGTCGAACTTCACGCGCTGGCTGGGCGGTCAGGCCGAAGAAAAAGGCGTGGAAATCTTCCCCGGCTTCGCAGCCGCTGAAGTGCTGTACAACGAAGACGGCAGCGTGCGCGGCGTGGCCACCGGCAATATGGGCATCGGCAAGGACGGCGAGCCGACCGGTGAATTCCAGCTCGGCATGGAACTGCGCGCCAAGTACACGATCTTTGCCGAAGGCTCGCGCGGCTCGCTGTCCAAGCAGTTGATCCGGCGCTTCAACCTCGACGCGGGCCGGGATCCACAGACCTACGGCATCGGCATCAAGGAGCTTTGGGAGATCGACCCCAAGCGCCACCAGCCCGGCCTCGTGATCCACACGGCCGGCTGGCCGATGAAGAGCGATACCTACGGCGGGTCGTTCATGTATCACATGGCGGACAACCTCGTCACGATGGGCTTCATCACGGGGCTCGACTACAGCAACCCGTGGCTGTCGCCGTTCGAAGAGATGCAGCGCTGGAAGACGCATCCAAACATCGCCTATTACCTCGCCGGCGATGAGACCCACGGCGTGAAGCCAGGCAAGCGCGTCGGCTACGGCGCGCGTTCGATCACGGCCGGCGGCCTGCTGAGCCTGCCGAAGACGGTGTTCCCGGGCGGCGCGCTGATCGGCTGCGCTGCCGGCTACCTGAACGTGAGCCGCATCAAAGGCAGCCACGCCGCGATCAAGACCGGCATGATGGCAGCCGATGCGGCGTTCGCCGCCATCGGCGCGGGTCGTCAGCACGACGAATTGACGGGCTACCCGGAAGCGTTCGAGAAAAGCTGGCTGCACACCGAGTTGAACAAGGCCCGCAACTTCAAGAGCTGGTTCAAGAAGGGTTTGACCGTGGCCACGCTGATGAACGGGGTCGAGCAGTTCGCGCTCCGCGGCCACATGCCCTGGACGCTGCACCGGGACAAGCCGGACCATGCCTACCTGAAGCCGGCCGCCGAGAGCCGCAAGATCGACTATCCGAAGCCCGACGGCAAGCTCACGTTCGACCGGCTCTCGAGCGTCTACCTGACCAACACGAACCACGCGGAGGATCAGCCGCCTCATCTGACGTTGAAAGACGCGTCGGTGCCGGTCGAGATCAACCTCGCGAAGTACGCGGGCCCCGAGAGCCGCTACTGCCCGGCTGCCGTCTACGAATACATCAAGGACGACGCCGGCAAAGACAAGCTGCAGATCAACGCGCAGAACTGCATCCACTGCAAAACCTGCGACATCAAGGACCCGACGCAAAACATCGTCTGGGTGCCGCCTGAAGGCGGCGGCGGGCCGAACTATGTGAACATGTAACGCACTTCGATTCGAATCTTTTCCAACCCACGGGGCAGTCCATGACCGACAAGAAAACCCAGGAGCACGCCGGCGAAAGCAACACCCAGAAAGACCCCGCGACCTGGGTCACCGGCGACGAGGAGATGACCGGCGCGCAGCGCTCTTATCTGAAGACATTGTCGGAAGAAGCGAAGGAAGACTTCGACGAGACGCTGACCAAGGCGCAAGCCTCGCAGCGCATCGACGAACTGCAGCACATGACGGGGCGCGGTACGCACGGCAAGTCCAACGCGGCTGAGGGCGGTGGCAACGCAAAGTCAAAAGGCTGAGCAAGGAAAACGAGCGAACGGAAGCCAGCCAGCCCACCTATGAAGATCACGATCACCGGCGGTGCAGGCTTTCTTGGTGTGCGGCTTGCGCAGGCCCTGTTGTCCGAGGGGCAACTCGGCGTCGGCGGGGCTGCGCAGGCGGCGATCAACAAGATCGTGCTCGCCGACCGTGTCGAGCCACCGCAAGACCTTCTGCGTGACGACCGGGTCGAGAGCGTGGTGGGCGATTTGAACGATCTGCTCATGCAGGATCGGCAGCGCCTGCTGCCGGACGAAACCGCGCTGGTATTCCACCTCGCAGCCGCCGTGAGCGGCGAATGCGAAGCCGACTTCGACCTCGGCATGCGCAGCAACTTCGCAGCCACCCACGGGCTGCTGGAAGCGTGCCGCGCGCTCGGCAGCCGCCCGACGTTCGTGTTTGCGAGTTCGCTCGCGGTGTTCGGCAATTCGCCCGAGCAGCCCACGCCGCCCGTAATCAGTGACGACACGTTGCCCACCCCGCAATCGAGCTACGGCATCCAGAAGTTCATCGGCGAGCAACTGGTGGCCGACTACGCGCGCAAAGGCTACGTGCGCGGCCGCAACGTGCGGCTCATGACGGTCAGCGTGCGCCCGGGTCGGCCGAACGGCGCCGCGTCGAGCTTCCTGAGCGGCATGATCCGCGAGCCGCTGGCAGGCGTTCGCGCGCAGGTCCCGGTCAGCCCGGATACGGAAGTCGCGCTGTCCTCACCGGGCCGCACCATTGCGGGCTTGATCCGCGCTGCCGATACCCACGACGGCGACTGGGGCGCGCGCACCGCGGTCAATCTGCCGGCGTTGCGCACGAGCGTGCGCGAGATGGCCGAAGCGCTGCGCAAGGTCGGCGGGCAGCAGGCGTACGACCTGCTCGACTGGCGGATCGATGCGCCGATCGCCAAGATCGTCGCCACCTGGCCCGGCAACGTGACGGCGCCGCGCGCCGCGGCGCTGGGCCTCGAGCCGGATGCCGATTTCGAGTCGGTCGTGCGCGAGTACGTGCGCGAAAACCCCGATGCGGTGAAGTTGCACGCAAGCTGATAATCGCCGGTTGCCGACCGCACGCCCGTGCGTCTGCGTTCATTTCAAGACAGTCAAAACGAGGAGAGTATTTCCCATGCGTTATTCCCGTATGTTTGCTGCCTGCGCACTCGCGTTCGGCTTCGTGGCCGCGCAGTCGGCGCTGGCCCAGACGGTCATGAAGATCAACATCTCGACCGCGCAGAACTCGCACCAGGGTGTGGCGATCGACACGTTCGCGAAAGAAGTCGCCAAACGCACCGATGGCCGCTACAAGATCGAGACGTTCTACAGTGGATCGCTCGGTGGCGAGCGCGAATCGGTCGAAGCGGTGCAGCTCGGCACGCAGGCGCTGACGTTCACATCGAGCGGCCCGGTGCCGAACTTCGTGCCGGAAGCCAAGATTCTCGATGTGCCGTTTCTGTTTCGTGACAAGGAGCATGCACGCGCGGTGCTCGACGGCCCGATCGGCAGCGAGCTGTTGAAGAAGTTCGAAGCCCGCGGCTTCAAGGCGCTGGCCTGGGGCGAGAACGGTTTCCGCCACATGACCAACAGCAAGCGCGAAGTCAAGCAGCCCGATGACTTGAAGGGCCTGAAGATGCGCACGATGGAAAACCCGGTGCACATCGCCGCCTACAAAGGCCTGGGCATCGTCACCACGCCGATGGCTTTCCCGGAAGTGTTCACCGCGCTGCAACAAGGCACCGTGGACGGCCAGGAAAACCCGCTGTCGGTCATCATGGCGTCGAAGTTCGATCAGGTACAAAAGTACCTGAGCCTGACTGGCCACGTGTACTCGCCGTGCATCTTTTTGATGAACAAGGGCGAGTTCGACAAGTTGTCGGCAGCCGACAAGACCGCGTTTCTCGAAGCCGCGAAGGCCGGCGTGAAAGCCAACCGCGACCGCGTCGATGCCGATGACGAAAAAGGCGTGGCCGAGCTGCGCAGCAAAGGCATGGACGTGACCGAGAAGGTCGACAAGGCGGCGTTCGTCGCGAAGCTGGCACCGGTGAATGCCGAGTTCGAAAAACAGTTCGGCAAAGACAACATCGAAAAAATCCGCAATTACAAATAACGGGTCGAGGCGTCAGCGCCGCGGCGGATTGCACCCGCCGGCGCCAACGCCCTGGGCCTTTGACTTCCCCGATCGCCTCGCCGCTGCCCGCGCCGAGGCGTCTTTCATTTTTGGTCTCCGCCGATCCGACGCCGCGCCCGCCCGTCGATCGACTGTTTTCGATCGAGCTTCGATGAAATCCACATTTTTAAAAGTCGAGCGCTTCACCACGGGGCTTGCGATGATCGGTGCGTGTCTGATGATGGCGATTGCGGCCAGCCTCGGCATGTTCCAGATCATCACGCGCTTCGTGCTCGAGACGCCTGCCGAATGGTCCGAGATCTTGATCCGGCTCGCACTGATCTGGATGGTGTTTCTGGGCATCGCCGCCGCGTTTCGCCAAGGTGCGATGGTCAACGTTGACGTGCTGTACCGCTGGAGCTCGCCGCGCATGCGCCGCATCCTCGACTGGGTGACGTGCCTGGCCGCGCTGCTGCTGATCGCGATCATCGTCTGGTGGGGCTGGGACTATGCGGTGCGCGGCAAGGTGCAGTCGATGGCCGGGCTGGAGAGCATCTCGATGTTCTGGGCGTATCTGGCGCTGCCGGTCGGCGGGCTGTTCGCGGCGATCGGCATCATCGGCAATCTGGTCGACCCGAAGCACAACGAACTGGAGACTGCGCAATGACCGCGGCGATGCTCACGACGATGATGTTGTGCTTCGCGCTCACTGTCTCGGTCGCGGTCTCGATCGGCCTGGCCTCGGTGCTCGGCATCCAGGTGACCGGCGCGCACATGCTGATCTCGGTCAAGGAGATCTTCAACTCGATCAACAAGTTTCCGCTCGCCGCGATTCCGTTTTTTATCCTCGCGGGCAACATCATGGAGACCGGTGGCATCTCGCGCCGGCTGGTGGAGTTCGGCAAGGCCATCGTCGGCGGCGTGCAGGGCGGCCTGCCGATGACCTGCGTGCTGACCTGCATGATCTTCGCGGCCGTGTCGGGCTCGTCGGTGGCCACCACCTTTGCGATCGGCGCGATCCTGATCCCGGCCCTCATCAAGCATGGCTACCCGGTCACCTTCGCAGCCTCGCTGCAGGCCACGAGTGCCGAACTCGGCGTGATCATTCCCCCGTCGATTCCGCTGATCCTCTACGGCGTCAGCGCCGAAGTCTCCATCGGCGAACTGTTCATCGCGGGCTTCGGCCCCGGCCTGCTGGTCGGCGTGGCGCTGATGCTGTTTGTCTGGGTGTTCTGCAAATACAAGGGCTGGGGAAGGAACGACGGCGATGGCCGGCTGTCGCTCGGCAAAGCCACCTGGCAGGCCGGCTGGGCGCTGATGATGCCGGTGATCGTGCTGGGCGGCATCTACGGCGGCGTGTTCACCCCGACCGAGGCGTCCGCGGTGGCGGTGTTTTATTCGTTGGTCGTGGGCATGCTGATCTACCGCGAGATCAGCGCGCGGGACTTGTACGTCGCGCTGCGCAAGTCGGTGCTGTCCAGCGCGGTGATCATGTTCGTGATCGCGAACGCCGGGCTGTTCGCCTATCTGATCACGCGCGCCGGTGTGCCGGAGGCGATCGGCCTGTGGCTGCAGGACGTGCTGCAGAGCCCGGCGTATTTCCTGCTGGGCGTGAACGCGGCGTTGTTCGTGATCGGCATGTTCATCGAAACCAGCGCCGCGATCATCGTGCTCGCGCCGATCCTCGCGCCGGTGGCCCAGCATTTCGGCATCGACCCGGTGCACTTCGGCATGGTGATGGTCGTGAACCTCGCGCTCGGCATGATCACGCCGCCGTTCGGGGTCAACCTGTTCGCGGCATGTACGGTCGCCAAGATCTCGCTCGACCAGATGATCGGCTACCTGGCCTGGTTCGTCGGCGTGATCATCCTGTGCCTGATGGTGATCACTTATGTGCCCGAGCTGTCGCTGGCGCTGCGCGACCTGGTTTATGCGCGCCACTGATGCGGGGCCGTACCGGGGGCGGTGGGGCCTCCGCCTCGGCGGGCTTTCCTGCGTCAACGGACGGCGCCGATAGAATAATTTTGCCGCGGGGATCGCACGCACCGGGTGATCGACAGAGGAAGGCCGTCTGTCGTTGCCCACGCGGGCCGCAACCCCGCACCACCGCATCCTCCTCATGCCCGTGCCAGCCACCCCACCGACGCCGCTGCCTAAACTGCCACTCGACGCGCTGCACCGCGCACTCGGCGCGCGCATGGTGCCGTTTGCCGGCCATTCGATGCCGGTGCAGTACCCGGCGGGTCTGCTTGCCGAGCATCGCCACACGCGCACTGCGGCCGGCTTGTTCGATGTGTCGCACATGGGCCAGTTGCAACTGGCGGGAGCCGACGCGGCCCGATCGCTCGAATCCCTCATGCCGGTCGACGTGATCGACCTGCCCGTCGGCAAGCAACGCTATGGGTTGCTGACCAACCAGCACGGCGGCATCCTCGATGACCTGATGGTTGTCAACCGCGGCGACGACCTGCTGCTGGTCGTGAACGGCGCCTGCAAGGCACAGGACATCGCGCACATCGAGTCGCATATCGGGCGGGCATGCAAAGTGCGTCCGCTGTTCAATCAAGCCTTGCTTGCGCTGCAAGGGCCACTTGCCGCTGCCGTGCTTCGGCGGTTCGCGCCCGACATCGATCGGCTGGTCTTCATGAGCGGCGGCCGCTTCGGCGTCGCGGGCTGCGATTGCTACGTCACGCGCAGCGGCTACACGGGCGAAGACGGCTTCGAAATCTCCGTGCCGGCTGACCAAGTCGAAACCCTTGCGCGCGCGCTGCTCGATCAATCCGAAGTCGCACCCATCGGCCTGGGCGCACGCAATTCGTTGCGGCTCGAAGCCGGCTTGTGTCTGCACGGCAGCGACATCGATGCCGGCACCACGCCGGTCGAAGCGGGTCTGCAATGGGCGATTCCCAAAGTCCGGCGCGCAGGTGGCGCACGCGCTGGCGGCTTTCCCGGCGCCGACAAAATTCTTGCCCAGCTCGACGCCCCATCCGGTCCGATCGATCGACGGCGCGTCGGTCTGATCGCCTCACAACGCATCCCTGTACGCGAGCACAGCGAACTGCAGGACCCGGCCACGCAGCAGCGCATCGGCGAGGTCACCAGCGGCCTGCTGTCCCCTACCTTGGGCGAGCCAATTGCAATGGCCTATGTGGCCCCGGCCTTTGCTGCGGTCGGCACGCCGATCGATGCGCTGGTGCGCGGTCAGCGGGTGGCGATGCGCGTATACGCGCTGCCGTTCGTGCCGGCACGCTATTTCCGCGGCCCACCCAGCTGACCACTTTTTTTCCACCATCCCACACCATCCGCCACCATGCTCAAGTACACCGAAAACCACGAATGGGTCCGCGCCGAGAGCGACGGCAGCGCCACCGTTGGCATCACCGAACACGCGCAGGACGCGCTGGGCGATGTCGTGTTCGTCGAGTTGCCCGGCGTTGGCAGCACGATCGCCCAGGGCGCGGTGGCCGGTGTGGTCGAATCGGTCAAGGCCGCCGCCGACGTCTACATGCCCGCTGATGGCGAGATCGTGGCGGTCAACGACACGCTGCGCGACGACCCGTCGCTGGCCAACAGCGACCCGCTCGGCGCGGGCTGGTTTTTCAAGATCAAGTTGTCCGATGCGGCCCAGCTCGACGCGATGATGGACGAGACCCGTTATGGCGAGTTCAAAGCGAATGCCTGAGTCGCTCGCTGCGGTGCCGGCGGCATCGGACAACGCCGCGACAGCCGCCTCGTCATCGTCTGGTGCGTTCGCCGCACGTCACATCGGCATCGACGCGGCCGACGAAGCGCGGATGCTGGCCGCCATCGGCGCGCCCTCGCGCCGCGCGCTGATCGACCAGGTCGTACCCAGATCGATCGCTCGCGGCACGCCGATGCAACTGCCGCCCGCACTGACCGAGACTGCAGCGCTCGCCGAGTTGAAGCGCATCGCAGCCCAGAACAAGGTGTTCAAAAGCTTCCTCGGCCAGGGCTATCACGCGGCTCACACGCCCGCCGTGATCCAGCGCAACGTGCTGGAGAGCCCGGCCTGGTACACCGCCTACACACCGTACCAAGCCGAGATCAGCCAGGGCCGGCTCGAAGCGCTGCTGAACTTTCAGACCATGGTCTGCGACCTGACCGCGATGCCGATCGCAAACGCATCGCTGCTCGACGAGGCGACTGCTGCGGCCGAGGCCATGACGCTGGCACGACGCAGCGTGCGCTCGGCCAGCAACGTGTTCGTGGTGGCCGGCGACTGCCACCCGCAGACGATCGAGGTGGTCCGGACGCGCGCCGAACCGCTCGGCATCGACGTCAAGCTCGCCAACTCGGCGCAGGAGTGGGCCGAGTTGCTGGCCGAAGATTGCTTTGCCGTGCTTGCGCAGTACCCGTCGACCTCGGGCCGCATCGACGACCTGCGCGCGGACGTGGCGAAGGTGCACGAGCAGCAGGCCGCGTTCATCGTTGCGGCCGACCTGCTTGCACTCACGCTGCTCGTGCCACCCGGCGAATGGGGTGCTGACATCGTCGTGGGCAGCACACAGCGCTTCGGCATGCCGATGGGCAATGGCGGCCCGCACGCGGCGTTCATCGCGTGTCGCGACGCGTTCAAGCGCTCGCTGCCCGGCCGGCTCGTCGGCGTCAGCGTCGATGCGCACGGCCACACTGCTTATCGGCTCGCGCTGCAGACGCGCGAGCAGCACATCCGCCGCGAGAAAGCCACCTCGAACATCTGTACTGCGCAGGTGCTGCCCGCAGTGGTCGCAAGCATGTATGCGGTCTACCATGGCCCTGCAGGCCTCAAGCGCATCGCCGAGCGCATCGCGGCGCTGACAGCGGTACTGGCTGCCGGGCTCAAGCAACTCGGCCATGTGCCGCGGCCGCACGGTGCGTTCGACACGCTGTCGATCGAGGCTGGCGCGGCGACCGAGGCGCTCGTCGCGCGCGCGCGTGCCGTCGGCATGAACCTTCGCGTCCACTGGCACAGCTGTCTCTTGATTTCGCTCGATGAAACCACCATGCGGGCCGACGTCGAAGCGATCTGGTCCGTGTTTGCTGATGAGCACACGCCGCTGCCCGACTTCGTTGCGATCGAACGCGCAGGCAATACCGAGTCGCTGATCCCGAATGCGATGCGCCGCACCAGCGCATTCCTCACACACCCGGTGTTCAACACGCACCACTGCGAGACTGCGATGCTGCGCTACATCCGGCGCTTGAGCGACAAGGATCTCGCGCTCGACCGCAGCATGATCCCGCTCGGCAGCTGCACGATGAAGCTCAACGCGACCAGCGAGATGATGCCGATCGGCTGGCCCGAATTCGCCGACATCCACCCGTTCGCACCGATTGAGCAGCGCGCCGGCTACCTCGAACTCGACCGCCAGTTGCGCGCCTGGCTCGCCGAGATCACCGGCTATGCGGGTGTCAGCCTGCAGCCCAACGCAGGCTCGCAGGGTGAATATGCGGGCCTGCTCGCGATTCGTGCGTGGCACCGATCCCGCGGCGATGCAGATCGGGACCTCTGCCTGATCCCGCAATCCGCGCACGGCACCAACCCCGCCAGCGCGCAACTCGCGGGCATGCGGATCGCGGTCGTCGCTTGCGACGCGCAAGGCAACGTCGATCTGGCAGACCTGCAGACCAAGTGCGAACAGCACCGCGACCGGCTGGCCGCCGTCATGATCACTTACCCGAGCACGCACGGTGTGTTCGAGCCTCGGGTGCGCGAACTGTGCGACGTGGTGCATGCGCACGGCGGCCGCGTCTACGTGGACGGCGCGAACCTGAATGCGCTGGTCGGCCTCGCTGCGCCCGGCGCGTTCGGCGGCGATGTAAGCCATCTGAACCTGCACAAGACGTTCTGCATTCCGCACGGCGGCGGCGGGCCCGGCGTAGGCCCGGTCTGTGTGGTGGCCGATCTGGTGCCGTTTCTGCCAGGCCACGCGAGCTCGGGCGACGAAGAACCCGCCGTCGGTGCGGTGTCGGCCGCGCCGCTCGGCAATGCGGGCGTGCTGCCGATCTCCTGGATGTACTGCCGCATGATGGGCGCGGCAGGTCTGCAGGCCGCCACCGAAGTCGCGATCCTGTCGGCCAACTACCTCAGCGCGCGCCTGAAGGCTCATTTCCCGACGCTCTACGCTTCGACGGAAGGCCGGATTGCGCACGAATGCATCCTCGATCTGCGCCCGCTCGCCAAGACCAGCGGCATCACGGCCGAAGATGTCGCCAAGCGGTTGATCGACTATGGTTTCCATGCGCCGACCTTGAGTTTTCCGGTGCCGGGTACGTTGATGGTGGAGCCGACCGAGAGCGAACCGTTGAGGGAACTCGACCGCTTCATCGACGCGATGATCGCGATCCGCGCGGAAATCGCAAAAGTCGAGTCCGGCGAATGGACGCGCGACGCAAATCCGCTCAAACTGGCGCCGCACACTGCGGCCAGCCTGCTGGAGTCCGACTGGCCCCACGGCTATTCGCGCATGTGTGCGGCGGCACTGCCGGACACGCCGGACCGCAGCAAATACTGGCCCCCGGTCGGCCGCGTCGACAACGCCTGGGGCGACCGGAATCTGTTTTGCACTTGCCTGCCGCTGGAGACGGCGGCTTCCGAGCCGGCGTCGTAGCGGTCGCTTCTATGCAGTTATCCCGCGCCCGGTCGCTTATGACCGCGAAAGTCGACGCGGGAGGCGAACCGAGCACCGCAGTAGGGACGACGGCCTGCTGAATGCCAACGCCCGATCTTTCCCGGACCGATGCTCAGAACGGAAACTTCATCCCCCCCGGCAGGCTCGGCATGCCCGGCATCCCGGCGGTGATCTTGCCCATCTTTTCCTGCGTGGTGTCGTCGGCCTTGCGCACGGCGGCGTTGAACGCGGCGGCGACCAGGTCTTCGAGCATGTCCTTGTCGTCGGCGAGCAGGCTCGGGTCGATCGTGACGCGCTTGACATCGTGCTTGCAGGTCATCACGACAACGACCATGCCGGCGCCGGACTCGCCGGTGACTTCGACCGTTGCCAGTTCGTCCTGCGCTTTTTTCAGATTTTCCTGCATCGACTGCGCCTGTTTCATCAAGCCGGCGAGTTGTCCTTTGTTGAACATGATGGGTGTCCTTTGCTGCGCCGTGGCGCCTTAGGGGGAGTAAGAAAACTGCGTTCTGGCCGGTTGCCGGGGGCAACCCGCACGCTGCCCCGGATTGTCCCTCAGCCGGCGCGCTGCGGCGCAGCTGCCGCCCGCACGCTGCCCGGCACGATGCGCGCGCCGTAGTCGCGCATCATGCTTTGCACGAACGGGTCGCCTTCGATGCGCGCGAGCGCTTCGCGCTGGGCCTGTTCGGCCGCGGCGGCGATGCGCCGCGCGGGCGAGTCGCTGACCGTGGCGATCTCGACGCGCAGCACGGCGATCGCATGGCCGTCCGCCACGAGCGCCTGCACCAGCCGGTCGCGCGATACGGGCTGGTCGAGCGAGGCGCTGGCCACGCGCAGCGTCCAGTGCGCGTCGTCCCTTGCGATCAGCTGCGACTGCAGTGCGAGCTCGCGCACCAGCGCGGTGACGCTGCCGGTGGCGGCAAGCCGTCGCACGGCCCGATGCCAGAAGTCGCCCAGGTTGGTGTCGGCATCGCCCTCGCTGGTCGCTGCTGTCGGCGCCGCTGCGTCGACGGTCGCTGCGTTGGTTGCGGCGTCCGGGCTTGCTGCGCCGCCATCGGATGCACCGACGGCGTCTGCGCCCGCGCCCAAGCTCGTGCCGGTGCCGCCGGGTGCCGCGAGGTTCGTGAGCGCTGCAGCGGCTTCGGATGTCCGACGTGCTGCCTGAATGGGCTCGCCCACGGTGACCGCGTCGAGACGCGCGCGCGAAGCAGACGCCGTCGCGTCACTGCGCGCGGGTGCTGGCTCCCCGGGCGGTTCAGCCTGCGCACGCGCGGAGCTGCGGATGCGGCCGTCCTCGAACGGCGCGGCAGCAGATGGTGCAGCGGCGGGCAGCAACTTCGATGCCGATGCATGCAGGGCTTCAGGCACCGCGAACGGTGGGCGCTCGGGCATGGCGTCGGATGACGCTTCGTCGTCGACATGGGACGGGGAAGCCCCGGCGGCGATTGCGCGGTTTTCCGACTCGGCGCTGCGCGCGGCGCCTGTGTTGTCGGCCGCTCCTTCGTCCGCATTGCCCGCCCGGTCGGCGCCGCAGCGGTTGCGGCCGGCGACCTCTGCGTCGCCTTTTGAATTCGCTTCCTCAGGTGCAGCAGTCAGCGCGGCCACATCGGCAACTTCAGCACCGGCAACTTGCTTCAATTCCGCTTCCGGCGCCTCTGCAGCGACTGACGGGGCCTCGGCATCCGCTGCACGTTCAATTGCCCTTTTTCTTCCCGTCTGCGGCGCGCCAACCGGTGCATTCGCAGAGGCCGTCGCGCCCGCTGGCTTGAACGCGAGCAATCGCAACAGCACCATCGTCAGGCCGGTGTACTCATCCGGCGCCAGACCGAGCTCGGCGCGGCCGTGCAGGCAGATGCTGTAGAGCAACTGCGTTTCGTCGGCCGGCAGGCGTGCCGCCAGCCGGATCGCATCGGCGGCCTCCGGGTCGGTCTGGAAATCGTCGTCGCCTTCGTTGCTGTCCTCGGTCGCCGACGCACTCGATTCCGCCCCGGCCGGCACCGCCTGGCAGACCGCCATGCGCTGCAACAGCAGGCTCATATCCTCCAGCGTGGCAGCCGCGCTGAAGCCGTGCGTGCGCAGCGTGTCGACGGTATGGATCACGCTGCGCGCATCACCTGCGGCCAGCGCCTCGATCAGCCGCAGCACGTGCGTGCGGTCCACGCTGCCAAGCATCTGGCGCACCGGCGCTTCCTGCAACTGCCCGCCGCCGAACGCGATCGCCTGATCGGTCAGGCTCAACGCGTCACGCATCGAGCCACGGGCCGCGCGCGCGATCAGCCGCAGCGCGGCGGGTTCGGCCTCGACCTGCTCGCTGGCCAGCACCTCGCCCAAATGCTCGCGCACGGTCTGCGGCGCCATCGGCGCAAGATTGAACTGCAGGCAGCGGGACAGCACCGTGACCGGAACCTTTTGCGGATCGGTCGTGGCCAGCACGAACTTCAAGTATTCGGGTGGCTCCTCGAGCGTCTTCAACATCGCGTTGAACGCATGACCGCTCAGCATGTGGACCTCGTCGATCATGAAGACCTTGAAGCGGCCCTGCACCGGCTTGTAGACGGCCTGCTCGAGCAGCGACTGCACTTCGTCGACGCCGCGGTTCGACGCCGCATCCAGCTCGGTGTAGTCGACGAAGCGGCCGCGGTCGATGTCGCGGCACGGGTCACAAACGCCGCAGGGCGTGTCCGTCACGCCGCCGGTGCCATTGGGGCCGACGCAGTTGAGGGACTTGGCGAGGATGCGCGAAACGGTCGTCTTGCCGACGCCGCGCGTGCCGGTGAACAAGTACGCATGGTGCAGCCGCCCGCTGCGCAGCGCGTTGGTCAGCGCCTGCACCACGTGTGCCTGACCGACCAGCTCGGCAAAGGTTTTCGGGCGGTACTTGCGCGCCAGCACGAGGTAGGACATGGGGGTATCTTACGGGCTCGGGGTTCGCCCGGCGCTTCAAGGCCGCTGGGAATGGCGCCATGCGAGCGCCGCACGACCTGCCCGGCATCGATTAGAAAAAGATAGCTGAATGCGCTTTCCCCGCCTGCGTCTGGCGCACATTTTCCGGCGGAAACCGGCTGCGCTCGGAACTGCTGCGGAGCAAGCGGTCAACCGAACGCCACGCGCTGCAGCGTCCAGTAGCCGGCCAGCGCGAGCAGCACCCAGGAGCCGGCCCGCACCAGCGCCCGCCGGTACCACGACAGCCGCACCAGCAGCCACTGCAGCACGCACCAGCCGAGCACCACGAGCAACTGCCCCGCCTCGACGCCGAGGTTGAAGCCCGCCAGCCCCCAAAGCAGCAGCACACCGTGGATGCCGGCTTCGCGCATGACTTCGGAAAACCCCAACCCGTGCACAAGGCCGAACAGCAGCGCGAGCAGATCGGTCCGGATCCAGCGCACCGGGTACAGGTTCAGCGCCGCCGAGATGCCGATCGTGATCGCGATCGCGGGCTCGACCCAGCTTGGCGGCACGCTGACCCAGCCGATGCTGGCCAGCCCCAGGGTCAGCGAGTGTCCGATCGTGAACGCGGTGACGGTGCGCAGCAGCGCGACAAAGCCGTCGCTGGCCGCGTGTGGCGGTACGGCGCCGGGCCGCTCGTGCGTCTGGCGCTGTCGGAACAGCCGGATCGGCAGCAGCAGCGCGATCAGGAAGGCGAGGTGGTCGATGCCCGAGAGGATGTGATGCACGCCCTCCGGAAAAAACTGTGCCAGCGTGGCGGTGCCGCTTTGCGGCGTTGCCTGCGCGAGCGGCGCTCCGGGCGCATCGGACGCCGCACGCAGCGTCAGCGCGCGACCGGCGCGTGGCGCGCTCGTGAAGGCGACCGGACGGCCGTCGAGGACACCGCCGACCAGCAGCCGGTGGCTTGCGTCGATGCCCTCGAACAACGTGTAGTCGAGCACGAGCGTTGCGGGCGGCGCGCAGTCCAGCGGCGCGGCAAGCCGCACGTAATGGCCGTCCACGCGCTGCTCGACCGCCTGGAACGCGAAGCGCAGCTCGAGCGGTCGGCCCGCGCACTGCAGGCGAAACCCGTTCTCGACCCAACCCACGATTTGCGGCAGCGCGCGGCGCACCTCGCCCCAGGTGAGCGTGCGGTCGTCGTCGGCGTCCAGCATGGGCAGCGCCGCGTCGAGGTCCTTGAGCGCCAGCGACAATTCGACGTGCAGGGCAGCGCCAGCGGCCGGTGCGGAAGCAGCGGCCGCGCGTGGGTGGAGCAGCAGGTACGCGTCGCTCGCCTTGTGTGCCAAGCATGGGCTGGCGACCAGGCCGAGCCACAGCGCAAGCGCGCTCAAGGCTGCGCGGCGCGGCCACCCCATGATGAAGCCGGGTAAGCGGCTCGAGCGACGCCCTGCCCCGCTCACAGCCAGCCTGCAAGCCGCGCATCGACCATGCCGGTCGCACGCAGCGCCTGCACGAGTCGCGCGAGTTCAGCGGGCTGCTCGGCCGCGCTGGCCGCGGTCAGCGCGATCCACCAGTCGAGCGGCTCCTTTTGCAGCGTCAGGTTGGCCTGCGCTGCCGCCCATGCCTGCCGCGCATCGGGATCGATCCAGAGGCTGAACAGTGCCGCCTCACGCGCGTGCAATGCCGGGTCGTCGCCGCGCTCGGCCAGTGCCGCGAAACGCTCGCGCAGATCGGTCGCCACGCGCTGCCAGCCGTCGTCGCCGAGCCGCTTGCGTGCGGCGGCGCGGCGCAGCTGCACCGCGTCGCTTGCGGGCCGCTCGGCGAGGACCGCCAGTGCGGCAGCCGGGTCGCCTGTGCGCAGCAGCAGATCGGCAAGCGCCAGCGCGGTGTAATCGTCCGGCACGAGCGCCAGGCTCGCGCGGTAATCAGCGGCGGCGGCTGCGTCGTTGCCGGCGCGTTCCTCGTTCTCGCCTGCAAGCGACGACAGCCAGGCACGCACGCCGGCGTCGATACTGGCCTGCAGCAGCGTGGAAAAGCCGGTGCGCGCTTGGTCGTGGAAGCCGAGCAGCGACCGCGTCTCGAGCCGGCAGGCCTGCGCATACAAAGGCGCGCCAGTGGCAGCGACCTTGTCGCACGCCGCCTGCGCGTCCTGGTATCGGCCGGCCACCCGGTCCAGCGTGGCCAGCGTGAGCCAGCCCTGCGCGTTCGTATCGGACCGAGCGAGCGTGCGCTCGAGCGTGGCGCGGGCAGCCGCGAATTCGTGCCGGCTTTGTTCGATGGTCGCCTGCAGTACGGCAAGTTCGGCCGGTGCTTCCGGCCGATCCCACCAAGGCGCGAGCACCGCCTGCGCGCGCCCCAGATAGCGCGGCTCGGCCAGTTCGCGGGCTTCGCCAATCCAGCGGCGGGCGGCGCTTGCGGCCTGCTGCGGCGTGGTCGCCCGCAGTGCCACACGCGGTGGGAGTTTTTCGAGCACAAATGAGTCGTTCGCGGGTGCGATGTCGCGATTTGCAGCCGCCGCGCCGGGCCCTGCGAGCGCAGCCGCCGCGATGAGCACCAGCAGTGGCCGGATGCGGCCCCCCGATTGCCTTCGAGCAGCAATCCCGCATGCGACGCCGAGCCGCCCGAGGCGGCTGGCGGATTCGATCGATTCGAGGGCAGCAGCGCCGCCATGCACGCGGCGAAGCGCGTCCCGCGATGCGGGTGCGGATAGGGGCACGCTCGATGTCATCGGATGTGGACTCGGTGAGGCTCGGAAGCGGGCGCCGAAATCAAAAAAAAGCGGCGTGCCCGGCAACAGGCACGCCGCTCTCGTCGATCTCGGCGCGTTGGCTCGTGGACCGCTAAATCGACTCCGGCTCCGTGGTGTCGCTGGTGGCGAACGGCTGGTTGCTCAACACCAGCGGTTCGGCCGTGTTGTTGCCGCCTTGCGCAACCAACTGCCGGACCAGTGCGATCGACGGGTCCGACGAAGCCGACGGTGCTGGTGCAGGCGCCGGAGTAGGTGCTGGGGCAGGTGCCGGCGTGGGTGCAGGTGCTGGCGCCGGCGAATTGCTGTCACCATCACTGCAGCTTGCGAGCAGCACGGCGGCGAACGCAAGCGCCAGCCCCGCACTGATTTTGGAAGGTTGTTTCATGAGTTGGTTCCTCTGCTTGGAGCGTGGGATGGCTGAGCTTCGGATTTACTTGGCACCCGGATTCGGCGTGTTCAGATACGGGAACGTCGGCAGGAACGGCACCGCGGCTTGGTCGACCGCATCGTTGATCGTCAGCGATGCCATGCCGGCCGGCACGCTTGACGGCTTGCACTGCGAAACCAGACTCGGCACGCCGGGCACGCCATTCAGGCCGAGCGTGTTGTTGTCGCCGTTGGCCATGCACAGGCCGCCCAGCACCGCAACCAGCGCGATGTCGACCACGTCGTCCTTCGGACGGCGGCCGTTCGGGAACCCCGCGTTGTCGTTGCCCTTGGCCAGGATGTTGCCGACGATGCCCAGACGGTTCTGCTGCGCAAAAGGAACCGGTGGAGTCGAGGTGTTCAAGCGCAGCATCTCGGACGGCGTCGCGTTGGCCGGCTTGTTCACGCCGATGATGCCGGTCAGGAACACGGTGGCCAGATCGGTGCGCGGAAGGTTGGTCGGCGCGAGCGCCTTCGTGTCGCCGGCCAGCACCAGGCCGAGCAGCGGCGGCAGCGTCGGGTTCGTCACGTAGCTCAGGAACTGGGTGTCGCCGCTCGGCTTGGAGCCGTTGAACTTGTCCTTGTCCTTCAGGCCGATCACGAGCTCGTTGACCAGCGGCTGGCCCAGGCGCGACACCTGGGTCCAGGCGCCGCCAACCTTTTCGGTCGTCTGGTGGCCGGACTCCGGCGCACCGGACAGCAGGCGGGCCTGGCGCAGGCTGGCCGTCGTCCAGCCACCGATCACCGGATCGTTGCCGGCGGTCAGGCAGCCTTGCGGCACTTCGAGCGCGAACGTCGTGACGTTCTTGTTCTGGATCGAATTGGCGGCCGCAGCGTTGATGTTGGCCGGGTTCGTGATGACCGCGAGCGGCGCGTTCACCAGGTCGAAGATCGGGCCGAGGTTGACTGCGAAGCCTTCCTGGCGCTGGCCGACGAACACGTTGCCCGTGTCCTTGCCGCCGGGCAGCCGGGGATGTTGATCGTCGATGGATGTGCTTGGCGGCGTAGGCCGCGTAGGCGGCCGCATTGCCCAGCGTCTTGGTGCCGATGTAGTCGACCGGCTTCTCGAACGTGGCCTGTCCGTCGGTCTTGGTGATCGGCTGGCGCGTGCCCTTGCGGCGGTCGCCGCGCACCAGCGTCAGCGTGTAGGTTTCGAGGAGGTTCAGGTTCGCATCGTTGAAGTTGCAGCGACCGCGCCGCGCCTGGATCAGCGGGATCGACACGTTGGCTGGCGGGGTGCCGCTGCCGATCGGCAGCGCGACGTCGTTGAGCTTGTTGCCGAAGCGGAACTGGAAGGTCAGGTCTTCCTTGGCGTCGCCGTTGTTGTCGATGTGGATCTCGTACAGCGCGTTCGGGTCCAGCGAGAAGTAGTTCGGGCCGCCGTAGGGGTCCTGCAGCGGCAGGTAGTTGGCGATCAGCGTGACGTAGTCGCTGCGCCCACCGCTGCCGTCGTTGCCGACGCCTTCGTAGCTGCGGAACATGTAGAAGTCGGTGCCGTCGACCTTGGGCGTGGTCGTGATGAACGGGGCTTCGCGGTGGCTCGATGCGATGCTCTGGCCGGCCACGCAGGCAGCTGCCAGCGCAACGGCGGTCATGACCGTTTTCTGAAATTTCATGGGAACGTACTCCAGTGGTTGATCGGGCGGGAGGCGGAAAATTCGAAAGCCGACGCCTCTACAAGAGACGACAACCGACGAAAACCTTTCCCTAATTACTCGATACGCGGCGCGATGGGCGGTGGATTCAGTTTTCCACCGACATGCGGGTAAACACCTAGAGGCAGTCGCGCTTGGCCACGACATCCCGCCTTGCGCTTGGGGGTCCGATTTGAGCGTTCGCCGATGCGATGGGGATGCACTGCGAATGCGCATAGATCACCAGACTGCCCTCCCTGACCAACCCGAGCAGACCGACGCCTGCCGCCTGCGCGGCGTCGATGGCGAGCTGCGTCGGTGCGGAGATCGCCGCCAGCAGCGGCACGCGAGCCATCGCCGCTTTCTGCACCATCTCGATGCTCGCGCGGCTGGTCACCACGATGAAGCCTTCGCTGGCGACCATACCGGCACGGGCCAATGCGCCGATCAATTTGTCGAGCGCGTTGTGTCGACCGACGTCCTCGCGCAGCACCCGCACGCGGCCTTCTGGATCGCACCACGCCGCGGCATGCATCGAGCCGGTCAGATGATTCATGCGTTGCTGGTCGCGCAATGCCTTCATCGCTCCCACGACGGCTTCGCCCCGCACTTCGATGCCGGTTGTGACGCGCGGCACCGGCCGCAGCGCGTGTGCGAGGCTCTCGGTGCCACAGATACCACAGCCGGTGCGCCCGACGAGCGTGCGCCGTCGCGCTTTCAAAGTCGCAAAGCTCCTCGCCGACACGTGCATGCCGACGGTGATGCCTGCGCCGCGCGCATCGCGCTCGCCGATCTCGCAGCCATACAGATCGGCCGCGCTCGAAAAAATGCCTTCGCTGAGACCGAAGCCGAGCGCGAAGTCTTCCAGATCGCACGGTGTGGCAAGCATCACCGCGTGCGAGATGCCGTTGAACTCGAGCGCGATCGGCACTTCTTCCGAGACCCAGTCGTCCGCCTCGACGCTGCAGCCCGCCCGCCATCTCGAGACGGCCACGCACCGCACGCCGGTAGGAGCCGTCGTCGCGGCCGCCGGTTCAGGCGCGAGTTGCCGCCACATCGGCGTCGATCCGGATTTTGACCGGCACGGATTTTGATGCGGGTGTTTTGGACATCTCGTCGTGATGGCCGATCGGAACGAGCACGTTGCATTCGGGGTAGTAGCCGGCGACGGTGCCGCGCGGAATCTTGTAGGCGGTGAGCGTGAGGCCACCCAGCTCACGAACCTGACCGTCCTCGACATCGGTGACGAGCCGAACGGTCTGCCCGTCGGTCAGCCCGGCTTGCACGATGTCATCCGGGTTCATCAGCAGCACGTGGCGCGTTCCCTCGATGCCGCGAAACCGGTCCGAGTAGCCGTAGATCGTGGTGTTGAATTGGTCGTTTGAGCGCAGCGTGATCAAGCGATACCGGCCGGGTGCGTTCTTGAACCCGACCGAGTTGAGTTGCCCGGGTGAGGTGAACACCGCTTTGCCGGACTCGGTCTTCCAGACCCGCTCATGCGCGCTGTTGCCTCGGTAGAAGCCGCCCGGCTCGAACATGCGTTGATTGAAGTTGCGAAAGTCGTCCGGATACGTGGCTTCGATCAGGTCCCGGACCAGGCGATAGTCATCGGTCCACGCGTCCCACCGCAGCCGCTCATCGGCTGCGCATGCCGCTTTAGCGATGCCTGCGATGATCGCGAGCTCGCTTTTCACGCTGTCAGACACCGGCGACGCGTGACCGATCGAGCCGCTGATCATGGAAAAGCTGTCTTCCGTCGTTACCGCCTGCGTCCCGGTGGCTTGTTCATCGCGCTCAAAACGGCCCAGGCACGGCAGGATGTAGGCGTTCTTGCCTGGAAAGAGATGGCTGCGATTGAGCTTCGTCGACACCATCACCGTCAGTTCCTGCGCAGCCCAGGCTTTTTCCATGCGTCCTTGATCGGGGACCGCGCGCACAAGATTGCCGCCGAGGGAGATAAACGCATGCACTTTGCCTGCGAACAGGCCATGCACCGCTTCGACGATGTTCATGCCGTCTTCTCTCGGCGGCTCGAAGTTGAACAATTCTTTAAGTTTGTCCATCGGCACGAGATGCGCTTTCTCGGCAATTCCGACCGTGCGCTGGCCCTGCACGTTGCTGTGCCCGCGGACCGGGCAGCACCCGGCGCCGGGCCTGCCGATGTTGCCGCGCAGCAACAGCAGGTTCACGAGCATCGCGATGTTGAGCGCGCCGTGGGTGTGTTGCGTCAGGCCCATGCCGTACACACCGATTACGTTCTTCGCGGCGATGTAGACGGAGGCCGCGTCGCGGATCGCCGACTCGGCGAGGCCGCTTTCCTGCTCGATGTCGGTCCACGACACGGCCCGGCAGTCATCGATGAACGTGTCGAATCCGGTGGTGTGCTGGGCGACGAACGCATGATCGATCACTTCCGCGTTGCCTGCGGCCCTGGCCTCGTCGTCGGCTTCGACCACGCACTTGCAGATGCCGAGGATCGCGGCCACATCGCCGCCGGCCTTCAACTGGTGGTATTGGTCCGAGATGGTGGTGGACTTGCCGGTCAGCATCTGCAGCGGATTTTGCGGATCGACGAACGAAACCAGGCCCTGCTCGATGATCGGATTGAAGGTGACGATCTTGGCGCCGCGATCCTTCGCGTCTTTGAGCGGATGCAGAAACCGCGGGCTGTTCGTGCCCGGGTTCTGGCCGAAGAAGAAGAACGCATCGGCTTCGGCCAGATCGTCCCAGACGATCGTGCCAACTGGCGAGCCGATGAATTTGGTCAGACCGACGGAAGTCGTCTCATGACACATGTTCGAGCTTTGCGGCAGGTTGTTGGTGCCGAGCTTGCGCGCGAGCAGCGCGAACAGGTAGGACGCTTCGAGCCCCGCATGGCCCGACGCATAAAAGACGGCACTGTTGGCGTCGAGCGACTTCAGCGTGGCGCCGATCTTCTTGAACGCAGCGTCCCATGAGACGGAAACGTAGCGGTCGGTTGCCGCGTCGTAGCGCAGCGGGTGCGTGAGCCGGCCTGTCATCTCCAGGTCGTGATCGCGCCAGTTGCGCAGTTGCGCGACGGTGTGGTCCTTGTCGTCCCAGAACGCCGGTGTGCAACGCGCGCTGGTGGTCTCCCAGAGGGTGGCTTTGGCGCCGTTTTCACAGAACTCGAAGGCCGAATAGTTCGCCGGCTTGGGCCACGCGCATGACACGCACATCACGCCCTTCGGCTTGTTCTGTCTGCCCAGCGCGGTGAGCGCCTCGGGACTGGACCACGTCTCACCGAAGATTCGGGTGATTCCCTTGAGCGATCCCCAGCCGCCGGCGGGACCCGAGGAATGCGGCAGTGTCTTGTTCTGCTTCATGGATTGAGCGTCTTGTGTTGGGCAACGAATCGAAGATGGGCGGCAATCCACGAGCAGTCGGTTGCGGTGATTGCCGTGGGACGATGCCGCCTACGACGAAGACCAGCAAGGCTCATTCCCGATGCAGGGAGACTTGGTTTGCCATTCGGCTCCGTCAAACTCGATTTCGGTGCGTCCCCGGGGACGCCGTCAGACCGGCAACAGCGCAGGCACGGTGTCACGTCGCCGCAGATTGGCCACCATGCGAAGTCCGAAGCGCGTCCGTGTGCGGTCCCACGGTGTGAACCGAGGCACCTGGAAGCGATCGCCGCTTCGTTGCGCCGCGCCCCAGGCCGTGCTGAATGCCGCGTCGAAGCCGGCCTGTTTCGCGAGCCCGATCGTCTCGGCCGAGTAATCGGTGCCCGGTCTGCCGTTCGGATAGGCGAACAGCGTTACCGGCGCATCGATCATCGCTTCCAGCGCGGTCTTGCTGGTGGTGATCTCGTCCTGCGCAGCGGCGCGACCGAGCCGCGCGAGGATCGGGTGGGAGACCGTATGCGCGCCGATCGTCATGCCGGCTGCGTGCAACTCGCGCAACTGCCGCGTGGTCATCATCAAGTCGGTGGGCGGCTGGACTCGCGCCAGCTCGGCAAGCCGCTCGGTGGCGGCTACGCGCGCGTCGATCGGCAGGTACTTGAGCCGTTGCAGGAGCTGATCGATCGCGCTGCGGCGCTCCGCCAGTGTGATGGTCGCGATCGATGCACGCCCCACGTCGTCGCCTGGCAACTCGCGCAGGTCGAGCGCGGACTGTTCGGTGCGTCGCAGCGCCTCGATCACGGTGTCGTTCCACATCCGGCCACCATTCAGAAAGCCGGTGGCAACGAAGAATGTGGCGGTCAGGCCGTGCGCCTGCAGAATCGGCAGCGCGACCGTGCGGTTGTCGGCGTAGCCGTCATCGAACGTGATCGCGCAGGCCCGCGGCGGCAACGCGCCGTCGGCGAGACGGCGCATGGCCTGCGGCAGCGGCAGCACCTGGCACCACTCGGCCAGCCAGCCGCAGATCGCGCGGAACGCGGCGGCGTCGATCTCGCCTGGAAACAGCGGATCGGGTTCTGGCAGCACCCGGTGGAAGATCAGCACCGACAGCCGCGCGCGCGCGCCGGCGCCGGAGCTGGCCGAGAGCAGAGTCTTAAGCATGGCTCGGTGGCCTTTCCTTGCCGACCGGTGCCGCGGCGGCAGCAGCAGGCTTTGCCAATCCGGGCACCCAGCGCCAGGCGAACGGCTGACTCGGCTCGGTCTCCCAGGCGCGCTCCTCGACCCAACGGCGTGTGACCACCAGCGCCACCATGATGTCGTAAGGCAGGTCGAAGTAAGCCAAACTCAGGAACGCACCGCCCACCGCATAGCCGACCAAGGACACCTGGCACATCGCGCCCAGTTCGGCGCACCAGGCGGTTTGCGGCCCGATCTTGGCGGAGCTGCGCAGCCAGCCGGCGGCACGCCAGCTCGCCAGCCAGATTCCGAGAAACAGAAACAGGCCGATGAAGCCGTGATTGCCGAGGGTCTGAAAATAGATGCTGTGCGCTGCATGCACGAAGGTCGGATACGGTGAATACATTGCAAACAGCTCTGGCCGCGCTGCGTTGAAGCCGACACCCGCTGGGTAATGCAGCCCGATGCCCCAGGCGGTCCACCAGGCGCTGATGCGGCCGAGCGCCGACAGGTCGCTTTCGTAGTCATCGATCGAGGACATGCGCGCGTTCCAGTTGTCCGGCATGAAGCCGACCACCAGCACTGCGGCCAGCACGATGACGATGCCGAAGAGAATCTTGTTCTTGCCGCGCCACCAAAGCGCGACAAGCATGGCGGAGATGGCGAGCAGCGCGCCGCGCGAGTAGCTGCCGACGGCGGCCACGGCGCACAGCAGCATGACAGCCCCGGTCCCGATGCGGGCCCACCTCGCGGCCAACTGCTGCTGCAAGAAGCGCAGCAGCGGAATCGTCATCACGAGCGACAACGCGAACTCGTTGTTGTCTTCGATGAACGAGCCGGTCGGGCCCCAGACGCGGTAATTGCCGCCGCTGAGCAACGTAAACACACCGCCTTTGATGCCTAGCAGCGCCAGCGAGCCAGCCGATACCCAAAGCAGGGCCAGCACATGCTGCTTGGTGTGCAGCACCGCCAGCGCGGCGATGATCATGATGTCGATCTTCATGACCTTTTTCCACTGCTCGTAGTCGCCAGTCGGATCGAGCCCGAGCAGCCACGACAGCGTCGCCCACAGCATGAACGCCACCAGAAACATGGTGGCGGTGCCCTTGAATGGCGACTCGCGCCGATCGCGCGTGGCAAACAGCCCGATCATCGTGGTGCCGACGGCGAAGGCTGCCAGCGGCGCGTCGAAGGCAAAGCCGTATGTGTAGCGGTGTGGGTTCAGGATGCTGAGCCAGGTCCACAGCATGATGCCGACCCAGGGCCGCCTGAGCGCGATCAGCCCGAGCAGCACTACCAGCCCGACGATGACGATGTCACGCATGCCGGGTTGCCTCCCCGGTTGCTTTCGACGTCGACGCCGCGTGGCTCACCACATAGCGGAACTTGCCGGATTTCTCAGGCGGTATCGTGTCCACCTGCTCGATCGTGACGGCCACCGCATCGCCCAGTCGCTGACGGAAACCTTGCTCGATGCGTGCGGGTGCATCGGGTGCGAAGCCGGGCTCGGTCACGAGCAGCACCTGCACCGACAGCCGGTCGTGCTGGATGATCTTGAAGGACTGCACACCAGCCAGATCGCGCAGCACATAGATGAGCGCCAGACCATGCAGCACGGTGCCGTCGGCCGCCACGACGAAATCGGTGGTGCGGCCCTCCAGCGCCGAGAGCAGCGGCAGCCCGCGCCCGCAGGCGCAAGGCGCGGCGCCGAGCGCACCGACGTCGCCGGTGCGGTAGCGGATGAACGGAAAGTCGCGCGTTGCCAGGTGCGTCACAACGATCTCGCCAGCCTCGCCCTGCGGCAGATTTCGCCCGGTTCGTGAATCCACGATCTCGACGACGATGTCCTCGGCCGTGATGTGCAGTCCCCCGGCTGGACATTCGTGCGCGATGAATCCCGCATCGCGTCCGCCGTAGCCATTGGCGACCGGGCAGCCGAACACTTCGCCGATGAGTCCGCGTTGCTCGTCGTAGAGCCGCTCGGACGTGACGAATGCGACCTTGATGCCGAGCCGATTCAGCGCCTCCCCGCGCTGCTGAGCGAAACGCGCGATCAGCGCCAGCGCAGACGGGTAGCCGAACAGCATCTTCGGGCGCCGCGTACGAATCGTCCGCACGAACGCTGCGAGCTTTTCATTTGACATGGCGAATGCCGGCAGCAGTTCGGTGCGCATCATCCGGTCTCGCAGCAGACGCACCCGATCCTGCGTGCCGAGCTCGATCGGTGAGCCCCAGACCACGAGTTCGCGGTCGCCGATGTCCACGCCCCACCAACGCGTGGCGCGCCACTTGGCTGCCACATCGTGGCTGACGCGCTCCTTGCCAATGAAAAAGATCAACGGCTCGCCCGATGAGCCCCCGGTGTTGAAGCGCGACAGTCCGGTGGCGCCGGTGCGCTTCATGCCTTCGGTGTTCGCGCGGATCGTGGCCTTGTCGAGCAGTGGCAGGCGCTGCAGATCGGAGAGCGCCGTGACCGCCACGGGATCGAACCCGATGCGGTCGAACATCGCGCGGTAAAACGGCACCTCGGCGCCGACCTGCTGCAGCAACGTGCGCAGTCGTCTCACCTGGTGCGCCTGCAGTTGCTCCGCACTCCACCACTGCGACTGCTCCATCGCGCGCCGAATGACGACCGAATCGTGGCGCTTCAACCGCTCGTGCAGCGGAAACAGCAGATGCGAAACCAGCTTGGTATAGAGCGTTCCCATTTTTTAGATTTTCTTGCCGATGGGCCGGCGTCTGCGGTGCGCCGGGCCGCTCTGTGCGTCGCGGTAGATCGCAGCCAGGACGGGCGCCAAGCGCGGCCAGGTATAGCGCTGCACTTCCGCTAGGCCGGCTTGGCGCGGCTGCCGCCGCAGCACCGCGTTTTCGAACAGTTCGGCCGGCACGTCCGCCATCGCGCACGGCTGGCCGGCAGGCACCAGCAGGCCGGTGCGGCGGTGCTTGAACAGGAACGGCCCGCCGCCGATCTCGGTGCTGACCACCGGCACGGCGTTGGCAAGTGACTCGAGCACGGAGTTGGGCATGTTGTCGGCAAGACTCGGATTCAGCCTCAGGTCGGCGTTGCGATACAGGTCGGCCATCTGCTTCCCGTCGAGCCGGTCGACCCAATGCACTGCGGAATCGATGCCTTGTTCTCGGCCGAGTTGCCTCAGCGCCGCAGCCTCCGGGCGCGTGCCAACGATCGTGAGCATGGCGTCCGGATGCACGGCATGCACCAATGCGAATGCGCGAATCGCAGTGCCTATGTCGTAGAGCGGCTCCAGGTTGCGCGCCACCACGAGCTGGTGGCGGCCCGTATCTGGTGCGTTCTCGGACGGGTGGAAACGACTCAGATCGACGATGTTCGGCAGCGAGTGCGCTTGCATGCCGTAACGTGCGAACACACCGGCGAGAAAACCCGACGGCACGGCAAGGCAGGCCGCCGAACGCATCGCCCATCGCACCCGCGAGACCGAACGCGCAAGAAAGTCAACCGCCTCCGCGCCCCGGTAGTTGATCATCACCGGTGTGCGGCGCAGCCGCCCCATCACGGGCGTTGTCGTCGAATAAAGATGCCAGGACCCGCCCGAGTTCGCCCTCACGTGCAGCAGCGCGTTCGCGCCAGCCGCCCGCCAAACGGCCAGCAGGTGCGACAGCAGATGATATCCCGCCCGCAGCACCGACACACAGGCGACCCGGGCCGGGCGATGGGCCGGATTGATCGACACCGACGTCACTTCGGCGCCTGCGGCTCGCAAAAGCTCGGCGAGCTGCCGGGCCTGGTTCGCCATTCCGCCGGCCGGTGGCGGCACGGGTTCGATCAGACCGATGCGTAAACCGGCGAAGCCGGCTGGCATGTCTCTATCCGCAGCCGGATCGGCAGCAGTACCCACGCTCCCGCGCATCGGCGGATGGATGGGCATGCCGGCCAGGCGCGGCCGTGTCGGATCGGCCAACCGATTCATGGGACTGGCAGGCCTGCGGCACCGCCGGACGGCGGCCGACCGCGGCCGATCGTGTGATATTCAATGCCGCGTGCGGCCATCTCGGCGGGATCGAACAGGTTGCGGCCGTCGAACACCAGCGGCAGCTTCAGTCGCCGCCGAATCAGGTGGAAGTCCGGGCTCTTGAATTCGCGCCAGTCGGTCACGATCAACAGCGCATCGGCGTCTTCCAGCGCGTGGTTCTGGTGCGTCGAAAACGACAGCGAGGGCACGCCTTGCAGCGCCTGCTGCGCCTGCGCCGTGGCCACCGGGTCGTACAGTTGCAGGCGCGCGCCACGCGCCACGAGCGCTTCGATGATCGTGACGCTCGGCGCCGCGCGCATGTCGTCGGTGTCTGGCTTGAATGCAAGTCCCCAGACCGCAAACATGCGGCCGCTCAGGTCATTGCCGAAGCGTTCCAGCACCTTGGCGACCAGCACCTGCTTTTGCGCGTCGTTGACCGACTGCACCGCACCCAGCAGCGGCATCGCGACGCCGCGTTCATGCCCGGTGCGGATCAGCGCCTTCAAGTCTTTCGGAAAGCACGAGCCGCCGAAGCCCACGCCGGGGTACAGAAAGTGGGTGCCGATGCGCGGATCGCTGCCGATGCCGCGGCGCACCATCTCGATGTCGGCGCCGACCGATTCGGCCAGCCGCGCGAGTTCGTTCATGAAGCTGATGCGCGTGGCAAGCATCGCGTTCGCCGCGTATTTGGTGAGTTCGGCGCTCGCCACGTCCATCAGCTGCAGCCGGTCGTGGTTGCGCGTGAACGGTGCATAAACCGTGCTCAGCAACGCGGTCGCTGCCGGGTCGTCCGATCCGATCACGATGCGGTCGGGCCGCATGAAGTCGTCGACCGCCGCGCCTTCCTTCAGGAACTCGGGGTTGCTTGCCACACTGAAACCGATCGGCGCACCGCCGCGTCGCGAAAGCGCTTGCCGCAATGCGTCCCGCACGCGGTAGGTGGTGCCGACCGGTACCGTGCTTTTGACCACCACCACTTTGTGTTCGGCCATGCGCTGGCCGATGCTTCGCGCCGCCGCCAGCACGTATTCGAGGTCGGCCGAGCCGTCCTCCATCGGCGGCGTGCCGACGCAGATGAACTGCAGCGCACCATGCGCGACAGCCGCATCCACATCGGTCGTGAACCGCAGCCGGCTGGCCGCCTGGTTGCGGCGCACCAGCGGCTCCAACCCGCGCTCGTGAATCGGGATGACGCCTTGCTGCAGCGCCTCGACCTTGGCGGAGTCGGTGTCCAGGCACAACACGTCGTTGCCCATCTCGGACAGACAGGCCCCTGTGACCAAGCCCACATAGCCCGTGCCGACGATCGTGATGTTCATGGGTTCTCAGGCAGTCTGACGCAACAGCAAATAAGGGTGTGCAGCCGCTCAAGCCACTGCGAGCGGCCGGCCGAGCGCCGCCGCATAAGGCTGCTCGTAGCGCGCCACGCTGTCGCGCCAGTTGCGTTCAGCCTCCACAAACCGGCGGCCGGCCGCACGCAGCGCGGGCCAGCGGGCGGGCTCGGCCAGCAGTCCCGCAAGCCGTTCGGCCAGCGAATCGCTGCTGCCGGCCTGGAACAGCAGGCCGGTGTCTCCATGACGGATCAGCTCGCGGTGGCCTCCCACATCGGAAGCGACCACGAGCCGACCTTGCGCCATCGCCTCGAGCGGCTTTAACGGCGTGACCAGCTCGGTCAGCCGCATCGAGTGGCGCGGATAGGCGAGCACGTCGATCAGGTCGTAGTAGCGTGCGACCTGGCTGTGCGGCACGCGGCCGGTGAACACCACCTTGTCGGCCAGACCGAGCCCGGCGGCCTGTGCGCGCAACGCCGCGTCCTGCGGGCCGCCGCCGACCAGCAGCAGCCGGGCTTCAGGCCGCGCCTGCAGCAGTTGCGGCAGCGCGGCGAGCAGCAAGTCGAGGCCTTCGTACGCATAAAACGAACCGATGAAGCCAACCACACTGGCGCCCGCGAGCCCGAGTTCGGCTTTCAAAACCGCATCGGGCTCGCTGCCCGTGTCGAACGATTCGATGTCGACCGCGTTCGGAATCACCGTGATCTTCGACGGCGAGATGCCGCGCGCTGCGATGTCGCTGCGCAACCCCTCACAGATCGTGAATACGTGCTGCGCTTCGCGCATCACCCGCGTTTCGAGCCAACGCGTCAGGCGATAGCGCGCGGCGCCTTCGGTCGTGGTGCCGTGGTCGACGGCAGCGTCCTCCCAGAACGCGCGGACTTCGTAGACGACCGGGATGTTCAGCCTGCGGCCGACCCGCAGCGTAGGCACCGCGTTGAGCAACGGCGAGTGCGCATGCAGCAGGTCGGGGCGCACCTCCTCGGCCACTTCAAGCAGGCGCTGTTCGAGTGTGCGCATCAGTGCGATCTCACCCAGCCCCGGCAGCTTAGCGAACAGCGACGGCGCGGGTTGCGTGCGATGGAACGTCCAGCCGTCGATATCCTGCGCTGCTTCCTTGCCGCTGCCCTGCTTGCCGCTGGTCAGGTGAAACGTCTGCCAGCCGCGTCGGCGCTGCTCGCGCAGGATCGACAACGTGCGAAAGGTATAGCCGCTGTGCAGCGGAATCGAGTGGTCGAGCACGTGCAGCACACGCAGGCCGGCGGGCTGCGGCGACGTTGCCGTGTGCGGCGTTCGTGAGTCCATTGGTTGAGCAGAAATGAGCGAGCGGCGCCGTGCTGGGCGCTCAGGCCACTGCGGCGGCAGCGGCCGTGGACGGTGAAGCCGGCGCGTCGCCGCTTTGTTGGCGCAGGAAAGCGTCGAACATCAGCAGTGTCCACAGCGGCGCGCTGTAGTCGCGGCTGCCGTTTTGGTGCGCGGTCACCAGATGCTCGAGATAGTCGCGATTGAACCAACCGGTATCGGCGAGCTGCGAACCCAGCACGGCTTCCTGCACGCGCGCTCGCAGCGGGCCACGAAACCAGCGCGCAAGCGGCACCGCGAAGCCCATCTTGGGCCGGTACAACACGTCGTGCGGCAGCTGCGGCTCGTAGGCTTTCTTCAGAAGGTACTTGCCGTTGTTGCCGCGGATTTTGAGCGAGGTCGGCAAGGTCGCCATCCATTCGACCAGCTCGTGATCCATCAGCGGCTCACGCACCTCGAGCGAATGCGCCATGCTCGCGCGGTCCACCTTGGTATTGATGTCGCCGACCAGGTAGGTCTTCATGTCCAGATACTGGACCAGTGCGAGCGGGTCGTCGGTTTCGGCCTGGCGCGCATGGCGCTGGAACACGTCGAGCGCATCGTAGCCGCCCAACTCACGTTTGAGCTTGTCGCTGAACAAGGCTTGGCGCATCGGCCTGCGCAGGATCGACACCGAATGAAAGTAGGACTCTACCGAATCGCGCGCCATGCCTTCGAACGTGGTCTTCGCGCGCAACACGCGCGGCGCCCAGTCGGCCTTCGGATAAGCCCGGCCGAGCATGCCGAACAGCGACCGACGCAGGCCGGCCGGCAGCAGCGAGCGCATGCGCTCTTCCACCAAGTGCAGCTGGTAGCGCCGGTAGCCGCCGAACGTCTCGTCGCCGCCGTCGCCCGAGAGTGCCACCGTCACATGTCTGCGTGCGAGCTGGCAGACACGATAGGTCGGAATGGCGGAACTGTCGGCGTACGGCTCGTCGTAGAGACGCGCGAGAGTGTCGATCAGATCGAAGTCGTCGCTCGCGACCGTCTCGAGCCGGTGCGCCGTCCGATAACGCTCGGCCACCATCGCAGCAAATTCGGACTCGTTGAAGCGCGGGTCGTCGAAGCCGATCGAGCAGGTGTTGACGGCGCCGTTCGACAGCCGGGCCATCGCTGCGACGACCACGCTGGAATCCACGCCGCCAGACAGGAACGCGCCGAGCGGCACTTCCGAGATCATGCGCAGCCGCACCGATTCGCTCAGGCGCCGAGTCAGCTCGGCGCACGCATCGACCTCGCCGATCGGGTTGTCGAGCGTGAAATGCACATCCCAGAACTGGCGCGGCGCAGGCATCCCCTGGCCGCGTTGCAAGATCAGGTGATGGCCCGGCGGCAGCTTTCTGGCTTGGCGATAGATGGTGCGCGGCTCGGCCACGTAGCCGAGCGCGAAGTACTCTTCGATCGCCATCGGATCGATCTCGCGCGGCAGGCCGCCATGCGTGAGCAGCGACTTGAGCTCGGAGCCGAAGATGAAGGTCTGGTCCGGCAGCAGCGCGTAGTACAGCGGCTTGACGCCGAGCCGATCGCGCGCGAGAAACAGGGTTTGCCGGTTGCGGTCCCACAGCGCGAACGCGAACATGCCGCGGAACCGCTCCACGCAGCGTTCGCCCCAGGCCTCCCACGCATGCACGATCACTTCGGTGTCGCTTTGCGTGTGGAACACATGGCCGAGCATCTGCAGCTCAGGGATCAGCTGCTGGTAGTTGTAAATCTCGCCGTTGAAGACGACGCAGACGCTGTTGTCTTCGTTGTAGAGCGGCTGCTGGCCACTCGACAGGTCGATGATCGACAGGCGGCGATGGCCGAGCCCCACGCCGGGCTCGAAGTGCACGCCGCCCTCGTCCGGGCCGCGGTGCAGTTGCGACTCGTTCATGCGCTGCAGCCGCGCGCGATCGATCTCGCGCGTGCCGACCAAGTCCACGATTCCGGTGATGCCGCACATCGTCGTTCAACCTGCCTGAGTGGAATGGCCTAGCGTATGGCTGTCTAGCAGGCAGTCGTACAAGGTCTGATAGCCCTGCACCATCGCGTCGATGCTGAACTGCTGCAGCACGCGCGCCCTTCCGGCTGCGCCCCTCTGGCGCGCGGCCTCGGCCGCGGTCGCCCAGCGCAGCAGGACTTGTAGGAATGCTGATGGGTCGGCAGCCGGCACAAGTTCGCCGGTGCCGCCGTCCACCACCAGCTCCGCATTGCCGCCGACGTTTGTCGCCAGCACCCGCAGGCCGCACGCCATCGCTTCGAGGATCGTGTTGAAGATGCCCTCGGCCAGCGAGGGCAGCACGAAGCAGCTAAGGCCGCGCATCACCTCCGGCACATCATCCAGCTCGCCGGGCAGCCAAGCGAATTCCACCACACCGGCCGATTCGAGCAACTGCCGGCACCCATCGCGCAGCGGGCCGTCGCCAACCAGCGGGAGTCGAACCTTCTGTTCGAGCGCGGGTTCCCGTCGCAGCAGCTCGATGAACACACGCGCAAGCGTCGTCTGATCCTTCCCCTTCTGCATGCGGCCGATGGTGCCGATCAGCCAGTGTTCGTGGGGGCGGAACGGGCAGCCGGAAATTGCTGCAGGTGTGCTACCCGGTGGATGAAACCGCTCGGTATCGACGCCGTTGCACAGCCGAGCAGCCCGGTCCGGCGGCACCCTCACCGGCCCAGTCAGGTAGTCGGACAGATCGTGTGACAACGCCACATACTGGTTCAAGAAAGGGCGGTACAGCCGACGCGACCGTCGGCACTTGACACTGCGCCCATCCAGGTCGCCGACGTCGTGGCCATGCACGCTGTGGATGCGCCCCGGCACGCCGGCAGCCCAAGCCGGCACCACGCATTCGAGCGCGGCAAGGTTTCGGGTATGCACGACTGCCGGGGAGCGCAGCAGCCGGCACAGCTTCGGATACAGCCGCAGCGCATGGCCCGGCGGCTTGTTCAGCGCCGCATAGACCATGTCATCGCGACGGATGCGACTTTTCGACTCACCGATGCCGCACAGCGCGATCGCCGCGTGCCGGTAGCAGCCCGGTCGCATGAGGTTAATCAGGTTCACGACGCCATTTTCGAGGCCGCCGGTATCGAAGTGATAGACCAGATGCACGATCAGTGGCGTGGCGCCCTGCGGCGCCGAAGCCGATTTCAGGGATGCCGCCGCCCGGCTGGCCACTGCGATCAAAGCCGCCAAAGGTGGTAGCCGGCGCTCTTGAGTAAGTCGCGGTCCCAGCTTGCTTTCACATCGATGAAGACGCCGCCTTCGACAAGCTTTGCGCGCAGATCATCGATGACCAGCGCTTGGAACTCATGCGTGCGAGACGGCGGCGACGATCGCGTCGGCGCGCGGCAGATCGCTCCACTCGTGCAGTTGCACGCCGTACTCATGCAGCGCTTCATCGGCGCGTGCCTGCGGGTCGGTCACGAACACTTCGACGCCGAACGACTCGAGTTCGTGGATGATGTCGATCACTTTCGAGTTGCGCAGATCCGCGCAGTTTTCCTTGAACGTGAGCCCGAGCACGTTGACCTTGGCGTTCTTCACATAGCTGCCAGCCGCGATCATCTGCTTGATGGTCTGCTCGGCGATGAACTTGCCCATGCCGTCGTTGATGCGGCGCCCGGCCGTGATCACCTGCGGGTGATAGCCGAGCTTCTCCGCTTTGTGCGTCAGATAGTACGGATCGACGCCGATGCAATGCCCGCCGACCAGGCCCGGCTTGAATTTCAGGAAGTTCCATTTGGTGCCGGCGGCCTCCAGCACTTCGCTGGTGTCGATGCCGACTTTGTCGAAGATCATCGAGAGCTCGTTCATCAGCGCGATGTTCAGATCGCGCTGCGTGTTCTCAATCACCTTGGCGGCCTCGGCGGTCTTGATCGACGAGGCGCGGTAGACGCCGGGCTCGATGATCTGCTCATACAGCTCCGCGACCGCATCCAGCGTCTCGGGTGTATCGGCCGAGACGATCTTCAAAATTTTGGTAAGCGTATGCTCCTTGTCGCCGGGGTTGATGCGCTCGGGCGAATAGCCGATGAAGAAGTCTTTGCGCCACTTCATGCCGGACTCACGCTCGAGCACCGGCACGCACACCTCCTCGGTCGCGCCGGGATACACGGTCGACTCATACACCACGATCGCACCCGGCTTCATGTGGCGGCCCACGCTGATGCTCGCGCCGATCAGCGGTGTGAAGTCGGGGATATGCGCGTCGTCGACCGGTGTCGGCACCGCGACCACGATGATGTCCGCGTCGGCCAACAGCGCCGGGTCCGACGTGTACTTCGCATGCACGGCGGTCCGCATCTGCTCAGCCGTCAACTCACGCGACGGATCGATTCCGCGCAGGCACGACTGCACCTTGCCCTCGGCGATGTCGAAGCCGACCGTCGGCCCTTTCGCACCGAAAGCGACCACCAACGGCAGCCCCACATAACCCAGGCCGATAACCGCTACGGATTTCATGAATCTTGCATTCCTATTTTCCCGCGTGCTGCGACGCGGTCACGTCGCTGCGGCGAGCATCGCGCCGCTGGCGCAGATACGTCTCAATCGCGACACAGTTTTCTTCAAAGAACATTTTCAGCGCAGCGGGTGACTGCCCCGGCGGCGACACAAGCGACACTGCTGCGGTGTCGTTGACTTTTCCACGCAATCGGTGCCAGCGCGCGGTGCAGACGCAACCAGCGATCAGAGCCGTCGATGAAACCGTTATCCCACTGCACGCGCCAGACCGTCAGCGGGTTGGCTGCACCGCCTTGCGCATCGGCCGCCGCTTGGGTGTTCGAGCGGACCGCGACGGCGCGCACCAGTTGGCCTTTACAGCGCAGTTCCGGGTTCGCCGCGCGGGACTCGAAAGCGGGTTGCGCGGCGGCGCTCGGCAGCTCGACATCAGCAGTGGGCCAGGAGGACAGCGCCGGCGCTGCGTCGTCGAACGACATCCCCACCTGCCAACGACCGTTTTGATAGATGATCAGGTCGGTGGCCGCGTGCACGACGTCGGTGGATGGATCGACTGCAGAGGGCACCGGTGGTGACACCTGCCATCGGCCCGACGAGGCGACCAGCGAGGCCGACGCCCCTTCATTGGCCCAGTTCCCGGCCACCTCGTCGGTCGCGAGCCGACCTACTGCCGGTGGCAACGCGAGCCAGCCGGCCACCAGCGCGACGCCGATCCAGCGCAGCGCGGGCACGGTCGCGCGCTGGGCAGCGGCTTTCGTGGTTGCTTGCGACGGCGCATCGTGCGCAACCTCGGGCTCGGTCCAACGTGCACCGATCGCAAACATGATCGAGATCACGACCCCAAAGAACACCCAGCCGTATATCAGATGATCGACGCCGGTGGCGATCCGGTTGTCCGACAAGTGCCCGAGCATCACGATCATGTAAGCGCGCACCCAGTTCGCAATCACCGGCACCGCGATCGACACCAGGACGAATACCAAACGGCGCTGCCAAGACCGATAGTTCAGATAGGCGAACAACGCTCCAACCGTGACCGACGCGATCAGATAGCGCACGCCGCTGCAGGCTTCGACGACCGACCACGCGCCGGACGGAATCTGAAAGTTGTTGCCCTCGCGATAGACCGGAACGCCCGTCAGCCTTAGCGCCAGCACGGTGAAGTCCGCGGTCTTTTCGATCAGCAGCGGCAATAGAAATTCGCCGAACGGCACGGCGAACAACAAGAACAGCAGCGGAAACAGGATCAATCGCGCAACCGGCCACCCAAGCATGAGGAACACGCTCGCGATCAGCATTCCGACGAAAGAGAACTGGACCACAACGTTGGCCGCGATCACGTGCCCGACCCACCAAGTCCCGCCGAGCAGCAACAGCGGCAGCGCCCAGACGGGACTCACCAGCGGCGTCACCGCGGTCAGCCGCTCGCGCTGACGCCAGACCAGCCACAGCGAAATCGGCGCGATGAAAAAGCCATGCGCGAACGTGTCCGAGCGCGACCAGATATCGGTCATCGAAGCGACGGTGTCGCGATACAAGAAGCCGATCCACAGCAGCAACAGCGCGGTGCTCGCGGCATGCAAGGGCCAGCTTCGGCGGCAGGGCCGGGCGCTATCACGCGACATGGCCGGCCTGCGCGTGGGTTGGCGATCGGGTCATGAACGCTTCGATCGCAGCCATGTGGGCGGCCCAGCTGAAGCGTTGCAACACACTGGCTCGGGCGCGCCGCCCCAGCTCAGAAGCCTGCTGCGGCGACTCGTAGAGACCCACCACGCGATGCGCGAACTCGGCGGCACCGGCTGCGGTGGCGAGGGTGGCGAGCGTCGGCGCGTCGAACGCGTCGACGCACGCGGTCGAGGCGACGACCGGCCGCTCCATTGCCATCGCTTCAAGAATTTTGTTCTGGATGCCGCGCGCCACGCGCAACGGTGCCACGACCACGCCCGCATGCTGCAGGTAGGGTCGCACATCGGGCACCGTGCCCGTGATGGACACATGCTCGGATGCCAGCACCTGCACGGCGGCCGGCGGGTTGCGTCCAACGATGCAAAACCGCGCTGCCGGCAACGCCTGCCGGATCAGCGGCAGCACCTCGTGCGCAAACCAGATCACCGCATCGACGTTCGGCCAGTAATCCATCGCGCCGGTGAACACGATCGGTGCGATCGGCTGTTCGGCGAACGGCGACGGCCGCGCCAGGTTCGGCGCGTAGTAGTCCGCGTCGACGCCGTTGCCAATGGTCGATACGCGCGCAGCGCATTCGGGTGCGAGTTCGCAAAACAGAGCGCTTTCCCGTTCGGTCACGAAAAACGATCGGTCGGCTCGGCAAGCGACGCGACGCTCGAATGCGAGCAGATGCCGGCTCTCGCGGCGGTAGAGCCAGGACAGCGGCCAGCGATGTCGGGTTGCGTAGTGGCCCCACTTGGCCGAGTCGACATCGACGAAATCGATCAGCACGACCGGGCCGTCGGCCGACTCGAGTTGTTCTTGCACATACTGAGCCATCGCGCTCGAGAACACCACGATCGTGTCGATCCGCACTTCCTGCACGACACGGTCTACCCAGCGCTGCATCGACCGATCGGCGTAGTACGGCAGGCTCAACGCATCGCCGCTCGCCAGGCCTTGCAGGCTTTTGACCTTGGCCGCCGCAGGATGCAGATCGACCGCATGCAGATCCGCCGTCATCCGCCCGACCACCTCGAGATACGCACGGTCTTGCGGATCGTCGACGAACGTGCCCAGATGGACCTGGTGCCGCGACGCCAGATGCTTCAGCAAATGGTAGGAGCGCACCTTGTCGCCCTTGTTGGGCGGGTACGGCAGCCGATGCACCAGATAGAGGACATTCGCCATGAAGCAGGAAACGCCTGAGCGCTCAGCCGAGACCGCGCACAATGTGCGGGCCGATCAGATTGGCAAGTTGGATCGGCATCTTCTTCCAGGTTTCGATCAACAGACGAAACTTCTTGTTCGCCGGGTTGTTCTGCGGGATCGAGTCGCGCTGATACAGGCAGTACTGGTAGTGCAACGGTGTGGGCTCGAAGCCCCAGTTCTTCTTGAAGTCGAACGAGCCGGTGCCGCGCTTGCTGCGGCCGAAGTCGAACACGCGCACCCGGCGGGCGGCCGCGCGGCGCATCAACTCCCAGTACTTGAAGTCGTTTGCAGCCAGCGCACGCGCAGCCATCGCGTCGCCCGCGTAGTAGGGCAGCACCTCGTCGCGAAAATAAAAACTCAACACCCCGCTGAGCGGCGTCTGTTGCGCATCCCGCACCAGCAGGATGTCGCAGTCGTCTGCGAACGTACGGGCCAGCGACTGGAAATATTTCTTCGCAAATGCGGGTGTGCCGTGCCGATGCACGTTGTCGGCGTACAGCGCGAAGAACGCGTCGACATCGCCTTCGATCGCGCTTGTGAGTCCAGCCTTAATGCCCTTTCTCACCATCGCGCGCTGCTTGCGCGGAATGGCCTGCAGATTCGCTTCGTCATCGGCAACGATGGCTTTTCTGAACGTGACATAGAGGTCCTGCACGGGCCAGTCGTTCTCGGTCTGCGCAATGTTGCGAAACTCGAGATGCGCAACCTTGAGCTGCCGGGCCAGACGCTGGGCCTCGTCCGCCAGCGCAGCGACAACGGACTTGTCGTTCGCCGCGACGCCTCCGTACACCGCGAACGGCAGGCTGACGAGCGACTTGCCGAACAGCAGGCTCGTGACGTTCGCAAGCGGCAGCACCCCCGCCACGCGGCCGTCGACCTCCGCAAAGTAGAAGTACGTCTCGTGCTTGAAATTCTCACGGATCACCTGCTGCCAGCCAGACCTGTGGAAGAACGTGGCCTGAGGGCAGCCGTCCACGAACGCGTCCCAGGCACGGGCGCCTTGGGCGTCGCCCACAGAAAGTCGATGGATTGTCGCCATCAAGCCACTTGCAGCAGTGCTCGGATCGAAGCGGCTTGCGGGTGTTCCAGCCCGCCGAGAAAGATCGCATCCATGCGACCCCAGCGGAAGTCCTGCAACAACCGCGCGAGACGGCCCTCCATCCGGTTCAGGTTCAGATAGTGACGAAACCTCGCCTTCGCGGCGGCAGCCCGGATGCGCGGCTGATCGGCGATCGATCTCCCACGGGTGGAAGTAGAACACCACCGGCCGCTGCTCGACCCGGTTGACCTGCTCGAACATCCACTTCGAAGCACGATAAGGCAGCAGCCGGAAGTAGCCGCCGCCGCTGGCCGGGAAGTTGCGCTCGTGCAGCCGCAACGTGCTGATCGGAATCTCCAGCAAGCCCGACGCGCGCCGATGCGCGAAGCGCGGCGCGTCCGGCATGCCGTAATGGTCGTGGCGGATCGGATAGATGCTCGAGCTGTAGCGTAGCCCGCACGGCTCAACGCGTCGAACGCCCACAGATTGCCTTCGCCGATCGAAAAGCTCGGTGCGCGGTAGCCTTTGACAGCGACGCCCGCCACGTCTTCGAGCAACGACTTGGCCCGCGTGATATCGGCGAGGAATTGGTCCTCGGACAAGCTCGAAGCGCGTTGATGCGCAAATCCGTGGCTGGCCAGTTCATGTCCATGCTGCACGATCTCACGCACCAGCTCGGGGTAGCGCTCGGCCATCCAGCCGAGCGTGAAAAAGGTCGCCTTGGCATTGTGCTGCGCGAACAGCTCGAGGATGCGCGCGATGTTGCGCTCGACCCGGCATTCGAGCCGGTCCCAGTCGGCACGGTCGATGTGCGACTCGAACGCGGAGACCTGGAAATAATCTTCCACGTCGACCGTGAGTGCGTTGATGATCATGAGAACGGAGTCAATGGCATGAAAAAAGGCAATTCGGCACGCCTCAGGCGGCGCCATGGGCGGCCAGCCAGCGCGTGAGGTCTTCGGCGATTCGGGTTGCCGCCCGACCGTCCCAATACTCTGGCACGCGGCCGCGCTTGCCGGTGCCGGCGAGGATCTCGTCGAGCAGCGTCAATGTCAGCGCTCGGTCATGCCCGACCAAGCTGTTGGTGCCTTGCTCAAGCGTGATCGGCCGCTCGGTGTTGTCGCGCAACGTGAGGCATGGCACGCCAAGTGCCGTGCTTTCTTCCTGCAGCCCCCCCGAGTCGGTCAACACCACGGTTGCGGCCGACATCAGCCCGAGCATTTCGAGATAGCCCTGCGGTGGCAGCAGCAGGATGCGGTTCGCATCCAGTTCGGACTGCAACTCGAAACGCCGAATGTTCTCGCGTGTGCGCGGATGCAGTGCGAACAACAGCGGCAGCCGCTGCGCAGCGAGCCCCAGGGTCTGCAACAGATACCGAAGCGTGTCCGGGCTGTCCACGTTCGATGGGCGATGCAGCGTGACCACACCGAAGCGCGACAGGTCCTCGCGCCAGTGTGCAGGCACGCCCGGTACCGCCTGCAGCACCGTGCGCGGATCGGGCGCCTTCGGCCGCGCAGCCCACAGCGAGTCGATCATCACGTTGCCGGCAAAGCAGATGCGCGATTCGTCGATGCCTTCACGCAGCAGGTTGTCGGCTGCACTGCGCTCGGTCGTGTAGAGCCGGTCGGCGACCTGATCGGTGAGCTTGCGATTGATTTCCTCCGGCATCTTTCGGTCGAAGCTGCGCAAGCCCGCCTCCACGTGCACCACCGGCACGTCCTTTTTGACTGCGACCAGCGTACAGGCCAGCGTCGAATTGACGTCGCCGACCACCACCACGCAGCGCGGCCGGTGTTCGTCGAGGACGGCTTCGAACCGCAGCATCACCTGTGCGGTCTGCACCGCGTGTGAGCCGGAGCCGACCCTGAGATTGATGTCGGGCTGCGGCAACTCGAGGTCGATAAACAGCCGGTCGTTCATTTCGGCGTCGTAGTGCTGGCCCGTGTGTACGAGCAGCGTCGGCACGACCGGATCAAGCGCGGCGAACGCACGCAGGATCGGTGCCATCTTCATGAAGTTAGGCCGCGCGCCGACCACGCACACGACCGGGCCGACAACGTCGCCAGTGGGCAGCACCGGAGTCATCCCTGCAGCTTGCCCGCGACGGCATGCTCGGCCGAGTTGCCGACCAGCCGCTGCAGTGTGTGCAGAATGGTTTCGTTGGTGGCCTCCATCCGCAACAGCCGCTCTTCCAGCTGCGCCAGGCGCTCGCCGTCGGCGTCCGCTCGATTTGCGGCGCGCTCGGCGAGCTTGCGCGCTTCGGCGATGGTGGCGGGATTTGAGGAGTACCGTGGCCGCTCGACCGCTGCGGTGGCCGCGGCCGTGTCGTCGCCGGGCTGGTCCTCGAACGACTCCTCCTGCATGCCGGCTTCCACCTCGCGCACCTCGGCTGCGGTGAAGTGCCGCTTCTCGTTCAGAAAGCCCAGCAGCAGCAGCCGATCGCAGACGCCGTTGACGCGACGCGGGATGCCGCGGCTCAACCGGTGGATGCCTTCGAAGGCGGCGTCATCGAACGTGGGCTGGCCGGTCGAGCCCGCGCATTTGAGCCGGTGCTCGATGTACTGGCGGGTTTCCTCCTGATCGAGGGGTCCGATGTGGCAGGCCGCAATCACGCGCTGGCGCAACTGCTGCATATTGCGGCCTTGGAGCATGGTGCGAAATTCCGGCTGGCCGACCAAAAAGCTCTGCAGCAACGCCTGGCTTCCGAACTGAAAGTTCGACAGCATGCGGAGTTCCTCGAGCGCGGTCGGGCTCAGGTTTTGTGCTTCGTCGACCACCAGCAGACAGCGCTTGCCCTGGCCGGCCTGGCTGACCATGAAGACTTCGAGCGCCATCAGCAGGTCGGCCTTCGACACGTCCTTGGTGCGCACGCCGAAGGCGGCGCCAATCATGCGCAGCGTGTCGTCGGCTTCGAGTTGCGTGCTGACGAGTTGCGCCGCCACCACCTCGGTCGATTCCAGACTGTCGAGCAGGCCGCGCACGATGGTCGTCTTGCCGGCGCCGATCTCGCCGGTCACGACGATGAAGCCCTCGTTGCGCAAGATGCCGTAGTCGAGGTAATCCTTCGCGCGCCGGTGTTGCTTGCTTGCGAAATAGAAAGTGGGGTCCGGATTCAGCTGGAAGGGCTTGCTCAGCAGCCCATAGAAATCTTCGTACATGTGATTAAAACCGCAGGGACACGCGACTGAATATCGACAGCTCGTTGTACGACGCCGCATCACCGCCAGATGAAAAAGACTTGGTCGCGCCCGCTGAGAAAAACAGCTTTGGCGCGATTCGGTTGGTGTAGTTGATCGACAGCGTTCGTAGGCTCGCCGTGAGCGTGTTGCCGGGATTGGTCACCTTCTGAAACAAACCGGTCACATTGACGGCGGAGTTCGGTGTCAGCGTATGCGCATAGGTTGCACCGATCCGGCGCTGGCGAATCTCGCTGGCCTGCGTGAAATCGCCACCGACCACGGCGGTGCCGTCGAGCAGGCGGCTGTTGGTCTGCCCAGCCAGCAGCGTCACGACGTCGCGCTTGCCGATCAGCGAATAGCTGAACTGCTGCTCGCGGCGCAGCGTGGTGGACGATGCGAACACGCTCGAGTTGACCGCCGAGTTCCCGTTGAAGCCGTTTCTCTGCAGGTACTGGTTGACCAGCGTCGCCCGCTTGTCCGGGTCGGGCTCAACCGAGGCGAACTGGCTGTAAAGCAAGTCATAGACCGAACTCTGCGAGCCGACATTGTCGAAGCCGCGGCCGATCACGATGTCCTTCAGATCGGTGAATCGCAATGCGCTCTGCGGCGTGCGCACTTCGGCCAGATAGGTATGGCCGGAGCCGAAAAAGCGCCGCTGTTGCTCGAGCTCGAGCCGCGTTCGCTGCGACGGTCGCCAGCGCAGCCCGCCGCCATAGGTGGTATAGCCGCGCTGCTCTTCGCTCAGGAAGTTGTTGACTTCCCGGCCCGCGGTGCCGAAGACCCGAAACTGCGGATTCACGATCAGATTCAGCACACCACGCACCATCGTCGCATCGATGTCGCGTGTGACCTTGTAGTCCACGACGCTGCGGCTGCCCTCCACCGCCCAGCCGATGTGCCGGTTCGGATAGTCTTCGCGCAGCTTGCCGATGAGTTCTTGAGTCGTTGCATCGGTGGTGGGCGTCGATTCGCTCGAGGACACGCCGCTGCGGTAGCGCAACTCGTAGTTCACCAGATCGGCCAGCCGGCCCCGGGCGTAAGGCGACACGAAATATGTTCTGACCTCGCTCGTGTTCGAGTTGGGACGTGACGCGTCGCTGGGCTGCACGCCAAAAGCCGAAATGGTGGACCGCGAGATGCGTCCGCCCACGTCGACGAACACGGTTCTCTCGATCGCTTCCAGCGTCGCAAGAGCGTTCAGTTCGTTTTGCATCCTGGCTGGCGAGGTGCCGCCGGAGTAGGCGAACCCGCGCAGCGAATAGTCCAGAAACCCGCGGATGCGCCCACCGTAGCTGGACACCCGGATGCCGGGGCTGAGTTCGTAGATGAAGCCACCGCGCCGATCCGTGGTGGAAAGAGTCACGTTGTCCGAATAAATGACGCCCGCTTCGATGCGCGGCACGATCGTCAGCCCGCGTTGCCCGGCCGCGCCGGCCTGCGGCACACCCGGCTGCGCAATCCCGCTCTGCCCGCCGATTCCTGACGACACCGAAGCCGCACTGTCCGCGCCATTGCCGGGCAGCGTCTGCGCGGCGGTCCACCCACTGGACAGTCCGGCCACCAGCAACGCGATCAGGCCGGAAGATCGCGTGCGTGTCCGACTGCGGGTTGCTTCGGCGCAGGCGGGGCGCCGCACCGACAATGGTTTCGTTGTCATCAAACTTCGCGGGTGACGGCGGCGGTGGATTCGGATTCCTCGCCGTACCCGTACCCGTACCCGTACCCGTACCCGTATTGCGAACCGGACGAGCTGGTCGAGGCCTGATTCAGCATCACCATCTTGACCGGACAGGCTTCAATCGTCGAGAGTGCGAGCTGCACGTCGGACTGCAATGTCTTGTCGGCCTGCACCACCACCACGATTTGACCCATGTGCGTTGCGAGCACCGGTGACTCGGTCGTGAGCAGCAGAGGCGGCGAGTCGAAGATAATGATGCGCTCGGGGTAGCGATTGGCCATGCCGAGCAGCAACTGAGTCATCGCGTCGCTGGCGAGCAGTTCGGTGGCCCGTGGATGCGGCGTACCGCTCGGCAGAAGTGCAAGCTTGTCCACGTTGGTGCGCAGCAGCACCGACGAGAGATCGACCGAATCCGAGGTCAGCATGTCGAGCAGACCGGGAGATGGGGGCAATCCGAGCATGCGCAGCACCGAGGGCCGGGCCACGTCGGCATCGACCAGCAGCACGGTGTTGTCGAACTCGGTGGCAATGCTCATCGCGAGGTTGATCGCCGTAAAGCTCTTTCCTTCGCCGGAAACGGCGCTCGTCACCATGATCAGGTTGCCGTTTGCGACCGCGGCCGCACCGCGCCCCATCGCGTTGCTGATCAACGGCCGCTTGATGACCCGGTACTGATCGGCGATGTGCGAACGCGGCGCTTGTGGGCTCACGATGCCCGAGGCCGCCAGTGCATCGAGGTCCAGCGTGACGGTGGTTGATGAACCCTGCTCGACTTCCCTGTCGATGAACCGCGCGGGCGCCGCTTCCGGCGCGGCAGCGGGTTGGGGCGGTGGGGCCGACTCCGAGAGCCGCTTCGGAGGCACACCGGTCGCGGCGGCCGCCGCAGGCCCAAACGCGTCGTCCGGCACGTCGGCGCCGGCGCGCCTGAGTTGCTCCAGCCGGCGGGTCGCTTGTTCGATCAAACTGCTCATGATGGCTAGGACGCTTTCTAGGCGGGGCGAGAAAAGAACGTGAGCAGCACGATGCCCGCGATGAACAATCCGACCAGCCCGCTGGACGCGGCCACGAAGCGCTGCAGATCCGCGCGCCGGCGCCGCAGCGTGGCGTCGTTCATCACCTTGCTCACCACGCCGAGCAATGGCAGGCCGACCACTGTGCGCAGCGAGCGCGAGTCGTGGAATACCGGACGCAGCTGGCTGGCTGCGAACGCGACGAACAGGCCGCCGATGATGCCCGCAACCAGCGCCAGCGGCAGCAGCAGCGTGCGATTCGGCGCCACCGGGCCGGCCGACACCTGCGGTGGGTCGATCAGGCGGAAGTCGGCGACGCCGGCGGAAGATTCCAGGTCCCCCGACAACGCGGCCGTTTCGCGCCGGCTGACCAAGTCGTCGTAATTCTTCTTGTGGATCGCGTAGTCGCGGTTCAGTTGCGTGAACTCGGCCTCGGTCTGCGGGGTCGTGCGCATCTGCCCGCGCGCGCGGTCATAGCGCGCGACGTATTCGGCCACGCGCGCCTGCAGCCCGGCCACCTGGATCTGCGCAGCCGCCAGCAGCCGCGAGACTTCCTGATACGCGAGGTTGTTGCTGCTGTTGCTGACTCCGGCGATCGATGTCCCCATCGCGCGTCGGCGCTGCTCGGCGACCTCGCGCTGCTTTTGCGCTTCCATTTCCTTGAGCAGGCGACGCGAGCCGACCACGTCCGGATGCTGCTCGGTATAACGCTGCAGCAGTCCGTCGAGGTTATGTTGCACCGCGGCGATGCGCGCGTCCACTTCCGGCGTCGCCACCGCAAGCGCCGACTCCTGCAGGATGCCTGCGAGCGAGCTGTTGGCTGCATCGGCCTTCATCTCCTGCAGCTGTTTGACCGCAGCGTTGCGCGCGTTCTCCGCCTCGGCGAGCTCGAGTCGCGACTGGCTGAGCAGCGCGCTCAGATCGGCCAGTCGCGAGACGCCGTCCTTGCCATCAGTGCCTTGCATCTCGAGGTTCTTGAGCTTGAAGTTCTTCAGTCGCAGCTCCGCTTCTTCGAGCTTGCTCTCATACCCCTTGATCTGATCATCGAGAAACCGCTTCGCCACGGCCGAGTCCTTGCGGCTGTCGCCGAGGCTGGACTCCACGAAGATCGACACCAGCGACTGGATCACGCGCTTGGCCTTGGCCGGCTCCGAATCCTGATACGAAAGCGTATAGAGGTTGTCACGCGCCGAGCTTTTGATCTGTAGCGTTTTCGTCAGCCGGTTCACCAGCTCGGCCTGCGCATCCTTCGACTGCGCGCCCAGATCGAGATCGGCCATGCGGATCAGCTTCTCCACGTTGGGCCGGCTGATCAAGGTACGGCTCAGCATCACCACCTGCTGCTCGACGTTCGGCTGTACCGTAAGTCCCGCCATCAACGGCTTCAGGATCGACTGCGTGTCGACATAGATGCGCGCACTCGCCTCGTAGCGATCGGGGATGCGAAACACGACGGCGGCGCCGATGACCGCGATGATCCACGCCACGAGCAAGCCGAGCCAGCGATGTTTCCATACGCCCTTGGCAATTGTGGTGACCTGACCGACCAACTCTTCCATGGAACTATCGACTCCAAAACCTGACAGATCGCATCAACGGTCGGCGACGCAATCGTCGCGCGCCCGTTGCGCTGCATCGAACCAACTTAAAACCAGCTCTGCGGGATGATCAGCACGTCACCCGGCAACATTTCGACGTTGCGTGAAATGTCGCCGTTCCTGATCAGGTCCTTCAGGCGCACCGAATACCGCTTGTTGCCTTCCGAGGTGCGCAGGATGGTCGCGCCATTGCCGTCCGCGAAGTCGGTGAGACCGCCCACGGCGATCATCACGTCGAGCAGCGTCATCCGTTGCTTGTAGGGCAGAAACTGCGGCCGGGCCGCCTGCCCGACGACCCGGATCTGCTCGCTGTACGGGCCGATGAAGCTGGTCGCGACCACGGTCACCACCGGGTCCCGCACGTACTTCGACAAGACCTTCTCGATGTCGCGCGCGATCTCGATCGTGCTCTTGCCTTGCACCACCAGTTCATCGACCAGCGGTGTGGACAGCTTGCCGTCCGGGCGCACCGGCACCGACAGCGACAGGTCCGGATTGCGCCAGACGATGATGTTCAGCGTGTCGCCCGGCCCGACAATGTAGTTGTAGTCGGACGACGCGGCCTGCGCCGGCGCCGGTGGAATGCTGGGGCCAAACAGGGAGCAGCCTCCGAGCGTCAGCAGCAGCGACGCCAAAGCAATCCTGAAACCAGCACCCCGGCGAGCGCCGATGCGATGCGATGAGGTCGAAAACAATGAGCTCATGATTTTTAGTTTGTTACTGCAAGTTACTACTGCTGCACTCTAGCTGCAGCGAAAGCCACAAATCCATCGACGCATGAAGCGATACACACCAAGCGTGCTATAAGCCGCAGGCAACGGCGCCTGCTTCTGAAACTGCACAACCCGTAAACGCGCCTGCAGCGCGCTCAGTGCACCGGCCGATCGATTTCGAATGCGGCCAGCACTACCCCTTAAAGTGTCGCCGACTTGGTCACGCTAGCCGAGGCTCGACGATGGCTTGTATCAATGAGTGAAGGCATTCATGCACAAAATCCTGATGGTCTGCATGGGCAACGTCTGTCGCTCACCCATGGCGGTTGGTGCCATGCAGGCCGTGGTATCGGCCCGTCGCTTGGAGCACCTGTTCAAGATCGATTCGGCCGGCACGCATGTTGGCCGTCACACGAGGCAGCGGCCGGATCCGCGCGCCATCGACTCGATGGCACGCTGCGGCTATCCGGGCCTGCCCCATCAGCGTTCCCGCTCCGTCGTGCCAGCCGATTTCAGCCGATTCGACATGATCGTCGCGATGGACGCCGACAACCTGAGAAGCCTCAAAAAAATATGCCCTTCCGAACTTCAGCACAAGTTGTATCTTTTGCTTGATTTTGCAGACACGGTGGCAGCAACCGATGTGCCCGATCCCTATTTCGGCAATGCCGCGGGCTTCGACCACGTGCTCAAGCTTTGTGAAGCGGGTGTGACCGGACTGGTCAACCATTGCCTGCGCAGCTCGCTCGAGCAACGGGAGTCGCCAGCCTGACGCATCGGCCTCAAGTCCGATAGTAGTCGCGATACCAGGCGACGAACCGGCCGATGCCCTGCTCGATCGAGGTTTGCGGCACGAATCCGACCCAGTCGGCCAGCGCGCCGGTATCCGCGTACGTCTCCGGCACGTCCCCATCCTGCAACGGCAGCATGCGCTTTTCGGCCTGCTGTCCCAAAGCCCGTTCGAGACAGGCCACAAAGTCGAGCAGCTGCACCGGTTGGTTGTTGCCGATATTGAAGACACGGTACGGCGCGGCTCCGGCGCCGTTTCCATCTGCAGCTTGTGGAATGCGATCGAGCACACGCACCACGCCTTCGACGATGTCGTCCACATAAGTGAAGTCGCGCCGCATGCGCCCATGGTTGAACACGTCGATCGGGCGCCCTTCCAGGATCGCCTTGGTGAACAGAAACAACGCCATGTCCGGCCGACCCCAAGGCCCGTACACCGTGAAAAAACGCAGTCCGGTCGTGGGTAACGCATACAGGTGGCTGTAGCTGTGCGCCATCAGCTCATTCGCTTTTTTGGTCGCCGCGTACAGGCTCACCGGATGGTCCACCGAATCGCTCTCGGCAAACGGCATCTTGGTGTTGCCACCGTAAACGCTCGAGCTCGACGCGTAGACCAGATGTCGCACCTGGTTGTGCCGACACCCTTCCAGAATGTTGATGAACCCCACCAGATTCGCATCCACATAAGCGTGGGGGTTCTGCAGCGAGTAGCGCACGCCTGCCTGCGCTGCCAGGTGTATCACCCGCTCGGGCCGGTGCTGCTCGAAGAGCTGCGCCATCGCCACACGATCGGCCACATCGGCACGCACGAACGTGAACGAACCATGCGCCTGCAACCGTGCGAGCCGCTTTTCTTTCAACGCCACTTCGTAGTAGTCGTTCAGATTGTCCAATCCGACCACCTCGTCGCCTCGTTCAAGCAGGCGCAACGCGGTCGTCATCCCGATGAAGCCAGCCGCTCCTGTCACTAGCACTTTCATGATCTGGGCTGGTACTTCCTGTGAAATGATGAATGGCGAAAGGCTGCAATGGTAGCGAGCGCTCTCACACCGAATCCCGACGGCGCTTTTTCAGGACGACCGAACCGGCAGCATTTCGCAAACGCTCGCGTGCGATGCGCGCTACCCCCCACCACCGATCTTTTCTTCGCAAGCGCTTGTGACAGTGCCGCGGGCTCCGAGCAGTTTCGCCCGTGACCGCCGTCGCGCTGCCGGATGACGCCTCCGGACGTTTCCGGTGGAGGCAGCGGCCGAACGTCGATTTGTTCACGGGCGACCTGGCCGACAGCCGCGGCAGCCACGCAAGCGCGTCTCACCGGTCAATTGTTCCTTCTTCGTCGGCCGATCAGCTGGCAGATTCGGGGCGTTATCGAGGGACATCGACTCGACCGGCGAGCCGAATCAACGTCCAATGCCTCGCACAGTGGGTCGGTCGGTCAATCGAGTTGCCGTCGCGCGCGAAGATCGCGACCCTCTACAAGTCGTTACTTACGGGGCGTATCGATCCCATCGCCGCGCAATATAGGTTCATTAGAATGAAAAACGCACCGCTTAGAAAGTTTTGGCATTCCGCGCTGCGTAAGGGGTTCGCGAGCTTTCCCCGCTCCACCCGCTTTTCGATCTATCGGTCGTTCATCGACTGCGATCCCGAACCGGACCCGAAATTAATGCTGAAGATTGCCGATACCAAGGAAGAGCTGGAAGCTTGCTTCCGCCTCCTGCACGACGCCTACGTAGCCAGTGGCTTCCAAAAACCCGATCCGTCCGGCATGCGGGCGACCATCTATCACGCCCTTCCCACCACCACCACGCTGTGCGCGACTTACGACGGCGAAGTGGTGGGCACCATGTCGCTCATCCGTGACAGCTCGTTCGGTTTCCCGATGCAGCAGGTGTTCGAACTGGGCGATGTGCGCGCCAAGGGCGGCAACATCGCGGAAGTCTCGGCGCTGGCCGTTCATCCGCGCTACCGCAGCACGGGCGGCGCAATTCTGTTTCCGCTGATGAAGTTCATGTATGAATATTCGACAGCGTTCTTCGACACCCGGCATCTGGTGATCGCGGTCAATCCGAACCGCATCGAGATGTACGAGTCGCTGCTGTTTTTCCAGCGCCTGAGCGAAACGAAGATCGACAACTACGACTTCGTGAATGGCGCGCCGGCTATCGGTGCTTCGCTCGACCTGTACAGCGCGCCCGATATCTTCAAGCAGATCTATGGCCGGCGCGCCCAGCGCAAGAATCTGCACTCGTACTTCACCGAGATCACCCTGCCGAACATCGTGGTGCCGAATCGGCGCTACTTCACGACCAACGATCCGGTCATGACGCCCGAGTTGCTCGACTACTTCTTCAACCAGAAGACCCGGGTGTTCGCAAACCTCGACGACCGTCGGCGCGTGATGCTGCGGGCCATCTACGACACGCCCGCATACGCCGACGTGCTGCCCGAGATCAACCAGAGCGCACGAGCCGGCCATCCGCTGCGGCGGCACCAACGTTATGCAATCAAGTGCCCGGCATCGATCCAGCTGGGCGACGCAGCAGACGCCCGGGGGCGTGCCATGCTCGTGATCGAGGCATCCGAGTCGGGGTTTCTCGCCTCGTCATCGGTCGCGGTGCCGCTGAATCAGTGGTTCGACGTCACGGTCCAGCTCGGCGACGCCGAACGCTCACAATTGCGCGCGATGGCGGTGCGCGAGAGCGTGAACGGTGTCGACGGCTGGTATGCGTTCCGGCTTGAACGTCCCGATGCGAGCTGGAGCAAGCTCGTGAACGCGCTGCAAGCAGGCCAGACCCACAACGACTTGCAGCACGCGAGCATCTTTACGCCGATTGCGGCCTAACGCTCGCTCGCGCGGTGTGTCGGCTCGCGGCAGGCCGGGACGCTACTTCTCCGCCGCTTCGCCCTGCCGCTGCGCCACCCGCGCGTGCAGCCGGCTGAGCACGGGCGCCGAGACAAACGTGCCGACGTCGCCGCCCAGCTTGGCGATCTCGCGCACCAGCGTGCTGGAGATGTGCTGCACCCCATCGCCTGGCGGCAAAAACACGGTTTCGATCGAAGGCGCCAGCCGGCGGTTCATGCCGGCGAGCTGGCTCTCATAGTCGTAGTCGGTGCTCGAGCGCAGTCCGCGCAACATCACGCAAGCGCCCTGCGCCGCCGCGAACTCGACGACCAGTCCAGAGAACGCCACCACCTCGATCCCGGCAACGCCGCCCAGCGTCTCCCGCGCCATCGCGATGCGCTCGTCCAACGTAAACATCGCGCGCTTGTGGTGGCCCACGGCCACGCCGACCACGACCCGATCGAACATCGTTGCCGCCCGTCGCACCAAGTCTTCGTGGCCGAGCGTGATCGGATCGAACGTGCCCGGATAAACCGCCGATAGGACCCGACGCTGTCCGGGTTGCCGCTGCGATTGCGGCCGACGGTTCTCATCGATTTCGTTGCTTGCCATGCGCCTTGCCTTTGCTGCCACCCGTGTGGCGAATCATTATGGGGCGCGTCAGGCGCCGGGCTGCCGGCCGATCAGATGCGCGTGGACGCTGCCTGCGTGCAGATACCTGAGCATTTCGAGACCGAGGGTCCGCAGCCGCTCGGGAGACCACTGTGTGGGCGCCTCCAGATAGATTCGGCCGTCCGCGCGCAACACGCCCGCCGCGGCCACCAGTGCGGGGTCGTGCAGCCCGGTTTCGAATGGCGGATCGAGCAGCACCAGATCGCAACTGTTGCCCGGCTGGCGGCGCAGCGCGGCCACGCCGTCGCCGCGCTCGACGCGCAGCGTCAGCGCTTGCGGATCGAGCCGGCTGGCGATTCCCTTCAGAGCGGCGGCCAGCGCTGCATCCTGCTCGCACATCGTCACGCGCGCCGCGCCGCGCGAGCCGGCTTCCAGCCCCAACGCGCCGCTGCCCGCGAACGCGTCGTAGACGATCCAGCCGCTCAAATCGTGCCCGAGCCAGTCGAACAATGTCTTGCGAACCCGGTTCGGCGTGGGCCGCAAACCGGGCCGATCGGACACAGTCAGCGGGGTGCGCTTCCACTGCCCGCCGATCAGGCGCACCAGACCCGGCGCCGTGGCCGCATGCCGGGGCGCACGCTGGCCGCGGCCAGCGGCTGCCGTCACGGCTGGCCGCCGACCACCACCGTCACCATGCGGTCCGGCTGCAACTTGCGCTGGAACGCGGCCTTGATGTCGGCCACCGTCAGCGCCTGTACGTGCTCGGTCCAGTGATCCAGATAGTCAAGCGGCAGGTCATGCCAGGCGATGTTCGCGATGTTGCCGAGCAGGTCGCGGTTGCTGTCGAGCCGCAGCGCGAAGCCGCCGATCAGGTTCTGCTTGGCGGCTTCAAGCTCGGTTTCGGTCGGCCCTTGGGCGACGAATTCCGCGAGCACGTCCTTCGAGACCTGCACCGCCTGCTTTGCCTGATCCGGCCGCGTCTGCATGCCGATCGTGAACGCACCCGCGTGCAGCCCGGGCGCGAAGTAGCTGTAGACGCTGTAGCTCAGACCGCGCTTTTCCCGCACCTGCCCGGTCAACCGCGAGGTGAAACCGCCCCCGCCCAGGATGTGGTTGCCCACCGTGAGCGGAAAGTAGTCCGGATCGCTGCGCGGATAGCCGGGCTGGCCGATCAGGATATGCGCCTGGGCCGAGGCGAACGGAATGTCGCGCTCGACGCCTTGTGTGAGCGGCGGCACGGCTGGCACCAGGGGCAGCGCGTCGCACCGCGACGGCTCAGGCAGACGCGACAGCAGCAGCGAGGCCAGCGCATCGGCGCGCTCACGATCGATCGCGCCGACGATGCTGATCTTGGCGCGGCACGGCCGGATCGTGCGGTCGTAGAACGCGGCCATGTCGGCGGGCTCGATGCGCTGAATGGTCTGCTCGGTCGTCTCGTATCCGTAGGGATGGTCGCCGTAGACGGCCGTCCCGAACGCGCGGCGCGCGGCCGTGGCCGGTCGCGTATTGGCCTCGCGCAACGCGGCGGCCAGCCGCTCGCGATCGCGCTGCCACACTTCAGCCGGAAACGCCGGTGCGCCGAGTTGCCGCGCGGCCAGCGCGCCGGCCTGAGCGAGCAGTTCCGGCTCGGACAACGTGCGCAACGAGAAGCTCATGCGGTCGTCGCCGGCTCGCGCATCGAACGCGGCGCCCAAGTCGGCCCAGGCTTCGCTCAACGCGTTCTCGTCGATCGCGGGTTCGTCGCCGTCGGCCTTCACGCCTTTGCCGGCCTCACTGGCGGTCACGCTGGCCAAGCCGGCTTGGTCGGCCGGATCGCGCCGGCTGCCCGCGTCGAAGTCGATCTGCACGTCGAGCATCGGGATGCCGGGGCTCGGCACGAAGTAGACCTGCGCGCCGCTCGGCTGCGTCCAGCGTTCGATCGGGATCGCCGCATGAGCCGCCACGACGCAGAAAATCGAAGAAAATAGGCCGACCGCGCCGGTGCAGATTGCGTTTTTAGCTATATTTTTCATAGTATTTCAGCGCTGTTCGCCACCGTGCAGCGGCACAGTCGCAGCCGGTCGCGGGGGTCGCTTCGGATCGATCGGCTGGGGCACCAGCACACCGATGCTCAACTGGTCGTCGCTGAAGTATTTCGCGGCCACGTGCTGCACCTGCTCGGCCGTCACGGCGCGCAGCCGCTCGATCAGTCGCTCGTCCGTATCGAGCGGCAACCCCAGCGCCCAGAACGTGCCGAGTGCCCGGGCTTGCGCGAACACCGAATCGCGCTGATAGACCTGGCTTGCGATCCACTGCGTCTTGACCCGCTTCAATTCCGACGCCTGCACACCGCCTTCCGCGACCTTGGCGATCTGCTCACGCAGTCGCTGCTCCGCAGCGGCCGTGGTCTTGCCCGCAGCCGGCACCGCATCGAGCACGAACAGCTGCGGCCCGCGGCCCAGGAGGCCGTTGCCCGCGCCCGCGCTGTCGGCGACCCGGTCCGGCCCCTGCGTCAACGCGCGATCGAGCCGCGCGCCCCGGTAGCCGTCGAGGACGGCGGCCAGCACAGTCAGCGCGAGCGCGTCCTCGCCTTCGTCGGTCTGCGCGGGCGGCTTGGCGGCGGCCGTGCCGGCACCGCTTACGGGCTGCGCCGGGGCTTCGGCCACCATCGGCTCGAAGCCGGTCAGCCGCGGCGCCTTGAATGCCATCTGCAGATACGCCTGCTCGGCCGGCGCCTTGAATTCAATGCGACGCAGGCCCTGCTGCGGCGGCTCCTCGCGCGGCTTGCGCACGGGCACCGCGCGCGCGGGGATCGCACCGTAATAACGTTCGGCAAATGCGCGCACCTGCGCCACATCGACGTCGCCGGCGACCACCACCGCGGCGTTGGCCGGCACGTACCAGCGTTGATAGAAAGCCCGCACGTCATCCGGGGTCAGTGCGTCCAGATCGCTCATCCAGCCGACCACCGGCCGTCCGTAGGGGGAAGCGACGAACGTGACCGCGTCGAGAATCTCGTCCATGCGCGCGCGCGGGGAATCCTCGGTGCGCAGTCGGCGCTCTTCCTTCACGACTTCGATCTCGCGCTTGAACTCGTCGTCGCTCCACTGGTTGTGCGCGAAGCGGTCCGCCTCGAGCTTCATCACGTCTTCGAGCCGATTCGCCGGGATCTGCTGGTAGTAGCCGGTGTAGTCGCGCGACGTGAACGCGTTTTCGCGCCCGCCGAGCGCGGCCACCCGGCGCGAAAACTCGCCCGGTGGCAGCTCCGGTGTGCCTTTGAACATCATGTGCTCGAGCACGTGCGCGACGCCGCTGGTGCCGTCTACCTCGTCCATCGCGCCGACCCGCACCCACAGCATGTGGGCCGCGGTCGGCGCCCGCCGGTCCGGCTTCACGATCAACGTCAGGCCGTTGGCAAGCTTGAACTGCTGCACCGGTGGCGCGGCCGGCTCGGCGGCGCCGGCCGGCAGCGCGAGGGCCGCGGCCCACAGGCCGATCGAGAAAAGTCGTTGGATGGGGTGTTTCATAGAATCGTCGGATTGTAGAAACCGCACAATGTTCAAGTTCCTGAAGAAGATTTTTGGCGGCAACGAAGCGGCCGACCCGCCGGTTGCGCCAGCGCCGGAGCCGACGCCCGCTACGCCGCCGACAACCCCGGTCGCGCTCGAAGTCACCGAACCCCCGCGACGGCTGCAGGAGCCCGCAGCCGTCGAGCCGCTGCCGACGCAGCCGCCCGCCGTTGCGGCCGGGTCGGCGTCGGCATCGACAGCCGAGCCACCTGCCGCAGTGCAGCCGATCGATGCCACGCCATGCGAGCCGGACGCCGACGACGGTTTCGGCGCATCGACGGAGCCGTCGAGGGAGTCACCAGTGGCACCGCCCGCAAGCGCCGACAGGACGCACTCGCCGGTCCCGGCCGCACCCTGGGCACGGGATTCGAGCATCCAACCTGCCGAGTTGCCTGCGCGGATCCCAGCACCAGCACCAGCACCAGCACCAGCACCAGCACCAGCACCAGCACCAGCACCAGCACCAGCACCAGCACCAGCACCAGCACCAGCACCAGCACCAGCACCAGCACCAGCACCAGCACCAGCACCAGCACCAGTCACAACTCGCCCTCTGCCGTCCGCACCCCCCCCAGCATCGTGGTCCGGCAGTCCGAGCCTGATCGGCAGCGCGCTTGTCCGGCCACTCGAGATTCCCGCGCCGCAGGCCACGCCCGCAGCACGCGCAGGCTGGACATCGCGCCTCAAGACCGGACTGCGCAAGACCGGCAGCAACCTGTCCGGCGTGTTCACGGGTGCGCAGATCACGGACAGCCTGTATGACGATCTGGAATCCGCCCTGCTGCTTGCGGACACCGGCGTGCCCGCCACCCAGTTCCTGCTCGACGAGGTGCGACGCCGCGTGAAGGTCGGCGGTGCGACGCATCCGATTGCCGTGCGCAACGCGTTGGTTGAGGCACTTACGCAGTTGCTCAGACCGCTCGAGCGCGAGTTGATCATCGGCGAGTTCACACCCACCGTGATCATGGTCGCGGGCGTGAACGGCGCGGGCAAGACGACGTCGATCGGCAAGCTCACGAAGCATTTGTCGAACGAAGGCGCCGCCGTGCTGCTGGCCGCAGCCGACACGTTTCGCGCCGCGGCACGGGAGCAGCTCGGCGTCTGGGCGGATCGCAACCTGGTCGAAATCGTGAGTCAGGAAGGCGGCGACCCTGCAGCCGTGAGCTTCGACGCGGTCACGGCCGGCAAGGCGCGCGGCAAGGACGTCGTGCTGGTCGACACCGCAGGCCGGTTGCCGACGCAGCTGCACCTGATGGACGAGCTCAAAAAAATCAAGCGCGTGGTGCAAAAAGCCGATGCGACCGCGCCGCACGAGGTGCTGCTCGTGATCGACGGCAACACGGGCCAGAACGCGCTGTCGCAGGTCAAGTCGTTCGATGCGGCGCTCGGCCTCACGGGTTTGATCGTGACCAAGCTCGACGGCACGGCCAAAGGGGGCATGCTGGCTGCGATTGCGCAGTGGGGTGTGGAGCGCGCGCGCGCCACGCCGGGCGCACACCCGGTGCCGGTTTATTTCATCGGCGTCGGGGAAAAGCTCGAGGACCTGGAAACTTTCAACGCGCGCGAGTTTGCGCAGGCGCTGCTGACTTGATCGCGCCGGGGCGCATGGAGGTGCGCCGGGCCGCACATCAGCCGGCGGCGCAGCACGGCGGCAATCGATGCGAATCTGGCCGCCGCCGCCGCCGCAGCACACGCCGCCGGCGAACCACCGCGTGGTGCATCGGGCCGACATGATCCGGCCTTCGACATTTGGCGACGCCTGGTGCATCGCGCTCACCGGCCCGACCGCCGCCGGCAAGAGCGCGGCCGCACTTGCCATCGCCAGCCGCTTTCCGAGCGAGATCGTCAGCGTCGACTCCGCGCAGGTCTACCGCGGGATGGACATCGGCACCGCCAAACCGAGCGCCGCGGAGCGCGCCGCCGTGCCGCACCACCTGATCGACATCCGCGACCCGGTGGACGCGTACAGCGCCGCCGCGTTCGCTGCCGACGCACGGCGACTGATCGGCGAGATCAACGGCCGCGGCAGGCTCGCGTTGCTTGCCGGCGGCACGATGCTGTACTTGCGCGCCTTGACCCGTGGGCTGGACGAGATGCCGGCGGCCGATCCGCTGGTCCGAGCGCAAATCGAGCAGGAAGCCGCGCAGCACGGCTGGCCCGAGATGCATCGGCGGCTGTCGCAGGTCGACCCCGAAAGCGCGCTGCGCCTTGCGCCGCGGGACGCGCAACGCATTCAGCGAGCGCTCGAGGTGTTTCGCAGCAGCGGGCAGACGCTCTCCTCGTTTCATGCTTCCAAAACAGCAGCAGACAACGCAGACGAGACAAGCGCTCCAACGATTTTCAGCCTGGAGCCCGAGCACCGGGAATGGCTGCATGCGCGGATCGCCGAGCGCTTCGACGCGATGCTTGCAGCGGGTTTTCTGGACGAGGTGCGCCACTTGCGCGCGCGGGGTGATCTGCATGCGGCGCTGCCGTCGATGCGCTGTGTCGGCTACCGTCAGGCCTGGGCCGTGCTCGCGGGCGAGATGCCGATGGTCGAACTGCGCGAGCGCGGCATCTTCGCCACGCGCCAGCTCGCCAAGCGCCAGTTCACCTGGCTGCGGTCGATGCCGCAGCGTCAGGTCATCGCCTGCGATAGGCCAGATGTATCGAGCCGTTTGCTCGAAGCCGTCGACCGCGCGCTTGACCGCACGACCGGCCCCAATCGGGTCGGCCCAGACCCCATGACATCGAGGCACCCCCATTCATGATCGTGCAGGTACGCAATCTTGCCAAACGCTATGCGCAGGCGGCGGTGTTCGAACACGTCTCGCTCGATGTCGCAGCCGGCGAGTTCGTCGCGATCGTCGGCGACTCGGGCGTCGGCAAGTCGACCTTGCTCAACTGCATCGCGGGTCTTGACGACTGGAGCGAAGGCACGGTCAGGCTAGGCGGCGTCGATCTCAACACGTTGAACAACGATCAGCGCGCGCTGCTGCGCCGCGCCAAGGTCGGTTTCGTGTTTCAGGCGTTTCACGTGTTGCCACACCTGGATGTTGCACAGAACGTCGCGCTGCCGCTGCTGCTGCTGAGTCGACCCGACGACGCCCGTGTGCAGCGGATGCTCGACGCGGTGGGCTTGAACGGCCTCGGCACGCGACTGCCCGAACAGTTGAGCGGCGGCCAGCTTCAGCGTGTGGCGCTGGCGCGCGCGCTGGTGCATCGCCCTGCCCTCGTGCTGGCCGATGAGCCGACCGGCAACCTCGACCCCGGCACCGCCGCGCGCGTGCTCGATGTGCTGGTCGCGCAGGTGCGTGAGCAGCAGGCGGCGCTGATTCTCGTGACCCATGCCGCAGCGGCGGCCGAACGGGCCGACCGGGTCTTGCGGCTGCGCAGTGACGGGATCGGGTCGGCGTTGCAAGCCGCGTGATCGATCCTCGCGACGAACCTTTTCTTCGGGCCGCCCGGCATCCGCATCGACCCTCATCGCCGACGGCCAGCCGACGGTTCCTGCCGATGCCAACGAGACCCTCATCCTGGCTGCGCTGGGCGCGCAGCATCTGCTTGCGGCGGCAGCGGCGGTGCGGCGCCGACATGCGGAACTTCTCGCCCGGGTCGCCGACGAGTTGAGCAACCCCCAGGCTCCGATTCGTCTGGCGACGTCGACATTGGGAATTCCGGGGGCCGAGGCCACCCTGTTGCCGCGTGTGCAGATGGTCATCGAGGAACAGACGGAGAGATTGGCCCGGATTGTCAAAGAGGTTCTCATCCACTGGGGGCGCGACTGAACCTGACAGCGGGGTGCCGGTGTTGCTGCAGCGCGCCGTCCTGTCGGCACAGGCCGATGCAGCAGCCAGGCAGTGCCGGACCATTGCATCGATGCTCGGCGCGATCCATTGTTCTTGGCGCGGGACGGGACATTACGCCAATCGAAGCACCTCAACAACGTCGTCGAGCGGGACCATTGGCGATCAAGCGGCTTACCCGCTCAATGCTGGGTTCAAGACCCTGGGCTGCGCACGTATCCTCATCGCTGGCGCGACAGAAACCCGACGGTAGTTCCGCGCGCCTGAGCTTGACGTGGGCGCCGGGGGGTCTGAGTGCTCTTCGCTGGGAACGAAGCCTGAAATCACGCCGCGTAACTGGGCGTCTTCACCACTTCCCTGGTACCGTTGAGAGCGATTTTGAGCGCCGCCACGAGCTCGCCAGTAGCCTTCCCTGAATCGGCAGCCGCTTCCAGGGCGACAGCGGCCGCAGCGATTCCGCTCAGACCCAGTGTGCCCGCCGAGCCCTTGATTTTGTGAGCCTCGGCTGCGACCTCTTCGGCGGTGGACGCTTCTGACAGAGATTCGCAATAGCCGGAGTACGTCTCGATGGCCTGCTGCAGCAGGGACTGAATCTCCTCGGCACCCATCATCATGCCCATGGAATCAATCGCCGGAATGTTCACCAGGGCCGAGGCGGCCGGCACGCAGCTGGCCAGGGCTGCGTTCAGCCGATCCCACTCGATCGGCTTCATGAGGCAGCCATTCATGCCCGCCTCGAGGTAGCGCTGCCGCTCGCGTGCCATCACGTTGGCCGTCAACCCCAGGATTGGCAGGGACTCGAAGCGCCCGCCAAGTTTGCGGATCCGCTGGGTGGCCTCGACCCCATCCATGACCGGCATCTGCACATCCATCAGCACCACGTCGAAGACCTGCTGCTGCACCAGGTCCACGGCCTGCGCACCGTTTTCTGCGAACGTCAGCTGATGGCCTTGTTTGCCCAGCGTCCCCTGCAGGATTTTGCGGTTGATCGCGACATCCTCAGCGATCAGGATGCGTCTTGGCTGTACCGGCGCTGCGTCCAGGGCTCCGAGGCGACTCAATTGGAGAGGGTTGCCCAGGCTCAGGGAGAGCTCGAAGAAAAAGACGCTGCCCTGGCCGGGGACGCTGGTGGCGCCGATCGTGCCACCCATGGCTTCGACCAGCCGCTTGCTGATGGCCAGCCCCAAGCCGCTGCCGCCAAAGCGCCTGACTGTGGAACTGTCGGCTTGAACGAAGGGTGTGAACAGGCGGCTCAGGGTTTCGGCCGCAATACCAGGCCCGGTGTCCCGCACCTCGAAGCGAAATCGCACCGAACCGTCCGCGGAATCGCACTGGTTGGCCGTCACGCTCACCATGCCGCGCTCCGTGAACTTGACGGCGTTGGTGGCCAAGTTCAGCAGGACCTGCTTCAGGCGGGTTGGGTCGCCGCGCACCACCGTAGGCGAGTGAGGGGTCAGCGCAAACTGGAGATCCAATCCGCGCTCGACGGCCAGCGGGTTCACGAGCGATTGCAGCTGCTCCAGTACCTCCGGGATCGAGAAGTCGAGGTCTTCGAGCTCAATCATGCCGGTTTCCGTGCGCGAGAAGTCCAGGATGTCGTTGATCACGTTCAGCAGATGGCGCCCGGACGAGCGCATGGCGTCGACGCAGCTGCGCTGGCCCTCGGTCAGATTCTCCTGCGCCAGCAGGTCCACCATGCCCAGCACGCCGGTCATGGGTGTTCGGATCTCGTGGCTCATGTTCGCCAGGAACGCCGACTTTGTGCGGGTTGCTTCTTCAGCCAGGTCGCGCGCTCGCAGGATTTCCTGCTCCGCCTTCTTGCGCTGGGTGATGTTGCGGCCGATGGCCAGGATCCCGACGGAATCACCTTCCTCATCGCGCAGGGGGGTGCGCAGCATCTCCAGCAGCACCTTGGTGCCGTCCGGGTAGGTGCCCCAAACCTCTTCCACGCTCTGCTTCTGCCCCTCCAGCACCACTTGATCGCTGGCGCGCAGGATTTGCGCCTGGGCGGCGTTGAAGAGATCCTCGATGCGCTGTCCAGCCACCTGGCCAGCGGGCTTGCCCACAAGCGCAGCAAACGCCTCGTTGCAGCCCATGTACACACCATTCGTGTCCTTGTAGGCGATGATGTCCGGCACGGAGTTGATCACCGTCCCCAGCAGCATTTTCTGGCGCTGCATGCCCTCGCTCAGCCGCACGCTGTGCTCCACTTCGCGGCGCATGCCCCGCACGAGGAGCGCGAAGATGCCCACCGCCACGAGCAGCGTCCCCAGCAGCGACAGCAGCATGATCGATCGGTCGCGCTCTTGGTCTCGCTGTCGTGCCACGAGAAGCGACTGCTCCACGTCCTGCATTTGCTCAATGGCCAGAGCCACCGCCAGCGTGGCTTTCAGGCCTGACTGGAAGGCCGGCGCTTGGCGCGCCTCGTCCAGGCCCTTGCTTTCAAAGATCTGCGCGACCTGCTCCAGGGCGTCGGCCCGAGGTGAAACAAGCGCCCGAAGCTTCGACGCACGGGCCACCTGCGCAGGGTTGTCCGTCACCAGTTTGATGATCGCCTCAACGGTGGTCCGGCATTCCGCCGTCGCCGCAAGGAGTCCTTTTTTGGAGGCGGGCTCCCCGGTCAGCAGGTAGTGGCGCTGGTTGGACGCAGCGCGGTCCATGCAGCCGCCCAGGCTGCCCAAGCGCATCTGGACCTTCTGCGTATGCGCGACCCAGCTGGTCGCGTTGGCGAATTCCACGTTTGAGCGATAGCTGAAGCTGGCCGAAAGGACCAGCACCGCGACCATGCCCCAGAAGGTCAGCGCCAATTTGCGGTCAATTGTGGAAAACGGATCGAGGCCGGGAACATGGGTACGCCGCAGGTGCTCGGCGATCAGACCGGCTCCCAGCCCCATCAGCGCCAGCGCGGTATTGAGCGCCACCGGCGGCAGCCACGAGTCGGTGACGAGCTCCGAGGCGTTCCACAAATAGCCCAGCGCCGCCAACAGGCCGATCATCAAGGTGCAGGCACTCGCGACCAGACCGAGGGCCCCGCGCCATGCTTTTGCGCCCACCAGCCACAGGGCAGTACCGAGCAGCACGAACGCTGCAGCGGTGAAGGTCGCCATGCGCCCGGGCACGGGGTTGAACAGTTTGGTGGTGTCTTTGAAAAGCAGCTCGTCGATACCGAAGTCGGCCCCCGTCGCATACTCCAGCAGCGTGGCGGCACCGAGCGCAAAGATCGTGACTGAAAGGCACCGCGCCACAAGCTGCTTCCACGCCGCCCGCTCCAGACTCAACGCCAGGCCAGCGCCCGCGGCCAGGAGGCCGAACGCGGTGTTGGGCTTCATCTGCACGGCGCCGGGCACCAGGCTTTTAAGAACGTCCTGGTCCAGGATCCAACCTGCCAGCACGACAACGCCGGCGATCATGGCCAGGGCCGATCCGGCCCGGCCGATCGCTGCCGAGCCGCGCGCGCCAAGCGCGGTCACTGCCTGACCGCCTTCAGCGGCCACTTCATGAATTTGGCGTCGTCATCGACCACGAATCCCCGGCGGCGGCCAGCGGCGGGATCCCGAGCACGGTGCGAACGGCGCGCACCAGCGCGTCCGCCCGGAACGGCTTGGTGACATAGCCGGCCGCGCCGCCCGAGATGCCCCGGATGACGCATTCCCGCGTGGCCTTGCCGGTGAGCATGATGGTCGGGACCGCTTTGAAGGCAGCCTCTTCCTGCAGCCGCTGCAGGATGTCGAAACCGTCGATGTCGGGCAAGCCCACATCCAGGAGCACCACGTCCGGTACGGGGCGCACCCTCAGCTCCGCATCGACTTGAGCCCTGTTGGCGGCCCCCCGCACCTGAATTCCTTCCAAGGAGAGGTACGTCTTGAGGAACTTGGCGAGCACCGGCTCGTCCTCGACCACCAGCGCTGTGATGGGCTGGGTCGCGGCACGCACCGGCCTTACGGCTTGGGCGCGCGCGATTTCCACAAAGAAGCCAGCGCGCTTGAGCGACAGCATGGCGGCGTCTTCGCCCGTACCACCTGTCGTGAGCGAGAAGGAGTCCAGCTGCTGTTGAAGCTTCTGATCCATGGGGTCGGTCACCGCGCGCGCCACCAGCCGGCGATCCTGGAGGCTGCGCCAGTTGCCGGTGAACACCGCATCCGACATCGCCGGCATGGCGGCCCGGATCTGTGACAGGGTGAGCTTTCCATCAACGCGGACCAGCAGCTCGAACTCCTCAGCCGACAATGTGGTCCTTCCCTGACCCAGTTCATCGGTCCCGCGCGGGGTGGTCACGTAGACGTCCTTCGTTAGCAAGGCGGAGGGCGCGGGCGGGAGGCTGCGAGCGAGGTTCATGATGTCCTGACAGTCTTTGTTTTCGAGCAAGCGGGTTCGGGTTGGTTGACGTGCTTGTTGATTTCCGCCCAGAAGTGACTCACTTGGCCCGGTAATTTCCATCTGGCGCTGTCGCGCCGAACAGGTCCTCGTTCATCTGCCACTGCTCGGGACGGGCTTGGCGGACGAAGCACGGGGCAAGGGCTTGCTCCATCTGCGCCCAGGGCAGGCGGCTGCGCAAGAACAGCCAGCGTGTGCCCGGGGTCGATCATGCCGTCCAGACGCGTGCGCAAGAAGTTGTCGGTCGTCACACGCCCTCGAAGTCCGAGTAAAAACTCTCAGGTTTTGAGCATCCATTTTCGAAAACCTGCGCGTTCTTCGATGCCGCGGATATCCGCAAAGCGCCTGTCCATGCGGGATTCCGAGGTTTTGCAGGGCCGACTGCATAGGCAACAGCTCAAAACTCGACCCTGACGACAAGGAAATCGGAGTAGCTCCCGGCAGTCACGTTCTGCCTGGCCGGTATGCGGCCGTACACCGAATGCGTGGCGCCGGTGGTGCCCGAGCTGCTGACCCTCGCGCTTCCCGCGCTGCCGTCCCCCCAGACCACGGTGCGGGTGGCGTCGGTGAAAAGGTTGTAGCTCAGCTGGCTGCTCCCGGAGGTCATCGCCCGCGCAAAGGTGCCGGTAAATCCTCCCAAAATTGCAATCGCATAGCTCGTGACTGCGTCGCAGCGGACGCTGATGGTGCCGGTGCTGTCGCTGGGCGACGCGGCAAGGAATGTGTGGGTGCCGAAGGCGACGCTGGTGGTCGATACCGTGCAGGTTGCCGCCTGGGCGGAAGCTGCCGAGACCAGCCAGGCGACTGCCAAGACAACCGAACGCGTCCGGTGATTCATCGCCTGACACCATGACAGACAAAGTCGCCGAGATGAGGCTGCGGATCGGTCGTTTCCGGAAACGGGACGTCGATCACACACGCTTGGTCACGCCAGCTGAGTTGCACGGTGTTTTCCTTGTCCAGGCCGGTCAGGTAGATCTCGCCGCGCTGCCCCGCCGGAAACTCGATCTCGCCGCGCAAACGCGCGATGGCGCCGGCGGGAAGCGGCAGGCCGTCATCGAGCAGCACGGTGATGGTGCCCGTGCGCGAGCGCTGCACGGGAAACCGCACCAGGACCCCGCTGCGCCGATAGGGCACGACGTCGACGGCCAAGGCGCCTACCGTGGCATCCATCGGCAGGTCGGCCTGTTCGATCCGGATTTCGTTGCGCTGGAAGGGCAGCAGGCGCGGCACCAGCAGGGTGCCGTCCGTGCCCGTGCGACCGACCAGCTGGTTGGCGGCATAAACGCGCACCTTGGCGAAGCCGGGCACATCGACCACCGAGAAGCTTTCGTTGATGGTGCGGCTCGCAAAGACGTTGCTGCCGATGAGGGCGATGCCCCCGGCCGCGCCCGCGCGGTAGGCCGTCCGGCCACCACTGGCAGAGACATCCCCCACGTAGGTTCCGTAGTCGTTCTGGAGCAGCAGGGTGCCGTTGGCGCGGCTGACCTCGCCGCCGGTTGCCGCCAGCCGGTAGCCGACGCCGGTGCCCACGGGCAGATTCTGTTGCAGCTGCACCTGGGCGTTGCGCCGCTCGCCGTCCATGGTGACGCTTGTGCTCAGGCTGGTGCTGCGGCCGAGCACGCGGCTGAAGCTGAGCGAAGCACGGGTTTCGCCGCCCTTGAGGTCGCGCAGCAGCGTCATGGACAGATAGCCCACGCGGCCCAGCGCGAATCCCCAGCTCGCGCCGGCGAGTGCAGCGCCGGGCCTGTCCCGGTAGTCCTGACGGACATAGTTCAGTCCAAAGGCGCCATAGGAGGACGTCGCATAGCTGACGTAGGACTGGATCTGGCGCCGCGCAGCGCTGGGATCCGTGACGGGGCCCAGCGGCATGAAGTGGCGACTCGTCGTCGCGACGTTGCCGCCGAAGCTGAGTTGCCTCGCTTGCCGCTGAAAGCCGGCCGAGAGCAGCGTTCCGCTGCCGCGCGCGCTGCTGCTGAGGGCGGCGGACCCCGAGAAGACGCCTATCGTGGGCAGCAGCCAGGCCGCGGCGACCCCGGCCGCGCGGCGACTCCTAGAGACTTCGCCGTGCAACTCGCCGCTGAGGGTGTCGGTGAGACCGCGCCGTTCCGTGCCGACCGCGACCAACTCGCCGTAGTCGGCGCTTTTCAGGCCGTAGTTGGAGCGGATCGCGCCGACCTCGTAGGAGAAGTCGCGCAGGCCGGGCCGCAGCAGCGCCGGACTGGCATAGAACGGGGCCCGGATCGTCTGCTCCCGCCCGAGCAGGTCGCGCACCACGACGCGCGCCTCGCCCATCCCGGTCATGACGGGCAACTCCGCAATGGTGAAGGGGCCCGCCAGCACGTCCCGGCGCGAGCGCAGGGCATCGTTGACATAGATGTCCACCGTCGACGGCAACGCCGCTTCCCCCGCAAGCTGGGGCATCGGAAAGGTGATGAAGCCGGGCTGCGTGTTGAAGTCGGTGGCGTACTGCAAGCCGCCAAGACGCACCGGGCGACTCCAGCTGCCGGCGCGGCTGACGGTGTCGCCAATGCGCCAAGTCGCGATGTCCAGGGGCCGATCGAGGGTCCAGGTGGTGTTGAGACGGACCAGGGCGCTTTGTTCAGCGCCGGTTGCCCCGCTGCGACCGCCACGCGCGACGACGCTAGCCGCGAGCGACCCCCAGGGGCTGAAGGCGACGGCGTCGAACAGGCCGCCGGTCGACGTTTGACGATCCGCCGTCTGTGCCGATACGTCGTAGTTGAAGAATCCGCCGATCGGCGGTGGCGGCGGCTGCACCCGTCGCGCATCGCGTCCGAGCACGGTGGACTGGAAGTTGCCGGCGGAGGTTTCGAGCACAAGCGTCTGGGTGCTGGGTTCGATGCGCCAGACCAGGCCGGGAATGGTATCCAGCCTCAGGTAACTTTCGCCGCCGCGCCCCGCATCGTCCATGCCGGGGACCGAAAAGCGCCATCGACGCAGGTCGGACACGCGGGCCAACACCTGGCCGTCGGGCTGCTGCAGCAGGATCGTGGCGGGCATCGGAACGCCGTTGACGCTGACGGCGAGCGGCAACTCCGTCGCCGCGGCGGATGCGGAGACAGCCGCCTCTTCCGCAGGCGCAGCCGCGAGCCGCCACCGAAAGCACCGCCGGCGAGAGCGACAACCCAAACCGCGCGCAGCCTGCGGTGTTCAGGGCATGACGACATCGGCTTCGACGTCGCCACGTTCGGTGCCTGCGGAGAGATGCATGGCGGTGCCGGGGGCCGGCAGCCCCTTGTCGATCAGGGGCCAGCCGCGCTGCTGGCCGCCATGGACGTCGGTGGCGATCGTCTGCCGGCTCGGAGCCGCGCCGCCCGCGGTCGAGAGGGTGACGCTCGTGATGCGGTCGTGTACGGCGCCGTTGTTCCGGGCGACGATCGACACCTTGCCGTCGCTGCCGCGCAGCAACTGCCATTCAAGGGATTGCGCGCTGGCCACGGTCGGCGACACGAACACCGGAACCCCGAGTTCCAGCGCGACCCGCATCCCGACAAAGCCTGGGCTCGGCGGCGGCGGCACCTCCGTCAGATAGACGCGATAGGTCAGTTCCTGGCGCGCCTCGGGGGCCCGGCGCAGCGCCAGGCGCACGATCTGCGACCCGCCGGGCGGGAGCGTGAAAATGGGGGGCGAGGCGATCAGGTCGCGGCTCGGCGCGTAGCGGTCGGCGCCGTCCTCCTGAGTCCAGCTCGTCACGTTGAGTTGCACGACGGTGGGTTCTCCGCCGCTGTTGCGGATGGTGAGTGCGGCGATCGGCGCCGTTGCCGTTAGCGTCAGGCGCACCGGGCTGACCGAGAAGGATCCGGCAAACGCGGGCCCCCTGCAAACCAGAAGAGCGCCAGTAGCAGGAGCCTGCTGAAACGCAAGGGGCACCGCCACATCAGAAGGTTACCGATGCGATCACCACGTCGTTATAGCTACCCGCAGGGACATTCTGGCTCGCTGTAATCTGACCATAAACGGTGATATCCATTGCCGAGCCGGTTCCATCATCAGTATGTGTCACAAAGGTTGTCGCGTTCCACGGAGTCGGACCACAGTGCATCTGAGAACAACCCGTAGGACAACGAGTTGTTGCCACTACTCGTCATATTGCGCGAGCTCGCAGCAAAATGTTCTCCGTTGTCAAGCTTCACAGACGCGACCGCACCCTTCGTGCAGGTGAGGGTGACCTTGCCTGTTGCGCTCTTTGCGGCTCTCAAAACGGAATCGTAGGTGCCGAAGTCAACCCCCGTGGTCGTGATCGAGCAGGCGTTGATCACGATTGCCTGAGACGGCGAGGTTAGCGGCTGTCAGCCGCAATGGCATTGACTCCAGCAACCGCAATGGCCGCGGCGATTGCAGCTCGCAGCGCATGGTTCATCGAAAAGGAGACTTGATTCGAGTTCATGGTAAATCCCTAGGTTTCACAAGTGAAGGTTGCCGCAGCGACGATTCGCCGAGACTTCCGATTACGGGTACGCGAAATGCGCAACCCGTTTCACACAGCACAAACGCTTCAAGCGTTTAGGGACTGAACAAGATGCCGCACATAAGGAATTTTGCTCATTGCTGAGCAATTTCGCCTGGCGGCTCCGCTATCGTAGAACAACAAGTTGTTCCTTAGACCGGAAGCTTTGCGTCCCCGCTTTTCAGACGGGTTTGCCTTTTTCAGAAATTCAAATTGCCTTTTTCGTCGGCACTGAGTGAAGCTTCATCATATTGATTTAACGAAGGTTCCAAACGCGCTTCGCGGCAGCGAGCGGACTTTTTGCACATTCAGGAAAAGTCCAGAAGCAAGCACCCTCGTGAGGCGCAAAGTACATCCAACTCGAACTGCGTGGCAAGGTCGCGCTGGTGCGCCTGACGCGCCCCGCCAAGCGCAATGCGCTGAACGACGCACTCCTTCTGGCGCTGCGCGACATCTTCGAAAAGCTGCCCGCAGAGGTCGGTGCGGCCATCATCGCCGGTGAAGGAGTCCCTTTTGCGCGGGCCTCGACCTGAGCGAGCTTTCCGAGCGCGACGCGGGCCAGGGCATGCGCCATTCACGCACATGTGGCATGTGGCATGTGGCATGCGGCATGTGGCATGTGGCACTCGACCGTGTGCAGTACGGGCCCGGTGCCGGTCGTTGCCGCGCTGCACGGCGCGGTGGTCGGCGACGGGCTCGAACTGGCCAGCGCCTGCCACATCCGGGTGGCCGATGAATCGACGTTCTATGCGCTGCCCGAAGGCCCGCGCGGCATCTTCGGCGGTGGCGGCGGCGGCTCGGTGCGGATACCGAAGCCGATCGGCGCGGCGCGCATGACCGACAGGATGCTGACCGGGCAGGTCTACAACGTGCGGGACGGCGAGCGCATCGGCTTGGCGCAATGCTTGGTGCCGGCCCGGCGAAGCCCTGGACAAGGCGCTGGAACTGGCCGGCCGAATCGCGCAGAACGCGCCGCTGACCAACTTCGCGCTCGCGCACGTGCTGCCGCGCATTGCCGAGCAGCCGGCCGATCACGGTTTCCTGACCGAAGCCATGATGGCCTCGATCGCCCAGAGCGCACCAGAGGCCAAGGAGCGGGTGCGCGCGTTTCTTGAAGGCAAGGCCGACAAGGTCAGGAAAGGTTGATGAGCGCGTCATGATCGAGACCAACCCAGCCGTGCGGTACCGCCCGCTCGAATTCGGCATCACGCGCGCCGTGCTGCGCGAAGGCGCTGCGGGCACCCGCTACCTGACCGCCGAAGCCCCGCTGGCCGAGTTCGCACCGCGCATGACCGATCGGCTCGTGCACTGGGCTGAAGCCGGGCCGGACCGCACACTGGGCGCGCGCCGCGCACGCCATGCCATGGTTCGACCGGCGACTGAATCCACTTGCGCTACCGCGAAGCGCTGAGCCAGACGCGCAGCATCGCGCAAGCGCTGCTCGACCGCGGCGCGTCCGTCGAGGGGCCGGTGCTGATCCTGTCGGAGAACAGCATCGAGCACTTGCTGACGGCGCTCGGCTGCCTGCTTGCCGGTGTACCGCACTGCCCGCTTTCCCCGGCCTATTCCACCGCAAGCCAGGACTTCGACAAGCTGCGCCATGTTGTTCAAACGCTGACGCCGGGCCTCGTGTTCGCTTGCGATGCCAAGCGCTATGCGCGGGTCATTGCCGCCACCGTGCCGGCCGATTGCGAAGTCGTGCTCGTGGAGGGCGCGCTCGATGAACGTGCGAGCACGAGCTTTTCGGATCTGGTTGCGACCCACGCATCGGACGCTGCCGATGCTGCCCGGGCCGCGATCGGCCCGGACACGATCACTCGGCCTCACGATCTACAACGGCGGCACGCTCCACATCGACGACGGCAAGCCGACGCCGGCCGGCATGGCGGAAGCCCTGAGCAACCTGCGCGAGATTGCGCCGACGGTTTGCTTCGACGTGCCGACCGGTTTCGAAGCAATCGCCGACGCGATGAAAGCGGACGCCGAGCTGCGCATCCTCGCGACCTCAGGAGCCAGGCGATCGGCATATCTGCCTGAGGTGCCGGCCTTTCCGGAAAGCGGATTTCCCGATCTGACAATCGAGGAATGCTTCGGTTTTCTGGCACCCGCGAAAACGCCGGCCAACGTGCTCGCGGCCGCCAACGCGGCCGTGAACGCGGCGCTGAAAGACCAGGGGATACTCGACAGCCTGGCCGCGACCGGGCTGCTCCCGCATGCGTCCACACCACAGGAAACGGCCGCGCCGCTGCAGACCGAATACGAGCGCTGGGGCCCACTGCACTGGTCACGCAGGGGGCTTCACGCTGGAATCCTGAGCAAGCCGCACGCAAGCGCTTGATTCACGGCTGGCAAACCGAGCAAGAAGTGACGTCCGCCGCGAACTGACCGCGCCGGCTGCCAAAGCAACAACGAGGGTGACAACCGTATGTCCAGCATTGTTTATGGGCTGAGCCGCTACACCGCCTGGTTCGGCGCGCTGGTGCTCACGATCATCGCGATCATGAGCGCGGTCAGCATCGTCGGGCGGGCGCTGCTGCCGCTCGGGTTGGGGCCGGTGCCGGGTGACTTCGAACTGGTCGAAGCCGGCACCGCGCTCGCCGTGTTCTGCTTCCTGCCGTGGTGCCACTTGACCAACGGCCATGCGATGGTGGACCTGTTCTGGAAAAACTACCCGAAGCCCATGCAGCGCGCGCTCGAGGTCTTCTCCAATGCGCTGATGCTGGTCATCTGGCTGCTGCTGGTCTGGCGCATGGGTGTGTCGGCACTGGAGTACCGCGACAACGGCGAGGTCAGCTTCATCCTGCAGATGCCGGTCTGGTGGGGTTATGCGGCGTCGATGGTGCCGGCCGTATTCGGCTGCGTGGTCTATGCGTGGGGGTTGCTCGAAGCGCTGGGTCTGGCGTCGCCACCAGCCGGCCACGTCCCCAACGCCGGCGGAGGTCACTGATGGATCCGCTGCTTCTCGCGCTCTGGTCGTTCCCGGTAATGCTGCTGCTGATCTTCCTGCGGGTGCCGATCGGCCTGTCGATGCTTGCGATCGGTCTGGTCGGCTCGTGGCAGGTGTACGGCAGCGTCGGACCGATGCTCGGGCAGCTCAAGAACCTGGCCTACGGAACCTTCTCCAATCATTCGCTGTCGATCGTGCCGCTGTTTTTGCTGATGGGCCAGTTCGCCACCCTGGGCGGCATGTCACGCGCGCTGTTCAAGGCGGCCGAAGCCTTTGTCGGGCACCGCAAGGGCGGCGTGGCGATGGCCGCGATCGGCGCCTGCGCCGGCTTCGGCTCGATCTGTGGCTCGTCACTTGCGACGGCAGCCACCATGGGGCAGGTCGCGCTGCCCGAACTGCGCCGCGCCGGCTATGCGGGCAGCCTGGCGTCCGGCGCACTGGCCGCCGGCGGCACGTTAGGCATCCTGATCCCGCCGTCGATCGTGCTCGTGATCTACGCGATCCTGGCCGAGCAGAACATCGCCAAGATGTTCGCTGCAGCGCTGGTGCCGGGTCTTCTGGCCACGGCTGGCTACATGCTGGTCGTGAACCTCGCGGTGCGCTTCAAGCCTTCTTTGGCCGGTAGTTTGCCGCCGATGCCGTGGCCGGAACGCATGCAGGCGGTGCGCGCGGTCTGGCCGGTGGTGCTGATCTTCCTGGTCGTGGTCGGCGGCATCTATTCCGGCATTTTTACGCCGACCGAGGGCGCCGCCGTCGGCGCGGTGACGACCGGCCTGCTCGCCTGGTGGCGCGGGGGGCTGACCAGGAGCGGCGTGCGCGCGGCATTCGAGTCGACGGCATCGGGCACCGGCATGGTGTTCATGATCGTGCTTGGCGCCGCCGCCTACAACACCTTTCTGGCGTTGTCTCAGCTGCCGCAGGAACTGGCGATGTGGGTCGGCGCCCAGGGCCTGCCGCCCTATGCGATCCTCACCGCGATCCTGGTGTTCTACATCGTGTTCGGCTGCGTGATGGATTCGCTGTCGATGATCCTGCTGACCATTCCGATCTTCTTTCCGATGATCTCGGGCCTGGACTTCGGCCTCTCGCCGGAAGACACCGCGATCTGGTTCGGCGTGCTCGTGCTGATCGTCGTGGAAGTCGGCCTGATCACGCCACCGGTCGGCATGAACCTGTTCGTGATCCAGTCGATGGCGCCGGAAATCTCGATCCGGGAGACGTACCGCGGCGTCTGGCCGTTCGTCGCCAGCGACATGATCCGCGTGATCGTGCTGGTCCTGTTTCCGCCGATCACGTTGTTCATCTTGCGGTTCTCGACGTAGGAACCACCGCAGATCGGCACGCCTGCTGACCATCGCCGTCGCGGGCCCATCACCCGAGCCACACCGGACAAATCAGCATGCCCCGCCTTGCCGACATCCGGTTCCTCCTGCAGGACGTGCTGGATGCGCCCGGACAACTGCGCAAGCTCGACGCGTTTGCCGGGGTCGATTCGGACCTGATGCTGCAGGTGCAGGGTGAAGCCGCCAAGTTCGTCGCCGGACGGATCGCGCGGCGGAACCGGGTCGGAGACGAAGTCGGCTGCCGCTTCGAAGCGGGCGAAGTCGTGACGCCGCCCGGCTTTCGGGAAGCGTATCAAGCCTTTTGGCACGCCGGCTGACCGGCACTGGCATGCGCGAGCGAGGACGGCGGCCAGGGCCTGCCGACGCTGCCCGGATGCATGCTGTACGAAATGCTCAGCGCCGCCAACCACGGCTGGAAGATGGCGTCGGGGCTGCTGCACGGCGCCTACGAATGCCTGAAGCGGCCACGGCAGTGAAGAGTTGAAACGCGCCCACCGTGAAAAGATCGCAACCGGCGAATGGCTCGCGCCCATGTGCCTGACCGAGGCGCATGCGGGCAGCGACCTCGGGCTGGTCCACACCAAAAGGATCCCTGAGCCTGACGGCAGTTTCGCGATCAACGGCGGCAGGATCTTCATCTCCGGCGGCGAGCACGACCTGACCGACCACATCGTGCATCTGCTGCTCGGGCGCCTGCCCGATGCGCCAGCGGGGCCGAAGGGCCTGTCGCTGTTTCTCTGTCCCAAGGTGCTGCCGGACGACATGCGCAACGCCGTGCACTGCGAACGCATCGAAGAAAAGATCGGGCTTGCACGGCAGCCCGACCTGCGTGCTGCGCTTCGACGACGCGACCGGCTGGCTGATCGGTGAGGCGAACCACGGACTGGCTGCGATGTTCGTCATGATGAACGTGGCGCGGCTGCATGTGGGCCTGCAAGGCATCGGTCTGCTCGAAGCCGCGTGGCAACAGGCGGACGCCTGCGCGAGCGAGCGGCGACAGATGCGGGCACCCGGTGCCGTCGGCGCCGAGCCTGGGCCGCTTGCCGATCATCCCGCCATCCGCCGCGTCCTTGACACGCAACGCGCCTGGATCGACGCGGGTCGTGTGCTCGCTTATCAAACGGGCGTCGAACTGGACATCATCAAGCACCACCCCGACGCGGCCCTTCGCGACCGCGCGCAGCGCTGGTGCAGCCTGGTCACGCCGGTGCTGAAGGCCACTTTCACGCACCCGGCATTTCATGGCGGCTGCGATTGCCTGCAGGTATTCAGCGGCCACGGCTACATGCGCGAATGGGGGATCGAGCAGAACGTACGGGATGCGCGCATCACGCTGATCTACAAGGGCACGAACGAGATCCAGGCGATCGACCTCCTGATCCCCAAGGTGCTTCCCCGATGGCGGTGCGGCGCTGTTGGCCTTGCTGCTGGACCTGCGCAGCCAGCTGGAGGCCGGGCAAGACGCCGCGGCGGATGTGCTGCGTCGAATCGCCGCGTTGCGCCACACAACCACCTCGCCTGTGCATGCCTCCAGGGCCGAACCGGCCCTGCCGTATTGGGTCGCCGACGACTTCCTGCGCGCGGTCGCGCTCGCGCTGGTGGCGTGGTCCTGGGTGCGGATCGAGAACGCGAATACGACCGATGCGTCGCGCTGGAGCCAGCCAGCCGAGGCATTCCGCAACTGGGTGCTGCCTCAGTTCGTCAGGCGGCTGGCCAGGCTGCGCAAGCAAGTCGAGAAGACCATGCAAGCCCACGCATGATTGCGCCGAAAGGGAATCAGGCTGCCGCGCCACGCGCCGCACGGGCGCGGACAAAAAGTCGCAGCACAGCGGCCGACAAGCTGCAGGCGTCGGCAACGCCGACTTCGGAGCCGCGCCCGTCGGCCGACCCGCAGATCGACGCCAGCTTGCTCGAATCGCTGGTCGGCTACAACGCGCGCCGCGCGGCTGTCACGGCGATGGGAACATTCGTCCAGCGCATGGCGGAGTACGACCTGCGGCCCGTGGAGTTCTCGGTGCTCTCGCTTGTTCGCGCATAACCCCGGCATCACGTCGCGCCAGCTGTGCAGGGCGCTTGAAGTGCTTCCGCCCAATCTCGTCGGCGTCATTGCCGCGCTGACAAACCGAGGGCTGGTCGAGCGCGGGCAGCATCCAACGGATCGGCGTGCCGCCGCCCTGCATCTGACGGCATCCGGCAAGAGCCCGGTCGAGCAGGCCGAACGCACGGCCTCGCAACTGGAAGCCGACGTGGCGCACCGGCTGACCCTGGCCGAGACCCGCACGTTGATCCGGCTGCTCAAGAAAATCTACCTCTGATGCGAGTCGGCAGCGTATCGCGACTTCGGTGAAAAAACACGCTGCCGCGGCGGACACGCTGTCTGCGGTAGAGCTGTCCGCTTTCTGCACATTGCCACTGCCGTTGTCGTGCCCGACGCATGACGACGCACTTCTGGACGCATTGGCTCTCGCCGCCGCCCACAGTGATCGTGCCCTTGTAGCGCTCGAGCAGGGCCGGGACCTTGGGCTCCGGTCCGGCTGGCTCAGCAAGATGATCTCTTGGTGATGCAGCCTGGCTCCCTCCCGGATTGAAGCCATCCACCACTTGCGAAGATGGACTGCGTCGAGCGCTTCCTCCTGAGGGAGATGGTGCGATGGCTGGCGTCACCTATCTTGGCCGCCGTGTGGCCTCACGAAGGGCTGTTACCCGGCCGATTGTTGTCGTTTGATCTTTTTTTTCAGTTCCATAGCCTGTCGGGCGCGAAGCGTCCGACCCCCTTGGTCATGATGGCGGCTGGCTCTGCGTTCAGGCACCGGCCGGCACTGTGACAGCCGTGTGCAGACCGCCCAGCACCAACTCCGTGACACGTGCGCTTCGCCAGGCCTTCACCTGGCGCTGCGGTGTTCGCAACTGCGACTAGCCGTCGTAAATCTCTGGAACCATCGCTTGGCCACGCCGACGGCCAGCCCAAGGCGTGAAATGGGCGTTCAGTTGGATCGTGGCATCAGGCTTGCCTGCGCGAAATAGCTCAGGCTCCGGCGAATGTGCATGTCATGCGCATGCTCCTCCGCCCAATTTCGGTGACGGGATCGTCCCGCACAGGCGCCGAGGCTGCGTTGTTCGCACCAAAGCCCCTTGCGTGGGAAAGAGTAGCCGGCTCTCCCGAGCCGCCATTCCACTTTGGGACGTTTGAACCAAAACACCTTGGCGTTTCTGCCAAGTGCTTGAATTGTCTACCAAATCTGGTAGGCGCGAGTGGACTCGAACCACCGACCCCCACCATGTCAAGGTGGTGCTCTAACCAGCTGAGCTACGCGCCTGTCGTCTGTTTATAGACAGCCGCGCAGTATAGCAGCCGGTCGTCAGGACAAAAGTCAGCGCCGCCGTGCACGTCGCACGCCATCGACCCGGGCGACCGCGCCGAGCGTGTGTTCGAGCCGGGCCGAATCGGTGATCTCGACCGTGAAGGTCATCCAGGCGGTGCCTTTGACCGACCGGGTCTGCACGCCGATCACGTTGGTCCGGGCCTGCGCGAACACGTCCGAGATGTCGCGCAGGAGGCCCTGACGGTCATGCGCCTCCACCGCGACGTCGACCGGATAGACCGCGCTGCGCTCGGCGCCGTCTTGCGGCGCGCCCCAATCGACTTCGATCACCCGCTCGGGGCTGCGGCTGGCGAGTTCACGAAAGTTGCTGCAGTCGCCGCGGTGGATGGACACGCCGCGCCCGCGGGTGACGAAGCCGGCAACCGCATCGGGTGGCGCGGGCCGGCAGCATTTGGCGAGTTGTGTGAGCAACGATTCGAGGCCGACCACCAGCACGCCATCCCGCGCGCGGGATGGCGGGGTCGCTGTTTTCAAGCGCGGCGCTTCCTCGGCCGATGGAGACGCAGTGGGCCGCAGCGACTGCTCGATCTGGCGCAGCGACAGCTCGTCTTTTCCGACCGCACCGAACAGTTCATCGGCCGACTGAAAGCCGACCTGCGCGGCCACGTCGTCCAGCTTCCACGCGGTCTTGCCTTCGCGCTGCAGCAGTTTTTCGACCGCCTCCCGTCCGCGCGCAGCGGTCTGGTGCTGGGCCACCGCGTTGAACCAGGCACGCACTTTCGAGCGCGCGCGATGGCTTGCGAGATAGCCGCCTTCCGCGCTCAGCCAGTCGCGCGAGGGGCCGCCTTCGCGCGCGGCGATGATCTGCACGGTCTGGCCGTTCTTCAGCGTGGTGTTCAGCGGCGCGAGCGAGCCGTCGATGCGCGCACCGCGGCAGCGGTGGCCCAGGCTCGTGTGTACGCTGTAGGCGAAGTCGACCGGTGTGGCGCCCTGCGGCAATTCGACCACGGACGCTTGCGGCGTCAGCACGTAGATGTGGTCTTCGAGCAGTCCATGCGCGGCGGCCACGCCGGACAGGTCGCGCTCCCAGGCCAGCAACTGGCGCAGCACGGCGATCTTCGCGTCGTAGGCGCTGTCGGCGCTGACGCCCAGATAGCCTTTGGTGCCGGCTTCCTTGTAGGCCCAATGCGCGGCCATGCCATGCTCGGCGTGGTCGTGCATCGCCTCGGTGCGGATCTGAATCTCGATCGGCTTGGCCGCCGCATCGCGCACCACGGTATGCAGCGATCGGTAGCCGTTCGCTTTCGGCTTGGCGATGTAGTCGTCAAACTCGCGCTCGACCGGCGTGAAGCGCTCATGCACCCAGGCCAACGCGGTGTAGCAGTCCTGCAGCACGGGCACCACGACGCGCAGAGCGCGCACATCGAACACCTGATCGAAGTCGAGCCCCTTGCCGCGCATCTTCTTCACGATGCTGTAGATGTGTTTGGGTCGACCCTGCACGGTGGCCCCGACGCCTTGCGCGCGCAGTTGTCGCTCGAGTTCGGTGCGCAGTTGCTCGACCTGCAACTCGCGCTCGACGCGCTTCTCGTCGAGCAGCCGCGCGACCTCACGATAGGTGTCGGGCTCCAGAAAGCGAAACGACAGATCCTCGATCTCCCATTTGATCTCCCAGATGCCGAGCCGGTTGGCCAGCGGCGCGAACACCTGCAGCGATTCGGCCGCCTGCGCGCGTGGCATGCGCCGCTTCGTGCTTGCGAAGTGGCGCAAGGTCTGCAGCCGGGACGCGAGCCGCAGCATCACCACCCGCAGATCGCGCGAGAACGCGAGCAGCATCTTGCGCACGTTCTCGGTCTGCACCACGGGGTCGTCGAGCGGCGTGGTCGCATCGGGCGGGGCGGAGGACGACCAGGCGCTGCGCGCGCGTTTTTGCACACGCACGAGCTTGGTGGTTTCCATCGCGAGTTCGGCGAAGTTGTCACCGAAGGCTTTGGCGATCACTTCCTGCGGCCGATTCAGATACGCACAGGTGTAGACCAGATAGCTGGCCGCCTGCATCGCCTCGGACCCGCCGATCTGCTGCAGGATGGCCGCGACCGCGTCGGCGTGGGCAAGCGCGTTTTCGCCCGAGTCGAGCGTTTCCGCGCTGATCAGCGGCTCTGCGAATGCACGTGCCCGTGCACGGGCGTCCGGCTGCGAAGGCAGCGACTGCGCCGTGACAGCGACCACGCCGGGCACCACATGCGCGATCGATGCCACGTGGCCGGCCGTTTCATTGCCCAGGCTCTTCATCGGCGCGGCCGTTCCATGTCGATGTGTGGCCGTGCGATGCGTGTCATGGGTCGGCTCAATCAAGCACGAACGACACGACGCAGTCGACCTGGTCGCGCGCCACGAAGGTCGGTGCGTGGCCGACGCCCGCGAACTCGACGCACCACGCCCGCGGGCCGCGCTCGGTCATGCGTCGAGCGACCTGGGGCGACAACAGATCCGACTCAGCGCCGCGCGTCAGCAGCGTGCGCGCCGTGATCTGGTCATAGAGCTGCCACAGGCCGGCCGAGCCTTGCGCAACCGATTCTTCTGTGAGGCTGCGCAGCGGGCCGGCGATTGCCGGGTCATAGTGCAGTTGCCAGCCGCCCTGCGGCGCGGGCCTCAACATCGGCTTCGACAACGCAAGCCATTCTTCATCGGTGTGCGGTCCGAACGTGGGCGACGCAGCCCAGAGGGCCGCCGCGCCTTGCGCTTCCGTATCGAAATGCACGGGTCGCCCCACGTAGGCACCGATGCGCGCCAGCGCGGCCCATTCGATCGCCGGGCCGACGTCGTTGAGCACCAGCCGCTCGATCGGGCACGGCAGTGGAAGCGCGGGCTGGCCGGCGATCACCATGCCGATCAGGCCACCCATGCTGGTGCCGACCCAGCTCAGACGCAGGATCGGCGCGCGCTGCTGCAGCGCGACGAGCACCGCGAGCAGATCGGCCGCATAAAACGGCACCTGATAGCCGGCCGGATCGCTGAGCCAATCGCTGGCGCCGCGCCCGGCCACATCGATGCAGACCACCCGTACCTTGCCCGCACCGCGCGCCAACAACGCACCCGCCAGCGCATCGAAGTCGCGTGCGTTGCGCGTCAGGCCGTGGACACAGACCACCAGATGCGGCGCGGCGTCATCACCCCACTGCCAGCACGCCACCCGGTGTCGGTCCGAGTCCGCGCGAGCGCCCGACGGCAGGTGCGTGTCGGGGCACGACACATGGAACAACCGCGGCTCGTGGGTGGGAGAAAGGCTCATCGGGCGGAAATCGATTTCTGGCGTGGGGGCAACACACATAATTGCGCGTTTCGCCGTCAGCGAATCGATCCTAAATCATCTGGAGAATCACCCATGCTCAAAGGCAAAACCGCGCTCGTCACCGGCTCCACCAGCGGCATCGGGCTGGGCATCGCGAAAGCGTTGGCGGCCGAAGGCGCACACATTGTCATGAACGGGTTTGGCGAGGTCGAGGCGCCGAGGCAGGAAATCATCACGGCCGGCAGGGCAAACGGCGTGCGCGTCGAGCATCACAACGCAGACATGAGCAAGCCTGCCGAAATCGAAGCGATGATGAAGTTCGCCGCCGAGCGGTTCGGCCGGGTTGACGTGCTGGTGAACAACGCGGGCATCCAGCATGTGGCGAACGTGGAGGACTTTCCGCCCGAGAAGTGGGACGCGATCATCGCGATCAATCTGAGCAGCGCGTTTCATACGTCGCGCCTTGCGCTGCCCGCAATGCGCGCGGCCAACTGGGGTCGCATCATCAACATCGCATCGGCGCACGGGCTGGTCGCATCGGCGGCGAAGTCGGCTTATGTCGCGTCCAAGCACGGCATCATCGGCCTGACCAAGGTGACCGCGCTCGAAACCGCCACCACTGGCGTCACCTGCAATGCGATCTGCCCGGGCTGGGTGCTGACGCCGCTGGTGCAGCAGCAGATCGACGCTCGCGCCCAAAAACAGAAGATGTCGGTGGAGCAGGCTGCAAAGGATTTGCTGGCCGAGAAGGAGCCGTCGCTGCAGTTCACCACGCCCGACGAGCTCGGCGCCCTGGCGGTGTTTTTCTGCTCGGCCGCCGGCAACAACGTGCGCGGCGTGGCATGGAACATGGACGGGGGCTGGGTCGCGCAATAGGGGTTCGGCTGTGCCGCGATATGTCTGCGGCGGCCTACACGGGCCACAGTCGTCGGCCGACAAGGGCGCTGTCGAGGCGGTTGCGACCTTTGATAAGGTTGAGGTTCCTTAGAACAACAGGAGTCATCCCTTATGAAATTCAAGCCTTTTCCCTCTGCCGCACGTTGCTTCACCGTGCTGTTTGCGCTGGGCGGCGTTGCCGGCCTGGCCGTCGCACAGCCCCAGGCCACCATGCCGGCGGCATCGCAATCCGGCTACGCGGTCGGCCCGCAGGTTCAACAAAAGGACGGCGTGTCCTACGTGAGCGGCGGCATCAGTGACAGTGGGCAGGCCAAGGCCAAGGAACTGGGCCGCGACATGAACCTGCACCTCGTGTTCGCGCGCAGTTCCGGCGGCAACTACTATGCCGACGTCGCGGTCACGGTCGCCGACAAATCGGGCAAGACGGTGTTCGAACTGCCGTCGTCCGACCCGCTGCTGTTCGTCAAGCTTCCTGCGGGCAGCTACAAGGTTACGGCCAGGGCGGAGGGCAAATCGCAAGAGCGCATGGTCGACGTGCCGGCATCGGGTCAGCACACGGAAACCCTGCGCTGGTAGGCGGGTTCTTCGATCCGATCAGCACTGGCCCTACTGGACCCAGTCCCCTTGCGGGCTCACGCGAATCCGTAGAGAGCAGCTGGATTGCACACCAAAATCTGCTGAAGCGTTTTCTCATCGGGCGCCCAGTCACGGCACAAGAGTGCAAGCAGCGCCGCATTGTCAGGTGCTGGCACGCGGTTCGGATGGGGCCAGTTGCTGGCCCAGACGCAGGTGCGTGCGTGTGACGATGCCAATGACCTTGCCAGAGCGGACACGTCCGCATAGGCCGGCGGCCCGAGTTTCGATGTCTCATACGGCGCAGCCAGCTTGATCCACCGATCAGGCCGGTCGAGCACCGACTGCAGCAGTTTGAAAGACGGATGATCGACCGGCACCGGTTCAATGAACTTGCCGGTGTGGTCGATCACGACCTTGGCGGGTAGTCGATCGATCAACGCTCGGTGTCGGGGCAATTCGCGCCCGTCGATCTGCAAGTCGATGTGCCAGCCCAGCGGCGCGATGCGCGCCGCCACCGGCTCCAATGCATCCCAAGGCAGCACGCCGCCGGCGCCGGCCAGCAGCATAAAGCGGACACCGCGCACGCCTTGGTCATGCAGCCGCCGCAGTTCCCCCTCGCTGACATCGGGGGGCACCACCACCACGCCACGCGCTGAAGTCGGTCCCAGTGCGGAAAGCGCTTCCAGCAGGCAAGCGTTATCGAAGCCGTAGCCGGTGGGCTGCACCAACACCACGCGCTCGAGCCCGAGCGCGCGCTGGACGCTGCGGTAGTCCTCTACCGTTGCGGACGGCGGCCTGAACGTGGCGGTCGGTGACAGCGCGAATCGGTCCTCGTAGATGTGCACGTGACAGTCGCATGCGCCGGGCGGGATGGAAACGGTCGTCGACGGTGCGAACTCAGCGGTCGATGCGGTTTTGTTCATGGCAGCGCATTCGCTTGCTTTGCAGCAAGGCGGTGGAGTCGGTGCGCCGCCTGGACGTTGACGGAGCCGGCGGGTGCCCGCCCCTGCACGATTTCAGCGACTTGGTGCACCGTCTCCATCGACTGGTGCTCAATGGCCGCCGGCGTCAGGCCACCGATATGCGGCGTGGCGATCACGCGCGGGTGTTGCGCCAATCCGGGCGTCGGCATCTGGTCCGGCGCTCGTCCTACATCCATCGCGGAGCCGGCAAGGTGTCCGCTTTCCAGCACCTTCAGCAATGCGCCTTCATCGACCAGATTGCCACGCGAGGCGTTGATAAAAAACGCGCCAGGCTTCATCGCGGCGAACGCTTCGGCATCAAACAGGTTCTCGGTCTCCGGCGTAGCCAGGGCGAGGCACACCACATAGTCGGCTTCGGCCAGCAAGCGCTCGAACGGAACCTGCCGAACCGCCGCGTGGTCTGCCTGCACATAAGGGTCGGTCACCAACACATGCATGCCCATCGCGCGCAGCGGATCGACCAGATATCGCGAGATCTGCCCATAGCCGACCACACCCACGGTGGCATCGCGCAGCTCTCGCCCCATGACTGCGATCGGCACCCGACCCACGTGATATTGGGCTGCTGCTGCGCTGATACCGCGCGCCAGATCGATCATGACGCCCACGATCCACTCCGAAACCGAAGCCATGAAGCCGGCGCTCGCCTGCGTGACCAGCACCCCCTGCGCGCTGGCGGCCGCCACGTCGATGTTGCGGATGTCCACCGCACAGCGGCAGAACGCGACCAGCTGCGGCAACTCGGCAAACAGCTCGGCACTGCCGGCCGCGTTGCGATAGCTGACGATAAGGTCGCAGCCCTGCGCCATCTGCACCAGATCGGCAGCGGTCCAGGTCTGGTCCCGATCGGCACGGCGCACGCTGCCCAGCGCTTCCAGCCCGGCCAGCGCACGCGCGCCGTAGTAGTTCGCCAGCGCATCGGGGCCGTGCGTGAGAAAGATGGTGGGACGCTTGGTCGTGTTCATCGTGCAGTCAACCCAGGAAATGATGCGGAATCCAGGTGGCAATGCCCGGCACGAAAATCACCAGCAACAGCACCAGAATCTCCGCCAGCATGAACCACCCGATGTGCCGGCTGACTTCCGAGAACGAACACTGCGCGATGCTGGTGGTCACGAACAGCAGCGGCGCGGTGGGCGGCGAGACCGCGCCGATCTGGTTGCACATCACCATCACCATGCCCATCTGGAACGGGTCGATGCCGTAGGTCTTGCTGAGCTGAATGGCCACCGGCGCAAAGATCAGCAGCACCGCGAGCGAGTCGACAAAGGTGCCCAGCACGATCATCACGCCGGCAACGATCAGCAGCACCACCGTCGGGTTCTGCGAAAACGACGTGACGAACTTCACCGCGCTGACGTTGAACTCAAGGTAAGCCAGCAGCCAGCCTGAGGCACCCGCGACCGCGATCACACCCGAGACCATCGTCGTCATCACGGCCGCATCGACCAGGATGCGCGGCAGGTCGCGCAGCTCGATCCGGCGGTAGTACAGCGTGCCAAGCAGGAACGCGTACAGGCACGCGATCGCACCGGCCTCGGTTGCGGTGAAGACACCGGAGAGGATGCCGCCGATGATGATCACCGGCCCGAGCAGCGCCGGCCAGACATCGACGAACGAGCGCCCCAGCGCGCGCCACTCGAAGCGGCCATGCGTCACGCGCAGCTCCGGATAACCAGGCAGGTAGGTGAAGATCTTGACGGTCGTCATCAGGAACACGCCGATCAGGATGCCCGGCAGGATGCCACCCAGAAACAAGCCGCCGATCGACACCTGCGCGATCGAGCCGTACACCACCATCACCATGCTCGGGGGAATGATCGCGCCGATGGTGCCGGCGGTCGCGATCAGCGCGGCCGCAAAACCGGCCTTGTAGCCCGACTGCTTCATCGTCGGCACCAGGATCGACGCGATGGCGGAAGCATCGGCTGTGGCCGAGCCCGAGATGCCCGCGAAGATCATGCTGGCGACCACCGCCGCGTGCGCCAAGCCGGCGCGCAGATGCCCAACCAGCACACGCGAGAAATCCACCAGTTGCTGGCTCATGCCGCTGGCCGTCATCAGCGCGCCGGCCAGGATGAAGTACGGCAGCGCGAGCAGTGTGAACGAGTCGAGCTGCGCAAACATCTTTTGCGCAAACAGCGGCATCACGAGGCTCGGCACCGAAGCCATGCCGACATAGCCGACCAGCGCGATCGCCAGCAGGATCGGCACGCCGATCAGCATGCTGCCGATCATCAGCACGAGCAGCGGCCAGATCATGCGGGCACTTCCTTCCAGGCGCCGGCACCGATGCGCCGGACTGCCACCAGCAGCAGATAAGCACCGCCCAGCACCATGCCCGCATACGGATAGCTCATCGGCACGTCGAGCCCCGGCGAGGTCTGCATGTCCGCCACCCGCGCCACCATGTAGCCGAGCACCATCAGCGACACGGCGAAGGCTGCCCAGAGCAGTTCGACCGCCAGATTGAATACCGCGCGGGGCCGCGCCGGCAGTCGGTCGCAGAACGTCTCGATGTAGAGATGCGCACCGCGCCGGTACGCGATCGGGATGCCCAGGAACACGATCCAGATGTGGCCGAAAATTTGCGCTTCTTCGCTCCAGCTCAGCGAGGAGTTCAGCATGAAGCGGTGAAACACCTGCACCAATGCAAGGCAGACGATCGACCCAAAGATGGCGGCGACCAGCCATTCGACCGCGCGGTCGATGCCGTCGAGCAGTCCTTGCATGACAGGCAGCGCGCGCTTGCCTACTGCTTGCGAATCTGTGCGAGCAGGTCTGTCGCGCCAAAGTCCTTTGCGAGCTCATCTTGCGCCGCCAGGGCCGCTTTCTGCAGCGGCGCGGTGTCGATGTCGGTGACCTTCATGCCGAGCTTCTTGACTTCGGCCAGCGACTCGACCTCGCGTTCCGGCGCCAGCTTGCGCACCACGTCGGCGGCTTCCTTGGCGCCTTTCATCATCACCGCCTGCTCGGCCGGACTGAATTTTTTCCATTCCGGCAGCGAGAACACCAGCACGGCCGGGTCCATCAGGTGCCGCGTCAACGCCATGCAGCAGGCCACCTCGTAGAACTTGAACGAAATGGTGGTGGCGGCCGTGTGCTCGTAGCCGTCGAGCACCCCGCTTTGCAGCGAGGTGTAGATCTCGCCGAAGTTCATCGGTGTGGCGTTCGCGCCCATCGCGTTGATCGCAGCCACGAACACCTTGGTCGGGATGGTGCGGATCTTCAGGCCTTTCAGATCGTCCGCCTGGGTGACTTCCTTCTTCGCGGTGGCAACGTTGCGGTAGCCCCAGCTCACGGCCCAGGACAGCGCCTTGAAGCCGGCTTTCTCCATGTCGGCCTCAAGCGCCTTGCCGACCGGGCCGTCCAGCACGGCTTCTGCCTGCGCATAGTTCTTCCAGACGAACGGCAGGCCGAGCACGCCGAGCCGCTTCACGAACGACGCGTACTCGGCTGCGCCGCCCACGGTGCCCGTTGCACCGCCACCGAGCCGCATCGCCTCGATCACTTCGCGCGACTGCCCGAGCTGGCTGGCCGGGAACACCTTGACTTCCAGGCTGTCCGAATGCGCGTTCACGTAAGTCATGAACTGGTGCGCCATCATGGTGTTGTCCACGCCGAGGTCCGCCGGGCCGGCGGTGTGGATGCGAATTGGCTTCTTTGAAGAGCTTTGCGCGGCCGCTGGCGCGGCGATGGCCAGTGAAACAACCGACAGGGCCAGTGCCCGGACGAAGCGATGCATGTAAGTCTCCTCGTGATGCAGAGGCTCGATGGATCGCCCAAGCCTGTGCCGGAACCTTACGCTTTCATGACTGACGAGTCACCCGGGATTCCACCAACTCACCGGACGCAGCCGAATTCGTGCAGCAAATGCAGACTCCGGATGAGCGCATCGCTGCCACCGGACCCGAAACTGGGCGGGCAGCAGATCGGTCAGGATTTGTCGCTCGTCGGCTTCTGCTTCTTGTTCGTCTGTGGAGCACTCGCCGAATTCGCAGCGTCCTGCTTGTCTTTTTTGTTGGCGGCATGACGACCGACCGCGCAACCCGCCGCGGCTCCGATCACGCCGTGATTCCCCGCCACATGACCGCCGACGGCGCCAACCGCTGCGCCCTTGAGGCAGCCTTTTGCACTGGAAACCCCTGGCAGCAAAGCCAGGCAGGTGCATGCGATACCTGCTGCGAATTTGAGCTTCATGACGACCCTTCGATTGGTTGCAACGAAGCTGAAATCTATGCGGCATCGCAAAGCGCGCCTGTCGTCGGTAGTCCGCCGGCGCTGTAGGCTGGCAGCCCCCGAATGCGTCAGTCTGTCTGGGGCGATCGGGTCGCCGCCGACGCGGCATCTGCATCATCCGCACCGCCTGGCAGCAACGCCGCCAGCGTCTGCAACGTATCGGCTTCCGCCACCGGCTTGTCCTGGCGCCAGCGCAGCATGCGCGGGAAACGCACTGCGATGCCGCTTTTGTGGCGCGTGCTTCGGGCAATGCCTTCGAAGCCGAGCTCGAATACCTGCGTGGGTTCCACGCTGCGCACCGGCCCGAAGCTCTCAAGCGTGCTGCGCCGGATGATTGCATCGACCTTGGCCATCTCGGCGTCGGTCAGGCCTGAGTACGCTTTCGCGAACGGCACCAGCTTTCGGTCGGCCGCATCCGGCGGGCCGTTCCAGACCGCGAATGTGTAGTCGCTGTAGAGCGAGGCGCGCCGGCCGTGGCCTCGCTGCGCGTAGATCAGCACCGCATCCACGGTCAGCGGATCGATCTTCCACTTCCACCAAAGACCGACGTCGCGTGTGCGCCCCACCCCATATTGGGAATCGCGGCGCTTCAGCATCATGCCTTCGACACCGAGTGACCGCGCGGCTTCACGCTGGCGCGCCAAGTCGCCCCAATCGGCGCCCTGCAGCACGGGGCTCGGCCGCAACGCTGGATGGTTCACCTGCTCGATCAGCGCATCGAGCCGCGCGCGGCGTTCGGCCTGCGGCAGCGCGCGCAGATCGCGGCCTTCCAGCTCCAGCACGTCGTAGCCGAGCAGCACCACCGGAATCTCGCGCAGCAGCTTCGGCCCCAACGTCTTGCGGCCGATGCGCCGCTGCAGTTCGGCGAACGGCTGGACGCGGCCGTCTTCGACCTCGGCCTCGGTCTCTTGCGAGGTGGCACCGGCTTCCATCGCGCCACGCCAGACGACGATCTCGCCGTCGAGCACGGCGCCATCCGGCAAGGCTTCGCCGAGCGCTATCAGCTCCGGAAAACGGTCGCTGACCAGTTCCTCGCCGCGCGACCAGATCCAGCACTGGCCGGCCCTGCGGACCAGCTGCGCGCGGATGCCGTCCCACTTCCATTCGATGATCCAGTCGGCGGGCGGGCCCAGCAGATCGTCGAATGCTTCCAGCGGCTGGTTGAACGGGTGCGCGAGGAAGAACGGGTACGGCTGGCCGCTGGTCTGCGGCAGGCGCTCGCTTTCCGACTCGGGTGCGATCAGCGCCTGGTAGTCGACCTGGCCCGGCCGCGCACCGATGTGCGTGTAGCCCATCAGCCGCTGCGCCACGCGCTTCGCATCGACACCGCCGACCGCTGCGAGCGCTTGTGTGACCTGCAGACGCGAGACGCCGACACGGAACGCACCGGTGATCAACTTGAAGTAGACGAGTCGCTCATCGACCGCGAGCTGCCGCCACTGCGCGAGCAGCACATCGTCGAGCTGCTCGGGCGCTTGACGCTGCAGCTCGCGCAGCGGCAGCAGGTGCTGCTCGATCCAGTCGGCCAGCCCCGTGTCGTGCAGCTGCGTGGGCGCGGGCAGCAGCAGCGAAATCGTTTCCGCCAAATCCCCAACCGCGTCATGGCTTTCCGCGAACAGCCACTCGGGCAGGCCGGCGGCGCTTTGCGCGAGCGCGCGCAGGACTTTGGTCGGCACCAGCTGGCGCGGTTTGCCGCCGGCCAGAAAGTAGACCGCCCAGGCCGCATCGCGCGGCTCGGCCGCGCGCAGGTAGTGCTGCAGAGCGGCCTGCTTGATCAGGTTGGAGGTGGATGCGTCGAGCGCGTGATAGAGCGCGGCGAAGGCTTTCATGGATGGCGCAGCGGAGGTACGGCGCTGTCAGGGCTTGGCGGTCGATTCGGCGGCGAGTTGCGCGTCTTCGGCCGTGGGCGCTGCGCTTGCCGGGTCCCCCTCGGCCTCGTTGCGATCGCTGACATCGTCCTCGTGCCCGTATTCGGTCGCGAAGCCTTGCGCGTCCAGTCCGTTTTCGTTCAACCAGCGCACCATCACCGCGATGCTGCCGTGCGTGACGATGATGCGCTCGGCCCCCGTGCCGCGAATAGCCGACTGCAGCCCCGGCCAGTCCGCGTGGTCCGACATCACGAAACCGCGGTCCACTCCGCGGCGCCGCCGTGTGCCCCTCAATTGCATCCAGCCGCTCGCAAAGCCGTCGGAATGCACACCGAAGCGGCGCATCCACGGTGTGCCCTGCACCGATGGCGGCGCGACCACCAGCGCACGCTTGATCAGTGCGGCATCCACGCCCGGATCGGTCACTTTCATGGTCGGCGGCAGTTGCACGCCGGCCGCGCGATACACCGCATTCAGCGGCTCCACCGCCCCGTGCACGATGATCGGCCCGATCGATGCGTCAACGCCGTGCAGCACGCGTTGCGCCTTGCCGAACGAGTAGCACAGCAGCACCGATGCGCGGCCAGCTTCGGCATTCGCACGCCACCAGTCGTCGATCTGCCCGAACAGCACGGCCTGGGTGGGCCAGCGATAGATCGGCAGGCCGAAGGTGGACTCGGTAATGAACGTGTCGCACGGCACCGGCTCGAATGTCGCGCAGGTGCCGTCGGCTTGCGTCTTGTAGTCGCCCGATGCGACCCAGACGTTTCCACCGTGTTCGACCCGCACCTGCGCCGAGCCCAGCACATGGCCGGCCGGATGCAGCGAGACGCGCACGCCGTTTACCTGCACCGCCTCGCCGTACTTCGCTGTTTGCAGATTGATGTCTGCGCCGAGCCGCGTGCGCAGCGTGCCTTCGCTGTGCTCGTGCGCGAGGTAATGGGTGTGGCCGGAGCGCGCATGGTCCGAATGGCCGTGCGTGACGACGCAGCGATCCACCGGCCGCCAGGCGTCGATGTAGAAGTCGCCCGGCGGGCAATACAGCCCCTGCGGTCGCGCAACGATCAGGTCGCCCGGGCGGGACGGTTGCTTTGCGTGCGCCTCGGCGCGCAGGTGGAAGTGCGTGGCTTGGCTGGCGTCGTTGCTGCCGTTGTCGGTGGATTCGGCCATCGGGTGAATGATAGATCGATGGGGTGGCGGGCAGAGGCGGGGTTGTCTGAAGGCTTTGCGTTTTGGTGAGGCTGGAGCCGGGTCTCGCTCGAACTCGCCTTCAGTTCGGACGGTCGCGAGCCCTTGTCCGCTGAAGGCTGCGCTCCCCGGCGCAGGCAAAAGGGAATGGGGACAGCCTGAATTCCGGAGTCCGCAAACCCAATCTCTCACGGAACAAAAGGCAGACGTCGGGTCGTTGCAACTCATTGCCGTTGCCGTTGCCGTTGCCGTTGCCGTTGCCGTTGTCAATGTCGGTGGCAGTGTCGGCATGGACATGACGTCCAGTGCGCTGATCTTGGGCCTCGAGGCCTTCGTCGCGCGAATGGAAGCCACAGCGACGAGCGAGCGGCGCGCCATCGTGGCCGTTTTCATGCATCAGTCCCCAGTCGTCGCGCCCGCTGCAGGCGTACCTGAACGAGTCTGGCAACGCAGCCGACGCGCGCTGCCGCACACAGGCAGTTCGGGCTTGTGACGAGCGTCATGGCCGGGCTTTGCAAATATTCCGGTGTTGCGTGCGAGGCCGGTTGCCCGCGGGTGTGCGGCGCGTGGACGTCCCTCGGTGTTGTATCGGGCTCTCGGGACCCGTGGACAATGGCAGTCACTGCAATACGCGCAAGGTAGAGTCAATGGACATGCACCACACCCCGCAATGGGCCGGCCCCGTCGGCCGTGCGGGCTACGCGGCGAAGGGCGTTGTCTACGCCGTCATCGGTTTCCTCGCAGCGCAGGCGGCGCTCGGCCAAGGCGGCAGGACCACGGGTTCAAAAGGCGCGATCCAGGAGATCGGTCAGCAACCGTTCGGCCAGGTACTGCTGGTGCTGGTGGGCATCGGCTTGGCCTGTTATGCGCTATGGCGGCTCCTGTGCGCGTTCGCCGACGCGGAGGGCAAGGGATCCGACGCCAGGGGCCTGGCGACTCGCGCCGGCTACTTCGTGACTGCGGTCCTTCACGTGGGCTTGAGCTTCGCCGCGTTCTCCGCGCTGGGTGGCGGGAGCGGGGGCGGCGGTGAAGGAGGCACGCAGTCCATGACCGCGAAGGCGATGAGCGTGCCGTTCGGCCAGTGGCTGGTCATCGCAGCGGGCGTTGCGGTGGCCGCCGCCGGAATCGGCCAGTGGGTGCAACTGGTCAAGGGATCGTATCGGCAGCGTTTCGACCTGGACGGCGAGGCGGCGGCGCAGCGGCACTGGATCGAGCGGGCCGCCAAGCTGGGCCTGGCCGCCCGCGGCGTGGTCTTTCTGCTGATCGGGTTCTTCCTTGCCCTGGCCGGCTGGCAGGCCGATTCGAGCGAAGCCAGGGGCCTGGGCGGCACGCTGGCGACCCTTGCGCAACAGCCCTATGGGCCGTGGCTGCTCGGCATCACCGCGCTTGGCCTGATCTGCTACGGGATCTACTGCGGTGTGGTTGCCGGCTACGCGAGTTTCGCGCGCACTTGATGAGGGGCGGCGCGGCGGCTGCCGGCGCGTGTGTTTCAGCCACCAGTGGCGCAGCGGCCCGCTGCCACGCACAAGCTCTGGCTTTGGCCGCGTTGTCCGGCACATCGAGTCCCACGCCGGCCAGATGGCCGAACCGTTCGCGCGCCACGGCGACTGCTGCCCGCGGCAGCGGATCGGCAAGGAGGGACTGGACGTTGGTCTGCAGATACTCGATGCTGCCGGTGCCGAACGGCACGACGTCCACGCCGGGTTCGTGGCGCGCGAACCGATAAGCGGCGTCGATGATGCCGAGCCGGCCCGGCCGCTCGGCCAGGAACGCCAGCGTCGCCGCTTCATCGACTGCTGGGCCGGCCTCCGCGGCCGGCAAGTCGCCGCGCCGCACGACATCCGCGCGCGTGCTTTGCAGCAACCTGGGTCAGCTGAGAACGAGACGGACCGCAAACATCAGCAGGGTCGCCACGCCGCTTGCCTGCGTCGGCGAAAACACGCTTTGGCGCGCATTCCATTCTGATGCAGCAGATGAAAGGCCACCATGACCACGTCGAACAGACCGCTTCGAATGGCCTTTGGCCAGATCACCTGCCCGGGATCGTTGGGCGCGGTCTCGGTGATGCCGAGATGGCCGATGCGTCCCGCATCGCGTTCCTCGCGCAAGGCGGGCGCGAGGACCTTGATCGCGTGGTCCACATGCTTCGGCGCCACGGCGTGCAGATGACACGCCTCGACCCACTCGGTGCGCAGGCGCTTGAGCGAAGCGTGCAGGCTGGCGACCAGGTGTTCAGGCGAACGCCGCTCGCGGGCTGACGCGATCAGCGTGTTGGTCGGGATCACGACTGGGTCGCGCTTCCTCGGCCGCAACGCCTGGCCAACGATGTCTTCGGCGCGGTAGCGCTCCGCCGTGTCCAGAAAGTTGACGCCGGCGTCATGGGCATCGAGGACAGGCGGGCACCGATCGAAGGCATGATTCGCCGAACGAGCAGGCGGTGCAGAATCGCCGAGCGCCTTGGGGCGCGTATGGCTGGTGTTGCCGCCTGGACCGGTGATGACGACCAAGAGCCGGCCATCGGAGTCGTTTGCGACGGTGTCGTTCATGTGCCTGCCATGAAGAGCGCAAGCCTCAGGCCTTCGGCAACGTCACACCGATCTGTCCTTGGTACTTGCCGCCGCGATCCTTGTAGCTGGTTTCGCAGACTTCGTCGCTTTCGAAGAACAGCACCTGGGCGCAGCCCTCCCCCGCGTAAATCTTTGCGGGCAGCGGCGTCGTGTTGCTGAATTCGAGCGTCACATAGCCTTCCCATTCGGGCTCGAAAGGCGTTACGTTGACGATAATTCCGCAATTGAGGACGAACACGCCGGCTTCAAGCGCGAAGTTGCCGGCCTCGGGAACCGTCAGGCAATACACGTCATGCTCGCCTGGCAGTTCCTTGATTTCGACGATCTTGTGATTGCGTTGCGGCTGAATACCGCGAAACGCGGCGAGCACCTCCGGGAACCGGCGAAAGACCGAGCGGTCGCAGTTGAGCAAATCGGCCGCGCCGCGGATCGATCCGGTCTCATCAAGCGCCGCCCGGACGGTCTTTTCGGTGATGTCGCCGCGCAGATTGATGCCCCGCGCCAGCTCGGCCTGCGTGCTGCGGCGCGATCCGTCATCGCGCGCCCACACGTCCCGGCTGATCTGCGACTGGCGCAGCCGCTCCGCATCGCTTTCATAGCGGCGCAGTGAGGCTTCGCGATGCGCTTGGCGCGTGGCTGCGGTGGGATTGCAACGCGCTTCCAGCACCCGCTGCCGAATAGGGAGATATCGGTCTTCGTTCCAGAACGACACCGCGCGCTCGCGTTGCTGTTGACTCTGGTGGGCAGACCACTGCGGGTCAAGCGCAACTCGCGCCAGCGCTTGCCGAATCGACTCCCCGTGCTCAGCCGGATCGAACGCTTCACCGTACGAACGGCTGTTGTGCATCCGCAGGTGTGCCTGCGCTTCGATTCGCTCGATGTTCGTTGGCCGGTTGTTGCGTCGGTCGAGATCGACATGGTGACGGTGGGTACCTGGCGCATCGGCATAAATGCGGTTGCGCAGGTTCCACTCGTCCGCCAGTTGATGCGTTGGCAGGAGGTGGCCGTTGATGGGCTGGTAGACCATCTCGTGGCCGCGCCCCAACTGCCGATACAGCGGCATTAACGAGTGGCCCGGCCGGAGATCGCTTGCCGGCACCATGCGGCCGTCCCGCGTGAGGAACTCGTGATCGGGTGTGGCGTGGATCCATTCGTCGTTGTCGAGGCGCAGCGCAAGCAGGCTGCCTCGACCAACGCAACGCGGTGCGTCCAGCAGAGACACGATGATGCGGCCGCCGGGCCCAAGGCTGTAGCCCCAGAACAGCTCGCCATCCGCATGGCGCTTAGCCATTTCCTCCAGCGTCGGCGAGGTGCCGTCGACCAGCGCAACGCGCGTGTCGCCGCTGAAGCAACGCGCATATGTCGATTTCCCTAAGCAAATCGTGAGCACATTGCGCGGAATCCGAAAGTACTCGAGCGTGCGCGCCAACGCAAAACTGTTCGGCGGGATGATGCAACTATCCCCATGAAAATCGACGAAACTTTTTTCGTCGAAGTTCTTCGGATCCACCACCGTGCTGTGGATGTTGGTGAACACCTTGAACTCGGGCGCGCAGCGGATGTCGTAGCCGTAGCTGCTGGTGCCGTAGCTGATGATGCGCTGGCCATCGTGTTCGCGGATCTGGCCGGGCTCGAACGGTTCGATCATGCCGTGCTGCTCGCACATGCGGCGAATCCAGCGGTCGCTCTTGATGCTCATGGGCGGGACGATTCGGGGGAGGACTGCTGCACGGAACGGCTTTCTTCAACGGGGTTGTCTACTACAAAAATCATAGCTGACTTCGTGTGTATGGCGGGCGCCCCGCGCGCGTTTTATTCAAGAGATGACTGCGCGCCAGACGGGACTCAACGCGACAGTTTGCCCTGCACGCCTTCGACCAGCCAGTTCATGCGCTGGATTTCCTCATCCGATAGCGCCTGCCCGGACTCGATCACGATGTGGCCTTCGCTGTCACGCACGGGCACGCGACCGGCTGCGAACGGCTGCAACCGGCCCGCCGCGATGTCTTCGGCACGCGCGCTCACTTCGTCCTGCCACGCCGGGCGTGCCTGCGGCCCGAAGTCGCCGACGCGCACCATGCCGGCTGCCAAGCCGCCCCAGACGTCGCCGGTCTGCCAGCGGCCGTCCAGCACCGCCTCCACACGCGATCTGTAATAGGCGCCCCACCAGTGCGTGACGGCGACGAGTTGCGCGTTCGGCGCGACGCCGCGCATGTCGGAGTGGTAGGCGATCGCGAGCTTGCCGCGCTCCTCGGCGGCCGATATCACGGCGGTCGATCCGGTGTGGAACGCAATCACGTCGACGCCCTGGTTGAACAACGTCATCGCCGCATCGCGCTCGCGCGGCGGATCGAACCACGCATCGAGCCAGACCACGCGGACCTGCGCCTCTGGATTCACCGATCGCATGCCCAGCGTGAACGCGTTGATACCCTGCAGGACTTCGGGGATCGGAAAGCCGGCCACGTACCCTGCCATGCCGGACCGACTCGCACGGCCGGTTGCGATACCGGCCAGATAGCGGCCTTCGTAATAGCGTGCATTGGCCACCGCCACATTCGGCGCTGTCTTGTAGCCGGTGATCGACTCGAACCGCACGTCGGGGAAGTCGCGCGCCACCGCAAGAGTCGGCTCCATGTAGCCGAAGCTGGTGGTGAAGATCAGCTTGTTGCCGCTGCGCGCGAGTTCGCGGATCACGCGCTCGGCATCGGTGCCTTCCGCCACGTTGTCGACGTGTGTGGTCCGCACGCGGTCACCGAATGCAGCGTCGATGGCTTGGCGGCCGAGTTCGTGCTGATGCGTCCAGCCGACCGGCAGCACCGGCGTGACGTAGACGAAGGCGACTTTCAGTGGGGGGATCGGCGAAGTTGGCGTGGCGGCCCAAGGGGCGGTCGTGAGCGTCAATGCAACAATCGACACGGCGCGGCGTGTCACGAGGTTTTTGTACATGGTGGTCCTCTACATGGCGCCATGAAGGCTGGCGCAGCGGGTTCCCGCATGACGAAACATCACGCGGGTCGTGTGGGTCGTGTGGGTCGTGGGGTCGTGTGGTCTGCGGTCGTGGGTCGACCAGCGCGGCCGAAGTCGATTCGATGCGCCAGCGGGGCAGAGCCTACCCGATGCCCGGCAACGGGCTCTCAGGCGTCCTGCTTCTTCGCCCAGGCCTGATAGCGTGCGGTGTTTTCCGCATTCGGCGGGTACATGCCCGGCAACGCGGCACCTTGTTGTATCTCGTTCATGATCCAGCCTTCGAGCCGCTCCTGCTCGGTCGCGGCCGCGATCACGTCGTCGAGCATCGCGGCCGGGATCAGCACCGCGCCGTCGCCGTCCACCACGATCACGTCGTTCGGGAACACCGCCACGCCGCCGCAGGAGATCGGCTCCTGCCAGCCGACGAACGTCAGGCCGTTGACCGACGCAGGGGCCGCGTTGCCCTGGCACCAGATCGGCAGCTTGGTGGACAGCACGCCCTCCAGATCGCGCACGACGCCGTCGGTCACGAGCCCCGCGACGCCGCGCTTTTGCATGCGCGCGCACAGGATGTCACCGAAGATGCCCGCGTCGGTCGTGCCGAGCGCATCGACCACCGCGATGCAGCCGGCCGGCATCGCCTCGATCGCAGCGCGCGTGGAGATCGGCGAGCCCCACGACGCCGGCGTGGCCAGGTCTTCGCGCGCCGGCACGAAGCGCAAAGTGAACGCGCGGCCGACCAGACGCGGCTGACCTGCCACCAGTGGCCGGCTGCCGCGCAGCCAGACGTTGCGCAGGCCTTTCTTGAGCAGCACGGTGGTCAGCGTGGCGGTGGTGACCTTTGAAAGTGCATCGATGACAGCGGGATCGATCGGAAGCGGCTCGGTATTCATAGACGGTCGGTCCTCAAAGGGATAGTGAAAGAAGTTGATCTGAAAAAGCCGGGCACTCGGGCCGGTGCCGCAATACCTGAGGACAGGCCCGCACAGACAGGGCCTGCCCCAAGCACCTCGGATGTTGCCATCATGCCGCCAGGCGGGACCGCACGGCGCCTTGGCAGTTGCCGAGCTTCAGCAACACCATCTGCTGTGCAGCAGAACAAAGTTCACCGCGACCAGAGCCGCTCCGACGCGAGTGCCGCGCCGTCCGCCATCGCGCGCAGTTCGGCAAACACGATCTGGGGTCGACCAACCCGCCGCCGGCAAAGATCGAGAAGCCGCAGTCGGAGCCGGCCATGACGCGATCACCCCCGACGATCGCTGCGAAGCGCTTGAGCCGCTGCGCGACCAGTTCCGGATGCTCGATGTAGTTGGAAGATGCGTTGGCCGCCTCGCCGATGCAAATCGATTGCGGCCGGATGCCCACCACCAGGCGGTGGCCGATGCGCGAGCGCGCTGCGACCTGCATTGCGGGTGGCACCGTGCAAGTAAAACCGTCACCAGTGAAGCACAGCTCCCCCGCATGTTAGGCGATCTCCGCATCCAGAAAATTCATCGTCGGGCTGCCGATGAAGCCTGCCACGAAGCGGTTCACCAGCCGGTTGAGTACTTCGTCCGGGCTGCCCATCTGTTGAACCCGGCCCTGGTCCATCACGACGATGCGGTCGGCCAGGGTCATCGCCTCGATCTGGTCGTGTGTGACGTAGACCGTGGTCTTGCCCAGGCGCCGATGCAGCAGCGCGATCTCGATGCGCACGTGGCCGCGTAGCTTGGCGTCCAGGTTCGACAACGGCTCGTCGAACAGGAAGACTTTGGGTTCGCGCACGATCGCACGGCCCGTCGCCACGCGCTGGCCACCGGACAGCTCCTTGGGTTTGCGCTTCATAAGCGGCTCGATGCTGAGCACCGTGGCCGCGTCGGTCACGCGCCGCAGGATTTCGGCCTTCGGCGTGCCAGCCAGGTCAAGCGCGAAGCTCATGTTCTCCGCCACGTCCATGTGCGGATACAGCGCAGAATTCTGGAACACCATCGCGATGTCGCGATCCGCTGGCGTGGCGCGCGTGACGTCGGGGCCGTTGATGAAGATCTGGCCCGAGTTCGGCACCTCGAGCCCCGCGATCATGCGCAGGGTGGTCGACTTGCCGTAGCCCGATGCGCCGACCAGCACGACGAACTCGCCGGCCGTCGCGCTCAGGCTCATCTCCTGAACCACCTGAACGTCACCGAAGCGTCTTGCTATGTTTTGCAGTTGCAGATTGGGCATTGAGCGATCGGCAGCGTGACAGGCGGGCGGCTCTGGCCAGCTGGAAACCGCCTTGGTCCGATGCCCACACGAGGGCGGGCAGCATGGCGGATGATTCGACGCCTCACTGCGCGCAGCAAAAGGGTGATTCCCTCGAACTCGAACGGCTTGCCGGTTCATGCTGCGCCCGCTGCAGCGTTCACCCGCATGGAAAGGCGTTTCCTTCAGCTGCTCGGCCAACGCTTGCTCGATCGGTGCAACCGCTGCTGAATCCGAATGGGCAGGCGCCGCGTATTCCGAGTTGCCGCTGCTGTGAGGTGCGCAGTGATTGCGCGCGAGTTGGCGCACACGCAGTCGGTCAGCCGAAGCCTGGCAGTAAGTGCCGGACCACACATCAAAACAAGCACTGGAGCAAACGACATGACGCATCCGCACCTTCCCCTTTCCAGCACCACCGTGGCAATTGCCCTGGCGGCCGCTGCGCTGGCTGCGTGCAGCAGTTCCGACGACAACAACAACACGCCGACCGCGCCGGTGGCCGTCGGCGATACCGTCGTGCTGACCGCTTCGAACCGGCTGGTCTCGTTCAATCGCGCCACGCCGTCCAGCGCGGTCGGCTCGGTCGCGCTGCGCGGACTCGGCGGCAACGAGCGGTTGCTCGGCATCGACTTCCGGCCCGCCACCGGCCGGCTGTACGCGGTGTCCAGCGCCGCACGCATCTACACGATCGAGCCGACCACCGGCGTGCTGACCGAGGTGGCCACCTTGCGTGCCGCCGCCGGCGATGGATTCACGACCTTGAACGGCACCGATTTCGGCGTCGACTTCAATCCCGTGGCCGACCGGCTGCGCGTGGTCAGCAACACCGGCCAGAACCTGCGCATCAACGTCGAGACCGGTGACACGATCACCGACGGCAGCATCACGCCGCCAGCCGGCCGGACCTCGGCGATCACCGCGGCGGCCTACACCAACTCGTTTGCAGGCACGACCAGCACCGCGCTCTATGACATCGATGCGGCGGCCGGCCTGCTGCATCTGCAGGATCCGCCGAACGCCGGCGGCCTGGCAGCGGGCGTGCCGCTGGGCGTCACGGCTGGCGCCGTGAACGGTTTCGACGTCGATGCGCGCAACAACACCGGCTACGCGGCGCTGACCGTGGGCAGCGCCACCGCGCTGTACCGGATCGACCTGACCACCACCGCAGGCGGCACGGCCGCCACCCGCATCGGCGACATCGGGGGCGGCGAGACGGTGCGCGGCCTGGCACTGGTGCAGGCGGCGGCGCCCACCGTGATCGGCCTGACCAACGACAACCGGCTTGTGGCGTTCGATCCAAAAGCCCCGACCACGTTGACATCGACCGTCGCGATCACGGGTCTGCAGACGGGCGAATCGGTGCTCGGTATCGACGTGCGACCGGCCAACGGGCAGCTTTATGCGCTCACGAACCGTGCGCGCCTCTACACGATCGATCCGGCCAATGGCACCGCCACGGTATCCAGCACGCTCAGTGCGGACCCCAGTGACGCCACGCTGCCATACGCCGGCCTGACCGGCAGCTTGTTCAGCGTCGACTTCAATCCGGCGGCGGACCGCCTGCGCGTGCTCAGCGACACGGGCCAGAATCTGCGCATCAACGTGGAAACCGGCGCCACCACGACCGATGGCGTGGTGAACCGCGCGACGCCGGCGCGCGTGCTCGGCGCCGCTTACAGCAACGCGTTTGCCGGCACCACCAGCACCACGCTGTACGACTTCGAAGGCAACAGCAACGTGCTGGCGCGCCAGGTACCGCCGAACGACGGCACATTGATCGACATCGGCCCGCTCGGCATCCCGCTGGCCGGCCAGACCGGCATCGACATCGCGGGCGGCGGCAACGGGCTCGTGTTGGCGGCGCTGCCGAGCAGCGGAGCCGGTGGGTCTTATTCGCTCTACACGGTGTCGCTGTCTACCGGTGCGCTCAGCCTATACCGCAACACCAGCGGCGACGCCGCGCAGTCGCGCATCGGCGGCGCGAGCGGCCCGGTGTTGCGGGATATCGCGATCCGGTTCTGACCACCGGTTACCCGGTTCAGCCGGCGGCAACATCGGGCGTCGGCCGCAGCGCTCGGGCCATCCGGCGTGCTGCGATGCCCGGCCCGTAATAGTCGGCAACCATCTGCCGTTCGGCGAACGCCAGACGTCGGTAGAGCGCAAGCGCTGCGGCGTTGTCGGCCCGGAGTTCGAGGTGGATCGAAGCAACGCCCGCCACCCGCGCCGACTCGGTCAGCCATTCGACCAGGCGCGTGGCAATACCGCGGCACCGGTGTGCAGGCTGTACGCACAGCAGCGTGAGATGGGCGGTTTCCTGCGAAAACGCCATCGCGGCAAAACCACGGGCTTGTGAGTCGGCACCACGGGCCACCAGCACCACGGTGTCCGGGTCGCGCACCATGGCGGCCAACTGCGCAGGCCGATAGCGCCAGTCCAGGCCGGTTTCGATCAGGTCGCGTGACATCGCAGCCAGGCCGGGGGCTTCGGCCAGGCGCGCCGGCCGCAGGATCAAGTCGACGAAACGGTCCACGCGTTCGGGCTCCGGAAGTGCAGCGAGCGGATCAATCGCGCAAAAGGTACAGCCGACGGTTGATGCGGGACCCCGTCGGGGTCAAAGCGGTGTCGCCATCGCCATGATCCCGTCACGATCGGACTTCGAAGCCAGATCGGAAAACGCCGCCTCGGCTGCCGCAGCGTCCGGTTGATGCAGCAGGCACGCGATGCCGCCGCGTTCGTCGTCGTCAATAAACAGGTAGCCGAGTTCCCACTGGGCGAACCGGCCCGCGCCCGCGTGTTCGCGTGCGGCCAGCACTCTCATGTTGACGTGCCGCCGGTCGCGCTCGAGCATTTCAAGCAGACGGTCGACCGCCGCGGTCGGGCCTTCGAGCAACTGGGCAAAGCGCACGCCGTCGAACAGCAGCAAGCCGCAGATGCCACGTTGCCCGTTGTTGACGCGTGCGGTTTTCGTGATGGCGCCCACGACCGAGGGCGATGCCTCATCGGCCAGTTCACTGACATACAGGATGGTCTTCACGGTGCTGTTGCGGGATGGATTCGCGGCCTTGTGGGGAAATGGCAATACGGTGGTTGGTTCATCGAACCTGTCGGACGAAGGAAGGGGATTCGAATCCGATGTGGACACTCGGCCTCACGAGCAGCCCCTGCCAGCCGACGGCGCGGGCAGCCTGCTGCCAAGACGGAGTTGGCACCTCAAGGCCGGCGATCCGCCCTTCGTTAACGCGGGCCTGATCCGAACGCGGCCATTGTGCGCGATCCAGCCCGGCCGTGTGTCCGGAGCGGCCGCACGAAGCCACGCGCGAACCACTCGATAAAAGGCGGATTTGTCGCGCGCGCCACCGTGAACCATGCGGCTTGCGAAGCCCAGGGACTGGGCGACGGGACTTGGGGCCGGCTTGCTTGCATGCCGGTCGCGGACGCGCGACCGACTCCGCGCACGCACGGCGCCTGGCTCCCTGCGGAACGCACGCAGGTCGTGGCCCGACCAACGCTTGCCACTCCCGGCCACAACAATTAATATTCCAACCGGACGGTAAATTAATTTTTTTTGGCCGATTCTTTAATCGGTCCCATTTGCATCGCAGCCGAAAGAATGCCAGCCATGCCTGATCGCACCCCGCAGCAACTCGCCGAAGCCGTGCGCGACGGCATGTTTGAAAACGACCACGCTGCGCGCGCACTCGGCATGGCAGTCACGGCGGTCGGGCCGGCTTGCGCCACCGTCACGATGACGGTACGCGCCGATATGGTGAACGGCCATGCAATCTGTCATGGCGGCCTCATCTCGACCCTGGCCGACACGGCTTTCGCATATGCCTGCAACTCCTACAACGAGATGACGGTGGCGTCCGGCTTCGCGGTCGACTTCGTCGTACCGGCCCGGCTCGGCGACGTGTTGAGCGCCGACTGCACGGAAGTCTCCAAGGCCGGCCGTACCGGGGTCTACGACGTGCGGGTGCACAACCAGAACGATGCACTGGTCGCCGTGTTTCGCGGCCGGTCCCACACGCTCAAGGGCAAGCCCGCATTCAACGGTTGAACGGCCGCCGCGCCTGGAACAAGAGAGTCGAACCCATGCCCGTCAAGACCCCCGCCGCCGGTGAACTGGAACCGATCGAGACCGCCAGCCGCGACGAAATCGAAGCGTTGCAGCTGCAGCGGCTGCAAAGCACGTTGCGCCGCGCCTACGACAACGTTTCGCATTACCGAAATGCCTTCGATGCAGGCGGCGTGAAACCGGAGGACTGCAAGTCGCTTGCCGACATCGCAAAGTTTCCGTTTTTGGCCAAGAAGGACTTGCGCGACAACTATCCGTTCGGTCTGTTTGCTGTCCCGCGCGAGCAGATCATGCGCATCCACGCATCGTCGGGCACGACCGGCAAACCCACGGTCGTCGGCTACACGAAAAACGACATCGACACCTGGGCCGCGCTGGTCGCGCGCTCGATCCGCGCCGCAGGTGGGCGGCCCGGTGACCTGATCCATGTGGCTTACGGCTACGGCCTGTTCACGGGTGGCCTCGGTGCGCATTACGGCGCCGAGCGGGCCGGTTGCACGGTGATCCCGATGTCCGGCGGCCAGACCGAAAAACAGGTGCAGCTGATCCGCGATCTGCAGCCGTCGATCATCATGGTCACGCCGAGCTACATGCAGGTGATCGTCGAGGAGTTCGAGCGGCAGGGTCTCGACGCGGCGGCCTCGTCGCTCAAGGTCGGCATCTTCGGCGCCGAACCCTGGACCGAAGCCATGAGAAAAGAGATCGAGGCCAAGGCCGGCATCGATGCGGTCGACATCTACGGTTTGTCGGAAGTGATGGGCCCGGGGGTGTCGAGCGAATGCATCGAAAGCAAGGACGGCCCGGTGATCTGGGAAGATCACTTTCTGCCCGAGATCATCGACCCCGAAACCGGCGCCGTGCTGCCCCACGGCGAAGAAGGCGAGCTGGTCTTCACTGCGTTGACCAAGGAAGCGCTGCCGATCATCCGCTATCGCACACGCGACCTGACGCGGCTGCTGCCGCCAACGTCGCGCGCGTTCCGGCGCATGGGCCGAATCGTCGGCCGCAGCGACGACATGCTGATCATCCGCGGCGTGAACGTGTTCCCGACGCAGATCGAGGAGATCGTGCTGCAGCACGCGCAACTGTCGGGCCACTATCAATTGGTCGTGAGACGGGACGGCACCCTGGATGCGGTCGAAGTGCGGTGCGAGCTGCAACCCGGCGTGGATGCGGAAGCGACCGCCGATGTCGCCAGGTGGCTGCAAGGCCGCATCAAGACGCTGGTCGGCATCAGCACGCAAGTGGCGGTGCTGCCGCCGGAGTCGATCCAACGTTCGCTCGGCAAGGCCACGCGGGTCATCGACCAGCGGCCCAAGGCCTGACGGCGGCTTCGGATTTCCAACCGATTTTTTTCCAAAGGACAAGCGATGTACACCCAGGCGATGGACACGATGGGCAAGGAGGGCGACGGCAAGAAGTTGAAAACAGTCCGCTCGGCCGACGAGCTGCGCCTTGAAGAACGCTTCGACGAACGCATCGACGCGGGCGACTTCATCGAAGCCAAGGACTGGATGCCGGACCACTACCGCAAGACGCTCGTGCGCCAGATCAGCCAGCATGCGCATTCGGAGATCGTCGGCATGCTGCCCGAAGGCAACTGGATCACGCGCGCGCCCACATTGAAGAGGAAGGCGATCCTGTTGTCGAAGGTGCAGGACGAAGCGGGGCACGGCCTGTATCTGTACGCAGCGGCCGAGACGCTCGGCACGAGCCGCGACCAGATGATCGAAGCGCTGCACTCGGGCAAGGCCAAGTACAGCTCGATCTTCAACTACCCGACCTTGAGCTGGGCCGACATGGGCACGATCGGCTGGCTGGTCGACGGCGCCGCGATCATGAACCAGGTGCCGATTTGCCGCTGCTCGTACGCACCGTACGCGAGAGCCATGATCCGCATCTGCCGCGAAGAAAGCTTTCACCAGCGGCAGGGCTTCGACGCTTTGCTGACGATGATGCAGCACGGCACGCAGCAGCAAAAAGACATGGTGCAGGACGCGGTGAACCGCTGGTGGTGGCCGTCGATCATGATGTTCGGGCCGCCGGACGACCAGTCGCCGAACTCGGCGCAATCGATGCGCTGGGGCATCAAGCGCGTCTCCAACGACGAGCTGCGCCAGAAGTTCATCGACGCCGCGATCGATCAGGCCAAGGTGCTCGGCGTGACTTTCCCGGACCCCGACCTCAAGTGGAACGCCGAGACCGAACATTGGGACTACGGACAAATCGACTGGGACGAGTTCTGGCGTGTCGTCGGCGGCAACGGCCCCTGCAACCGCGAGCGGCTGCAGGCGCGCATCGATGCCTGGGACGACGGCGCCTGGGTGCGCGAAGCCGCGCTCGCATTTGCCGCGAAGCAGGCGGATGCCCAGCCGATGGAGCGTGCGGCATGAGTTCGCCTCCACTGCCCCCGGGTGCATCGAACACGCCGGTGAAAGTCGATCAGGCGGCCAGGACGGCACCGACACCGACCCACGCAAGCGATGAGAAGACGACCAGGCCGTCGCCCCGCAGTGCCGACTTGAAGTCCGCCGAATGGCCGCTTTGGGAAGTCTTCGTGCGCAGCAAGTCCGGACTCGATCACAAGCATTGCGGCAGCCTGCATGCGGCCGATCCGAAGATGGCGATCCAGTTGGCGCGCGATGTCTACACGCGGCGCCAAGAGGGCTCGAGCATCTGGGTGGTGCGGTCGGACCAGATCACCGCGAGCGATCCAGCCGACAAGGACATGTACTTCGACCCCGCGGAAGACAAGGTGTACCGGCATCCGACCTTCTACAAGCTGCCCGCATCGGTCGATCACATGTAAGGACGGGGCTCGCCCAGAGCCTTCGCCCCCCTGCGGTCGGCTCTCGGCTTCCTCTCACCGGGGGCGGCGCCTGCGACCCGGCAAAGCCGGCTCGGCGGTGCGTGTTGGAACGAGGCGGAGGATCTGGTGCTGCGTTGCGGCTCTTTCACAACGCAGGTGTTTGGAAACGGAAAGAACTCATGCAGAACTCTATCGAGATGGATCACAGCGCGGCCGTTCAGTATCTGCTGCGCATCGGTGACACCTGTCTGATCCTCGGCCAGCGCCTCGGTGAATGGTGCGGCCACGGGCCGGTCCTCGAAGAAGACATTGCGATGTCGAACATGGCGCTCGACCTGATCGGGCAGTCGCGCGCGGTGCTTACGCATGCCGGCAAGCTCGAAGGCCGCGCGCACGACGAGGATCAGTTGGCGTTCCTGCGCGACGAGCGCGACTACCGAAACCCGACGATCGTCGAATTGCCGCGTGGTGACTTCGCGTTCACGGTGCTGCGCAACGCGATTGTCGCGACCTGGTTCAAGCTGCTGTGGCAACGGCTGCATGAGTCGGCCGACGAGGAGCTGTCTGCCATCGCGGGCAAGGCCGTGAAGGAAGCGCGCTACCACCAGCAGCATGCGGCCGACTGGGTCGTGCGGCTGGCCGGTGGCACCGATGAGTCGCGCAGGCGCATCGACAAGGCGCTGGCGCAACTGTGGCTGTACACGCCCGAGCTGTTCGAGGCCGATGGCGTCGACACGCAAGCGAAGGTCAGCGGCCTGGGGCCCAGCTGGGCCGATCTGCAGGCCGACTGGCGAGCCGAGATGCAGCTGATCCTGGAGGAAGCGGGCCTTGCGGCGCCGAAGGACTCTGCGTTTCGCAGCACCGGCAAGACCGGCGTGCACAGCGAGCACATGGGCTACATCCTGAGCGAGATGCAGCATCTGCAGCGCAGCTTTCCGGGGGGCGTCTGGTGAAGCATGGACTCGTCCCCAGGCTCAGCTCGGATTGGTCGACTTTCGCCTGCCCGCGACCGGGGGCGGCTCCTGCGGCCGGACCAAGCCCGTCTGCCCCCGCTTGGCAAGATGGCTTCCTTCCGTGCGCTGCAGACCATGCGCATTCCTGCAGAAGCAACTGACATGCACGTCGTCCTATCTGAAGCGGCAAGCGGCGTCACAACAGCCAGTCGCACCGAACGCGCCTGGACCGTGCTCGCCGATGTGCTCGACCCCGAAGTGCCTGCCTTGTCGGTCTGCGACCTGGGCATCGTGCGTGACGTGATCGACGACGGCGGCCAACTCGAAGTCGTGCTGACGCCGACATACTCGGGTTGCCCCGCGACCGAGGTGATCGAGCACGACGTGCTCGCCGCGCTCGACGCGGCCGGGCTCGGTCCGGCGCGCGCGACCTTGCGGCGCGCACCGGCCTGGACCAGCGACTGGATCAGCGCCGAAGGCAAACGCAAACTGCTCGCGTACGGTATCGCGCCGCCGGGTCCTGCGACGCTGCCCGACCGCGCGCTGCCGATCCGCTTCTTCAGGCCCGGTCAAGCCGTTGAATGCATCGAATGCCCGCGCTGCGGCAGTGCGAATACCGAGCGGCTCGCCGCATTCGGCTCGACTGCCTGCAAGGCGCTCTACCGCTGCATCGCATGCCGCGAACCTTTTGAACACTTCAAGCCGATCTGAGGCGTCATCAGCATGAGCGTCATCTTCCATCCGCTGCGCGTGCATGCCGTGCGCCCCGACACCGCCGAAGCCGTGGTCGTCGCGTTCGACGTGCCGCCGGATCTGCGTGATGTATTCAGCTTCACGCAGGGCCAGTACCTGACCTTGCGCAAGGAGATCGAGGGTCAGGACCTGCGCCGCTCGTATTCGATCTGCGCGGGCATCGACGACGGCGAGTTGCTGGTCGGCGTGCGCAAGGTCAAGGGCGGCGTGTTCTCGAACTGGATCAACGAGCAGCTCAAGCCCGGCGACGAGATCAGCGTGATGGCGCCGCAGGGCCGGTTCTTCGTCGCCGTACAGCCGGATGCGAGCCGGCATCACCTCGGCATCGCGGGCGGCAGCGGCATCACACCGATCCTCTCGACGATGAAGACGATGCTCGCGCGTGAGCCTCACAGCCATTTCACCTTGATCTACGGCAACCGCCAGATCAAGTCGACGATGTTCAAGGAAGACATCGAGGACTTGAAAAACAAGTACCTGTCGCGCTTCGTGATGCACCATGTGTTCTCGGACGAGCGCACCGACGCGCCGCTCAACCAGGGCATGATGAACCGCGAAAAGATCGGCGAGTTTCTGCAAGGTGTCGTGCAGCCCGAGACGATCGACCATGCGTTCATCTGCGGTCCGTTCCAGATGAACGACGAGGCCGAAGCCGCGCTGCTGACCGCCGGGGTTGCCGAAGAGCGCATCCACATCGAACGCTTTGGTGTCGCGCAGCCGGCCGTGGGAGCCGACGGCAAGGTCGGCGCGGTGGTGCATGAGTCGCAGCCCGGTGATGCGGAAGCGGCCCGCATCGTGATCGTCCGCGACGGGCAGCACCGCGAGATTTCTTTCAAGAAAGGCCAGCCGAGCATTCTCGATGCAGCGTCGAGCGAAGGCATGGAAGTGCCGTATTCATGCACTTCGGGCGTCTGCGGCACCTGCCGCGCGAAACTGGTCGAAGGCCAAGTGCGCATGGAGCGCAACTTCGCGCTCGACAAGAAAGAAGTCGAGGCCGGCTTCGTGTTGACCTGCCAGGCCCACCCGCTGACGGACCGGGTGGTTCTATCGTTCGACGAGCGCTGAGAGTGCGACAACCACGCAATGGCCCGACCCCGTTCTACCGGCTACGACGACCAGCGCGAAAGAATTCTTGCGCAGGCCGCGCGCCTGTTCGCTCACCGCGGTTATCCAGCGACATCGATGAACGAAGTGGCCGACGCGTGCGGTCTTTCGAAGGCGACGCTCTATCACTACTATGAAGACAAGTACAGCCTGCTCCTGAGCATCGCGGACACGCATGTATCGCAGCTCGAAGCGCTGGTCGGGCAAATTCGCGCCCAAGGGTTGGCGCCGGCCGAGCTGTTGCGCGAACTGATCCGTCGCATGCTGACCGAGTACCGAGGCGCACAGGACGCACAGCGCGTGCTGACGGCGGAGGTGCGCTTTCTCAACGACGTCGATGCAGCCCGCGTGCGTGACAAGGAGCGTACGGTCGTCGCTGCGTTCGCCTGCGCAATTCATGCGCTGCGGCCGGATTTGCAGGATGCGAGCCTGGCCAAACCGCTCACGATGCTGCTATTCGGCATGATCAACTGGCTGTTCACCTGGATGAAGGCGGGTGGCAGTCTCGATCACGACGCGATGGCGACTGTGGTCGCCGATCTTTTTCTCGGCGGCTTGCCCGCGGTGCAGGCCCCACCGGCGGCCGTCAATCGAGATGGCGCACGCATGTCGGTTCGCTCGGAATAGACGAGCGCAGACCCTATACACCCTGCACGCAAGTGCCAACGCCTGCCCACCGCGCGTGGCTGGTGGAAATGGCGCCCGTGCATATGCCGGTTCATCCGTTCCGCAACTGTTGCGAAGCCCCCGAGATGGGAGACAGCCTGCCCACGCGTCGCCGCACCGCGAGCGAAGCCGGCGTCGCCCTGTTCGGCAGGCTGTTCGGCAATCACTTCCACATGCACTTCGATGAGATCGCCGTGAAAGAAAGCCCGTTCGTCAGGCACATCACGCGAGGCCGGTTGTGCTGTCGGCCGCGGCCGGGACTTCTCGTTTCCTCGGCGTCGGGCCCTGCGCCGGCGCCTGCGTACGACGACGTCGACGCCTTGCGCTTCATGAAACCGGTCGGCATCGGCAACACGATCCATGCCTGGCTGACCGCCAAACGCAAGGCCGACCGCAGCAAAGAAGCTGCGAAAGGTTTTGGTCAAGGCATCGTTGTCCGATCCAGGATGTCGTGGTGAAGAACCCGACCGAGAAGCCGGTTGCAGGCTACGACATCTGGAGACTTGTGGTGGAGCGGGAACGAGGCAGCGAAACTGCGCTGCCCGACAGCGTTCTCGCTGCGCACCACCGCGATGACCGAAACCAGCGGCGCCATGCCGCCACGTGCGGATTCCAGGCACAAAGAAAAAAGGTTTGCTGCCATTTTCATAGCAGCAAACCCATTGTATTGATGGCGGAGCGGACGGGACTCGAACCCGCGACCCCCGGCGTGACAGGCCGGTATTCTAACCAACTGAACTACCACTCCTGGCAGATGACGTTACGCTCCAAAGGGAGCCAAGTGCCACCGACTTGTGCCGCGTTTTCACAGGAGCAGAGGCTCTTGTGAAGAAGCTGGCGACCCTACGGGGATTCGAACCCCGGTACTCACCGTGAAAGGGTGATGTCCTAGGCCTCTAGACGATAGGGTCAAAACCTTTTAGGACGAACTCTCTTCTTGTTTTTCTTGCGTCCGACGAACGCAGCGGATATTGGTGGAGGTAAGCGGGATCGAACCGCTGACCTCTTGCATGCCATGCAAGCGCTCTCCCAGCTGAGCTATACCCCCTGAACCTCACCAAACTTCATGCCACCGCACACGCCGCGCTGTGTTAATCACACCTCGTCGCGTCCAGCCTCGAATTATAGCTTGGCTGACAGCGCAGTTTATGCAGCCGCCTTCAGCCGTTGCAGCACGGCGTCACGCGGCAGCAACGCGAGCACCGCATCGAGCGACGGCGTCTGGGCCGTGCCCATCGTCAGGACCCGCACCGGCGCCGCCAGTTGCGGCATCTTGAGCCTGGCCTCAGTCAGCGTTTCCTTGATGGCCGCTGCGATTGCCGGCTGGCTCCATTCGACAGTGCCCAGCCGCTCGCGCAGGGCGCCGATCGCAGGTTGAACCGCGTCGGTCACATGCTGTGCGCGCAACACGGCAGCGACTGCCGGATCGCGATAGAACGGAGCGGCCCAATCGGCCAGTGCGATCAAGGTGTCGCAGCGGTCCTTGAACAGTTCGCAGATCGCGCTGAGCCGCTCGTCGGCTTCGATTCCGTGTCGGCTGCGCAACGCGTCGGCCACCCGCGCAGCGAGTTCTGCGCCGCTCATCGCCTTGATGTGTTGCGCATTCACCCAGCGCAGCTTGGTTTCGTCGAACTGGGCGGCACTGCGGCCCAGATGGTCGAGGTCGAACCACTCGAGGAACTGCGCACGGCTGAAGATTTCTTTGTCGCCATGACTCCAGCCGAGCCGCGCCAGATAGTTGACGAACGCTTCCGCCAAAAAGCCTTCCTCACGGAACTGCGTGACGGCCTTGGCCCCACTGCGCTTGCTCATCTTCTCGCCGTCCGCGTTCAGCACGGTCGGCAGGTGCGCATAGACCGGCGGCGCCACCTGCAGCGCGCGAAAGATGTTGATCTGTCGCGGCGTGTTGTTCACATGGTCGTCCCCGCGGATCACATGCGTGATTCGCATGTCGATGTCGTCGACGACGACGCAGAAGTTGTAGGTCGGCGTGCCGTCCGGCCGGGCGATCACGAGGTCGTCGAGTTCGTCGTTGCTGATCTCGATGCGGCCTTTGACCTTGTCGTCCCAGACGACCGAGCCACCCTGGGGATTGCGAAAGCGCAGCACCGGTTGCACACCGTCGGGCACGGCCGGCAGCCGCTTGCCGGGCTCGGGCCGCCAGGTCCCGTCGTAGCGGGGTTTTTGCTTGGCGGCGAGCTGTTGCTCGCGCAGCGCGTCGAGCTCGGCGATGCCCATGTAGCACGAGTAGACGAGCCCGGCGTCCCGCATCTCGGCCAGCACCGTTTTGTAGCGATCCATGCGCTGCATCTGGAAGAACGGGCCTTCGTCGAAATCGAGCCCGAGCCATTCCATGCCTTCCAGGATCACGTCGACCGCAGCTTGCGAAGAGCGTTCGACGTCCGTGTCCTCGATGCGCAGGATGAAGTCGCCGCCGCTGGCCCGGGCGAACGCCCACGGATACAGCGCCGATCGAATGTTGCCCGCGTGGATGAATCCGGTGGGCGACGGCGCGAAACGGGTACGCACCCGCTTTTCGAGGGCAGCTGGGGCAGACTTGGTCATGTCGATTGCTCCATTACGCGGCGCACAACCGGCGCTGCACGAACAGCGAGTCGCATGTACCAGCAGGCGCCGCGGATCCGGCTTCGCCGGGCCGCCAGCGTCGCCTCCGGTCGGGGAAAGGATAGTGCCGAGCAAAGCAAGCATTGCCTCGGGGCATGCTTCAACACAGCGTCTCCAACCCGCGCGACAGATCGGCCAGCACGTCATCGACGTGATCCAGCCCGACCGCGAGGCGGATCAGCCCCTGGCCAATGCCGGCGGCCTGGCGCTGCACTTCGGTCAGCCGCCCGTGCGACGTGGTGGCGGGGTGCGTGATGATGGTCTTGGTGTCTCCCAGATTGGTCGCGATGCTGATCACGCGCGTGCTGTCGATCAGATGAAATGCGTGGCGGCGTGCGACTTCCGGTGTCTCGCCGTGCAGCTCGAAGGAAACCACCGCGCCGCCCAGGCCCGACTGCTGCTGCATCGCGAGTTGGTGCTGCGGGTGCGAGGGCAACGCCGGGTAGTGCACGCGCCGGATGCGTGGCTGCTGCTCGAGCCAGCGCGCGACCGCCAGGGTGTTGTCGGACTGCGCACGCATGCGGATGCCCAGAGTCTCCAATCCTTTCAGCACGACCCATGCATTGAACGGCGCGAGCGCCATGCCCGCGGTGCGCACCACGGGGCCGAACGTGTCGGCGATCAGCTTGCCCGGTCCGCAGATCGCGCCGGCCATCACGCGGCCCTGCCCGTCCAGGTGCTTGGTGCCCGAATGGATCACGAGGTCGGCGCCGAGTTCGACCGGCCGCTGCAGCGCCGGCGTGCAAAAGCAGTTGTCGACCGCGAGCAGCGCGCCGGCGTCGTGCGCAATGTCCGCCAATGCGCGGACATCGCAGACTTCCGTAAGTGGATTCGTCGGTGTTTCGGCGAACAGCAGCTTCGTCGTCGGCCGCACGGCGGCGCGCCAAGCATCGAGCTCGGTCTGGGAGACGAATGTGGTCTCGACACCGAATTTCGCGAATTCCTTACCGAACAGGTTCAAGGTCGAGCCGAACACCGAACGCGAGCAGATCACGTGATCCCCGCTTTTGAGCAACCCCATGCAAAGCAGCAGGATCGCGCCCATGCCGGTGGCGGCGGCGATCGCCGCCTCGGTGCCTTCCATTGCAGCGATGCGCTGTTCGAAGCTTGCGACAGTGGGGTTTCCGGTGCGGGCGTAGGTGTAGCCGAGCGTCGGATCGGCAAAGCGCCGCGCGGAGGTCTCCGCGTCGGGCTGCACGAAGCCGCTGGTCAGATAGAGTGCCTCCGAATGTTCGCCCCACTGACTGCGTTCAACGGCGGTGCGCAGCGCGAGCGTGTCGCGGTGCAGGCCCGGCGGCAAGGAAGAGTCGGATGCGGTCAAGAAAGCGGTCCTGTCGATGGGTCGAAGCGGAGAAATAGTGAATCGTGCGAGGCGCGGCGTCAGGTGCGGTCCGGCAACGCCACGGGCGCGGTGTCGGCCGGCTCCGCGCGCTCCTCGTCGTCATCTGGGTCGACCTGTAAGCCAAGCTGCCGGCTCACGCCAAGCCGCTCCACGTCCTGCGCGGTCATGTCACCGGTTACGTAGATGCCGTCGAAACACGATGCGTCGAACTCGGTCGGCAAACTGGCGGCGGCCAGCGGCTTCATGGCGCCTGCGCGCACCGCGGCTTTCATCCCGTCGATATCCTGGTAGATCAACGCATCGCAGCCGATCATCGCGCGGATCTGCTCGACCGTGCGGCCGTTGGCGACCAGCTCGGTCGCGGTCGGCATGTCGATGCCGTAGACGTTCGGGTAACGCACCGGCGGCGCCGCGCTGGCCAGGTACACCTGCCGGGCACCCGCGTCGCGCGCCATCTGCACGATCTCGCGGCTGGTGGTGCCGCGCACGATAGAGTCGTCCACCAGCAGCACGTTGCGGCCCGCGAACTCGCTCGGGATCGCATTCAGCTTCTGGCGCACCGACTTCTTGCGCACCGCCTGGCCCGGCATGATGAAGGTGCGGCCGACATAGCGGTTTTTCACGAACCCTTCGCGGTACGGCTTGCCGAGCAGATGCGCGAGCTGCATCGCGCTCGGGCGGCTCGATTCGGGGATCGGGATCACCACATCAATGAGGTTCGGCGGCAAGGTCGAGATCACGCGCTTGGCCAGCGTTTCGCCCAGGTTCAAGCGCGCCTTGTAGACCGAGATGCCGTCCAGCACCGAGTCCGGCCGCGCGAGGTAGACGAATTCGAAGATGCACGGCGTGAGCGCGGTGCGGGTTGCGCACTGCTGCGTGTGCAGCGCGCCTTGCGCATCAACGAACATCGCTTCGCCAGGCGCCACATCCCGCCCGAGCGTGTGGCCGGTGCCTTCGAGCGCGACCGATTCGCTCGCAAACATCGTGGTGCCGTCTGCGCCCTGACCGATGGACAGGGGCCGGATGCCGTGCGGATCGCGAAACGCGAGCAGGCCGTGGCCGGCGATCAACGCGATCACCGCATATGAGCCCTTGACCCGGCGATGCACCTGGCCGACCGCGGTGAACACGTCCTGCGGGCGCAGCGGCTGGCCCTGCGTGGCGCGGTCAAGCTCGTGCGCGAGCACGTTGAGCAGCACTTCCGAATCGCTTTCGGTGTTGATGTGGCGGTGGTCGGTATTGAACAGTTCGGTGCGCAACGAAGCCGCGTTCGTCAGGTTGCCGTTGTGTGTCAGCACGATGCCGAACGGTGCGTTCACATAAAACGGCTGTGCCTCGTGCTCGTCGAACGCATCGCCGGCCGTGGGGTAGCGCACCTGGCCGATCCCGCTGTCGCCGGGCAGCGCGCGCATATGCCGCGTGCGAAACACGTCGCGCACCATGCCGCGTGCCTTGTGCATGTGGAACTTGCGCTGCTGCTCGGTCACGATGCCGGCCGCGTCCTGGCCGCGGTGCTGCAGCAGCAGCAATGCGTCGTAGAGCAATTGATTGACGGGGGTCTTGGCGACAATGCCGACGATTCCGCACATGGCGATGGTTTCCTTCGGAAAATCAGCAACAACGGTTCGGTCCCAAGCGCCTCGTGCACCCGGGGCCAACCTCAAACGATGTAGCGCGAAAACGTCCGCGGCAGCGACGGTTTGATCCAGACCAGCAGCGCGTTCAGGTAAGGCGCGCCGGCCGAATCGCGCCAGACCGGGCTTTGCCCTAGCGGCGTCAAGCCTGCCACCACCGCAACCGCCAGCAACAACACAAGCGCACGCGCCGCACCGAACACCATGCCGAGCGCACGGTCCACCGGCCGCAAGCCCACCGCGTTCACGGCCTTCTTGATCAATGAGACCAGCAGGCCGCCGATGAACGCAATCAGGACGAACACCAGCGCGAACGCTGCCGCGTAACGCAGCGGCTCGGCCAGTTCCCCCAACGGCAACTGCAACGCAAGTGAGGGCGCCAGCCACTGCGCGAGCACGAACGCCGCGATCCACGACACCAGCGACAGCACCTCGTAGACCAACCCGCGCCATGCACCGAGCAGCAGCGATACCGCCAGCACCCCGAGCAAGACCCAGTCGACGACGGTCATCGGCCGGACACAGATGCAATCGGACGCTCGCCCACCCCTACATCGTCAGAACGGACGCAGGCAGACTCACGCCTTTGAGCTTCGAGGCCGCATCGTCGGCCTCGGCCCGCGTCGCGAACGGCCCGACCCGCACCCGGGTCCAAGTGTCCGAGCCGATCTTGGTTTCCTGCATGAACGTCTTGATGCCGGCACGCTCCGCCTTCGCACGCGCCGAGCGAGCACGCTCGGGCTCGGAGAACGCACCGATCTGCACGACATAACGCCGACCGACCGAAGCGGCCGCAGCAGCCGCCTCTTTCTCGTTCTTGCCTTGCAGCAACGCGCGCGCGCGCGCGGATTCCTCGAGCTTTGCGATGCGCAGTTCGTCGCGCGAAGGCGGTTTCGGACCCGGCCGCTCGACCAGCGCTGCGGCGGCGTTCGACTTGGCCGGCTCCCGCTCGGGCGGGCGGCTTTTCTCGGCCGCGCGCTCAGGCGTCTTCTCGGCCGCTTTTTCCGCCTTGGCAATCGCTTCGGCAGCGGATTTGCGCGTGCGGTCCGTGCTCGGATCGGGCTCGGGTGCCGACTCGGCCTGCAATACCGATTCGGGCTTTTTCGTGTCGGCGCCACTGGGCACCGGCTTCACCGCGACGACCGGATCGCGCGTCGTTGACGCCGCACCGGATCGCGCTGGTGGCGGCGCCACGGCAACGCCGGCTCCGCTGGCTGAAGCGCCCACCGCCGGTGCAACAGCCACTGCTGCGGCATCGGCCGGCTTAGGCGCACTGCGCTCGGGCAACTCGATCGGCACGTCTTTCGCAACCGGCCGCGGCTGCGTGTCGAACAGCAGCGGGAAACCCACCACCCCGGCCGCCACCAACACAGCCGCGCCGATGAGCCGGTGCCGCGCGCGCCGGCGCATCGATTCCACCGATTCGGCCGAGCCTTTCGGATTGCGCCGGTTTTCCATGTCGCGGCCGTTCGATCGGGATCTGAAAAGTGCCATGAGAGGGAAAAATTGATGCGCCGCTTGCGGCCTGTTTCAATGCGTCCGCTGGTGGGAAAACACGTGCTTCGAACGGCAGCCCGGGCGACCGTTCAATGCCCTTCGTCGGCCATCACCGCACCCACCGTGACGAACGATCCGAACACAATGATTCTATCAGCCGGGGTGCTTTCGGCGACCGCTGCCGCCTGGGCTTCGAGCGGGTTGGCAAAGCACCGTGCGGTGGCCTTGGCCGGGTTGTCGAGCGTGTCGAACAGCGCCTTCAGGTCAGCCGCCCTGGCTGCGCGCGGCGTCGGCAGATCACAAAAATACCAGCGATCGATCAGCGGCGCGATGCGGGCAAGCATGGTCGGCAGGTCCTTGTCCGCCATCGCGCCGAACACCGCATGGGTCACGGGATAGAACCCCATCGCGTCCAGGTTCGCGGTCAACGCAGCCACCGCGTGCGGGTTATGCGCCACATCGAGCACGATCGCTGGCTGACCCGGCAACAGCTGAAAGCGCCCCGGCAGATCGACCAGCGACAACCCGCCGCGAAGCGCCTGCGCACTGACCGGCAACCGCTCGCGCAGCGCCGTAAGCGCCGCCAGCACGCCAGCCGCGTTCACCAATTGATTCGCGCCGCGCAGCGCCGGATACGCCAGACCGCTGTAGCGGCGCCCACCGCGAGTTTCGGATGCGCTCCAGCCCCACTGCAGCCGTTCGCTGCCGGCGACACCCGTCAGTGAAAAGTCTCGACCGGCCAGCCACAGGTCGGCGCCGATGTCGTTTGCATGCCGCGCGATGCTCGCCGGCGGCAATGGATCGCTCACGACCACCGGCCGGCCCGCGCGCATGATGCCGGCCTTCTCGAAGCCGATCGATTCGCGATCCGGTCCGAGATATTCCATGTGGTCGAGGTCGATGCTGGTGATCACCGCGCAGTCGGCATCGATGATGTTGACCGCATCGAGCCGCCCGCCGAGGCCCACTTCAAGCACCGCCACGTCGAGACCGGACCAGGCCATCAGCCGCAGGATCGCGAGCGTGGTGAATTCGTAGTAAGTCAGCTCGACCGGTTCAAGCGTCGCACCCTGGGCGGCCTTGCCGCCCGCGCGCGCGCGTTCGACCGCCTCGAAGTGCGGCAGCAACGCTGCTCCGTCGATCACCTCGCCGCCGATGCGGCAACGCTCTTCGAACCGGATCAGGTGCGGCGAGGTGTAGACGCCGCAACGCCAGCCGGAGCGGTGCAGCACCGCTTCGAGCATTGCGCAGGTCGAGCCCTTGCCATTGGTGCCGGCCACCGTGATGACCGGGCAGGTCAGCCGCAGATCGAGCCGCTCGGCGACCTCGCGCACGCGGTCGAGACCGAGCGCGATGCCGGCCGGGTGCAACCGCTCGGCGTGCGCGAGCCAGTCGGTCAATGTGTTCATCTGCATGGAGCGTCAACTGCAACAATCGGACCCGCATCGCAGGCGCGCAACGAGATCGATGGCCGCGTGTGCGAGTGGTTGCGACTCATCACCTCGAAGGACGATTATTCATGCCCACACAATCCCTGACCAACGCCACGGTCGGCACCGTCGCCAACGTGTATTTCGACGGCCGCTGCGTGAGCCACGGCCTGCAGCTGGCGGACGGCAGCAAGAAAAGCATTGGCGTGATCCTGCCGGCCACGCTGCGCTTCGATACCGGCGCGGCCGAACGCATGGAATGCGTCGCAGGCCGCTGTGAATACCGACTGGAAGGCGCCGGTGACGTGTGGTCGACATCGGCCCCGGGGGAGTCGTTTTCCGTCCCGGCTCATTCGTCGTTCGAGATTCGCGTCGACGCGGCCTATCACTACATCTGCCACTTCGAATAGCGAGCGGCCACCGGACGGCACAGCCCACCGCGCCGTCGAGCGCGGCCGATGCAAGGTGTCAGCGCGTCGGGCGAATCGTGCGCTTCTTGGCTGCGTCGCGCGGCACGAAGACTTTGCCGGTGCCGGCCGGGCGTGCCGGTCGGTCATACGAGCCGCGGCCGTCCGCAGCCGGGCGCCGATCGACGAATTCACCGCCGCCCCTTTTCTGTGAGCTGTCGCCCGCCGGTGCCGCATCACGCCATGGGGCGCCACCGCCACTGCCCGTGCGCGCGCCGGCCGGCTGCCAGTCGCGTTGGAAGCGGTCACCGCCGCCACCACCGAAATCGCGCGCAGGCTCGGCTCGACCAGTGCCTCGGCGATCGGCGTCAAAGCGCCCTCCGCCGTTGCCTGCGTAGCCGCCACCGCCGCCGCCATAGCCGCCGTTGCCACGCGGTGCGCCACGGCCACCACGCGGCGCGCTGTAGTCGCGATCACCGCCGCGGCCACCACCAAAACCGCCACGCGGGGCGCTCGGTGCGCGTTGCTGCGGCTCCAGTCCCGGGATCACATCGGTCTTGAGCGGCTGCCGCGTCAGCGCCTCGATATCGAAGATGCGCCGGCGGTCCCGGAATTCGGCAAAGCTCACGGCAAGACCATCGCGGCCCGCACGGCCGGTGCGGCCGATGCGGTGGGTGTAGTCCTCAGCCTTCATCGGCAGGCCGAAGTTGAATACGTGCGTGACAGTGGGCACGTCGATGCCGCGTGCAGCCACATCGGTCGCGACCAGAATCTGCACCTCACCCTGGCGCAGCGCCGTCAGGCGGCGATTGCGCAGGCCCTGGCTCAGCGCGCCGTGCAACGCAACGGCGGAAAACCCCGCTTGCTGCAGGTCGCCGGCCAACGCATCGCACTCGATCTGCGTGCTCGCGAACACGATCGCCTGGTTGATCGTGGTATCGCGCAGCCAGTGATCGAGCAGCTTGCGCTTGTGCTGCGGGTTGTCGGCCCAGAACAGCTTCTGCGTGATGTTGGTGTGGCGTTCCTGCGGGTTGTCCACCTGGATGCGGCGCACCGAAGCGCCCTGGTTGCGCATCACACGCAGTGCAAGCTGCTGGATGCGCGGCGCCAACGTGGCGCTGAACATCATGGTCTGGCGACGCTCGATCGTGAGCGCGTTGATATCGGCCAGGTCATCGGCAAAGCCGAGATCCAGCATCCGGTCCGCTTCGTCGATCACGAGGAATTGCACCGCGTCGAGCCGCAGCTGCGACGAGCGCTGCAAGTCGAGCAGACGGCCCGGTGTGGCCACGACGAGGTTCGCGTTCTGCAGCCGTGCGATCTGCATCTGATACGGCATCCCGCCGACCACGTTGGCCACACGCAGGCCGCGGCAGTGCTTGACCAGATCGATCGCGTCGTGCGCGACCTGCTGCGCGAGTTCACGCGTCGGGCAGAGGATCAGCGCGCCGGGCGCAGCCGGCTTGAAGTTGCGCGTGTTGGTCGGGTCCTTTCGCTTGGCCTTCTTGGGCATCGCTTCGCCACGTGCTTCGGCTTCCGCACGCGCGCGTTCGAGCTCGGCCTTCTCGGCCGCTTCGGCAGCGGCCTGTTGTTGCAGCAGCGTGTGCAGCACCGGCAGCAAAAACGCCGCGGTCTTCCCACTGCCAGTCTGGCTCGAGACCATCAGGTCGTTGGTTGCACGGCCATCCGCGTCGGCTTCGAGCGCGAGCGGGATCGCCTGCTGCTGCACGGACGTCGGCTGCGTGAAGCCGAGGTCTTCCACCGCGCGCATCAGCTCGGGTGCGAGGCCGAACAGCATGAAGCCGTTCGGCGCGAGAGGCGCTTCAGGTGCCTCTTGCAACTCTGGCGTTTCGAGTGCTTCAGGCAGGTCGATCGACGGCTCGGGTTGCGCGTCGCCACCAGCCATCTGCTGGTTGTCATGGGTTTCGTTATCGGTATAGGAATCGGCAGACGAAAAATCGTTGCCCGCGTTGAATGCGTCGGTCATGGTGTTTTGCTCACTTCATGGCAGGCGCCGCAACGGTTCAAGGGTTGCGAGCAGCCGCGCCGAATGGTTCAAAAACATCGACCATTTCAGCGAAGCTCCGGGCTGCGAGGCCGTCTGCACAGCGCCGGATGAAATCGGCGTCGGGACGGGCTGCGACCTTGGGGCAATCTTTCGTCGATTGCCGCTTGAGTGATCTCTCTGCGGGGCTACCTGAATTTCTTTACCGATCCGGCCGCGCGCGATGCACGTCGGGAAGGCGTGAATTCCAAGTGCCGGCCGCGCGATCAGATGCGAAAGGCAGATGCACAAATTGCACGTCTTCGGCCTGGCGCGGAACTATTTTTAGAAACCGGCCGACCCTTCGGAAGTGCAGCCTTCGATTATTGCATGGATACGGGTTTTCACCTAACTCGAATGGCCCTATCCGTCGCTCAGTCGCAGAAACCGGTCGCGGTAATGCTCGAGTTCGTCGATCGACTCGTGCACGTCGGCCAGCGCGGTGTGCTTCTGCTGCTTCTTGAACGACGCGGCGACTTCCGGGCGCCAGCGTTTGGCGAGTTCTTTCAACGTGCTGACGTCCAGATTGCGGTAGTGGAAGAACGCTTCGAGCTTGGGCATGTAGCGCGCGAGAAAGCGCCGGTCCTGCCCGATCGTGTTGCCGCACATCGGCGAGCCGCCCCTCGGCACGTAGGCGCTCAGAAAATCGATGATCTGCTGCTGCGCGTCAACCTCCGTCAAGGTCGATGCCTTGACTTTCGCAGTCAGGCCGCTCGCGCCGTGCGTGTTCGTGTTCCAGGCGTCCATGCGGCCGAGCAGCTCGTCGCTTTGATGGATCACCAGCACCGGCCCTTCGACGCGTGGCGTCAGGCGCGGGCCGGTCACGACCACTGCGATTTCGATGATGCGTTCGACTTCCGGGTCGAGCCCGGTCATCTCGCAGTCAAGCCAGACCAGATTCTGATCCGACTTCGTGAGCGCGTCGACGGGGGACTGGTCGGGCGCCGCGGCGGCGCCGGGGGCGATTGCCGCCGGATCAAGCGGAAGCTGGGGGCGGGGAAGCGGAGTGTCGGGCATGGCATCGATTGTCGTGGATGGCCCCGCAGGCGACCCGGGCGTGCGGTAAGCGCCTAAACTTCGCCGCAACCATGCCTGAAACCACCGACTTTTCCTCTGCCGCGTTCGCTTTGACCGTGGCCTTCGCGCTGGCCGTCGTGCTGATGCTGCTGGTGCAGTTCTGGCTCGCGTCGCGCCAGATCCGGCACGTGGCGCAGCACCGCGACGCGGTCCCGCCTGCGTTCGTGGACCACGTGAGCCAGACCGCGCATCAGCGCGCGGCCGACTACACGATCGCCAAGACACGCCTCGGTCTGCTCGACGCCGCGTTCAGCGCCGCGGTGCTGATCGGCTGGACCTTGCTGGGCGGGCTCGACGCGTTGAACCGCGCGCTGCTCGGGGTGTTCGGCCCCGGCATGTGGCAGCAACTCGCGCTGCTCGGCTGCTTTGCGCTGATCGGCGGGCTCATCGAGCTGCCGCTGTCGCTCTACAGAACCTTCGGCATCGAAAAGCGCTTCGGCTTCAACCGCATGAGCGGGCGCCTGTGGCTGACCGATCTCGTCAAGTCGACCGTGTTCGGCGCCGCCATCGCGTTGCCGATCGCCGCGCTCGTGCTGTGGCTGATGGGCGCGGCCGGCACCTTCTGGTGGCTCTGGGCGGCTGGCGCCTGGATGGCATTCAACCTGCTGCTGCTGGTGGTCTATCCGGTCTACATCGCGCCGATGTTCAACAAGTTCGAGCCCCTCGCCGACGAGGTGCTGAAAACGCGCGTGACGCAGTTGATGCAGCGCTGCGGCTTCGCGGCCAACGGCCTGTTCGTGATGGACGGCAGCAAGCGCAGCGCGCACGGCAACGCGTATTTCACGGGCTTCGGCGCGGCCAAGCGCGTGGTGTTCTACGACACATTGCTTGCGCGGCTCGCACCGAACGAGGTAGACGCGGTGCTCGCGCACGAACTCGGCCACTTCAAACACAAGCACATGATCAAGCGGATCGCGCTGATGTTCGGTTTGAGCTTTTTGGGCTTCGCGCTGCTCGGCTGGCTGTCGGTCAAGCCGTGGTTTTTCAGCGGTCTGGGCGTCACGCCGAACCTCGCGGTGGGCGCCCGAACGACGCGCTCGCGCTGCTGCTGTTCGTGCTGGCGCTGCCGGTGTTCAGCTTTTTCATCTCGCCGCTGGCCGCGCAGCTGTCGCGGCGCGACGAGTTCGAAGCCGACGCGTATGCGGTGCGGCAAACCAGCGGCGGCGATCTGTCGGCTGCGCTTCTGAAGCTGTACGAGGACAACGCATCGACGCTGACGCCGGACCCGCTGTACGTGCGCTTCTACTATTCGCATCCGAGCGCGGCGGAACGGCTCGCGCGGCTTGCGCAACGCTCGCAATCCGCGCCTTCAACGCAGCATGCCTGACGCGCTGATTCGAAGCCAGGATCGGCATCCCGCGCCCGCCCGGCTTCGTTGAATGCTACACAAATCGTAGCGAACCTCGCGCAGGTGGACGGCTGGCGACTCGACGGCGACGGCGCCGAGGTCGCGATCGAAAAGCCGGTTCACATTCATCGATTTCTCCGAGATGTCTCGGCTTCGTCAACGCGCTGGCGGTGGACCGCTCGCCGGCTGGGCCATCACCCCAGGCTGTCTCGATCGAGGCTCGGCATCACGTGCAGGTGCGTTGTCAACACGCCGGCGGGCAGCGGGCTTTCGGCGCACGACTTCGAAGCCGCGCGGCAGACCGATGCGCTGTCCGGCTGACTCGCCGCGGCAGCCCGGATCTCGGGGCGCGCCGTTGAGCAACGCGCAGCCCGCCGGCAACCTGCGCAGCGGCCTCGTGGTGGCAGGCTACGGCCGGCATGCGTGGTGGAGACGACGCCGGCGAACGTCTGATCTGCCATCCGCGCGGCAAAAAAAGCGAGGTCTCGTGGGCGACCGCGTGCGCTGGCAACCGAGCGCGGACGAAGGCACGATCCAGTAGATCGAGCCGCGCCGCAACCTGTTCTGGCGCCAGGACGAGCTGCGCAGCAAGGCGTTTGCGGCCAATCTGGACCAGGTGCTGATCCTGCTGGCGGCCGATCCGGTGTTTTCCGAGCTCAGCTCGCGCGCGCGCTGATCGCCGCCGAGGCGCAGCAGATCACGCCGTTGATCGGCTTGAACAAGCAGCGATCTGGCCGGACCGTTCGCGGCCGCTGGCAACGGCTCGCGCCTTATCGCGCGATGGGCTACGAGGTGTTGCCGCTGGCGCTCAAGGAACGCCGGACGACCCGGGCGGCGCGACTGCGCGAACGGCTGGAAGGCCAGGTGACGCTGGTGCTCGGGCCGTCTGGCACCGGAAAAAGCACGCTCACGAACCGCTTCGCACCCGGCGCAGCCGCGGCTCACCGCGAAATCTCGAAGGCGCTGAATTCCGGCAAGCACACGACCACCAGCACGACGCTGGTACTGGCTCGACGCCGAGCGCCGCAGCGCGTTGATCGACTCGCCGGGCTTTCAGGAGTTCGGCCTGGCGCACATCGAGCCCGATGCAGATTGGCGAAGCTGATGCCGGACTTGGCGCCATTCACCGAGCACTGCCGTTTCACAACTGCACGCACCGGCACGAACCCGGCTGCGGACTGGTCGCCGCCGTTGCCGCGCAACAGGCTGATAACGGGAATCCGAGACCGGCGCGAGCTCAAGTCGTCCCGTCGGCCGCTACAAAATCTATTGCGAACTGTTCACCGAACTGAGCCAACCCAAGACGTATTGACCGATGCACGGCTCGTTTGGCTTCGGCTGTCGGCAAGAAGGCCCGCCATCCATCGAATCGCGACCGATCGGCTGTGTGCACGACAGGCTCGCGAACCGGCGCCCAAGGCGAATCGGCCGCTAAGCAACCGCGCCAGCGTCAGCAACGCGAGCAGCACCAGCCACATCACGATTGAGCGGCCGACCAGCCCGACCACACTGAGCAGGTGCGCGAGTTCCGCATCGCGGCCCGGGTGTCGGCAGGCTGGCCGGCGGCGCGGCATCGACATCGGCCAGCATCTGCGCGCCGGTCGGCGCATACGCGGCCACGGACTTCAGCGCCGCGCCGCCGAGCCGCACGTTCAAGGCGCCCGCGGTCGCGGCCAGGATCACGCCGTCGTTGTCGTCGGGGAACTGGCGCGCGTGCCGTCGCCAGCCGTCGATCGCTTCTTCGAAGCTGCCGACCGCCGCGAAGCTCGCCGCCGTGAGCCGCGCCGGCAGCCAGTCGATCGCATGCCAGCAACCATGTGCGACGCGGCGCAGCGCGGCGCTGGCCGAACTGCCGCCGGGCCGGCCCCAGTAGCGCGCGACGAACTCAGCGCCCCGGTACAGCACCGCGCCCGCGGGTCCGAGCCCGAGCGCGGCCAGCACCGAATACCAGGCCAGCACGCCGAACACGCGCCGGTGCGCGGCCAGCACGAACGCCTCGATCACGTGCCGCACCAGCTCGACCCTCGGCACATCGCGCGCATCGACTTGCTGCCACTGCGCCAGCCGGACCCGGGCACCCGCCTCTTCGCCGCGTGCGAGCCGCTCGCGAATGCCGTTGAAATGGCGGCTGAACTGCCGAAAGCCGAGCGTCGCGTACAGCACCCCGATGTCCAGCAGCAGCGCGACCGGCCAGCCGACGCCGCCTCGCAGCAGCGCGTGCAGCGCGACCATCGCGACCACCGGCAAGCCGACGCCGATGCCCCAGGCCAGCGCGCCGTGCGCGGCGTCGCCCGCGTCGAGATTGCGCCCGGTCCAGCGCGCCCAACCGCGCAACGACGCCTGCAACGGGTTGCGTCGCGCAAGCGGCCAGGCCTGCTCGAGCAGCAATGCGCAGACGATCGCAAAGAAGATCATGCGGCGGATGATAGGTCGCGCGCCGGCTGCGACCCCCATCGGCTGCAGCGGCCGACAGCCGCCGGGTGGCGGCCGGTGCCGTCAGGCGCTCAGGAACCGGTAGAGGTTGCGCAGCATGGCCGCGGTCGCGCCCCAGACGTAGCGCTCATGCGCGCCGTCCTGCCACGGCATCGAATACCACTCGCGCGAAACACCTTCCCATTCGAACGCGTGCCGCCGGTGCCGGGCCGGGTCCATCAAAAACGCGAGCGGCACTTCGAATGCGGCGGCGACTTCGTGGGGGTTGGCGCACAGCTCATAAGCCGGGTCGATCAGCGCCACCACCGGCGTGATGCTGAACGAACTGCCTGTCACGTATTCGGGCAGGCTGCCGATCACCTCGACAAAGCGTGCGTCGAGGCCGACTTCCTCATGCGCCTCGCGCAGCGCAGTCGCGACCGCGTCGGCATCCTCCGGGTCCGACTTGCCACCCGGGAACGCGACCTGGCCCGCGTGCGTCGACAGATGCGCGGTGCGCTCGGTCAGCAGCACGGTCGAGGCATCCGGGCCGCGCAGCACGATCGGGATCAGCACCGCAGCACGCGCGGGCAGGCGGTCCGGCAGGAACTTGCGCTCCCGCACGATTTCAGGCCGCCACGCGGGTGGCCGGGCGAATCGTTCACGCAACGCGTCGGGTCGCAAATCGGCAAGCGGCACGGCGGAAAGCGCCGGATCATGAGTGCCGACGATCGGGACCTTGCGCGGGTCGAAGCTCGGCAGGCTGGCGGTGCCGGACGGCTCCATGACAGGCGGTTCGTTCGTGCTCATCGCGGGCTCCGAGGCAAGAAAAAACCGCCGCAAGCACGTTGGCCTGCGACGGTTTTCATCGACACGGCAGGAATTGCCGGTCAAAGAAGCGCGAGGGTTACTTCTCGCCGGCCGGCAGCTTGACGCGGAACGGCAGCTTTTCCTTGATCCGCGCCGACTTGCCGCTGCGCTCGCGCAGGTAGTACAGCTTGGCCCGGCGCACATCGCCGCGGCGCTTGACTTCGATGTTGGCGATCAGCGGGCTGTAGGTCTGGAACGTGCGCTCGACGCCCTCGCCGCTGGAGATCTTGCGCACCGTGAAGCCGCTGTTGAGGCCCCGGTTGCGCATCGCGATCACGACGCCTTCATAGGCCTGCAAGCGCTTTCGCGCGCCTTCGACCACGTTCACGCTGACGATGACGGTGTCGCCGGGGCCGAAGGTCGGGAATCTTCTTGCCGAACCGGTCGATTTCTTCCTGCTCCAGGGTCTGGATGAGATTCATGGTTTCCTTGGACCGATCGTGCCCGCGCCAGGCGGATCTGCCGCCGGGCTCTAGATAAAAGAGACACCGAGCGGGACGGGTCGAATGACATCGACAAGACCGTCAACCAGGCAGAGGATCGGCAAAATTTACAAAGCCCGCAATTATAACTTTTGGCGCTTCGATGCCGTTGGCGGCTCGGGCGGGAGCAGATCGGGCCGAACCCGCCGCGTCAGCGCGTGCCGCTCCTCGAGTCGCCATTGCTCGATGCGCGCATGGTGGCCGGACAGCAGCGCGTCGGGCACGTACTGCCCGCGCCACCGCTCGGGCCGCGTGTAGTGCGGGCAGTCGAGCAGGCCCTGCACGGCGGGGTTGAAGCTGTCGAAGGCGTGGCTTTCGGGGTCGTTCAACACGCCCGGCAACAAGCGCGCCACCGCGTCGAGCAGCGCGATCGCGGCGATTTCGCCGCCGGACAGCACGAAGTCGCCAAGGCTCAGCTGCCGGTCCACGAACGTGTCGATGAAGCGTTGATCGAGCCCTTCGTAGCGGCCGCAGATCAGGATCGCGCCGGGCTCGGAAGCGTCCGCGAAATCGGCCACCACGCCGTGGTCGATGCGGCTGCCCACGGGGGAGAACAGCACCACCGGCGCCGCGGCGGTGCCCTCGGCCCGATCCACGCCCCGGTCGATCCGGATCGCTTCGACGCAACGGGCCAGCGGCTCGGCCATCATCACCATGCCGGGGCCGCCGCCGAATGGCCGGTCGTCCACGCGGCGATAGGCGCCGTGGGCAAAATCGCGCGGGTTCCAGCAGCGCAGTTCGAGTCGACCCGAATCGAACGCGCGCCGCGTCACCCCGGTCGTGGTGAACGGCGCGAACAGCTCGGGGAACAAGGTGACGACGTCAAAGCGCATGGGTGCGGTAAGCGCGCAAGGCCGCGAAGCCATGCGGTCGCTCAAGAAGTCATTCTGTCGCGCTGCGCGAGCGTGCGAAAGATTTGCGACCACAACCCTGCCACCATCAGCGTGCCGATGCCGCCGAGCAGCACCGAGCCGACCGGCCCGAGCAGCGCGGCGGTGGCGCCCGACTCGAACTCGCCCAACTGGTTGCTCGCGCCGATGAAGACCGAATTCACCGCGCCGACCTTGCCGCGCATGTCGTCGGGCGTCTCGAGCTGCACCAGCGTCTGGCGCACCACCACGCTGACCATGTCGGCGCCGCCCGAGACCGCAAGCGCCGCCATCGACAGCGCGAGGTTCGTCGACAGCCCGAACACGCACCATGCAGACGCCGAACAGCGCGACCGCCCACAGCAGCTTGGCGCCGACCTTGCGCTGCATCGGCCAGCGCGTGAGCACCACCGACATGACCAGCGCGCCCACGGCCGGCGCCGCGCGCAACAGGCCGAGTCCCCAAGGCCCGGTCAGCAGGATGTCCTTCGCGTAGATCGGCAGCAGCGCGGTGGCGCCGCCGAGCAGCACCGCGAACAGGTCGAGCGACACCGCGCCGAGCAGCAACTTCGCACGCCAGATGAAGCGCACGCCGGACAGCAGCGTATCGAGCGTGACCGGCCGGCGCGGTGGCGGCACATGGACGAAGCCGAGCCGCAGCAGCAGCACGACGCCGATTGCGAGCAGCGCCGCGCAGACCGCGTAGACGGTGGCCGCGCCCGCGACGAACAGTACACCGCCGATGGCCGGCCCGCCGATGATCGCGGCCTGCGTGCCGGCCGAGCTGAACGCCATCGCGCGCGCGAGCATCGAGCCCGGCACCAACAACGGCGTCAGCGCCTGCTGCGCGGGCATCTGGAACGCACGCACCGCGCCGAGCGCAACCGACAAGCCGAGCAGCAATTCGCGCGTGGCCCAATGTTCGTAAGCGGCAGCAGCCAGCGCGAGTGCGACCAGCGCCTGCGCGCTCAGACAGGCCGCGACAATGCGGTCCCGCCGGTATTGGTCGGCCACATGCCCGGCTACCAGCGTCAGCAGCAGCGCCGGCACGAACTGGTAGAGCCCGACCAGGCCCAGGTCCCAGGCGCTGCCGGTCAGGTCGTACATCTGCCAGCCGACCGCCACCATCAGCATCTGATTTGCAGCCGTGCCGAACAGGCGCGCGAACCACAGCCGCATGAACGCGCGCTGCCGCGTCAGATCGGAAAAGCTGCCGGTGGGCGCACTGGCGTCGCGGGCTGGACTGCCGGAATTCAAGGCAGGTGAAGCATTCGCGCGGGGCGCCTGACCCACCACGCAACGGGTTTGCGACTCTCCATAAGGGACGACACGCAGCGCTGCATCGGCGGCCGCGCCATCAGTCGTAGTCGGGCTGCCAGTCGACCGTGATGCGGCGCACGGCCAGATCGACCGCATCGACGAACGCTGCGACGAACGGGATCATGCGGTCGCGCGGCGCACCCGAGCCGACTTCCGTGGGCACGTCGATTACGAGCACGGTCTGCGCGCCGGTCGAGAGAAGTTCACGCACGGCACCGAGCGCCACGCCTTCGCGGTTCACGACCGCAAGGCCGATCAGGTCGACCCAATAGAACTCATCGGTCTGCGCAGTGGGAAAGCTCGAGCGTGCAACAAACACGCGCGCGCCGGCCAGCGCCTGCGCCATGTCGCGGTCGGCCACGTCGTGGGCGCTCGCGACCACGCTGTCGGCGTGCTCCTTCGCTTCGCGGACCCGCAGGAGTCGGCTGCCTTCGAACGTGCGCGCGCCGCGCTCGGTCGGCAGCAGATACCAGCGTTTGGAAGAAAAAAGCGCCTTCGGGTCGGCGCTGTGGGGCAGCAGCTTGAACCAGCCCTTCAACCCCCAGGCGCCGGTGATGCGGGCCACCTCGACGGCGTCGGGCGGCAGCTCGGCGGGCTCGAGACCGGCGATCATGCGCAGCCGACGGTGCGCGTCTCAGAGGGCCAGATGGGGGTGGTTGTCCACGATCTGCGGCCCACCGCGGTTCGGCCCGATCAGGCGGTGGCGACTTCGGCGGGCTTCTCTGCCGCAGCCGGTGCCAGGCCGCCCGCCGTGGCCGCCTGCCGCACCAGACGCTCGACCGTTGGCGACGCCTGCGCGCCGACGCTGCGCCAGTAGCTCAGGCGGTCCTGCTGGAGGCGGACGCTTTCTTCATGGTCTTTCGCGAGCGGGTTATAAAAACCGATGCGTTCGATGAAGCGGCCATCGCGCCGGGTGCGCTTGTCGGCCACGACGATATTGAAGAAGGGGCGGGCTTTGGCGCCGCCGCGTGCGAGTCGAATCACAACCATCGTGTTTATCCTTGAGGCGCCGACCGTGAACGCGCGACGCTCGGCGTCAAGCCGGAGAAAGAAAATCGGGCGGGAAGCCCAGGGAACAGTGAAAAAATTCACCGCCGACAGGCCCTGCCATGCGAGCGGCGTCGCTTGATAAAGCCCTCCATTATAACTTCGACCCGCTTCATGATCACCGTCCGACCCAGCCGCGACGAAGACGTGCCCGCCGTGGCGGCGATCTACGCGCATCACGTGCTGCACGGCACCGGCACGTTCGAGACCGAACCGCCGACCGCTCAGGAGATCGCCGCGCGCCGCGCCGACGTGCTGGCCAAACGCCTGCCCTGGCTCGTGGCCGAAGACGGCGAAGTCGTGCTCGGCTACGCCTATTGCCAGTGGTTCAAGCCGCGGCCGGCCTACCGTTTCTCGGCCGAAGATTCGGTCTACCTCGCGCCTGCGGCGATGCGCCGCGGCGCCGGCCGCGCGCTGCTTGCACGGCTCGAAGCCGATGCGGTCGCTGCCGGCGTGCGCCGGCTGATCGCGGTGATCGGCGACTCGGCCAACCACGGCTCGATCGAACTGCACCGTTCGCGCGGGTTTCAGAACGTCGGCACCCTCGCCTCGTGCGGCTGGAAGTTCGGCCGCTGGCTCGACGTGGTGATGATGGACAAGGCCGTGGGCGCTGGCGACGGCACGGCGCCCGAATGACCGCTGGAGTCGCCGCAACGGGCCGTCGGTCGCACAATGACCGCAGATGAAAAACAAGACGGTCGCGACCTGGCTCGCATTTCTCGGCGGCCCGCTCGGGCTGCACCGCTTCTACCTGCACGGCATTGCGGACACGCTCGGCTGGCTGCTGCCGATCCCGACCGCGCTCGGCCTCTACGGCATCGAGCGCGTGCAGCAATACGGCGTGGACGACCGGCTGAGCTGGTGGTTGATCCCGCTGCTGGGTTTCACGATCGCCGTCTGCTTCGCTGACCGCGATCGTCTACGGCCTGGCGAGCCGCGGAACGCTGGAACGCGCGCCACAACCCAGGCGCCGACGCGCGAGCACGTGGCCGGCGGCACGCACTGGATCACGATTGCGGCGGTGATGATCGCACTCATGGTCGGCACCGGCGTGCTGATGGCGAGCATCGCGTTCAGCTTTCAGCGCTACTTCGAGGTGCAGGTCCAGGAAGGGTTGAAAATTTCGCAGTGACAGATTTTTTCAGTCAAAGCGCGCGGCGGCGCTTGTGCAGCCTTGATGGTCAGCTGGTTTTTTCCATAGCTCACCGATCGGCGTCGGCCCGATCGAGGCATCGGCCTCAAAACTTCTTGCCGTTCATCTGATCGACTTCCAGCATCGAGCGGTCGAACGTCGGCGCCATGCGCATGCTCCAGCAGCACGGCGCCCGTGCGTTACGACCCCCGATCGAACGCAAGGAGCCCGAAGAGGGGGATACCGCCGCGCAGATCAGTGCTGCGATGCAGAAAATCCGCAAAACCGCGTTTGCCGGCACCGGCCACGCGAGCCGCAGCGTGCATGCCAAGGGCCAGGGCCATCTGCGCGGCCGGCTGCGTGTGGCGGAGAAGTTGCCGGTGGAGCTGGCACAGAGCCTGTTCGCGAGCGCTGGCGACGATCCCGTGCTGATGCGCTTGTCGGCCATTCCGGGCGACATCCTCGATGACAAGGTGTCGGTGCCGCGCGGCCTGACCGTGAAGCTGACGGGCGTGAGCAGCGCGCGGCCGGCTGGTTCTGAGGGCGACCTGCCGCAGGGCTTGCTGTTCGTGGATGCACCGACGTCCAACGCGCCGAACCCGAAGAAGTTTTTGAGCCGCCTGGAGCAGCTCGAAGCCAAGACCGAACAAGCCAACGGCGCCAAGAAAGTGCTCTCTACTACCTTGCAGGCGCTTGTCTGGATTGCACTTCCCGCTACCCTTTCAGGAGCAAGACGGTCTCTTTCGATGTGTCCACGACGTTCGGTGTGTCAGCCGTTCGGGCAACCCGCCGAGCAACTTGTCCAGCGTCACCGGGTAGTCGTAGACCCGAATCCCGGTTGCGTTGTAGACCGCGTTGTTCACCGCTGCGCCGATGCCGCTGATGCCGAGTTCACCGATGCCCTTGATCTTCAGCGGATTGGTCTTGTCATCGAGTTCGGGCAGAAACGTGACATCGATTTCCGGGATGTCGGCATTCACCGGGATGTGATATTCGGCCAGATCGTGGTTCACGATGTGGCCATGCCGCACATCGATCTGCGCGCCTTCGGTGAGCGCGCTGCCGATGCCCCAAATGATGCCGCCGATGACCTGCGAGCGCGCGGTCTGCGGGTCCAGGATGCGGCCCGCCGCGAACACGCCGGTGACGCGTCGCACGCGCGTCTCACCGGTCACCGCGTTGACGCCGACTTCGACGAAGTGCGCGCCGTAAGACGCCTGATCGAACGCGTCTTCCATCTTGCCGGGTTCGATGTGGCCGATTGCTTCGATCGGTGCATCGGCCAGATCGGCAAGCGCCGCGCGCCGGTCGCCGGCGCTTGCGAAGCCATCTTTCAGCGTCAGGTCATCGCGCGCGACGCCCATCCGCTTTGCCAGCGTCTGCGCGATGTCGCCGGCCGCCAGCGCCACGGCCGAGCCGGAACTCGCCGCCCCCATCGAGCCGCCCGAGCCGAATCCTTTCGGAAAATCCGAGTCGCCGAGCCGCACCGTCGACGCGGTCCATCGGCACGCCGAGGATCTCGCCCGCGATCTGCGTCAGGATCGTGTAGGTACCGGTGCCGATGTCCGTCATGTCGGTTTCCACCGTGACGCGGCCATCCACTTCCAGTCGAACCCTTGCCCGCGCCTCGCTCAACTGATTGATGCGGATGCACGACGCCATGCCGTGACCGATCAGCCATTCGCCTTCGCGCGCGTGTGCGGGCTTCGCGCTGCGGTGCTGCCAGCCGAAGCGGCGCGCGCCTTCGTCGAGACACGCGACCAGATGGCGCTGGCTGAACGGGCGATCCCGCGTCGGGTCGTGGTCGGGCTCGTTCAGCTTGCGGAACTCGACCGGGTCGATGCCGGCCTGCTCGGCCAGTTCGTCCATCGCGCATTCCACCGCGAGCATGCCGACCGCTTCGCCCGGTGCGCGCACCGAGCCGGTCTCGGGCAGATCGAGCGTCATGATGCGCTGCGTGAAGCTGCGGTTGTCCCCGCGGTACAGCGCGATGCTGCCGAACGCGCACGGCTCGAAAAAATCGCGCCGCGTGCGCTGGCTCACGACGCTGTCGTGGCCGAACGCGGTGAGCCGCCCATCCGCGCCGCAGGCGAGCCGGATGCGCTGCGACGTCTCCGAGCGGCGATACACCAGATGGAACAACTGCTGGCGCGTGATCGCCATCTTGACCGTGCGGCCGGTCTTGCGCGCGCCCAGGGCGGCGAACACCGCCTCGACGCCGAGCCCGCCCTTGCCGCCGAAGCCGCCGCCCACGTAGGGCGACAGCAGGTGCACCCTGGATGCGTCGATGTCGAGCGAAGGCTGCGAGCATCGCCTTCGCATTCGATACGATCTGCGCCGACGTGTAGATCGTCAGCCGGTCGCCCTCCCACGAGGCGATGGCCGCGTGCGGCTCCATCGCGGCGTGGACGTGCGACGGCGTGGTGTAGGTCCGGTCCAGTCGGTGCTTCGCCCGCCGCAGCGCGGCGTCCACGTCGCCCGTCACCATGTCGGCGAGCTTGGCGTCTTCGCCCGGCGACTCGGCCGTGTCGTGCAAGGCGGCGGCATCGAACCGGCCTTTTCGCTCCTCGACCGCGTAGCGCACGCGCACCGCGTGCGCCGCCGCACGCGCCTGCTCGAAGGTCTCGGCGATCACGACGCCGAGCGACTGGCCGTAGTGATCCACCACGTCGTTGCCGCGCAGCAGCTTCTTGTCGGAGAAGCCGGCCGTCTCGCGCGGGATCAGCGGATCGTCGACGATCACCGTCGAGCACGCCGGGCATCGCCTCGGCTGCAGCCGTGTCGAACCCCTCGATGCGGCCACGGCCGATTTCCGCGCAAATCGCATAGCCGTGCGCCAGGTCGGCGCTGGTATTCTGGTCCAGCGTGTACGGCACGGCGCCGGCCACCTTCGCCGCCCCTTCGACGCGGTGCAGCGGCTGGCCGACCAGGCCCTGCGTGCCGTGCTCGAGCGCGGTGTCCTCCACCGGCTGGTCCATCTTCAGTTCGACGTCGTCGTGGCTGCTCATGCTTGGGCTCCGGTGAGTTGTTGCAGGCAGGCGATCAGCGTGCGCCGGGCCAGCGGAATCTTGAAATCGTTGCCGCCCTGGCCGATTGCGTGTTCGAGCAACGCATCGGCAGCGGCCGCGAACAACGCATCGCCCGGCGGCTGGCCGATCAGCGCCGCCTCGACCGCGTCATTGCGCCACGGCACAGGCGCCAAGCCGCCAAATGCGAGTTGCGCAGCACGGATCTTGCCGCCCTCGACCGCGACGATCGCCGCGACCGACACCAGCGCGAACGCGTAAGACGCCCGGTCCCGCACCTTGCGGTATGTCTGCTCGCCCGCGGGCGGCGGCGGCAGCACGACGTGCGTGATCAGCTCGCCGGCTTCGAGCGTCGTCTCTTCATGCGGTGTGTCTCCCGGCAGTCGGTACAACGCTTCGAGCGCGATCTGCCGGGTCTGGCCGTTGGCTTGCAGCGTCTCGACCACCGCGCCGAGCGCGCGCATCGCGACCGCCATGTCGGACGGATGCGTCGCGATGCAGTGGTCGCTGGCGCCCAGCACCGCATGGATGCGGTTGACGCCGCCGATCGCCGCGCAGCCCTGGCCCGGTGTGCGCTTGCTGCATGCCATCGCGGTGTCGTAGAAGTAGTAGCAGCGCGTGCGCTGCAGCAGGTTGCCTGCGGTGGTTGCCTTGTTGCGCAACTGACCGGACGCACCGGCCAGCAGCGCCCGGCTCAAGACCGGATAGCGGCTGCGCACTTGCGCATGTGCGGCCAGATCGCTGTTGCTCACCAGCGCGCCGATGCGCAGGCCGCCCGCGTCGGTTTCCTCGACATCGGCAAGCGCGAGCCGGCTGATGTCGACGAGCTTGCTCGGCGACTCGATCTCGAGCTTCATCAGGTCGAGCAGATTGGTGCCGCCCGCGATGAAGCGGGCGCCGCGGGCGCCGGCTGCGACGCACGCGGCGGCGGGGTCGGCCGCCCGCACGTAGTCGAACGTCTTCATGCCTTGCCTCCCGCTTTCGGGCCCACGCCGGCCACCTCGGCGATCGCATCGACGATGTTCGGATAGGCCGAACAGCGGCACAGGTTGCCGCTCATGCGCTCGGCGATTTCGGCGCGCGTGGGTTTCACCCCATCCGCGTCGAGCGATTCGCTCACATGGCTCGGCCAGCCCATGCGCACCTCCTCGAGCATCGCGGTCGCCGAGCAGATCTGGCCCGGCGTGCAGAAGCCGCACTGATAGCCGTCGTGTTCGAAAAACGCCTGCTGCAGCGCGCTCAACTGGTCCGGCGTGCCGAGCCCCTCGATTGTCGTGACCGCGTCGCCGTCGTGCATCACGGCCAATGTGAGGCAACTGTTGATGCGCCGGCCGTTGACCAGCACCGTGCAAGCCCCGCACTGGCCGTGGTCGCAGCCTTTTTTGCTGCCGGTCAGGCCGAGTGTGTCGCGCAGCAGGTCGAGCAGCGAGGTGCGTACGTCGGGGTCGGCCGTTCGGGCTTGGCCGTTGATTTGGAGTTCGATCATGGGAGTGTCTTGCGTCTTCGTTGGGTGAGCAAACATGCGGCAAGGCGCGTGCCTTGCGCCCTGTCTGGAGTTGCACCCGTTCAAGCTCCATGGCAGACGCGGCAACCCGCCGTACGACCCGGACAGCGAGACGGTGTTCGGTTTCTCAAGCCTGAACCGCCCCTGTCATGCAGTCAGGGACATGCCCGCACGTCCGCACGCCTGAACATCGAGAGCCTTGCAGCTGGCGCCATGCGAAACACGCTCGATCAAGCAGTCTGCAAAGACTGCCTTGCCGGCTGCAAACGCGCGCAGCGCGTTTGCAGCCAGTTGCGCACGATCGACCAACATTTCCTGGCTTCACAGCAGCGGCTCAATCGCGCCAGCGACCTGCAATCGAGTCGGCTCCTAGCTCGACGAGAGGACCCAGACAACTTCAACGACCGACACGAGCGAGACAAAACCCGGCGCCTCGCTCGTCAGCGACTCGATCGAACGAACGGCTTCAGGCGACCGCTTCGGATCGTCCTGCATGATGGAGCGCACCGAGAGGTTCGTATCGAGTCCAGTCATCCTGCCGATGCGCCTGCGGCAGCGATTTCCTGACCTCATCGCAAGGCGAACGATGGGGGAACGGTTGGTATTCGGGCTCAATCCTCGATCGCCGCCGCTGACCCGGCCTGCTTGCGCAACTCGAACTTCTGGATCTTGCCGGTCGACGTCTTGGGCAGCTCGCCGAACACCACCGTGCGCGGCACCTTGAAGCCGGCCAGGTGCTTCTTGCAGTGCGCGACGATGTCGCCCGTCTGCGTCGTCGCGCCGGCCTTCAGCTCGACGAAGGCGCACGGCGTCTCGCCCCAGCTCGCGTCGGGCTTGGCGACCACCGCGGCGGCGAGCACGTCCGGGTGGCGGTACAGCACGTCTTCGACCTCGATCGAGGAGATGTTCTCGCCGCCCGAGATGATGATGTCCTTGCTGCGGTCCTTGATCTTGATGTAGCCGTCGGGGTACATGCACCGCCAGGTCGCCGGTGTGGAACCAGCCGCCGGCGAAGGCCTCCTGCGTCGCTGTCGGGTTCTTCAGGTAGCCCTTCATCGTGATGTTGCCGCGGAACATGATCTCGCCCATGGTCTCGCCGTCCCGCGGCACCGGCTGCATCGTCTCGGGATCGAGCACGCGCACGTCGCGCTGCAGGTGGTAGCGCACGCCTTGCCGTGCATTCAGCCGCGCGCGCTCGCCGATGTCGAGCGCGTCCCAGTCCTCGTGCTTGGCGCAGACCGTGGCCGGGCCGTACACCTCGGTCAGGCCATAGACATGGGTCAGGTCGAAGCCCATGCTGCTCCATGCCTTCGATCATCGAGGCCGGCGGCGCGGCGCCGGCCACCATCGCCTTCACGCCTTTGGGCACGCCCTGCTTCATCTCGTCGCGGGCGTTGACCAGCAGGCCGTGCACGATCGGCGCGCCGCAGTAGTGCGTGACGCCGTGCGCGCGGATCGCGTCGAAGATCGGCCTGCGCCTCGACCTTGCGCAGGCAGACGTTGACGCCCGCGCGCGCCGCCACCGTCCACGGAAAGCACCAGCCGTTGCAGTGGAACATCGGCAGCGTCCACAGGTAGACCGCGTGCTTGGGCATGTCCCACTCGAGGATGTTGCAGATCGCGTTGATCGCCGCGCCGCGGTGGTGGTAGACGACGCCCTTCGGGTTGCCGGTGGTGCCGCTGGTGTAGTTCAGCGCGATCGCGTCCCACTCGTCGGCCGGCAGGTGCCAGGCGAATTCGGCGTCGCCCGTCGGCGACGAAGGCCTCGTAGTCGTGTTGCCGAGCCGCACGCTGTCGCCTGCGATACAGCGCGTCTTCGACGTCGATCACCAGCAGCGGCTCGCTCGCGCTCGCGCAGTGCGAGCGCTTCCTTTGCACAGTTGCGCGAACTCCGGGTCGACGATGAACGACCTTGGCCTCGCCGTGGTCGAGCATGAAGGCGATGGTCTGCGCGTCGAGCCGCGTGTTCATCGCGTTGAGCACGGCGCCGGCCATCGGCACGCCGAAATGCGCCTCGACCATCGGCGGCGTGTTGGGCAGCATCACGGCCACCGTGTCGTTCTTGCCGATGCCGTTTGCGCTCAGCGCGCTGGCAAGCTGGCGGCAGCGCGCATACAGCTCGCGCCAGCTGCGGCGCAGCGCGCCCGTCGCCGAGGCCATGCAGCACGGCGACCGATCCGGATACACCTCGGCGGCGCGCTCGAGGAACGACAGCGGCGACAGCGGCGCGAAGTTGGCCTCGTTGCGCGGCAGGTCCTGGTCGAAGATGCTGGGCATGGTGGGTCTCCTTCGGTGTGCGCCGCAGTTCGAGTGGCGTCTGGAAGCCAGCTTATTACAGCGGCGCGGCGGGCCGACACCCGCCGCAGCCACAATACCGCCGTGGCCATCCCCCAGATCTTTTTCCAGGATCTGATCGCGCGCGCCGACGTCGTGGAGATGGTCGGCCGGCATGTGCAGTTGAAGAAGACCGGCGCCAACTTCTCCGGACTGTGCCCGTTCCATGCCGAGAAATCGCCGTCGTTCTCGGTCAGCCCGACCAAGCAGTTCTATCACTGCTTCGGCTGCGGCAAGAGCGGCAACGCGATCGGCTTTCTGACCGACTACCTCGGCCTGGGCTTCGTCGACGCGGTGAAGGACCTGGCGCAGCCAGTACGGCATGCAGGTGCCCGACGACGACAGCTCGCCGCAGGAGCGCGCGCGCTTCGCCGAGCAGCGGCAAAAGCAGGCGACGCTGACCGACGTGCTCGAAAAAGCCGCGCGAGCCTACCGCCAGCAGCTGAAGATCCGCACCGCATGCGATCGACTACTTGAAGGGCCGCGGCGTCTCCGGCGAGATCGCCGAAGCAGTTCGGCCTGGGCTACGCGCCGGAAGGCTGGAACGCACCTGGCCGGCGTGTTCCCGAACTACGACGATCCGCTGCTGGTCGAAAGCGGCCTGGTGATCCAGTCCGACGACGAGGACGACGCCGAGGACACAAGCCGCTACGACCGCTTTCGCGACCGCGTGATGTTCCCGATCCGCAACGTCGAAGGGCGAGTGCATCGGCTTCGGCGGCCGCGTGCTCGGCGACGAGAAACCGAAGTACCTGAACTCGCCCGAGACGCCGGTGTTCAGCAAGGGCCGCGAGCTCTACGGCCTGTTCGAAGCGCACGCGGCGCGTGCGCGAAGCCGGCTACGTGCTGGTCACCGAAGGCTACATGGACGTGATCGCGCTTGCGCAGCACGGCTTTGCGCACAGCGTGGCGACGCTGGGCACCGCATGCACCTCGGAGCACGTGCGCACGCTGTTTCGCGTGACGGATGCGGTGGTGTTCGCGTTCGACGGCGACGCGGCCGGCCGCCGGGCCGCACGCAAGGCGCTGGACGCGGCACTGCCGTTCGCGACCGATCTGCGCAGCGTCAAGTTTCTGTTCCTGCCGACCGAGCACGACCCGGACAGCTACATGCGCGAGCACGGCCGAGAAGGCTTCGCGCGCGCCGTGGCGCAGGCCACGCCGCTGTCGCGCCAATTGCTCGAAGTCGCGCGCGACGGCTGCGACGTCGGCCATGCGGAAGGGCGTGCGCGCATGGCGGCGCAGGCCAAGCCGCTGTGGCTGCCGTTGCCCGACGGCGCGTTGAAGCGGCAGTTGCTCGGCCGAGATCGCGAAAGCGGTCGAACTCGGCAGCCACGAGTTGACCGAGCTTTGGGGGCTGCACCAGCGACCGCCGACCCGGTCGGCATCCAGCTATCCAAACAGCAGCAATAGACGCAGTGCAGATGAGCGCGGCGGCGGCTTTTTGTCGGCGAGCGAGGGCCGCCGCGCGCGCAACGCGCCCGCCAGCCGGGCCGATCATGCGGCGCGGCTGCTGCTGGCGACGCCGGCGTTGTGGGACGGTTTGTCGGGCGAAGACCACGAACTGCTCGGTGCGCTGCCCGGCGCGCACGGCCCGCTGTTCGTCTGGCTCGAATCGCAACTGCATGAACACGGCCCGCAGCCCTGGGGGGCGCTGCGCGAAGGGTTGCGCGGGCACGAGTCGGAGGCGCTCGCCTGCAGATGTATCGGCCGAACTGGCCGCTGCGGCGCCGAAGCGGTCGCAGGCAACCGGCGCGGCGACGGGTGCGGCTGCGCCGGACGGACAGCTCGACGGGTTGGTCGATGCCATTGCCGATGCCGAGGCCCAGGCGGCGCAGAACGCGGAGGCCGCCGCCGAGTTGCGCGATCTGCTCGACCGGCTGCTGATCGAGCATCTGAAGGCGCAGGAGACCGAAGCGCTGGCGTCGGCGGCGACCGATCCGGCCGCGATCGACCGTTATCGCATGATCAACGCGCGCCGGTTGAGCCTGAAGAGCGTCGTGAAAACGACTTGAAGGCGATCTCGCGGTAGACCGACACCGCAGGCTGCCACAGCACGCGCCCGGCGCTCTTGAAATCCGGCCCCGCGCCTATAATCTAAGGTTTGCCTTGGCGGCAAGTGCGACAGCAGTACCTCCGAACCGAAGCGCCAACCGACATGCCTCACGCGGGCACGACCGGCGCCACCGGGCCGACTTTTTTCGGCCGGTTCACCTCGCAAGGGCTGCACACCAAATGATCGCCCATTCCCCTTGCCGTGGACGCCTGTGCTTTCTTGTTCGTCGCGCGCTGGCCGCTTGATAAGGCGGCTCGGCGCTTGCTGCGCTGCGTCGTGTTGTGCGGCCCGAACGACGCACGAACAAAATTGCCGGGCGACGTCTAACCGCTTGCTGACTGAATATTTCGAGGGGCCGACCATGCCGAATTCAAAGACCGGAAAACCCGCTGTCTCCACCGCCGCATCCGCCGATGCGACGACCGAGCGTCCCGTTGCAACCAAGTCGGCCAAGACGGCCGCGCCGCTCGTGAAAAAGCCGGCGCCGGAGAAAACCGCCAAAGTTGCGGTGCCTGCCAGCGCGGCCGACGCGCTGAAGAAGAAACCAGCCGCTGCTGTGAAGGCGGAAGCGCCTGCCAAGACCGCCGCCCAGAAAGTGGCCGGCACCAAGCCGAAGCCAGCCGCTAAAGGCGCCGCCAAAAAGGGCAAGAGCGCGCTCGACGACGACATCGTGCTGGACGACGACGACGACATCGATACCGATACCGACGTGGTCGAGGAAACGACAGCGGTTGCCGACCAACCCGAGGCGGTGGTCGAAAAAGTCAAGCCGCTGCGCATGAAGATCAGCAAGGCGAAGGAACGCGCCTTGATGAAAGAGTTCGGCCTCGACGAGACCGTGCTGTCCGAAGAGGACATGTTGAAGCGCCGCGTGCGGCTGAAGGCGCTGATCAAGCTCGGCAAGACGCGCGGCTACCTCACGCACGGCGAGATCTCGGACCACCTGCCCGACAAGCTGGTCGACGCCGAGACGCTCGAAGTCGTGATCTCGATGTTGAACGACATGGGTGTCGCGGTCTATGAGCAGACGCCGGATGCCGAAACGCTGCTGCTGAACAATACCGGACCGACCGCCGCCACCGAAGAAGAAGCGGAAGAAGAGGCCGAAGCCGCGCTTTCCACGGTCGACAGCGAGTTCGGCCGCACCACCGACCCGGTGCGCATGTACATGCGCGAGATGGGCACGGTCGAGCTGCTCACGCGCGAAGGCGAAATCGAGATCGCCAAGCGCATCGAAGGCGGCCTGATGCGCATGATGGAGGCGATCAGCGCCTCGCCCGCGACGATCGCCGAGCTGCTGCGCATGTCGGAAGACATCGCGAGCGGCAAGGTCGTGATCTCGACGATCGTCGACGGTTTTTCGAACCCGAACGAAGCCGACGACTACGTGGCCGAGGAAGACTTCGACGAGTTCGACGAAGAGGACGACGACGACGGCAATGGCGGCTCCAAGGCGCTGACGAAGAAGCTCGAGGAGCTGAAGCGCGAAGCCCTGTCCCGCTTCGAGACCTTGCGCGCGATGTTCGAGAAAGTGCACAAGGTCTATGACAAGGAAGGCTACGGCACGCCGCACTACATCAAGGCGCAGGAGGACCTCTCGCGCGAGCTGATGACGATCCGCTTCACCGCGAAGACGATCGAAAAGCTTTGCGACATGGTCAGAGGCCAGGTCGACGACGTACGCAAGAAAGAGCGCGAACTGCGCCGCATCATCGTCGACAAGTGCGGCTATCCGCAGGACGACTTCATCCGCGACTTCTCCGGCTACGACAAGAACGGCAACCGCGTGGCGTCGAACATCGTGAACCTGAAGTGGGTCGAAAAGCAGGCTGCGGCCGGCAAACCGTGGAGCGCCGTGATGGCGCGCAACATCCCGCCGATCCAGGATCTGCAGCAGAAGCTCGCCGACCTGCAGTCGCGCGTGGTCGTGCCGCTGTTCGAGCTGAAGGAAATCAACAAGCGCATGAACGAGGGCGAAGCCAACTCGCGCCATGCGAAAAAGGAGATGATCGAAGCGAATCTGCGCCTCGTGATCTCGATCGCGAAGAAGTACACGAATCGCGGCCTGCAGTTCCTGGACCTGATCCAGGAAGGCAACATCGGCCTGATGAAGGCGGTGGACAAGTTCGAATACCGGCGTGGCTACAAATTCTCGACGTATGCCACGTGGTGGATTCGCCAGGCGATCACGCGCTCCATCGCGGACCAGGCGCGAACGATCCGCATCCCGGTCCACATGATCGAGACCATCAACAAGATGAACCGGATCAGCCGGCAACATCTGCAGGAGTTCGGCTTCGAGCCCGATGCGTCGGTGCTGGCCGAGAAGATGGAGATTCCGGAAGACAAGATCCGCAAGATCATGAAGATCGCGAAAGAGCCGATCAGCATGGAAACGCCGATCGGCGACGACGACGATTCGCATCTGGGCGACTTCATCGAGGACAGCGCGAATACCGCGCCGTTGGAGGCCGCGATGCAGGCCGGCCTGCGCGACGTGGTGAAGGACATCCTCGACAGCCTGACGCCGCGCGAAGCCAAGGTGCTGCGCATGCGCTTCGGGATCGAGATGAGCACCGACCACACGCTCGAGGAAGTCGGCAAGCAGTTCGACGTGACGCGCGAGCGGATTCGTCAGATCGAAGCGAAGGCGCTCCGAAAGCTCAAGCACCCGAGCCGCTCGGACAAGCTGCGCAGCTTCATCGATACGCTGTAGGCGCGGTAGTCGATAAAACGAAGCCCCTGAGACCGAAAGGCCTCAGGGGCTTTTTTTTGCGTCTGCGAAGCTTCGGCTCAGGAAGCCTGCTGACGCTTGCGCCGTCGCCAGGCCCAGGCGGTGCGCAGGCGCCAGCCGATCATGATCGTCACATAGGTCAGGCAGCCTGCAATCACCGCGATGACCCCGAGGCCGAGGATCAGCGGCTTGCCGACCCCCATCACGCGGTCGCGCAGTTTGCCGCGGGTCTTTTCGTTGTCGTCCTCGGCGGCGGACGCGCGGTCGAGCGCGATTTGCGCCCTTTTGTTTTCCTCGGAGCCGAGCAGTCGCGCGCCGAGCCGATGCGCAAGCACGTAGATCGGCGCGAACGTGAATGGATTCGTCACCAGCGTGCTGCCCATCGCAACCGCCACATTGGCGCGCAGCACGACGGCTGCGCCGACCGCGAGCGGAATCTGGGCCACCGGCACCAGCAGACCGAAAAAGATGCCGAGCGACACGCCGACCGCGACCCCGCGCCGGCTGAAATGCCACAGGCGCGGATGCAGCAGGCTCGGGCCCAGCCAGCGCAGCCAGCGGTTGCTCGCGATCTGCTCACGAGTCGGGATGAAGCGACGCAGGCGCTCGAACATGGATATCTTTGCCGTTTTCTCGAAATATGTCCGATGTTGCACGGTTTCTGAGTCGAGCCGGCCGCACATCGTTCGCTGCAACGGCCATGTCGTGATGTTTCTCGCCAGCATCGCCCGGGCCGTGCAGCAGCCGATCGATCTGCAAGTTGCGCACCGGCGTAGACTGAAACAGTCGGCACCGAGTCCGCCATGCCACTCTAGTGCCACGTCCCCCATCCCCACCCCCGCCGTGGCCAGCGCGCCCGGCCTGCCGGAGTGTTCCTCATGCACCAAACCAGCCCAACGATTGCACGTCACCGCTCGGGCGCCCTGCTCCTCGCCCTCGCACTGCTTGCCGGTTGTGCGTCCCCTCGCAACGATGCGCGCGGTGACGTGGCTGTGCCCGGGCTCGTCTCGGCCTCCAGCAGCCGTGAAGTCGATGCGGATTTCGTAGCGCTCGACACGAAATTGAGCGCTGCCGAGCCGATTGGCATCTTCGCGCGCATCGATCATGCGGCCAATGCGCCCGCCGAGCTGCCGCTGCGGCCCACCCGGCTGATTTTGTTCGGCAACCCGGATCTCGGCACGCCGGTGATGCGGGCCAACCAGCTCGCCGGCATCGATCTGCCGCAAAAGATCCTGATCTATCAGGATGCGACACAGCATACGCGCGTCGCCTACAACGGCACCGATTACCTGGCCCAGCGCCATGGTGTGGGCAACGTCCGGACGCTGCCGGCGATGAGTGCGGCGCTGAAGACTTTCGCCGAAACGGCGGCGGGCGGCGCGGTGCCCGCCGCAAGCGGCACCGGCTCGGTCGGCCGCGGCGAAGGGCTGGTGTCGGTACAGAGCAACGCCGATGCGGCGGCGACGTTCGAGCGGCTGCGCTCCGCGGTGGCGGAAAACCCGGCGCTCAAAGTGATCGGCGAGCTCGATCACGCGGCGAATGCCGCCAAAGCCGGACTCGGCCTGCGCCCAACCCGGCTGCTGGTGTTCGGCAACCCCGCGCTCGGCACGCCGCTGATGCGCGCAGCGCAGACGCTTGCGATCGATCTGCCGCAAAAAATGCTGGTCTACACCGATGCGGCAGACCGCACGTTCGTGGTCTACAACGACCCCGCCTTCATCGCGCGCCGTCACGGCGCCCAGGGGGTCGAGGAAACCGTCGCCAAGGTCGCCGACGCACTCGCCAAACTGGCCGCCACCGCCGCCGGCAACTGATGCGGCTGTATCGGGCCGGTGCCCCCGATCAGCCCCCGATCAGCCCGCGCAACACCTGCCCCTGCACGTTGGCTAGCACGATCGCCGCGATCTGCAACAGCACCAGCAGCGCCAGCGGCGACAGATCGATCCCGCCGACCAGCGGGATCACGCGCCGGAACGGCCTGAGCAGCGGCTCGCAGAGCTGGGTGATCACGTCGGTCATCGACGACTGCGCCGATGGAAACCACGAGAGCACCGCGCTCACGATGACGATTACCGTAAGCCCCGAGATCAGGAGCCGCACGAGCCCGAACAGCGCGAGCACCGGCAGTACAGCCGCATTCACCGCACCCGGCGCCAGGCCCCACAGCACGAGCTGTTCTGCCAGCATCAGCAGATAGGCGGCGAGCAGGCTCGCCCAATCCCAGCCACCCGCCGAAGGAACGAGCCGGCGCAGCGGCAGCACGAGCCAGTCCGTCAACGCGAAGATGAAGTTGCCTACGGGGTTGCGAAACGAGATGCGCTGGCGCTGCATGTAAGCGCGCAAGAGGCAAGCGCCGGCCAGCGCGCCGACGACGATATCAAGCAGGAAAGACAGGATTTGAAACAGCATCGGGCACGCGTCGATTGGGGTCATGGGATGATAGCGACCGGCCCCGGCAGCTCCCAGCAGCAGCTTCTTCGCGCACCCGCGCGCAGCCTTCGTGGCGCGATTCACCCGCTTGTTGATCAGATGTCGAACCCGGATACCCCCACACCGCAACACCAACGACTGCCGCTGTTTCCGCTCGGCACGGTGTTGTTTCCGCTCGGCCAGTTGCCGCTGCGGATTTTCGAAGTGCGCTATCTGGACATGATCGGCAAGTGCTTTCGCAACAAGACGCCGTTCGGCGTGGTCTCGCTCACGCAAGGCTCGGAGGTGCGGCGGCCCGGCGAGGCAGAGGAGTTCCACCCGATCGGCACGACGGCGCAGGTCGATTCGCTGGAGACGGTGCAGTCGGGCCTGCTGATGGTGCGCTGCACCGGCGGCGAGCGCTTCCGCATCGAACACAGCGAGCAATTGCCGCACGGCTTGTGGACCGCTTCGGTGCTGCCGATCGCGCCGGACCAGAAGGTGCCGGTGCCGCCCGATCTGGCCGGCACCGCGCACGCGCTCGAGCGGCTGCTTGAGACACTGAGCCAGCGCGAAGAAGCGCCGCAGTTTCTGGCGCGCGGCACGCAGCTGCAGCTCGACGACTGCGGCTGGGTGTCGAACCGCTGGTGCGAGCTGCTGCCGCTGGCGCCCGCCACCAAACAGCGCCTCATGGCGCTGGACAACCCGCTGGTGCGGCTCGAACTGGTGAGCGACATCCTGACGAAAAGCGGCATCACGCCGTCGACCTGAGCGGCGCCCCGCCTGGCCTGCCCGCTCGCTTGCTCACGCTTCCGGTTTAGACCCCATCACCGCACATGTTGCAGACCTTGATCGGCTGGCCGCGCCGGGCCAAACAGGGTTTTGTCGCGGTGGTCGATCTGGTTTGCGGCGTGTTCGCGATGTGGCTGGCGTTCTCGCTGCGACTGGAGACGCTGCACTGGCCGCAGAACAAGGAATGGCTGATCTACGGACTCGGGCCGTTGCTGGCGGTGCCGATCTTTGCGCGCTTCGGGCTGTACCGCGCCATCTTCCGCTACACCGGCATCTCGGCGCTGCTGGCCACGGCCAAGGCGGTGGCGGTCTACACCGCGGTGTTGTCGATCCTGGTGCTGACCACGCGCTGGCCGGTGGTGCCGCGCAGCATCGGCGTGCTGCAGCCGCTGATTTTTTTCCTGCTGGTGGCCGCCAACCGCGCGCTGGCCAAGTTCTGGCTCAGCGGGCAGATCGGCGCATGGCGGCATCGCGCCGCCGGCCGGCTGCTGATCTACGGCGCCGGCGCGGCCGGCGTGCAAACCGCACGCGGGCTGGAGGGCACGCGGCCGTACGCATTGCTTGGCTTCATCGACGACGACCCGGCCAAGGCCGGCCGCAGCATCGACGGCATCACCGTGCATGCGCCGGCCGACGTACCCGCGCTGGTCGCGCGGGAGCGCATCACCGACATCCTGCTCGCGCTGCCCAGCGCCAGCCGGGAACGCCGCCACCAGATCATCGAAGCGCTGCGGCCGTTGCCGGTGCATGTGCAGACGCTTCCCGCGTTGAGCGACCTGGCCAGCGGCCGCGTGACGGTGCGCGACTTTCGCGAGCTCGACGTGGAAGACCTGCTGGGCCGCGCGCCGGTGCCGCCGAACCCCGAACTGCTCGCGTGCAACCTCGCTGCCAAAGTGGTGCTGGTCAGCGGCGCGGGCGGCAGCATCGGCAGCGAATTGTGCCGCCAGATCGTGGCCGAGCGCCCGCGCCAGCTGCTGCTGCTCGAACAAAACGAGTTCGCGCTGTACTCGATTCACCAGGAGCTGCTGCGGCTGACCAACTCGGATGATGCCGCCCCGCGCCTGGTGCCGCTGCTCGGCAGCGTCTACAACCACCGGCGCATCTCGGACATCCTGCGCACGTACCGGCCCGACACCGTCTATCACGCCGCCGCCTACAAGCACGTGCCGCTGGTCGAGCACAACCCGGCCGAAGGCGTGCTCAACAACGTGTTCGGCACGCTGCATCTGGTGCGCGCCGCAATCGAGGCCGAGGTGAGCAGCTTCGTGCTGATCTCCACCGACAAGGCGGTGCGCCCGACCAACGTGATGGGCGCGAGCAAGCGCGTGGCGGAACAGGTTCTGCAGGCGCTGTCGGTGTGCGAGCGGCCCAACTTCTTCGATGTCGAGTCCGGCCGGCAAGTAGAAGTCGACAACCGCACGCGCCTGTCGATGGTGCGCTTCGGCAATGTGCTCGGATCGAGCGGCAGCGTGGTGCCGCTGTTTCGCCAGCAGATTGCGGCGGGTGGCCCGATCACTGTGACCGATGAGCGGGTGACGCGGTACTTCATGACGATTCCCGAAGCCGCGCAGCTCGTGCTGCAGGCCGGCGCGATGGCCGGAGGCGGCGACGTGTTCGTGCTCGACATGGGCGAGCCGGTGAAGATCATCGATCTGGCGCGGCGCATGGTTGCAGTTGTCGGGGCTGACCGTGCGCGACGGATCGCAGCCCCGACGGCGACATTGAGATCGCGACGACCGGGCTGCGACCGGGTGAGAAGCTCTACGAAGAGTTGCTGATCGGCGAGTCCCCGCGGCCGTCGGCGCACCCGCGCATCATGACGGCGCAGGAACGCTTCATGCCCTGGGCCGATCTGCACGGCGCGCTGCAGCAACTGCGTGCGGTCTGCCTGCGCAACGACGTGCCAGGCATTCTCGGGCTGCTGCAACGATTGGTGCCGGAAGCATACTTCGGCAGCGGCATCAAGGACCATCTGACGGCCGAAGCCGCGGTCCAGTCCAATGCCGAAGCGCTGTGAGGGCCGGCCGGCCCGGCCCCGCCGGATCGATGGTGTAGCGGGTGGCGGCGTCCAGCGATGATCGGCTGATCGTCCACGGCATCCTCTGGGGTGCCGCGTTTGTCATGGGCGGCAAGCTCGCGAGTGCCGCTAAGGAAGTGGTGGTCGCGTGGCGCTACGGAACCGCCAGCGAAGTCGACGCTTACCTGTTCGTGTTCAACCTTGTGACCTGGCCGGTCGCGGTCTGGTTCGCGGCGTTGGCTGGCGTCTTGGTGCCATTGGCTGCGCGCATTCGCCGGCTCGACAGCGCCGCGCTGGTCCGGTTCCGGGCGGAACTGCTTGCGCTTGCCGGTCTGCTCGGCCTGCTGCTCGGCCTGCTGTGCTGGCTCGGGCTCGCATGGCTGGCTCGCTCGAGTTGGATCGCACTGCCGCGCGAGACCGCCGCCGGAGTGGCGGCGATCGCCGCACCGCTGGCGCTGCTGGCCACGCTGGGCACCGTGATCTGTCTGCTGTCGGCCTGGATGCAGGCGAACCAGCGTCATGCGAACACCTTGTTCGAAGGCATCCCGGCGCTGGCGATTGCACTCGCCGTGCTGGCCCTACCGGTGGCCAGCATCGGCGCGCTGGTCTGGGGCACGCTTGCCGGCTTCGCGTTGCATCTGCTGGCGCTGGTGCTTGCACTGCACAGGACGCGAGACATCGAAGCTCCGAGGTTACCGCTTGCGTCGCCGCACTGGCGCACCTTTCGCAGCGGCTTCGGCGCGATGGTGGCGAGTCAAGCGCTGCTTGCGCTGGCGACCGTGCTCGACCAGTTCTTCGCCGCCCGCCTCGAAGTCGGTGCCGTCGCCACCTTGGCTTATGCGAACCGGCTGCTGGCCTTGCTGCTGGGCGTCGGCGTCACGGTCGTGGCGCGCGCGACCTTGCCGGTGTTCTCGGCTGCAGGCGGCGACGCCGCGACGCGTCTGTGGCCAACCGCACGGCGCTGGACTTGGGTCATGTTCAGCACCGGCTTGGCGGCTGCGGCCGGTGGCTGGTGGCTGGCGCGCAGCGGCGTCGAACTGCTGTTCGAGCGCGGCGCGTTCACGGCCGCCGACGGCTCGGCCGTGACGCTAGTGCTGCAGCACGGCCTCCTGCAGCTGCCGTGTTACTTTGCCGCGGTGGTGCTGCAGTCTTTTGTCTCGGCCTGCGGCGGGTACCGTGCGATTGCGCTGGTCAGCGGGGTCTGCGTCGCCGCAAAGGCTGCAGCCAGCGCTTGGCTGGTGCCTACGCATGGGCTGGTCGGCCTGCAGTGGGGCACTGCGATCATGTTCGCGGTGTTCGCGCTCGGCCTGCTGGTAGTGCAGTTGCGGCGCAAGCCGGCGCGTCTGCCGCTGTGACGCGCCATTCGGAACCGCGTCTGCCGTGCGCGTCCTCTGCCTGATCACCGGTCTCGGCATCGGCGGCGCCGAGACTCAGGTGTTCGCGTTGTGCGAGCGCATGGCCGCCCTCGGCCATGATGTGCTGCTGGTGTCGCTGACCGATGCGGCGCCGGGGTTTGCGAGCGGCAACGGCTTTTCCGTTCACTTGCTGGGCATGAACAAAAGCGTCGGTTCGGCTGCGGCCGCCTACTTCAGGTTGCGCCATCTGACACGCGAATTCGCCGCCGACGTTGTGCATAGTCATATGTTCCACGCGAACCTGTTTGCGCGGCTGCTGCGGCTGTCGACCCGGCTGCCACGTCTGATCTGCAGCGCCCACAGCACCAACGAAGGCGGCGTGGTGCGGATGCTCGCCTATCGGCTGACGGATCGGCTGTCCGACCTGAACACGAACGTGAGCGCGGCCGCAGTCGAAGCGTTCGTCCGGCACAAGGCGTCGCCCGGCGGCAGGATCGTCGCGATGCACAACGGCATCGATTGCACGCGATTCGCATTCAGCGCAGATGCACGCCACACGATCCGCGCCACGCTCGACGTCGCACCGAAGCAGAGGCTGCTGCTTGCGGTCGGCCGGCTGGCACCAGCCAAGGACTATCCGAACTTGCTGCATGCTTTCGCAGCCGTATGCGGGCGCCGCGACGACGTGCGGCTGGTGATCGTGGGCGAAGGTAAGGAACGCGAAGCGCTGCAATCGCTTGCGCGCGAACTGGCGATCGAACCCCGCCTGACGCTGCTCGGTCTGCGCCGTGACATCCCGCAACTGATGAGCGGCGCGGATGTGTTCGTGCTGTCCTCCGCCTGGGAGGGTTTCGGCCTCGTGGTCGGTGAAGCGATGGCCTGCGAGCGCGTCGTCGTTGCGACCGATTGCGGCGGCGTGGCCGAGATCGTCGGCGCGTCTGCGCTGCTCGTGCCCGCGCGGGATTCGCAGGCGCTCGCCGCCGCGCTGGACCGCGCACTCGATCTCGGCGAGCGTGAAGCGCAGGCAGCTGGTGTCGCGGCGCGCCATCGCATCGAACAGATGTTCTCGCTGGACCGGGTGGTTTCGGACTGGCTGCGCCACTACCAGACGCTGCGGCAGCCGGATCGAAACGGCACCTGACCTCGCTACATCTGTTTCGATTGCAGGCCGGCGAGCGCCTGGTACTGCGCGAGCGTCGCGTCCTCGATGCGTGCGCCCGAGAACTCCAGCAGCGCCCGTTCGCGTCCCGCCGCACCCATGCGCACCCGCGCCGGCGTGTCGTCGAGCAAGCGCTGCAGCGCATCGGCGAGCGCCACGGCGTCGCAAACCGGCACCAGCAGCCCGGACACTTCATGCCGCACCGCCTGCCGGCAGCCGACCACGTCGGTGGCAACCACGGGCAGGCCGGTTGCCATCGCTTCGAGCAGAAACTTCGGCAGCCCTTCGCGGTACGAAGGCAGGCACGCGATGTCGCACATGCGCAGCAGCGCCGCCATGTCGTCGCGATGGCCGAGCATCTCCACCTCGCCTTGCGCCCGCCATACCTCAAGCTGCGCGGCATCGAACGACGACGGGTTGCCTGGGTCCGGTGCGCCGACCAGCCAGCAGCGGGCCGGCACGCCGCGCTCGCGCAACAGCCGCGCGGCGGCGATGAACTCGGCCACGCCCTTGTCGCGCAACAGGCGCGCAGCCATTACCACGATCGGCGGGCCGGCGGGCCGCGGTTGCTGCGGTGGCCACGGATGAAACGTCGCCGTGTCGATGCCGGCGCCCGGGATCAGCACCGCATCGGCCGCGCGCACCATGCGCGCACGCACGCAGTCCTGCAGGTCCTCGTCGTTTTCGAACACGACCTTGCTGCCGCGCGGATTCAGCAGCCACTTGAGCAGCACGCGAACGAGCGGTTGCAGCAGCCTAGCCTTGGCGCTGGTGGACGTGAACAGAAAGCCCATGCCCACCGGCGCACTCAGCAGCGCGCGTGGCCCGTAAAAACGGGCCACGAGGCTGCCGTAGAGAATCGGCTTCATCGCGATCTGATGCACCAGGTCCGGCCGCTGCTGCCGGTAGGCGGCGGCGATCTGCCGCAACGCGACCCACTCCTTGACTAGGCTGACGCTGCTGCGGTCCATATCGAGCGGTAGCAAGCGAAATCCCGCAGCGCGGATGCGCTGGCCGTGAAGCTGTTCGCGCGTCAGCACGACAATCTCGAACCCCTGCGCCTGCGCCGCTTTGGCGCGCTCCATGAAATGCGAACAGAAGAACCAGTCCTCGGAGATCAGATAGAGCAGCTTGGCCATGTGGTTTGTGGTGCAGACGCCACGCGGTCGTGCGCGTTCGATGCGCAGACGTGCGGCAAGGCTGTTGCCAATGAATGATCCCATGCAACCGACCGCCACGCGGCCCGATGCATGCCGCGTGCTCGTCACCGGCGCGAATGGATTCGTCGGCAGTGCGCTGCTGCAGACGCTGCATGCGCACCGGGATTGGACCGTAACAGGCGCGGTGCGCGATGCTGCCCGAGCTGCTTCGGGTCAAGCACAGCAAGCGGTAACGTCCATTGGCGACATCGGTCCGGCGACCGACTGGTCGCAACTGCTGGCCGACGTGCAGGCGATCGTCCACACGGCCGCGCGCGTGCATCTGATGTCCGATGCGGCAGCCGACCCGCGTGCCGAATACCGCCGCGTCAACGTCGACGGCACGCTGGCCTCGCCCGCCAAGCCGCGGCAGCCGGCGTGCGCCGCTTCATTTTCCTGAGTTCGATCAAGGTCAACGGCGAGCAGACCGAGTCCGGACGTGCGCTTTCACGGCGGACGACTCACCGAATCCCCAGGACCCCTACGCCATCAGCAAGCACGAAGCCGAAGTCGGCCTGCGCGCGATCGCTGCCGAAACCGGCATGCAAGTCGTCATCATCCGCCCGCCGTTCGTTTACGGCCCCGGCGTCAAGCGCGAATTTTGCGGCGCTGATGCGGGCGGTCGCGCGCGGCTTGCCGTTGCCGTTCGGTGCGGTCGAACAACCTGCGCAGCCTGATCGCACTGCCCAATCTGGTCGATTTCATCATCACCTGCCTGGCGCATCCGGCGGCAGCAACGAGATGTTCGTCGTCTGCGACGGTGAGGACCTGTCCACGCCCGATCTGGTGCGGCGGCATGGCCGCGCGATGCACCGGCCGGCGCGCTTGCTGCCGGTGCCGCCCGCGCTTCTGCGGGCCAGCGCCGCCCTGCTGGGCAGGCAGGCGGCGCTGGAACGCCTCTGCGGCAATCTGCAGATCGACAACCGCAAGGCCTGCGAATTGCTTGGTTGGCGCCCGCCGATCGACGTCGACGAAGGCTTGCGACGCACCGTGCAAGGCATGGAACGGCGATGAAACGCGTGTTCGACCTGCTGCTCGCGGGGCTGGCTGCGCTGGTGCTGGGGCCGCTGATCGCGGCGGTTGCGCTGGCCGTCCGACTTACCTCCCCCGGCCCCGCGCTGCACTGGTCGAACCGCATCGGACGCCACAACATGATCTTCCGTATGCCCAAGTTCCGCAGCATGCGCATCGACACGCCGCAAGTCGCTACCCATCTGCTGACCGATCCGAACGTTTGGCTGACGCCCATCGGCGGGCTGCTGCGCAAAACGAGCCTGGACGAGTTGCCGCAACTCTGGAGCATCCTGCGCGGTGACATGAGTTTTGTCGGCCCGCGGCCCGCATTGTTCAATCAGGACGATCTGGTCGCGTTGCGCAGCGCGCGCGGTGTCGATGCGTTGCTGCCGGGCCTGACGGGCTGGGCGCAGGTGAACGGGCGCGATGAGCTGCCGATTCCCGCGAAGGTCGAGCTCGATGCGTGGTATCTGCAGCACCAAACGTTCGCGCTCGATCTGCGCATCCTGTGGCTGACGGCGCACCAGGTGTGGCGCGGCGTCGGCGTCTCGCATTGAGGATGCACAGGCAGCCGAATCCTTAAAATCCTCGGTTGCCTGCGCCGCGCCCTGCGGCCTTTTCCCCCTCGCCGCCAAACAAGAACAACCGCGCCATGACCGAACAGACCCCGCCGCCAGCCACCGCCGATGAAAACCAGTTGATTGCCGAGCGGCGCGAAAAGCTGCAGGGACTGCGCGAGGTGCACCGGGTGGCCAGCGACCGTGGCGCCGTGTTCCCGAACGACTTCAAACCGGCCGACCGCGCCGCTCCGCTGCTGCTGACCCACGGCGACAAGACGTCCGAGGCGCTCGAGCAGCACCGCACGGTCGCCAAAGTAGCCGGCCGCATGATGCTGAAGCGCGTGATGGGCAAGGCGAGCTTCGCGACGCTGCAGGACGCGACCGGCCGCATTCAGATCTACGTGGCGCGCGACAGCGTCGGCGAGGACCTCTATAACGAATTCAAGCGCTGGGACCTGGGCGACATCCTCGCGGCCGAAGGCTGGATGTTCAAGACGCGCACCGGTGAACTGTCGATCCACGCCACCGCGGTGCGCCTGCTGACCAAGAGCCTGCGCCCGATGCCCGACAAGTTCCACGGCATGGCCGATCTGGAGACCAAGTACCGCCAGCGCTATCTGGACCTGATGACCGACGACGAAGCACGCCAGCGCTTCGTGCTGCGCAGCCGCGCGATCAGCGGGATGCGCGAATTCATGGTCGGCCACGGCTTTCTTGAAGTCGAGACGCCGATGCTGCACCCGATCCCCGGCGGCGCGATCGCCAAGCCGTTCGTCACGCACCACAACGCGCTCGATCAGCCGATGTACCTGCGCATCGCGCCCGAGCTGTACCTGAAGCGGCTGATCGTCGGCGGCTTCGAGCGCGTGTTCGAGATCAACCGGAGTTTCCGCAACGAAGGCATCTCGGTTCGGCACAACCCCGAGTTCACGATGATGGAGTTCTATGCTGCGTATTGGAACTATCTGGATCTGATGACGTTCACCGAAAGCCTGATCCGCGATGCGGCACAGAAGGCTTGCGGTACGCTGGCGCTCAGCTATCAGGACAAGGCCGTCGATCTGAGCCAGCCGTTTGCGCGGCTCACGATCGCGCAGGCGATCCAGCAGTACACGGACGCGGGCGACAACGTGGGCGATGTGCAGTGGCTCCTTGGCGCGCTCAGAAAACTGGGTTTGAGCGAAGACAAGGATCGCTTGTCGCAACGCTCGCTCACCAGCCTGCAGGTGATGTACTTCGAAGAAGCGGTCGAGCACCAGCTCTGGCAGCCGACGTTCATCATGGAACACCCGACGGAGATTTCACCGCTGGCGCGCGCCAACGACGAGCGACCCGAAGTGACCGAACGCTTCGAGCTCTACATCACGGGCCGCGAGATGGCCAACGGTTTTTCCGAACTGAATGACGCCGAGGAACAGGCCACGCGGTTGCGTGCGCAGGTCGACGCGAAGGAGGCCGGCGACGACGAAGCGATGTACTTCGACCACGACTTCATCCGCGCGCTCGAGCACGGCATGCCGCCCACCGGCGGCTGCGGCGTCGGCATCGACCGGCTCATGATGCTGCTGACCGATTCGCCGAGCATTCGGGACGTGATCCTGTTTCCGGCGCTGCGGCGCGAGGTCTGACCACGGTCGTGGCGACGGTGGCCTGACGACCCGATCCCCGGTCGGCTGTCTCGGTCGCATCGGCTGGGTTCTGGTCGATCCCGATCGCCGCCGGGTGTTGCGGTGTCGGTGCGCCACGAGTCTTGGCACAAGGCCGCGCGGCGGCGGAAGTGCGGATTCGGCGAGTTGCGCTCGCCGCACCGCACCCCGTGCGTGCCTGGGCTCCTCGCCCAGTGGTTGCATCGTCGCCCCCCAGGGATCCACCCGGTCCGCCCATCTCTTGTGAGCGACCGAGCCGATTCGTCTCCGCCCGAGCGCTCTGCCACGCGGGGGTGACGGATGGAGATTCGACGGGAACAATGGGTCCAGCGATGTCGGCCGCGTGCGTCCGCAGGCCCGTCGCTTGCCGCACGAGGATCCCCAACTCATTTCAGGAGACTTTCATGATCGAACGCTTTTGTCTTCCTTGCGTCGTGGTGGCAGCGGCCGCTGGATTTGTTTCTTTTTCCGCCCATGCTCAGACGACACCGCCCACCGGCAGCGGCGCGACCGAGGCCACGCGCAACAGTGCGCCTGCCACTGCGCCGGGCATGCCCCCGGGTGCCACGTCGACCAGCGGCAACAAGGGTGCCGTGCCCGCCGCCAGCGGGGCCATGGAGGCGAAGCCCGCTGCCGACCCAGCCAGCGGCGCGACACGCAACGGTGCGCCCGCCACCGCGCCGGGCATGCCGCCAGGCGCTGCGTCCACCAGCGGCAACAAGGCTGCCGTGCCGGCCAGCGGTGCGATGGGTGCGGACCAAAAAAAATGAGCATCAAGCCGCGTTGAACCGGTCGCATCGCAGGATGCGACAAGACCGCGGGGACGCTGGCGCCAAGGGGCGGCGTTCTCTGGATTTCCAAAGCGCGGACCGGCATGACCGCGCTTTTTTGCTTGGTGGTTGCCGAAGCCCGCTGTCCCGCCTCAGACGGTTCGAGGTGGGTGCGCGTCGACACCGACAGCGTCGTTTTCACCCGTAAACACGCCATGCGCATGCCTCGTTCGGCGGTCGTCCGACCGAACCGGGGATTTGCCCACAGCCGCCTCTGAAATCAAGCGCGCCGCGATTGACCCCCGATCGCCGCCGGCAGTGCCCAGACCCGTCCGCCGCCCACGCCGTAGAGCCGACGGCCGGCTTGAGGCTCGACCATGTAGCCGCCCGTGAACTCTCCGAACGCCGGCAGAATCGCTGCGCCCGCATCGCCCACGAAGCACGGCAGCCGCATCGATTCGCGCCCGCGCCCGAACAGTCGGCAGACCGGATGCACGTGCCCGGCCAGCACGAAATGGCTCGCGTGTTGCTGTGGAATGTGGCAGCACGCGAACGGACCGATGCAGTGCGGCTCATCGACCACGTCGATGTCGAGCGTGGTCGGCGGATCGCCCGCGCGGTCGTCGTGGTTGCCGCGCACGAGCGTCATCGCGATGCCGTGATGCATAGCCCGCCACGCGTGCAACGGGTCCAGCAACGGTGCCTGCTGCGCCAGCGGCCCATGCAGAAAATCGCCGAGGAACACGAGTTGCGCCGGACGATGCCGCGCGATCGACACATCGAGCCGCCGCAGGTTCTCACGCGTGGTGCCGGCCGGCACCGGCTGGCCGAGTGCCCGATAGGTCGCCGCCTTGCCTAAGTGCAGATCGGCGATGAACAGCACGCGGCCGGCCGGCCACCAGACCGCGTGGTCGGGCAGCAGGTGCAGCACCTCGCCCGCCCAGCGCACGGCACAGACTGCAAGGTCGGCATCCGCCGTCGAATGGGAGACATTTCGTTCGATCATGGAAGCCGCGAAGTTTGCCAAAGTTCGAAAGTGGCATCGGCGTGGAGTCGAGCGACAAAGGTTTCGGCAAGCGGCGGCCCGGGAGAATCAACTGGTCCGCTGATCGTTCGGCCGACTTGCGATTGCATCGGCACACCTTGAACACGATCGCACGGATGCAGCTCAGCCTCGCAAAATGTCTGCCTATTCGGATCATTGCTCACAAAGGATTTGCCATGCGCATTGCCGACATTCGAACGCACTTGTTGTCCGTACCGTTTGCCGACCCGCCACAGACCGGATTCCTGACACTTGAGCATATCGACTTGCTCGTGGTTGAAATCGAGACGACATCCGGCGTCATCGGAACCGGCTATCTGCATCCGTTGGCGGGCGGGATGCGGACGCTGGAAACCTGCATTCACGAGATGCTCAAGCCGCTGCTGATCGGTGAAGACATCCAGGACGTGCCCGCGCTTTGGAACAGGATGTGGAAGGCCACCTACATCCAGGGCCGCATGGGCATCAGCGTGATGGCCATGTCGGCGCTGGACATTGCGTCGTGGGACGCGCTCGGCCGTGCCAGGAACATGCCGCTGTGGCAATTGTGGGGCGGCAAGGCCGACCCGTTGCCGATCTACGGCTCCGGTTGCTACCGCGGACTCGGCCATGACGGGATGATCGAGAAGGCCCAGCGCTTCGTTCAGAGCGGCTATCGCGCGATTAAGATGCAGGTGGGGCATGTGTTCACGCACGAGGAGGATCTGGCGAACGTTCGCGACATGCGCGCGGCACTCGGCGACGACGTGGAGATCATGGTGGATGTGAACCAGGGCTGGACCGCCGAAGAAGCGATCAAGGTAGGGCGCCGGCTCGATGAATTCGGCATTGCCTGGCTCGAAGAACCCGTCATAGCAGACGACTTCGACGGTTATCACGCAGTCGCAGATGCCATCCGAACGCCCGTGGTCGGCGGCGAAAATCACTTCACCCACCACGACCTCAAACCCTTTTTTGCAAGCGGCAAGATCCCGATCCTGCAGCCCGACATCATGCGCGGCGGCTACACGGAGCTTCGCGTCATCGCGGAACATGCCGATCGCGCGGGGATCAAGATTGCGCCGCACCTGTTCCCGGAGTTGAGCGTTCATCTGAATGCGTCGATAGCCAATCCGTCGTGGCTGGAAGACATGGGCTGGCACGACCACTTGTGGGTCGAGCCGAACCGCCCGCGCAATGGCTTTCTGACGCCGCCGAATCGGCCGGGCCACGGCATGGATTTCAAACCCGAGCTGTTTCGCGATTTCCCTTATCGAAGATGACTGCCGGGCCATCGGTCGAGCGACCGAGCCGAACAGGCCATGCGTCATCGAACACCGTCGATCCAGCGCCACTGGCTCCAACCAAGCCGCCGCGCAACGCCGCCCGGTGCGTATTCATAGGGGTGGCAATGGTCGCGACGGCCGCCGCTCGCGTCTGGGCTTGCGCGGCGCCCCGTCCCCCGCCCGTCACCGCCGGACTCGCGCCCGAAGTCAAGCGAGCTGCGCACCTGCGCGATCACGTCCTCGGTGGTCTGCGGCGCCTCATCCGGGCGGCTGTCGTCCACGCCCGCATCCTGCTCCAGCTCGGCCAGCATGCGCGCGATGCGGTCGGCGACTTTCTCGTTGCTGAGCTGCTCGCGATAGCGCTCGACCATCAGCGGAAAACCGAAGGGCGTCGGCCGGCCCGGGGACTTCAATACGAAGCGCTGGGCTGCAATGCGCGCAAAGCACAGGCGCAGGCGGCCGATGTCGAGCTCCTGCGACAACAGCTCCTGCTCGGCCTGCGTGAGCAGCTTGTTCTCGGGGTCGTACTTCGTGAAGACCTCCCAGAACAGCGAGGATGAGGCCTGCAGCTGCTTGTTGCTGCGCCGCTCGCCCGGGTGGCCCTGGTAGATCAGGCCGGAGATGCGCGCGATCTCGCGAAAGCGCCGGCGCGCGAGTTCACTCGCGTTCAGCGATTCGAGCACCTCGTGCAGCAGCGTCGCGTCGTCGCGCTCGGCATACAGCGCGTCGGGCACCAACGCAGCCCAGTCCACCTCCACTGCACACAGCAGCTCGAAGCCGTGATCGTTCACCGCGATCGAGAACGTGCGCGGCGCGCTTTGCGCAAGCCGCCAGGCGACCAGGCTCGCGAGCCCGAGGTGCGCAAGCCGACCCGCGAACGGATAGACGAACAGGTGAAACCCTTCACGCGATTCGACCGTCTCGGCCAGCAGCGTGTCCTGCGTGGGCAGTGCCGACCAGCGTCGCTGCACGTCGAGCAGCGGCAGCAGGCAGGTGA
>CAVXGG010000013.1:0-70724 GCA_963761295.1 uncultured beta proteobacterium
AGGCTCCTTGGCTTGAGTCAGGCCGACATGGCCTGCTGCTCAAGGTTGCGATAGTAGTTGGCCTCGTATTCGGCCGGCGGCACGTAGCCGAGCGGTGCCATCAGCCGGTGGTGGTTGAACCAGGCCACCCATTCCAGCGTGGCCAGCTCAACCGCCTCTTTGGTCCTCCAGGGCGCCCGTCGGTGAATCAGCTCGGCCTTGTACAGCCCGTTGATCGTCTCGGCCAGGGCGTTGTCGTAACTGTCGCCCTTGCTGCCGACCGAGGGCTCGATGCCGGCTTCGGCCAGCCGCTCGGTGTAGCGGATGCTGACGTATTGCGACCCTCTGTCCGAGTGACACACGAGCGCGTCCTCGCGTTGCGGCCGACGGTCGTACAACGCCTGCTCCAGCGCGTCGAGCACGAAGTCGGTGTGCATGGAGCTGCTGACCCGCCAGCCCACGATGCGCCGGGCGAACACGTCGATGACGAAGGCCACGTAGAGCCAACCTTGCCAAGTCGATACGTAAGTGAAATCGCTGACCCATAGTTGGTTGGGACGCGCGGCCTTGAACTGCCGGTTCACCTTGTCCAGCGGACACGGTGCCTTTGGATCGGGAATCGTCGTGCGCACGACCCTGCCGCGGATCACGCCGCGCAAGCCCTGCCGGCGCATCAGCCGCTCCACCGTGCAGCGCGCCACCGCATGGCCCTCGCGCTGCAGTTGCCGCCAGACCTTATCGGCGCCGTAGACCTGTAGGTTGGCTTGCCACACCCGCTCAATGTGCGGCATCAGCTCCTGGTCCTGCTTGGCGCGAGCACAGAGCAAGGCCGGATTGTGCTGCCGAGCAGCGTGCCGCCGGTACGCCGATGGGGCGATCTGCAGCACCCTGCAAATCGGCTCGACCCCATGCGTGTTGCGATGCTGGTCGACGAAGTCGTTCATCACTTGAGCCGGCGGTCGAGCTCCGCCTGGGCGAAAAAAGCGCTCGCGAGCTTCAAGATCTCGTTGGCGCGGCGCAGCTCGCGCACTTCGCGCTCGAGATCCTTGACGCGTTGGGCCTCGGCGGTGGTCACGCCCTGGCGCTGGCCTGTGTCGCGCTCATGCCGGCGAACCCAGCAGCGCAGCGTCTCGGCCGTGCAGCCGATCTTGGCCGCAATGGACTCGATGGCCGCCCACTGCGAGTCGTGCTGCCCTCGGCTCTCGACGACCATGCGCACCGCACGCTCTTGCACCTCGGGTGAAAACTTGACTGACTTCCTCATGGCTCCATCCTCTCAGAGATCGGAGCCTCCTCAAAAGCCGGGGCGGTTCAGAACTGCCGGCCCGGAGGAGCCGATGACCATCGGCGCAAGCAGACATCGGTCGTGGCGTCCATGCTGACCCAAAAGCCTTGGACGCCGCCGCAAGGGCCCAGGAAGTGGCGCGCAAACCGCCCGGAAACGGTTTGCAGATTCTTTGCTGCGCAGTGCCTTACCTGATGCGGTCGATCTGCTCGCACGGATCACGCGGGCGACATTGCAGCAGGCAACATCGCTGACTATGTGGGGCTGCGCCGGGGAGGAGTGGCGCCTGGGACAATTGCGCCTCAAGACGACTGGAAGTAATATTTGCGAGCAGCAGATCGATCGACTTCAATGACGCGATAGAACGGCGCCAAGCAGTCTCTCCAGTTGGCCCGTCGCTCGCCATGTTGGTCGACCAACGCGCGTGCATGGTGCTTCTGTGGCTGATGGGGTGCTGTCGGTTTTCCGTGACCTAGAGTGACGAGGCATGAGCAAGAAGACCGATGCGACCGCCGCCAAGCACGTCAAGCCATTTCCGACGCCTGCCCGTCGTCCGCGCCGGGGCACCGTCACCTCGAAATCCAAGTCGATGCCGGAACCCGCTGCGCTGCCATATGCCAACTTTCCCATCGTCGGCATCGGTTGTTCCGCTGGCGGGCTGGAGGCTCTTGAACAGTTTCTGAGAGGTGTGCCGGCTGCGAGCGGCCTGGCCTTCGTCGTGGTGCAGCACCTGGACCCCACCCGAAACGGACTCATGGTCGAGTTGCTGCAGCGCACGACACCCCTCCCGGTGCGGCAGATCACCGACCGGATGACGGTTGAGCCCGACCATGTCTACGTGATTCCGCCGAACCGCGACTTGTCGATCCTGCACGGCGAGCTGCACCTTATGGAGCCCGCCACGCCGCGCGGCCTGCGCCTGCCGATCGACCACTTCCTGCGCTCGCTGGCCGCTGATCGGCACGAGCACAGCATCGGCGTCATTCTCTCGGGCATGGGCTCGGACGGCACATTGGGCCTGCGTGCCATCAAAGAGAAGGCCGGAGCAGTGTTCGTGCAAAGCTTGGCCTCGTCCAAGTTCGACGGCATGCCGCGCAGCGCGATCGACGCCGGGCTGGCCGATGTGGTGGCGCCGGCCGAAGATCTGGCGGCAAAAATCGTCGCCTACCTGGAGCATGTGCCGTTGCTGGTCGCCCGGCCCGAGGTCGATCTGGCCGACAGCGACCGTAGCGGCCTGGGCAAAGTGCTGCTGCTTCTGCGGGCCCAAACCGGGCACGACTTCTCGCTCTACAAGAAGAGCACGCTGTACCGCCGCATCGAGCGGCGCATGGGCCTGCACCAGCTGGACAAAATCAGTGACTATGTGCGCTTCCTGCGCGACAACCCGCAGGAGGCCAGGTTGCTGTTCAAAGAACTGCTGATCGGCGTCACCAGCTTCTTTCGCGACCCGCCCGTGTGGGAGCAGATCAGGGACGATATTCTCCCCTCGCTGATGGCCGCGCGCCCGGGCGGCGGCACGCTGCGCGCATGGGTCCCCGCCTGCTCGACAGGCGAAGAAGCCTATTCTCTCGCCATCGTCTTTCGCGAGGCGGTGGAACAAGCGCAGCCCGCTGCCTACTGGTCGTTGCAGGTGTTTGGCACCGATCTCGACCCCGACGCCATCGACCAGGCCCGGGGCGCTGCCTACCCGACCAATATCGCCGCCGATGTCACCGAACCGCGGCTAAAGCGCTTTTTCGTGCAAGAGGAGCGCGGTTACCGGATCGCCAAGGAAATCCGCGAGATGGTGATCTTCGCGCCGCAAAACCTGGTGATGGACCCGCCGTTCACTCATTCCGACCGCTTCTTGCGCCAGCGGCGCCTTGAACATGGCTCCGTCGATGCTCTGCCATCGCCAGGCGATGCCCTCCAACTGGTCGTACTCGGCTAGGCCGGCTTTCCAGATCGCTTCGAACACGCCCGCGTCCTCCCACTCCAGGAAACGCTTGTGCACGGCACTGGCGCTGCCAAACCGCTCCTTGGGCAGCGCCTTCCATTGGCAGCCGGTCCGAAGCACGTACACCACGGCCTCGAAGACCTGTCTCGCCGGCTTCGCTGGCCGACCCGCTCCTGCCTTGCGCAAGAACTGCTTGTCGGCAGGCCGCGTGCGCACTGGGATCAATGGCTCGACCCGCTGCCAGAACTCGTCCGTGACTACCCATGACTCAACTCGTTTGGCTGTCATCGCCTCGCCCCAACGCGCGCACAGTGCGACTCGGGACAATAGTTTACTATTTACGGATAATTTCAAGCTCGACCTTCTCACCTGCCGCAACCTGCTGATCTACCTCGAGACGGACTTGCAGAAGAAGCTTCTGCCGCTGTTTCACTACAGCCTCAACCCCGGCGGCGTGTTGGTGCTGGGCAGCGCGGAGACGGTCGGCGCGGCCACCGATCTGTTTGCGGAATTGCCCGGGAAGAACCGCATCTACCGGCGCAACAACGCCGCGTCGCGACCTGACCTGGCTGAATTTCCCGCCGCGGCCCGTCGGCGCGCTGACGAGTTGCCGTCCGTGAACCCGGCATCGCGGGCGTCGACGCAGACGCCCAACCTGAAGGCACTGACCGATGCGCTGGTGTTGCGGCTCTTTTCCCCGGCGGCCGTGCTGGCCACGGGCCAGGGCGACGTGGTCTACATCAGCGCCAAGACCGGCAAATACCTCGAACCCGCTACCGGCAAGGCCAACCTGAACCTGTTCGCAATGGCGCGTGAGGGGCTGGCCGGCCCCTTGAATGGGGCTTTTGCCCAAGCCGTGCAGCAGCAGTCGGCCGTGGTGCTCAAAGATTTGGAAGTCGGCAGCAATGGCGGCATCACGACGGTGGATGTGACTGTGCTGCCGCTGGCCGAGCCGGCGGCGCTGCGCGGGATGGTGCTGGTGGTATTTACCGACCGGGTCACGCAGCCCGCCACCAAAGTGGCCGCCCAGGCGAAGCGGGGCAGCGGCCAAGCCCACCGCAGGAGCGCTCTGGCCCAGGAACTGGAGCAGTCGCGTCGGGAACTGCAGAACACCCGCGCACAGATGCAGACCTCGCAGGAGGAGCTCAAGTCCGCCAACGAGGAACTGCAAAGCGCCAACGAGGAGCTGCAGAGCACCAACGAAGAGTTGAACACGTCCAGGGAAGAAATGCAGTCAATGAACGAGGAGTTGCAGACGGTCAACCACGAGCTTGAGGCCAAGGTGGGCGAGTTGTCGCGGGCCAGCGACGACATGACAAACCTGCTCAACAGCGCCGACATCGCAACCCTGCTTCTGGACAATGAGCTCAAGGTGCGGCGCTTCACGCTCCAGGCAGCAAGCGTCATCAGGCTGATTCCGGGCGATGTCGGCCGGCCCGTCACCGACCTGGTCACCACGCTCGACTACCCCGCGCTGGCCGACGATGCGCGCGAGGTGCTGCGCTCGCTGGTGGTCCACGAGGTGCAGGTGCCCACCCGCGACGGGCGCTGGTTCAACGTGCGCGGCATGCCCTATCGCGCGCGTGACAACCGCATCGACGGCTTGTTGATCACCTTCACGGACATCAGCGCGGCCAAGGCGCTGGAGGCCACCCTGGTCGAGGCCCAGGCCGTGTTGCACAGCCGCTTTACCGAGAAGGTCGAGGCGTTGGATGCGGCCAAAGTCCTGGAAGGTGCGTTGAAGGAGGTACAGGCCGTGCTCGAACGGCGCCTCAAAGCCCAGGACGCGGAACTTCTTCAAGTGCGCTCGGATCTCCGGCCAGCCGGGAGGCAACCGCCTTGAAGCCCCACAAACCACCCGATGCGGCCGACTTGCGCCGACGCGCGGAAGCGCGCATGGCGTTTCGCAAGTCGTCGGCCAGCGATCCGCAGCTCGAAGTCGAAACGGCGCGGACACTGCACGAGCTGCAGGTTCACCAGATCGAGTTGCAGATGCAGAACCTGGAACTGCAGGACACTCGGGCGAGCCTCGAAGCGACGGCGGCGCGCTACACCGACCTGTATGACTTCGCCCCGATGGGCTACTTCACGCTGGAACGAAATGGCGCGATCACGTGCTCGAACCTGGCCGGTGCGCACCTGCTGGGCCTCGAGCGTGCGCGGCTGGTGCGCAAACGCCTGGGTGATTTCGTCGCCGAGACCGATCGGCACGCGTTCGACGTGTTCCTGCAGCAGGTCTTTGCGGCCCAGCCCGGCGCCAGTTGCGAAGTCGCTCTGGCGCGGCGAGACCAGTCGCCGTCGATCGTGCAGATCGAGGCCACGCTCGCCTCCGACGGCGAGGAATGTCGCGCGGTGATGGTGGACATCACCTTGCTGAAGCAGGCCGAACAGGAATTGCGCAGCCTCAATGCGGAGATGGTAAGGGCGCAGGCGGAACTCGAACACATCGCCCACTACGATGCACTGACCGGCCTGCCCAATCGCACCTTGCTGGCCGACCGCCTGCGCCAGGCCATGGCCCACAGCCAGCGACGCGGCCTCGCGTTGTCTGTGGCCTACCTCGACCTGGACGGCTTCAAGCCAATCAACGACCGCTATGGCCATGCAGTGGGCGACGAGTTCTTGATCGCAATCGCGCAGCGCATGAAGCAGGCGCTGCGCGAGGGCGACAGCCTGGCGCGCATGGGTGGCGATGAGTTTGTCGCGTTGATTGTGGATTTGCAGCATGGTCTGGAATGCACGCCTGTGCTGGAGCGTCTGCTGCGCGCCGCGGCCACTCCGGTACGGGTGGGCGAAACGTCGCTGCAGGTCTCGGCCAGCATCGGCGTGACGCTTTTCCCGCAAGACAGTTCGGACGCCGATTTGCTGCTGCGCCACGCCGATCAGGCCATGTACCTGGCCAAGCAGGCCGGAAAGAACCACTTCCATTTGTTCGATGTGGCCAGTGACGCGGCGGTAAAAACACAGCGCGAGAGCTTGGCGCACATTCAAGAGGCCATGGAGCGGCGCGAGTTCCTGCTGCACTACCAGCCCAAGGTCAACATGCGCACCGGCAAGGTAATGGGCGCCGAAGCGCTGATCCGCTGGCAACACCCGGAGCGCGGGCTGGTGCTACCGGGTGCCTTCGTGCCCATCATCGAAGAACACGTGATCAGCATAGAACTCGGTGAATGGATCATCGACACGGCGCTGGCCCAGATGGCCGCGTGGCAACGCGCTGGCTTGACGGTAGCGGTCAGCGTGAACGTCGGCGCCCTGCAATTGCAGCAACACGACTTCGCGGCCCGCCTGGCAACGTTGCTCCACGCCCATCCCGATGTCGAGCTTGGGAGGCTGGAGATCGAGATTCTGGAAACCAGTGCGCTGAAGGACATCGTGCATGTTTGCGGCGTGCTGCAGGATTGCCACGCACTTGGCGTGCCCATTGCGTTGGACGACTTCGGCACCGGCTATTCATCGCTGACCTACCTCAGGCGATTGCCGGCCGACCTCCTGAAGATCGACCAGAGCTTTGTGCGCAACATGCTCGACGACGCCGATGACCTCGCGATCGTCAAGGGTGTCATCGGGCTGGCCGAGGCTTTCCACAAGCAAGTGGTTGCCGAAGGGGTGGAAACGGCTGCGCATGGCACGCGACTGTTGCAACTGGGCTGTGTGCTGGCGCAAGGCAACGGCATTGCCGCACCGATGCCGGCGGCGGACTTCCCGGCGTGGGTGGCCGGCTGGCGCCCGGATTTGTCGTGGACCACGCCGATGGCCTGATACGGCAACCCCGTATCCGGAGTTCGAATCCCCGTCTCTCCGCCAGACCTGCCGTGGCTGCACGGTTCGGCAAAGGTGTCCGCCGTCAATGCAGGTGCCGCGGCTTGCGCCCTCCCCCATGCCCCCCACCGAAGCCGCCGTGGCTGCCGCCGGGACCGCGCGGCGGTTTGGTGCCTAGCTCGAGTGAATTGGCAAGCGCGTCATAGCGCTGAGAAAACAGCTTGTCGATCTCGCCGACCACGCCGGACAGCTCGGCGCCGTCGAAATGGCGCTCCATCATCGCGACCACGTCTTCGATCAACAGGTCGCGCTGCACCTGCAGGATCGCGCCCGGATTCGGGCCGACGAAAAGCATCAGAAAGTCATCCCGCGCCTCGTCGTCGTCGCTTGCCGACGGCCGCTCGTCTTCGTCTTCGTCGTCATCGAACTCGACGTCATAGAACGACACCTCGATGGCCGCGCCTTGCTGCGACAGCTCGTTGAGACTCATGCACATCTCGTCGAGTGCGGTGCGAAAGTCCTCGTTGCCGCGCACCGTCCAGCACAGATGCAACTCGTGCTTTTTCGGATCGAACTCGATGCCGGGCTCGTCGTCATAGACGCTGGCCGCGCCGTCGGCAAGCGACTTGGCTCCGGCGTACTGCCACAGCGGTTTCAACGCATCCTGCAGCTGCGGGAGCTTGACGTCTGCGCGCAGCAGCACGTCGCCATGCACATGGATCTCGAAAGGGGCGTTGTAGTCGGTCATTCGGATGCCTCTGGGTTGAATGCCGCCGGTTGCAGCGGCACGGCGGTGAATGGGAGAAATCGATCGAGCCGGGAGTTTGGGATCGGTTGAGGCGAGCAGTGGTCCGGATGCCGATGGAGGCGTCGGGACGGGCGAGGAAGATACGATTTTCTCACGGTTCCAGGCGCCCACCACTGCGACAACCACGCGGTGGCGACGCGTCGGACGCTAGCGTTTCCATAGCGCCTGTCCCGCATCGCGCAAGCGCGGAAGGCGTAGGTTTTCCCGGTTTTCAGAGCGACGATCGGCCGCTACACTCGGGCCCCCACTTGGCGGCGACGTTCGGCCCCGCGCCTCGTTGTGACCAGGACACAGGCAGCCGGGCGGTCGCCTGCTGGCGCGCTGTCCAACGGGCCGGCTGCGTCGTTCTGCGTCGTGCCGACTTTCCATCTGCGAACACCTCACCAAGCCGCAAGGCGAATTGCACTCATGAGCCAACCGAATCGCGTGTTGATCGACTTCTTCGGCGACTACATCTGCCCATTCAGCTATCTGACGATGCCCGTGTTGTACCAGGCCAAGGCCGAACTCGGTGACAGCATCGAGTTGCGCTGGCGTGGGCTCGAACTGCGCCCCGAGCCGATGGCACAGCTCGATCCGACAGGTGCCGACTACCTGCGCCAATGGAACGAGCAGATGATGCCGATCGCAGCCGAGCGCGGCATCGCGCCGCGCCTGCCGATCGCACTGCCGCGCAGCCGTCACGCGATGGAGGCGGCTGCATTCGCGCGCGATGCGGGCGCGTTCGATGCGATGCACCAGGCGCTGTTCGACGCGTTCTTCAAAGACGGCAGCGATCTCGGTTCGGTCGATGAACTGGTGCGCATCGGCCAACAGGGCGCGGGGCTGGATGCCGGAAAACTGCGCGCCGCACTCGATGGGGGGAGTACGTTGCGCAAGTGCAGGCCGACCGCCTCGAAGCGGCTTTCTACGGCGTGGCGGGCCTGCCTGTGCTGGTGTTGCGGCGCGAGGACCAGGAGAAAAAACAGGCGCAGGCGCTCTGGGGCGCGCAGCCGCTCAAGGGGGTGCTCGAAGGCGTGGAAACCGTGCGCGCGGGCAACTGAAAACGGGCCGAGGGCGCAGGCGGCAGATCGCCGCGACACACATGTTTTCTTTAAGGCCGCTTTAAGCCGGGCGTCGCACACTTCGTCTCCATCGTTGCTGCAAAAGCAATGCCTTTTTTTAAAGCGGAGAGATGCAAGCCATGACGACGAATCGCAAGAAGATTTTCACGACCCGCCTGGTCGCCGCGCTGCTCGGCGCCGGCGTCATCGGCAGCACCGGTGCGGCGCTGCTGCACCACGAGGCGGCAATGGCCGGTGCGGCACCGATCGGGGTGGCCTACGACACCGGCGGCGCTGCGAATGGTGCGGCAACCACCCCGGGCCCGGTCGACGCGGCACCGGTTGCGCCGCCCGACTTCGCCAAGATCACGCAGCAATACGGCCCGGCGGTGGTCAACATCACCGTCACCGGCAGCACCAAGGTGGCCAGCAAAGAGCGCGATGGCAATCCGGCGCTGGGCAACCGCGGCGCCGACCCGTTCGGGAACGATCCGTTCTTCGAGTTTTTCCGCCGCTTTCAGCAACAGAACCCGCGCGGCGGCATGCCGAGCCAGCCGCACGGAATGCCGGTGCGCGGCCAGGGCTCCGGTTTCATCGTCGATGCCAACGGCATCATCCTGACCAACGCCCACGTGGTGCGCGACGCGAAGGAAGTCACAGTCAAGCTGACCGATCGGCGTGAGTTCATCGCCAAGGTGCTCGGCGCCGATCCGAAGACCGATGTGGCCGTGCTGAAGATCGACGCGAAGAACCTGCCGGTGGTCGCGATCGGCAAGCCGAGTGACCTGCGCGTCGGTGAATGGGTGCTCGCGATCGGCGCGCCGTTCGGCTTCGAGAATTCGGTGACGGCGGGTGTCGTCAGCGCCAAGGGCCGCAACCTGCCGGACGACAGCGCGGTGCCGTTCATCCAGACCGACGTTGCGGTGAACCCGGGCAACTCGGGCGGTCCGCTGTTCAACGGGCGCGGCGAGGTCGTCGGCATCAACTCGCAGATCTACAGCCGCACCGGGGGCTATCAAGGCTTGTCGTTCGCGATTCCGATCGACCTGGCGTCCAAGATCGAGAAGCAGATTGTCGAACACGGCGAAGTCAAACATGCGCGACTCGGCGTCACGATCCAGGAAGTGAACCAGACGCTCGCTTCCTCGTTCAAGCTCGACCAGGCCGCCGGTGCGTTGGTGGCCAGCGTGCAAAAAGGCAGTGCCGCGGAGAAAGCCGGGCTGCAGCCGGGCGACGTGATCCGCAGCGTGGACGGCCGCACGATCATCGCGTCGGGCGAGCTGTCTGCGGCGGTGGCGCTCAAGAGCCCGGGCGACAAGCTCCAACTCGACGTCTGGCGCAATGGCCAGCCGGAATCGATCGCCGCCACGCTGCAAGGCACCGACAAGGACGCCGTCCAGATCGCGGACGCAGAGACCGGCGACCAGGACGGCAACGCCAAGCTCGGCCTGTCGCTGCGGCCCCTGCAACCGCAGGAACGTGCGCAAGTCGGTAACGCCTCGGGTCTGCTGGTCGAAGAAGCCGAGGGGCCTGCTGCGATGGCCGGCGTCGAAGCCGGCGACCTACTGCTGGCTGTCAACGGCACCCCGGTGCGGAGCGTCGAGCAGGCACGCACCGCATTGGCGAAGTCGGGCGACAAATCGGTGGCGCTGTTGATCCAGCGCGGCGACAACAAAATCTTCGTGCCGGTGCGCATCGGCTGATCGATGCACTGAGTTTTTTTCGTTCACTCCAGTTGCCGGCCGCTTCTTCGAGGCCGGCGCTTTCCAGGGCCGTGGCGGTTACTCGCCACGGCCTTTTTTTGTGGGTCAACGCGGCCGGGCCAGGACGCTACGATCGTGGGCAGAAACCCTCTTTGGAAAGACTTCGTCGTCATGGCCATCATCACCACCATTGAAGATCTGCGCGTGCTGGCCGAAAAACGCGTGCCGCGCATGTTCTACGACTACGCCGATTCGGGCTCCTGGACCGAAGGCACGTACCGCTCCAACGAAAGCGACTTCGACAAAATCAAGCTGCGCCAGCGCGTGGCCGTCAACATGTCGAACCGCACCACCGCGACCACGATGATCGGCGAGCCGGTCGCGATGCCGTGCGCGATCGCACCCACGGGTCTGACCGGCATGCAGCACGCCGACGGCGAGATGCTCGGCGCGATCGCAGCCAAGAAGTTCGGCATCCCGTTCACGCTGTCGACGATGAGCATCTGCTCGATCGAAGACATCGCGCAGGCCACCGGCAATCACCCGTTCTGGTTCCAGCTCTACTGGATGCGCGATCGCGACTTCATGGAGCGTCTCATGGACCGTGCGAAGGCCGCGAACTGCAGCGCGCTGGTGCTCACGCTCGATCTGCAGGTGCTGGGCCAGCGCCACAAGGACCTTAAAAACGGCTTGACCGCGCCGCCCAAGCCGACCATCCCGAACATCCTGAATCTGTTGACCAAACCGCGCTGGTGCATGGGCATGGCCGGCACCAAGCGGCGCAGCTTCGGCAACCTGATCGGCCATGCCAAAGGCGTGAGCGACATGAGCTCGCTCGGCACCTGGACCAAGGAGCAGTTCGACCCCGAACTCGATTGGAGCCATGTCGAATGGATCAAGAAACGCTGGGGCGGCAAGATGATCCTCAAAGGCATCATGGTGGAGGAAGACGCCAGGCTCGCAGCCGACAGCGGCGCCGATGCGCTGGTGGTGTCCAACCACGGCGGGCGGCAGCTCGACGGCGCGCCGTCGGCAATTGCCGCGCTGCCGGCCATCGTCGATGCGGTCGGCGGCAAGGACGGCCGCATCGAAGTCTGGATGGACGGCGGCATCCGCAGCGGCCAGGACGTGTTGAAGGCGTTCGCGCTCGGCGCGCAGGGCACGATGCTCGGCCGCGCGTTTCTCTATGGCCTCGGCGCGATGGGTGAAGCCGGCGTGACCAAGGCGCTCGAGATCATCCACAAAGAGCTCGACATCACGATGGCGTTTTGCGGGCGCACCGACATCAAGACGGTGGACAAGAGCATTTTGTTGCCGGGGACGTTTTAAGTTGGGACCGATCGCCGATGTCCAGCCGGAGATTCGCACAGCGTTCGGGCGCACCGCCCGGTTCGTTGCCCTCCCGACGCCCGCGGCCCAGACGATTGCGAGGCGCCTACTCGGCCCACCGGATTGCCTTCACATGAGCGGCATCGGCTGTGGTTCGGTCAGACCCTCGGCCCGATTTCGGCCGCCCTCCTTCGTCGCGCAGAGCCCGCGATCGGCTCGCCGTGGGCCAGCCGGGCAAGTTGCTCCGCACCGAGTTGCGCCACCTGAAAGCGCTGCCGAAAGCTCGAGAAGAAATACAGCGCAGCGATCAACACCGCCGAGACCGTCAGCATCTGGATCGTGAAGTTGGCGTACGGCTGCTCGACCCCGCGCAGCAGATAGGGCAGCGCGATCGACGCGAACACCAGCAGGATCGCCAATGAAATGCGCAGACTCGACCGCTGTCCGGCGAACGCGAACACGTAGATCACCGGGATCCACAGGTACCGGGGCAGCAAATCGATTTCGGCGCCCAGGCTCGGCGCATGCAACCGAGGCGCCATGCAACCCGCGCAGATGCCGGCGGCCACCACCAGACAAGTCATGGCCACCACGGAAAGCGGCAAGCAGCGGCGCCAGATGATCACGAACATGGCGGGGTGGAACACTGCATTCAGCGTGAACACACCGCGCAATGCAAGCGCCGACTTGCCCTGGAGCTCCATCACCGCCCAGCCGGCGATCGTGGACACCCAGGCCAGCGCCATGATCGTCAGCAGCACGATGCGTTTGAGCGATTCGCCGGTCCTCGGCGTGCGGCCCGGGAGCATCGGCGGCGGCGCTGCGATCTGCTCGGAAGCGGTCGGCCCCAGTCGCAGCGTGGCGGCCAAGAACCGAGGTGCATTGGTGCACAGGACTCACGGCCTCCGCCGGATTTTGCAGCACTGAAGCGGACCCGTCGGGTACGTGCGGCTCGACACGTCGACAGCGCGGCGCGGCGCGGCGCCTTGCCGCGTCAACGGGCGAACCCTGCAGGAGCGACCCGCTTGCCAGTCGCACAGCGCCTCGCTACATTGCTGCGTTTGCACGTCTGGCGAACCTCCCCAATGTCCATCGATTCCCGTCCGACCGGCTCCGCCGATACGCCAGCAGCCGAACCACTTCACACCTCCTCCCTTCTAGACGCCCCCGCCGTGACCCCAGCCGATCTGCCGGCGTTGGGGGTGGAGGCGGAAGCGTTGACCATCGCGCCAGCGGCCCCGGTGCCGGGCCCGGTCAACCCGCAGGCGCCCAGGCACATCCGGCTGACCTCCCACGCGGGCGGCTTCGGCGCACTGCCGCTGCAGTGGGGCGCGGCGACGGCCGCCGAACGAGGCCCGGTGATCGGCACCACCACGAAGCGCGCGCACCGCAATGTGATCGGCACGCACAGCGGCTCCTACAGTGTGTACCGCGCGCTCGCGGTCGCGGCCGGCGCGTTGAAGCGCGAGCACCGGGCGGACCTGACCAACACGTCACCGACGCATCGAATAGGCCCCTATCCCCAGTGGAGCGAGCCGGGCCGCATCGTCTCGCTCGACCCATGGGGCGCGCTGATCGCCGAAGTGTTCGGCACCGAACTGTCGGCCGGCTACGACATCCGCCCGACCATCGCGGTCACGCAGGCGCATGTGATCCTGCCCGAAGTGATCGAGGCGTTGCAGTCCGGGCGGCTCGAGGCGGACGGCAGGTTCTTGACCGCCGGCGGCGCCGCGATGGTGACCAAAGCAGCGATCGAGCCGGTCTGGTTCCTGCCCGAAGTCGCCAGGCGCTTCGGCTGCACCGAGACCGACCTGCGCCGCACCTTGTTCGAGGAAACCGGCGGCATGTACCCGGAACTCGTCACGCGCAGCGACCTCCACGTGTTTCTGCCGCCGATCGGCGGGCAGACCATCTACATCTTCGGCTCGCCCGCCGATCTTGCCGACACGAACGTCGAACTCACCGCGCGCATCCACGACGAGTGCAACGGCTCGGACGTGTTCGGCTCCGACATCTGCACCTGCCGGCCGTATCTCACGCACGCGATCGAAGAGTGCATCCGCGGCGCGCAGCGCGGCGGGGTCGGGCTGGTCGCCTACGCGCGCAAGGAAGGCCGCGCTCTCGGCGAAGTCACCAAATTCCTGGTCTACAACGCACGCAAACGCCAGGTCGGCGGCGACACGGCGGACCAGTACTTCGCGCGCACCGAATGCGTGGCCGGCGTGCAGGACATGCGGTTTCAGGAGCTGATGCCCGACGTGTTCCACTGGCTCGGCATCCGGAAGATCCACCGGCTGGTGTCGATGAGCAACCTGAAGTTCAACGCGATCACGGCTTCCGGCATCGAGATCGGCGAGCGCGTCAACATCCCGGATGAGCTGATCCCGGCCGATGCGCGCGTCGAGATGGACGCGAAGATGGCGGCCGGCTATTTCACGCCCGGGCTGGTGCCAAGCGCCGACGAGCTGAAAAAGGCCAAGGGGCGCGGGCTGGCCGGATGAAGCCTCCGGAAATGCCCATGCCCTCCGCGTCCACCGCATCCGCGCTGCCATCCAGCGCCGCCGATGCCAACGACGATCCGACCGCTTCACCGAACCCACGCGCTGTCCGTGCCGGCGCCTCAGGGCAACGGGTCCTCGACCCGTTCGACCCCGCCGACGCCGCGGCCTTGTTGCGGACCACCACGGCCGTGCGGCAACGAGCCCAGGCGTTGCTGGCCCGCGCGCGGTGCGGTGAATCCGACTGGTTCACGATCCACGACGACGCGCTTGCCGAAGCGACGCGGCTGACGATCGAGTGCACGCGGGCGCGCTATCCGTCGGGCGCCGTGCCTTTTCACAGCCGCTGGCGGCATTTCGAAGCCGGCGGCGTCGACCGGCTGGCCGCGCTGGACGCGTTGCTGGCCGCCGAGCCGGTGCTGGAGCGCACGCGCGCCAAGATCGATCTGGTCGTGGTCAGCGTGCTGCTCGACGCGGGCGCCGGGCCGGATTGGGGCTACACGGAAGCGTCGCACGGCCAGCGCTTCACGCGCTCGGAAGGGCTCGCGGTGGCAAGCTTTCATGCGTTTGCGGACGGGTTGTTCTCCTCGAACCCGACACGTCCGCTGCAGGCCGACGCGGCCGGCCTGCGTGCGCTCGACGCGCCGCGGCTGGCGCAGGCGCTCCAAGTCGATGCGGCAAATCCGCTGATCGGGTTGGACGGTCGCACGGACCTGCTGCGCCGGTTGGGCGATGCGCTCGCGCAGCGGCCCGACGCGTTCGGCGTCAACGGTCGACCCGGCGACCTGCTCGGTTGGGTGGCCGCGCGGGAAGGCCGAGGCACCTCGCTCGTCCGGGAAGTGTCCGCGCACGCGATCTTCGACCAACTGCTGCGGTCGTTCTCGCGGATCTGGCCAAGCGCGAATGCGATCGACGACGTGGCCGAGGGCGGCAGTGCGCGCGCCGGCTGCGGCGACCCGGTGCTCGCACTCGGCGACTGCTGGCGCCACTCGGCGGTGCGCGGCCCCGGCCTCACCGATGGCTGGATGCCGTTTCACAAGCTGTCACAGTGGCTTAGCTATTCGCTGCTGGAGCCGTTTGCGTGGGCCGGCGTCGCGGTCGGCGGGCTCGAGGCGTTGACGGGCCTGCCCGAATACCGCAATGGGGGCCTGTTCATCGATACCGGCGTGATCCGCGCAAAAGATCAGGCGGCGATGACGCGCGAGTGGACGGTGGCCGACGAGTTCATCGTCGAATGGCGTGCGCTGACCGTGGCGCTGCTCGACGAGCTGGCGGTGCGGGTGCGCAAGGAGATGCGGCGCACCGAGGCGGAGCTGCCACTGGCCTCGGTCCTCGAAGGCGGCACCTGGGCCGCCGGCCGTGCGTTGGCACAACGCTTGCGTGACGGCAGGCCGCCGCTGCACATCGCGAGCGACGGAACGGTTTTTTAACAACCCGCGCGCTGCGATACCCTGACCTTTCGGCGCTCCACCACAATCGACGCACCCCTCTTCGAGAACCCCTGCCCACTCCGCCGCCCATGTCCGAATCCGTTCACCTGATCGACCACCCGCTGGTTCAGCACAAGCTGACGTTGATGCGCCGCAAGGACGCATCCACCAACAGCTTTCGCACCTTGCTCAACGAGCTCTCGATGCTGCTCGCCTACGAGGTCACGCGCGACATGCCGATGCAGGACATCGAGATCGAAACGCCGCTGGAGACGATGACGGGCAAGGTCATCGACGGCAAGAAGCTCGTGCTGGTGTCGATCCTGCGTGCGGGCAACGGCATCCTCGAAGGCATGCTTTCCGTGGTGCCGGGCGCGCGCGTCGGCCATATCGGCCTGTATCGGGACCCGAAGACGCTGACCGCGATCGAGTACTACTTCAAGATGCCGAGCGACATGCATGAGCGCGACGTGGTGGTGGTGGACCCGATGCTGGCCACCGGCAATTCGGCGATCGCGGCCGTCGAGCGCTTGAAGGAAACGAGCCCGAAGTCGATCAAGTTCGTCTGCCTGCTGGCCTGTCCCGAAGGCATCGCGGCGCTGCACAAGGCGCACCCCGACGTGCCGATCTACACCGCGGCGATCGACCGGCAGTTGAACGATCACGGCTACATCCTGCCGGGCCTGGGCGACGCAGGCGACCGGATTTTTGGAACCCAATAGCGCCCGGCCGCAGACAGTGTCTTGACTTGTTGCTACTTGATATATAGCAACCGAACATTCTTCATCAACCAGGAGCTTCCCCTTGATCCAACGCCGCCCCTTGATCCTCGCGTCCGCCACCGTGCTGGCGCTGGCTGCCGTCGGCCTGCCCCACTTCGCACTTGCGCAAGCCGACAAGCTCAAAGTCGCCGCCGTCTACACCGTGCCGTTCGAGCAGCAATGGGTCGGCCGCCTGCACAAGGCGTTCAAGGCGGCGCAAGAGCGCGGCGAGATCGAATACCAGGCGAGCGAGAACGTCTCGAATGCCGACTACGAGCGCGTGATGCGCGAGTACGCGAACCGCGGTGCCCAGCTGATCGTCGGTGAAGCCTTCGCGGTCGAAGCGGCGGCGCGCAAGGTGGCGCGTGATTTCCCGAAAACGCACTTCCTGCTCGGCTCGTCGGGCAAGCCGCAGGCGCCGAACTTCAGCGTGTTCGACAACTACATCCAGGAGCCCGCTTACCTGAGCGGCATGATCGCCGGCGGCATGACCAGGACGAACCAGATCGGCATGGTGGGCGGCTTCCCGATTCCCGAAGTGAATCGGCTGATGAACGCGTTCATGGCCGGCGCCAAAGAAGTGAACCCGCAAGTCGAGTTCAGCGTGAGCTTCATCAACAGCTGGTTCGATCCGCCCAAGGCCAAGGAAGCCGCGTTCGCGATGATGGAAAAAGGCGCCGACGTGCTGTATGCGGAACGCTTCGGCGTGAGCGATGCGGCCAGGGAGAAGGGCAAGCTCGCGATCGGCAACGTGGTCGACACGCAGCCGCAGTACCCGGACACGGTGGTCGCGTCCGCGGTCTGGAACTTCGAGCCGACCGCGGAACGCGCGATTCGACTCGTCAAGGAAGGCAAGTTCACCGCGGAAGATTACGGCCCGTATTCGATGATGGAGCACAAGGGCTCGACGCTCGCGCCGCTCGGGACGTTCGAGGGCAAGGTGCCGGCCGAGCTGATGGCGAAGGTGCGGGCCAGGGAGGCCGCCATCCTGGCCGGCAAATTCAGCGTCAAGGTCGACGACAGCCAGCCGAAGTCGACCACGAAGTGATGCCGCGCAAACGCCCGACGACGCACGTGCTGCGCATCGCCGGCGCATGGGTCGCGCTGGTGCTGGGCGCCACGTTGTCCGCATGCAGCGGCCTGCCGCCTGTCACCACCGGCGCATCCGCGGCCAAGGCTGCCGAGCCGTCCGGCGCGCGGCTCGACGCGGTGCCGCGCATCGCCGTCATGTCGGCGTTCGGTCCGGAGCTCGACCTGCTGCTCGCGCAACTGCAATCGGCCGAGCAGCACACGACCGGGGGCGTCACGTTCACCACCGGGGTGCTCGCAGGCAAGCCGGTCGTGCTGTTCCTCTCGGGCATCAGCATGGTGAACGCGGCGATGAACGCGCAGCGTGTGCTGGACCGTTTCCGCGTCACCCACATCGTCTTCAGCGGCATCGCGGGCGGCGTGAATCCGCAGCTGTCCATCGGCGACGTGACGGTGCCTGCGCAGTGGGGCCAGTACCTCGAAGTGCTGATGGCCCGCGAGACCGCTCCCGGCAGGTATGCGATACCGCCCTGGATGAAGGACGTGACGCTGCCCGCGTTCGGCATGCTGCAACCGCGCCCGGTCGAAGTGCGCAGCGCGGCGCAGCCGGCCCCCCTGCGCCGATTCTGGTTCCCGGTCGATGCGAAGCTGCTCGAGATCGCACGAACGCTGAACGGCAGCCAGGCGCTCGCACGCTGCACCGCGGCAGCCGAGTGCCTGTCGCGCGCGCCGCAGCTCCGGGTCGGCGGCAACGGCGTGTCGGGCCAGGCGTTCGTGGACAACAAGGCGTTTCGTGAATACACGTTCCAGACGTTCGATGCGAACGTGCTCGACATGGAGAGCGCGGCCGTCGCGATGGTGGCGTACAGCAACGCGGTCCCCTTCATCGCGTTTCGTTCGCTGAGCGACCTGGCCGGCGGTGGCGACGGTGAAAACGAGATGGGTACGTTCATGGGCCTGGCCGCGGACAACTCGGCCCGGGTGCTGCTCGCGTTCCTGACCGCGTGGAAATAGCCGCGGCCCCGGCGAGCACGGCAGCGCCCGCGTCGGCCGCACCGGTGCTGCGGCTGCGGCGGATCAGCAAGCGCTTCGGCCCGCTGCTCGCCAACGATGGCGTTTCGCTGACGCTGGCGCGCGGCGAAGTGCTTGCGCTGCTTGGTGAAAACGGCGCCGGCAAGTCGACGCTGATGTCGATCCTGTTCGGCCACTACCGCGCCGACGCGGGAACGATCGAAGTGTTCGGCCAGCCGCTCGCACCCGGCAACCCGAAAGCCGCGCTTGCCGCCGGCATCGGCATGGTGCACCAGCACTTCGCGCTGGCCGACAACCTCACGGTGCTCGACAACGTGATGCTCGGCAGCGAACGCTGGTGGCAGCCGTTCACGCGCCGCCAGGCCGCGCGGCAACGGCTGCTCGAGGTGGCGCAGCGCTTCGGGCTCGCGGTGCGGCCCGATGCGCTCGTCGGTGCGCTCTCGGTCGGTGAGCGCCAGCGCGTCGAGATCGTCAAGGCGCTGTACCGCGGCGCGCGCATCCTGATCCTGGACGAGCCGACCGCGGTGCTGACGCCGCAGGAGAGCGTCGACCTGTTCGCGACGCTGGCGCGCATGGTCGCCGACGGCCTGTCGATCGTCTTCATCAGCCACAAGCTCGGTGAAGTGCTGCGCGTGTCGCACCGGATCGCGGTGCTGCGGCACGGACGGCTCGTGGCCGAAGTGCCTGCGGCCGGCGCGACGCAGGCCCAACTCGCCACCGCGATGGTCGGGCATGCGGTCGATTCGACCGCGTGCCGCTCGGCTCGGCCTTCGGCAACTGGCTTGCCGGCAGCGCCGGTCTGCGTGCTCGACGAGGTGCACACCCGCGGCGCACGCGACGCGCTGCACGGCGTGTCGCTCGAACTGCGCGCAGGCGAGATCGTCGCGGTGGCGGGCATCTCCGGCAACGGGCAGGTCGCGCTGGCCGAGCTGCTGTGCGGCACGCGGCGACCGAGCGCCGGTCGTGTGCTGCTCGACGGTGCGCCGCTGCCCGCAGCACCCGCGCGGCTGGTCGCGCTCGGCGTGGCGCGCATTCCCGAAGACCGGCATGCGGTGGGCCTCGTCGGCGACCTGCCGTTGTGGGAGAACGCGGTGTCCGAGCGGCTGCGCGACCCGGCGCTGCGCGTGGGGCCGTTCGTGCGGCGTGGCGCGGCACGCGCCCAGGCGGCACGCATCGTGCAGGCCTTCGACGTGCGCGGCGGCGGGCTCGACGCACCCGCGCGCGCGCTGTCGGGCGGCAACATGCAAAAGCTGATTCTGGGGCGGGCGCTGCTGCGGCCGGCCGCTGTGGGGGCGACGGCGTTGCGCGCTCGCACCGGCGCTGCGCCCGACGCCGACGCACACGCCTCGGCGGTTCGCTCATCAAATTCGGCGGGTCGCGCTCAGGCGGCGCAGGCGGCGGAACCTGCTGGATCCATCCAAACATGGCCCGCCGATGCGCGGTCCCCGTCGGCGCAGGCATCGACATCCGGTGAGCAGCCGCCCAGGCCCACGGCGCCGCGCCTGATCGTTGCACACCAGCCCACCTGGGGCCTGGACATCGGCGCGGTCGCCTACGTGCAGCAGCAATTGATCGCCGCGCGCGACGCGGGCGCCGCGGTGCTGCTGATCTCGGACGACCTGGACGAAGTGCTGATGCTCGGTGACCGCGTGGCGGTGATGCATGCGGGCCACCTGAGCAAGCCGCGCCGCGCAGCCGACTGGACGCGCGAGGCGATCGGCCTGGCGATGGCGGGTGCGGCAAGCGGCGCGGCAGAAAGCACGGCGTGACCGCGCGGACGCAGCACGGGCGGATCGGTGTCGACCGGCCGATCTTTAAACTCAAAGACTGTTTGGTCCCTTGTCAAAGCTGCATATGCTGCTGCGTTTTCAATAGCAAACGATTTCGATGAGGCTTGAAAAGCGTCCCGCCGTCTCGCGCCTTGCGCAATTGCTTGCGCCGTTCGGCGCGGTCGCGTTCACGTTCGCCATCGCGGGGCTGCTCGTGCTTTGGGCCGGCCAGCCCGTTGCGCGCACCTACGCGTTGCTGATCGAGGGCGCTTTCGGCTCGGTCTTCGCGCTCAGTGAAACGCTGACCCGCGCGATTCCGCTTGCGCTCACGGGCCTGTCGGCGGCGGTCGCGTTTCGTGCGCGGCTCTTCAACATCGGCGCCGAAGGCCAGTTGTACGCGGGTGCGCTGGCCGCGATCGCGGTCGGCGGCCTGCACGGCGGCAGCGGCTTCGAATGGCCGCTGTGGCTGCTGTTCCCGGCGATGATGGCGGCGGCCGCGCTGGCCGGCGCGTTGCTGCTGCTCGGGCCCGCGCTGATGAAGGCGCGCCTCGGCGTCGACGAGGTCGTCACCACGCTGCTGCTGAACTTCATCGTGCTGCTGGCCGTCGGCGCGTTGCTCGACGGGCCGATGAAAGACCCGCTCGGTATGGGCTGGCCGCGCAGTGTCGGGCTGCAGCCCGATCTCGAACTCGGCAAACTGATCGCGCAGACCCGCGTGCATACCGGCCTGATCTGGGCGGTGCTGCTCGCGATCGGGTGCTGGGCACTGCTCAAGTTCACCGTGCTCGGCTTCGACATCCGCGCGGTCGGTGCGAATCCGCGCGCGGCGGCGTTCGCCGGCGTGGGAGTGACGCGCACCGTGGTGCTGGTCGCTCTGCTGTCCGGCGGGCTGGCCGGTCTGGCCGGCGCGATCGAAGTCGCCGGTCGCACGAGCTACGTCACGCTGGACATCTCGCCCGGCTACGGCTACAGCGGCATCGTGATCGCAATGCTCGCGGGCCTGCATCCGCTCGGCGTGCTCGCGGCCAGCGTGTTCGTCGCCGGGGTGCTGGTCGGGGCCGACAGCATGAGCCGCGCGATTCAGGTGCCGACCTACATCGCCGATGTGATCGTGGCGGCTTCGCTGATCTCGGTGCTGGTGGCGATGCTGCTCGCGAGCCATCGATTGCGCTGGAAGTGATGGGCGCGGAACTGCTCGACACGCTCGGCAACGCCGCGTTCTGGGTCGCGGTGCTGCGCATCGCCACGCCGCTGATTCTCGGCACGCTCGGCGTGCTGCTGTGCGAACGCGCAGGCGTGCTGAACCTCGGCATCGAAGGGATCATGGTCGCGGGTGCGTTCACGGGCTGGCTCGCGGTGCATGCGGGCGCGCCGCTTTGGGTCGGCGTCGGCGTGGCGGCGGCCACGGGCGCGGCGTTCGGGCTGTTGCACGCGCTGCTGACCGTGGGGCTCGCGCTGTCGCAGCACGTGTCGGGGCTCGGCATCACGTTGCTGGCCACGTCGCTCAGCTACTACGGCTACCGCGTGCGGTTTCCGAAAGTCAGCACGCCGCCGACGATTGAACCGTATGCCGCGATGGACTGGTTGCCGGTGCCGGTGTTGAACCAGCAGACGGCGCTGACCCTGTTCGCGCTGCTGCTCGTGCCGCTGATCGGCTGGGTGCTCTACCGCACCCCGCTGGGATTGGCCATGCGCATGGTCGGCGAGAACCCGCAGGCGGCCGAAGGCCAGGGCGTGTCGGTGCTTGCCACGCGCACCGGGGCCGTCGTTGCCGGCTCCGCGTTGATGGGCGTGGCCGGCTCGTTCCTCACGCTGTCGGCGTTCAACGCGTTCTTTTTCAACATGGTCAACGGCCGCGGCTGGATCTGCGTGGCGCTGGTCGTGTTCGCTTCGTGGCGGCCTGGCAAGGCGCTGCTCGGCGCGCTGCTGTTCGCGTTCTTCGACGCGCTGCAGCTGCGCCTGCAGCAGTCGGGCGGCGCGGTGCTGCCCTATCAGATCTATCTGATGCTGCCGTACCTGCTGTCGATCCTCGCGCTGGTGCTGGTGGCTCGGCGCGCGAGCTATCCGCAGGCGCTGATGAAGCCGTATCGAAAAGGAGAGCGGTGAGCCTCCGGATTTGACGAGATCCTGTTTGCCACCACAATAATTGGCACGGTGAAAGAACCATGCGATTCGAACGAGATGAGCAAAAGCGCCAGAGCAATCTGCTCAGACATGGACGGACTTCACTGACGCGGCCGACATTCCCGACTCTCGCTACCGCCTCGATCTTTTTGCGCGCTGACAAGGATGAACCGAGAACGCAGACCTTTTCCTGTGTGACGAATCAATCGGCCGTACTTACAACGATCCCTGCCGAGCGGGGGATGGCAGTGAGGATCAGAAACGGAGCTCTGGCATGACCGGCTCAGCAAGGAAATCCAGTGACAGGCCGATGGATCGAGCGGCGATTCTGAAGGCGATGAAGACGCCGCCACCAGGCGGCTACCACGTCCGGGACGGCGTGGATGAAGACGACCGTCCGGCCACCGAAGCGAAAATCGAGGCGGGTCTCGCAGCCGCCCGCAAAGCCCGCGGCTGGCCGCCCGGCAGCACCAAGGCTTCCACCACGATCCGCATCGATCAGGACGTGCTGGAAGCCTTTCGCGCCGATGGCGCAGGCTGGCAGTCACGCATGAACGCGGCGCTGCGCGAATGGCTGCAGTCGCGGGCGAAAGCCGTCTGACCCAGCATGCTTCGTCTGCACGGGCCCGCACGCAGGGCATCGATGGGCGCCCGATCGTCGTCCTGTCCGCGTCATGCGCTTGCAGCAAGCGATGATCGGCGCTTCGTGCCGTGCCGGCGACATTCGACAGCCGATGTACAACCATTGCCACCGACAGCCAACGCCCTGACCCAACCCATGCTCGACCTCCTCGTCCACCACGCGACCCTGCCCGATGGCCGCACCGACATGTCGGTCGCGGTGCATGACGGCCGCATCGTCGACGTCACGCAAGGGCTGGCACCCGACAGGGCGCCCGCGCATCGGGTAATCGATGCGGAGAGCCTGCTGCTGGCGCCGCACTTCGTCGACCCGCACTTCCACATGGACGCCACGCTGAGCTACGGCCTGCCGCGCGTCAACGAGAGCGGCACGTTGCTCGAAGGCATTGCGCTGTGGGGCGAACTCAAGCCGACCCTGCAGGCCGACGCGATCATCGAACGCGCGTTGACCTACTGCGATTGGGCGGTGGCCAAAGGATTGCTTGCGATCCGCACCCACGTCGACACCAGCGATGCGAGCCTGCTCGCGGTCGATGCGTTGCTGGAGGTGAAAAAGCAGGTCGCGCCCTATCTCGATCTGCAATTGGTCGCGTTCCCACAGGATGGCGTGCTGCGGACTGCGGGTGGCGTCGAAAATTTGAAACGCGCGCTCGGCAGAGGCGTCGACGTGGTCGGCGGCATCCCCCACTTCGAGCGCACCATGAGCGAGGGCGCCGCCAGCGTCAGGCTGCTGTGCGAACTCGCGGCCGAGCGCGGCCTGCCCGTCGACATGCACTGCGACGAATCCGACGACCCGCTGTCGCGCCACATCGAAACCCTTGCCTTCGAAGCGCAGCGGCTCGGCCTGCAGGGCCGGGTCACCGGCAGCCACTGCACGTCCATGCACAGCATGGACAACTACTACGTGAGCAAGCTGTTGCCGCTGATCGCGGAGGCCGGCGTCGCCGTGGTTGCGAACCCGCTGATCAACATCACGCTGCAAGGCCGCCACGACACGTATCCGAAGCGCCGCGGCATGACCCGCGTGCCCGAACTGATGGCCAGCGGCGTCAACGTCGCGTTCGGCCACGACTGCGTGATGGACCCGTGGTACGGGATGGGCAGCGGCGACATGCTCGAAGTCGCGCACATGGGGCTGCACGTCGCGCAGATGACAAGCCAGGACGGCATCCGCCGCTGCTTCGATGCGGTCACGCGCAACGCCGCACGGGTGATGGGCCTTGCGCGCTACGGGATCGAGCCGGGCTGCGACGCGAGCTTCGTGCTGCTGCAGGCGCGGGATCCGATCGAGGCGATCCGGCTGCGGGCGGCGCGGCTCAAAGTGGTGCGGCGCGGCAAGGTGGTGGCGCAGACGCCGCCGACGACCGCGGCGCTGCATCTGCCGGGTCGCGGTGAACGCACGAGCTGGATGGTCGCGAACTGCCGATGACGACGAGCGCGGCCGGTGCCTGGCCGGTCGACGCCGTCGCCCCCGACTTCGCCGGTCGATCGATTCAAACAAAAACGGGGTGCCTTGCGCACCCCGTTGCTCGGCTGCCTAGCTTGTCGAAGCCGGCATCACTTCGGCATCAACACCGTGTCGATCGCGTGAATCACACCATTGTCGGCGGCCACGTCGGCAGCCACGACCTTGGCGCCGTTGACCGTCACGCCGCCGTCGGTCGCCAGCGTCAGGTCGCTGCCCTCGACCGACTTGACCTTGCCGGCTTTTACGTCCTTGGCCATGACCTTGCCCGACACCACGTGATAGGTCAGCACCTTGCTCAGCTTGGCCTTGTCCGCCAGCAGCGCGTCGAGATCGGCTTTCGGCACTTTGGCAAACGCCGCATCGGTCGGTGCGAACACGGTGAATGGGCCGGGGCCTTTCAACGTATCGACCAGACCCGCCGCTTTGACCGCGGTGACGAGCGTCGTGAAATTGCCCGCCTTCACCGCAGTGTCGACGATGTCGGCGGCGAATGCGGTCATGCTGGCACCAGCGGTCAGCGCAAGCGCGATGAGTGTCTTCTTCATAAGTAGTCCTTTTTTTCCAATGTCTCGCCAACAGCGAGTGGCGCCGGCGAGTCGCGTCGACATGGACGCAGGCCGGACCTTATTTGCTTGCGGTTGACCACCGGGCGTGTGCGGTTTCTTGACCATAGACAACAGTGGGGTACGGCCTTCGTGCAGGTGGCCGGCTCGGGCTTGTGCTCGGCTTCACGCGGCCGTCGCTGCGGCGGTGGCACGATACGCTTCGGATCCGCAGCCTTTGCCCGAGACCTCACGCATGAATTACCTCCACATCGTCGCGATCCTCGCGGTCGCCCAGTTCTTCTTCTTCGGCGTGCTGGTGGGCCGGGCGCGCGGCAAATACGGCGTCAAGGCACCCGCAGTCAGCGGCGCCGAAGGATTCGACCGCGCATTTCGTGTGCAGATGAATACGCTGGAGCAACTCGTGGCGTTCTTGCCGGCGCTGTTCATCGCGGGGCTGCACTGGCCGAACGGGTGGCTGGCCGCGATCGGTGCGGTCTACCTGATCGGCCGGCTCGTCTATTGGCGTTCTTATGTGGCCGATCCATCCAGGCGGGGACTGGGTTTTGTGTTGACGGTGCTGCCCACCTTTGCACTGCTCGGCGCCGGCCTGGTGGGTGCGCTCATGCATCCCGCCGTTTGAGCGAAGCCGCGTTTCGCCTGCTCGCACACGCGTGACCGAGATCGTCGCCCCCGCTGCCGCGCCACGTCGCATCGCCCACCTCGACATGGACGCGTTCTTCGCGTCGGTCGAGCTGCTGCGCTATCCGCAACTCAAAGGTTTGCCGCTGGTCATCGGCGGTGGGCGGCGCAACGCCGATGAGCTGCTTGCGCGCCTGAAGCGCGAGCGGCCGGGACGCGACTGGACGATCGGCGATCTCGCCGACATCCCGGTCGACTTCTTCCCCACCTTGCGCCATTACGCGGGCCGCGGCGTGGTGACGACCGCCACTTATGCGGCGCGGCCGTTCGGCGTCGGCTCGGCGATGGGGCTCATGAAAGCGGCCCAGCTGTGCCCGCAGGCGTTGCTTTTGCCAGCCGACTTCGACGAGTACCGGCGGCTTTCGCGCCGGTTCAAAAGCGTGATCGCCGACATCGCGCCGGTCATGGAAGACCGCGGCATCGACGAGGTGTACATCGACTTCACCGACGTGCCCGGCGGCCAGCGCGAAGGCGGCCGCGTGCTGGCGCGGCTGATCCAGAAAAGCATTTTCGAAGCCACCGCGCTGACCTGCTCGATCGGCATTGCGCCGAACAAGCTGCTGGCCAAGATGGCGAGCGAGTTCGACAAGCCCAACGGCATCAGCGTGCTGTTCGAGGCCGATGTGGCCACGCGCATCTGGCCGCTGCCGTGCCGCAAGGTCAACGGCATCGGGCCGAAGGCCGAAGCGAAGCTGGCCGCGCAGGCGATCCACACCATCGGCGAGCTGGCCGAACGGCCGCGCGACTGGCTGCTGGCCCAATTCGGCCGCAGCTACGGCGCCTGGCTGCACGAGATGGCACACGGCCGCGACATGCGGCCGGTGGTGACGGAGAGCGAGCCGGTTTCGATGAGCCGTGAGACGACGTTCGAGCGCAATCTGCACGCGGTGCGCGACCGGGCCGAACTCGGCGCGATCTTCACGAGCCTGTGCGAACGGGTCGCGGCCGACCTCGCGAGGAAAGGCTATGTGGGGAAGACGATCGGCATCAAGCTGCGCTACGACGACTTCACGATCGTCACGCGCGACCTCACGCTCGAGCGGTTCACGGCAGACCCCCGAACGATTCGGCACGCGGCGGGGCAGTGCCTGAAACGCGCGCCGCTCGAGCGGCGGCTGCGGCTGCTCGGGGTGCGGGTCGGCTCGCTGTTGCCAGCCCAGGCGCAGCCGCTTCGAGCGGATGCCGGAAGCCCGGCGGTCGGTGCCGAGTCGATGGGCGCCACCCCAGGCGCAAGGCGGACCGGCCCGCGCATCGATGCGTCGCGCGAAGTCCGCTCGGGTGAGTTGTTCTGAGCGTTTGCGCAGCGCGTCGGTCAGACGCAGTCGGCTCCAGCGACCGGATTCGGCCTCCGCGCAGCGCCCGCAATCATTCGATGCAGTCTTTTTTGCTTGAGTGGCTGTCCGCGGTCGTCGCTCGATCGGGCGCCGGATACTCCACCGCAAGCACCTCGATGTCCTGCACGCCGGTCGGCACCACGAGTTTCACAATGTCGCCGACATGAGCCTTCAGCAGCGCGCGCGCGATCGGTGCGATCCAGCTGACCTCCCCGGCCGCGCTGTCGGCCTCGTCGATGCCGCGGATCGTGATCGTGCGCTCCTGGTCGTCATCATGAGCGTAGGTCACGGTGGCCCCGAAGAAGACCTGCTCGCGGCCGTGATGCACGCTCGGGTCGACCACCTCGGCGATCTCGAGGCGCTTGGTCAGAAAGCGGATGCGTCGATCGATCTCGCGCAACCGCTTCTTGCCATAGATGTAGTCGCCGTTTTCGGACCGATCGCCGTTTTTCGCGGCCCAATGCACGGCTTCGACCACCTTCGGGCGCTCATCGTCGATCAGCGCGAGCAACTCGGCGCGCAGCCGGCGATAGCCGCCGGGCGTGAGGTAGTTCTTCGCGCCGTCCGGCAACGCGGGCGCCGCGATGTCGTCGTCATCGGCCTCCGGCGCATCGCTCTCGCGCGTGAATGCCTTGCTCATGGCCGGAGCGCGCAGCGCACAGCCGAGCGATCGTCGCCGATCAATCGTTCCACCACGGGTAGAAGTCCGGCATGCGCGACGCCCTCTGCTGGAAGTCCGGTGTGCGCTTTTCCAGGAACGATGCGACGCCTTCCTTGCCGTCGCCGATGCTCGTGTAGTACATCGCCAGCGAATCGATCCGGTGGGCCTCCAGCGGGTCGGGTGCGGCCGAGTTGCGCCACATCATCTGGCGGATCAACGCGACCGACACCGGCGAGCGATCGGTCACCAGGCTGCGCGCGAACGCCTGCGCTTTTGCAAGTACCGACTCGGCCGGATGCACTTCGCCGACCAGGCCGCAACGCAGTGCCTCGTCCGCGTCGATGATGCGCGCCGAGTAGGTCAGCTCCAGCGCCTTGGTGATGCCGACGATGCGCGGCAAGAACCAACTCGAGCACGCTTCCGGCACGATGCCGAGCTTGCCGAACACGAAACCCATGCGCATTTTTTCGGACGCGAAGCGAAAGTCCATCGGCAGCGTCATCGTGGCACCGATGCCGACCGCCGCGCCGTTGATCGCGGCGATCACCGGCTTCTTGCATTGATAGACCGCAAGCGACACGCGGCCGCCCGTATCGCGCACGCCGCTGACGATCTCGGGGTCTTCGAGCCGCTGCTCCATGTCGGCGCGGGTGGGGCTCAGCGATTCGTCCAGGCCGAACACGTTGCCGGGCGCGCTCAAGTCCATGCCCGCGCAAAACGCCTTGCCGCTGCCGGTCACGACGACGGCGCGCACCGCGTCGTCCTCGCTCGCATCGCGATACGCATCGATCAGGTCTTCGGCCATGCGCACGGTGAACGCATTCAGATGGGTGGGCCGATTCAGCGTGAGCGTGAGGATGCCGTCGTTGTTGTCGTAGAGCAGGGTTTCATAGTTCATCTGGGCTTGCGCTTTCTCACGGGGTAGGACAACGGATTCGAAGCCGAGCCTGCAGTTTCTCAAAAAACGGGCCGGCCGGTCGCAGCCGCCGTGGCGGCGGCTCGCCGGCGGCAGTCCGATGTGGAATTCGAATCTCGCCCGTGCCGATGCGTTCTCGTTTTCTTCCGATCCGGCAACCGCGTGCTTTTCTGCGCTGCCCGGCGCTCATGCAGCCGGACCGGGTCGCGCGCTGCACCGCGCGGCGCTAACTGTGCGGTTCGATGCCGAATCGATTTTCTCGATGCGCTGATCCGCGACGCGGCACAGCATCGCACCGCTCACCCGCTGCGGCGCGATCTCGGCCAGCGGATGCAGCACGAACGCGCGCTGCAGCATGCGCGGGTGCGGCACGGTGAGCGTCGGCGTGTCGATGCGCGCGTCGCCGTAGAGCAGGATATCGAGGTCCAACGTGCGCGGCGCATTCGGGTAGGGACGCGCGCGACCATGGGCGTCTTCGATGCGTTGCAGTGCTTTCAGCAGTTGCCCGGGCGCCAGTCGGGTGGATACGGCGACCGCGGCATTCAGATAGTCCGGGCCCTCGGCGTCGAGCGGCGCGCTGCGGTAGAGCGACGACTGCGCCGTGACCTGCGTCGAAGGCAACTCGGCGATCTGCTGCACGGCAGCGTGCAACGCGCGTTCGGCATTGCCGAGGTTCGCACCGAGCGCGATATAGGCGACAGCGGGCGCGCGCAAACCGGGCAGCCTTCGAGTCGAGTGGCGTGCGCGCTCTAGGGCTCCTGCCCACCCGCGTCCGGTTGTATTTGCGCGGCGTCGTTTTTTGTTCCGCTCGAACGACGCCGGCGCCGCTTCTTCGGCGCGGTGGCTGCGCCCTCCGTGCCCGGTGTACCGTCCGTCGGCGCGTGGTGCTCGGCCGCAGCGCCACCTTCCCGATCGTTGCCTGCATGGGCAGACCCCGTGTCATCGCGCGCCTGCAGCGTCGCCTCATCGCGCGGCGCGGATCGGCGCTTCCGCGCGGGCCGCGGTGATTGTGGGCTGCCCTGCTGCTCCTGCCGCAGCCGGTCGATCAGGTCATGCCGCGTCGCATCGTCGGCGACCGAGAACGCCTGCCACCAGTCGGCAAGCGTGATGTCGATCTCGCCAATCTCGGCGCGCAGCCGCATGAAGTCGAAGCCGGCCCGAAAGCGCGGCTGCTCGACCAGCGACAGCGGGGCCTGGCCGGTGCGTTTTTCGAATCGGGGCTGCATCATCCAGATCTCGCGCATGTCGGCGGCGAGCTTGCCGCGGCCGGACACGTCGCCGATGCGCTCGTCGAACACGTGGTCGATCGCTTCCTGCAGCGCGGGAAATGGATGCTGGCGTGCATGCAGCCGCTGATTCCAGCCGGCGAGCACGTCGGCCCAGAGCACGCAGGCCAGCAGAAAGCTCGGCGCCACGGGTTTGGATTCCTGCACACGGCGATCGGTGTCGGCCAGCGCGGCAGCGACGAACGGCGTGTCGGCGCGCTCCACCACGAGGTCCAGCAGCGGATAGATACCGCGCGACATCCCGAGCAGCTTCAACTGCGCGATGGTGGCCAGCGAATGCCCGGTCTGCAGCAGCTTCAGCATCTCGTCGAACAGCCGGCTCTGCGGCACTTCGGCCAACAGCTTCTGCGACGCGATCAACGGCTCGGCGGTCTTCTTGTCGAGCGTGAAGCCGCGCGGCTGCAGCTTGGCCGCGAATCGCACCGCGCGGATGATGCGCACCGGGTCCTCGCGGTAGCGCGCGGCGGCGTCGCCGATCATGCGCAGCGTCTTCTTCTTCGCATCCGCAATGCCGCCGTGGTAGTCGACCACGACCTGCGTCTGCGGGTCGTAGTACATCGCGTTGATGGTGAAGTCGCGCCGCGCGGCGTCTTCGTTTTGCGGGCCCCAGACGTTGTCGCGCAGCACCCTCCCTGACGCATCGACCGCATGCTGCATGCCGGCCAGCTGGCTCTTCGAAGTCTTCTCGTTGCCGGCCACCGCGGTGCCGGCGGCGCTGTTGTCCAGGTACGCGCGAAACGTCGAGACTTCGATGACTTCGTGCTCGCGCCCGCGGCCGTGCACCACATGCACGATGCGAAAACGCCGGCCGATGATGAACGCGCGGCGGAACAGCGCCTTGACCTGCTCGGGCGTCGCGTCGGTCGCGACGTCGAAATCCTTCGGCTTCAACCCGACCAGCAGATCGCGCACCGCGCCGCCGACGATGTAAGCCTGGTAACCCGCGTTCTGCAGTGTGCGCACCACGTTCAACGCGCGTTCGTCGACGCCGCCCGGATCGATCCCGTGCACGCTGGCCGGCACCTCCGCGCGTTTGCCGAACTTGGAGACGGATCGCCCGCGGCCGCCGGTGGCGCGCGTGATCAGCTCGTCGATGAATTTTTTGATCATTGGAGAAGCACTGGGGCCCTCAGATTTTTTCGAACAGGTCGAGCACAGGCCAGCCGCGCCGATGGGCGATGCCGCGCAACGCGTCGTCTGGATTCGTCGCGACCGGGTGGTCGACTTTCTCGAGCAGAGGCAGATCCCCGACCGAGTCGGAATAGAACGTCGATTCGACGTCGTCCCAGCCGAGCCCGGCGTCCGCCAGCCACTGCCCCACACGGGTGACCTTGCCGGCACGCACCGACGGCGTGCCTTCGATCGCCCCCGTGATCCAGCCGGTGGCCGCGTCGCGTTCGAGCCGCACCGCAATCAGGTCATCGATGCCGAACAGGTCGGCCAGTGGCCGCGTCACGAAGTCGTTGGTGGCCGTCACGACCGCGAGCCGGTCGCCCGCCGCGCGGTGGCGTCGCACCAGGTCGAGCGCCGCGGTCTTTAAGTGTTTTTCTCGGATCGCACTAGTGTAGCCTTCACGTGCAGCTATCGATTTCGAAGCACCCTGCCGCCGGATCGCTTCGGTGGCGAAGCGCACGTAGGCGTCGATGTCGAGCGCGCCGGCCTTGTACTGCGCGAAGAATTCATCGTTGCGGCGCGTGAATTCGGCCGCGTCGGTCCAGCCGAGTTCGGTCGTGTAGGTGCCCCAGCCGTGGTCCGAATCGATCGGCAGCAGCGTGTGGTCGAGGTCGAACAGCGCGACCTTGATGCGCGCAGGTGTGGCGGGCTTGTCGTCGATCGTCATCGTCTGTCGTGCGACTCCAGCATGGTTTTCAGCAGCGGCACCGTGATCGGCCGCGCGGTGCGCAGCGAGAAGCGGTCGAGCCGGTCGAGCAGATCGAGCAGGCTGCCCAGATCGCGCGAGAAGCGCCGCAGCATGAACTCGACCACGTCGTCGCCCAGGTGCATGCCACGGTCTTGCGCACGCGTCTGCAGCACGGTGCGGCGTTCGTCGTCGCCGAGCAACTGCAGCGCGAACACATGACCCCAGCCGAGCCGGGTGCGCAGGTCCTCGCGCAGCGCCAGATCGGCCACCGGCACGGCACCGGCGGCCAGCACCCAGCGGCGCTGCGTCTGTGCATTCACGAACCAGTTGAACGCGGCCTGCTGGCGCACCGCGTCGAACGCGTGCACGTCGTCGAGCAGCAGGGCCGACCAGCGCTCGTCGAATTCATCGGGCGGCTCGGGGTCCGCGGCATCGAGCCAGCCGACGCTGCAACCGCGCGCCGCGAAGGCCGCGCGAACACTGGCCAGCAGATGGGTCTTGCCGGCACCCGCTTCCCCCCAGAGATAGGTTGGCGGGCGTGTCGCTGCCTGGGCGTCCTCGTCCACGCCGGACACCGCGTCGCGCAGATGCTGGACCGTCTGGCGATTCGCGCCGACGCGAAAATTCTCGAAGCCGGGCGCGACCGCGATGCCGATGTCGAGCGCCAGTTGCTGCATCCGCATGCGTTCGATCAAAACCGCCAGACGCCAGCGGCCGGGCCCGACCGCACGGGCGCACGCGCGAACGGGCCTGCCAACGGCATCGGAGCGACGGACGACAAGGGAGGGTGCACGGGGCGACGATAAAATTTGCAGCAAATTTTAGTGCTGCGCATCGCTGTGCTTCGTCCCTGTCCGCTCCTGTACGCCTCGCTTTGCCCTGGTTGGCGTCTGCGCCTCGCCTGGGCTGCCGTCTGGCCAGGCCGCAGGCGAGTCGGCCCGACCGACCGCCATGCGAGCGCAGCGTGGGCTGTTCTGCCGCCGCGGCGTTGCTCCCATTCACTGGCTGCTGCCCGCCCTTTTTTCGTCCGCCCTTCTTTCGTCCCTCCCGAAACGTCCACATGACCGCATCGCCCGCCCCACCCGCCTCCACCGCGCTCAGCTACAAGTCGGCCGGCGTCGACATCGACGCGGGCGATGCGCTGGTCGAGCGCATCAAGCCGCTGGCCAGGCGCACGATGCGCGAGGGCGTGCTGGCGGGCATCGGCGGCTTCGGCGCGTTGTTCGAAGTGCCGAAGCGCTACACGGAGCCGGTGCTGGTCAGCGGCACGGACGGCGTTGGCACCAAGCTCAAACTCGCGTTTGAGTGGGACCGGCACGACACGGTCGGCATCGATCTGGTCGCGATGAGCGTGAACGACGTGCTGGTGCAGGGCGCCGAGCCGTTGTTTTTTCTGGACTACTTCGCGTGCGGCAAGCTCGACGTGGACACCGCAGCGGCGGTGGTCGGCGGGATCGCAAAGGGGTGCGAGCTGGCCGGCTGCGCGCTGATCGGCGGCGAGACGGCCGAGATGCCGGACATGTACCCTGCGGGCGAATACGATCTGGCGGGTTTCTGCGTGGGCGCGGTCGAGAAATCGAAGATTTTGAATGGCCAGCACGTGCGGCCCGGCGATGTGGTGCTCGGGTTGGCTTCGAGCGGCGTGCATTCGAACGGATTTTCGCTGGTGCGCCGATGCATCGAGCGCGCGGCGGGGGCGTTGCCGCAGATGTTGGACGGCCAGCCGTTTCGCGACGCACTGATGGCGCCCACGCGGATCTACGTGAAGCCGATGCTCGCGGCGCTGGCGGCGCACCCGGTGAAGGCGATTGCCCACATCACGGGCGGCGGCCTGCTCGATAACATTCCGCGCGTGTTGCCGACCGGCACGGCGGCCCGGTTGTCCGCCGGCGCCTGGCCCAAGAGCGAGCTGTTCGGCTGGCTGCAGCGCGTGGCCGGCATCGACGACACCGAGATGAACCGCACGTTCAACAACGGCATTGGCATGGTCTGCGTGATTGCGCCCGAGCATGCGCAGCGCTGCGCGGCCATGCTGCAGGACGCGGGGGAGCGCGTGTTTTCGATCGGTGAGATCGTGGCCTCGACGCACGGCGATGAGCGCCCGCGGGTGCGAATCGAATAGAACCCGCCGCAGGCGCCCGGCGTGCGTCGCTTCGCATGGCCGGGCTGTGCCGCGTCGATCAGCCGTCGCGACGTCGCGCGGGACCGGCAGGAAGCCGCCTTTGGGACCGCCTGGATCAGTGACTTGCGCCGCGCAACTGCGCGGCGCGGTCCGCGATTGCGGCGATGTCGATTTCGAACCCGGCTCTGGCGAGATAGACGTCGAAGTCCGCAAGCGCCTGCACGGTGTTGCCCGCTTCCGCATGCACGAGCCCGCGGTCGCGGTATTCGACCCAGCTCTCGGGCAGCAGCACGATCAGTCGGTCCTGCACGGCCAGCAAACGCTGCCAGTCCGACTGTGCGCGGTGGATTTCCTTCAGATTGCGCAGCATGCGGGCCACGATGTCGCGCGGGCGCGCCGGCTTCAGGAAGGTCGCCACCGGCATCTCGATGCCGTCGGCGGTGCCGGTCTGGCGGCGAAACGGCTCGAGCCGCTCGGCGAGCTCGCTGCGGCTCATCGATTGTCCGGTGAACGGATCGATCACCGCCTGACCTTTCGGCAGCGTGACGCGCACCATGAAGTGCCCTGGAAAGCTCACCCCGTGCGCCGACAGTCCCAGCCCGTGCGCGAGTTCGAGCCAGAGCACCGCCAGCGAGATCGGAATGCCGCGCCGCGTGCGCAGCACCGCGTTCAGATAGCTGTTGTCCGGGTCGTAGTAGTCGTTGACGTTGCCGCCGAAACCCAGATCGCGATAGAAGAACTGGCTCAACGCGCGCAACCGGGCCAGCGGCGCGGCGTCGCCCGCGAGCCGGCGCTTCAGACGCGCGAGCAACTGGTCGACGTCGCCGAGCACCTGCTGCACGTCGAGTTGTGGGTATTCGTCCTGTGCGAGGCTGACCGACGCCTCCAGCAAAGGAAACTGCTCGTCGCATTGGACGAGCGAGCGGAAAAACTCTAGCGGCGTGGGCGCTTCGAAGCGAAATTGCATGCGGGCTTTTTACCTTGCGCCGTTGCGCGTCGTCAATTGCAGGTGTTCTCGAATTCGCGGGAAATTTCCAGCCGGCCCATGGGAGCGAAGCAAGTCGCCGCGCTGCTTGAAATTGCGCCGCGCTACTTCTTCAGAAACTGGCCGAAGCGCAAGCCGCACAGCCGGATGACGGCGAAGTAGGTCGCCCCCGCGGCCGGCAGCAGCGCGGCCATCAAACCGACTCGAAGCAGGCGTTGATCCCGCAGCGCGGTCCAGTCGAAATGGCGGTTCGCCCAGAACAGCAGCGCGCCCATGCAGGCGCTGCCGACCAGCACCTGGGCGATGAAGGCAAACCAGCCTGGCCGAGGTGAATAACTGCCGCGCCGGATCAGCCCGATCAGCAGCCAGGACGCGTTGATCAGCGCCCCGATGCCGATCGACAGCGCGAGCCCCGCGTGCTGGAACAGCGGCACGAACACGAGGTTCATCAACTGCGTGAGCACCAGCACGACGACCGCGATGCGCACCGGCGTGCGGATGTCCTGGCTTGCATAAAAACCGGGCGCGAGCACCTTGATCGCGACAATGCCGACCAGACCGGCGCCGTAGCCCATCAGCGCGCGCCGCGTCTGCAGCAGGTCCTGCGCGTTGAACGCACCGTAGTGATAGAGCACCGACACCAGCGGCTCGGCGAACAGCAGCAGCGCCACCGCGCTCGGCACCGCGAGCAGCACCACGAGCCGCAGGCCCCAGTCGAGCATGTCCGAGTAGCGGCTCGCATCCGCCACCGCACGCGCGCCCGCAAGTTGCGGCATCAGCACCACGCCCAGCGCGACGCCGAGCATGCCGGTCGGGAACTCCATCAGCCGGTCCGCATAGTTGAGCCAGGTGACGCTGCCGGTCGCCAGATGCGACGCAATCTGGGTATTGATCAACAGCGAGATTTGCGCCACGCTCACGCCCAGCAGCGCCGGGCCCATCAACTGCGCGACGCGGCGCGTGGCCGGATCGGCCCAGGCCGCTCGGATGCGCGACCAGCGCAGGCCGATGCGCGGCAGCAGGCCCAGCCGCTTTAGCGCCGGCACCTGCACCAGCAACTGCAGCAGACCGCCGAGCATGACGCCCGCAGCCAGCGCGAAGATCGGCTCGCTGCCGCGTGCCATCAGCCACGGCGCGAGCAGCCATGCGGCGGCGATCATCGACAGGTTGAGCAGCACCGGCGTCGCGGCCGGCACCGCGAACCGCTTCCAGGTGTTCAGGATGCCGGATGCGAGCGCGACCATCGACATGAAGCCGATGTAGGGGAACATCCAGCGCGTCATCGACACGGCGGCTCGATACCCACCAGGGTCCTGATTCAGGCCGCTGGCCAGCGCCCACACCAGCAACGGAGCCGCCGCCACACCGAGCGCGCAGGTCAACACGAGCGCCCAGGCCAAAAGCGTCGCGACCCGGTCGATCAAAAGACTTGTCGCCTCCTCCCCGGCCTGCGCGCGCGTCGACGCGAGCACCGGCACGAACGCCTGGCTGAACGCGCCTTCGCCGAACAGGCGGCGAAACAGGTTCGGGATGCGGAATGCAACATTGAATGCATCGGTCATCGCACTGGCGCCGAACGTGGAGGCGATCAGCAGCTCGCGCACCAGGCCCGTGACGCGCGACATCAGCGTGAAAAGCGAAACGGTGGAGGCGGACTTGAGCAGCGACACGCGGGCGAGTGTAGCGGCGCGTGTCGCTATGAAAACGGGAGCACCAAGGTGGCGTGAAGCAAAGAATCCGGCTGAAATGATAGAATCGAGGGCTTTGCTGGCAACATCCTCAAACCATTTGAAAAGGTAATTTCACTCCATGGCATCCACCAAACCGAAGAAAAAGAACCCGCGCCTGGCGTCGGGCCGCAAGCGCGTCCGCCAGGACATCAAACTGAATGCAGCGAACACGTCGCTGCGCTCCAAGTACCGCACCGCGGTGAAGAACGTCGAAAAAGCGGTTGCCGCCGGCGACAAGGAAAAGGCGAAATCGGCGTTCGGCATCATGCAATCGGTGGTCGACACGATCGCCGACAAAGGCATCTTCCACAAGAACAAGGCCGCGCGCGACAAGAGTCGACTCAGCACGCGTGTGAAGACTTTGGTGCTCGGCACGCCCGAGTCCAGCGGCACCAGCGCCGCGGCGGCTTAAAAACGCCACCGAAAAGGTAAGCCCGGATCGCCGAAGCCACGCCTCGGTCGTCTGCTGTTTGTATCGGGTGCGCTGCCAGCAAGACAGACTGCAATCCGCAAAACAAAAAAGCCGCATCGATTGCGGCTTTTTTTATTCCCGAACGGAGGTCGAACCCGGACCTGCCCACTCCATGAACGATCAATTGAGCAGGGCCGCGACTACCCCACGCCAGACCTGCGCGGCTGACCGGCCTGCTGAAGTGCGGCCGCGGCTTTATCACCGGGCGGCAACGCAACCGGCTTGGGCTTTTTCTTCGGCAACAGCGCGATGAGCTCGCCAATGATGCCGCGACGAAACAGCAGCACGACCACGATGAAGATGAAACCGGTGACGATCGTGACCGACTGACCGAGCGAGCGGAACCACTCGATGCCGGTCGCGTTGAAGATCGCGATGCCGATTTCACCGAGCTTGTTTTCCAGAATCAGGATCACCACCGCCCCGACCAGCGGCCCGAGCACCGTGCCCATGCCGCCGACCAGCGTCATCAGCACGACCAGCCCGGACATGCTCCAGTGCGCATCGGTCAGGGTTTCGAAGCCGAGCACGAGCACTTTGGTCGAGCCGGCCAGGCCCGAGAGCGCAGCCGACAGCACGAACACCAGCAGCTTGTAGCGATCGACGTCATAGCCGAGCGAAATCGTGCGCGGCTCGTTGTCCTTGATTGCGCCGAGCACCTGGCCGAACGGGGAATGGATGGTACGGTGGATCAGCCAGAAGCCGAACAGGAAGATGGCCAGCACGACGTAGTACAGCACCATGTCGTTGCCGAGGTTGATCAGCCCGAACAGATCGCCGCGCGGCACGCCCTGCAGGCCGTCCTCGCCGCCCGTAAAGCGCGCCTGTAGCCAGACGAAGTACACCATCTGCGACAGCGCCAGCGTGATCATCGTGAAATAGATGCCCTGGCGCCGGATTGCGAGCCAGCCGACAACGAGCCCGAGCAGCGCCGCGAACGCGGTGCCGGCCAGCACGCCGAGCAGCGGCGACAGCGTCATGTCACGCAGCATGTAGCCGGTGATGTAGCCGGCGCCGCCCAGAAACGCCGCATGGCCGAACGACAGCAGCCCCGTGTAGCCGATCAGCAGGTTGAATGCGGACGCGAACAATGCGAAGCACAGGATCTTCATCACGAAGATCGAATAGAAATAGTGCGGCGCGGCAAGCCCGATCGCAAGCAGCAACAAATATCCGATGATTTTCATTTCAATTGCCCATCACGCTGCAAACCACCCGAGACGCAACAAACCGGTCCCGGTCGCGCCAGCAGACACGGCGGACGGACTTGCCCCGGCCGAAGGCTTTGCCTCCCGTGAAAAGGAAAGCAGAGTCGACTGCGGCGATCAAACCCGAGGGCAACCCAAACCCCTTCCAACAGGGGCTGCGGAGCCGGCTCCGCGGGGCCGCAGGTGCCGCCCCCGGCCGGGGGAAGACCAGAGCCGACCGAAGGAAGCGAAGCCTGCAGGCGAGCATCACTTCTCGCGGCCGAACAGACCAGCAGGCCGCACCAGCAGCACGATCGCCATGATGATGAACACCACCGTGTTGGAAAGCTCCGAATAGAACACTTTGGTGAAGCCTTCGATCACGCCGAGGCCCAGGCCGGTCAGGATCGCACCCATGATCGAGCCCATGCCGCCGATCACGACCACGGCGAACACCACGATGATCAGGTTCGAGCCCATCAGCGGCGCGACCTGGTATACCGGCGCTGCGAGCACGCCCGCGAACGCGGCGAGCGCGACGCCGAAACCGTAGGTCAGCGTGATCATCAGCGGCACGTTGACGCCGAATGCTTCGACCATGCGCGGGTTCTCGGTGCCGGCGCGCAAATAAGCGCCGAGCTTGGTCTTCTCGATCATGAACCAAGTCGCGAAGCAGACGACGAGCGAAGCCAAGACCACCCAGGCGCGGTAGTTCGGCAGGTACATGAAGCCGAGGTCGGTGGCGCCCGCAAGCAAGGGCGGCACCGCGTAAGACTGCCCCGACGAACCGTAGACGGAGCGGAAAATGCCTTCAAGCATCAGCGTGATGCCGAACGTGAGCAGCAGGCCATACAGGTGATCGAGCTTGTAGAGCCACTGCAGCATGGTCTTTTCGATCACGATGCCGACAAGACCCACGAGCAACGGCGACAACAAGAGCATCGCCCAATAGGGCAGCCCGACATATTGCAGACCCATCCAGGTCAGCATCGCGCCGAACATGAACATCGCGCCATGCGCGAAATTGATCACGTTCAACAGGCCGAAAATCACCGCAAGGCCCAGGCTCAGGATCGCATAGAACGATCCGTTGACCAGTCCGAGCAGCAGCTGACTGAGCACGGCCGACATCGGCAAACCGAACAGTTCCAAATCGACTCGCTTTGTCAGAGAAGGGAAGGAAGGGGTGGCAAATGCAGCCGCAGAACGCGCGCGGTGGGCAGGTCCGAAAGCCGGCCAGCCGCAGCGGCTACGACAGTGTCATTTACTTCTTGATGAACGAACATTTCGAGTCGGCCAGCGACTGATAAGCGTCCTTGCCCGGCACCGTCGTCACCAGCTTGAACAGGTCCCACTCGCCCTTGGATTCGGACGGCTTCTTGACCTGCATCAGGTACATGTCGTGCACCATGCGGCCGTCGGCACGGATTTCACCGCCTTTGGCGTACATGTCGTTGATGGGGGTTTTGCGCATCTGCTCCATCACCTTGTCGGCGTCGTCGGTGCCAGCGGCTTTCACCGCGTTCAGGTAGGTGAGCGTGGCGGAGTAATCGGCCGCCTGCAGGCCGTTCGGCACGCGGCCGACCTTGGCTTTGAAGCGCTCGGCGAACTTGCGCGTCTCGTCGTTCTGGTCCCAGTACCAGCTGATCGTCGCCAGCAGCCCTTCGGTGTTCTTCAGGCCCAGGCTCTTGATGTCATTCAGGAACACCAGCAGGCCGGCCACGTCCATTTTCTTGGTCACGCCGAATTCGGACGCCGCCTTCATCGCATTGACGAAGTCGCCGCCCGCATTGGCCAGGCCGAGCACCTGCGCCTTCGAGCCCAGCGCCTGCAGGATGAACGATGAGAAGTCGGATGCGTTCAGTGGATGGCGCGTGTCGCCGACCACGGTGCCGCCGTTTTTCTTCACGACCGCGGCGGTGTCGTTTTGGAGCGAGTGGCCGAATGCGTAGTCGGCCGTGAGGAAGTACCAGCTCTTGCCGCCCTTTTCCACGATCGCCTTGCCGGCCACGTTCGCGAGCGCGATCGTGTCGTACGCGTAGTGGACGGTGTAAGGCGAGCAATCCTCGTTCGTGAGCCGCGCGCTGCCGGCGCCGATATTGATGTAAGGGCGCTTTTTCTCCTGCGCGATCTTGGCCGACGCAATCGCGGTGCCGGAGCTGGTGCCGCCGATGATCGCGGAGACGTTGTTCTCATCGATCCACTGGCGCACTTTGGAGGCGGCGATGTCGGCCTTGTTCTGGTGGTCCGCGGTCAGCAGTTCGATATCGCGGCCGAGCACCTTGCCACCGAAGTCGGCGATCGCCATCTTGATGGCCTCCGCGCCGCCCTGCCCGTCCAGATCGGAATACAGGCCGGACATGTCCGTCACGAAGCCGATCTTGAGCGGGCCGTTTTGTGCAAAGGCCGGCGCCGCAGCAATGCCGCAGGCGATCAGGGCGGCGCAGGCGAGGGGTTTGAGTTTCATGGGTGTGTCTCCTTCAGGTTGCTTGATGAATTTTGATTTCAAGAAAAGCGGTTTGCGCGGCCGCTGCCTCGCCGGTCAGACGCCCAGCAGTTCATTCAGCGTATCCATCTTCTCGGACAGTTGATTCGCGTCGAACTGCTCGACGATGTTGCCATGCTCCATCACATAAAAGCGGTCGGCCAGCGGCGCCGCGAAGCGGAAATTCTGCTCGACCATCACGACCGTGAAGCCGCGCGACTTGAGCTCGGTGATCATGCGCGCGAGCGCCTGCACGATCACGGGCGCCAGGCCTTCGGAGATTTCATCGAGCAGCAACAGGTTTGCGCCGGTGCGCAGGATGCGGGCCACCGCGAGCATCTGCTGCTCGCCGCCCGACAGGCGCGTGCCCGGGCTGTGGCGACGTTCCTCCAGATTCGGGAACATCGCGTAAATCTCGGAGATCGACATGCCTTCGCGCGAACTGGACACCAGCGGCGGCAGCATCAGATTCTCTTCGCACGAAAGGCTCGCAAAGATCGCGCGCTCCTCGGGGCAATAACCGATGCCCTTGTGCGCGATCCGATGCGTGGCCATCCTGATCGTTTCGTCGCCGTTGACCTTGATCGAGCCTTCACGCCGGCCGACGAGCCCCATGATCGCGCGCAGCGTGGTGGTGCGGCCCGCGCCGTTGCGGCCGAGCAGCGTCACCACTTCTCCTTGGTGCACGGTCAGGTTCACACCGTGCAGGATGTGCGATTCGCCATACCAGGCTTGCAGGTCACGAATGTCGAGCACGATCGGCGCAGCCATGTTCAGTGCGCCCCCTGCAACGCGGCATCGGCCGAGCCCATGTAGGCTTCCATCACCTGCGGATTGCTGGACACTTCCTCATAAGGCCCTTCGGCAAGCACCGCACCGCGCTGCAGCACCGTGATGCGGTCGGCGATCTTTGCGACCACGCTCATGTTGTGTTCGACCATCAAAATGGTGCGGCCTGCCGAAACTTTCCGGATCAGGTCGGTCACGCGCTCGACGTCCTCGTGCCCCATGCCCTGCGTGGGCTCGTCGAGCAGCATCAGTTCGGGCTCCATTGCCAGCGTGGTGGCGATCTCGAGCGCCCGTTTGCGGCCATAGGGCAGATTGACGGTTTCCTCGTGCGCGTATTCGGCCAAGCCGACTTCGTCGAGCAACTGCAGCGCGCGCGCATCAAGCCGCGACAGCGATTTCTCGCTGCGCCAGAAATGGAACGACGTGCCGAGCTTGCGCTGCAGCCCGATACGCACATTGCGCAACGCCGTCATGTGCGGGAACACGGCCGAAATCTGAAACGAGCGGATCACGCCGCGACGCGCGATCTGCGCAGGTTGCTCTTTCGTGATGTCGATGCCATTGAACAGGATGCGGCCCTGACTGGGCACCAGAAACTTGGTCAGCAGATTGAAGCAGGTCGTCTTGCCGGCGCCGTTCGGCCCGATCAGCGCATGGATGTGACCACGCTGCACCTTCAGATTCACGTCGTCCACGGCGGTGAAGCCGCGAAAGCTTTTGGTCAGATGCAGGGTTTCGAGAATCGTGTCGGTCATGGTGCCTGTGCGGCGGATGCGGCTGCGACGATGGGTGGACGGTCAGCATAGCAAGGTTCCGGTGCCGTTCGGTTCGGGGTTTGCCCGTGTCGCAACCAGTTCGCGTTGCGTCGGTCAGTCGTGCGGCAGCTGCGGCCCGTGCAATACCGTGAGGTCGTTGTCCTTCGCAAAACCCACCACGAAGTCCCAGGCCATCGGCTCGGCTTCGCGCAGTGCAGGATTGACCACCACGCAACCCACGCCTTCGTGCTGCGTCGGCGTGCACCAGGGTGAATAGCTCAGATAGCTCGCCGGGCTCGCACCACCCGGTCGAAACCGGCTCATCACGCCGGCGAGCCGCTCGCACCAGTCGCTCGGCCGAAACCGACGGCCGTCGCTGGTGGTGCCCAGGATGATCAACTCGCGGGTCGAATCGACGGACGGCATGAGGCGCGTTGTCTGGGGTTATTGATCGACATCGTCGCGCGGGTCGAATACACAGCGGAAAAGTTTAGCTCACGGCTCGGCCGCGCGCGTCCGCTACGCGCCCGAGACGATCCCGGTCGAGCGGGGACTTGGGCGCGCAACGCGCGTCCTAAAATCCGCTGCTTGCCGCACCCTTGCTGCGCGGGCCTGGCCCGCGACCGGGCCGGGCTGTGTTTTTCGTCTCGAATTTTTTGTGTGAAGGCCTCCTGCCATGGCGTCCTCGACCGAAGCTGTTTCGCCGCATGTGATGAACACCTACGGCCGCCTGCCGATCGCGCTGTCGCACGGCGAAGGCATGCGCGTCTGGGACGTGAACGGCAAGCGCTACCTCGACGCGCTGGGCGGCATCGCCGTCAACACGCTCGGCCACAACCACCCGAAGCTGGTGCCGGCGCTGCAGGACCAGATCGGCAAGATCATCCACAGCTCGAACTACTACCACGTGCCGGGCCAGGAGCAGCTGGCCGCCAAGCTGGTCGAGCTGTCCGGCATGACCAACGTGTTCTTCTGCTCCACCGGGCTGGAGGCGAACGAGGCCGCGATCAAGCTGGCGCGCAAGTTCGGGCACGACAAGGGCATCGAGCGGCCGGAGATCGTGGTCTACGAAAAGGCCTTCCACGGCCGCAGCATCGCGACGCTGTCGGCCACCGGCAACGAGAAGGTGCAAAGTCGGCTTCGGCCCGCTGGTCGAGGGCTTCATCCGCGTGCCGCTCAACGACATCGACGCATTGCGCGCAAGCCACCGAAGGCAACCGAACGTGGTCGCCGTGTTCTTCGAGACGATCCAGGGCGAAGGCGGCATCAACCCGATGCGCTGGGACTACCTGCGCGAGGTGCGCGAGCTGTGCGACGAGCGCGACTGGCTGCTGATGATCGACGAGGTGCAGTGCGGCATGGGCCGCACCGGCAAGTGGTTCGCGCACCAGTGGGCGGGCATCGTGCCGGACGTGATGCCGCTGGCCAAGGGGCTGGGCTCGGGCGTGCCGATCGGCGCCGTGGTGGCGGGGCCGAAGGCCGCGCACATCTTCCAGCCCGGCAACCACGGCACCACCTTCGGCGGCAATCCGCTGGCGATGCGCGCCGGCATCGAGACGATCCGGATCATGGAAGAAGACGGGCTGCTCGAGAACGCCGCGAAGGTCGGCGCGCATCTGAAGGACGCGCTCGAGCGCGAACTGCTGCGAATTGCCCGGCGTGATCGAAGTGCGCGGCCAGGGCCTGATGCTCGGCATCGAGCTCGACCGTCCGTGCGGCGTGCTGACCGGCCGCGCGGCCGACGCGGGCCTGCTGCTCAGCGTCACGGCGGACAACGTGATCCGGCTGGTGCCGCCGCTGATCATCACCGCGGCCGAAGCCGACGAGATCGTGGCGCTGCTGGTGCCGCTGGTGAAGCAGTTTCTCGCCGAGCCGCGGGCATGACTCCGCTGCGCCACTACCTGCAGTTCAGCGACTTCAGCGCCGACGACTACGCCTACGTGTTCGAGCGCGCGGCGCTGATCAAGGCGAGATTCAAGGCCTATCGAGAAGCACCAGCCGCTGGCCGACCGCACGCTGGCGATGATCTTCGAGAAAGCCTCGACCCGCACGCGCGTGAGCTTCGAGGCCGGCATGTACCAGCTGGGCGGCAGCGTGGTGCACCTGACCACCGGCGACAGCCAGCTGGGCCGCGCCGAGCCGATCGAAGACAGCGCCAAGGTGATCAGCCGCATGGTCGACCTGGTGATGATCCGCACCTTCGAGCAGGCCAAGATCGAACGCTTCGCCGCGCATTCGCGCGTGCCGGTGATCAACGGGCTGACGAACGAATTCCACCCGTGCCAGATCCTGGCCGACATCTTCACCTTCATCGAGCAGCGCGGCGACGATCGCGGGCCGCACGGTGGCCTGGGTCGGCGACGGCAACAACATGGCCAACACCTGGCTGCAGGCGGCCGAGATGCTCGGCTTCAAGGTGCACCTGAGCACGCCGAGCGGCTACGAGGTCGATCAGTCGGTCGCGGGCATCCGGTCGTGCGACAGCTACCGCGTGTTCAAGGACCCGATGCAGGCCTGCGCGCGGCGCCGATCTGGTGACCACCGATGTGTGGACCAGCATGGGCTTCGAGGCCGAGAACGACGCACGTCGCGTCGCGTTCGCCGACTGGTGCGTCGACAGCGACATGATGCGCGCAGCGAAGCCGGATGCGCTCTTCATGCATTGCCTGCCCGCGCACCGCGGCGAGGAAGTCACGGCCGACGTGATCGACGGGCCGCAGTCGGTCGTCTGGGACGAGGCAGAAAACCGACTGCATGTGCAGAAAGCGTTGATGGAATTTTTGCTGCTGGGGCGGCTGTAGGGCCGCTCGACGTTTTCCCGTGCACGACTTGCCGCGCCGCCTATGGGACATCTCACCGCCGGTCGCGGCCGGCTCACCGGTATTTCCGGGCGACACGCCGTATCGGCAGCGCTGGACGGCGAGCCTGTCACCCGACTGCCCGGTCAACGTCAGCGAAATCACGCTGTCGCCGCATGTGGGCGCGCACGCGGATGCACCGCTGCACTACGACGCCGACGGGACTTCCGTCGGTCATCTTGATCTGACACCTTATCTGGGGCGCTGCCGCGTGATCCACTGCATCGGCTGCGGGCCGTTGGTGCAGTGGGCGCAGATCGGGCACGCGATCGAAGACCTGCCTGCGCGTGTGCTGGTGCGCACCTACGAACGCATGCCGGTCGATCGTTGGGACGCGGCGCTCGCTGCATTTGCGCCCGGCACGATCGAGCGGCTTGCCGATCGCGGCGTGCGGCTCGTCGGCATCGACACCGCAAGCATCGATCCGGCCGACAGCAAGACGCTCGACAGTCACCAGGCGATCCGCCGACGCGGCCTGCGCGTGCTGGAAAACCTGGTGCTCGACGACGTGCCGGAGGGCGACTACGAATTGATCGCGCTGCCGCTGAAGCTGGTCGAGGCCGACGCCTCGCCGGTGCGCGCCGTGCTGCGCGAGCTTGTCGCACCACCTGCGCCTGGAATTCTCTGATAGCCCGACGCCCACGCCTGCGCTGACCCTCGACGAATGCCGCACGCTCGTCGCGAGCGATGCACTGGCGCCGCTGCGCACGCAGTCTCACCTGCGCGACGGGCTGATCTACCTCGATGGAAATTCGCTTGGCGCACTGCCGAAGGCCACGCCACAGCGCATCGCGCAGGTGGTGACTGAGGAACGGGGCAACGGCTTGATCGTGTCGTGGAACAAGGCGCGCCGGGCCGATCTGCCGCAGCGCGTAGGCGACCGGGTCGCCGCGTGGGTGGGTGCCCGGCCGGGCGAGGTGGTCTGGCACCGACAGCACCTCGATCAATCTGTACAAGGTGCTGCATGCGGCCTTGTCGATCGCGCGGCAGCAGACGCCCGGCCGCATGATCGTCCCGAGCGAGCGCAGCAACTTTCCGACCGGTCTCTCTACATCGCCGAAGGGTTGTGTCGCGCGCGGTTACGAGCTGAAGCTGATCGAAGTGGATGTCCTGCTCGAAGCGCTGAACGCAGGCGTGGCGGTGCTCATGCTACTCAGGTGAACTATCGCACCGGCGCCATGCACGACATGGCTGCGTTGACAGCGGCGGCGCACACAGCCGGCGCGCTGGCCGTCTGGGACCTGGCACGCAGCGCCGGCGCGGTGCCGGTGCATCTGCACGAGGCGGAGGCCGGCTTCGCAGTCGGCTGTGGCTACAAGTATCTGAACGGCGGGCCTGGCGCACCGGCGTTCGTCTGGGTCCATCCGCGCCACGCCGATCGTTGCTGGCAGCCGCTGTCGGGTTGGTGGGGCCACGAGGCACCGTTCGCGTTCGTGCCCGACTACCGGCCCGCGGCGGGCACCGCGCTGCTTGAGCGGCACGCAACCGATACTGAGCCTGGCGGCGCTCGAAGTCGGGCTCGAGTGCTTCGATGCCGCTGCGGAGTTGGGCGGGATGACTGCGTTGCGCGCCAAGTCGCTGGCGTTGAGCGACCTGTTCATCGATCTGGTCAAGGCGCGTTGCTCTGGTCATGGGCCGGCGCTGGTTACCCCCCGCGGGCAGGCCCAGCGCGGCTCGCAAATCTGCCTGTCGCGCGGCATGGAAAGGGGCGACGCGCAGCGTGCCGGTTCGGGCGCATTCGAGATCGTGCAGGCGCTGCTCGCACGCGGCGTGGTCGGCGATTTTCGCGCGGGCGATGCGGTCAACGCGCCCGACGCGGCGCGCATGCCGGACATCCTGCGCTTCGGCTTTACACCGATGTATCTGGGATTTGCCGACGTCTGGGACGCGGTCGAGCAATTGCGTCAGGTGCTCAAGCGTGCCGAATGGCGGGAGCCGCGATTTACGCGCAACGACCCCAAAGCGGTCATCTGAACCACCGCCCGACCATGAAAAGCGAGACCGACAATCCGCGCACGGACTTCCAGGCCGCGATGAGCTACGGCGACTGTCTGCAACTCGACCATATCCTGAGCGCGCAAAAGCCGCGGTCGCCGGACCACAATGAGATGCTCTCCATCGCGCAGCATCAGCCCAGCGAGCTCTGGATGAAGCCGATGCTGCACGAGTTGCACGCGGCGATCCGTGCGGTGGCGGCCGACGAGTTGCCCGATGCGTTCAAGATGCTCGCGCGTGTGTCGCGGGTCATGGAGCAACCCGTGCATGCGTGGGACATGCTGGACACCATGACGCCGGCCGAGTACAGCGCGATGCGGCCGTGTCTGGCGAGCTGGAGCCGCTTTCAAACCATCAGTATCGCTGCATCGAATTCGCGCTCGGCAACAAGAACAAAGGCATGCTGGCGCCGCACGCGCATCGGCCGGATCTGCAGGCCCAGGTGAGAACCACGCTGCTGGCCCCGCCGCTGTACGACGAAGCGCCGCAGTTGCTGGCACACCGCGGGCTCGACGCGCCGGCCTTGCATCTGGCGCGCGACTGGAGCGAGCCGTATCCGGTGAGCGAAGCCGTCGAGCAAGCCTGGCCGGTGGTCTACCGCGACCCGAAACGCTTTTGGGATCTGTACCAGCTCGGCGAAGAACTGACCGACCTCGAAGACGCCTTTCGACTCTGGCGGTTTCGCCACGTGACGGCGGTCGAGCGTCTGATCGGATTCAGGCGCGGCACGGGCGGCACCGGCAGCGTGAGCCATCTGCGGCACATGCCCGATGTGGTGCTGTTTCCGGAAATTTGGCAGTTGCGCACCCGCTTCTGACCCACCGATTCGCGCCTAGGACTTGCGCTGCCAGGAAGTGGGCTCTGGCCCAAATTACCGAAAAAATGCCGCGCATGTGAAAGCTACTGAAGTTCCGCCGTTGGTTTCTTTAATGCTCGTTCTGCTGTAGGCAACGCGGATTCGTCAGCCGCCAAATCACCAACTGACGCAATAGCCAATACTGTGCCGTTGGTATATTTTTTGGTTTCGCTTTCTCGAAAAGCACATGCCGACTCCGCCCGGCCAACCATCGCGCTTCCTACAATTCCCCGATGAACATTGCCGACCTCCGCAAGAGCTACGACCGCGCCGAACTGAACGAAAGCGACTCGCACGCCGAACCACTCAAGCAATTCGACCAATGGTTGCAGGAAGCGATCACGGCCAACGTGCCCGAGCCGAACGCGATGACGCTCGCGACCGTCGGCAGCGACCTGCGTCCGAGCACGCGGGTCGTGCTGATCAAGGGGTACGACCCGCAGCGGTCTGGTCTGGTACACCAACTACGACAGCCGCAAAGGCCGGCAGCTGGCCGGCAATCCGTTTGCGGCGCTGCAGTTTCACTGGGTCGAGCTCGAACGCGTGGTGCGTATCGAAGGCACCGTCGAAGCGCGTGGAAGCCAAGCCTGAGCGACGACTATTTCGACAGCCGCCCGCTCGGCTCGCGCATCGGCGCCTGGGCCTCGCCGCAAAGCCAGCCGATCGCCAGCCGCGCGGTGCTCGAAGCCAATGCCGAGCGATATGCAGCCGCGTTCGGCGAGGACGTGCCGCGTCCGCCGCATTGGGGTGGCTACGGCTCGTGCCCGACCGGTGGGAGTTCTGGCAGGGACGCAAGAGCCGCCTGCACGACCGGCTGCGGTACTGCAAGGCCGATGCAGCGCCTTCGGCCGGCTGGCGCATCAACGTGGCGGCGCGACCGGTTCGCGCCCTGAGCCTTCGCCCTGCCAGCGCGCCGATCGCCGCCAGCGCCGCCTTACTCGCGGCGGACGCTGCAACGACGAGGCCGGCGATGTCGACGTGGCCGACGGCCCCGCAGGCGGAGCCGCCTGCGACGGCACCTGCTGCGCGCGCTGCTCGAGGCGGCATCTCCGCTTCCTTCAGCCGCACCGGCGCCGATCGACTTCTTGCGCAGCCGGATGTTGAGCATCTCCACGCCGACCGCGAACGCCATCGCGAAGTAGATGTAGCCCTTCGGCACATGGTGGTCGAAGCCTTCGGCGATCAGCACCACGCCGACCACCACCAGAAACGACAGCGCGAGCATCTTGATGGTCGGGTTGTTCGAGACGAACTCGCCGATCGAGCGCGCGAACAGCATCATCAGCCCGACCGATGCGACTACCGCAGCGATCATCACGCGCACGTCGTCGACCATGCCGACCGCAGTGATGATCGAGTCGAGCGAGAACACGATGTCGACCAGCATGATCTGCACGATCACCGAGCCGAACGTCGCGGTCACCGGCGAGATCGACGCCTTGTCCTCGTCGCCCTCGAACGACTGGTGGATCTCGCCGGTGCTCTTGTAGATCAGAAACAGCCCGCCGATGATCAGGATCAGGTCGCGGCCCGAGATCTCCTGGCCCAGCACGGTGAACAGCGGCTGCACCAGCCCGATGATCCAGGCCAGCACCAGCAGCAGGCCGATGCGCATGAACATCGCGCCGAACAGGCCGATGCGCCGGCCGCGCTCGCGCAGGTGCGGCGGCAGCTTGTCGACCAGGATCGAGATGAAGATGATGTTGTCGATGCCGAGCACCAGCTCCAGCAGCGTCAGCGTGGCAAAGGCAATCCAGGCCTGCGGGTCGGTCAGCAGCTCGATCATGCGTGGCAGGTCTCCTCGGGTCGATCCATAAGGGAATTTGGACGTGGTCGCAGCATGGCGGCGCGCAAGGCGGCCATGCACCGACGGTTGAACGAGCCGCCATTATCCGAGGCGACCCTGGCGGCCTTGCCAACCTTCGGCGATTCAGCCGCCAATGCCTCCCGTACCGCCGCAAGCTGGCGGCGCGACACCGGCAGCACCTCGTCCACGCCGCGCAGCCGCAGCACCCAGCCGTCCGGGTCGCGCGCATCGAGCGACCGGTCCAGCGCGCGCAACGCGCGCCGCGCGACCAGCGCGCTGCGATGCACGCGCAGAAAATCGCCGCCGTGCCGCTGCTCGATGTCGTTCAACGCGCCTTCCATCAGATGGCTGGGCCTGCGCGGTGCGCACCGTCAGGTATTTCAGAGTCGGCGCGGAAATACAGCACCTCGGCCAGCGCCACACGCTCGATCCGGCCGCGGTCGCGGATCAGCAGCGTTTTCTCAGCCAGATCAGGCGGGGGCGCTAGACTCTGCCTGCATTGTTCGCGCTGCACTTTTCGTAGCGCCTGCTGCAACCGCTCAAGCCGCACCGGCTTGGTCAGGTAGTCGACCGCTTCGATCTCGAACGCGGCCAGCGCGTGCTGCGGGTGCGCGGTGACGAACACGACGGCGGGCGGCTGCGGCAAGCGGCGCAGCAGCCTGCGCGAGCTGCAGCCCGTCGTTGCCCGGCATGTGCACGTCGAGCAGCACCAGATCGACCGGGTGGCTGCGCAGCCGGCCAGCGCCTGCTGCGGCGGTGGCGGCTTCGCCCGCGACCACCAGCGCACGGCGGATCGCCGACATCGGCCAGCAGACGTGCGCAGCCGCGCGCGCGCCAGCGCTTCGTCGTCGACCAGCAGCACCTTCATGCGGGCACCTCGATGCGGACCTGGTAGATGCCCGCCTGAAAGCGCGCGTCGAACCGGCCTTCCAGATCGTGCAGCAGGCTCAGGCGTTCGCGCACGTTGCTCTGCGCCACGCCGTGGCCGCTCGGGCCGGGGCCGGCCGGCACCGTGTTGCTGACCTTGATCACCACGCGCGAGCCGCGCCGCTCGGCCGAAATGCGCACGCGCGCGCCGACGGCGCTCGGCTCCACGCCGTGGCGCACCGCGTTTTCCACCAGCGGTTGCAGCAGCAGCGGCGGCAGCCGCGCGTGCTCGGCGTCCGGCGCGATCTGCCACTCGAGCTGCAGCCGCGCGCCGAAGCGCATCTGCTCGATCGCGAGGTAGTGGCGCGCCAGCGCGATCTCCTGCGCCAGCGTGACGGCCGGCCCCTGGTCCGCCAGCGCCTGGCGAAACAGGTCGCTCAGGTCTTCGAGCAGCCGCTCCGCCTGCGCCGGTTCGCTGCGCACCAACGCGATCGCGCTGTTGAGCGTGTTGAACAGAAAATGCGGACGGATCCGCTGCTGCAGTTCGTTGAAGCGCGCCGCGGCGGCCGCCGGCGCCTGGCCGCGCGCGCGCAGCACCAGCGCCGTGACCAGCAGCGCCGAAAACAGCGCACCAGCCAGCGCACTGGCGAGCCAGGGCTGCGCCGCTGTCGGGCGCCACCAGCGAAAGCATCGCGCACGCATAGGCGCCGCACAGCGCGCCGAAGCCGACCCCGACCGCGTGCTGGACGGCGGGCCGCAACCGCGCGAGCAGCGACTTCATGGCTGCAGCCGACGATCAGCCAGACCAGCGTGGCCGGCAGCGCGCCGGCGGTCCACAGCGCCCAGCTCTCGAGCCAGTCCGATGCAGCGCGATGCGCCATGAACAGCGCCGCCACGCCGAGCACCGCCTCGACGAACAGCACCGCGCGCAGCACGACGCCGAGCTGGCAGGCGTCGAAAACCAGCGCGGCCGGTGCGGCCGGCGTCGTGTCAGCCGGTCGGCGGCAGCGCCGGATAGATCGATAAAATTTCGCTGTCCGGATGACTTGATCCGACGCCTGTCCGGGGAGCGCTTGGGAACGGCGAAACGGGTTCACGGCCGGGATTGTCATGGCGTCGAATGCGCCCGGGTCGCCATGTGGCTGCCGCCGCAGCTCACCGAGCGTTGCGCGACTTCTTCGCACTTCGATCCGATTATCTTGCGGCGCCGCAAAAAGGGCTTCACGCACTTCCTGCGCTTGTGCCCCCCTGCTGTCCCATCTGCTTGACCGACCCCACCATGTCCGACCTCTGCCGCCCGCCTTCCGACACCAGCCAGCTCGACCGCAAGAGCCGAAGGCTGGTCGGCATTGTTTTCCGAGCCGATGAGCGACCTCGTGAAGCGCTACACCGCGAGCGTGTCGTTCGACCAGCGTCTGTGGCGCGCCGACATCGACGGTTCGCTCGCGCATGCGGAGATGCTGGCGGCGCAGCAGGTCATCGGCGCGAGAAGATCACGCGGCGATCCAGCGCGGGTTGCGCACGATCGCCGAGGAGATCGAGTCGGGCGCGTTCCGCTGGCAGCTCGATCTGGAAGACGTGCATCTGAACATCGAGGCGCGTCTCACGCAACTGGTGGGCGACGCGGGAAAACGGCTGCACACCGGCCGCAGCCGCAACGACCAGGTCGCGACCGACCTGCGGCTGTGGCTGCGCGCGGAGATCGACCAGATCGCCGAGCTGCTGGTCGAGCCCTGCAACGCGCGTTCGTCGGCGGTCGGCGGCACGCCACGTCGACACCGTGATGCCGGGCTTCACGCATCTGCAGGTCGCGCAGCCGGTCAGCTTCGCGCATCACCTGCTGGCCTATGTCGAGATGTTCGCGCGCGACGCCGAACGCATGACCGAAGTGCGCCGCCGCGTGAACCGGCTGCCGCTGGGCGCGGCCGCGCTGGCCGGCACCAGCTACCCGCTCGACCGCGAACGCGTGGCGCGCACGCTGGGCATGGAGGGCGTCTGTGAGAACAGCATGGATGCCGTCAGCGACCGCGATTTCGCGATCGAATTCACCGCGGCCGCAGCGCTCACGATGGTGCACGTGAGCCGGCTGAGCGAGGAATTGATCCTGTGGATGAGCCAGAACTTCGCGTTCATCCGATCAGCCGACCGCTTCACCACCGGCAGCTCGATCATGCCGCAGAAGAAGAACCCGGACGTTCCCGAACTCGCGCGCGGCAAGACCGGTCGCGTGATCGGCCATCTGGTCGGTCTGCTGACCTTGATGAAGGGCCAGCCGCTCGCCTACAACAAGGACAACCAGGAAGACAAGGAGCCGCTGTTCGACACGGTGGATACGCTGCGCGACACGCTGCGCATCGTCGGCGAGATGATCGGCGGTGAACGCGATGCGGCGGGCGGCGAGCGCAGCGGCGGCATCACGGTCAACGCCCGACGCGATGCGCCGCGCCGCCAGCTCCGGCTATGCGACGGCGACCGATCTGGCCGACTACCTCGTGCGCCAGGGCCTGCCGTTTCGCGACGCGCACGAAGTCGTGGCCCATGCGGTGAAGGCGGCCAGCGCGCGGGCATTGATCTGGCGCAGTTGCCGCTGGCCGAGTTCCAGCGGTTCGATGCGCGCATCGGCGCCGATGTGTTCGAGGTGCTGACGCTGGACGGTTCGATGAACGCGCGCCAGACCCAGGCGGCACTGCGCGCGCCAGGTGCTGCGGCAGCTCGAACGCCATCGGGCGCGGCTGGGCGCGGCTGAAAGCGCCGGCGTCGGGGGTGAAGGGCGCGCGCGGCCGTCGGCGTCCGAGGACACGCGGCCTGACGGCGGCCGGTGCGCCCGGCTACAAGCCGTGGCGCTTCAGCAAGTCGCGCACATGGTTGGACGGGATCGCGTAGCTGATCCCGGAAGGGTGGCTCAACGCCGATTCGCGCGTGCTCTTGACCATCACCATGTTCACCACGCCGACGACGCCGCCGGTGGCCGGGTCGAACAGCGGGCCGCCGCTGTTGCCGGGGTATGCCGTGCCGTCGAGCTGAAAGATGTCGAAGCTGCCCGCGCGCAGTGCTGCGGATCAGGCGCGGGGTCAACTGCTGGCCGTTGGCCGCCGGCAGCGCCACCGGTGCGATCGACGACACCATGCCCCCGATGCGTGACCGGCGAATAACCCAGCGCGCCGCCGATCGGAAAACCGATGAACGCGACCGACTGGCCTTCGCGCACCGCGCCCGAATCCTGCAGCGCGAAGCGTGGGCAGCGCCGCGCCCTCGATCTTCAACAACGCCAGGTCATGCACCCGATCGGCCTCCAGCACGGTCGCGCGCCGGGTCTGCAGCCTTCCGTCGGCGCCGCGCGCCTGCACGACCCAGGCGCTGTCGTTGGCGTCGGCCTGTGTGCGCGTCCGCGGCGGCGGCCGGGTGGTCAGCACATGCGCGTTCGTGACAATCAGATTGCCGTGTCCGCCGCAAACCCCGTGCCGCGCATGCCGAAGCGTGGATTGTCCGAATTGCGATGGCTGCCGACCACCACGATCGCCGGCTTGACGCGCTCGATTGTGTCGGGCAGTTCGGCATTGCGAGGTGACCGAGAATGCGAACACGCCGGTGGCTGCCAGCAGCGTGGCAACGCCGCGTTTGGCGCGCAAGGGCCCGCAACGCAGGTCGATGCCGCGGCGGCGCAGGCGCAGGCCCATGCGCCTCACAGACCGGCCTTGAGCTTGACGGCCTCCTGGCGCCCCTCGAATGCGCTCTCCGGTAGCGAGCACGCCGTCGAGTTCGGCACGCGCGTTCGGTTTGTCCCCGGCCGCCAGATACAACTTGGCCAAGTTGAATTGGTAGACGGTCGGATTCGGGCTCAGGCCGATGGCTTTTTTCTGCAGTTCGATCGCCTTCGGCATGGTCGCCGACCAGCGACAGCGCATTCGGCCAAGCGTGTCCATGAACGGGTGGCTGGTTCGGCGCCAGTTCGTTGGCGCGCTGGGCCGGCTCGAGCGCGGCCGGATTCTTCTGCTCGATCAGCGACCAGGCAAGGTTGTTCAGAATCGCGGGCGCCGCGGGCGCCTGCTTCAGCGCCGAGCGGAAGTTCTGCTCGGCCACCGCGTTCTTGTTTTGCTTGAGCGCGACACTGCCGAGATGACTGTGAAACTGCGGGTCGCCCGGATGCATTTTGAGCCACTCGTCAGCGAACGCGGACGCATCGGCGGACTTGCCGCCTTGCACGAATACCGCATGCAGTTTGGCCGCCGTCAAGCTGGTCGGCGATAGCTTCAATGCCCGCCGATAGGCGGCGGCGGCGCCTTCCCAGTCGCGGCTGGCGCTGCGGATTTCAGCCTCGCTGAGCCAGCCGATGGCCTCGGCCGGTCGCTTCGTCTGAATTTTTTGCGCGATCGCAATGCGCGTCCGGCACACGGCCGGACTGCATGTGGTACTGGATCAACGCACCCTGTGCATCCAGAAAGTCCGGCTGCATCGCCAACGCCTGACGCCATGTCTGCTGGGCCAGCTCCGGGGTCTTGTCGGCAAGGTATGCGTTGCCGAGCCGCATCAGCGCTTGCGGGGAGTCCGGCATCAGCGCAACCAGTCGCTTGAACGTGCCGATCGCCTGGTTCATCTCTCCCGCGGCCTGCTGCGCCCGGCCCAGCATGTCGAACAGTTCCGGCCCCTGCGGCAAATCCGTGACGGCCGCCTGGGCTGCCGTCAGCGCCAACCGGGGCTTGTCGTTGCGCAGGTAGTAGTCGACCAGCACCTGGCGTGGCCGCACGTCGGTCGGGCTGGCCCGCACGGCCGAATTCAGCAACGTCAGCGACCTCTTCGAACCGGGCCCCGCCACGCGCTTTGGTTTCGGCGAGCGCAAGCAGCGCCGGCAAGCTGCTTCGGGTCGCGCTTCAGGATCGCCTCGAAACGCGCACTGCGCGGCTTCCGGCTTCTTGTCGGCCAGATCGAGTTGCGCGAGACTGGCAGCCGCGGGGAAAAAGTCGGGCGCCAGCTCGAGCGCCTTCTCGAAGCTTTTGCGAGCCGCCTCGACTTTTTTCGCGGCCAGCTGTACTGTGCCGCGCAGGTGCCAGGGCAACGCGCTGACAGGCGTCTTTTTCTCAAGCCGGTCGACCGCGGCAGACGCCTTGTCGATCTCGCCGCGGCGCAAGTACAGGCCGACCAGTTGCGCGTCCGCCGTGGCGCTCTCATCGGTGCGCGCGATCTCGAGCAGTTCGAGCAGTGCCTGCTCGCTCTTGCCGCCGTACAGGTGCGCAAGCGCGAGCGAGGTCCGTTTCGCGGCGCTGTTCGGATCCAGCTTCGATGCGCGTGCCAGCAACGTCTGGGCCCGCTTGTTGTCGCCGTTTTGCAGATGGGCCTGACCCGCCAGCGCAAGCAATTCGGCGTCCGACGAGCTTTCGTTGAAAGTTGCAGGCAGTGTTTCCAGCGCACGCCGTGGATTGCTCGTGGCCAGGTAGGTCGCAATCAACATGCGCCGTGCAAACTCGAGCTGGGGCGCGGCCTGCAGCGCCCTGGACAGGTACGAGGTTGCCTGCACATAGGCTTTGGACTGGAACTCGATCGGCTCCTGCAAGCTGCAACAGTCGCGGGTCGTCCGGCGCGTTTTTCAACAACTGCTGCAGGATGTCCCGCGCAGCGCGATAGTCGCTTTTCTGATAGGCGAGCTGCGCTTCGAAGTACCGGGTTTCGCCCGCGTTCGCAGCGAACTCCCGAAGCGTCTTGAGCAGTGCGGACGAGCGGTCCAGCTCGTTTCTCGCGAGCAGAACGGCGAGCACTCCGGCGTAGCCAGGCACAAACTTCGGGTAGTCGTCGACAAGCTTTTGATACACCGCCAACGCCTGCTCCGGCTGACGTTTGGCATACAGCAACAGATTCGCCTTCAGCGCCAAGGCGGGGAGCGGCTCGGGCGCGCTGGCGATCACCTGCTCAACCGTCCTCAGCGCACCGTTGACGTCGTTGCGCATGCAGCCTGAATGCGCGCTTGCATCAGCAATGCGTCGGCGTCGTTGGGGGCGGCTTCAAGGCGGCGTCGATCGAGCGCCTGCGCACGCTCGATGTCGTTGTTGGCGCATAGGCGGCGGCGAGCATGGTCTTCAGCGTGGCCTGCGCCGACGCGGACTCGATCTGGGTGTCCCGCGAACTCGGCCACGAGCTCTTTCATCTTGCCCTGCGCGAGCAGCGCCCGCGCAAGCTCGGGCTACACGCTTCGTCCGGAAAGCCCGCCGCGACCGCCTTGCGGAACTCGAGCTCCGCGCCGACGCTGTCGCGCTGCTGCAGCAGCGCGGTGCCCAGCAGGTAACGTGCCTCGGAAAGCGAAGGGTCCTTGTCTAGCGCGTTCTTCAGTTGGATCGCGGCCGCGCGCCAGTCCTGCTTGCCAGGTACTCGCGCGCCGAAGTGACCAGCGCCTGGGGGTCCTGAGTGCCGCAGGCGCTCAGACAGAGCCGTTAGCGACAGCGCCACGGCCAGGCACAGCTTGCGACTTTTGTTCGACATTCGTTCATCCATGTTTTGCAGGCATGAGTCGGGACAGGGGCAGACGCGCCCTGTGCCCGGCCAAGCGGTTCAGATTTTCAGGCCAAGCCGGTGCATCAGGTCATACAAGCGTCGGGCGGCTGACGCCAAGCAGTTCGGCCGCTTTGAGAACATTGCCGTTCACGCGCGCGAGCGCGCTGATGACTGCGCGTTGTTCGGCATCTTCCCGCACTTTGCGCAGGTCGAGGCTGGCGGTCTCCGCCGGGCCGACAGCGCCGGGCGGCATTGCCAGCGCGAGGTCGTCGGCGGTGATCTGGCTGCCTTCGGCCATGATGACCGCGCGCTTGATGCAGTTTTCGAGCTCGCGCACGTTGCCCGGCCAGTGGTGGCGCTCGATCGACCGCACCGCATCGTCGGCCAAGCTCAGAGTTACCGCGATTATTCGCCTGGCGCGAACTTGCGCACGAAACGCATGCGCGAGCAGCGCCGCGTCCCCGACGCGGCTCGCGCAGCGGCGGGATGTCCACCACGATCTCGGCCAGCCGGTAGTAGAGGTCTTCGCGAAATTTGCTCTCGCGCGCCAGCGCCATCAGGTTCTGATGCGTGGCACAGACGATCCGCACGTCGACCGGGATTTCCTGGCGGCCACCGACCGCTCGATCGTGCGCTCCTGCAGGAACCGCAGCAGCTTGGCCTGCAGCGAGATCGGCAGGTCGCCGATCTCGTCGAGCATCAGCGTGCCGCCGTTGGCGGTTTCGATCTTGCCCGGCGTCGTCTTGGCGGCGCCGGTGAAAGCGCCCTTCTCGTAGCCGAACAACTCGCTTTCCAGCAGGTTTTCGGGAATCGCCGCGCAGTTGATCGCGACGAACTTCGCGTCGCGCCGACCTCGACGCCTGGTGCAGCCCGCGCGCCAGCACCTCCTTGCCGGTGCCGCTTTCCCCCAGCAACAGCACGGTGGCCGTGCTCGGCGCGACTTTCTCGATGGTGCGGCCGATGCGCAGCAACTGCGGGTCGCGCGTGATCAGACCCCAGAGCGCATCCGGCAGCTGCAGCTGGCGCAGACGCCGGATTTCGTGCTGCAGTTCGAACAGCCGGAACGCGCGCTCCACGGTCAGGTTGAGCAGCTCAGGTTCGAAGGGCTTGGCCAGGAAATCGTAGGCGCCCAGCTCGACCGCGCGCAGCGCATGGCCGCGGTCGTTCTGGCCGGTCAGCACGATCACCTTGGTGTCCGGCTCGATCGCCAGCACCTGCTCGAGCAGCCGCATGCCTTCGGACACCGAGTCCGGATCGGGCGGCAGCCCCAGGTCCATCGTGACACCGCCGGCGTGTGGCGGCGGAGCTGCACCAGCGCCGACTCGCGGTCACCCGCGGTCACGGCCGTGAAGCGGTCGAGCGACCACTTGATCTGTTTTTGCAACGCCGGGTCGTCTTCGACGATCAGCAGCGTGTGCGGCGGTCTCGAACGTCATGGCGTCTCCAGCAGTGTGCAGTTCGGAGCTCGTGCCGCAACTCGAACAGCGGCAGCCGAATTGTCACGCGCGTTCCGGCGGCCGGCGCACTGTCCACATCGATGGTGCCGCCAAGTTCACGAACGTACTGAAAACTTTCGTAGGCGCCGATGCCCATGCCGGCTTCCTTGGTGGTCTGAAACGGTTTGAACAGCCGCTCGCGCACAAATTCGGCTGCCATGCCGCAGCCGGTGTCGCCGACTTCGATGCAGGCCTGGCCCGCGTTGCGCTGCAGCCGCAGCCAGACCCGGTTGTCGGGCAGGTCCGCCTCGGTCGCATCGAACGCGTTTTGCACCAGGTGGCCGATGATGCGCTCGATGCGATCGGGCTGGCCGCGGGTTGCCACCGCATCGACCAGCTCCAACTCCAGCATGCGGCCCCGGCTGCGCGCGTTGGCCGCCGCCCGCTGCGGCGATTGCCGTCGAGATCCACGCCGGCCCCGCTGCCGATCGGCTTGGCGCCGTCGCGCAATTGCAGCATCAACTGGCGCATGCGCTCGACCGAATGCTCGACGGTCTCGAGCATGTCCTGCTGGAACTCCGGGTTGGCTTGCAGCCGCTCGGCGTTGCTGCAGCATCAGCGACAGTTGCGTGACGATGTTTTTCAGATCGTGCACGACGAACGCGGACATCCGGTTGAACGCATCGAACTTGCGCGCTTCCAGCAGCGCCTCGGTGGCCTGCATCCGGGCCAGAAAACTCGCCGCCTGGCGCGCCGGCGGTCTTCAGCAGATCGTTGATCTCCCAGTTCACGTCGATCGGCGTGCGCGCAGCCGCCAGCAGCACGAAGCCGATCAACTCCTCTTCGGCCATCAGCGGCACCAGCAGCCAAGCCCGCGGCGTGCGCTTCAGCCAGTCCGGCAACATCAACTGGCCATAGCGCTGCGGCGCCGCGTCGGAACTCTTCGAGATTCACGACCCAGCCGCTGTCCTGCAGGAAACTTGCAAAGCGGCCCGTCGACCGGCTCGCGCTCATCGCAACGGCGGCAGGTTCCAGTGGGCGACCTGGCGAAACGCGTTTTCGCTCGACTGCCGCGTCCAGAGCGCGCCGGCGCTGCTTTCCACCATGTCGGCGAGGCCCCGGATCACGTTGTGACCCATCGGCTGCGGGCCCTGGTCGGCCGACAAGGTACGCGTGAACTTCAGCCACTCTTCGCGGTAGTCGTAGCGGTACGAGAAAAAGTGTTTGCGCAGCCCCACCCGCAGCGCCGCGCGCATGGTGCGCGACACCGCGAGCATCACCAGCAGCACCAACGCCGCGAACACCAGGGCGAGTTGCGCGGCCCGTCCCCACTCGCCGCCGAAAAACCGGACGTAGTAGCCGACCGCCGAAATGAACAGCAGGTAGACGCCGGCCAGCAGCAGCGTGGCCGAATGAAACGCCGCCTTTTGCGACAACCGCACCCGCGCGAGCCAGCCGCGCCGGCGCGAAAACGTCAGCAGCAACAGCGGGGCGACGAGCCACTGCACGATACCGCGCACGGCCACCGCATCGGCGTCGAGCCGGCTGAACAGCAGCGACTGCGAATACAGATAAAGATCGAACAGGAACAGGCCGCCGAGCCCGAGACACAGCGGCTTGGCGTTCCAGCGCGAGTCCTCGGGCATGTTGCGCCAGACCTGCTCCAGCAGCATCAGGCCGAACACCGCGAGCGCCGTCGACAACAGGAACGCGGTGTACGCCGGATCACCGAACGATTCGAGCTGCAACACGGTCAACAATCGGCCAGCGCAGCGCCCGCGACCAGCCCAACAGCGATCAGCGACCAGCGGGGTGAGGCGTCGGCGTCGTCGTCGTCGGCAGCGTCATCGCCGAGCGAGTGCCAAATACCCGGGTCTCGCTGCGTGTCAACAGCAAGCTCGGACCCTGTGGTTGGGAGCTTGTCACCCACTGCAACGCGCGCCCGGGCAGGCGCCAGCAGGCACAGCAAAAACGCAAACCAAAAGCCGTAGCGCAATCGATCGGCGAGCTGCGCGAGCACAGACGAATGGCGCTGCGTCCCAGAACTGCGACACGAGCGACAGCACGCCCCACGCGGCCTGTACGAGCAACGCGAGCAGCGCGAGCGACTGGGCCCGGTTGCGCGGCGCGTCAAGGTAGCCGCGCCGCACCAGCGTTGCGGCAAGCGCGAGATAAGTGAGCCCGACGAGCCCGAAGCCCCAGTTCGCGAGCAGTGCCGGCTCGTCGTTCATGAGCGCAGCTCCGCCCCCCAGGGGCGTCGAGCGCGAGCGCCGGCAAGCCAAGCACGGCGCGGCTGCAGTCTGTCTTTCTTCACTGCGCGCCCTTTGGCGAGCAGCACCACGCCGACCGTCTCGAACAGGATCACCAGGTCGAGAAACAGCGAGTGGTTCTTGACGTAGTACAGGTCGTACTGCAGCTTCTCGGCCGCGTCTTCGTCGCTCGCGCCGTAGTGGTAGCGCACCTGGGCCCAGCCGGTCACGCCGGGCTTGACGCTCTGGCGCACGGAATAATAGGGAATCTTCTGCGTCAACTGCTCGACGAAGTAAGGCCGCTCGGGCCGTGGGCCCGACCAGGCTCATGTCGCCGTTCAGCACGCACAGCAGCTGCGGCAGCTCGTCGATACGCAGCTTGCGCATGATCGCGGCCGAATCGCGTGACGCGTGCGTCGCCGCTCGTGGCCCAGCGCGGCGTGCCGTCCTTCTCGGCGTCGGTGCGCATGCTGCGAAACTTGATCACGTCGAACAACGCGCCGTTGTAGCCGACCCGCTGTTGCCGGTAGAAAACGGGCGCGCCGCTCTCGAGCAGCACCAGCAGGCCAGCCATGAGCATCACGGGCGACGCGAGGATCAACAGAAAAAGTGCGCAGACGATGTCGAACACCCGCTTGACCACCGTGCGGAGGACGCCCTGATCGAAGCCGTCCCCGAAGATCAGCCAGCCCGCCGATACGGAATCGAGCCGGATCTGCCCTTTGGTCTTCTCGAAATGGGTCGCGATGTCGACCACGCGCACGCCGCGCAGCTTGCAGTCGAGCAGTTCGCGCAGCGGCATGTTGCCGCCGCGCCGGTCGGTCAACGCCACCACGATCTCATCCACATCGAGGTCAAGCGCTGTCTCGGTCAGCGATCGGTTCGGCGACAAAATGCCCCAGGCGGACACTTCCGCCTTCTGCTCGTTGGCGCCGACGTAATAGCCGACCACGTCGACGTTCGGGTCGTCGCGTTTCAGGGTCTTTCCGACCATCGCGGCGCGCGGACCCGTGCCGAACACCAGCACGCGGTGCCGCGCCACGTCCTTCGGCTTGGCGTGCATTTTGTAGATGCGGTGCGCGACAACGAGTGCGACGCCGACCAACGTGCACAGTGCCAAGCAGCCGGCGATTCGCGGCGTTCGTGAACGGCACCTGAAAAATCCCGTAGATCAGCGGAATCACGAGCAACAGCGCAAGCACTCCGCGCGCGCGCGACTGGATCACCGAGCGATCGTGCACCCGCTGATAAAAGCCGAGCGCCATGTTGATCAGCAGCACGCCGAGGCCCAGCAGCACCGCATAGACGACGAATGGCAGCGTCGACACGAAATTCGCGCCTTGCCACAACGTGGTGCCGGCTACCACCATCACCACCAGCAGCAAGTCCAGGCCGACCTGGCGGACCGTCTGGCGATGCAGATAATGATTGAACACTTTGATCATGTTCAACGAATGGCTCGCTTGCGATGTGTTTTCAGCATGGGATCGGGAAAATGGAAAACCGGGTTCGCACGAGAGCACGGTGTACGGCAAGTGCCGAGGTCCGGACTTGCCGGATGTCGAACACACCAGCGAGGGCATTTCGCCGAAACGCTCCAACCGGGCTTTGGGCATACACGGTTGCGTTCGCGGCTGGGAATCGGCGAAAAATTCAGGCCACCAGGCCGAGCAGATCGCACAGGCGATCTGCACTGCATATCTCAATTTTCTCGAGGATCGATTTCGCCGAATCGCCGATTCGTCTGGGCACGTTTCCAGCGTCCGTCGAACAATTCAGTATAGAGAATCGCCGTTTTGTACGGAACAACGCGGATGTGGCGGATTCCACGGACGGACCCCGCCGGAGTTGCCAACTTGTACGCGTACTCGAGCACTCGGCTTGCAAACGGCAGTCAAGCAGCACGGGCTGCGCACAGACCACGAAATTTTTTGGGGCGATCTGCCTGTCGCATCTGGCTCCCGCAAGCCGCAGGGACGATCGCTGCGGTCAGGCGCCAAGCCCGAACCTTCCTTGTGTTGCTCCCGCAGCACGTTCTTTTGCACCTTGCCCATCGCGTTGCGCGGCAAATCGGCAACCACTTCGCAGTGTTTGGGGATCTTGAAGTTGGCGAGGCGCGACTTCAATTCGGACAGCAGCGCATGCGCGTCCAGATCGGCACCGGCGCGGGCCACCACCAGCGCGACGCCGACCTCGCCGAAGTCCGGATGCGCGACCCCGATCACCGCACTCTCGGCCACGCCGGGCAATTCGTTCAGAACGCTTTCGATCTCGGCCGGGTAAACGTTGTAGCCGCCCGAGATGATCAAGTCCTTGCTGCGGCCGACGATCTGTACATAGCCGCGCTCATCGATGCGTCCCACATCGCCGGTCTTGAAATAGCCATCGGCGGTAAACTCTTCCTTGGTCTTCTCGGGCATGCGCCAGTAGCCTTGGAAAACGTTCGGGCCGCTGACACCTGGATCGCGCCGACTTCGCCTTGCGCGACCGGCGTGCCGTGGTCGTCGACCACACGAACCTCGACACCGGGCAGCGCAAAGCCCACCGTGCCGCCGCGCCGCTCGGATTCGCCATGGTGGCGCGCGTCGGCTTGGTACGGGTTGGACGTCAGCATGGCGGTCTCGCTCATGCCGTAGCGCTCGAGGATGTGGTGGCCGGTGCGCTCCTTCCAGGCGTCGAACGTGTCGAGCAGCAACGGCGCCGATCCGGAGACGAACAGGCGCATGTTGCTGACCACCTCGCGGTTGAGCGCGGGCTCAGCCAGCAACCGCACATAGAGCGTCGGCACGCCCATGAACACCGTTGCTCTGGGCAGCATCGACAGCACGACGGCGGGATCGAACTTGCACGACCAAAGCATCTTGCTGCCGCTCAGCAGCGCCCCATGCAGCGCGACGAACAGGCCATGCACATGAAAAATCGGTAGCGCATGAATCAGCACATCGCCGCCGCGCGCTTGCTGTTCGCGCCAGCCCCAATAATCATGCAGCACGCGCGCGTTGCTCGACAGATTTGCGTGGCTGAGCATCGCGCCTTTGCTGCGGCCGGTCGTGCCGCTGGTGTAGAGAATCGCTGCGAGGTCGTCGCCGGACCGGGGCACGACCGTGTGCTGGTCGCCCATAGCTGCCGCGCGGTCGAGCAGACTGCCGGTGCGGTCGTCGTCGAGCGTGAACACATTTTTCGCGCCCGCGGCGAACGCGAGTTGCGACAGCCAGCCGAATGCCGCCGAGCGGCAGACCACCACGCGGGTTGGGCGTCGTTCAAAAAGTACGCGATCTCGCTGCTTTGATAGGCCGTGTTCAGTGGCAGGTAACAAGACCGGCGCGCAGCGTCGCCAGATACAGCGCCACGGCTTCGACCGATTTGTCGACCTGCACGGCGACTCGACTGCCTGCTGGCAGGTCGAGCGATGCGAACAGGTTCGCGATCATCGCGCTTGCTTGCTCGAGATCGGCCCAGGAATACGCCAAGCCGGCATCGGTCTCCACCGCCGTCGCATTCAGGTCAACGGGAAAACCGGCGCGCAGCACCGAATACAGATTGCCGTCGTCGGCGGACGGCTTGGTGGCCGCGGAAAAGGTGGACATGGCCAAACCTCGCTAGGGAAATCAGGGAAGCGCTCAAGCATAGTGGCTGTGCTTGCAGCCGGGTCTTTCGCGACCGGCTCGGTCCAGGCGATCCGGTCCGAGCCGGACCTGCGCCGTTTTCTGCCAGTCAGCCCATCACCTTGCTCGGCAGCCAGGTGGCCAGCTCCGGGAACACGCAGAGAATCAGGATCGCCAGCACCATGCACAGCATGAACGGGAACGCGCCTTTCAAAATGGTCGGCAGCCGGATGTCGGGCGTGATGCCGTTGATCACGAACAGGTTCAGGCCCACCGGCGGCGTGATCAACCCCAATTCCATGTTGATCGTCAAGATCACGCCGAACCAGATCGGGATCGAAGCCGGCCGCCGTGATCACCGGCATCAGGATCGGCGTCGTCATCAGGATGATCGCTGCCGGCGGCAGGAAGCACCCCGCCACCAGCAGCATCACGTTGATCGCCAGCATGATGATCCAGCGGTTCACTTGCAGCTCGCCGATCGACGTGGCGATCGCCTGTGTGACCTGCAGCGACGACATCATGTAGCCGAACAGGATCGATGTGCCGATGATCATCAACAGCATGCCCGACTCGCGCAGGCCGTCGCGCAGGATCAGCCAAAGATCCTTCAGACGCCACATCCGGTAGATCACGATCACCATCAGCAGGCACAGTGCCGCGCCGACGCCGGCGGCTTCCGACGGCGTCGCAATGCCGCCGTAGAGCGCATAGACAACGCCGACGATCACGGCCAGAAACGGGATCAGCTTCGGCAGCAGTTCGAGCTTCTCGCGCATCGAATAGACGCGGTCGCTGTCGAGAATCTTGGTGCCCCGCTTCCAGCTCAGAAAGAGCGCCCAGGCGATGAACAGCCCGGTCAGCATCAAGCCCGGGATGATGCCCGCGATGAACAGCCGCCCGATCGAGGTTTCCGACGCGATGCCGTAGAGGATCATCGTGACGCTCGGCGGAATCAGGATGCCGAGCGTGCCGCCGGCGGCGATCGAGCCGGTCGCCAGATCGGCGTCGTAGCCGCGCTTTCGCATCTCCGGGATGCCCATCTTGCCGATCGCCGCGCAAGTGGCCGGCGACGAGCCGGTCAGTGCCGAAAACAACGCGCAGGCGCCGATGTTCGAGATCACGAGCGAGCCCGGCACCTTGTGCAGCCAGCGCGCGAGCACTTCGTAGAGATCGCCGCCGGCACGCGAAGATGCGACCGCCGCGCCCATGATCACGAACATCGGCAGCGACACCAGCGTGAAGTCGTTCAGGCCCGCGAAAATCGTCTCGGGCAGGAAATGCACGCTGTTCCAGCCGTCGAAGATCACCATGAACGCGAGCGCCACCGCGCCGAGGCCGAACGCGATCGGCAGCCCGGTGGCAAGCACGCCCATCATGGCGAAAAACACCAGCAGGCCTATTCCCATTGGACTCATGTGGATCGCCTCACAGATGGTCGTCCGGCGACAGCCCGAACGGCAGCTCGCGCCGGGCTGCGACCAGATAAATTTCGGCGATGAACTGCAGGCTCAGCAACGCCAGGCCCACCGGCACCGCCAGATAAGGGATCCACAGCCGCGCGCGCCACATCGAAGGCGTGGTCTGCGCGTTTTCGAACGCGTCGTACCACCAGGGCACCGCAGCCCAAAGAAAGAACAGGCAGAACGCCAGCGCGATCGCGCTGCCGATCAGATACAGCACCCGCCGGCCGGGCTGCTTCAGCATCAAAGGCACCACGTCGACGTTCACATGACCGCGCGTCAGCAGGATGTAGGGCGCACCGAGGAACGTCGATGCAACCACTGCGAAGATCACGAACTCGGTCTGCCAGATCGATGACTCGCCGAGCACCGCGCGCACGAACACCATGTGGCAGACCACGAAGATCGACAGCAGGATCAGCAGCGCCGCGCCGACGCCGAACAGGCGCGACAACGCATAAACGGCGGCGACCCAGCCAGGCAACCGCGCGGGTCCGGTCGCTGCCGATGCCACGTGCGCCGCACTACTTGACACTCAACGCCTTCTCGATCAGCTCCTTGCCGCCGGGCACGTTCTCGGCGAACTTCGCATACGACGTTTTCTTGGCCACCTCACGCCAGGCGTCGGCTTCTGCATCGGTCATGGTGATGACCTCGGCCTTGTTTTTCTTGAATGTTTCGACCATTTCATCGTCAAGCTTCTTCGACTCGGATGCGAAGTAGTCTTCGGCCTTCTTCGATGCGGCCATCAACGCTTTCTTCTGCGGCTCGTCGAGCCGGGCCCAGGCCTTGTTCGAAATCAGCACCGGCTCGTACATGAACCACAGCGCGTTCTCGCCCGGTGCCGTGATGCAGGTCAGTTGTTCGTAGAGTCGAAATGAGACGAAGCTGCTGGTCGACGTGTCGGTCGCCTGGATCACGCCCTGCTGCAGCGCGTTGTAGACGTCGCTCGACGGGATCGCGACGACGGACGCGCCCGCACCCGCCCACATCTGCGAGAACGTCGCGCCGGCCGATCGCACCTTCAAGCCGTCGGCATCGGCGGGCTTGCGAATGCACTTGTCCTTCGCGCCGAACGCGCCGGCCAGCCACGCGTCGGCCAGCACTTTGGCGCCGCCCTTGTCCACCACCGACTGGATGTCGTCCATGAAAGGCGACGCGTTGATGCGCCGCGCGTGTGCATGGCCTTTGACGAGGCCGGGCATCAGCGTGGCACCGAACTGCGGATGAAAGCCCGATGCGTAGTCGAGCGGAAACGACGTCATGTCGATCTGCCCGGACAGCATCGCCTTCCACTGTTCCTGCGCCTTCACGAGGCTCGAGCCCGGAAACACCTTGATCGTGAGCCCGACGTTGGCGGCCGCGACTTCCTTCGCGATCATCTGCACCATCTCGTCGCGCACGTCGCCCTTGCCGCCCGGGAACTGGTGCGACGCCTTGAGCGTGACGTCCTTCGCCAGCGCAGCGCCGGCCCCACCCCATGCGAGCACGCAGGCCGCGGCCAGCACAGCCGACGGCTCGCCCGGCCGCACCCGGCCGCGCTGGCAGGAAGGGCGTGAGATTTTTGTTGATCATCAGAAATGTCTCCTCGTTGGTACGGTGGGTGCGATGCGGGCCGCATCGACTGGGGCGCCTGTCGGCACTTCGGAAGGGCGACCCTAAGAAAAGCGGCAGACAGACGTTGCGCCAACTGCGCTCGAATCCCTGCCGATGTGGTGCGATTCCTTCCCCACCCGATCGGGGAAACGATTCTATGGGGAGTGTCGCGGGCCTATGCGGCTGTCCGGGGCCCGAGCTTTCCCTAAGCGTGCGGCCTATGATCAAAGCCGTTGCCTCGATAATTGACCATCCGCGATTTTCGTACTTCCCCCCTCCCAAGGTTCAGCGATGTCAGCAAATTCCACCCATCCCTTCGCCTCCGTCGTGCGTGAATTCAAGCCCGGCCCGGGCAAGACCGGCCGCCTGTATTCGCTGCCGGAACTGGCAAAAAAGTACCCGAACGTGAACCGGCTGCCGGTGTCGATCCGCATCGTGCTCGAGTCCGTGCTGCGCCACTGCGACGGAGAAAAGATCACCACCGCGCACGTCGCGCAACTCGCCAACTGGCAGCCGAACGCGCCGCGCACCGAGGAAATCCCGTTCACGGTCGCGCGCGTGGTGCTGCAGGACTTCACCGGTGTGCCGTTGCTGGTCGATCTGGCCGCAATGCGCAGCACCGCGAAAAAGCTTGGCAAGGACCCGAGCCGGATCGAGCCGATGGTGCCGGTGGACCTCGTGGTGGACCATTCGGTGATGGTCGACTATTACGGCACCAAGAACGCGCTCGACCTGAACATGAAGCTCGAATTCCAGCGCAACCACGAGCGCTACCAGTTCATGAAATGGGGCATGCAGGCGTTCGAGACGTTCCGTGTGGTGCCACCGGGCTTCGGCATCGTGCACCAGGTGAACCTCGAATTCCTCGCGCGCGGCGTGCACAAGAAAGCCAGCGGCTCCGGCGCGCCCGTCTACTACCCCGACACGCTGGTCGGCACCGATAGCCACACGACGATGATCAACGGCATCGGCGTGGTCGGCTGGGGCGTGGGCGGCATCGAAGCGGAGGCTGCGATGCTCGGTCAGCCGGTCTACATGCTGACGCCCGACGTGGTCGGCTTCGAGCTCACCGGCAAGCTGCGCGAAGGCGTGACCGCGACCGACCTGGTGCTGACCGTGACGGAAGCGCTGCGGCGCGAAAAGGTCGTCGGCAAGTTCGTCGAGTTCTTCGGCGAAGGCACGCGCACCTTGTCGCTGCCGGACCGCGCGACGATCGGCAACATGGCGCCCGAATACGGCGCGACGATGGGTTTTTTCCCCGTCGACGACAAGACGATCGACTACTTCGAAGGCACCGGCCGCGATCTGGCCGAGATCGAGGCGTTCGAGCTCTACTACCGCGCGCAGGGCCTGTTCGGCGTGCCGAAGACCGGCAGCATCGACTACAGCCAGGTCGTAAAGCTCGATCTGAGCGACGTGACCCCGAGCCTGGCCGGCCCGAAGCGCCCGCAGGACCGCATCGAGCTCGGCAACCTCGCCGACACCTTCGCCAAGCTCTACAGCAAGCCGCCGTCGGAAAACGGCTTCAACCAGCCGGCCGAGACGCTGAAGACGCGGCATCTGGTGCGCGCGACCGACGAGCCGCGCACTGGCGCCGAGCCGCACTCACCGCCCACCCCGGCCGGCGCGCCGCGCGACTTGGAGGAGATGGAGTCCAACACGCCGGACCTGCCGGCTGCCGAGCCGCGCCTGCAGACCGATGAGACCGTCTCCGGCAACGTCACGATCGGCAACGGCGACGTGCTGATCGCCGCCATCACGAGTTGCACCAACACGTCGAATCCAAGCGTGCTGCTGGCCGCGGGTCTGCTGGCCAAGAAGGCGGTCGAGCACGGCCTTCGCGTGCAGCCGCATATCAAGACATCGCTTGCGCCGGGATCGCGGATCGTGACGGAATACCTGACGGAGACCGGCCTGCTGCCGTATCTGCAGGAGCTCGGCTTCAACGTGGTCGGCTACGGCTGCACCACCTGCATCGGCAATTCCGGCGACCTGACGCCCGCGATCAACGAAGCGATCGCGAACAGCGACCTGATCTGCGCCGCGGTGCTGTCGGGCAACCGCAATTTCGAAGCGCGGATTCACCCGAACATCAAGGCCAACTTCCTGGCCAGCCCGCCGCTGGTGGTTGCCTACGCGATCGCGGGCACCGTGCTGACGGACCTGATGACGCAGCCGGTCGGCAAGGGCCACGGCGGCCGCGACGTGTTTCTGGGCGACATCTGGCCGACGTCGGCCGAAGTGCAGAGCCTGATGAAGTTCGCGATGAACGGCGAAGCCTTCCGCGCGAACTACGCGAAGGTCAAGGCCGAGCCGGGCGAACTGTGGACCAAGATCCAAGGCTCGGAAGGCGAAACCTACGACTGGCCGGACAGCACCTACATCGCCGAGCCGCCGTTCTTCGAAGATTTCGCTATGGAAAAAGGAGCTTCAGACGCAGGCGGTGAAAGCGCTTCCGGCCAAAACGGCTACAACGTGATCGGCGCACGCATCATGGCGCTGTTCGGCGACTCGATCACGACCGACCACATCTCGCCGGCCGGAAACATCAAGGCGAGCTCGCCCGCCGGCCGCTGGCTGCAGGACCACGGCGTGAAGAAGGAGGACTTCAACAGCTACGGCGCGCGCCGCGGCAACCACGACGTGATGATGCGCGGCACGTTTGCGAACGTGCGCATCAAAAACCTGATGATCCCGCCGGAGCAGGACGGCTCGCGCGAAGAAGGCGGCGTCACGCTCTATCACGGCAACGAAGGCGAGCCGCAGAAGATGCCGATCTTCGACGCCGCGATGAAGTACATGGAAGGCAAGGTGCCGACCGTGGTGTTCGCGGGCGAGGAGTACGGCACCGGTTCGAGCCGCGACTGGGCCGCCAAGGGCACGCAACTGCTCGGCATCAAGGCCGTGATCGCGCGCAGCTTCGAGCGCATTCACCGCAGCAACCTGATCGGCATGGGCGTGCTGCCGCTGCAGTTCAAGGCCGGCGAATCGTGGAACACGCTGGGCCTGAAAGGGGATGAGACGGTCGAAGTGCATCCCGATCCGTCGCTCAAACCCCAGAGCGAAGCACGCATCGTGATCAAGTCC